>NZ_JBIRRV010000008.1:436803-443977 GCF_044333925.1 Streptomyces sp. NPDC020898
CACCCGCCCCCCCCCGCCCCCCCCGCCGGCCCCCCCCCCCCCCGGGGGGGGGGGGGGGGGGGGCCGGGGGGGGGCCCCCGCGGGGGGGGGGGGGGGGGGGGGGGGGGTTGGGGCCCACCCGGGGGGGGGGGGGGGGGGGGGGGCCCCCCCCCCCCCCACCCCCACCCCATCGAGTACGGATCAGATACGCCTCAGATGCCTGCCGCCGCCGAGAGGTCCCGCTTGATCGTCTCCAGCAGGTCCGTCGCCTTCGTGCGGGCCGCCGGGAGGTCCGCGTGGGTGGGCACCGGGAGGACGACCTCCAGGTAGCACTTCAGCTTCGGCTCCGTACCGCTGGGGCGGACGATCACCCGGGCGCCGTCGAGCGTGTAGCGCAGGCCGTCCGTGGGCGGGAGGGCTTCCGTCCCCTGGGTGAGGTCCTCCGCCTTCGTGATCGGCAGGCCCGCGAGCTGGGTCGGCGGCTGCTCACGCAGACGGCGCATGGCGTTCGCGATGACCGACAGGTCCTCGACGCGGACCGAGAGCTGGTCCGTGGCGTGCAGACCGTGGTCGACCGCGAGGTCGTCGAGCAGGTCGAGGAGCGTACGGCCCCGGGCCTTCAGCTCGGAGGCGAGTTCCGTGATGAGGAGCGCGGCCGTGATGCCGTCCTTGTCGCGTACGCCGTCCGGGTCCACGCAGTAGCCGAGGGCCTCCTCGTAGCCGTAGCGCAGGCCCTCGACGCGGGCGATCCACTTGAAGCCGGTGAGGGTCTCCTCGTAGGGGAGGTTCGCCTTCTCGGCGATACGGCCGAGGAGTGACGAGGAGACGATCGACTCGGCGAAGGTGCCGCGCGCTCCGCGCTGGACCAGATGGGCGGCGAGCAGGGCGCCCACCTCGTCGCCGCGCAGCATGCGCCAGCCGTCGGCTTCCGGTACCGCCACCGCGCAGCGGTCCGCGTCCGGGTCGTTCGCGATGATCAGGTCCGGGTTCGTCTCGCGGGCCTTCGCGAAGGCGAGGTCCATCGCGCCGGGCTCTTCCGGGTTGGGGAAGGCGACGGTCGGGAAGTCCGGGTCGGGGTCGGCCTGTTCGGCGACCAGGGCCGGAGCGGGGAAACCGGCCCGGGCGAAGGCCGCGAGGAGGGTCTCCGTGCCGACGCCGTGCATCGCGGTGTAGACCGTGCGGGCGGTACGGGGGGAGCCGGCGGCGAGAACGGCGTCCGTACGGGCCAGATAGGCGTTCAGGACGGCGTCGTCGAGGGTTTCCCAGCCGGCTTCCGGACGCGGTACGTCGTTCAGCGCGCGTACGGCGTCGATCTCGGCGGCGATCTCCGCGTCCGCCGGGGGCACGATCTGGGAACCGTCGCCCAGGTACACCTTGTAGCCGTTGTCGCGGGGCGGGTTGTGGCTGGCGGTGACCTCCACGCCCGCGACGGCGCCGAGGTGCCTTATGGCGAACGCCAGTACGGGGGTGGGGAGGGGGCGGGGGAGGACGGCTGCCCTGAGTCCGGCGCCGGTCATCACCGCCGCGGTGTCGCGCGCGAAGTCCGCCGACTTGTGGCGGGCGTCGTAGCCGATGACGACGAGGCCGTCCGTCTCGCCCTTCGCCTTGAGGTACGCGGCGAGGCCGGCGGCGGCGCGGATGACGACGGAGCGGTTCATGCGCATGGGGCCGGCGCCGAGTTCGCCGCGTAGACCTGCGGTGCCGAACTGGAGGGTGCCGGAGAAGCGGGCGGTGAGGTCGGGGAGGTCCTGGGCGTCGATGAGCTTGGCGAGTTCCTCACGGGTGTCCGCGTCGGGGTCCTCGGCGAGCCACGCCTTGGCCCGTGCGATGAGTTCGTCGTCGTGCACGTCGGTGCCTCTCGTTGTGGTCGAGCGGGGGTGCGGGTTCATTGTTCTCGCCCCCGCCGCCCCTACCCGTCCCATCCCTGGGGGCTGCGCCCCCAGACCCCCGCCACGGCCCTGAACGGGCCTTGTCCTCAAACGCCGGACGGGCTGAAAGACCAGGAGCGGAGCCCCGAGGATGGGACGGGTAGGGGCGGCGGGGGCGAGACCGGTTCCTACAGGCGGCCCAGGACCTGGGCCAGCAGGGAGCCCATGCGGGTTGCGCTGTCGCGGCCCGCCTGGAGGACCTCCTCGTGGTTGAGGGGTTCGCCCGTCATGCCCGCCGCGAGGTTCGTCACCAGGGAGATGCCCAGGATCTCGGCGCCCGCCTCACGCGCCGCGATCGCCTCCAGGACCGTCGACATGCCCACCAGGTCCGCGCCGATCGCCCGGGCCATGCGGATCTCCGCCGGCGTCTCGTAGTGCGGGCCCGTGAACTGGGCGTACACGCCCTCCTCAAGGCTGGGGTCGATCTCCTTGCACAGGGCGCGCAGCCGCGGCGAGTACAGGTCCGTCAGGTCGACGAAGTTCGCGCCGATGATCGGGGAGGTCGCCGTGAGGTTGATGTGGTCGCTGATCAGGACCGGCTGCCCGGGGCGCATGTCGGCGCGCAGGCCGCCGCAGCCGTTGGTCAGGACGATGGTCTTGCAGCCGGCGGCCACGGCGGTGCGTACGCCGTGCGCCACGGACGCGACGCCCCGGCCCTCGTAGTAGTGCGTGCGGCCCAGGAAGACCAGCGCGCGCTTGTCGCCGATCCGGTACGAGCGGATCTTGCCGCCGTGGCCCTCGACCGCCGGCGGCGGGAATCCGGGCAGCTCGGTGACCTGGAACTCGGCCTCGAAGGCGCCCAGGGCGTCCACGGCCGGTGCCCAGCCGGAGCCCATCACGAGAGCGACGTCGTGGGTCTCGGCGCCCGTGAGCTCCCGCAGGCGCGCGGCAGCGGCGTCGGCGGCGGAGTGGGGGTCGCCCTGGATGTCGTCCGGAAGAAGAGATGCGTTCACGCGCAAGAGCGTATCCGGTCGGAGCCTACGCGCGTAGATGACAGAGGCAACGGGATAGCGATCGTTGTCTTGTCGTTTCCATCCAATCCATCCAACGGGGCGCCGGTCCCCGGCCCGCCCCTCAGCAGGGGCGTTTTCTCAGTTCCATCACATAGTCGTGCGGTGCGCCCGCCGACTCCGCCGCGTCGGCGATCTCGCCGAGGTTCCGGGCCGACGGCAGGCCGCCCTCGTACCCGTTGAGGACGTACACCCACGCCGGTTCCTCGCCCTCCAGCGTGTCGACGCGCAGCCGCATCCGGCGGTAGATGTCGAGGCCCACGCCCTCCCAGCGGTCCAGGGAGTCCTCGTCGAGCGGGGCGATCTCGTACAGGGCGACGAAGACCTGGGAGCGGGGGGCCTCGACGATCGTCGGAAGGGCGCCCTCCCAGCCCATGTGCTCGCCGGCGAACGTCAGCCGCCAGCCGGTCAGCCAGCCGGTGGCGCGCAGCGGCGAGTGCGGTGCGCGGCGCGTCATGAGCCGCGCGTCGAGATTGCCGGCGTAGGCGGCGTAGAGCGACATGGACCGAGAGTACGGCAGGGGACACGGCCGTCACTCCGACAGCACACGCCCCGGCCGTACCCGTACAACCGTCCGCACGGCAGCGGCACGGAACCCTCTCCGGACCCGTACGACGGCCCCGGGGCGTCGGCACCTCGGGGCGTACGGGACAATGGGGTATGTGACTCGGATCGTGATCATTGGTGGCGGACCCGGCGGCTACGAAGCGGCGCTGGTGGCAGCGCAGCTCGGCGCGGAGGTGACCGTCGTCGACTGCGACGGTCTGGGCGGGGCGTCGGTGCTGACCGACTGCGTACCGTCGAAGACGCTTATCGCCACCGCCGAGGTGATGACCACCTTCGATTCCTCGTACGAGGAACTGGGGATCATCGTCGCCGACGACACCCCACCCGACCAGCAGGCCGCCCGCGTCGTCGGTGTCGACCTCGACAAGGTCAACCGACGGGTGAAGCGTCTCGCCCTCGCCCAGTCGCACGACATCACCGCCTCCGTCACCCGGGCCGGCGCCCGCGTCCTGCGCGGGCGCGGACGGCTCGACGGCCTCCAGGGCGTCGACGGTTCCCGGAAGGTCGTCGTACGGGCCGTGGACGGCAGCGAGGAGACCCTCGTCGCCGACGCCGTGCTCATCGCGACCGGCGGGCATCCGCGCGAGCTGGCCGACGCGCAGCCCGACGGTGAGCGCATCCTCAACTGGACCCAGGTCTACGACCTCACCGAGCTGCCCGAAGAGCTGATCGTCGTCGGTTCCGGTGTCACCGGTGCCGAGTTCGCCGGTGCCTACCAGGCCCTCGGGTCCAAGGTCACCCTCGTCTCCTCCCGGGACCGCGTGCTGCCGGGTGAGGACCCGGACGCCGCCGCCGTCCTCGAAGAGGTCTTCCGGCGCCGTGGCATGAACGTCATGGCCCGCTCCCGCGCCGAGTCCGTCAAGCGCGTCGGCGACCGG
This sequence comes from Streptomyces sp. NPDC020898, assembly GCF_044333925.1. NCBI lineage: Bacteria > Bacillati > Actinomycetota > Actinomycetes > Kitasatosporales > Streptomycetaceae > Streptomyces > Streptomyces sp. NPDC020898. The sequence continues at coordinate 441,166 of NZ_JBIRRV010000008.1, forward strand.
GTCGAGGTCACCCTCGCCGACGGGCGCGTCATCACCGGCTCCCACTGTCTGATGGCCGTCGGCGCGATTCCCAACAGCGCCGGTATGGGGCTGGAGGAGGCCGGGGTCAAGCTCCGCGACTCCGGGCACATCTGGACCGACAAGGTGTCGCGGACGTCGGCTCCCGGCGTGTACGCCGCCGGTGACGTGACCGGTGTCTTCGCTCTCGCGTCCGTCGCCGCCATGCAGGGCCGTATCGCCATGTACCACTTCCTCGGCGACGCGGTGGCCCCGCTGAACCTGAAGACCGTCTCCTCCAACGTCTTCACCGACCCCGAGATCGCCACCGTCGGCTACACCCAGGCCGACGTCGACGGCGGCAAGATCGAGGCCGTCGTCGTCAAACTGCCGCTGCTGCGCAATCCGCGCGCGAAGATGCAGGGCATCCGCGACGGCTTCGTCAAGCTGATGTGCCGGCCGGGCACCGGGATCGTCGTGGGCGGGTGTGTCGTGTCGCCGCGCGCCTCCGAACTCATCCATCCGATCTCGATCGCCGTCGACAACAATCTGACGGTCGAGCAGATCGCGAACGCGTTCACTGTCTATCCATCCCTTTCGGGATCGATCGCCGAGGTCGCCCGGCAGCTCCACACCCGCAAGGCGGCGGGCGAGGGCTGACGGCAGGGCCCGGCGGGGTGGGCGACTTCCCGCTGGTCACGGGGAGTTGCGGCCCATTCGTGCGGCATAGTCGTGCGAGATAGGCACCTATACCACTTCCCGTACCCCCATGCGAACAACTTCTGTTATTCGGCGCATACTGCTGAAAGCAGACGGTCGTTGGGGTTACTGTCAGTTTCGTGTTCGCTGCAGAACGTCGTCAATTGATCCTCGAAATGGTGCGAGCCAATGGGGCCGTGTCGCTCCGTGAGCTTGCCCGCGTCGTCCAGACCTCCGAAGTGACCGTACGGCGGGACGTGCGCGCACTGGAGGCAGAAGGACTCCTCGACCGCCGGCACGGCGGTGCGGTATTGCCGGGCGGGTTCACGCGGGAGTCCGGCTTTCCGCAGAAATCTCATCTCGCGACCGCCGAGAAAACGGCCATCGCCGACCTCGCCGCGAGCTTCGTCGAAGAGGGCGAGGCCATCGTGGTCGGGGCGGGGACCACCACGCAGGAGCTGGCACGCCGGCTCGCGCGGGTCCCCGGGCTGACCGTCGTCACCAACTCCCTGTTGGTGGCCCAGGCACTCGCCCACGCCAACCGAGTGGAGGTCGTGATGACCGGCGGCACTCTGCGCGGTTCCAACTACGCCCTGGTCGGCAGTGGCGCCGAGCAGTCCCTGCACGGGCTGCGGGTGTCCAAGGCCTTCCTCTCCGGAAGCGGCCTCACCGCCGAACGCGGGCTGTCCACCTCCAACATGCTGTCGGCGTCCGTCGACCGCGCGCTGGTCCAGGCCGCCGCCGAGGTCGTCGTACTCGCCGATCACACCAAGCTCGGTTCGGACACCATGTTCCAGACCGTGCCCACGGATGTGATCACCCGCCTCGTCACCGACGAACCGCCCGTCCACGACGACCGCGCCGGCACCGAACTCCAGGCCCTGGCCGACCAGGGCGTGCAGATCGCCGTGGCCGGTTCCTCGGGGTCGGGAAGCGGTTCCCCGGGAAACTCAGCGGGGGGCGGTGACCAGGCCCCGGCACGCCAGCAGCGCCGGGACGTGCCGCTTCCCAACCCGCGCCGGGGACAACTCCCCGGCGGCGCTGCGGGTCATCCGCTGCGCGGCACGATGCTGGGCGAGCAGCCCGGCGGGCCCGGTGAGCGTGAGCGGGAACGAGCCCGGGTGGCGGACCTCCGCCGCCGCTGACCGTCGTACCAAGTACCGAGTACCGAGTACCGAGTTTCAGAAGGCCGAGTTGACCTACTGAGGTTCGGCCTTCAGGCCCCGCATCGTCAGGGTCAGGAGGCGGTCGGCCAGGTCCGGGTCGTCCGGGGTCTCCTCGGCCGCCAGCGCGATGGCGTTGGTGAGCTGGAGCAGGTCGCCGATGGAGACGTCGGTGCGGAGGCTGCCGGCCCGCTGGGCGCGGGTGAGCAGGGCCGCGCCCGCCTCCCGCATGGGGTTGCTGCACCTGGACAGGGCCGAGTCGGCGTCGGACGAGACCGACATGAGCGCCCGTGCCAGGCCGCGGTACTCACCGGCGTGCGTGACGATCTCACGCAGCCAGGTCACCAGCGCGGCGCACGGCTCCGGGTCGGTGAGGAGTTCGCGGGAGCGGTCCAGCAGGTCGCTCACCGCGTCCTCGAAGACCGCGCTCATCAGGGCGTGCCGGTTCGGGAAGTGCCGGTAGAGGGTGCCGATGCCTACGCCTGCGCGGCGGGCCACGTCCTCCAGGGAGGTGTCTGTGCCGTGTGCTGCGAAGGCGGAGCGGGCTTCTGCGAGGAGGCGCTCGTAGTTGCGGCGGGCGTCCGCGCGGAGGCCTGCCGGCGGGTGGGCCATGGTTCACCTGCCCTTCGTGTGCTTGTTCCGGGGGTTCAGCATGCCATCGGTGCGGGTTTGGTTGGCGGGTGCGGGGCGGTGGGGGCTTGTCGCGCAGTTCCCCGCGCCCCTAAAAAGGGGCGTTGTTCGCACCGGATGGCAGAAAGGGAAGCGCCCGGTGGCTGATTGGTCAGTCCCCCGGGCGCTTCTTGGTGTTGTGCGAGCGCTTAGTCCTTGATCTCGCAGATGGGGGCGCCGGAGGTGAGAGAGGCGCCGACTTCGGCTGCGAGGCCCTTGACGGTGCCGGCTTTGTGGGCGTTGAGGGGTTGTTCCATCTTCATCGCTTCGAGGACGACGATGAG
>NZ_JBIRRV010000009.1:0-16019 GCF_044333925.1 Streptomyces sp. NPDC020898
TTGGCCCGTGCGATGAGTTCGTCGTCGTGCACGTCGGTGCCTCTCGTTGTGGTCGAGCGGGGGTGCGGGTTCATTGTTCTCGCCCCCGCCGCCCCCCCCCCGCCCCCCCCCCGGGGGGGGGCGCCCCCCCCCCCCCCCCCCCCCCCCCCGCTCCGGGTTGACGCGTACGAGGGGCCGCTCAGCGGCGCCCTCTGAGGCCGTCAGACCTCCACGACGACCGGGAGGATCATCGGGCGTCGGCGGTAGGTGTCCGACACCCATTTGCCCAGCGTGCGGCGGATGAGCTGCTGCATCTGATGCGGCTCCACCACCCCGTCCTGAGCCGAGCGCTCCAGGACTTCGATGATCCTCGGGATGACGTCGGTGAAGGCGGAATCGTCGATGCCCGAGCCACGGGCCTGGATGTGCGGGCCGCCCGTGATCTTGCCCGTCGACGAGTCCATCACCATGAAGACGGAGATGATGCCCTCGTCGCCGAGGATCCTGCGGTCCTTGAGGGCGGGTTCGCCTACGTCGCCGACCGAGAGGCCGTCGACGTACACGTACCCGGCCTGGACCTTGCCGGAGATCTTCGCCTTGCCCTCGATCAGGTCGACGACCACGCCGTCCTCGGCGATGACGATCCGGTCGTGCGGGACGCCCGTCATGGCGCCCAGCTCGGCGTTGGCCCTCAAGTGGCGCCATTCACCGTGGACCGGCATCAGGTTGCGCGGCTTGCAGATGTTGTAGAAGTACAGGAGCTCGCCGGCCGAGGCGTGGCCCGAGACGTGCACCTTGGCGTTGCCCTTGTGGACGACGTGCGCGCCCCAGCGGGTCAGGCCGTTGATGACGCGGTACACCGCGTTCTCGTTGCCGGGGATCAGGGACGAGGCCAGGATCACCGTGTCGCCCTGGACGATACGGATCTGGTGGTCCCTGTTGGCCATGCGGGACAGCGCGGCCATCGGCTCGCCCTGGGAGCCCGTACAGACCAGGACGATCTGGTGGTCCGGGAGGTCGTCGAGGGTCTTGACGTCCACCACCAGGCCCGGCGGGACCTTCAGATAGCCCAGGTCCCGGGCGATGCCCATGTTGCGGACCATGGAGCGGCCGACGAACGCGACCCTGCGGCCGTACTCGTGGGCCGCGTCCAGGATCTGCTGGATGCGGTGGATGTGGCTGGCGAAGCTGGCCACGATGATCCGCTTGCTGGCGCCCGCGAAGACCTGGCGCAGCACGTTCGAGATGTCGCGCTCGGGCGCGACGAATCCCGGGACCTCGGCGTTCGTGGAGTCCGAGAGAAGGAGGTCGATGCCCTCTTCGCTCAGTCGTGCGAACGCGTGTAGATCCGTGAGACGGCCGTCCAGCGGAAGCTGGTCCATCTTGAAGTCGCCGGTGTGGACCACCATGCCCGCAGGGGTGCGGATGGCGACCGCGAGGGCGTCCGGGATGGAGTGGTTGACCGCGATGAACTCGCAGTCGAAGGGACCGATGCGCTCGCGGTTCCCCTCCGTCACCTCAAGGGTGTACGGGCGGATGCGGTGCTCCTGGAGCTTCGCCTCGATGAAGGCGAGAGTCAGCTTGGAGCCGATCAGTGGGATGTCCGGCTTCTCCCGCAGGAGGTAGGGGACGGCGCCGATGTGGTCCTCGTGGCCGTGGGTGAGGACGATGCCCTCGATGTCCTCGAGGCGGTCCCTGATGGACGTGAAGTCCGGCAGGATCAGGTCGATTCCGGGCTGCTCCTCCTCGGGGAAGAGCACGCCGCAGTCGACGATCAATAGGCGACCGCCGTACTCGAAGACGGTCATGTTGCGGCCGATCTCGCCGAGGCCGCCGAGCGGGGTGACCCGCAGGGCGCCCTCCGGGAGCTTCGGCGGGGCGCCGAGTTCAGGATGCGGATGACTCAAAAGACTCTCCTCACCACACGCGCCACGTACCGGCAAGGCACGTGGCGCGCATGACGTTCGTGCAAAAGCAGTTGTTGGATGTGGAGTGCAGGCACAGTTGTCCCGCGTATTCAGTTGTGAAGTCTGTTGTCAGAGCTGTACCCCGCCGGCAGCAAGATCGATCTTGAGCTGGGCAATCTCGTCGGTCGACAGCTCGACCATCGGGGCGCGCAGCGGTCCGGCGGGCAGACCCTGGAGGGCGAGAGCGGCCTTGGTGGTCATGACGCCCTGGGTGCGGAACATGCCGGTGAAGACCGGAAGCAGCTTCTGGTGGATCTCTGTCGCCTTCTGGACATCGCCGGAGACGTACGCCTCCACCAGGCTGCGCAGTTCCGGGGTGACGACGTGGCCGACGACCGACACGAAGCCGACCGCCCCCACGGAGAGCAGCGGCAGGTTCAGCATGTCGTCGCCGGAGTACCAGGCGAGGCCGGAGCGGGCGATGGCCCAGCTGGCCCGGCCGAGGTCGCCCTTGGCGTCCTTGTTGGCGACGATCCGGGGGTGCTCGGCGAGCCGGACGATCGTCTCGGTGCTGATCGGGACGCCGCTGCGGCCGGGGATGTCGTACAGCATCACCGGGAGTTCGGTGGCGTCGGCGATGGCCGCGAAGTGCCGGTAAAGGCCCTCCTGCGGAGGCTTGTTGTAGTACGGCGTCACGGTCAGGAGGCCGTGTGCACCGGTCGCCTCGGCCGCGCGGGCCAGTTCGATGCTGTGGCGGGTGTCGTTCGTGCCGACGCCCGCGATGATGTGGGCCCGCTCACCGACCGCCTCCAGTACGGCTCGTACGAGATCCGTTTTCTCCGCGTCGCTGGTGGTCGGGGACTCGCCGGTGGTGCCGTTGATGACCAGGCCGTCATTGCCTGCGTCCACCAGGTGGGTGGCGAGCCGCTGTGCGCCGTCGAGGTCGAGCGCGCCGTCCGCCGTGAACGGCGTGACCATGGCGGTGAGGACCCTCCCGAAGGGGGTCTGCGGAGTGGAGGTCGGAGCCATGGGTACCACGCTACTCGCTGCTCAGGGCGCGGTCTGCCCTAGGGGTGCGGGAAAAGTCATGACAAAGATGGAACCCGGCACTGCCTGCTCGGGGGTTCAAGCAGTGCCGGGTCCGTTTGATCAGGCTAGATGAACCTCACGAAATACCGCAATCTGGACACTTCGCGAGACTGATCCGTACATCTGTGCCCTGTGGGGAGATGCGCGTGCGTTCGCCCCTACGGAGCGACCCGGCCGTTCGTGTTGAAGGCCGCGTGGGTCAGCGGCATGAGCCTGGCCCACTCCGCCTCCATCTTCTCGCCGACCATCTCGATCTCCCGCTGCGGGAACGACGGCACCTTGGCCAGTTCGTGCTGCGTGCGCAGGCCGAGGAAGTGCATCAGGGAGCGGGCGTTGCACGTGGCGTACATCGACGAGAACAGGCCGACCGGGAGGACCGCGCGGGCGACCTCACGGGCCACTCCTTCGGCGAGCAGTTTCTGGTACGCGGCGTACGCCTGCTCGTAGGACTCGTTCAGGACGGTGCTCACCGACTCGTACTGCGCCGGCGTGCCCTCGACGAAGACGTACTTGCCGGGGCGGCCCTCCTGGACCAGCTTGCGTGACTCGTCGGGGACGTAGAAGACAGGTTCGAGCTCCCTGTACCGGCCCGACTCCTCGTTGTACGACCAGCCGACGCGGTGCCGCATGAACTCGCGGAAGACGAAGATCGGGGCGCTGATGAAGAAGGTCATCGAGTTGTGCTCGAAGGGGCTGCCGTGCCGGTCCCGCATCAGGTAGTTGATCAACCCCTTGGAACGCTCGGGGTCCTTCTTCATCTCGTCGAGGGACTGCTCGCCCGCGGTGGAGACACGAGCGGCGAACAGGACGTCCGAGTCCGATGCGCTGGATTTCACCAGTTCGACGGTGACTTCACTGCGCAACAAGAAGGGTTTGGGGTCGTCGGCGGGGCTCACGGAGGGTCCTTCCCATCTCAGCTGTGGTGCGGCTCCACTCTACGGGGGCCGCAATACGGGTCGGACGACGCCTTGCGCAATGAAATCGGTGAAACAGGGCACCTCTTGGGGCGTTCGTGCGTCTGTATTGGTGAGGGTGGTTCGTTCGAGCCGCCCGGTTGTCACGAGTCTTCCGAGCCCTTCTGAGTCCTTCCGAGGAGAAGCGAGTCCCATGTTCCATCGGCGTGAGCCCATTCCGTTCGCCTTCATCGCCGAGGCCGACAGGTTCCGCAGCAATGTCGCTCCCCCACCCCGTCAGCGCGCGTCCGCCGGTGAGATAGCCGGTCGCCTGCTTCTGGGGCTCACCGTCGTCGCCGGGCTCGTGGGCGCGCTGGTCCTCGGGATGCCCGCGCTGTCGGTCGACCGGGCAGCCGGGCACACGCAGCAGTCCGAGGCGTCCGACCGTCGTTGAGGTCCCGCCCGTTGGTGCTGCTCCTGCGGCCGAATGGCGTTGGTCGGGCCCTCCTCCGACCCCCGAGGCTGGTGACCGGGCGACCGGCTCGATAACCTCACCGGGCACAGCCCGCGCATGGATTTGAGTGAGGACCAGCCGTGCCCCTGACCTTCCTGACGGCCGACCGCGCCTCCGACGAGGCCGCGGCCGGTCTCGCGCTGCCGTTCGACGACCGCGACCGCTGGCGGCGCCCCTACCGGCCCGGACCGTGGCGGGTGGGTGTGGCGGCGCTCCTGCTGCTGCTCGCCTCGTACGTGCTGTTCGCGGCGGTCATCATCGCGGCCACCGGCGAGCTGTCCGGAGGTGCCGTATGTCTCGGCATCGCGCTGGCCGTCATCGCCGTGACGCTGCGACTGCTGCGTACCGGCGTGTGGGTGAGTGCGCACGGGCTGCGCCGGGTGGGATTCCTCGGCACCCGGACGACGCGCTGGGAGAAGGTCGTCGCCGTGCGTACGGTGCAGCAGCCGGTGCGCTGGCTCGGTCTGCCGCGCACCGTGCAGGGGCAGGCCCTGCTCCTCGTACGGCGGGATCGGGCGCCGGACGATCTGCCTGTGCTGCTGACCACGCACAACGCCGACTTCCTGGCGCGTATGGAGGCGTTCGACCGAGCCGCGGACAGCGTCGAGGCCTGGGCCGCGGAGTTCGGGCGGGGCTAGGCGACATCCCGCCGGCGGACGATCGCTGAGAGGGGCCGGGCCGCGGTTGCGGGCCGGCCCCTCTCAGCGTCTGTGCCGCGACCGGGTGTTCAGGCCGCCTGGGCCGGTGACTTGCCGTCGTGCAGGGCGATCGCGCGTTGCATCGCCTTGCGGGCGCGGGGGGTGTCGCGGGCGTCGTGGTAGGCGACGGCGAGGCGGAACCAGCTGCGCCAGTCGTTCGGGGCCGACTCCGTCTCGGCCTTGCGCCTGGTGAAGACCTCGTCGGCCGAGTCGCGGTCGACCCGGCCGCTCGGAGTGCGCTTCAACTCGTCGGCGGGCAGGCCGCCTTCGGCGTCCAGCTCGGCGGCGAGGCGGTTGGCGTTTCGGACGAACTGCGTGTTCTTCCAGAGGAACCACACGCCGATCACCGGCAGGATCAGGACCGCCACGCCGAAGGTGACGGTCAGGAGCGTGCCGGTCTGTATGAGCATGATCCCGCGGCTGCCGGCCAGGACGAAGTAGAAGACCAGGACGGCGGCCGTGAGGACGTAGGAGAGCTTCGCGCGCATGACGTTCGTCTCTCAGCCGAGGTCGAGGAAGTGTTCCAGGCCGAAGGTCAGGCCGGGGGTGTCCACGACGCGGCGCGCGCCGAGCAGGATGCCCGGCATGAAGCTGCTGTGGTGGAGCGAGTCGTGGCGGACGGTGAGCGTCTCGCCCTCGCCGCCCAGCAGGACCTCCTGGTGGGCCAGGAGACCGCGCAGGCGTACGGAGTGCACGGGCACCCCGTCGACGTTCGCGCCCCGGGCGCCGTCCAGCGCCGTCACCGTGGCGTCCGGTGCCGGGGCCGAGCCGGCCTTGGCCCGGGCCTCCGCGATCAGCTGGGCCGTGCGCGCCGCGGTGCCGCTGGGCGCGTCCACCTTGTTCGGGTGGTGCAGCTCGATGACCTCGACCGACTCGAAGTAGGGCGCCGCGATCTGCGCGAACCTCATGGTCAGTACGGCCCCGATGGAGAAGTTGGGCGCGATGAGCACGCCCGTCTCCGGGGACTGGGCCAGCCAGCCGGTCAGCTGCGCGAGGCGTTCGTCGGTCCAGCCGGTGGTGCCGACGACAGCGTGGATGCCGTGGCGCACGCAGAAGTCGAGGTTGCCCATCACCGAGGCCGGGGTGGTCAGTTCGACCGCGACCTGAGCGCCAGTGTCCGCCAGCGTCTCCAGCTTGTCGCCCCGGCTGAGGGCGGCGACCAGTTCCATGTCCTCGGCGGCCTCGACCGCCCGCACCGCCTCGGCGCCGATACGGCCGTTGGCGCCGAGGACCGCCACGCGCAGCTTGCTCATGTTTGCTTCCTTACCGGACGGATACGGGTGGGGCGGGTACGGCTGTCAGGCGACCGCTTCGTGCAGGCGTGCGGCCTGCTTGTCCTTGAGCGGGCCGATGACCGACAGCGACGGACGCTGTCCCAGGATCTCGCGGGCGACCTCACGTACGGCGTCCGGGGTGACCTCAGCTATCCGGGCCAGCATGTCGTCGACGGACATCTGGTCGCCCCAGCACAGTTCGCTCTTGCCGATACGGTTCATCAGCGCGCCCGTGTCCTCAAGACCGAGGACGGTCGAACCGCGCAACTGGCCGATGGCGCGCCCGATCTCCTCGTCGGAGAGGCCGTGCTCGGCGACGTGGTCGAGTTCGTCGCGGCAGATCTTCAGCACGTCGTGCACCTGCGAGGGCCTGCAGCCCGCGTACACGCCGAAGAGGCCGCAGTCGGCGAAGCCCGACGTGTACGAGTACACGCTGTACGCCAGTCCGCGCTTCTCCCGGACCTCCTGGAAGAGGCGGGACGACATCCCGCCGCCCAGGGCCGTGTTCAGCACGCCCAGTGCCCAGCGGCGCTCGTCCGTCCGGGCCAGGCCCGGCATGCCGAGGACGACATGCGCCTGTTCGGTCTTGCGGCCGAGCAACTCGACCCGGCCGGCGGTACGGATACCGCGACGGCCTTCGCGCGGGGCGATCGGCGTGGCGTCGAGCTGCTTGAGGGCGCCCGCCTTCTCGAAGGCCGCGCGGACCTGGCGTACGACCTTGTTGTGGTCGATGTTGCCGGCCGCCGCCACGACGAGGTGGGTCGGGTCGTAGTGCTTCTTGTAGAAGCGGCGGATGCGGTCCGCGGTGAGGGCGTTTACCGTGTCGACCGTGCCGAGGACCGGGCGGCCGAGGGGGGTGTCGCCGAGCATCGTGTGCGCGAACAGGTCGTGCACGCAGTCGCCCGGGTCGTCCTCCGTCATCGCGATCTCTTCGAGGATGGCGCCGCGCTCGACGTTGACGTCCTCTTCGAGGATCAGCGAGCCCGTGAGCATGTCGCAGACGATGTCGATGGCGAGCGGGAGGTCGGTGTCGAGCACGCGCGCGTAGTAGCACGTGTACTCCTTCGCCGTGAACGCGTTCATCTCGCCGCCGACCGCGTCGATCGCGGAGGAGATGTCCATCGCCGACCTGCGTGTCGTGCCCTTGAAGAGCAGGTGCTCCAGGTAGTGCGTGGCGCCGTTCAGGGCCGGGGTCTCGTCGCGGGAGCCGACGTGGGCCCAGATACCGAAGGTCGCGGAGCGCACGGACGGAAGGGTTTCCGTGACGATGCGCAGGCCGCCGGGGAGGGTGGTCTTACGGACCGTGCCGATGCCGTTCGTGCCCTTGATCAGGGTTTGGGTACGGGCGACGGCCCGCGCCTCAGAAGAGGTGCGGGCCGTCGCCGTGGAGGTGCTTGATGTCACTGGTCGCCCGCAGCGGAGCTGCTGTCGGATGCAGCGTCCTTCTTCTCGTCGTCGCCTTCACCCTCGATGACCGGGATCAGGGAGAGCTTGCCGCGGGAGTCGATCTCGGCGATCTCGACCTGGACCTTGGAGCCGACGGCGACCACGTCCTCGACGTTCTCCACGCGCTTGCCACCGGCGAGCTTACGGATCTGCGAGATGTGCAGCAGACCGTCCTTGCCCGGGAGCAGCGACACGAACGCACCGAAGGTCGTCGTCTTCACGACGGTGCCCAGGTAACGCTCGCCGACCTCCGGCATGGTCGGGTTGGCGATCGCGTTGATCGTGGCGCGGGCGGCCTCGGCCTGCGAGCCGACCTGGGCACCGATGTAGATGGTGCCGTCGTCCTCGATCGTGATCTCGGCGCCGGTGTCCTCCTGGATCTGGTTGATCATCTTGCCCTTCGGGCCGATGACCTCACCGATCTTGTCCACGGGGATCTTGACCGTGATGATCCGCGGGGCGTTCGGGGACATCTCGTCCGGCGTGTCGATCGCTTCCATCATCACGTCGAGGATGTGGAGGCGGGCGTCACGGGCCTGCTTGAGGGCCGCGGCCAGGACAGAGGCCGGGATGCCGTCCAGCTTGGTGTCGAGCTGGAGGGCGGTCACGAACTCCTTGGTGCCGGCGACCTTGAAGTCCATGTCGCCGAAGGCGTCCTCCGCACCGAGGATGTCGGTGAGGGCGACGTAGTGCGTCTCGCCCTTGATCTCCTGGGAGATCAGGCCCATGGCGATACCGGCGACGGGGGCCTTGAGCGGCACACCGGCGTTCAGCAGCGACATGGTGGAGGCGCAGACCGAGCCCATGGACGTCGAGCCGTTGGAGCCGAGGGCCTCGGACACCTGACGGATCGCGTACGGGAAGTCCTCGCGCGACGGCAGGACCGGCACGATCGCGCGCTCGGCGAGCGCGCCGTGGCCGATCTCGCGGCGCTTCGGGGAGCCGACGCGGCCGGTCTCGCCGACGGAGTACGGCGGGAAGTTGTAGTTGTGCATGTAGCGCTTGCGGGTCACCGGGGAGAGGGTGTCCAGCATCTGCTCCATACGGAGCATGTTGAGGGTGGTGACGCCCAGGATCTGGGTCTCGCCACGCTCGAACAGCGCCGAGCCGTGCACGCGCGGAATGGCCTCGACCTCGGCGGCGAGCGTACGGATGTCCGTGACGCCACGGCCGTCGATGCGGACCTTGTCCTTGATGACGCGCTCGCGGACCAGGGACTTGGTCAGCGAGCGGTACGCGGCGGAGATCTCCTTCTCGCGGCCCTCGAACTGCGGGAGCAGCTTCTCGGCGGCGATCTCCTTGACGCGGTCCAGCTCGGCCTCGCGGTCCTGCTTGCCCGCGATGGTGAGCGCCTGGGAGAGCTCGCTCTTGACCGCGGCGGTCAGGGCCTCCAGGACGTCGTCCTGGTAGTCGAGGAAGACCGGGAACTCGCCTGTGGGCTTGGCGGCCTTGGCGGCGAGGTCGGACTGGGCCTTGACGAGCACCTTGATGAAGGGCTTCGCGGCGTCCAGACCGGCGGCGACGACCTCCTCGGTCGGCGCCTCGGCGCCGCCCTCGATCAGCGTGATGGTCTTCTCGGTGGCCTCGGCCTCGACCATCATGATCGCGACGTCGCCGTCCTCCAGGACGCGACCGGCGACGACCATGTCGAAGACGGCGTCCTCGAGCTCGGTGTGCGTCGGGAACGCGACCCACTGGCCGTTGATCAGCGCGACGCGGACGCCGCCGATCGGGCCGGAGAAGGGCAGACCGGCCAGCTGCGTGGACGCGGAGGCGGCGTTGATCGCCACGACGTCGTACAGGTGATCGGGGTTGAGCGCCATGATCGTGGCGACGACCTGGATCTCGTTGCGCAGGCCCTTCTTGAACGACGGGCGCAGCGGGCGGTCGATCAGGCGGCAGGTGAGGATCGCGTCCTCGGAGGGCCGGCCCTCACGACGGAAGAAGGAACCGGGGATCTTCCCGGCCGCGTACTGGCGCTCCTCGACGTCCACCGTGAGGGGGAAGAAGTCAAGATTTTCCTTGGGCTTCTTGGAAGCGGTGGTGGCCGACAGCACCATGGTGTCGTCGTCCAGGTACGCCACGGCGGAGCCGGCGGCCTGCCTGGCCAGGCGGCCCGTCTCGAAGCGGATGGTGCGGGTGCCGAAGGAACCGTTGTCAATGACGGCCTCGGCGTAGTGGGTCTCGTTCTCCACTAGCGTTTTCTCCGATACTTTTTCGTCTTTTGTCCCGTGCTGCCCGTGTGGCAGAGGGACGTGGGTTCGGAGAAGCGCGCCTTCTGAGTGCGGGCCGGTCTTCGATCGAAGCACCCGGGGGTCACATCTCCCGGGGGCCACTACCGAGGACCGGCGGCGGTGAGGTCGCACTTCTCCTCGTACGGACTCTGTCCGTTTCCTGCTTTCCGCACTCACGGACCGTGTCCACTCGTACGGGTTCTGTGTCCTGCGTATTGCGTTGTGCTACCACACTACAAAGAGGCAGTGACACTCCGCACGTTTCCGCACGTACGGCAAAGGGAGCGGCCCCCTAGAAGTGGGAACCGCTCCCTCTCACAGCGTCTTACTTGGCGCCCGCCGCACCGCGACGGATGCCGAGGCGGTCGACCAGCGCACGGAAGCGCTGGATGTCCTTCTTCGCCAGGTACTGGAGAAGGCGGCGACGCTGACCGACGAGGATCAGCAGACCACGACGGGAGTGGTGGTCGTGCTTGTGCGTCTTGAGGTGCTCGGTCAGGTCCGAGATACGGCGCGAGAGCATCGCGACCTGGACCTCGGGGGAGCCGGTGTCGCCCTCCTTGGTACCGAACTCGGTGATGAGCTGCTTCTTCACTGCGGCGTCGAGCGACACGCGTACTCCTCGTAAGTCTTTGTAGTGGCCTCCGAGTGCCCCTGGTCCACTTCTCAGGGGAGCTTCCGTTACTCGGAAGGCGGGAGATCCGTTGGGCGCGGCCTCCGGAGTGAGTGACTCCAGGGGTGCGTACACAAACGGCCGTCGACCAGGATACCAGCAGGCAGCGGCCGCCCTCACCGCGGTGCGCAAACAGTCCGGACGGCCAGGCCTGGGCCACTAGGGTGAGAACACAGATCGTAGTAGTCGTATGACGTACGTCGGGAAGGGGTCTCTTCGCCATGGCGGAGGCACAGGGCGCACAGGACACCACGGCCGCGCAGGACGAGGACGTCAAGGCGCGCAAGGAGCGGGAGCGGGACGAGCTGTACTCCCTCGACATCTCGGGCGTCGAGTGGCACAGCGCCCCCGGCACGGAGGAGCACGAGGAGCGGGTCGAGATCGCCTATCTTCCCGACGGTGCGGTGGCCATGCGGTCGTCCCTGGACACGGACACCGTCCTCCGTTACACGGAGGCGGAGTGGACGGCGTTCGTGCTCGGGGCGCGCGACGGGGAGTTCGATCTGGAGCCGACGGAACTCAACGGCGGGCTGGCGGCCACGGACGCCGACCCGGGTACCGATTCCGGTGGGGATGTCGAGTAGTTCGCTCAGTCCTTCCGAGTGACGGCCGTCCTGGGGGACGGCGTGAGGGGCGGGGCCGGTGCAGTACGCCGGCCCCGCCCCCCTTTTTTTCTGCGTTTTGCTGCGAAGTCGGTTGTCGGAGGGGCCGCCTACTATGCATGTGAGGTTGTGGCACCCGTGGGGCGGATTTCGCTCCGGTCCTGTCAACTCTCCAGCCGGATAAGGCGGTTCGAGCGCGAACGGGATCGGTTCCGGTCAGGCTGTGACGTAATGGACGGTCACTGAGGGGTGGACGGGCCTGCCGGGGCGGGGGTCGTGGTGATTAGGCTGGGACCGGCGCGTACCGGGGGGAGAGCCGAGCAGTTCGGACGACCTCCACCGCACATCGGCTTCGGACGACAAGAAGACAGACGAGAAATGGTCGCCCCAGCACGGCACGAGGGTGCTCGACCACACCAGGAGGAACTGTGAACAGCGATCGGAACGGGATCCGCGGGGGCTGGGCCACACCCGGCGATGACCAGTCCGACGCGGAGTCCGCCGTCGAGACGACGGGCGAGTTCACCATCGACTACGCGACGCCCGCCTGGTACACACAGAACGCGTCGAGCGGGTCGGCCTCGTCGGACGACGAGTCGGACGATGCGGCCGAGGCCGAGGCCGAGTCGAGCGCCGAATCGGACACGGGTACGGGTGGAGACGCGGATCCGGCTGTTGCCGGTGCCGAGGCTGCGGCTTCCGGTGCTGCGCCCGCGCCCCCTTCTGCTTCCGCGAGCCCTGGGGCTGTGCCCCGGCTGCCGGTGGGCAGTGGGTTCCAGGCTGTGACTCCGCAGTCCGCGGCTCCGGCCGGGCCGGCTGTCGGTGGTCCTGCGAGCCCTACGGCTGTCCCCAACTTTCCCGTGGGCGGATTCCAGGCCCAGTGGACCCCTCCGGCGCCGCCCACTCCGCCCGCTTCTCCGGCTGACGCTGCCGGAAACGGTGACCTGGAGAGCGGCTCCACCATGCGGATCTCCCCTGCCGCCGCGCAGCGCGACTTCGCGGAGCGGGCGGCAGCGGCGGCGGAGGCACCGCAGGAGCCGGTGGTCAGCGCGGCCGTCGAGGTCGAGGCTGCCGCCGCTGAGGTGAGTGTCCCGGAGCCCGTGGCTGTCGTGGAGGGAGAGGCTGAGGTTGTCACGGCCCCGGTCGGTCCCAAGGACGATAACGAGAACGACGAGGGTACGGATGTCAGCGAGGCCGACGACGAGATGAGCGGCGCCGAGCCCCAGCTCCAGGAGGACGAATCCCTGGATGAGGACGGCACCGGCGACGCTGTACCGCCGCAGGCTGTCGAGCCCACGAATGCCGACGCGGAAGCCGAGGACGGGCCGGCAGTGGACGCCGAGTTCGTCCAAGTCGACGCCGACGTGGCACCGGTCGATGTCGAGCCAGTAGCGCCGGACGCCGTGGACCCAGAGCCTGTTACCCCGGAGCCGGTGGACGCCGAGCCGGTCGCTGCTCAGGTCGCCGATGCCGAGCCGGCGAAGGCCGAACCCGAAGACCCCGAGCCCGTGGCTGCCGAGCCTCAGGACGCCGTACCGGTGCCGGGTGCCGTCGACGACGTACGGGACTCCATGCCGGTCGCGCCCGCCCGGGACTCGGTGCCCAGCGCGCCGCTCAACCTGCCCCCGCTGCCGGAGGGTGCGCCCGGCACCGTGCCGCCGTCCTGGGCTCCCCCGCAGGTACCGCAGGGCGGGTTGCCGCCGCTGCCGCCGTCGTACCAGCCCGCTGCTCCCGCGTCGGCGGGACAGTGGCCCGCACAGCCGCAACCTCAGCCTCAGGCGCAGCCGGAAGCGGCGCCCGTTCAGCCGCAGGCCGCGTCTGCGCAGCCGCCCGCCGTACCGGGCCAGCAGCCGCCCGTACCGTCGATGCAGCCCCCGTTGCAGCCGCAGGCCCCGCAGTCGGCGCCCGCCGCCTGGCCCCCGCCGCAGCCGGGGTACGGCTTCCCGCCGCCCGGCGCTCAGCCCCCGGCACCGAACGCCCCTGCCCAGGCGCAGAATGTCCCACCCGCCGGGTACGGATTCCCGCCGCCGCCCAACGCGACCGCACCGGCCCAGCCCACCCCTCCCCCGGCACCGGGCGCGTCGCCCGCCGACTATCGCTTCGCGCCCCCGGCGACACCGGCCGGCACCAGGAGCCCGGCACCCACCGGCCCCAACGCCCAAGGCGGCTACGGCTTCCCGTCCCCCGGCGGTCAGTCGCCGGCGCCGAACGCCCAGGACGGTCACGGCCTCCCCCAACCGGGCACGCCTGCGTCCGCTCCGGCCGGGCCCAACGCCCAGGACGGCTACGGATTCCCGCCCCCCGGCAACGCACCGGCCCCGGTCCAGACCGGGCACAGCGTCCCTCAGCCGGGCACGCCCGCTGCCCATGCCCCCACCGGGCCCAACGCCCAAGGCGGCTACGGCTTCCCACCCCCCGGCGCCCAACCGCCGACCCCGAACCTTTCGGCCCCAGACGCGTCTCCCGCCGGGTACGGCTTCCCACCCCCGGGGGCGCCAGCCGACAGCGCGCACCCGGCGCCCCCGGGCCCCAACGCCCAGGGCGGGTACGGCTTCCCACAGGCCGGCGCGCCAGCCCCTGCCCCGGCGGGCCCCAACGCCCCAGGCGGGTACGGATTCCCGCTCCCCGGCAGCACACCGGCCCCGACGCCCAACGCCCAAGGCGGTCACGGTTTCCCGCAGCCGGGCGCGCCTGCATCTGCCCCGGCGGGGCCCAACGCCCCAGGCGGCTACGGCTTCCCGCCTCCCGGCGCTCAGCCCCCGGCCCCGAACGCCCAGGGAGGTCACGACCTCCCGCAGTCGGCCACGCCCGCCCCTGCCCCGGCAGGCCCCAACGCCCAAGACGGCTACGGCTTCCCGCCCCCCGGCGCTCAGCCCCACGCCCTCGGCCCCACGCCCCCGGCCTCCGTTCCGACCGCCGCCGACAGTCCCGCGCCCCCGAACCCGGCGCCCGGGCCGGTCGCGCCCCCGGTGCCGGGTCCCCATGGCCAGGACAGTTACGGCTTCCCGCCTCCCGGCGCCCCCGTGCCCCATCCCGCCGGCCCGCAGCCCGGCTACGGATTCCCGCACCCCGGTGCGCCCGCTGCCCCCGGGGGTCCTGTCGGGCCGCCCGGTGGGTATGGGTTCCCCTTCCCGCAGGCGCCCCCGCAGCAGGCGCCGCCGCAGCCCCAGGTGCCGCAGCAGGGTGAGGCGCCGCACCCGCAGGCCGGGCCTCAGGCCGCCCCACAGGTGCCCGGGCAGGTTCCGCCACCGCAGTACGGCGGGCAGCCCGTCGATCCGCGTACCGGTGCCGCCTGGCCGCAGCCCATGCAGCACGACCAGCGGCAGATGACCAACCCCGGTGCCGCGCCGCTCGGTTACACGGCGGCCGTCGAACTGTCCTCCGACCGGCTGCTCAGCAAGAAGCAGAAGGCGAAGAGCGGCCGGCCCGCAGCCGCGCCCTCCCGGTTCAAGATCGGTGGGAAGAAGGAGGAGGCCGAGCGGCAGCGGAAGCTGGAGCTGATCCGTACTCCGGTGCTGTCCTGCTATCGCATCGCCGTCATCAGCCTCAAGGGCGGTGTCGGCAAGACGACCACGACCACCGCGCTCGGCTCGACCCTGGCGACCGAGCGGCAGGACAAGATCCTCGCCATCGACGCCAACCCGGACGCCGGTACGCTCGGCCGCCGTGTGCGGCGCGAGACCGGGGCCACCATCCGTGACCTCGTGCAGGCGATCCCGTACCTCAACTCGTACATGGACATCCGGCGGTTCACGTCCCAGGCGCCGTCCGGGCTGGAGATCATCGCCAACGACGTCGACCCGGCCGTCTCCACAACCTTCAACGACGAGGACTACCGGCGCGCGATCGACGTACTGGGCAAGCAGTACCCGGTCATCCTGACCGACTCCGGTACCGGTCTGCTCTACAGCGCCATGCGGGGCGTACTCGACCTCGCCGATCAGCTGATCATCATCTCGACGCCGTCCGTGGACGGTGCCAGCAGCGCCAGTACGACGCTGGACTGGCTGTCCGCCCACGGGTACGCGGACCTCGTCTCGCGGTCCATCACCGTCATCTCGGGTGTGCGGGAGACCGGCAAGATGATCAAGGTGGAGGACATCGTCTCCCACTTCGAGACGCGCTGCCGGGGTGTCATCACCGTGCCCTTCGACGAGCACCTCGCCGCCGGTGCCGAGGTCGACCTCGACATGATGCGGCCCAAGGTGCGCGAGGCGTACTTCAACCTCGCCGCCATGATCGCCGAGGACTTCGTACGCCACCAGCAAATGCACGGGCTGTGGACCTCGGACGGCAACCCGCCCCCGGTCGCGGCGCCGCCGCTGCCGGGACATCAGCAGCAGGCGCAGCAGATTCCGGGGCAGCCGGCGCAGAGGCACCCGTACCCGGCCCAGCCCGGGCAGCAGGTACCGCCTCCCGGTCAGCCGGGGCAGTACCCGCCGCCTCCCCAGCCCGGCCAGCCGTACCCGCCACAGCAGCCGTACGGCTATCCGCCGCAGCCCGGGCAGCCCTACCAGCCGCCTCAGCAGCAGCCCCAGCAACCCGGTTACCCGCAGCAGCAGTAAGCGGCGGTCAACAGAGAAGGGGGGGGGGGGGCCCGCGGGGCCCCGCCCCCGGGCGGGGCCCAGCAAGCCACACCCCCCGCCTGACCCCCCCCCGCCCACCACGGCGCCCGCAGGAAAAAAACCCGCCAAAACAAACCCCCCCCCG
>NZ_JBIRRV010000009.1:16029-394767 GCF_044333925.1 Streptomyces sp. NPDC020898
CCCCGCGCCCCCCCCCCCCCCGCCACTCCCCCCCCCCCCCCCCCCGGGTCCCCCGCCCCCCCGTACGGGGGGGCAAACGCTTTACGCCGCCGGGGCCCCCGGGCCCCCGGCCCGCCTTCTCTTGCACCTACTGCCTACGCGGCGCTATTCCGCCGCCGCGATCAGCTCGCGGCACTTCTTCACATCCTCGGCCATCTGCACCAGCAGCTCGTCGAGCGAGTCGAACTTCGCCTGGCCGCGCACGAACGCCAGGAAGTCGACGGCGACGTGCAGGCCGTACAGGTCGAGGCCCACACGGTCGATGGCGTACGCCTCCACCGTCCGTTCCGTGCCGTCGAACTGCGGGTTCGTGCCGACGGAGATCGCGGCCGGCATGGCCTCGCCGTCCGCGTGCAGCCAGCCCGCGTAGACACCGTCGGCCGGGATCGCGGTGTGGGGGAGCGTCTCGACGTTCGCCGTCGGGAAACCCAACTCCCGGCCTCGCTGAGCGCCTCGGACCACCACACCCTCGACGCGGTGCGGACGGCCGAGGATCTCGCGCGCGCCCCCGACGTCCCCCGCGCCGACCAGACGACGCGTCAGCGTGGACGAGAACGGCTCTCCGCCCCCCGCCTCTCCCGACACGTACAGGTCGACAACCTCGACCTCGAAGTCGTACGTACGGCCGAGTTCGGTCAGGAACTCCACGTTGCCGGCCGCTTTGTGGCCGAATCGGAAGTTCGGGCCCTCGACGACCGCCCGGGCGTGCAGCTTGTCGACCAGAACCTTGACCACGAAGTCGGCCGGGGAGAGCTTCGAGAACTCCTTGGTGAACGGAAGAATGAGAACCGCGTCCACGCCCAGCTCTGCCATCAGTTCGGCGCGGCGGTGGTGCGGGGCCAGCAGCGGCGGGTGGCTGCCCGGGCGCAGGACCTCGCTGGGATGCGGGTCAAAAGTCACGACCACCGAGGGAACGCCCAGGTCACGGGCGCGCTCCACGGCATGCCGGATGATCAGCTGGTGTCCGCGGTGGACTCCGTCGTAGGAACCGATGGTGACGACGCCGCGTCCCCAGTCCTCGGGGATGTCCTCCAAGCCACGCCAGCGCTGCACTGTGACCGCTCCTCGTCGAACCCGTGTCCGTGTCTGCCTCTTACGCAGGCCTTCTTACGCAGGTCTAAGGGTGCCATGCCGGACGCGCCCCGCTCGCATCGGCATGGAGGCTGTGACGGGGCGCACGTGACCGATTGTCGACTGTCGGTCGGCAGGGTGTCCTATGCGGGCACTCTTGCCCCCGCCAGGTTCTCGATCATGCGCCGGGTGCTGGGGCCCACCACGGCCGCCCACTCGTCCGGGGTGTCGGCCAGCCAGCCGGCCACCAGCACCGCGAAGCCGGGCACCCGCCGGCCCAGTTCGACCAGGCCGCAGTCGAACCGCGTGGCGCCGTCCGGCGTCCGCACGAGCAGCAGACCGCAGCGGTGCACAAGGCCCCGGGTGCGCTGTTCGCCATGGCGGGCCGCGCCTTCCGCGGTGGCGCGCAGCAGCACTTCCAGGACGGTGGGGTCGTGTTCGCGGGCCAGGAGGGCTTCGAGGAGTTCGTGGCGGACGGGGTGGGAAGCGGGCGTCCCGGGCGCGGCGAGCACGGTCGCGAGGGCCGCCCGCACCGGTGCCGGGCCGCCGTCGAGGAGGTCGGTGACCACCGGGAGGAGGACGGTCCGGGCGGTGGGGCCGTGGTCGAGATGCCGGTCGATGTACGCGGCCATGTGCCCGGCGGTCTCCGGGCACCGTTCCGTGGTCTCCCGCACGAGAGCGGCGACCCGGCGGGCGAGGGCCGGGGTCGTGACGTCGGCGAGGGTGCGCAGCATGTCGCCCGCCTCCGGTCCGCGCAGCCTGGCCCGGAACGCGTCCAGCACCGGCTCCGGGTGGGTGGTGAGGGCGGCGACCAGGGCGCTCGGCGGGAGGTGCGGGTCGCCGGCCGTGAAGTGCCGCAGCGCCTGCGGGAGATGGCGGGCGCGGGTGCCCGGATCGCGGACGAGCAGCGCCAGTGCCCCGCCGTGCAGCGTGCGGTCGGCGGGGCGGGCGAGCAGCGTGAGGGCCGCGTGGCGCAGGAGGTCACGGTCGGCCTCGGTGCGGACGTGAGATGCGGCACGCAGTCCGTATGCCACCGCCGCGACCCGCCGGGCCGGCCTCTCGTCGTGCGCCCACCGGTCCACGGCCCGGCAGACGGCGGACGGCTCCTCCTCCGCGAGTACGGCGAGAAGTTCGTCCCCACGCCGGTGCGCACTGCCGACGAGGACCTCGGTGAGGTCGTCCAGAGCCTGGTGGCGGTGCGTGTGCAGAAGCGCCTGAGCGGCGGTCGCCACGGTCGCGTCCGGGGTCGCGGGCAGCGGACGGTCGTCGTCGAACCAGCGGGCGAGGAGGGGTTGTACGGCGGCGGGGTCGGCGACGAGCAGCTGGGCCACGGCGTCCAGGTAACGGGGCTGAGGGGACCGGGCCGGGGGATCGTCGCCGACGACAAGACGACGGAGGAGGTCGACGCGGGTGGTCTCGGGGAGGTGCAGGGCGGTCCAGAAGGAGGGGCCCAGTTCCGGCGGGACCGGCTGGTTGCGCTGCCGGCGGGCCACGACGCGGTCGGTGAGGAGCCGCAGGACCTGGGTGTACGGGGTCGCGTCGGAGAGACGCAGGAGTACGTCGGTGAGGAGATGGGTCGCCCACCAGGTGGAGACCGCCGAGCCGGGGGTGGGTTCGGGGTCGAACGCCTGCACCAACTCCCGGAGGCGGAGCGCCAGTTCGGGGGCTCCGTGCTGGCGGGCCAGGAGCAGCAGCGCCTGGACGACCGGGCCGATGCGGTGGTGCGGTACGGGGATGAGGGCTGCGTTCCCGCCGGTCCCGCCGTTCTTGCCGTTCTCCGGGCGGCGCCGGTGGACCAGGGCGTGCAGCGCCTCGTCCAGGTCCAGGTGCGTGCCCTGGATCCAGTCGGCGAGTTCCTCGTGGGCGAAGCGGTAGCCGGTGCCGGCGGGCACGAGGAGGCCCTCGGTGAGCACGGCGGAGGCCCAGCCCGTGCCGCCGCCCAGCCGGGCCGGTGCGGGGCCCCAGGGAAACACGGACTCGAAGGACGCGCGGTCCAACTCGCCCTGTCCGGGGCCCAGGCTTCGGCGGGCGGCCTCGTGGACCTGGCCGGAAACCCGGGCGGCGAGACGGCGTACGGCGGTGCCGCGCAGGCCGTTCTCGGCGGCGAGGCGGACGGCGATGCGGAGGCACATGAGGTCGAGGTGGGCGGTGAAGACGTCGTGGCGGTCGAGGCGGGGCGTGGTGGGGGCGTCGAGGAGGGTGGGGAGGGCGGCGCGGACCTCGGAGAGGAGGCGGAGGGTGAGGGGGTGACGGGCGTCCTGGGGGGTGAGGGCGGAGGCGGGGACGGCATAGCGGGCCTGGGCCTGCTGGGCTTCGGGTTCGGTGAAGTCGGTGAGGTGGAGGTGGGGTGGATTTTCGCCCCCGCCGCCCCTGCCCGTCCCATCCCTGGGGGCTGCGCCCCCAGACCCCCCTTCGGCCTGAACGGCCCCGTCCTCAAACGCCGGACGGGCTGAAAGGGCTGCTGCCCCCGTCTGTTCCCAGTACTCCGGGCGGCAGGCCACCACCAGGCGGGCGCCGGTTGTGCGGAGCCACTCCTGTGTTGCCCTCGTCCATTCGGGGGCGCGGTGAGCGAGGAGAGGGGGCATTTCCTCGGGGCCGTCCAGGAGGAGCAGCAGGGGGCGTCCGGTCCCCTTGGACAGGTGGGCCAGGCGTTCCGGGGTGATGTCGCCCAGGTCGGCGCCGTGCGCGCCCGACGCGGCCACGATCCGGCCCGCCCTCTCCAGCGCGCGTCGGGCCGCGTCCGCCACGGAGGTGTCCTCGTCGCGGAGGTCGGCGCCGCGCACCCACAGGGTGGGGGCCGGTTCCGGGGACCGGTGGCGGCGGGCGGCGAGGGCCGCGAGTTCCGTCGTACGACCGCTGCCCGGGGCCCCGACCAGGCCGAGGACGACTGCCCGGCCGTCGCCGGCGGCAGTGAACGCGGCGAACTCCCTTGCCGGTGCCGCCCGTTCGACCGGCGCGACCGCGCCCACGAAACCCGCCGACGCACCCGGTGGTCCGTCCGAGCCCACCGAGGTGGCCGTCAGCTCCAGGATGCCCGCGAGATTGAGGTCGGCGCCGTACCCGGGCACCGTCGCCGCGTTGCGGGCGAGAAGGTCGGTGAGCGGGCCGGCCGCGTCCGTGTGCCGGGGGCGCAACGGGAGCGCGAATCCGGCCGCGGGGTGTCCGGCCGGTTCCTGCGGCAGCAACGCTGTGCCCAGGACACCCAACACCGCTCCCGTCGTACGGTCGAGCACCGGTCCCCCGGCCGCGCCGCCGCCCAGTCGCAGCGCGTCGCGGCCCGCCGTGCCGATCGCCAGTTCAAGGGCGTCGGGAAGGAGATGGAAGCGGTCCGTGGCCGTGTACGTCACGTCGGCCGTACCGAGCACCCGCGCCTCGCGCCAGCCGCCCGCCGCGATCCGCACATACGTTCCGGTCGCGACGCGGTCCCGTAGGGAGACGGGGAGCGGGTCCGTGCCGAGGCCCTCGGTGTGTACGAGGGCCAGGCCGAGGGCCGGAAGGGGGGTCACCGCATCCGCCGTCGACACCACGCACGTACGGTCCGCTGCGGCGTGCAGGACCAGCCGGGCCAGTCCGTCGACCGCCTCGTGACTGGTGATCAGCGTGCCGTGGTGGTCGGCGACGAAGCCTGTACCGCGCGGTCGTCCTGCCAGGTCGCACACCCGCACGAGCGACTCGTCCACCGCTTCGGCAACGGCTCCGTCGTCCCGCGCCTCACGCGCACCTGCCGACGGCTGACGGCCGCCCCCGGCGCGCGGGCCCCGTCCCACCATCGTCGACCTCCCCGCCGTACCCGCGCGCCTGCGTACGCACGCGTCTGCTTCCGACGGTAGGCCCCGATGATCAGCGGGACAGGGCGGCGGGCGAACGCGCCCCCTTCCGCCCCCTCGGTTCACTCCGAGCGCCTGCCCGGACGGGTGAATGAACCCTGAGGGATGGATACACCTTTGGGTGGGGGAACCGAGGGGGGACCGTGGAGCGGCGGGAACGTGTCCCCGTGATCGCCGCTCCACGGGCCGGCCGGGTCGTACCGGCCCTGCGGAAGCCTCGGACGCAGAGGTCTCAGACGAAGACCGCGAGGCTCTTCGCCTTGCCCTTCTCCTCCGCCACCAGGGCGAGGAACTGCCCGGCGGGGTCGAAGACGGCCACGGCGCCCACGCCCGCGTAGGCCTCGGGCATCTCCAGCCGTACGCCGTTCGTCAGCAGGCGCGCCCGCCTCTCGTCGACGTCCCAGCGCGGGAACGCGGCGGTGGCGGCCTCGGCGATCGGCATCACCGTCAACTCCTGCTGCAACTGGTCGAGCGTCCGGGCCGCGTCCAGCTTGTACGGGCCCACCCGCGTCCGGCGCAGGGCGGTCAGATGGCCGCCCACCCCGAGGTCGGCGCCCAGGTCCCGGGCCAGCGCACGGATGTACGTACCGGAGGAGCACACCACCGACACGACCAGGTCGAGTACGGGGGTGCCGTCGGCCGCGACCGCGGTCCGGACGTCGTACACCGCGAAGGAGGAGACGGTGACCGGGCGGGCCGGGATCTCGAACTCCTCGCCCTCACGGGCCCGTTTGTAGGAGCGCACGCCGTCGATCTTGATTGCGCTGACCTTGGACGGCACCTGCATGATGCGGCCGGTCAGCTTGGCGACGCCGGCGTCGACGGCCTCGCGGGTGACCCCGGAGGCGTCGGTGGAGGAGGTGATGTCCCCCTCGGCGTCGTCGGTGAGCGTGTTCTGTCCGAGGCGGACGGTGCCCACGTACTCCTTCTCGGTCAGCGCGAGATGGCCGAGGAGCTTGGTCGCCCGCTCCACGCCGAGGACGAGCACGCCCGTCGCCATGGGGTCGAGGGTGCCGGCGTGTCCGACGCGGCGGGTCCTGGCGATCCCGCGCATCTTGGCGACCACGTCGTGCGAAGTGAAGCCCGACGGCTTGTCCACGATGACAAGCCCGTCGGGCGTCCTGGTGTTCTGCTGCGTCATTCGGCGGTGTCGTCCTCGTCCTCGGGCTTCTTGTACGGGTCCGCGTCACCGGCGAACGCGGCACCCGCGGACGCCTGGCGCACCTGTTCGTCGGAGGCCCGAGCCTTGTCGAGGAGGTCCTCGATCTTCTTGGAGGTGTCCGGGAGGGCGTCCGCGATGAAGGTCAGGGTCGGCGTGAACTTCACGCCCGCGGCCTGGCCGACGGCGGAGCGCAGGACACCCCTGGCGCTCTCCAGGCCGGCGGCAGCGGCTGCCCGCACCTCGTCGTCCCCGTACACCGTGTAGAAGACGGTGGCCTCCCGGAGGTCCCCGGTGACCCGGGTGTCCGTGATGGTGATGTGGGTGCCGAGCCGCGGGTCCTTGATCCCGCGCTGCAGCTTCTTGGCCACCACCTCTCGGATGAGGTCAGCCAACCTCTTCGCCCGCGCGTTGTCGGCCACTGGTCCGTCTCCCGTTCTTCGCTGTTCTGCGTGCCGCATCCTGCGTTGTCGCAGGTTGTTCGTCAGTTGGTCGGCTAGTCGTCGTCGCCGTGGAGGCGCCGCCTCACGGACAGCAGTTCCACCTCGGGGCGGCCGGCGACCAGTCGCTCGCACTGGTCCAGTACATCGGTGATGTGCCCCACCTCCCCGGCCACAACCGCCAGGCCGATGCCGGCTCTGCGGTGCAGGTCCAGGTGTTCGACCTCGGCCGCGCTCACCGCGTACTTGCGCTGGAGTTCGGCGACGATCGGGCGGACGACGGAGCGCTTCTCCTTCAGCGAGCGTACGTCGCCGAGCAGGAGGTCGAAGGACAGAGTCCCCACGTACATATGTGTATCCGGATGTCCCGCCGGTACGGGATCGACGGCCCCGCCGGCTGTATGGGCGGGGACATCGAGAACGGTACAGCGTATGGGCCGGTGGCTCGACGGGTTTGTTCTCGCCCCCGCCGCCCCTACCCGTCCCATCCCTGGGGGCTGCGCCCCCAGACCCCCCTTTCGCGCCGAAAGCGCTCGTCCTCAATCGCCGGACGGGCTGACTACTCAGCCCGTCCGGCGATTGAGGACGAGGCCCGTTCAGGGCCGGGACGGCCAGCTGGCCGACGGGGACTTCTCCCCGTCGGCCAGCTGGACTACACGCACCGCCTGTTACTGCTTAGCCGCGCGGCTTCTCGCGCATCTCGTACGTCGCGATGACGTCGTCGACCTTGATGTCGTTGAAGTTGCCGAGGTTGATACCGCCCTCGAACCCTTCGCGGATCTCGGTGACATCGTCCTTGAAGCGACGCAGACCGGAGATGGTGAGGCTCTCCGCGATGACCTTGCCATCGCGCAGCAACCGCGCCTTGGTGTTGCGCTTGACCTCGCCGGAGCGAACAAGCACACCGGCGATGTTGCCCAGCTTGGACGAGCGGAAGACCTCGCGGATCTCCGCCGTACCGAGCTCGACCTCTTCGTACTCCGGCTTGAGCATGCCCTTGAGGGCCGCTTCGATCTCCTCGATGGCCTGGTAGATCACCGAGTAGTAGCGGACGTCGACGCCCTCGCGCTCCGCCATCTGCGCCGCGCGGCCCGCAGCGCGGACGTTGAAGCCGATGACGATGGCGTCGGAGCCGGTCGCCAGGTCGATGTCCGACTCGGTGACGGCACCCACACCGCGGTGCAGGACGCGGATGTCGACCTCTTCGCCGACGTCGAGCTGGAGCAGCGAGGACTCGAGGGCCTCCACCGAACCGGACGCGTCGCCCTTGATGATGAGGTTGAGTTCCTGCACCAGACCGGCCTTGAGCGCCTCGTCCAGGTTCTCCAGGGAGAACCGGACTCCACGCCGGGCGAAGTTGGCGTTGCGCTCACGCGCCGCGCGCTTCTCGGCGATCTGACGCGCCGTGCGGTCCTCGTCGACAACCAGGAAGTTGTCGCCGGCGCCCGGGACGTTGGTGAGACCGAGGACGAGGACCGGGGTCGAGGGACCCGCCTCTTCCACGTTGTCGCCCTTGTCGTCGAGCATCGCGCGGACACGGCCGTACGCGTCGCCGACCACCATGGTGTCGCCGACCCGCAGGGTGCCTCGCTGGACCAGGACGGTCGCGACGGCGCCGCGGCCCTTGTCCAGGTGGGACTCGATCGCAATACCCTGCGCGTCCTGCTCCGGGTTGGCCCGCAGGTCGAGCGAGGCGTCCGCGGTGAGGACCACGGCCTCCAGCAGGCTCTCGATGTTGAGGCCCTGCTTGGCGGAGATGTCGACGAACATCGTGTCGCCGCCGTACTCCTCGGCCACCAGACCGAACTCGGTGAGCTGACCGCGCACCTTGGTCGGGTCGGCACCTTCGACGTCGATCTTGTTGACCGCGACCACGATCGGCACACCGGCCGCCTTGGCGTGGTTCAACGCTTCGATCGTCTGGGGCATCACACCGTCGTTGGCCGCCACCACGAGAATCGCGATGTCGGTCGACTTGGCACCACGGGCACGCATGGCGGTGAACGCCTCGTGGCCCGGGGTGTCGATGAAGGTGATACGACGCTCTTCTTCGTTGACGACGGTCGCGACCTGGTAGGCACCGATGTGCTGGGTGATGCCACCGGCCTCGCCCGCGACGACGTTCGTCTTGCGGATGGTGTCGAGCAGGCGGGTCTTACCGTGGTCGACGTGACCCATGACGGTCACGACCGGCGGACGCGCGACGAGGAACTCCTCGCCACCCTCGTCCTCGCCGAACTCGATGTCGAAGGACTCGAGCAGCTCGCGGTCCTCCTCCTCGGGGCTGACGATCTCGAGGACGAAGTTCATCTCGTCCGCGAGGAGCTTCAGCGTCTCGTCGGAGACGGACTGCGTGGCAGTGACCATCTCGCCGAGGTTCATCATCACGCCGACGAGCGACGCCGGGTTGGCACCGATCTTCTCGGCGAAGTCGGTGAGGGACGCACCACGCGACAGGCGGACGGACTGTCCGTTGCCACGCGGCAGCATCACGCCGCCGACCGACGGGGCCTGCATGGCCTCGTACTCCTGGCGCCTCTGCCGCTTCGACTTGCGACCACGACGCGCGGGACCACCGGGACGACCGAAGGCGCCCTGCGTTCCACCACGGCCACCCGGACCACCGGGACGACCGCCGAAGCCGGGACGGCCACCGCCGCCACCACCGGGACCACCCGGACGGCCGGCGAAACCGCCGCCACCGCCACCGGGACCACCGGGACGACCGGCGAAACCGCCGCCACCGCCACCGGGACCGGCCGGACGGCCGGCGAAACCGCCGCCGCCACCGGGACGACCGCCGCCACCGCCACCGGGACCACCGGGACGACCGCCACCGCCACCGGGACCGCGGCCACCAGGGCCACCGCCGGGACGCGGGGTACCCGCAGCGGGACGCTGCGGCATCATGCCGGGGTTGGGACGGTTACCGCCGGGGCCGCCGCCGGGACGCGGAGCGCCACCGGGACCACCCTGCGGACGGGGCATGCCGCCCGGGCTCGGACGACCGCCACCCGCACCCTGCGGACGGGGAGCACCCTGGCCGCCGCCCGCACCCTGCGGACGCGGCGCACCGGCACCGGGAGCGCCACCGGGGCCACCCTGGCCGCCGGGACGCGGGGCGCCCTGCGGACGGGGCGACTGGGGACGCGCCATGCCGGTGGAGCCACCGGACGTGAAGGGGTTGTTGCCCGGACGGGGACCGGCCGGACGAGCACCGCCGGGACGCGGGGCGCCCTGGCCGGCCGGACGCGGGGCGCCCGGACGCTCGCTGCGACCCTGACCACGGTCCTGGCCGCGGTCCTGACCCGGACCGCGTTCCTGACGGTCCTGACCAGGACCGGAGGGACGGGCGCCGGGACGCGGGGCACCGGGACGGGCACCGCTGCTGGGACGCGGAGCCTGTGCGGCGGCCGGAGTGACCGGGGCCGACGGCGGAGCGGTGAACTCCGGCGTGGTCGGCGCCGGGGAGGCCGCCTTCGGCGCGGGCTTGGGGCCCGGCGTCGGACGTGAGCCCTGGGCGGCCGGGGTGACCGGCGTGACCGGTGCACTCGGCGCGGCGGGCGCCGCGGGGCGCTCGGCCACAGCGGGCTTGGGAGCCGGCGGCCGCGGGGCAGCCGGACGGGCCGACGGCGCCGGGGCGGGCGCGCCGGGCTTGGGGGCAGCCTTGCGCGGGGCGCCGGGCTTGGCGCTGCTCCCGCCCTGGAAGGCGTCTGTCAACTTGCGTACTACGGGCGCCTCGATCGTCGAGGATGCCGATCGGACGAATTCACCGAGTTCCTGGAGCTTGGCCATGACGGCCTTGCTCTCAACCCCGAACTCCTTGGCGAGTTCGTATACCCGGACCTTAGCCACTTCGCTCCTTTTAGGTCCGGGTCTGCGTCCGGACCGTCGCTACTTCATGGGCGTACTCATCGCGTGCTCATCGAGTGCTCATCGCAATCTCGACCTACTTCCAACTCGCGGGGTACCAGAGCCGCACGGGGGTTCCGTGCGACGCGTTTTACGGTGTTGCCTGCTCGACGTGGTGGCGCAGCGCCACCGTGTCGAGCGTTCCTGGGGCACGCAGTGCCCGTGAGAACGCCCGGCGACGTATCGCCAGGTCGAGACAGATCAGGGCGGGGTGCACGTACGCACCCCGGCCGGGCAGCGTACCGCGATGATCGGGGACGCATTCACCCTCGATCGCCACGATGCGCAGCAGATCCTTCTTGGCCGCTCGCTCCCGACACCCCACACAGGTGCGTTCAGGGCATGCGCGGGCACGCGTCCGGCCAGACACTCCTAAGTCTACCTCCCCGCACCGACCTCACCCATTTGAGGCAAGAATCGAACAGTTGCCGCGCAAAAATCTGTCGTGATCTCAGCCACCTGCGGCTGGGATCTATTCCCTCATCGGTCCCGGGGCCGCTCAGGGGGCCGCTCGGACGGCTGCTCGGTGTCCGGGCGGATGTCGATCCGCCAGCCGGTCAGCCGGGCCGCGAGCCGGGCGTTCTGGCCCTCCTTGCCGATCGCCAGCGACAGCTGGTAGTCGGGGACCGTCACGCGTGCGGAGCGGGCTGCGAGGTCGACGACCTCGACCTTGGTGACCCGGGCCGGGGACAGCGCGTTCGCCACCATGTCGGCCGGATCGTCCGACGAGTCGACGATGTCGATCTTCTCGCCGTTCAGCTCGGCCATGACGCTGCGCACCCGGCTGCCCATGGGGCCGATGCAGGCCCCCTTGGCGTTCAGGCCGCTGCGCGTCGACCGTACGGCGATCTTCGTGCGGTGACCTGCCTCACGCGCGATGGCCGTGATCTCGACGGAACCGTCCGCGATCTCGGGCACCTCCAGCGCGAAGAGCTTCTTCACCAGGTTGGGGTGCGTGCGCGAGAGGGTGACGGACGGACCGCGCACTCCCTTCGCCACGCGTACGACGTACGACCGCAGCCGCAGCCCGTGCGTGTAGGTCTCGCCGGGGACCTGCTCCTGCACCGGCAGGATGGCCTCCAGCTTGCCGATGTCGACGAGCACGTTCTTCGGGTCGCGGCCCTGCTGGACGACACCGGTGACGATGTCGCCCTCGCGGCCCGCGTACTCGCCGAGCGTCGCGTCGTCCTCCGCGTCCCGCAGGCGCTGCAGGATGACCTGCTTCGCGGTGGAGGCGGCGATCCGGCCGAAGTCCGACGGAGTGTCGTCGAACTCACGTGCCTCCTGCCCCTCCTCCAGCTCCTGGGGGTCCTCCTTCGCCCACACGGTCACATGACCGGTCTCCCGGTCGAGCTTCACGCGCGCGTGGCGGCGGCTTCCCTCGGTGCGGTGGTAGGCGATGAGGAGGGCCGACTCGATCGCCTCGACCAGCAGGTCGAAGGAGATCTCCTTCTCCCGTACCAAGCCCCGCAGGGCACTCATGTCGATGTCCACGGCTACGCCTCCTCCTCTTCCGTCATGTCCTGCTCGTCGTTCTCGTCGTGCTTGTCCCTGCGGTTGAACTCGACCTGGATGCGGGCCTTGTCGAAGTCGCCGAAGGCGAGCCGGCGGGCGGTGGCCTTGCGGCCCTTCACACCCGGCACTTCGAGGTCCATGCCCTCGTCGTCCACGGTCAGGATTCTGCCGACCACGTCGCCGCCGGCCTCGACGAGCTGGAACTTCACCAGCCGGTCGACAGCGCGTACGTAGTGCCGGTGCTCGGTGAGTTCGCGCTCGGCGCCGGGGGTGCCGACCTCCAGGGTGTACTCCCCCGCGCCCATCGCGTCCGTCTCGTCGAGCTTTGCCGAGAGCGCGCGGCTCACATCGGCGATCGCGTCCAGATCGGCGCCGTCGTCGGAATCGACGACGACCCGCAGCACTCTCTTGCGCCCGACGGACTCCACTGCGATCTCTTCGAGATCGAGACCCTGCGAGCTGACGAGCGGCTCCAGGAGCTCTCGAAGCCTCTCGCTCTGGGTGGTGCTCATCCGGGTGACTCCTCGGCCGCGTGTGCTGTTGTGGGTAGGTCGCGTGTCAGGTCAAAGGGTATCCGGTCCCGGGGGGTGTTGCCGTCCACCGGGACGCCGCCGACCGCCCGGCGGCGCCGGTGGCGGGCACCGAGCCGGGGCGCGGGTACGGTGATCACGGGCGTGCTGCCCTTCCCTGGTGTTCTGTTCGTACGAGCCCTCCGAGGACGTCTGCCGTGCCGCTTCCCCCACCGTCGCGCACCACGCCGGTACCCCCTTCGGGGCCACGCAGAAGGACCCTGCTCGCCTCGGCCGCGGGCACCGCCCTCCTCGTGGGGTGCTCCTCCTCATCCGACTCCACCGCCACCAGCGCCGGCAGCCCGTCGGTCGCCGAACGCACGCGCGCGCGTGCCGCCGCCGACAGCGCGGGGCTCGTACAGAAGTACGACACCGCGATCGCCGCGTATCCGGTGCTGGCGGAGCGGCTGTCGGAGCTGCGGGCGGAGGTCGTACGGCACACGGAGGCGTTCGGGGGCGCCGAGCCGGCACCCACGCCGACCTCCGCGTCACCTTCGGTCTCGGCCCCGGCTTCGGCGGCTCCGTCGCCCGCCGTGCCGGTGAGCGAGCAGGACGCCCTCGCCGGGCTCGCCGCCGCCGAGCGGACGCTCGTGGACCGGCGTACGAAAGCGCTCCTCGAAGTGCCCGGCGAGCCGGCGCGACTGCTGGCCTCGGTGGCTGCTGCCGGAGCCGCACATGTCTATCTGCTGACGGAGGGCGCGAAGTGAGCGAGGAGACGAAGGACACCGGCGAACTGGCCGCGCTCCAGGCCGCCCTGGGCGCCGAACACGCGGCGGTGTACGGGTACGGAGTCGTCGGCGGGCTGATCGGCGACGCCCGCAGGAGCGAGGCACGGGCGGCGTACGACGCCCATCGGGCCCGGCGCGACGAGCTGGCGCGCGCGGTGCGGGCCCTCGGGGGCACGCCGGTGGCGGCGGCGGCCGGGTACGCCCTGCCGTTCCCCGTGCCGGACTCGGACGCCGCCGTACGGCTCGCGGCGGAACTGGAGGAACGGGTCGCCGGCGTGTACTCCGACCTGGTCCGGGCGGCGGAGGGCGAACGGCGCCGGACGGGCGCCGAAGCGCTGCGGGAGGCCGCGGTGCGGGCGGTGCGCTGGCGGGGCGGGAGCGTACCCTTCCCTGGTCTCGCCGAGCGGGCCGCCGCCGCGTCGGCGGCCCCTACGGCACAGCCGTAACCCGTACCCCGTACCGGAAGGGAACGACTCGCGCATGGTTTTCGAACCGCCGCCCCGTCTGGTGAGGGCGCTCGGCGAGACGGCACCGGACGGTGGCGACTGGTTGGCCGAGCTGCCCTCGACCGCTCAACGGGCCGTGGATCTACGCGTGTTGACCGTGGAGCGGGTACAGGTCCCAGGTGGTCGCAGCAGCCTGGTGATGCTCGTGCGGCGCGCGGACGGTACGCCCGCCGTCCTGAAGCTCGCGCCGCCCCGGGCCCGGCCGGAGAGCGAGCGGGCCGCGCTGGCGCACTGGGGCGGGGTGGGTGCGGTGCAGTTGCTGGAGCCGTTCGCCGGTGAGGGTGTCCTGCTGCTCGAACGGCTGCATCCGGATGTGTCGGTGCGGTCGCTGCCCGAGGCGAAGGCGCTGCTGGAGGCGGCGGGGACCTTGCGGCGGCTGTGGGTCGAGCCGCCCGTCGGCTCCGGCGCGGTGTTCGAGACGGTGGCCGCGCGGACCGGGCGGCAGGCCGAGGTGATGCGGGCCGGCGCCGGCGCGGATGCCGAGGTGGCGCCGCTGGTCGCGGCGGCGCTCGCGGCGCGGGAGGAGTTGCTGGTAGCGCCGCCCGAGGCCCGGCTGCTGCATGGCACGTTCCGGCAGAGCAAGGTGCTGGCCGCTGAACGGATGCCGTGGCTGGCGGTAGGCCCCGATCCGGTGGTCGGCGAGTGCGCGTTCGATCTGGCCCGGCTGGTCCGGGACCGGGTGGAGGACCTGATCGCGTCGTCGTCAGGGGCCGCGATCACCCGGCGCCGGGTGAAGCGGCTTGCCGAGTCGCTGGATGTGGATCAGGAGCGGTTGCGGGGGTGGACGTTGTTCCGGGCGGTGGAGTCGGGGGTACGTGCACTGCGCGTGGGGCGGCCCAAGGACGCGGAGTTGTTGTTGGAGTTCGCCGGGTGGCTTTAGGCCGGTTCCTCACCGCGGGTGGTTCGTGGCTGGTCGCGCAGTTCCCCGCGCCCCTCTGGGGCGCCGCGGTCCCTCCGTGGGACGTGGCTCTGTGTCACGGCCCACGGAGAGAACTCTCTGTCAGGCGGTCAGGCGGGCGATCGCCTCATCGACCGTCAGTTCCTCGCGCTCGCCCGTCCGGCGGTCCTTCAGTTCGAGGACGCCCTCGGCCGAACGGCGGCCCGCCACCAGGATCTTCGGTACGCCGATCAGCTCGGCGTCCGTGAACTTGACTCCCGGGGAGACACCGGCCCGGTCGTCGACCAGGACGCGGGCGCCGGCGGCGGCCAGCTTGTCGGAGACGTCGAGGGCCAGTTCGGTCTGGAGGGCCTTGCCCGCGGCGACGACGTGGACGTCGGCCGGGGCGATCTCCTTGGGCCAGCACAGGCCCTGCTCGTCGGCATGCTGCTCGGCGAGGGCCGCGACCGCCCGGGAGACGCCGATGCCGTACGAGCCCATGGTCACGCGGACCGGCTTGCCCTGCTTGCCGAGGACGTCGAGACCGAGGGCGTCGGCGTACTTGCGGCCGAGCTGGAAGATGTGGCCGATCTCGATGGCACGGTCCAGCTTGAGGCCGGTGCCGCAGGCCGGGCAGGGGTCGCCTTCCTGGACGACCACCGAGTCGATGTACTCGTCGACCTCGAAGTCCCGGCCGGCGACGACGTTCTTCGCGTGCAGGCCCGCCTTGTTGGCGCCGGTGATCCAGGCGGTGCCGGGGGCGACGCGCGGGTCGGCGAAGTAGCGGACCTTCTCCAGGCCCTGCGGGCCGACGTAACCGCGTACGAGGTCGTCGCGGCCCGTGAAGTCCTCGGCGGTGACGAGTTCGACGGCGGCGGGCGCGAAGTGCGCCTCGACCTTGCCCAGGTCGACCTCGCGGTCACCGGGGACGCCGATCGCGACGATCTCGCCGTCCACCTTGATCAGGAGGTTCTTGAGGGTGTCGGAGGCGGCGACCTTCAGGTACGCGGCGAGCGTCTCGATGGTCGGGGTCTCGGGGGTCGGGATCTCTTCGAGGGCGGGGACCGCCGAGCCGTCCACCGGCTGGAGCGCGTATGTGATCGCCTCGGTGTTGGCGGCGTAGTCGCAGTGGGGGCAGTCGGCGAAGGTGTCCTCGCCGGCGGCGGCCGGGGCGAGGAACTCCTCGGACTTGGAGCCGCCCATGGCGCCCGCGGTGGCGGCGCAGATGCGGTAGTCGAGGCCGAGACGCGCGAAGATCTTCTGGTACGCCTCGCGGTGGAGGGCGTACGAGTGGGCCAGGCCCTCGTCCTCCAGGTCGAAGGAGTACGAGTCCTTCATCAGGAACTCGCGGCCACGCAGGATGCCGGCACGCGGGCGGGCCTCGTCGCGGTACTTGTTCTGGATCTGGTAGAGGATCACCGGCAGGTCCTTGTAGGACGTGCACTGGTCCTTGACCAGGAGGGTGAAGATCTCCTCGTGGGTCGGGCCGAGGAGGTAGTCGCCGCCCTTGCGGTCGTTGAGGCGGAACAGCTCGGGGCCGTACTCCTCCCAGCGGCCGGTCGCCTCGTACGGCTCCCTCGGCAGCAGGGCGGGGAGGGTGACCTCCTGGGCGCCGATGGCGTCCATCTCCTCGCGGACGACCCGCTCCACATTGGCCAGAACCTTCTTGCCGAGCGGCAGCCAGGACCACAGACCGGCGGCGGTACGGCGCACATAACCGGCCCTGACCAGCAGCTTGTGGCTGAGCACCTCGGCGTCGGCGGGGTCGTCACGCAGTGTCTTGACCATCAAACGGGACATGCGCTGGACCTGGGCCTGGGCCATGATTCTCGACTCCTGCTGCGTAAGGGTGATGGCAGGAGGTTAGCCGGGGGGTGCGTGAGGGCGGAAATCGGCGGACAGGCCCTCAGCGGCGGCGCAGGGGCAGCGGGGCGCCCATCACGGCGTACGGCTTCGGGGCGCTGGGGAAGAGGACCTGGCGGGCCAGGTCCTCGTAGCCGAGGGAGTGGTAGAGACCGCGGGCCGGGCTGTCGGTGTCGATCGCCGAGAGGATCGAGCGGGGTTCGGCGGCGGAGTCGGTGATGGCGGTGATCAGGGCGCGGCCGACGCCGATGTTCTGGTAGCGCGGGTGGACGTGCAGTTCGGTGATCACGAAGGAGTCGTCGAGCCAGGAGTCCTGGCCCTGCCGGCGCAGATACGGCTCGACGACGGTGGACCACCAGTGCGTACGGTCGTTGGGCATGCCGTAGACGAATCCGGCGAGCCGTCCGTCGGGGGTGGTCGCGCCGAGTGCGCGGGCGCCCGGGTAGGTCAGATGCCGGAGCACGATCTGTCTGCGTACGGCGACCTCGTCGGGGCCGAGCCCGAACGCCACGGCCTGGACGGCCAGCGCCTCGTCCACCCGGGCGGTGAGGTCCAGAAGGCCGACGACCACGTCGTGGGGGTGGGGGTGACGGTGGCCCTGACCGGGGAAGCGCGGCATGTCGGGAGCCTACAGGGGGGTGCGCGTCGCCCTGGGTGGCTGCGGGCGTATGTGGCTGAGCCCCGCTCCTCGGGTCGTCTCAGAACAGGACGCTCATGAACGCGCCGACTTCCTGGAAGCCCACCCTCAGATATGTCCGGCGGGCAGGGGTGTTGAAGTCGTTCACGTACAGGCTGACCATGGGGGCCACGTCGGCGAGGGCGTACCGCAGTACGGCGGCCATGCCGGGGGCGGCGAGGCCGTGCCCCCGGTACTCGGGGGCCACCCAGACGCCCTGGATCTGGCAGGCGTGCGGGGTCGCGGCGCCGATCTCGGCCTTGAAGGCGACCTTGCCGTACTGGTCGAGGCGGGCGAAGGAACGGCCGGATCCGACGAGTTCGGCGACCCGGGCCTGGTAGAGGAGGCCGCCGTCGCCGGCGAGTGGCGAGATTCCGACCTCCTCGGTGAACATCGCCACGCACGCCGGCATGATCGTCTCCATCTCGTCCTTGCGGATCCGGCGGACGTACGGATCCGGGGCGACGACGTAGGGGTCGGGCAGCCGGTCGGTCACCATGAGGGGCTGGTGGCGGCGGACCTCCCGGGCGGGGCCCCAGCTCGGTTCGAGGAGCCGCCACAGCTGGGCGGTGGCCTCGACGGGGCCGACGATGGAGGAGCAGCGGCGGCCCGCTCGCCTGGCGCGGTCGGCGAAGGCGCGTACGGCGCGCGGGGTGGCGCAGATCGGGACGAGGTTGGCGCCCGCGTAGCAGAGGCTGGTGAGCATGCCGTCCTCGTACCAGCCCCACATCTCGCCGCCGAGGCGCCAGGGGTCGAGGCCCGCGATCTGGACACGGGACGTCACGAAGGCGTTCGCGACCGGCTCGCGGTCGAGGATGGCGAGCGCGGCGTCCAGGTCGCCCGGTTCGAGTACCCGGGAGGTGGTCTGCGTCAACACGTGCGGGCCTCACCATGCGGTCTGCTGATCTCCGCACTGTACCTGCGGAAGCTGAGCGGCGCCGCCCTGTGTTTGGGGCCCGTTCTCTTGCCAGTGACCGTCGGCCGGGTCGCCGTTCCTGGGGGCTGCCGCCCCCAGACCCCTGCTCCGGCCCTGAACGGGCCTTGTCCTCAAACGCCGGACGGGCTGAAAATCAGCCCCTCAACCCGCTACGGACACCGACGGCTCGCCGGAGGCGATCCCGTCCGCCTCCATCTGTTCGGCGATCTTCAGCGCTTCCTCGATCAGGGTCTCCACGATCTTCGACTCGGGCACGGTCTTGATGACCTCGCCCTTGACGAAGATCTGCCCCTTGCCGTTGCCGGAGGCGACGCCGAGGTCCGCTTCCCGCGCCTCGCCGGGGCCGTTGACCACACACCCCATGACCGCGACGCGCAGCGGGACCTCCATGCCCTCCAGGCCGGCCGTGACTTCCTCGGCCAGCTTGTAGACGTCGACCTGGGCGCGCCCGCACGACGGACACGACACGATCTCCAGGCCGCGCTGGCGCAGGTTCAGCGACTCCAGGATCTGGTTGCCGACCTTGATCTCCTCGACCGGCGGCGCGGACAGCGAGACGCGGATCGTGTCACCGATGCCCTCGCTGAGCAGCGCGCCGAAGGCGACGGCCGACTTGATCGTGCCCTGGAACGCCGGGCCCGCCTCCGTCACACCGAGGTGCAGCGGGTAGTCGCAGGCGGCGGCCAGCTGCCGGTAGGCGTTGACCATGATCACGGGGTCGTTGTGCTTGACCGAGATCTTGATGTCCCGGAAGTCGTGCTCCTCGAAGAGGGACGCCTCCCAGAGCGCCGACTCGACGAGCGCCTCGGGCGTCGCCTTGCCGTACTTCTGGAGCAGTCGCCGGTCCAGCGAACCGGCGTTGACCCCGATGCGGATCGGCGTGCCGTGGTCGTTGGCGGCGCGCGCGATCTCCTTGACCTGGTCGTCGAACTGCTTGATGTTGCCGGGGTTCACCCGGACCGCCGCGCAGCCGGCCTCGATCGCGGCGAACACGTACTTCGGCTGGAAGTGGATGTCGGCGATCACCGGGATCTGCGACTTGCGCGCGATCGTCGCCAGCGCGTCCGCGTCGTCCTGCGTGGGGCACGCCACCCGCACGATCTGGCAGCCGGACGCCGTCAGCTCGGCGATCTGCTGGAGTGTGGCCCCGATGTCCGACGTACGCGTGGTCGTCATCGACTGGACCGACACGGGTGCGTCTCCGCCCACGGCCACCGAACCGACCTGGATCTGCCGGCTCTTCCGGCGTTCGGCGAGTTTGGTCGGAACGGACGGCATGCCGAGAGAAATCGCAGTCATCTGCTGTGCAACCCCAAGTTGTGGTTCAAGGTCCGGTCCCGTGAACAGCGGGCTCCAGGCTTCGAGATTACGGCACGTGCAAAGGCCGGAGAACATCCCGCACGTAAACCCACTCATTGGAGAACGGCCGGGCACGGTGAGGATCCCCCCACCGTGCCCGGCCGCCGCGAACGCCGTATGGCTACGAGATGCGCACCGGGTTAACCACATCCGCCACCAGGACGAGGAGGGTGAAGCAGATGAAGATGCCCGCCACCACATAAGCGACCGGCA
The DNA here is from genome assembly GCF_044333925.1 of Streptomyces sp. NPDC020898. NCBI lineage: Bacteria > Bacillati > Actinomycetota > Actinomycetes > Kitasatosporales > Streptomycetaceae > Streptomyces > Streptomyces sp. NPDC020898. The sequence continues at coordinate 35,721 of NZ_JBIRRV010000009.1, forward strand.
TGAGCTTCGCCACGTCGAAGGGACCCGGGTCCGGGCGCTTCAGGACCTTCGCCGTGTTGCGTCGCAGGGCCTCCCACAGGGCGCCCGCGACATGGCCGCCGTCGAGGGGGAGCAGGGGGAGCATGTTGAAGAGGAAGAGGGAGAGGTTGAAGCCCGCCACCAGCATCAGTGCCATCGCCAGTTGCTGGGTGGGCGGGATGTCGAGGGTGAAGATCTCGCCGCCCACGCGGGCCGCGCCGACCACGCCCATCGGGGAGTCCGCCGCGCGTTCGCCGCCGTCGAAGGCCGCGTTCCACAGGGCGGGGACCTTGCCGGGCAGGTTCGCGAGGGAGTCGACGGCCTCGCCCATCCGGTCGCCCATCCACGTCACCGAGTCGCCGAAGTCCTGGCGGACGATGCCGGTGGCGGCGCTGAAGCCGAGGAAGCCCGCGGTGACGTACTCGCCCTGGACGATCTGGCCGTTGGAGTCCTTCTTCGCGACCTGGTTCGTGGCGATCTTCGCGTTGAGGGTGAGCTGCTCGCCCTTGCGTTCGACGACGATCGCGACCTCCTTGCCGGGGTTCGCGCGGATCTCGTCCGACAGCTTGTTCCAGGAGTCGACCTGGACCCCGCCGAAGGAGAGGATCTTGTCGCCCGCCTTGAGGCCGGCGGCCGCGGCCGGGGAGGCCGCGTCGGTCTTGCGGCAGGCGTCGCGGCCCTCGCTCTGGGCGATGACGCACGCGGAGACCGAACTGACGTCGGTGGTCTGCTGCGAGACGCCGAAGCCCATCAGGACGGTGAGGAACAGTGCCACCGCGAGGACGAGGTTCATGAACGGGCCCGCGAACATCACGATGACGCGTTTCCAGGGCTTGCGCGTGTAGAACAGGCGCTTCTCGTCGCCCGGCAGCAGCTCCTCGAAGGACTGGGCACGCGCGTCCTCGATCATCACGCGCCAGGGGGAGGTCGAACGGGCCTCTATGCGGCCGTCCGGGCCCGGCGGGAACATGCCGATCATGCGGATGTAGCCGCCGAACGGGATCGCCTTGATGCCGTACTCGGTCTCACCCTTCTTGCGCGACCAGATGGTCGGGCCGAAGCCGACCATGTACTGCGGTACGCGGATGCCGAAGAGCTTCGCCGTGGAGAGATGTCCCAGCTCGTGCCAGGCGATCGACGCCAGCAGGCCGATCACGAAGACGACTATGCCCAGGATCATCATCAGTGTCGTCATGCACGGGCCTCCGCCGCTTGCTGTGTCTTCGTCTGGTGTGTCAGTTCCCGGGCCCTCGTCCGCGCCCAGGACTCCGCCTCAAGGACGTCCGCGACGGTCAGGGAAGTTCCCGTACGAGGGGTGCCATGCTCCTCGACCACCTGGGTCACGGTCTCCATGATCCCGTTGAACGGTAGCCCGCCGCTCCGGAATGCTTCCACGCACTCCTCGTTGGCCGCATTGAACACCGCCGGTGCCGTACCCGCGAGCTGCCCCACGTGCCGGGCGAGGCCGACCGACGGGAACGCCTCGGTGTCGAGCGGGAAGAACTCCCACGTCGACGCCTTGCTCCAGTCGAACGCGGGCGCCGCGTCCGGGACGCGCTCCGGCCAGCCGAGGCCGATCGCGATGGGGCCGCGCATGTCGGGGGGCGTGGCCTGGGCCAGTGTCGATCCGTCCGTGAACTCAACCATCGAGTGGACATACGACTGCGGGTGCACGACCACCTCAATGCGGTCGAAGGGAATGTCGTAGAGAAGGTGGGCCTCGATCACCTCCAGGCCCTTGTTGACGAGGGTCGCGGAGTTGATCGTGATCACCGGGCCCATCGCCCAGGTGGGGTGCGCGAGGGCCTCCTCGACCGTCACGTCGGCCAGCTGTGCCTTCGTACGGCCGCGGAAGGGGCCGCCGGACGCCGTGACGACGAGCTTGCGCACATCGGAGCGGGTGCCGGCCGCCAGGGCCTGGAACAGGGCCGCGTGCTCGGAGTCGACCGGGATGATCTGGCCCGGCTTGGCGAGCGCCTTGACCAGGGGGCCGCCGACGATGAGCGATTCCTTGTTGGCGAGCGCGAGGGTGCGGCCCGCTTCCAGGGCGGCGAGGGTCGGGGCGAGGCCGATGGAGCCGGTGATGCCGTTCAGGACCGTGTGGCAGGCGGAGGCGGCGAGGTGGGTGGCCGCGTCCGGTCCGGCGAGTATCTCGGGGAGCGGCTCCCCGGCGGCGTACCGCGCGCTCAGCGCCTCGCGCAGGGCCGGTACGGCGTCCTGGCGGGCGACCGCGACCGTGGCTGCGCGCAGTCGGTGCGCCTGCTCGGCGAGGAGCGCGACCCGGCCGCCCGCCGCGGAGAGCCCGGTGACCCGGAAGCGGTCCGGGTTGCGCAGCACGAGGTCGATGGCCTGAGTGCCGATCGATCCGGTGGAACCGAGGATCACCACGTCCCGCGGTCCGTCTCCGGCGACGGGGTCGAAGACGAGGTGCGGGTCTGCGAGGGGCGCTGGACTGTCGGTCATCCCTCCATTGTGGCTGCTACCACCGACGGTGAGGACAGTGCGTCCCTCGGGTGAGTGTCCGGTGAGTGGCGTGGCGGTTGTCTTGCGGTTTTCTTATCAGCTGCCTTATCGGCTGTCCGTATGGGATGAGTGGAAATCTGAGTAAGTGAAGTTCGCGTGAAGATCGTGTGATAACACTTCTGTTCTGGCCGGTGGAGAACCGGCCCAGTCGTGGACGAAATCCTGGGGGGATCTCGATGCGCATTCGACGCGCTGCCCTGCCCGCGCTCGCGGGCGCCGTTGCCCTGACCGGCGCGGTTCTCAGCACTCCGGCCGAGGCGGCCGGCGGTGTGGTCATCCGGCATGTGTGGTTCGACAGTCCGGGCTCGGACACCGGCTCCAACGCCTCCCTCAACGGGGAGTGGGTGGAGATCAAGAACACCAGCTCAGCGTCCATATCGCTCAAGGGCTGGATCCTGAAGGACGTCGCCAACCACAAGTACACCTTCGCCAATCTGAAGATCGGCGCGGGCAAGACCATGAAGGTCCGCACCGGCAAGGGCACGGACACCGCTGCGACCAAGTTCCAGAACCGGCGTGCGTACGTCTGGAACAACACCACCGACACGGCGACCCTGACGAGAGCGAACGGGTCCAAGGTCGACACCTGCAAGTGGACGACCAGCGACCCGAGCGACAAGTACTGCTGAGCGCTCCGTGGGCTGCGCGGTGCGGAGCCCACGGGTCCGCTGTGGCTGGTCGCGCCCCGCGGCGGAGCCGCAGATCACGGCGCTGTCAGCGCCTGCGTCGCCGCCGGTTCCGGGGCTTTCCCGGCCGGCGGGGCGCAGGTGGGCCTGCAGCGGGTTCGGCGGGCTCCGCCGGGGGTTCCGCGTCGGACGGGGTGAGGTCGCGTTCCATGACGCCCTCCGCCGTGTCCATCGTGGGCGCGCTGAAGTGCAGGCCCACGGTGCCGCGGCGGTCGGGGTCCAGGTCGGCCGGGTGGGTCTCGACCCGGAGGTTGAAGACGAAGCCGACGGACTCCTCCTTGATGGCGTCGGTCATCGCGCCGAACATGTCGTAGCCCTCGCGCTCGTACTCGATGATCGGTTCGCGGCCGAGGGTCCAGCGCAGGCCGATGCCGTCACGCAGGTAGTCCATCTCGTACAGGTGCTCGCGCCATGTGCGGTCCAGGTCGGACAGCATCACCCTGCGCTCCAGCTCGCGGATCGTGTCCGTGCCCAGTTCCGCCTCACGGTCGTCGTAGCGGGCGTGGATGTCCGCGACGACCGCCTCGGCCAGGTGGTCGGCGGTGAGGTCCGGCTGGTCCCTGCGGACCATCGGGCTGTTGGTCGGGGCGGCGACGACTTCGAGGTCGTAGATCTGGTCGAACTCGGCGGCCTCCGTCATCGCGGTGCCGGTCATGCCGGAGAGCTTGTCGTAGAGGCGGAAGAAGTTCTGGAGCGTGACGGTCGCGAGGGTCTGGTTCTCCTCCTTGACGCGGACGCCCTCCTTGGGGCCTCGATCGCCTGGTGCAGCCCCTCGTTGTAGCGGCGGCCGGGGAGCAGCCGGCCCGTGTGCTCGTCCACGATCATGACGTCACCGTCGACTACCACGTGCTCCTGGTCCCTGCGGAACAGTTCCTTCGCCTTGAGGGCGTTGTTGAGGTGGCCGATGAGGGTGGTGTGGTCGGCTTCGTAGAGGCTGTCGATGCCCAGTTGGTCCTGTACGTGTTCCACGCCCCGGTCGAGGATCGCAACCGTCCGTTTCTTGGGGTCGTACTCGTACTCGTAGGCGGCCGTCAGCTGCTTCAGGCGCTCCTTGTCCTCCAGCCGGATGAACTGCTCCTCCTGGATGGGGATGCCGCGCATGGTCTCGACGATCCGGGCGAAGGTCTCGTACCAGTGGGTGGCCTGGTCGATGAGGATGGAGTCGGCCTCGTCGACGATCGCGAAGTGGTGGCCGCGCTGCACGAGTTCGTCCTTCGACCAGGCCATGTTGTCGCGCAGGTAGTCGAAGCCGAACTCGGTGTCGGTGCCGTACGTGATGTCGCAGGCGTACGCCGCCCGGCGCTCGGCGGGGGTCGACTCGGAGCGGACCACGCCGACGGTCAGGCCCAGGAACTCGTAGGCCCGCCCCATCCACTCGGCGTCGCGCCGGGCCAGGTGGTCGTCGACCGTGACGAGGTGAACTCCCTTGCCGGACAGGGCGTTCAGGTACGCGGGCAGGGTGGCGACCAGGGTCTTGCCCTCGCCGGTCTGCATCTCCGCGATGTTGCCCTCGTGGAGGGCCGCGCCGCCCACGACCTGGGCCTCGAAGTGGCACATGCCGAGGGTGCGCCGAGCGGCCTCGCGCATGGCGGCGAAGGCCTCGAAGAGCAGGTCGTCGAGGCTTTCGCCCTTGGCGTGGCGGTCCTTCAACTCCGGTGTGACGGCCTTGAGTTCGTCGTCGGTGAGGGACTGAACTCCTCTTCGAGGAAGAGCACCCTGTCGGCGGTGCGCTGCAGTTTGCGCAGCACCCGCCCCTCGCCGGCCCGCATGATGCGGCCGGTGATGTGGTCGAGACCGAGAGCCGGCACTGGAATTACCCCCACTGCACCGAGACGGGGTCGTTCACGAACTCCGCCGCGTCACGCAGAAATCGCCTTCGCCAAGTTGCCGACGTGCCTGCGCGCGGGCGTGGGTCAGGGGGTGCCGGCTCCTTGGCGCATCTGCCGTCCCCGTTCGCCATTCCTTTCATTGCTGACGCGTGGCCTCGACGCGGCAAGCAGCGGAATGACGGCGGGGACACCAGTGAATTCACGGGAGAACATCAGCGGATGGGGCGGTGCACATTCTCCTGTTCGGAGGGTCCGGGGGTCGCGTCGGCGATCCAGGGCCCCTCGCCGGAGAGGTCGACGACGCCCTCCTCCAGCCAGGTGTACGCGCCGGCGAGGACGCCCTTGACCACCGCGCGGTCGACGTCGTCGGTGTTGGTCCACAGGCGGCCGAAGAGTTCCTCGACGCGCACGCGGGCCTGGCGGCAGAAGACGTCGGCGAGTTGGTAGGCCTCGCGGCCGTTCTGCCCCTGGGAGCGCAGGAGTTCGGCGCGTACGCAGGCCGCGCTCATCGCGAACAGTTCGGCGCCGATGTCGACGATCCGGCCGAGGAAGCCCTGCTTGGTCTCCATCCGGCCCTGCCAGCGGGACATGGCATAGAAGGTGGACCGGGCCAGTTTTCGGGCGCTGCGTTCGACGTACCGAAGGTGCGGCGAGAGGTCGGCGTCGTGCTTGAACTCGCTGTAGGAACGCGGGAGTTGACCCGCGCCCGTGACGAGCTTCGGCAGCCACTTCGCGTAGAAGACACCGGCGTTCGCGCCCGCCCTCGCCTTGTCCGGCAGGGACTTCTCGGGGTCGATGAGGTCGCCGGCGACCGACAGATGGGCGTCGACGGCCTCGCGGGCGATCAGCAGATGCATGATCTCCGTCGAACCCTCGAAGATGCGGTTGATACGGAGGTCGCGCAGCACCTGTTCGGCGGGGACCGCGCGTTCCCCGCGGGCCGCGAGCGACTCGGCGGTCTCGAAGCCGCGTCCGCCGCGGATCTGGACGAGTTCGTCGGCCATCAGCCAGGCCATCTCGGAGCCGTACAGCTTGGCGAGGGCGGCCTCGATGCGGATGTCGTTGCGGTTCTCGTCGGCCATCTGGGAGGAGAGGTCCAGTACGGCTTCGAGGGCGAACGTCGTCGCCGCGATGAAGCTGATCTTCGAACCGACCGCCTCGTGCAGCGCGACCGGCCTGCCCCACTGTTCCCGGACGCCCGACCACTCCCGGGCGATCTTCAGACACCACTTCCCGGCGCCCACGCACATCGCGGGCAGCGACAGCCGCCCCGTGTTCAGGGTCGTCAGGGCGATCTTCAGGCCCGCGCCCTCGGGGCCGATGCGGTTGGCGGCCGGGACGCGCACCTGGTGGAGGCGGGTGACGCCGTTCTCCAGGCCGCGCAGGCCCATGAAGGCGTTGCGGTGCTCGACGGTGACGCCCTCGGAGGCGGTCTCGACGACGAACGCGGTGATCCCGCCCTTGTGGCCCTCGGACTTCGGTACGCGGGCCATGACGACGAGGAGGTCGGCGACGACTCCGTTGGTCGTCCAGAGCTTCACCCCGTCCAGGACGTAGTCGTCGCCGTCCGGGACCGCGCTGGTGGCGAGGCGCGCCGGGTCGGAGCCGACGTCCGGTTCGGTGAGGAGGAACGCGGAGATGTCGGTGCGGGCGCAGCGCGGCAGGAACTCGTCCTTCTGTTCCTGGGTGCCGAAGAGTTTCAGCGGCTGCGGTACGCCGATCGACTGATGGGCGGAGAGCAGCGCGCCGAGCGCCGGGTTCGCGGAGCCGACCAGGGCGAGGGCCTTGTTGTAGTACACCTGGGTGAGGCCGAGGCCGCCGTACTTGGTGTCGATCTTCATGCCGAGGGCGCCGAGCTCCTTGAGCCCGTTGACGATCTCGTCGGGGATCCGCGCCTCCCGCTCGATGCGGGCCGCGTCGATCTTCGTCTCGCAGAAGTCGCGCAGCTTGGCGAGGAACTCCTCGCCGCGCTGCGCGTCCTCGGCGGGCGGAAGCGGGTGCGGGTGGATGAGGTCGAGCCGGAAGCGGCCGAGGAACAGTTCCTTGGCGAAGCTGGGCTTGCGCCAGCCCTGTTCCCGGGCGGCCTCCGCCACCCGGCGGGCTTCCCGCTCGGTGACGGTGGGTCGGGTGCCGGGTGGGGCTGTGGGCTTGACTGGGCTTGCGGACATTGAGGCTCACCTCGCCGCGAATCGGGATCTTGAGGACCGTACGTTACTGATCGGTGCTACTCGATCGTTGGTACCCGATTCCGGGCGACCCCACCAGTCCTCGCGCAGCCGTCCGGCCCAAGCGCGCCCGGCTTTCAGCCGATGTCCACCGAGTACGCCCTGGTGTCCAGGCGGCCCGTGCCCTTGAAGACCTCGGTGCCGGCCTCGATGCCCGAGACGTACTTGTCGTTGGTCAGGAGCTTGCGGCGGACCAGGGCCTGGGTGAAGTCGTCGAGGTTGAGGGTGGCCTTGGTGGTGTTGGCGCGGCGGACGAAGGAGTGGACCTTCCAGCCGATGTCGCCCTCGTAGATGTCCCACATCGCGCCGCCGAGGCTGACGCTCGCGGTCTTGGTGCCGAGCGGGCCCGCGCCGCCCTGGCGGTTGAGCCAGATCATGATCTCGTCGGTGGGCTGGTCCTGCCAGTCCGCGGTGCTCTTGGTGTGCAGCCACAGGTCGTAGGCGACGTTCATGACGCCGGGGTTCGAGCTGACCGAGAAGTCCCAGGTGGTGCGGACCGGCTTGCGGTCGCCGACGCGGATCGGCAGCTGGGTGGCGGCCTTGTCCGCCTTCCAGCCCCAGTGCCAGCCGAGGACCGTGCTCGCGTACGACTTGACGTCGTAGTCCTTGCCGGTGGCACTGTTGGCCCACGTGTAGTCCGTGCCCCAGGAGACGGTGGAGCCGGAGCGGGAGTTGTCCCAGACGCACTGGGAGCCGACGGCCTTCTCCTGGTTCCACAGGTTGTTGTTGACGTAGTACTTGCCGAGCGTGATCGTGTCGAAGGCCGCGCACTTCTTGCTCGACTCGTCCGCCTGCGCGACGGTGACACCGGCGGCCGCGGCGAGGGCGACGACGGCGGAGGCGAAGGTCTTCGCCTTCTTGGAGAGGCGCGGTCTGCGGTGTTGCATGGGGGTCCTTCCGGCGGGACGTTTCGCGTAGCACTCCCCAGTGGCCGCCACCGGGTGGGAAAGTTGCCGCGGTGGCCGAGATGGCTCCGCGAAAGCTTCCAGAAACCTTGTCGAAGCGCTTCGACAACATATGGACACCCACCCCGGGTGGGGTTACTGTCGTTGCCACCCCACTAGCCGATATCCGTCGCCGTTATCCGTTACGCGCAACTGTCGAAGCGCTTCACACAACGCTTGGAGAGCTGGATGGTCACCCTCGCCGAGGTCGCCCAGCACGCCGGAGTCTCGGCGAGCACGGTGAGCTATGTCCTCAGCGGCAAGCGGTCCATCTCCGCGGGCACCCGGCAGCGGGTCGAGCAGAGCATCCAGATGCTCGGCTACCACCCGAACGCGGGCGCCCGGGCACTGGCGAGCAGTCGCTCCAACATCATCGCCCTGATGGTCCCCCTGCGTACGGACATGTACGTGCCGGTGATGATGGAGATCGCCATAGCGGTGGCCACCAACGCCCGCACCCATGGTTACGACGTCCTGCTGCTCACCGGCGAGGAGGGCCCCGACGCCGTGCGCCGCGTCACCGGCAGCGGGCTCGCCGACGCGATGATCCTGATGGACGTCGAACTCGACGACGAGCGGCTGCCGTTGCTGCGCGGCACGGACCAGCCGTCCGTACTCATCGGCCTGCCGGCCGCCACCGAGGGGCTGACCTGCGTCGACCTCGACTTCGGGGCCACGGGCGCGCTGTGCGCCGAGCACCTGGCGAAGCTCGGCCACCGTGACATCGCTGTCATCGGCGAGGCGCCGGCGGTGTACGAACGGCACACCGGTTTCGCCGAGCGCACGCTCGACGGACTCCGTTCCCGGTCACGGGAGTTGGGGGTACGGGTGCTGCACCGGCCGTGCGAGGGCGGGTTCGACGCGATGACCGTGACCCTGGCCCGGATCTTCGACGAGCGGCCGGGCACCACGGGGTTCGTCGTGCAGAACGAGTCGGCGGTCGAGCCGCTGCTCGCGCTGCTGCGCCAGCAGGGGCGGGCGGTGCCGGAGGACGTGTCGGTCATCGCCGTCTGTCCGGACCAGGTCGCCACCCAGGCCTCGGTGCGGCTGACGTCCGTCGCGATTCCCGCGCAGGAGATGGGGCGGCGTGCTGTCGAGCTGCTCATCGCCAAGCTGGACGGGCGCGGGAGCGACGAAGTCGCGCTGATCGCTCCCGAGTTGACGGTGCGGGCGAGTACGGGGCCGGCTCCGGCTCCGGTCAGCCCTGCCTGAGCCGGTCACGACAACCGAACACCTACCGCTTCCCCCTCACATCCCACATCTCGACCCAACGCCCGGACATCCCCTGGCCGTTGGGGTACCCCCGCCTGTCCCGGACCGGCCCGCCAGAGCCGCGCCGGTTCGGTCGCCACTCCCGCCTCACTCCTTCCTCCTCACTCCTTCCTTCAGGAGCCCACGTGAATCAGCCCGCCGAAAACCGGCCCCCGTCAGGCGCGGTCAGCCTCGCGCAGTCCTCCCCCACCGTCGGCACGTTCCGTGAGCGGGACGGGGCACTGGAGTGGAGCGGCCGTCAGGAGACCGTACGGATCGAGCCGTGGGGCCCGGACGCGGTCCGGGTCAGGACGCGGCTCGGCGGGCCGGTCCTGGAGGGGCTGCCGGGCGCCCTTCTCGACGCGCCGCCGTCGACGCCGTCCACCGTCAAGATCGATGACGCGCAGGGGCAGTTGACGGTCGGCGCGCTGACCGTCGAGGTGAGTGCCGAAGGACTGATCCGCTTCCTGCGGACCGACGACTCCGTCGAGCTGCTCTCCGAGGAGCGCGCGCACTTCTGGTGGCCGGGCTCGCGCCTGTACACGGCCGTCGGCAACGGCTACCACCGGCTTGAGCAGCGGTTCGCCGCCTACGAGGGCGAGAAGCTGTACGGCCTCGGGCAGCACCAGCACGGTCTGTTCGACCAGAAGGGTGTCGTGCTGGACCTCGTGCAGCGCAACGCCGAGGTGTCGGTGCCGGTGCTCACCTCCAGCCGCGGCTACACGCTGCTGTGGAACAGCCCGGCCATCGGGCGGGTCGAGCTGGCGGGCAACGGAACGCGCTGGGTCGCGGACTCGGCCCGGCAGATCGACTACTGGATCACCGCCGGGCAGCCGGCCGACGGCCAGCGGCGCTACAGCGCGGTGACAGGCCGGACGCCGATGCTGCCGGAGTGGGCGGCCGGCTTCTGGCAGTGCAAGCTGCGCTACCGCACCCAGGACGAACTCCTCGACGTGGCACGGGAGTACAAGCGGCGCGGGCTGCCGCTGCGAGCCATCGTGTGCGACTTCTTCCACTGGACGCATCTGGGCGACTGGAAGTTCGACCCGGCCGAGTGGCCCGACCCGGCCGCGATGGTCGCGGAGTTGGCGGAGATGGGCGTCAAGCTCGTCGTCTCCGTCTGGCCGTCGGTGTCACCGCTCTCCGAGAACCACCAACTCATGGAGCAGCGCGGGTACTTCATCGGTACGCAGTACGGCCCGATGGCACACGCCGACTGGCCGGACAAGGAGGTAGCCTCCACCGTCCAGGTCGCCTTCTACGACGCCACGAACCCGGAGGCCCGCGACTTCGTCTGGTCGAGGATCCGCGACAACTACCTTGCCCCGTACGGCATCACGGCCTTCTGGCTGGACGCCTGCGAGCCGGAGCTGAAGCCGGGCTTCCCGGAGAACCTGCGGTACTGGGCGGGCCCCGGACTGGAGGTCGGCAACCTGTACCCGGTCGAAAACGCGCGCACCTTCTACGAGGGCCTGATCGCGTCCGGCGAGGACGAGGTGATCAGCCTCAACCGGTCGGCGTGGGCGGGCAGTCAGCGTTACGGCGCCGCCCTGTGGTCCGGTGACATCGGCGTCGACTTCCCGACCCTGCGCCGCCAGATCGCGGCCGGTCTCAACACCGCCCTCTCCGGCATCCCCTGGTGGAACACCGACATCGGCGGCTTCCACGGCGGCGACCCGGACGACCCGGCGTACCGCGAGGTGATGGTCCGCTGGTTCCAGTTCGGCGCGTTCTCCCCGCTGATGCGCCTGCACGGCTTCCGCGACCCGGGCATGCCGCTGGGCCCCGACATGACCGGCGGTCCGAACGAGGTGTGGTCGTACGGCGAGGAGGCCGGCGCGATCATGGAACGGTACGTCCGGCTGCGTGAGCGGCTGAAGCCGTACGTGCTGCGGGTGATGCGCGAGGCGCACGAGGAGGGGCTGCCGGTGATGCGGCCGCTGTTCCTGGAGTTCCCGGACGACCAGGCAACGTGGTCCGTCGACGACGCGTATCTCTTCGGCCCCGATGTGCTGGTCGCGCCGGTCCTGACGGCGGGCGCGACGGCCCGTACGGCGTATCTTCCGGCGGGGGCGACCTGGACGGACGCGTGGACCGGTGAGACGTACGAGGGCGGTGCGGCCGTGACGGTCGACGCCCCGCTGGACCGCATTCCGCTCTTCCTGCGGGACGGGGCGCGGCTGCCTGTGACGGAGTAGCGGCGCCCGTGACGCGAGTGCGGCCGGCCCCGGGCAGAGGGGCCGGTCGCGCTCGTGCGGGGCCGGTGATCTCGTCAACTTGCTTATGGTGCACGCTTGTTCGGCGAACGTCTCGTTCCGTCCCGTCTCGAAGAGTGCCGTCCCGAAGAGTGCCGTCCCGAAGAAGGGAACCCCGCCCCGTGTCCTCCACTTCCCTCCCCCTGACACTGGCCAATCTGCTGCTGCGGCCCGCGTTCGGAGCCCGGCGCGACCCGGACCGGGTCTTCGACCGGATCGCCGACAAGGCCGGGAGGACGGACGGCGAGGAGTGGTTCACCGACAGTTTCCGGCTCCTGCTGCGCGAGTGGGCGGCCGACGAGGGGCTGTCCCCGGTCGGCTGGCAGTCCGCGCAGGCCCACGTTCGCAGGCATCTCACCAACCGGGCCCGGATCCGGCGGCTGATCGCCGAGCAGCCCGCCATCGCCCAGGAACCCATCGAGAAGCCGGTGTTCGTGGTGGGCCTGCCGCGCACCGCGACCACGCTCACCCACAGCGTGCTGTCACTCTCGGACGAGCACCGCTGCCCCCGGCTCTGGGAGTTACTTGCCCCCGGCCTCGAACCGTCGCCCCGGGAACGGCAGAAGGCGATCACGTCCGCGCGCCGGACGCTCGACGGCACGTATCTGCTCACCCCGCGCTTCCGCGAGATCCATCCCATGACCGCCGAGGGCCCCGAGGAGTGCACCTTTCTCCTGCCGCACGCCCTGGTGCCGCTGTCCCAGGCCCATCTGCCGGAGTACCACGCCCGGCAGTTCGCCCGGGACTTCGTCCCCGACTACCGCCACCTCAAGGAGTGCTTCCAGGTACTCCAGTACGGCCGCCCGCGCCGCCGCTGGATCCTCAAGTCCCCGATGCACACCGGGAATCTCGACGCCCTGCTCACCGTGTTCCCGGACGCCACGCTCGTGTGGACCCACCGCGACCCGGCGACCGCCGTCGCCTCGTTCTGCAGTCTGGTCGAGTGCGGAATGACCATCTCCCGGCGCACGGTCGACCTGCACGCCCTCGGCTCTACCTGGCTGGACCTGCTGAGCCGCTCCGTGCGGCGCGGGCTCGCGGCCCGGGCCGGCGTTCCCCGCGAGGCGCTGGTGGATGTGCCGTACTCATGGCTCGGCTCCGACCCGGCCGCGGGCGCTCCGAAGCTCTACGATGCCGTCGGCGCCCGCTGGACCGACGCCGACGCCGCCCGGCTCCCCACGGTCTCCACCCACCTCCGGGGCAGCCGCCCTCACCGCTACGACCTGGCCCGCTACGGACTGACCCCGGCCGACGTCGAGTCGGCCTTCACGGACTACAACGTCCTGCGGGCCGAGGTCGACCGCGCCTGAACGGCACGGCCGGCCCCGGCCTGCTGGTTGGCTACCTGCGTCAACTGCTGCTGACCGTCAGGTTGTTGGTGGTGAAGTCCAGGCCGCCGGAGGACGAGGTGATCTCGAACCCGAACTGCACGTCACCGATGGTCTCGTTGCCGAACCAGCCCTTGGTGTCCTTGATCCACTTGAGGATCGGCAGGATGTTGACGGTGCCGGACGACGAGTTCGAGGTGCGGATGAACGAGAAGACCTCGTTCGCGCCGTTGTTGCCCTTGTACACGGTCCAGGTGTGACCGCCGAGCGTCACGTTGCCCTGCGAGGTGCCGAGCGGGCCGACGGCTCCGGTCTTGTTGACCCAGAGCATGATCTCGTAGTCGTAGTCGGTGTCCCAGATGTCGTACGACGTGTTGTACGCGCCGGACGACGGGACCGTGACGTTGTAGCTGCTGGAGAGCGAGCCCAGCGAGGTGATCGTCTTGTTGATCACCTTCTTGGAGTTGGGGTAGGACTTGATGCCGCCGGTGTTGGGGTGGTTGGCCCAGGTGCCCCAGTTGGTGCCGGAGTTGGCCCAGGTGCACTGGGGGCCGGCCGGCGTGGAGGGGGTGCCGCCCCAGATGTTGTTGTAGAGCGTGTAGCCGTTCAGCGAGGTGTTGCCGTACTGGTCGCAGGTGTTCCATACGGCGGCGGAGGCGGGGGCGGAGGCGACGCCGACAGTGACGCCGAGCGCGAGAGCGGGGGCCAGCAGGGCCTTGGTGATGCGGCTCAGGGTGCGGGTACGGGTACGTGATGCCATGGTGTCCCTTTCCATGGGTGGGGGGAAATGCGGGGGGAAAATGCAGGTGGGGGGGTTGTGCGCTGTTTCCAGCTGCGCTGTTCCTCGGTGCGGTTACCGCGGCCCCAGGTCGAGGACGCGGTCTTCTCCGGCGACGAGATCGAGCGTGCGTGCGCCGGAGAAAGTTCTGAGGTCGATCCGGTGGGTTCGGGTGGGGCGTACGACGGCCCGGCCCCGGCCCGGCCCCCAGTCGAGGTCGACCTCGGCGCCGAATCGCGTCCGTACGCCCCGGAGCCGGCCCGTGGGGCAGGCCGCCGGGAGCGCGGGCAGGAGGACCAGCCGGTCGGGGGTCGACTGGACGAGCATCTCGATGAGCACGGCGGGCAGGGTGTGCGCGGCGTCCGCGTTGTAGACGTCCCGCCGCGGGTAGTGCGCGCTCATCAGGGAGGCGTGGAAGAAGTCGCCGTCGAGGACCTGACCCAGGGCGTCGGCGACCCGTTCGCCGTCCCGGAGGCGGGCCGCGATCAGCGCGTGGTGCAGGTGTCCGTGCGCCGAGTCGTTCTCGGCGCCCCGGAGTTGGAGGGCGCGGTACGCGGCGGCGGCGAGGTCCGGGGTGTCGTAGGGGTTGATCTCGTCGAGCGGCCAGACACCGTAGAGATGGCTGAGGTGGCGGTGGTCGTAGGTGTCGTCCAGTCCCGGCCAGGCCCATTCGGCGAGGGCACCGTCGGCGTTGATCCGGTGGGGCGGGAGCCGATCGGCGAGGGCACGCCAGCGATCCGCCCGTTCCGGGTGATAGCTGGCGGCGGTGAGCAGGGCGTGCCGGGCCGCCGAGAGGTCCATGGCCGCGTTGACGGCACCCCAACTCGCGTTGGCCGGACGGTTCTCGGGCGAGTAGGAGGGGACGATGACGAGTTGGCCGTCCGCGTCGGCACGGGGATCGGCACGTGGATCGGTACGGGTGAGGAAGTCCTCGTAGAACACGGCGACTTCGGCCAGCAGGGCGGCCGTACGCGGGTCGCGGACGCCCTCGGTGTCGTCGTGGTCGACGAGCGGCTTGAGCAGCCAGTCGGCGCCGGCCGTCCAGAGGTGCAGCGGATACTCGCGGCTGAAGTGGTACGTCAGCCCGGACTCGCCGTCGGTGTGCGCGGGCGCCATGACACCCCGCGTGCCGAAGACGGTGCGGGCGTTCTCGCGCCAGTCGTCGAGCTGACCATGGATCAGGGAGGCGAGTGCTTCCGTGACTTCGGGGAGGGCGCCGGCTGCGGCCGATGCCGTCTGGAGGTTGACGTTGGCGTCGTTGGTGAAGGCTCCTGCCCACGCCGTGTCCCAGTCTCCGGTCCACAGGCCGACCAGGCGGGGCGGGAACATGCCGCTGGCGGAGAGCAGGTGGTAGCGGCCTGCGGCGAAGAGGCGTTCGAGGAGAGCGGGACTCTTGGTACGGCTGAGCAACTCGGCGCCTGGCAGGGCGCGTTCGGTGTCGTCAGCGGCGAGGTCGAGGGTGACGCGGTCGTAGGCGGTGCGGTGGAGGACGGTATGGCGGGCGAGGAGGCGGTCGTGCGTCCCGTCTCCCGACCCCGGCTCGCCGTCGCCGTCCGGGAGCAGTTCACGCAGGGCGCGGGCCTGGTCCGCAGCGTCCAGCTCGCCCGTGTGCCGGACGACGCGGGTCAGCAGCAGCACGGACTCCGCGCCCTCGACGCGCACACCGGGCGGCATGAGCGTCGTACCGCCGCCCACGGGCACGACGAGGGTCACACCGGTGTACGCGCGGTCGCTGTCGGGGTAGCGGGCGCGCAGGGTGAGCAGGGCGCCCTCGGGGGTGCGCACCACGCTCTGGCCGATGCCCAACTCCGCTGGGGCGCCCGGGAGTCGGTGGTCGAGATCGATGTCCAGGGTGAGACCGGGACCGGCGGCGGCCTCCCTGGTGACGTACTGGACGATGACGTCGTCGGCGCGGGACACGAAGACCCGGCTGCGCCACCCCGCGCACGAGGCCTCGGTTACGCCGGTGGTGAAGTCGACGGACCGGCGGTAGTCCGGCCGCTCCCCCGCCGACGCGGCGGCGCGCAGCCGCACCTGGAACGCGGGGTGGAAGGGCTGCACCCATCGCAGCTCCCGCCCGTCGGTGAAGCTCTCGGCGGCCGTGGTGTCCCCCGCCAGCAACCGGTCCTGGAGGGTGGCCAGTTGGTCCGCCAGCCGCGGTGGCCGTGCGTGCTCGCTGCCGTTCGGGCGGACGAGGGTGTGGTGCGTGACGATGACGCGGTCGCTGTCCGGGTCGCCGAACACCAGGGCACCATGGCGGCCGTTGCCGCTCAGGTAGCCGTCCTCCCAGCGGACGGCGGGGCATGGCTCCCACGTGCCGTGGACGGGGCCGCCGGTTGTCATGGCTTCAGCACCGCCACTCCGTACCGGCCCAGCGAGACCGCGTCCATGACGATGTCCCCGGTCAGCAGGTCCCGGTGGACGCCGGGCACGTGGACGGTCACCGGTTCGGAGCCGTGGTTGAGCACGAAGAGCAGTTCACCGCGCCGGACCGCCTCGACCCCGGCCGGCAGCCCGTCCAGCACCGGCCGGACCCCCGCCCCGGCGCCGATCCCGGCGAGGAGATCCCGCAGTGCGTCGGGCTCGGGAAGCGTGGACACGTACCAGGCGCGGCCCTTGCGCAGCACCGCCGGCAGCCCGTCGAGTTCGCCGCCCTTGTAGGGGGTGACCTCGTCGGCGCCGTCAGCCTCCAGCTCCTCGGACCACAAGTGGCCCCGGAAGCCGTCCACTTCGACGGTCTCGCCCGCGTCCAGCGGCCACCATTCGTGCAGGGTGCGCAGCCCGAACAGCTCGCGGAGCCGCTCGTCCATGCCGCCGGGCCGGACCCGGTCGTCCTCGTCGGCGACACCGGTCAGGAAACCGCAGACGAGGGTGCCGCCGCCGCGTACGTACGCGAGGAGGTTGTCGATCGCCGCGTCCGTGAGCAGGTACAACTGCGGTACGACGACGAGCCGGTACGCCGACAGGTCGTGCTCGGGATGGGCGAAGTCCGTGGCGAGGTGCGCCTCCCACAGGGCGCGATGCCAGGCCCGTACGACCTGCGGGTAGTCCACCTCGGAGGAGAGCCGCCCGTCCTGGGCGCCGCCCCACCAGGCGTGCCAGTCGTGGAGCACGGCGATGTCACTGGGCGTGTGACTGCCCGTCACCTCGCCGCTGATGGCTGCGAGTTCGGCGCCGAGCTGCTTGACCTCCTGGAAGGTACGGCCGTGCTCGCCCGCGTGACTGACCATGCCGGAGTGGAACTTTTCCGCGCCCTGCCGGGACTGGCGCCACTGGAAGTAGCAGACGGCGTCGGCTCCGCGTGCCACCGCCTGGAGAGACCAGAGGCGGTTGAGGCCGCGCGGCTTGGGGTGGTTCACACCCCGCCAGTTGACCGGACCGGCCGCCTGCTCCATCAGCATCCAGGGACCGCGCGCCTGCGAGCGCGTCATGTCCTGGACGAGCGCGCCCTGTTGGGCGCCGTACGGATCGCGCGGGTCGGGGTAGAGGTCGACGGAGACGACGTCCTCCTCCTCGACCCAGCGCCAGGCGTCCTGTCCCACCCACATCGGCATGAAGTTGGTGGTGACGGGGATGTGCTGCGGGGTGTGGCGGCGGACGATGTCGCGTTCCGCGAGGTAGCACTCCAGGAGCGCGTCGGACGTGAAGCGTTTGAAGTCCAGTACCTGGGCGGGGTTGCGCATGTAGTGCGGGAGGCGCGGCGGCAGGATCTCGTACCAGTCGCCGTAGCCCTGGCTCCAGAAGGCCGTTCCCCAGGCCTCGTTGAGGGCGTCCAGCGTGTCGTACCGGTCCTGGAGCCAGCGCCGGAAGGCGGCGGCCGACTCGTCGCCCCAGTCGTAGGTGCAGTACTCGTTGTTGATGTGCCACACGGTGAGGGCGGGGTGGCCGCCGTAGCGGACGGCCAGGTCCTCGGTGATCGCGGCGGCGTAGCGGCGGTAGACGGCGCTGGAGTGCGCGAAGTGCTGGCGCCCGCCCCACCACTCGATCCGGCCGTCCTCGGCGACGGGCAGGGTCTCCGGGTGCAGCCGCCCCATCCAGGGCGGCGGCGAGGAGGTGGGCGTGGCCAGGACGACGCCGATGCCGTTCTCGTGCATCAGGTCCATCAGCCGGTCCAGCCAGCCGAACTCCCGTGCCCCGGGCCGGGGTTCGAGCTTCGCCCAGGAGAAGACGCCGAGCGTGACGGAGTTGACGCCGGCGTCCTTCATCAACCGGACGTCCTCGTGCCAGGTCTCCTCCGGCCACTGCTCGGGGTTGTAGTCGCCCCCGAAGAGGATGCGCCCCCGGGTGGCATCGCCGAGCCCCGGCATCAGACGGGTTCCCCGTACTGGATGCCGCGTCCGTTGGTGGCGACGTAGACGCGGCCGTACACGCGCGGGTCGCCGGTGATCACCTCGCCGGTCCAGCCCCACTGATGGGCGTCGTCGTTGATCCGCGTCCAGGTCTTCGCCTCGTCGTCGGAACGGTAGATGGCGGTGATGGTGTCCGTGCTGCCGACCAGGTAGATCGCCGGGTAGGAGGCGCCCTCGGCCGCCCGGCCGAACCCGAGCGTGTACGACGCCCAGCAGCTGGCGACCTTGGTGAAGGTGACGCCTGCGTCGGTGGACCGGTAGAGCCCGTTCCACTTGACGCTCAGCCACAGGTCACCGGATCTTCCCGGCGCCGCGACCAGCTCGAACTGGCTGTCACCGGAGGGCAGCCCGCTCGCACGGGCAGTGAACGAGAGGCCACTGTCAGTGCTCGCGTACAGCGTTCCTGTGTCGGTGTCGTATGCGTAGAAGCGCGTCGGGTCGGCCGGGTCGGCGACCGGCGTGGCGCCCTTCGGAACGGAGGAGATCTCGGACCAGGTCGTGCCGTTGTCCGTGGAGCGGTGAGCCGGATACTTCGTGCCGTCCCAGTGCACGAACGTCCACAGCAGCGCGCTGCCGTCGGCGTTGGTGGCGATCGGCCCCGGTGCGTTCTTGGCGATGTCGGGCTGGGCAGCGAAGGGCGCCCAGCTCCGCCCGCCGTCGTTCGAGAACGCCCCGTTGCCGTTGTCGCCCCAGCCCGACCGGACGACGTACGACGGCTTGGCCGCGGCCTGGGCAAGTCCCGTCGCCGACCCGAACACGGGGTTCGACGCCATGCCGCGCGACGGAGACGCCGTGAGCCGCTCGTGGTACATCACGCCGATGTCCCCGAGTCCGCTGAGCAGGTGCGCCTCCCCGACCGGGGGCGAGATCAGCTGGCGCACGGACGTCTCCTCCAGGCCGCGGATCTGCGGGGCCCAGTTCTTGAGGTCACGCGTGCCGTAGAGGGTCGCACCGGTCCCGTACACGATGTGACGGGAGTCGTACGGGTCGAGGGCGAGGGCCTGGATCCACCAGCCGAACTTGGGGGCGTCGGCGCCCCACTTGAGATAGGGGGTCTCGGACACGTCGAACACAGCAGCGTCCTTGAGGGACGTCCAGGTACGGCCGCCGTTCGTGGAACGGAACACCGTGTCGATCTCGGCCCAGCGGTTGTTGGTGGAGACGGCGAGGGTGCCGGGCCGGCAGGCGTCGACGGCGACTCCGCCGTAGGCGAAGCTGTCGGTGGACCCGTCGGAAGTGGTCCCGCCCGGCTTGACCGGCGTCACGTCCGCCCAACTGCCGGTCGCCGTGCGCAGCTTGTGCACGCTGCCGTCGGACTGGCCGTTGGGGCCGGGCGCGTTGCCGTACGTCACGTACAGGTCGCGGGTGTGCTTGTCGTAGGCGGCGCGGATCGGGACCTTGGCGGAGGTGGCGCCGACGGGCTGCCCGGGCACGGCTTCCCACGTCGTGCCGTCGGAGGTGCGGTACAGGTTGGCCGTACCTGCGGTTCCCCCGCCGTCGCCGTCGCCCCACCCGGCGTAGACGGTACGGCCGGCGGCGACCAGGAAGGTGACGCCCTGGCCGGTCGCGCTGGGGGTGGCCGGGAAGGTGCTCGCGACTGCCCAGGTGGCGCCCCGGTCGGTGGACTTGAGGAGTCCGTCGTGCCGGGTGCCCAGCCACAGGGTGTCGCTGTCCCGCGGGTCGACGAGCAGCCGCTCGCCGGTGCCCCGCCCGTCCTCGTTGGCCCCGAGCTTCACGGTCAGGTCGGTGCGGGCCCAGGTCGCGCCCCGGTCCTCGGAGCGCAGGACGGCTCCGTTGCCGGCCCACGACTGGGCGTAGGTGCCGAGGGAGAGGTACACGCGGTCGGGGTGCGCGGGGTCGACGGCGATGGCCTCCACCCCGAGCAGGTTCCAGTCGTCCCACCCGAGGTGATCGGTGAGCGCGGTCCAGCGCGCGGCCCGCTCGTCCCACCGGTAGGCGCCGCCGATGTCGGTACGGGAGTAGGCGAGACCACGGACGGAGGGATGGAACAGCACACCGGTGACGAACCCGGTACCGCCGATGACAGCAGTGCGCCAGCGATAGGCGGGCGCCACCGCAGCGGGGGCCGCCTGCGCCGCCGTACCGGAGAGAGACACGGCGGACACCGCGGCAACAGCGGCACTCGCAGAAAGAACGGCACGTCTACTCGGACGGGACGAAGACATGACTTACCTCGATCTGAAAAGGAGGGGGGAGGAAAACGCGCCCCCCGAAGGGGCGCGGGGAACTGCGCGATCAACCACAACGGCCCCGCAGTCACCACCGGACCGCAAGAGGCACCCCAAGCCGTGAAGTAAGAAGAAGACCGACCGTCAGCCCTTGACGGCCCCGGTCAACATGCCCTTCTTGAAATGCCGCTGCACGAACGGCGAAAGAACCGCGACCGGCACAAGTGCCAGAACCATCACCGCCATCTGAACCGCCAGCGGCGACAGCTGACCCGTGTTGATCTGGGTGGCCAGCCCGACCGGCCGTTCCTGCTTCTGGACGAGCTGGATCATGATGTTCTGCAGCGGCATCATGTCCTGGTCGGTCAGATAGATCGACGCGTTGAACCAGGCACTCCAGTACCCGACCGCGTAGAAGAGCGCGATCACCGCGAGCACCGCCCGCGACAACGGCATCACGATCTTCCAGAGGATCCGCCAGTCCCCTGCCCCGTCGATGCGGGCACTGTCGATGAGTTCCGGCGAGATGCCCATGAAGAACGCGCGCAGGACCAGGATGTTGAAGACGCTCACCGCACTGGGCAGGATCAGCGCGAGGTAGCTGTCGGTCAGCCCGAGGCCCTGCACCAGCAGGTACGTCGGGATGAGGCCGGCGCCGAAGAACATGGTGGCGAGCAACAGCATCAGGAACCAGCGGTGCCCGAGGGACCCGGTGCGTGAGAGGCCGTACGCGGACAGGACGGACACCGCCATGCTGAACAGCGTGCCGATCAGGGTCACGCCCACACTGACCAGGGCGGCGCGCTGGACCTGTCCGCCGCTGAGGAGTTCCTGGTAGGCGACGAAGGTGATGTCCTTGGGGATCATCACCAGGCCGCCGGTCGCGTCGATGGTCTTCTTCGACGAGAGGCTGGTGACGATGACGATCCACAGCGGGAAGAGGATCGCGAAGCAGGCCAGGGTGAGGACGATTCCCTTGCCGGCGACACCGGCCTTGGAGGGTTCCTCCTCCCAGGCCGGCCGCTCCGGGGCCGCCCACCGGCTCGGCCCGGACGCGGCCGGTCGGGGCGCCGCGGGCTTGTCGGTCTTGTCGATAACGACGCTCACTTCTTGTACACCCCCTGCTCACCCATGAGATGGGCGACCTTGTTCGCGGTCAGCACGAGCGCCAGACCGACCACGCCCTTGATCAGACCGGCGGCCGCGGCGTAGCTGAAGTCCTGGTTGCGGATGCCGTTCCACCACACGTAGGTGTCGAGGACCTCGGCGGCGCCTGGACCCACCGAGTCGCGTTGGAGCAGGAGTTGCTCGAAGCCGACGGTGAGGGCGTCGCCGACGCGCAGTACCAGCAGCAGGGCGATCACCGGGCGCAGCGCGGGAAGCGTGATGTGCCACATGCGCCGCCAGCGTCCGGCGCCGTCCATCGCGGCGGCCTCGTACAGGTCGTTGGAGACGGCGGAGAGCGCGGCGAGGAAGACGATGATGCCCCAGCCCGCGTCCTTCCAGACACCCTCGGCGGTGACCAGGAACTTGAAGATCCCGGGGTCGGTCATCAGGTCGAAGCCGTTGTGGCCGTGCTGGCGCAGGGTCTGCGCGATGATGCCGGCACCGCCGAAGATCTGCTGGAACACGGTGACGACCAGCACCCACGAGAAGAAGTGGGGCAGGTACATGATCGCCTGGGCGACCGCCCGGACCCGGGGCCTGATCACGCTGTTGATGACCAGCGCGAGCAGGATCGGGATCGGGAAGAACAGCACGAGCTGGAGGGAGAACAGCACGAACGTGTTCTGCAGCGCGTGCCAGAAACCGGAGTCCTGGAAGACCCGCTCGAACTGCTCGAAGCCGACCCAGGGACTCTGGAACATGGCGACGAAGCCGTTGTCGCTGAGATACGGGTCGTAGTCCTGGAACGCGACCACATTGCCGAAGATCGGTACGTAGTTGAAGACCAGGAGCAGCACGACCGCGGGCAGGCTCATCAGGATCAGCGTGCGGTCGCGTCTGAATCTGAGCCGCAGGCTCAGCTGTCCCGGACGCCGCTTGCCCTGGGGGCCGGCGGCGCCGGACGCCGAAGTCTTCCTGCCGTTCTTCTTACCGGTCTTCTTACCGGTCTGTTCGTCGGTCTTCGCCTCGGCCCTGCTCCGAGGCACCGTGCTGTGGGACACGGCGTTCTCCTTGCCTCGACCCTGAGTCAGTTGGCCGCGGAGCCGTTGTCGTCGAGCAGCTTCTTGTACCAGGCCCGCAGCCCGTCGCCGCCCTTGCTCTTCCAGTCGGACACGGCCTGCTGGACATCGCTGATCTTCTTGCGGCCGCGGACGACGTCGTCCTCCAGCTGCTCGAAGTCGTTGGCGAGGTTGGTCCACCGGTTGGGCTCGGTGATGGTGAGGCCGTAGAAGGAGGACTTCTTGGTGAAGGCGCCCATCCGCTGCTGCCACTCCACCTGGAGCTTGGCGATCTCGGGGAGATCGGGGTGGGCGAGGTAGGAGGCCGGGTCGCCGGTGTAGTCGTAGGCGCCGAAGACCTCGTTGTTGCCCTTGGCGGTCTTGACGGGCATGCCGTCCTTCAGCGTGTAGTCGGTGCCCTCGACGCCGTAGACGCTGAGCATGTACTCCTTGGTGCCGTAGGGCGCGGCGCAGAAGTTGGCGAGTGCCAGGAAGTCCTTGATCTGCTGCGGGGACGCCTTCTTGCTGACGAAGGTGAAGATGCCCGCGGGCTGGGTCGCCCATATCGTGGGGGCGCCGCCGTCGGGGCCGAAGATGTCGAACGCGCCCATCTCGAAGCCGGTCTTCTGGATCTTCTGTTCGGCCGTCGAGGCGTACCAGTAGGAGATGTCACCGTTGAAGACGAGGGACTGGCCGGAGGTGAACCGGTTGGACGCGTCGCCCTGGACCGCCTTGGCGTCCGGGTGGACGACACCGGCCGCGTACAGCTTGCGCGTCCACTCCAGGGCTTCGAGGTACTCGTCGGTCTCGATGCGGTTGACGAGCTTGCCGTCCCTCAGGTCCCACCACAGCGCCTTGTCACTGCCGTTGAGGACGCCGTAGATGTTGAAGGCGGTCCACTTCATGTCGTCGCAGGCCCACACCTTCGCCTTGGCGTCGGTGGCCTCCTTCGCCCAGGCCAGGAACTCGTCGGCCGTCTTGGGGAGTTCGTAGCCCTTCTCCGCGAAGATGTCCTTGCGGTAGAAGGGCACGATGTTCGGGACGTACGAGGCCGGCATCGGGATGGCCCGCAACTGGCCGCCGAAGATGGAGCGCTGCCAGGCGTCGGTCGGTACGGCCGCGAGGTTGGGGTAGGCCTTGACCTTGTCGCCGGACAGATAGGGGCCGAGGTCGGCGAACTTGGCGGTGATGGCGCTGGGTATCTTGCCGTTCAGGTTCCAGCCCGGGACGACGACCGCGTCCGGGATCTCGCTGGAGGCGAGGACGGCGCCCAGCTTCTCGTCGTACGTGTTGCCGTCCTGGTTCTGCCAGGTGACCTTGACGCCGGCGGCGGCGTTCACGGCCGCGTAGTACGGGTTGTCGTTGGACGGCGGGCTGCCCCACATCGGCGCCATGATCTTCAGCGGACCGCCGCTGCCGAGCTTCGTCGGCACCGAGGTCTTCAGCTGGTCGAGGGAGATCGCCTTGGTGAAACCGGCCGACGAGCCGTTCTTCGAGGGAAGGTCCGGCACGACGACGTTCGACGCCACGAACGCCGGGAGGATCTTCTCGGCCGCCTTCCCCGAGGTCGTGCCCTCCTTTTTCTTCTCCTGCGTGCCACCGCAAGCGGCGAGCAGCGGCATCCCGCCGGCCACCGCGGCGGCGGCGACCGCCGTGGAGGCGAGGAAGCTTCTCCGGCTCGGTGCGGAGGAGGCGGAGGAGGCATTCGGCGTCATTGCGTCAACCCTTCATGGCGCACCAGGACACCCGGCGGTGGAGCCGTCGGCTGCGGTGTCTTGAGTGTTACTGGCGTGACTGGCGTGACTGGCCGAGAGGAATCAGTCCTCGGAGGACCGCACTTCCCGGATGGCGTTCCGGGAGGTGATCCCGGTGGCTCCCAGTTAGTCGAAGCGCTTCGATGTTGCTGCGAGGTTAAGTGAACACCTGAGGGTGCACAAGGGTCGGATCCAACATTCCTCCGAGGTATCAAGCCCCGTGCGGTGGCCTGGACCACCCCCGTACACCGCTTGACATCACGGTCGGGAAACAGAGTTGTTGCACCTGGGTGTCTTGACACCCACCCCCACGTCGAATGAGCATCGAAGCGCTTCGAATGCGCCTCGCCGCTCCATCGCAAAGGGAACCCCACGTGACCGCACAAACGCCGCCTTCGCCGCCATTCCGCGATCCTCAGCTGCCGACCGCGAAGCGCATCGACGATCTGCTGTCCCGCCTCACCCTCGACGAACGGGTCTCTTTCCTGCACCAGTTCGCGCCCGCCGTCGAGCGTCTGGGCATCGCCGCCTTCCGCACCGGTCAGGAGGCGCTGCACGGGGTGGCGTGGATGGGTCCGGCGACCGTCTTCCCGCAGGCCGTCGGTCTCGGCGCGACCTGGAACGAGGAGCTCGTGCACCGCGTCGGCGACGCCGTGTCGAAGGAGGTCCGCGCGATGCGGGCCCACGACGACCGCGTCGGCCTCAACGTCTGGGCGCCCACGGTGAACCTGCTGCGCCACCCTCTGTGGGGCCGCAACGAGGAGGGCTACTCGGAGGACCCGAAGCTGACCTCGGCGATCGCCACCGCCTACACCCGGGGCCTGCGCGGCGACCACCCCGCGTACTGGCGCACCGCCCCGGTGCTCAAGCACTGGCTGGCCCACAACAACGAGACGAACCGGGACACGTCCTCGTCCTCGGTCCGCCCGCGCGTCCTGCACGAGTACGACCTGCGCGCCTTCCGCGAGACGGTCGAGGCGGGCGCGGTGGCCGGCGTGATGCCCGCGTACAACCTGGTCAACGGCCGCCCCAACCACGTGTCGCCGCATCTGGACGAACAGCTGCGCGCCTGGACGGACGCCGACCTGCTGGTCTGCTCGGACGCCGCCGCGCCCTCCAACCTGGTCGACTCGGAGCACTACTTCGACACCCACGAGGAGGCGACGGCCGCCGCGCTGATCGCCGGCGTGGACAGTTTCACGGACCACGGAACGGACTCCACGAAAATCATCGCCCGCCTCCAAGGGGCCCTGTCCCAGGGTCTGTTGACGGAGGAGGACATCGACAGGGCGGTCCGCCGCCAGCTCTCGGTCCGCTTCCGCCTGGGCGAGTTCGACCCGCAGTACGACCCGTACGCGGACACCAAGGACTTCGACACCCCGGCCCACCGCGCCCTCGCCCAGGAGGCGGCGGAACAGGCGGTCGTCCTGCTGAAGAACGACGACGACACGCTCCCTCTCGCTCCCGGTACCCGGGTGGCGGTGGTCGGTCTGCTCGCCGACGAGTGCAAGGTCGACTGGTACAGCGGCACCCTCATCCATCGCTCGACGCCTCTGGAGGCCCTGTACGAGCGCTTCGGCGCCGAGCACGTCGAGTTCGCCGAGGGCGTGGACCGCGTACGGCTTCGGACGTCTGCGGGTACGTTCCTGCACGTCCCGCCCGCCGAGGACGTGCCCGACGTCGCCCGGGGCGCCGAGGGCGCGCTGGACCCGGCCCTCCTCGCGGGCCGCACCGACCTGCCCGCGCTCACCGCCGACGTGAACGGCACCGAGTTCGCGCTGATCGACTGGGGCGAGGGCCTCCTGACGCTGCGCGCGCCCGACGGCCGCTATCTGTCGGTCGCCGAGGACGGGTACGTACGGGCGTCGGCGGACCAGCCGGGCGGCTGGGTCGTCCAGGAGACGTTCCGTCTGGAGCCCCACGGGTCGCAGGGGTCGCAGGGGTCGCACGGAAACCACCACCTCCTCAGGCATGTCGGTACGGGTCGCCACGTCTCTGTCGCCGCCGACGGCGTAAAAGTTGCCGACGCGCAGGAGCTCCCTCCGGAGATCTTCGAACTGATCGTCGCCGAACAGGGTGAGGAGTCGGTGAAGAGAGTGGCCGCCCGGGCGGACGTGGTCGTCGTGGTAGCAGGCAACGACCCGCACATCAACGGACGCGAGACGGAGGACCGCACCACCCTCCACCTCCCCGCCCACCAGCAGCGCCTGCTGGACGCGGCCCGCGCCACTAATCCCCGGACGGTCCTGGCCCTGACCTCGGCGTACCCGTACGCGGTGGACGTGTCGGATCTCCCGGCGGCCCTGTGGACCGCGCACGGCGGCCAGGCGGCGGGCACGGCGCTGGCCCGCGTCCTGGCAGGCGACGTCTCCCCGGCGGGCCGCCTCCCGCAGACCTGGTACGCCGACGACGCCGACCTCCCCGACCTGCTGGACTACGACATCATCGGCTCCCGGCAGACGTACCTCTACTTCGAGGGCACCCCCCTGTTCCCCTTCGGCCACGGCCTGTCGTACGCCTCCTTCGCGTACGCCGACCTGACGGCCGAGACGGAGGAGGAGAACGAGACGCTGCGGGTGTCGTTCACGGTCACCAACACCGGGGACGTCACGGCGGACGAGGTGGCACAGCTGTACGCGAGGGCGCCCGAGTCACCGGTCACCCGCCCGCGCAGGGAACTGGTGGCCCACCGCCGCGTCACCCTGCCCCCCGGTGAATCAACGCCCCTCTCCTTCGAACTCCCGCTCAGCTGCCTGGAGTTCTGGGATGTGGCGATCGGCGCCCGACGCCTCGCCCCCGGCCCGTACGAACTCCTGGCGGGCGCGTCGAGCGAGGACATCCGTGCCCGTACGACGGTCGAGGTGACCGGCACCCCGTCGACACCCCGCCCGGTCCACCAACTCGGCCTGGCAGCCGCCGACTTCGACGAGCAGAGCGGCGCCGAGATCGTCGACCGCACGAAGGTGTCGGGCGACGCGGTGACCCCGGCGGCCGACGGAGAGGCCGAACTGCTCTACCGGGACTGCGACTTCGGCCCAGGGGTCACGGAGATCACGGTGACGGTGGCGGGCGAGGGCACGGTGGAGGTGACGGTCACAGGGGCCGACGGCGAGCCGACGGCCACCCTGACCCCGCCGCCGACCGCCGGCCCGTACGACTACACGACGGTCCGGGCTCCACTGACCGTCGTCGACGGCGTGCACGACGTACACCTGAGGCTGCGCGGCCCGCTGCGGCTCGCGCATGTCGGCTTCTCCGGCTGAGGGTCCGGAGGGGGCGGCACATGGAAGGGGCCCGGCACCGGAAGGCATCGGTGCCGGACCCTTTCTTGACGGCGCGTTCGCGTCATCGGTGAGTGTATGTGAAAACGGTTCCCATTAGCTAGAGGGGCGGGCTGCCGAGTTCGACGTGGGAGATGAACAGCGGAGATCTCAGAGGGCGAGGCCGTAACAGGCCACAATGCCGTCCGACATGGGCGGCGGCGGTCAGCCATGTCCGCGATCAGTTGAGCAGGAAGGTTGCAGACCGGCTGCTCGAACTGTGTGCCCTGCGAGCCGTCAGGCCAGTATCACCGGTCTTTTTTGTTGAACCATCCGAGCGACTGGACGACGGACGCGCCGATACCGAGGATGCCGAGAGGAACGATCGTGAACCAGGTGGCATCGGCTTTCATGGCCGCGAGCAGGGCGACGGCGCCGAGGGCGAGCGCCAGGAGCACGAGCATGCCCAGAAGGACACGAATCTTGGAAACCAACGGAGGACTCCCCAATGTTCAGCCGGGCTCTCTTGACCAGACAGCGTTCGCTCCCCGTCGGACAGCCGGCGACGGTTGCCCAGTAGGGAGTCAGCAAGCTCCCCGGCGTGACACCACTGCTCCGTCAGGAAGCTCATGGGGCGAGTCTCCCAACGCTGCCTTCCCGAGGCACCAGTAGAACTACGGAATCGAATACGTACGTTCACCGGCCGGGGCGGGGCAGCGGCCAGCCGTACAGCGAAGTAGCGGGCAACGATGCGGGGTTGGTCCCGCAACAGATGCCCCAGGTGCTCGGCGCCCCAGACCTCGCCCAGGGTCAGGTCTGGATACCGATTTTGGGGTGGGGTCGGCCCGCCATGAGGAGAGCGTCCGCTCGGGTCGGTTCGCGAAGACCGGCCGGACGTCAACACCCCGAAACAGGAACGATCGCAGCCCCCGCAAAGCGGGCTACGACCGTTCCTTTCTGCCTGTGCGTGGCAGGTCAGAGGGCGATACCAGTGAGCACCAGTACGCGCTCGTACGTGTAGTCGTCCATCGCGAACTTGACGCCCTCGCGTCCGACCCCGGACTGCTTGGCGCCGCCGTACGGCATCTGGTCGGCGCGGTAGGAGGGCACGTCGCCGATGACGACACCGCCGACCTCCAGGGCGCGGTGGGCGCGGAAGGCGGCCTGAAGGTCGTGGGTGAACACGCCTGCCTGGAGGCCGTACTTGGAGTCGTTGGCGGCGGCGAACGCCGCGTCCTCGCCGTCCACCTTCTTCACGGTGAGGACCGGCCCGAAGACCTCCTCGCAGGAGATCGTGACGTCGCCGGGTACGTCGGTGAGGACGGTCGGCGCGTAGGAGGCGCCGTCGCGCTTGCCACCGGCGAGAAGGCTGGCGCCCGCCCGGACCGCCTCGTCGACCCACGCCTCGACCCGCTTGGCCGCGTCCTCGCTGACCAGCGGCCCGACGTCGGTCGCGCCGTCGGCCGGGTCGCCGGTCACCTGGGCCTCGACGGCGGCGACGATGCGGGGCAGCAGCCGGTCGTACACGGAGGCGTCCGCGATGACCCGCTGCACGGAGATGCAGGACTGGCCGCCCTGGTAGTTGGAGAACGTGGCGATACGGGTCGCCGCCCAGTCGAGGTCGGCGTCGGAGGCGTAGTCGGCGAGGACGACCGCCGCGCCGTTGCCGCCCAGCTCCAGGGTGCAGTGCTTGCGCGGCACAGAGTCCATGATCGCGTAGCCGACCTTCTCCGAACCGGTGAACGAGATCACGGGCAGCCGCGGGTCCTGGACGAGGGCGGGCATGCGGTCGTTGGCGACGGGGAGGATGCTCCACGCGCCGGCGGGCAGGTCGGTCTCGGCGAGGAGTTCGCCGATCACGAGGCCGGAGAGGGGCGTGGCCGGCGCCGGCTTCAGGATGATGGGGGCGCCTGCCGCGATCGCCGGGGCGATCTTGTGGGCGCAGAGGTTGAGCGGGAAGTTGAAGGGTGCGATGCCGAGGATGGCGCCCTTGGGGAAGCGCCGGGTGAGGGCGAGGCGCCCCTGACCGCCGAGGTCGGTGTCGAGGCGCTGTGCCTCGCCGCCGTTGAAGCGCCGGGCCTCCTCGGCGGCGAACCGGAACACGGAGACGGCTCGGCCGACCTCGCCGCGGGCCCACTTGACCGGCTTGCCGTTCTCGGCGGAGATGAGCTGCGCGATCTCCTCCGTGCGCTCGACGAGGCGCCGGCTGACGTGGTCGAGGGCGGCGGCGCGGACGTGGGCGGGGGTGGCGGCGAACTCGTCGCGTACCGCGTGGGCGGCGGCGACGGCTTCCTCGACCTGGGCCTCGGTCGGCACGCCGACCTTGCCGACGAGGCGTCCGTCCCAGGGGGAGGTGACGTCGAAGGTGGTCTCGCCGGTGGCCTGGCGGCCGGCGAGCCAGAAGGCGTGGGTGACGGGCGTGGAGGTCATGGGTCCACGGTAGGGCGGGGAGGGCGGGGCGTTGTTTGTCCGGGGTGGAGTGGTGGGGGTGGGCGGCGCGACGATTTGGCGTGATGGATCTCGCCCCCGCCGCCCCTACCCGTCCCATCCTCGGGGGCGCTGCCCCCGAACCCCCGCTCCTCAAACGCCGGAGAGGCTGGTTGTTCAGCCCGTCCGGCGTTTGAGGACAAGGCCCGTTCAGGGCCGGAGCAGGGGTCTGGGGGCGCAGCCCCCAGGGATGGGACGGGTAGGGGCGGCGGGGGCGAGAAAACCCGAAAGGGGCCGCCCGCACCACGGATGGCGGGCAGCCCCTTCAGGGGTCAACGGACGTCGGGAAGGTTACGAGGCCTTGGCCTCGGTCTTCTTCTCCGCCTTCTTCGCGGGAGCGGCCGCAGCAACCGGCGCCGGCTTCGCAGCCTCGTAGAACTCCTCACGAGGAGTCTCCAGCGCCCCCAGCGCGACAACCTCACGCTTCAGGAACATCGCCAGCGTCCAGTCCGCGAACACCCGGATCTTCCGGTTCCACGTCGGCATCGCCAGACCGTGGTAGCCGCGGTGCATGTACCACGCCAGCCGGCCCTTGAGCTTGATCTTGACCTTGCCCATGACGATCATCGCGACGCCCTTGTGCAGGCCGAGACCCGCGACGGCGCCCTTGTTCGAGTGCGCGTACTCCTTCTGCGGGAAGCCCCGCATACCGGAGACCACGTTGTCACCGAGCACCTTCGCCTGCCGCAGCGCGTGCTGCGCGTTCGGCGGGCACCAGGCGTTCTCCACGCCGGCCTTGCGGGCGGCCACGTCCGGCACCTGGGCGTTGTCGCCCGCGGCCCAGATGTAGTCCGTACCCGTGACCTGGAGCGTCGGCTGCGCGTCCACGTGACCGCGCGGACCCAGCGGAAGACCGAACCGGGAGAGCACCGGGTTCGGCTTGACGCCGGCGGTCCACACGATGGTGTTGGAGTCGACCTCAAGCCCGTTCTTCAGAACGACATGGCCATCCACACACGACACCATCGACGTCGAAAGATAGATCTCGACCCCGCGGCTCTCCAGGTGCTCCTTGCCGTACTGGCCCAGCTTCGGGCCGACCTCGGGAAGGATCTTGTCGGCGGCGTCGACGAGAACGAACCGCATGTCCTCGCGGGACACGCCGGGGTAGTACTTCGCCGCGTCGCGCGCCATGTCCTCGACCTCGCCGATGGTCTCCGCGCCCGCGAAGCCACCGCCGATGAAGACGAAGGTGAGCGCCTTGCGGCGGATCTCCTCGTCGGTCGTGGACTCAGCCTTGTCCAGCTGCTCCAGGACGTGGTTGCGCAGGCCGATGGCCTCCTCGATGCCCTTCATACCGATGCCCTGTTCGGCGAGGCCGGGGATCGGGAAGGTGCGGGAGACCGCGCCCATGGCGATGACGAGGTAGTCGAAAGGCAGCTCGTACGCCTCACCCACGAGGGGGGCGATCGTGGCGACCTTGCGGTCCTGGTCGATGGTGGTGACCCGACCGGTGAGAACTTCCGCCTTGGGCAGCACACGTCGCAGCGGTACGACGACGTGGCGCGGCGAAATGCTGCCGGCGGCGGTTTCGGGGAGGAAGGGCTGGTAGGTCATGTACGACCGGGGGTCGACGACCGTGACGGTCGCCTCGCCGTAGCGCATCTTCTTGAGAATGCGCCGAGCTGCGTACAGGCCTACGTACCCACCGCCTACTACGAGGATCCTGGGACGCTCCGTGGTGCTCATGCCATCGAGTATCCACCCGCTCCAGGGGGGTCGCTCGTGCGCCCCTTCACAAGCTTCTTCACCACCTCTGCTACACTGCGCGGCCCACTCGCCAGGGACGAGGTCACAGGGAGCGAACCACTACCCCCTACGTCCCGTTGTCAAGGCCGCGTGAACTGCCCTTCCGGCTCTCCGGAGCGACTGGACCGGCCCCTCGTTCCACCCGTCGGAAACCCCGCCGGAACACTCCCCCGAACCTGCTCCCACCCCTGGTGAGCCCCCGAAAAGGCCCCCGGGAGCCGGTTCCTCGCCCAACGGGACCGAATTCCTTGTGAAGAACTTCACGAAGTTTCCCGAGGGGGCGTCACCGAGGGGCCGCAAACAGCCCCTCAAGTGCGCTCATACGTTGTCCGACCTGCTCAGCCGAGGCCTACGCGACCGACCAGGCGATGCCATCAAGGATGTCGTGCTCGCTCACGACGACCTCCGCCGCCCCGATCCGCTCCATGATCGACAGCAGTACGAGTGCCCCCGCACCGATCACGTCGACGCGCCCCGCATGCATCGACGGAATCGCCGCGCGCTCGGCGTGCGTGGACCGGAGAAGGCTCTCGGTGATCTCGCGGACGCGGTCGTAGGAGACCCGGGAGTGGTGGATGGCCTCGGGGTCGTACGCGGCAAGGTTCTGCGCGATCGCCGACACCGTCGTGACCGACCCCGCGAGCCCGACCAGCGTGCGCGCCTCGCTCAGCGGGACGCTCTGCTCCGCCAGGTCCAACGCGGCCTCGATGTCGGCCCGTATGGCAGCGATCTGCTCGTCCCCCGGCGGGTCCACGACCACCCCGTCCCGCACGAGGTGCCGCTCGGTCATCCGTACGCACCCGATGTCCACGGACCGGGCCCCGCGCACGTGGTCGTCGCCGACCACGAACTCGGTCGAGCCGCCGCCGATGTCCACGACCAGGTAGGGCTTGGCGAGGTCGTCGCGACCCGTCAGTTCCTTCGTGGCGCCGGTGAAGGAGAACTCGGCCTCCTGGTCGCCCGAGATGACCTCGGGCTCGACACCGAGGATGTCCAGCACCCCCCGTACGAACTCGTCCCGGTTCTCCGCGTCCCTCGAGGCGGACGTGGCGACGAAACGCAACCGCTCGGCGCCGTGGTCCTTGATGACGGCGGCGTACTCACGGCAGGCCGCGAAGGTCCGCTCCAGGGCCTCGGGGGCCAGCCGCCCCGTACGGTCGACGCCCTGGCCGAGGCGGACGATGGTCATCCGGCGGTCCAGGTCGACGAGTTCGCCCGTCTCCGGGTCGGCTTCGGCGACGAGGAGGCGGATCGAGTTCGTACCGCAGTCGATGGCGGCGACGCGGGTCACTTGCCGTCCCCTTCAGTCGTCGCCGAGTCCGCCGAGTCGACGGGCTTGAACGCGAAGTAGCCGGACTCGCTCGCGTCGACCTCCCAGCCCTCCCCCTCGGGAGGCGTCGACGCCACCACACACGGCCCCTTCGCCCACCACTGAGGCAGCATCGCGATCGCCTCGTCGCCCAGCGGGTTCACACCCGGTCCCGCGGCCAGCGAGTGGCCCACCAGGACGTGCAGGCACTTCACGCGGTCCGGCATGCCGCCCGCGCTCGGGAAGCCCTCCAGGACCTCGATCGCGTCGCGGCGGGCGAGGTAGTCCTCGTGCGCGGCTCGATAGGACGCGGCCAGCTCGGGGTCGGTCGCGAGCCGTTCCGTCATCTCCTTCATCACGCCGTTCGCCTCCAGCGTGCCGATCGCGGAGGCGGCCCGCGGACACGTCAGGTAGTACGTCGTGGGGAACGGCGTGCCGTCCGGCAGGCGCGGGGCCGTCTCCACGACGTCCGGCTGACCGCAGGGGCAGCGGTGAGCGATCGCGCGCAGCCCGCGCGGCGGGCGGCCCAGCTGCTGCTTGAAGGCCTCGACGTCCGCGTCGGTGGGCTCGGTACGCGGGGTGGGCGGCGGAGGCGTTTCCATACCTGTCTTTCTGTTCCGTTCACGTTCGCGTTCACGTTCACTGGTCGGCGGCGTCGGCGTCGGTGTCGGCGCCGGCTCAGCCTGCCTGATCGGCCTTGTCCACGCCGTCCCAGACGTTCGCGTACCAGGGGCGGTCGGCCGCGCCCAGGTCGGCGTGCGACTGCTTCGCCGCGTCCGGGTCGATCACGATGTACCCGGTCTCGCCCGGCATCACATAGTGCAGCCGCTGCCGGATCTGCTGCTCGGCGTACGCGTCGTCCTGCCAGCGTGCCTTCAGGTCGCGGAGCTGCTCGACCCGCTGCCTGGCCCGGTCGCGTTCGCGTGCCGTGTCGGCGATGTCGGCGCGCTGGGAGACGTACTGCCTTATGGGATAGGCGAGCGCCACGATCAGCGAGCAGAGGACCAGGGCGAGCAGGGCCGCCCGGCCGGTCAGGCGGGAGCGGCGGGCCTGGCGCTTGGTCTGGGAGCGGTAGACGCGGGCCGCGGTCTGCTCCCCGAGCAGCTTGATCCTGGTCGCGGTGGAGAACCGGTCCCGGTCCTTCACGGCCATGTCTCCCGCCTCCCCGTTCCCCGAGCGTCTGCGCTTGTCCGTGCCGCACGTGCGTACGTCCCCGCACACGGTACGGGACCGGGTACGGGGACGTACGTACGACGCTGCCCAAGCCGTTACAGGCTCTGCGGGCTCAGCAGGCTCAGCCCTTGAAGCGGGGGAAGGCCGAGCGACCGGCGTACACCGCGGCGTCGTCGAGGATCTCCTCGATGCGCAGCAGCTGGTTGTACTTGGCGACGCGGTCCGAGCGGGCCGGGGCGCCGGTCTTGATCTGGCCGCAGTTCACCGCGACGGCGAGGTCGGCGATGGTGACGTCCTCGGTCTCGCCGGAGCGGTGGGACATCATGCACTTGAAGCCGTTGCGCTGGGCCATCTCGACGGCGTCCAGCGTCTCGGTCAGCGAGCCGATCTGGTTGACCTTGACGAGCAGGGCGTTGGCCGAGCCCTCCTCGATGCCACGGGCGAGGCGCTCCGGGTTGGTGACGAAGAGGTCGTCGCCGACGATCTGGACCCTGTCGCCCAGCTTGTCGGTGATGGTCTTCCAGCCGTCCCAGTCGTCCTCGTACAGCGGGTCCTCGATGGAGATGAGCGGGTACGCGGAGACGAGCTCCTCGTAGTACTCGGTCATCTCGGCGGCCGTGCGGGACTTGCCCTCGAACTCGTACTTGCCGTCCTTGTAGAACTCGGACGCGGCGACGTCGAGCGCGAGGCCGATCTGCTCACCGGGGACGTAACCGGCCTGCTTGATGGCCTCGATGATGAGGTCGAGCGCGGCGCGGTTGGACTCCAGGTTCGGGGCGAAGCCGCCCTCGTCGCCGAGACCGGTGGACAGGCCCTTGGTCTTCAGCACCTTCTTGAGGGTGTGGTAGATCTCGGCGCCCCAGCGCAGGGCCTCGGAGAAGGACTCCGCGCCGATCGGGGCGATCATGAACTCCTGGATGTCCACGTTGGAGTCGGCGTGCGAGCCGCCGTTCAGGATGTTCATCATCGGAACGGGCAGCAGGTGCGCGTTCGGGCCGCCGAGGTAGCGGAAGAGGGGGAGGTCGCTGGCCTCCGACGCCGCGTGGGCGACGGCGAGGGAAACGCCGAGGATGGCGTTGGCGCCGAGGGAGCCCTTGTTGTCGGTGGCGTCCAGGTCGAACATCGCCTGGTCGATCAGGCGCTGCTCGGTGGCGTCGTAACCGACGAGCTCCGGGCCGATCTGCTCGATGACGGCGAGGACGGCCTTCTCGACACCCTTGCCGAGGTAGCGGTTGGGGTCACCGTCGCGCAGCTCGATGGCCTCGAAGGCTCCGGTGGAGGCGCCGGACGGGACAGCGGCACGACCGGTGCTGCCGTCATCGAGGCCGACCTCGACCTCGACGGTGGGGTTGCCTCGCGAGTCGAGGATTTCCCGGGCTACGACGACGTCGATGGACGGCACGAGCATCTCCTTCTGGGATGTGACGCGGGTACGCGGGACTTTTTGGGGCCCCGCGGGATGAGCCTAACCGCCCGAGGGGGATCGGCAGGTCCGCCGGCCACCCCCTGGACAGAACAGAGGGTAAACATTGTTCCCCACCTGAACAAAAGGCGGAACAATGAACGGGGCAATGGACGGGCCGACAGACGGGCCAGCAGGCGGCACAAAAAAGCCCCGCCCCGGTGCGTACGGGGGAGAACGCACCGGAGCGGGGAGCCCGTGGGGGACGGGGGTGACCCTCACGAGGTCTTCACTATGGAAGCCACGGATGTGAGGGCGCTGTGGTTCACCTTCGAGCCGACTGGGATTTGGGGGAAGACCCGGCCCGCAGGTGACCGGGGTCAGCTGAGGTGCAGCTGCTGGCCCGGGTAGATGACGTCGGCGTCGTCGACGATGTCCTTGTTCAGCTGGAAGAGCTTCGTCCAGCCGCCCTCGACGTCGTGCGCCTCGGCGATCTCGCTGAGGGTGTCACCGGTGACGACCTTGTACTCGCCGTCGCCCTTCTCGACCTTCTTGCCGGTCGGGGTGGTGACGGTCTTCTTCGCGGCGGGCCGCTCCTGCGAACGGGAGGCCGACTGATCGCCGGAGGAACGCGTGGTGGCCTCGCTGGAGCTGTCGGAGCTGCCGGCACCGCTGGACGAGTTGTCGCTCGTACCCGCGTCGCTGCTCGAACCGCCGTCGTAGGCGGCGCCGGACAGGCCCACGCCGCAGACCGGCCAGGCACCCTTGCCCTGGCCCGCGAGGACCTTCTCGGCGATTTCTATCTGCTGGGACTTGGAGGCCTGGTCGGCGGTGGAGGCGTACGACGAGCCGCCGTACGCGGCCCAGGTGGAGGCGGAGAACTGGAGACCGCCGTAGTAGCCGTTGCCGGTGTTGATGGACCAGTTGCCGCCCGACTCGCACTGGGCGACCGTGTCCCACTCGGCGGAGGTGGCGGCGGAGGCGGAGCCGGCCGCCAGGAGCGGAGCGGCGACGGCCGCACCGGTCACACCGGCGATGGCGACGACACGGGTGGCCTTGGACGGACGGCGGTGCTTGCCCTTACCGGAAAACAGCATGCGTGATCCCCTCACCGACGCCTGCGAGGTGAGCTGTCGGGTTCGGGCCGGTTGAGTTGCCCGGCCGTACGTCCGAGTCCTGGACGTACGACTTAACCCCAAGCCGCTCCGGTCAACTGCCCGGTGCGGCACCTACCTTGGGTCCCCCGCTCCTGCCTACGGCGCTTGATAGCGACGACTGTTCCCGGACGGCCGTTGGCAGGATTCGGCGTTGCGACCGGCGGGGCCCGCGGTGGCGAGCGATCACGACCGTAAACAGGTGATCCCCTGAAATACAAAGACGATCAGGGCTTCTGAGACCTATCTCTCACTGCATTTATAACGGACATTCAGCACGAAGTGTGACGTGAACTCCGGTTACTTTTGCCCCGGTTCGCTACCTACCGCAAGGGTCTGACCGGGGAGGATAAGGTCCGGGTCAGTGCCGAGGGCATGCTCGTTCTCGAGGTAGAGCTCGGACCATCCACCCTCAAGGCCAAGGGAGTCGGCGATGTCGCAAAGGGTGTCGCCGGCACGGACGGTGTACGAGCCCTCGGTGTCGCCACGATGACGACCGGTCCCGTTTTCGGCGCTCTGCCCGGAGTTGCCCTGTTCTGCACTCTTTGCCGTGTCCGTGAGGAAACTGTCCCCTTCCTGCGAGTCGCCGGTACCGGGCAACGAGGGGGAAGGCGACGGCGACAGCGGGGTGGACGACTCGACGGAGTCGGTCGTCGCCGCGACGGACGGCACGGGAGACGGCGAGGAACCGGTGGAGGACTCGGAGTCGGCGGATTCGGCGGAGTCGGTCGAGGGCGACGTCGAGGGCGTGGGTGACGTCGGCGTCGACTTCGGCGTCAAGGGCGGCGTCGAAGCCGAGGAGGAGGTGCCGCCCTCGCTCACACCGGCGTCCACGCCCGTGCTGGAGCCGATACCGCTGCCGCTGCTGGTGCTGGTGCCGTCGCCGGCCACGCCGGTGTCGACGTCGGCCGAGCCGGTGTCCTTGCCGAGCCCGGACAGCAGCGCGCAGGCCTCCCAGACCCCGGCCCCCTTGTCGGCGAGCACCTTCTCGGCGACGGCGATCTGCTGCGAACGGCTGGCCTGGTCGGCACTCGGGGCGTAGGTGAGGCCGCCGTACTCCTCCCAGTCCATCTGGGTCAGCTGCAAGCCGCCGTAGAACCCGTTGCCGTCGTCGGCGCTCCAGGAGCCGCCACTCTCGCACTCCGCGACCCGGTCCCACGTGGTACCGCTGGCCGCGCTCGCGCCGGTGGCGCCGAGCAGCGGAATGGCGATGGCGGAGCCTGCCACGCCGGCCGCGACCAGCAGAGCCGGGGCCTGACGGGGGCGACGGTGACGACCGTTCCCGGAGAGCATGCGGTGGCCTTTCACGAGACAGCGGGGGCCAGTGCGACGGGCGATGACGGGCAACGACAGGTGTCGATGGACACCGCAGGGCGCCGCACTAGTGCGTGAACGTATCGGCAGACGATCACTCATCACAAGTTAATGCCGCGCAGATCACGTGAAGATCACATTGTTGACGGAGCGTCACCATTCCGTGACCTTCTACGTCACCACTGGCTGGGTATGCCCGGATTCGCGAACTGGCGTGAACTCGACGGGCAGGGTGCGCAGTCCACGCATGATGAGGCCGCCCCGCCATCTCAACTCGGTGGGGTCTGCGGCGAGTTGCAGGTCAGGGAGACGGGTGAGGAGGGTGCCGAGGGCTGCCTGCCCCTCCAGGCGGGCGAGCGGGGCGCCGAGACAGTAGTGGATGCCGTGGCCGTACCCGAGGTGCTGGTTGTCCCGGCGGGTGAGATCGAGAACGTCGGGATCGGCGAACCGCTCCGGGTCCCGGTCGGCGGCGGCGAGGACGACGAGCACGGGATCACCGGCCGCGATGTCCTGCCCGCCGAGACTGAGCGGACGGGTGGCGAAGCGCCAGGTGGCCAGCTCCACGGGGCCGTCAAAGCGGAGGAGTTCCTCGATGCCCGTTTCGAGAAGGGCGGACTCCTTGGCGGCGAGAGACGCCTGGAGGCGGGCGCGCTGCTCGGGGTGGGTGAGGAGGGCGTGGACGCCGTTGCCGATCAGATTCACGGTCGTCTCAAAACCGGCAAAAAGGAGGATAAAGGCCATGGCGGCGGCCTCGTTCTCGGTGAGGTGCTCGCCCTCGTCGGAGGCGCGGATGAGCCCGGAGATGAGGTCCTCACCGGGTCCGGGTACGTCGGACAGCGCCTCGCGCTTGCGGTGGATCAGCTCGGCGAGATAGCCCCGCATCTTCTTGACCGACCGAGCGACCCCGCCCCGGGGCCCTCCCCCGTGCCGGATCATCATCCCGGCCCAGTCCCGGAAGTCGTCCTGGTCTTCGCGGGGTACGCCCAGCAGGTCGCAGATCGCGTAGATGGGCAGCGGGAAGGCGAACTCGTGGATGAGATCGGCGGAGCCGCGCGCCGCGAACTGGTCGATGAGGTTGTCGGTGAGTTCCTGCACCCGGGGTGC
Organism: Streptomyces sp. NPDC020898; assembly: GCF_044333925.1. Lineage (NCBI taxonomy): Bacteria > Bacillati > Actinomycetota > Actinomycetes > Kitasatosporales > Streptomycetaceae > Streptomyces > Streptomyces sp. NPDC020898. The sequence continues at coordinate 74,967 of NZ_JBIRRV010000009.1, forward strand.
GAACTCGGCCACTCGGCGAGGCGTGAACGCCTTGGAGACGAGCCTGCGCAACCTGGTGTGGTCCGGCGGATCGATGTTGAGCAGATGGGTCATCAACTCGGCCTTGCGCTCACCGGGGATACCGGTCTTGCCCTTGGCGTGCGCGGGCTCGTCGTGATGGGCGGAGTTCTTCGAGAGCCGGGGATCGGCGAGGGCCTGCTTGGCATCGCCGTACCGGGTGACCAACCAGGCCTCCACGCCACTGGGCAACTTGGTCCGGTGCACGGGCGCGTGCTCACGGAGCCAGGCGTAGGCGGGGTAGGGGTCGGTGGCGAACTCCCAGGTGAAGAGTTCGGGGGCGGGGGGCGGGGAGCCGGGCTGGTCAGTCACTCGGTGACGGTATCGGGGGCGGGTGAAGAGATTCGCGGAGGGAGAAGGCTCCCCCACTCGCTGAGGGCGCGTTTGGCCCTTTGGTCGCCCGCTACGGTGGCCTCGGTCAGCCAGCGCTGGGCCTGGTTCCGGTAGTGGAGTCCGAGGAGACCGGCGGCTGCCGCCCTCCCCCGCGACGCGGCTCTCTCCAGATAGGGGATCGCGCCCGGCCCGTCCCCACGCCTCAGGAGGAGTTCCCCCAGTTGCACGGCCGCTTCGTCGTCGTCGAGGTCCGCCGCTCTGCGGAGCCAGGCCTCCTTCTCCTCACCGTCCGTCTCCCAGGCGAACCTGCGCATGATCCCGACGTCCCCCGCCTCGACACGGGAACGGAACGCGGCGCGTGCCGCGTCCAGGACAGCCGCGCGGTCGATGCCCCAGTCGTTCAGTCTCTCGAGCAGGGTCCACCACACCTGGTCCGGAACGGGCGGCAGGTTTTCCGAGCGCAACACCTCGGCGACCAGTGCCCCGTAGGCCCGCCAGGTGTCGTTCTTCTCCCCCGAGACGAGCAGCCCGGAGACTCCGAACAACGGTGTCGTCGCCCATGCCAACGAGTCCTCGAACGACTCCCGTTCCTGCTCTCCACGGAGGTAGGGGAACTCGGCAGCCTTGAGAAGAGCGGTCGGCACGGCCTTCGTGACCCCGCACCGGGCGAGGTCGACCGCGGCCCGTACCAGCAACTGCCCTCGCGGATGCTCCAGTTGCGTTCCGGCGCGCGTCCACTCGTCGAACAGCAGATGCCCGATCGCGAAATAGGAGGTCACGCCCTCTTTGCCGCTCCACATGTACGCCGGGTACGCGCGGGGGTCGTCGTCATGTGCCCCCAGCCGCGCCAGTTCGGCCTCGCTCCACTCACGCGGCAGATCCACCGTGCGCGCCATGGCGACGACCCGGTCACCAGGGGTGGACCCGGCACGGCGGCGGTAGTACTCGGCGGGTCTCATTGTGCCGAAGACCACCGCGCCGTGGCTGGTGAGCCGCCCCAGCAGCCGTGGTTCCAGGGCGCCTTCACCGAGGTGTTCGGTCAACTCGTCGAGCCAGATCACGTAGTCGCCGGGCGCGGCCTTCAACCGGTCGGGCAGGCCGCGCAGATCCTCGCCGGGATCCGGTGCGTACAGCCGGTACCCCTCCAGCGAGCGCACTGCCTGCCACGCCGTGAACGACGTGCCCGCGTACGGTTCCCCCAGGATCAGCACGAGACCGCTGTGGGCGAGTTTGGTGTGCAGGTCCTGGTCGCAATCCCGTGTGACGTACGGCGGCACGTCGGGCAGCCCGGGTACGTGGCGGGTCGGGCGTACGCCGAACTCGACAGGGCCCACCTCGCCGACCGGCCTCCACCACGCCGGGGCGGTGGCGGGGGCGGAGCCGTAGTGATTGTGCTGCACGCCGACGAACCGTTCGTGGAAGGTCGCGTCACGGAAGTCGAGGTGGTCTCCGGCGACCCTGCTGGCCGTTGTGGGCACGGGGGTGTGGTCCCGCGAGATCTCCCGGAGGCCGGCAATGATCTGAGGGTGATCGCGGGACAGGATCCCCAGCAGGAACAGCCGCTCGTCGGCCGCCGCCTGCCCCGGCCGGTCCAGGATCCAGGCGTCCACCAATCCGGGAATGTCCGACCGTTCCAACAATTCCGCGACCCGTTCCGCCGCTGTCGGTGAGCCGTGGATCGCGCTCAGGATCGCGTTCCTGAGCTCCTCCAACTCCGTTGCCACACAAGCCCCCACGTTTCGCGCCCACCCGTGGGGCAACGGTACTAAGCGGGGAGGCCCTCAGCAGCCCGCACCGCATCCCGATAAGCCCGCGCGGCAACCCGCAACGCCGCCTCCGGATCGACGCCCTCGCGCTCCGCCCGTACCGCCATCTCCAGCAGCTCGTAGCCGACCCCCTCACCCTGCGGCAGCGGAACGTCGAACCCCGCCGCGTGGACGCGGGATGCCAGTTTTGCCGCGAGGGCCAGGCCGGGCTGGCCGAGGGGGATGCCCTCTGTCACCGAGGTGCGGCGCTTCTCCTGCGCCTTGGTGCGCAGCCAGTGTTCCTTGACGTCCTCCGGTGTGGACGCGGTCTCGTCGCCGAAGACGTGGGGGTGTCGGTGGATCAGCTTCGTGACGATGCCGGCGGCCACGTCGTCGATGGAGAAGGGGGCCGTACCGTCCTCCTCGCTGCCCTCCTCGGCGATGCGCGCGTGGAAGACGACCTGGAGCAGGACGTCTCCCAGTTCCTCGCGCAGCTCGTCCCGGTCGCCCTCCTCGATCGCCTCGACGAGTTCGTAGGCCTCCTCGATGCCGTACTTCGCCAGGCCCTTGTGGGTCTGGCGGGACGACCAGGGGCATTCGAGGCGGATGCGGTCCATGACCTGGACGAGATCGAGGAGGCGGGCGCCGGGGAGGTCGTAGGAGGCGGGGAGGAGTTCCAGTTCCGGCATCTGTACGCGGCCCGAGCCCGCGAGGCGGGCCAGGCCGTCCGTCAGGGTCGGTTCGCCCTCGGCCGTCGCCACGACCACGACCGTCCGGCCGCCGGCGCAGGCGTCGATCAGCTCTTCGGCGGTCGGGGAGGTCTCCTCGACCGCTATGCCGGCCTCCCGCAGGTACGGCAGCTGCGGATGCGTACCGTCCGCGCACAGCACCCGGTCGGCCGCGTGCAGCGTCTGCCAGGCGGGCCAGGACAGCAGGCCGGGGGCGACACGGTGGCTGGTGGTGAGCAGGACGACACGACCTGGGTCGGTCTCCGTCTCCGGAGCGGTCTCGAAGCCGCTGGTTGCGTTCACCCTCCGAACGTAGCCCACGCCACCGACAGCCCCGTCAGTTGTCCACAGGCCCGGCGGCCACGGCCACACCGGCGTCCGTACGCCCGTACGCCCGTACGGACAACCGTTACGTCGTCGCCGGTGCGGCTTCCGCCGCCGTGATCTCCCGTACCCACGGCGTCTGTGCGTCGACGCGGCTGCTCTTCTGGACGTCCCAGGTGCCGTAGCGCGGGTTGAGGTCGACGTCGAGGGTCTTGGAGGCCTCGGACATCGCCTTCCAGAAGGTGGCCTTACCCTCTTCCGAGTTCATGTCGGCGCCGAGTGCGGCGGCCAGCTTCTGGGCCACGATCTCGGTGTGCAGGTTGTCCTCAAGTCGGGACGGAGCGACACCGTACTGCTGGAGCCAGGCATCCTCCAGCGCCTTCGCGCTGCCTGCCTGCTGTTCCAGGGCAGTGCGCAGATCCTGGACGTCCTTGCGGGTCACGGTCACGCCCGCGTCCTTCGCGGCCTGATTCAGGACGCGGTCGAGGACCATGGTGTGCAGCGTGTCCCGGGTGAGGCTGCCGGTTCTGGCGACGGTCTGCGCGTACTGGGCCTGGTCGGACGTGGCCGCCCGCTGCGCCGCGCGTACCTCGTTCACCCTGCTCTCCAGCTGCGAGACCGTGATCCGGTTGCCGCCGACGACGGCTGCGGCACCGGGATGCGCTTCGTTTCCGCAGGCGGTGAGGAGGGGCGCCGCGGCGACGATCGCGGCGGACAGGAAGAGCGCGGTGCGACGGCGGCGGTGCAAGGAGGGCCTCCCGAGGAGATTGTGCGGCAGTGCACAAAGTCTTGCGGTGATCGATGTTAGGCAGTGGCACGGCTCTGGCCAAGCCATTCGACCAACGATTCACCAGGACTTCGGGCACCGCCGGGAAACCTACCCGTGCATCTGCCCCAGCCACTCCAGCGTGCGTCGGATCTCCGCTGCCAGCGGGTGTCCGGGGCCGCGCAGACGGTCCACGTCGTGCAGGAGGCGTACGAGGGTTTCGTGGGCGGCGGCGCGGTCGCCGAGGGCGAGGAGGAGGTGGCCGATGCGGCGGCGGACGTCGAGGGAGAGTTCGGGGTCGCCGGCGACGTACTGGTTCTCGTAGTACGGCAGCAGTGCGCGGTACTCGGACAGGGCCGCCGCGGGTTCGCCCAGCTGTTCGAGGCACTGGGCGGCCTCGTAGCGGAAGCGCAGCGACTGGGGGTCGGCCTGGCCGGCCTCGGCGGCGCGTTCGTCGGCGAGGCGGCGCAGTTCGGGCAGGGCGCGCCGGTACTGGCCGTCGTCCATGAGGGTGGCCGCGTACTGCTTGCGCAGGGTGCGGACGACCGGGGAGTGCTCGCCGTGCTGGTCGGCGGCGGCGGGCAGGATCGCGCCGAGGATGTCGACGGCCTGGGTGATCCGGCCCTCGCCGAGGAGGCGTTTGACCTCGTCGACGGCTCCGGCGACGTCGCGTCTCTCGGCCGGCGGGGCGGCCGTCGGCTGCGGTGCGGGGGTGCGGGCGCGGTCCGGCCACGGGGCGTGCGGGCGCAGGAAGGGGCGCGCGGGGTCGAGGGGTGCTCCGGTGGGCATGCCGCGCTCCGGGAGGAGGAGTGCCAGGTGCTCGTACACCTCCTGCGCGGAGGCGGGCCGGTGCTGCGGGTCCTTGGCGAGCAGCCGCAGGACCAGCGCCTCCAGCGCCTCGGGCACCTCGGGTCGCAGGCGGCGCACGGGCAGCGGCGGCTCGTACAGGTGTCGGTGGAGGACCCCGAGGGCGGTCGAGCCGGAGAACGGCACGTCTCCGCTGAGGAGTTCGTGGAGGAGTACGCCGAGTGCGTAGAGGTCCGTGTACGGGCCGACCGCGCCGCCCATCGCCTGCTCGGGGGCCATGTAGGCGGGCGAGCCGATGGGCGAACCGGTGTGCGTGAGGCGGGTGGTGTCGGTGTCCATGACCGAGGCGACGCCCAGGTCGAGGACGGTGACCGTGCCGTCCTGCTTCACCATCACGTTGCGCGGCTTGAGGTCGCGGTGGACGATCGGCACGGCGTGCACGGCGCTCAGTACGGCGCACAGTTGCGCGGCCACCGCGACCGCCCACTGCCAGGGGTAGGGGTCGTGTTCGGCGAGGTGGTCGGAGAGGTCGGCGCCGTCGACGTACTGCATGACGAGGAACAGTTCCTCGCCCTCGCTGCCCGCGTCGTGGACCGTGACCAGGCCGGGGTGGTCGACCTGCGCGGTCACCCGGCACTCGCGCACGAAGCGTCGGCGCAGCTCGTCGGCCTCCTGGCCGGCGACCTTGTCCGGGCGCAGCAGCTTGACCGCGACCCGCCGGTCGAGCCGCTGGTCGTACGCCGTCCACACCTGGCCCATGCCGCCCTGTCCGATGAGCGTGGACAGTTCGTAGCGGTCGGCGATGACACGTCCCGCCGCCACGCTCACCGTCCGCCCTCGTGGTTGCCGTGGCCGTGGTGATCGCCGTTGCCGTTGCCGTTGCTTTCGTGCTTGCGCAAGTAGTCGCTGAGCTCGTCGAGTTCGGCGCGCACCTGGTCGATGCGGGCGGGCGCGGGGCGCTGCGGCGGGGGCGGCGGTACGGGGCCGTGGGGGACGGGCGGCTGCGGTGCCGGAGCCTGGGGCTGGGGTATCGGCGTGTGGGGTGCCGGGGGTCGCATCCCGGTCTGGGTGTGCGCGTACGGCGGCGGGGCCGGGTAGCCGTACCCGGAGGGTACGGCCGGGGCCTGTGCGGGCGCGTAACCGGCGTACTGCTGCCGCTGGCTGTCCACCGACCGGATGTCCATGACCAGGAAGTACACGCTGCCCAGGGCACCCAGGATCATCACGATGGCGAGCGCGATGTCGCCTTTCGCGTCGCTCTCCTCCACCGTGCCGACCACCGCGAAGCACACGATGGCCAGCGGCAGACTCACCCAGGCCGCCGCCCAGTTGAACCACCGGCCGCGCACCATGGCGACCCGGAACAGCGGCACGCAGGCGAGGAAACCGCACGTGAGCAAGCCGGCCGCGGCGAACAGCACGCGCAGGGTGATGACGGTGCTCTCGCGGCGAATGGGCGGCGGCGCGCCGGGGCCGTACATGACTGCTCCTGGACGGGGTGGTGCCGACGGTGACGGACGTACGAGAGCGTATAGGCCGACACCGACAACGGGTCCGGGTTGTACCGAACCGTTGCCGTAAGCGTCCTCGTGAGGGTTGTGGTGAGGGTTGTGGTGAGCGTTGTCGCTGATCGCGGCTCGCGAACCTTCAGAACGTCATCAGCACGTCATCGGCCAGAACGTCATCAGCTCGTCAGTCGGGCGCGACGGTCCCGTCCGTCAGGCCGTCGTACATGCCTCGCACAAGCTGTTCGCCGAGGCGGCCGGCGTGCCGCAGGGCCTGCTCGAACTCGGCGAGGGCCCTGAACCGCGCGCCGTAGCGCCGCTGTTCGTCCAGCGGCAGCCGGGGCAGTTGCAGGCGGCGCACGTCGAGCCGGGTCGCGGTGGACGCATAGCTGCTGGCCTGGCGGTTGTTGGCGCTGCCGCGCAGGAACCCGGCGAGGAACCACGGGTCGAGGGCTGCCGGATCGGGGCGCAGGAGGACGAGGCTGCGGCCGAGAACGGCCCCCGCGGTCACGTCGTCGACCACGCGCGCGACGGACCCGCCGCCGAGCACCGGGACGACGACGTCCCCCGCCTCCACGGTCACGGCCTCCTCGCCGCTCTCGGGCAGCGTTCCGGAGGGAGCGGTTCCGGCGAGGACGTCGTGGTCGGTGAGCACGGCCACGCGCGCGTGGCCGCCGTTTCCGCCCGTACGCAGCACCAGGGCGCCCCCGCGCGCGAGGTCGCCGATGGTGATGAGCGGCCAGCGCCCGGGCTGGTCCTCGGTCGGTCCGGCGGGGGCGGGCGGGGTGAGGTCGGCGGTCAGCCGCAGGGTCTCGCCGAGCCGCTCCCGTACGGCGCTCAGGTGCTCGCCGTCGCCCTCGGTGGCGGGCGGGAGATGGCGGGCCGGGGCGAGGTCGACGTCGTCGTCGAGGAGTTCGATGACCGGCACGGAACGTGCCAGCCCCGGCTGCTCGGCCGCGGTACCGGCCCGCTCGAAGGGCCGCCAGGCACCGAGAACGGCGGCGCGCACGGCCTCCCAGTCGAGCCCGCCGCGCCCCGTGTGCTCGGCGGCGCTCCCGGTGTCGGCGAGCAGCACCTCGGGCTGCGCGGGCGCCTTACCGGGCCGCCGCAGCACCCACAGGTGCAGGGGGATGTTGTACGGGGGTGCCGCGCCGACCGGAAGCGCGATCACCGCGCGCAGCGCCCCGCGCCGCAGCAGATCGGCGCGGATACGGCGCCCCGATCGCCGGGAGGCGGCGGCCGGCGGCATCAGCAGTACCGCGGTGCCGCCGTCCCTGAGTCGCGCGAGCGCGTGCTGCACCCAGGCCAGCTCGGACTCGTTCCGGGCCGGGAACCCGTACTCCCAGCGGGCGTCGTACGCGAGTTCGTCGTGCCCCCAGTTGCGCTCGTTGAACGGCGGATGACAGAGGACGACGTCGGCCCTGAGCCCGGGATACGCGTCGCCCCGGAGCGTGTCCCCGACGGCTGTACGGACGACCACGTCCCGGCCCGTCAACGCGAGCCGGAGCGCGGTGAGCGCGGCCAGCTCCGGGGCGCTGTCCTGGCCGTACAACTCCCGCTCGGCGTCGTCCCGTTCGGCCTCCCGCGCCCCCGGCGCCGGAACGGCGCGCAGCAGAGCGCCGGTACCGCAGGCCGGATCGAGCACGGTACGCCCCGGACCGGCGAGGTCTCCCATGAGCCGGGCGAGTTCGGCCGGGGTGAGCGTGTACTGCCGCGGATTGGCGTCGAGATGCCGCCCGACCAGGAACTCGTAGGCCTGCCGCGCCCCCAGCTCGGCCGCGAGCTCGGCAGCGCCACGGAGGAGGGGGACGGAGGGGAGAAGTTCGGGGCCGGTGGGGGTGCGTACGGCGGGGGGGCTGGTGGGTGCGTGTACGGCGGAGGCGGCGGCGCCGGTGTGTGCGGCGGGCGGGGTGTGTACGCCGGGTGGGGTGTTCACAGGCCCCGGGGTGTTCACACCCGACGGGTCGGATGGGGCCGGTGAGGTGTGCGCGGCGCCCGGGCTGTTCACACTACCGGGACCGTTCACAGCGAGCGGGCCATTCACACCTGCCCCGTCACGCGCACCCGGCGGAGTGTGAACTCCCCCAACGCCAGTCGGACTGTGAACCCCCGGCACGGCACCCGGAGTGTGAACTCCCCGTCCGGTGGGCGGGGTGTGAACGCCGCGCTTCCCGGCCACGCCGAAGCGCGGAACGATCACCTGCTCCAGCGCGCCGGGGAGGCGGGCGGCGAGGCGTTCGTCGGAGACCGCGCCGAGCTCCAGCCAGACGGTCGGGCGGTCGTGGATGAGCAGCAGGACGCAGCCCGCGTGAACGAGGGCGGTGGCGGGGCCGTCGGGGTGGCCGACGAGTTGCTGCCAGACGCGTTCCCGGAGGGGTACTTCGGCGAGTTTCCCCTGGTGGCGGAGCCAGGACTCGACCTCGGCAAGGGCGAAGGCGGGGCTGGTCTCGGTGCCGCCGACGGGCTTGGGGAAGTCGGCGTGACGGCGGCGCCAGTTGCTGACGGCGGCGCGGCCGACACCTGCGAGCCGTGCGATGCCGGCGGCGGTCACTTCCGTGGCGTTGTCCTGCACTCGCCGCGCTCCCCTCGTCCCGTGCACGCCCCCGGCCTTCCCGCGCACGGCTCTGGTCACCCCGTACACAGCCTGGTCGTACAGCCCTCGTTCCACGTGTGACGCCGAGCATAGCGGCGTACGCAAGATCTACCCATTCACGGCCGTGTACATAGCGCATCGCGTAAATCGTGTTGACTCGGTTCACAGGCTCTGTTCTTATTGACCCAGCGAACGAGCGACCGCCGGAAGGAGGCGGTCGCCGTCACGGGGAGGGGACCGTCATGGGTATGAAGGGCAAGGTCGCGCTGGGCGCCGTCGTAGGGGTCGTCGTCATCGGGGTGGTGTCGGCGAACTCGGGGGCGGGGGACGGCGGGTCCGGGGGGTCCAGCAGCGGCAAGGGGTCGTCGGCGTCGGCGGGACAGAAGCCGGGGGGCCAGTCGGGCGCGGCCGGCACGGGCAGTGCGGAGGTCGCCGACAAGGTGGTCGCCATCGAGGGGGACGGTGACTTCCAGGTCGGCGGTGACATCAAGCCCGGCACCTATCGGACCAGCGGCAACACGGACGGCATGTGCTACTGGGAGCGGGCCAAGGACGCCTCCGGCGAGATCGACTCGCTGCTCGCCAACGACAACGTCAGCGGCACCAGCTACGTGACGCTCCTGGCGACCGACAAGCTCTTCAAGTCCAGTGGCTGCAAGGACTGGGAGGCCGTCGACCTGAAGGCGAAGGGCACGCCCGCGGCGAAGATGGCCGGCAACGGCGGCATGTTCAGAGTGGGCGCCGACATCGCCCCGGGGACGTACAGGTCGGCGGGCAACACCGATGACCTGTGCTACTGGGAGCGGGCCAAGGACGCCTCGCACTCGGTCGACTCGATCGTCGCGAACAACAACGTCAACGGCACCGCTGTCGCCACGATCAGCGCGTCCGACGGCTACTTCAAGACGACCGGCTGCAAGGACTGGGTGAAGACGGGCTGACGTCCCGTTCCCCTCCCTCCCTTCCCTCTCCCTCTCCTCGTCCCTCCAGCCGGGTGGCGGTGGCGCAGCGCCGGGGACCGCGTCACCGCCGCCCGTCCTTCTCCGCCGTACTCCCACACGGCACCTCTCCACTCGTCCGTCATCTCGTCCCTCATCTCGTCCCTCATCAGGAAACGTCGAAGGAACCGCCATGCGCCGAACCACACTCGCCGCCCTCTGTCTCACCGCTGTCACCGTCGCCGGAGTCGCCGGGTGTCTGCCCGGGGAGGACAAGGCGGACGGCTCACCGTCCGGACAGAACTCCGGGCAGGCCTCCGGGAAGCCCGCCGCCAAGGTGTCCAAGGGGCCGTTCGACGGGCTGACCGGCGGCGAGATCGCCGAGCGGGCGCTGGCCGCGACCTCGGGTGCGTCGTCGCTCCGTATGACGGGCGATGTGCCGGACGACGAGAGCGGCGGCACCATCCGGATCGACATGGCGCTGGACAAGCGGGGCGAGTGCGCCGGGACGATGGGCATGAACGGTCAGGGCAAGGCCGATCTCGTGAAGACCGGCGGCACGCTGTACATGCGGTATGACGAGAAGTTCCTGCGGGCGCAGAGCGAGGGCTCGTCGAAGGAGGAGACCGACGGGGTCGTGGCCATGCTGGCCGGGAAGTGGACCAAGATGGCCGCGACCGGCGCCGACGCCAAGGACATCGCGGGCTTCTGCGATCTCGACACCGTGCTCGCCGACTTCGAGGACTCCGGTTCCGGGGCCGGGACCGGAGCCGGTGTGACGCGGGGCGGTTCGACGACCGTCGGCGGTAAGTCGGCCGTCGCCGTCACGGAGAAGGACGGCAAGGACTCGTACACGATGTATGTCGCCGACGCGGGCAAGCCCTACATCCTGCGGATCGTCAGCACGTCCACGAAGGACCCGGGGACCATCGCCTTCAGCGACTACGACCAGCCGGTCGCTGCCCAGAAGCCCGCCGGTGAGGTCCTCGACCTGGACGCGATGGGCGGATAGTGGTCAGCGGTTAGCGGTCCCCGACCTGCTAGAGACGGTGCCGCATCCACACGTTGGGCTCCACGTAGACCGCGTACCCGCGCTCCGGCTCGCACCGCACCGGTGCCAGCGCCCCGGGCACGTCGACGTCGCCCTCACTGTCGAAGGGCAGCCCCGTCCAGGTGCGCCACTCCTCCAGGGAGGCCGCGACGGTCATCGACGCCGGCGCCACGGCGACGATCGTGGCGCCGGCCCGGGCGTGGACGCGCAGCCACGGGTCGTACGGGAGTCCGTCCTCGCGCACCCGGTACGCGTACTCGGCGATCGGGGTCCTCGGTTCCAGGTGCTTGGCGCTGGGCCGGACCGGGGCGACGACCTCTCGGAAGCCGTGGGCGGCGGCGTTGTCCCGCATCGCCGCGAGCATGCGTCCGGACAGTCCCGTGCCCTGCGCATGCGGGGAGACGACGATCGAGATCGCGCTCACCGTGTCCGGACGGGTGCCGGCGCGCAGGTCCTGGAACGCCCACACCAGCACCTGGTCCCAGCCACGGGCGGGCAGTTCGCCCCCGCCCCGCCCCGGCGCGGTGAGCGCGAAGGGCACGCTGTAGGCGTGGGCGACGACCTCGCCCCGCTCGTCCTCGGCGAACAGGACGTGCTCCGGGAGTTCGGTGGCGATGCGGTCGTAGTGGGCGTTGCCCGTGAAGTCGTGCTGCATCAACTCCGGCCAGGTGTCGGGCATTTCGACGACCGGGCGATGCATTTCGGGGCGTTCGGCGAGGGACGAGACCTTCAGCTCCATGGGCGTCACGGTACCTTCCAGCCCGTTGGGGGTCCCCCCTCTGGGGGAGTTGAGGACAAGGCCCGTTCAGGGCCGAAGCGGGGGCCTGGGGGCGGCAGCCCCCAGCGACGCCCAGCCCCACCCCGGTACACCACACACCGCCGACAATTTCAGCTCGCGTGGAAACGTTCCGGCGCCTTCGTGGGGTTGCCTCCCGTCGGCACTTCCTGCCCGGCACAGCCCGACAGCACCTTCTTCATCGCGGCCTTCTCCGCCTCCGTGACCCACAGTTCGTACTTCTTCTTCACGGCGACCTGGTTGGCGACATACGTGCAGCGGTACGACTTGTTCGGCGGCAGCCAGGACGCCGTGTCGCCGTCGCCCTTGCTGCGGTTGGTGCTCGCGTCGACGGCGCGGAGGTTGAGCGGGTCGTTGGCCAGGGCTATGCGTTTGCTGGCGTCCCAGTACTTGGCGCCCTTCTGCCAGGCGTCCGACAGCGCGACGACATGGTCTATGTCCACGTTGCTGCGGCCCCGCGTGAACGTCACGTCCTTGCCGGTGTAGGGGTCCGGGTCCAGCGCCCCGGAGGCCACCTTGCACTTGCCGCTGCGGAACTTCACGTCGACCAGGTCCCGTATGAGGATGTCGTCGCGCGTATCGCATTTGTTGGAGTCCGTGTCGGCCCACGCGCTACCGAACCGGTCCCGGTCGTACCCCGTCTTGGGCGCCCGCCCCTTCACGGTCAGCGAGTCGACGGCAACGAGCGCCGCACCCCCGCCGCCACCTCCACCCCCGGCCGCACCGCTCGCGCTCTCCTCGGGTCCGGCGGACCCCAGGGTCTCGCCGCTGCACCCGGCGACACCGGCCACCACCGCGAGCACGACGGCGGTGACTCCCCCACCCCTCGGACACATCACGCTGCACCCCTCCCCTGCCGCCCCGTTCACGTTCCCGACCGCGGATTTCCGCTGGTCGACAGGCTAACGGCCGGGCTCTCCCGGCCATAGGGGCGCCCACCGGCGCTCAGGGGGCATATTGCGCATACCCGGCGTATCGTCGGTGCTGACTCACCTCCGGAAGGAGCTCTGGATGGGCATCCTCGACAAGATCAAGGAGCAGATGCGCGGCAAGGCGGGACAGAACGCCTCCGACACTGCGGAAAAGAAGATCAACGAGAAGACGGGCAACAAGTACACGAGCCAGGTCGACGACGCGCAGCAGAGAGCCGAGGGTGCGTTCGGCATGGATCGGGATCGCGATCGCGACAGGCCCGAACAGCCGTAGTCCCGGAGGTCCCCGAAGACTGAGGCAGGAAAACAGAAGCCGTCCGCGGATGCCAACCTCCCGCGGACGGCTTCTTCTTAAGCACTTGTTACCTATGGAGCACTTATTACCTCCGGGGCGCTCACGACCCGAGGATCGAAGCCAGGAACTCCCCGGTCCAGCCCAGCAACTCCCGTCCGACCAACGGCTGTCCGCCGACCCTCGCCGTCTTGGGGCGCGGTACGAGGATCTGGTGCGCGGCCGGCTTGATGACCGTCCCGGGGTAGAGGCGCTTGAGGCGCAGCTCCTGCGACTCCCTCAACTCCACCGGTGCGAAGCGGATGTTGGTGCCCTGGAGCACGATGTCGCCGACACCGCAGGCCCGGGCGAGCATCCGCAGCCCCGCCACGAGCAGCAGGTTCTCGACCGGCTCGGGCAACTTGCCGTAGCGGTCGACGAGTTCCTCACGTACGGCCTTGACGTCGGCCTCGGTGTTCGCGGCGGCGATGGAGCGGTAGGCCGCCAGGCGCAGCCGCTCGCCGGGGGCGTAGTCGTGCGGAACGTGGGCGTCGACCGGGAGCTCGATCTTGACCTCCAGCGGCGGCTCCTCCTCCACCGTGCCGTCCATCGAGGCCCGGTAGTCCGCGACCGCCTCGCCGACCATGCGTACGTACAGGTCGAAGCCGACGCCCGCGATGTGCCCGGACTGTTCGCCGCCGAGGAGGTTTCCGGCGCCGCGGATCTCCAGGTCCTTCATCGCGACGTACATGCCCGCACCCATCTCCGTGTGCTGGGCGATCGTCGCGAGCCGTTCGTGCGCGGTCTCGGTGAGGGGCTTCTCCGGCGGGTAGAGGAAGTACGCGTAACCGCGCTCCCGGCCACGCCCCACCCGCCCCCGCAGCTGGTGGAGTTGGGAGAGACCGAAGTTGTCTCCCCGCTCCACGATGAGCGTGTTGGCGTTGGAGATGTCGATGCCGGACTCGACGATCGTCGTCGACACGAGGACGTCGTACCGCTTCTCCCAGAAGTCCACGACGACCTGTTCCAGGGCCTGTTCGGACATCTGGCCGTGGGCGGTCGCGATCCGTGCCTCGGGGACGATCTCCCTCAGACGGGCCGCCGCCCGGTCGATGGACTCGACGCGGTTGTGGATGTAGAAGACCTGGCCCTCGCGCAGGAGTTCACGGCGGATGGCCGCGCCGATCTGCTTCTCCTCGTACGGTCCGACGAAGGTCAGCACCGGGTGGCGTTCCTCCGGCGGGGTGGTGATCGTCGACATCTCGCGGATGCCGGTGACGGCCATTTCGAGCGTACGGGGGATGGGGGTCGCGGACATGGTGAGCACGTCGACGTTGGCGCGCAGCTTCTTCAACTGTTCCTTGTGCTCGACGCCGAACCGCTGTTCCTCGTCGACGATGACGAGCCCGAGGTCCTTGAACTTGGTCTCGGCGGAGAACAGCCGGTGCGTGCCGATGACGACGTCGACCGAGCCCTCGCGCAGGCCTTCCAGGGTGGCCTTCGACTCGGTGTCCGACTGGAAGCGGCTCAACGCCCGCACTTTGACCGGGAATTGGGAGTAGCGCTCGCCGAAGGTCCCGAAGTGCTGCTGGACGAGGAGAGTGGTCGGGACGAGGACGGCCACCTGCTTGCCGTCCTGGACGGCCTTGAAGGCGGCGCGGACGGCGATCTCCGTCTTGCCGTAGCCGACGTCACCGCAGATCAGGCGGTCCATCGGGACCGTCTTCTCCATGTCGTCCTTGACCTCGGCGATCGTGGTCAGCTGGTCGGGCGTCTCGGTGTACGGGAACGCGTCCTCCAGCTCGCGCTGCCAGGGCGTGTCCGGCGCGAACGCGTGCCCGGGGGCCGCCATGCGCGCGCTGTACAGCTTGATCAGGTCGGCGGCGATCTCCTTGACGGCCTTCTTGGCGCGGGCCTTGGTCTTCGTCCAGTCGGCGCCGCCGAGGCGGTGGAGGGTGGGGGCCTCGCCGCCGACGTACTTGGTGATCTGCTCCAGCTGGTCGGTCGGGATGTAGAGGCGGTCGCCGGGCTGGCCGCGCTTGGCCGGCGCGTACTCCACGACCAGGTACTCGCGGGTCGCGGTCTGCACGGTCCGCTGGACCATCTCGATGTACCGGCCCACACCGTGCTGTTCGTGCACGATGTAGTCGCCGGTTTCGAGGGTGAGCGGGTCGATGGTCTTGCGGCGCCGGGCGGGCATCCGGGCGCCGTCCTTGCCGGCGGCCTTCTGCCCGGTGAGGTCGGTCTCCGTCAGCACCGCGAGCTTGAGCTTCGTATCGACGAACCCGAAGTCGATCGATCCGCACGCCACATGGACGACGGAGGGCGTCAGGGAGGTCAGGTCCGCGTCGAGACGGGCCGCGATGCCCTCGCCGCCGAGCACCTCGACCGTGCGGGCCGCCGGGCCGTGCGCCTCCGTGACGAACACCGTGCGCCAGCCGTCCGCGAGCCAGCCCTTGGTGTCGGCGAGGGCCTTCGCGGTGTCGCCGCGGTAGGTCTCGGGGGCGTGCATGCCGAGCTTGAGTGTGTCCGCGTCCAGCTCTTCGTCGGCGGCGAAGGGCGACACCGACCACCACATCATGTCCAGCTCGCGCGCCCGGTCCCGTACGTCGGCGATGGGCCACAGCGAGGCCGCGCCGACATCGATGGGAGCCTCGCCACCGCCCGCGGTGGCCGCCCAGGAGGCCTGGAGGAACTCATGGCTGGTCGCCACCAGGTCGGCGGCCCGCGTCCGCACCCGCTCCGGGTCGCACACGACGGCCATGGAACCCTTGGGCAGGACGTCGAGCAGCAGTTCCATGTCGTCGACGAGCACGGGAGCGAGGGACTCCATGCCCTCCACCGCGATCCCCTCGGCGATCTTGCCGAGCAGTTCCCCCAGCTCCGGGTGGGCCTCGGCGAGCGCGGCGGCCCGGGCGCGTACCTCCTCCGTGAGCAGCAACTCGCGGCAGGGCGGCGCCCACAGTCCGTGCGCGGCGACTTCGAGGGAGCGCTGGTCGGCGACCTTGAAGTAGCGGATCTCCTCGATGTCGTCGCCCCAGAACTCCACCCGGAGGGGGTGCTCCTCGGTGGGCGGGAAGACGTCGAGGATTCCGCCGCGTACGGCGAACTCGCCCCGCTTCTCGACCAGCTCGACCCTGGAGTACGCGGCGGCGGCCAGCGCCTCGACGACGGTGCCCAGGTCGGCGCTGTGCCCGGTGCGCAGCGCGACCGGCTCCAGCTCGCCCAGCCCCTTGACCTGCGGCTGGAGTACGGAACGTACGGGGGCGACGACAACCGAGACCGGGCCGGTCTCCGGGTCGTCGGAGCGGGGGTGCGTGAGCCGGCGCAGAACGGCGAGGCGGCGGCCGACGGTGTCGCTGCGCGGCGAGAGGCGCTCGTGCGGGAGGGTCTCCCAGGCCGGGTACTCGACGACGCCGTCGGCCGGCAGCAGCGTCCTGAGGGCGGCGGCGAGGTCCTCGGCCTCACGCCCGGTCGCGGTCACGGCGAGCACCGGGCGCCCGGCTTCCCTGGCCAGCGCGGCCACGGCGAAGGGGCGTGCGGCGGGTGGTCCGACCAGGTCGACGTGCATACGGTTGCCGTCACCGGCGGCCTTGATCGCTTCCGCGAGTGCGGCGTCCTTGACGACGACGTCGAGCAGACCGTGCAAGCTCATGAGGGGGCTTTCGTGAGGGGTTCGTCAGGGATGGGGCAACGGGAACCGCCCGACACGTCTGACGGGCCGGGGGGTGTCCAGGGTACGACGCCACGTCGGCGGGCGCGGCGCCTGTGGACAACGTCCGGCGCATCCGCCCCTGAACGGATCGGGCCTCTCACCGTTCTTTCCCGCCCATCCGGTGACCGAGAACAAGGCGCGTTCACCACCCGCCCGGATCAGGAAAGCCGCCCTGCCTCGTGAAGCGCGTCGAAGGCCATCTCGTCGACGGCCGAGACCCGGTCCCGATCGGCGTAGTGGAACCACGCCTTCTCTGCGATCTCCCTCGACGGGGTCAGCTCGCCGCGATGATCGGCGGTGTAGCAGATCATCCGGAAGGGACCGTGATCCGGATGGCCCTCGCCGATCTCGAACGTGCCGAAGTGCACCATGGAGCCGGGGTCGATCACCGCCTGCAGTTCCTCGTCGATCTCCCGCACCAGGGTCTCCTCGTCGGACTCGCCCGGCTCGCGATGCCCGCCCGGGAAGTAGAAGCGATCTCTGCCGTGACTACGCGTCACCAGCACCCGGTCGTCCCGGACCAGGATCCACGCCACCTTCTCCGGCACACCGCTGCCATGTGTCATGGCTCGGGACCGTATCGGAGGGCATCGTCCGCGTCAGCACGAAGCCCGGCGTCGCGGAGTCCGCAGACTCCCCGACGCCGGGCTCTCCCCCGTTCCCCCGTGTCCCCCGGCTGTGGTATCTACTCCGTGGCGATCGCGTTCAGCACGTTCATCCGGCCCGCCCTGAACGCCGGCACCAGTGCCGCGAACAGCCCCACGAAGGCCGACCCGACGAACACCCCGCCGATCGTCATCCACGGGATCTCCAGGACGTTCAGCCCCTCCAGGGCCAGCAGCCGCTGAGCCGTCGCGCCCCAGCCCATTCCCAGGCCGAGCCCCAGCAGTGCGCCGAAGAGGGCGATCACCACCGACTCCATGCGGATCATCCGGCGCAGTTGGCGCCGCGACAGACCGATCGCCCGCATCAGGCCGATCTCCCGCGTGCGCTCCACCACTGACAGGGCGAGGGTGTTGACGACGCCCAGGACCGCTACGACGATCGCGAGGGCGAGCAGACCGTAGACCATGTTCAGGAGCTGGCCGATCTGGTCCTTGAGTTCCTGCTTGTAGTCGGTCTGGTCGCGGACCTGGTACTGCGGGTAGGGGTCGAGGGCCTTCTTCAGCGCCGCGTACGCCGCCTTCTCCTCGCCCTTCTTCGCCGAGGCGAACATCAGGCTGTTCGGCGGGACCTTGGCGGCCGGCAGGTACTTCTCCATCGTCGTGATGGACATGTACTGCGCGCCCTGGTCGATCGCCACGTCGTCGTCCGTGATCGCGGCGACCCTGAGCTTCGCCGTCGAGCCGCCCTTGAAGGCGACGGTCATCGTGTCGCCGACCTTCACCCGGTGCTGCGTCGCGTAGTCGGAGCCCAGTGACATGGCGTCCTTGCCGTACGCGGCGGACAGCGTGCCCGAGGTGGTGGTGCGGCGCAGGTCGGAGGCGTACGTCGGGTCGGCGGCCGTCAGTTCGGTGGTCTCCGCTTTGCCGTCGGGCGCGGTCAGGGTGACCTGGACCTCCTTGTAGCGGGTGACGTGGGTCAGGCCGGGCGAGCTCTGCATCGCCGCCTCCGCCTGCGGCACGATCCGCTGGTTGCCCTCGACGATGAAGTCCGCGCCGACCGACTTGTCCAGCTCGCTCGTCGCCGAGGCGACCATCGACGAGCCGACCACCGACAGGCAGGCGACCAGGGCCAGGCCGATCATCAGGGCGGCGCCCGTGGCGCCGGTCCGGCGCGGGTTGCGCAGCGCGTTGCGCTCGGCGAGCCGGCCGACAGGGCCGAAGCCCCGCAGCAGTACGGCGCTGAGCACCCGTACGACACCGCCCGCGAGCAGCGGGCCGATGATCACGAACCCGAGGAGGGTGAGCACGACGCCCGCGCCGAGGACCAGGGAACCGTCGCTCGCCTTGTCGGCGGTGGCGGCCAGGTAGAGGGCGTAGGCGCCGGCCCCCGTGAGGACCAGGCCGATGAGACCCCGTACGCGGCCCGCCCTGCCGTCGGCCGGGGTGCCGGCGTCGCGGAGTGCGGCCATCGGGGAGACCTTGCCCGCGCGGCGGGCGGGGAGGTAGGCGGCGAGGACGGTGACGACGACGCCGAGGACCAGGCCGATCACCGGGGTGGTCGCCTTGATCGTGAGGTCGTCGGTGGAGAGGTTCATGCCGGCCATCGACATCAGTTTCATCAGGCCGATCGCGATGCCGACCCCCGCGCCGACACCGAGGATGGACCCGACGAAGCCGAGCAGCAGCGCCTCCACCAGCACGGACCGGTTGATCTGCTTGCGGGAGGAGCCGATCGCCCGCATCAGGCCGATCTCGCGGGTCCGCTGGGCGACCAGCATCGAGAAGGTGTTGATGATCAGGAAGATGCCGACCAGGAACGCGATCCCGGCGAAGCCGAGCATGGCGTACTTGATGACGTTCATGAACTCGCCGACGCCTTCACGGTTCTCTTCGGAGGTCTCCTTCTGCGTCTGCACCTTGAACGCGCCGGACGTGGTGAGTGCCTGGCTGACGTTCTGCTTGAGCTGGGTGTCGGTGACTCCGCTCGCCGCCGTGACGTTGAGCTGGCTGAACCGGCCGGTGGCGCCCAGGAGTTCACGCTGTGCGGTGGCGGTGTCGAAGTAGACGATGGCGGCACCGGGGTTGGTCACCTTGAAGGTGGCGATGCCGACGATGCGGGCCGTGATGTCACCGGTCTGCGCGATCGTACGAAGCTCGTCGCCCATCTTGAGGTGGTGCTTGTCGGCGGTGTCGGCGTCGACCATCACCTCGGTGGGCCCGCGGGGTGCGTGACCGCTGGTGATCTCCATCGAACGCAGGTCGTTGCGCGTCCAGTTGCCCGCGATGGTCGGCGCCCCGGTGGTGGACCCCATGTTCTCGTTGTCGCTGTTGACGACGGTCACGTTCATCGAACTGACCGCGCCCTCGGCCGACTTGACACCCTGGGCCTGCTCGGCCTTCGCCAGTACAGAGGCCGGCAGCGACTCGGGCACCCCGTTCTGCGGGGTGTCGTCGCTCTCGGCCGCCTTCGGGGAGACCGTGACGTCCGACGACGTGACCGCGAAGAGCTTGTCGAACGTCGTGTTCATGGTGTCGGTGAAGACGAGCGTGCCGCACACGAACGCCACCGACAGCAGCACGGCGACCGCGGAGAGGGCCATCCGGCCCTTGTGCGCGAAGAAGTTGCGCATCGAGGTCTTGAGGACAGTCATGACGTACGCCCCCGCGCGTCGAAGTCCTTCATGCGGTCCAGGACGGTGTCGGCGGTCGGCTTGAACATCTCGTCGACGATCCGGCCGTCGGCCAGATACAGCACACGGTCCGCGTACGAGGCGGCCACCGGGTCGTGCGTGACCATCACGATGGTCTGGCCCAGCTCGTCCACCGACCGGCGCAGGAAGCCCAACACCTCTGCGCCCGCACGGGAGTCGAGGTTCCCGGTCGGCTCGTCGCCGAAGATGATCTCGGGCCGCGCGGCCAACGCCCGTGCCACGGCGACGCGTTGCTGCTGTCCGCCGGAGAGCTGGTTGGGCCGGTGCTTGAGCCGGTCCTTCAGTCCGACCGTCTCCACGACCTGGGCCAGCCACCCCTTGTCCGGCTTGCGGCCGGCGATGTCCATGGGCAGCGTGATGTTCTCTATCGCGCTGAGCGTCGGCAGCAGGTTGAACGCCTGGAAGATGAACCCGATCCGGTCCCGGCGCAGTTGCGTCAGCTTCTTGTCCTTGAGCCCGGTGATCTCGGTCTCGTCGAGATGAATCTGCCCCGACGTGACGGTGTCGAGGCCGGCGAGGCAGTGCATGAGGGTGGACTTGCCGGACCCCGAGGGACCCATGATCGCGGTGAACTGCCCCCGCGCGATGTCCACGTCCACGTGGTCAAGGGCGACGACGCGGGTCTCACCGGACCCGTACGCCTTCACGACCTGCCGCGCCCGTGCGGCAACGGCCGTACGCCCTCCAGTGCCCCCGTGCCTGGTGATGGTCACAGCCGATGTCACGGTATGTCTCCTAAGTCGGTCAGTGGTGAGCACGCACTGATGCTCTGCGCGGTGCGTAGCTCTGCGGTGCGATGCTCCGCGTAGCACCGTGGTGCTCTGCGGTGCGTGTATGAGTCTGCTGTCCGGAGGGGGTCCGGGTCTCTGACGCCCAGCGCAGTCTTCTGCGGGGGAAAACCCCACCCCCGGAGGTCGGGAACGCCGCCCCCAGCGGCATAAAGCCAGGTTAAGGACGGCCGGCATCCCGTCTCGTCCTCCGCCGGTACGAACCCTCCCCGAGCCGTAGTACGGAGGTACCCCTAGGGGCAGTCCACCCGACGGTGGATCGCGTCTCGGGGTTGTCTCCACCCTCAGGTCCAGTCAGGCTCCACCCTCCCGCCGCGTGAGGGTCAAGTGGCAGAGTGGTCGGCGGCAGATAGATGCAGGGGGAAAGGAATCCGGTGGGCAGCAGCCGCCGTACGAGACCCGCGATACCCGACACCGGGCGGCGCACCGGAACCGAGAAGCGAGGGGCCGTCGTCGCGGCCCTGATGCTCGCGATGGCGCTGGCCGCGCTCGACTCCACCATCGTCTCGACCGCCGTACCGCAGATCGTCGGCGACCTCGGCGGCTTCTCCGTCTTCTCCTGGCTGTTCTCGGGCTACCTGCTCGCCGTCACGGTCTCCCTCCCCGTGTACGGCAAGCTCTCCGACACCTTCGGCCGCAAACCGGTCCTGATAGCGGGCGCGGCCCTGTTCCTCCTCGGTTCCCTCCTCTGCGCGCTGGCCTGGAACATGGGCGCGCTGATCGCGTTCCGGATCATCCAGGGCCTGGGCGGCGGTGCCCTCCAGGGGACGGTCCAAACACTCGCCGCCGACCTGTACCCACTGGAACAACGCCCCAGAATCCAGGCGAGGTTGTCCACCGTATGGGCCGTGTCGGCGGTGGCGGGCCCGGCGGTGGGCGGGGTTCTGGCGGCCTACGCCGACTGGCGCTGGATCTTCCTCGTCAACCTCCCCGTCGGCGCGGTGGCGATGTGGCTCCTGGCCCGCCACCTCCACGAACCGCAGCGCGACAGCGACCCCTCCGCCCCCCGCCCGCGCATCGACTGGGCGGGCGCACTGGCGGTGTTCGCGTGCGGCGGCGTACTGCTGACGGCCCTCGTCCAGGGCGGAGTGGCCTGGCCCTGGCTGTCCTCGCAGTCAACTGCCCTCTTCGGTACGGGACTTGCGCTGGTGTTGCTCGTGGTCGTGATCGAACGCCGGGCGGCGGAACCGATCATCCCCGGCTGGGTGTGGCGGCGCCCGACGATCGCGGCGGTCAACCTGGCCCTGGGCGCACTGGGGTTGCTGATGGTGGCCCCGACGGTGTTCCTGCCGACGTACGCCCAGTCCGTGCTGGGCCTGGCCCCCATAGCGGCCGGATTCGTGCTGTCCGTATGGACGTTGAGCTGGCCGGTGTCGGCGGCGCTGAGCCAGCACGTGTACCGCAGGATCGGCTTCCGCAACACGGCGTTGCTCGGCATCGGCACGGCGACCCTGATCCTGCTGGCGTTCCCCTTCCTCCCTTACCCCGGCTCCGCCTGGCAGCCCACGCTCCTGATGCTGCTGCTGGGCGGCGCCCTGGGACTGTTCCAACTCCCCCTGATCGTCGGGGTCCAGTCGACGGTCGGCTGGTCGGAACGCGGTACGGCGACGGCATCGGTGCTCTTCTGCCGTCAGACCGGGCAGACGATCGGCGCGGCCCTGTTCGGCGCGGTGGCCAACGGCGTACTGGCGTCCCGGCTGGGCGGCGCGGGCGATCTGGACTCCGTCACCCGGGCGTTGAGGGCGGGCGCCGCGCCGGAGGCGACCCGGCGGGCGATCGCGGACGCGGTGCACGCGGTGTACTTCGGCGCGGCGGGGGCGGCGGCACTGGCGTTCGTGGCGCTGCTGGTACTGGCCCCTCGCCGCTTCCCGGTCCTCAAGGAAGGTTCCTGAAGCCGGGTTCCTGAAGTCGGGTTCCCGAAGTCAGGTTCCTGAAGGGCGAGTTGTCAGCCGCCGATCATTCTGCCGCCGCCCGCCCCGTCAGGGTGGTCAGGCTGTTGCGTACGTGGTCCATGTGGGCCTGTACGTCGTCCCACTGCTCCCCGTGCTCCCGCAGCACACGCTCCGTCTCGCGGGCGATGCGCTCCTCCTGGGCGTGGGCCTCGGCGAGGAGTTCGGCGGCGTGCACCCGCGCGTCGTCGTCGATCCGCCGTACCGAACCCTCGGCGTCCGCGAAGGCCCGCGTCGCCTCGGACAGCGCGGCCTCGGCAGCCGCCATCCGCTCCATCTGCCGTGCTTCCAGGGCGGTTTCACGCTCAGCGGCCGTCCGCTCGCCCTCGGCCCACCGCTCGGCGTACTCCTTCTCCTGCTCGGCGAGCAGCCCGGAGGTACGCAACCGCATCTCACGCAGCGCGGCCAGCGCCTCCCCCCGCCCTTCCTTGACCTCCCTGCGGGCGCCGATCCGGATCTCGTCGGCCTCGGCGCGGGCGGCGAGCAGCCGGTGCCGGGCCCGTTCCTCGGCCTCGCCACGTACGGTCTCGGCGGCGGCGCCGGCCTCCTCGCGCAGGGCGTCCGCGCGGGCCTCGGCGGCCGCGACCAGTTGCCGCGCCTCGCTGCGCCCCCGCTCCCGCACGGCGTCGGCTTCTTCCGTGCCCAACTCCCAGAGCCGCGCGGCGCGTTCACCGAGACTCTCGTACGTCTGCGGAGCGAGCCGTGCGACAGCGTCCCGCAGCCGCTCCGACTCCGCCTCCATCTGCCTGGCGAGCACGGTCAGCCGCGCGGCCCGCTCCCAGGCGGCGTCCCGGTCCGCGGAGAGTGCGGCGGCGTACGCGTCGACCTGTTCGGGCCGGTAACCGCGCCCCCGTCCGGCCCCGAAACCGGCCACGAAACCGTGCGCCATCGCTGCGCTGCTCATCCTGCAACCCCTCTCCGCGTACGAAGTAATGATTTCGCGCACATCTTGATGGATTGCGGGGAAATGTGCCTAACGCGACACTCCGGGCCGGGGTCACGGCCGGCACGACAGACACAGCAGCCGGACACAGCAGAAGGGGGTGGGTGGCCGTACGGCCACCCACCCCCTTCCTCAGTTGCTCAGCGGGTCACAGCAACCCGTCCCACATCTGCTCCAGCAGCACGGACCACCAGCTCTCCGGGGAGCCGAGCGCCGCCGGGTCGAGGGCGGCGAGCTGGGCCTGGAAGTCGACGGTCCAACGGCCCGCCTGCTCCTGGTTCAGGCCGTAACGCAGCCGCCACATACGGCCGAGCAGCGCCAGAGAGCGCGCGAACTCGGGCAGCCCCGTGTTCACGAACTGCGGCGGTACGGGCGCCCCGCCCGGCCCCGCCTCCACGGGCACGGCGACGATGTTCGCCGTGCCGTACTGCACGCAGATCGCCTTGCCGAAGTCGCTGCCCATCACGAGGTACGACCCCGCGTCCGACGCCGGCCGCACCCCGCGCTCCTGCGCCAGCTCGGCGAGCGTCGGCACCGGCCGCCCCGGCTGGGCCTGCGCCCAGAAGAACGGCCCCATGTCGGCCGGCAGCCCGGCGACGACGAGGGTGTGCGCCACGATCGGCGGCACCCCCTGCCGCGACACCGCCGCCTGGTCGAACCGGAACACCGCCGGCCCGAACGCACCGGCCAGCTCCTGTGCGACCGCCTCCGGCGGAATCGGCGGCGCGGGCTGCACGGGCGGAAGCGGCGTACGTACCGGCCCCGGGCGCGCCGGACCATCCGCGACCTGGTGCAACTCGCCCTGGTGCGCGAGGAGTTGGGCTATGCCTTGCTGACGGCTCGCGTGATCGGTGCCGTAGAGGGCGATGTTCGTGATCCGGGCGTTCGGCCACTGCTCGCGGATCATGCGCGCGCAGTAGGCGCCCGGCAGCTCACAGCTCTCCAACTCGGTGTGGAGTTCGAGGACTTGATCCGGCGGGACGTTCAACCCCCGCAGCTCGTGGAAGATCTGCCACTCCGGATGCGGCGTCCCCGGCGCGGAACGCCGGATCAGCTGCTGCTCCGACCCGTCGGGCGCCCGATAGCGAAGCACGGCCTGATAACCGGGCCCAACCGTGGGCTGACCGGACTGGGGGTAGCCGTAGGAGGGGGGCTGGGAAGCAGGAGACGGCGCAGAGAGATGGGGAGCGGGCGGCCCGGAGAGGTTGGGGGCCGGCGGCGGCGGAAACCCCTGAACAGGCGCCGCCTGCCCGGGAGCGGCCATGCCGGGCACCGGCCGACCGCCGGGGGGCGGGGGCATCGCGCCGGGGGGCATGGGGGGCTGGGGGCCGCTGGTCGGGGGCGTGCCGGGGGCACCGGGGCTGCCGGGGGCACTTGGCACGCCGGGAGCACCAGGGAACCCGGAGGTGCCCTGCGCACCGTGGGGGCCCGCAGATCCGGGGCTACCCGGGGCACCTGGCCCACCGGGGGCGCCAGGGAACCCGGGGGTGCCCTGCGCACCGTGGCCGCCCGCAGACCCGGGGCCAGCCGGGGCGCCGGGAGCTCCGGGGAACCCGGGGGCACCTTGAGCACCGTGGGGACCCGGAGACCCGGGGAAGCGCGGAGCGCCGGGCGTGCCAGGGGCGCCCGATGCGCCAGGGGCAGCCGGTGCGCCAGGGAAGCCCGGACCGCCGGGAGCGCCCGGTGCAGCCGGGGCACCAGGGACACCCCGCGCGCCAGGCGCCCCGGGTGCACCGGGGGCCTGGGGCGGCGGGGGCGTGCCGGGGGCGCCGACCGGGGGACCGGCCAGCATGGTCTCGGCGTGCGCGGCACCGGAGGCTCCAGGAACGCCGGGAGCCCCGGGAGCGGACGGCACGCCCGGCACGCCGGGGGGACCCGGAGGCTGGGGCACGCCGGGGGCACCCGGAGGACGGGGCGCGTTGACGCCCCCACCCTGACCGGGGTCGGCGAACATCGTCGCGGCCTGATGGACACCGCCCGGAGGCGCACCGCCGGGCGAGTTGGGAGCACCGGGCCGGTTCGGGACGCCAGGCACACCCGGAGGCAACGGAGCACCCGGAGCACCCGGAGCACCCGGAGCACCCGGAGCACCCGGAGCACCCGGAGGCAACGGCGCGCCAGGCGGATTCGGAGCGCCAGGCCCACCCGGGGCACCGGACGCGCCGGGCCGGCCAGGCATCCCCGGCGTACCCGGAGACTGGGGCGCGCCCGGAACTCCGGGAGCCCCCGGAGGCTGAGGCGTACCGGGCCGACCGGGGTCGGCGAACATCGTCGCGGCGTGGTGAACGCCCCCAGGAGGCGCACCCCCGGGCGAGTTGGGAGCACCCGGCGCACCTGGGGCACCCGGAGGCACCGGAGGGCCGGGCGGATTCGGGCCGCCAGGCACGTTGGCGGTGCCGGGCACCGGCCCGCCAGGGCCCACGGACCCTTCGGACCCGAGCGCCGACACGAACTGCGTCGGTACGTACCCACCCGCAGGCGCACCCGGCGCACCGGGCCCCGTCGGCGGCGGCACAACTCCCGGACGCGCGCCCGGAGTTCCCGGCGCACCCGGCGGAGGCGGGGCACTCGCACCGCTGCCCCGCGCACCGCGCGGCGGCGGCGCCTTACTGGTCGCGGCGTCGGCGATGTCACCGGCGTTGGGCGCGAGCGCCCGCCCCGACGGATTCGGCGCACCGGGCGCACCCGCGCCCTGCGGAAACCCGTACCCCGAAGCCCCCGGAGCACCCTGCGCACCCTGCGCCTGCGGATACCCGTACGAGGGCCCACTCGCCCCCTGCGGACCACCTGGAGCGCTACCGACCGGCGGCCCCTGCGGATACCCGTACCCCGAAGCGCCCGGCCCACCAGGCGCCGCAGCCGAAGCCCCCGGCCCCGAAGCCCTGTCGAAGGCGTCGTCGTCGCTCAACGGCGGCGCGAAGACGGTCGCCGGGAGCGGCACGGAGCGGTCCTCGCCCGCGTCCACGCTGGTGGTGTCGGTGCCGGTCCAGGGCGTGGCCCCCGGCGGCAC
This sequence comes from Streptomyces sp. NPDC020898, assembly GCF_044333925.1. NCBI lineage: Bacteria > Bacillati > Actinomycetota > Actinomycetes > Kitasatosporales > Streptomycetaceae > Streptomyces > Streptomyces sp. NPDC020898. The sequence continues at coordinate 101,534 of NZ_JBIRRV010000009.1, forward strand.
CGCGTCCGCCGGCACCGCGTCCGAAGGGGCCCCGGAAACCGATGGCGCAGCCGAGGCCGCCCCGCCGCCGGAGGCACCCGCAGTCGAACCCGACGCCGAACCCGCCCGCCGATCCTGGATCCCCAGTTTGTCCGCCGCCTCCTGCAACCACTCCGGCGGAGTCAGCAGGAAGGACGTCTGGTTGAGGTCGACCCGGGCCGGAGGCGCCGGCACCGCGTCCTCGACGGCGGCCTGACGGCCGTACTCCTCCTCGTACCGGCGGATCACCTCGCCCACCGGCAGGCCGGGCCACAGGGTGGCCTCGCCGCTGTCCCGGGCGAGGACCAGCCGCTGTGCGCCCCCGTCCGAGCGCGGACCGTCGGCGCGGTCCTCCGACCAGACCACGAACCCGAGCTCGAACTCCCGTACCCGCACCTCCCGGTGCTGGTACGACGGCACATCCCCGTTGATCCATTCCTCGGCGCGCTCCTGCGCCTGTGCGAACGTCACCATCGGTCAGTCACTCCCCCGCCGAAGACACCGTAGGTACTGGCACCGCACGGGCGAAGCCGCCGTCCACCATCAGGTTCGCCACCGTCTCCAGCTCCGGCGGATTTCCCGCGAGCCGGGACAGGAACTGGTCGAAGTCGTCGCCGCACGGCAGCAGCAACCGCCGTACCCGGTCGAGCGGTGGCACGGCCGGGTCGGCGTCCCGCACGTCGTCGTACGCGCAGAACCACACCGAACCGAGCCGCTCGCCCTTCACCTTCACGGCCAGCAGACCGCCCTGTACGAAGCCGACGCACAGGTAGTCCTTGGTCAGATGGTCGCGCAGACACTTGTTGACGTACACGAGGTCGTTCACCGCGGCCTCGTCCCGCACCGTGAAGAACGGCTGGTCCACCAGCAGCCCCAGCTCGGCGTCGAGCGCCGCACCGACCGGCGCGCACCCGCCCGCCGCCTTCAGGAACGAGCGGTAGGCCCCCGGCAGGCGGTAGCCGAGGTCCTCCTCGACGCCCTGCACCTGCTGCTCGGTCACCGCCACCGCCGACTTGGGCAGCGCGAAGTGGGTGGGCCGCGTCTCCTGCAGAGGCCGCGTACCCCTCTTGTCGTGGTCGACGGCCGCCGTGGCGATCCCGCCGTGATGCCGCAGCAGCGCCTTCACCTCGACCGGAACGAGTTCCAGTCGCCGGCCGCCGGGTACGTGGTGCCACGTCCAGCCGTGCGGAGTCGCCACCGCCGGCACCGTGTCCCACAGCTCGTGCCCGGACGCGGCCAGCACGGCGTTCGCCGACACGTAGTCCGTGAGCCTCAGTTCGTCGACGCCGAAGCCCTCGGGCGGCTCGGCGATCTCGGCCGCCGCACGCGCGTAGAGCGAGAAGTCCGGATAGCCGCGCTCGTCCATCCGCACCCCTCTCGGGTGCCGGGTGGCCCGGACCGGGTCCGGGAAGTGCACGACCTGCCCGGCATAGGCCGCGTTCGGCGGAGCGGCTCGCTGCCCGAGCCGACCTGTCGTCATGGCGGTTTGCCCCCTGCGGCGTTCTGTAAGGCCTGTACATCAGTAAGGCCCGTACGTCTGTCACGTCATGTCACGTCAAGTCACATCACCCCCGTCCCACCTGCCAGCACATCAGTGCGGACAGTGGACCGGACGGCGCTGCGGATCGCGGTTGCCCGACAGCCTATGCGGTACGCCGACACCGGTCACCGGGCCTCCGGTTCCGTGACCTGCCGTCACCCTGCCGTGACGGTGCGACGAAGCCCTGGCGTGTCACAGCGCCCCAGCTTCCGCACCAGCCACGCTATTTGGCACTCTGTGTCCGCCGGGGGGATGTACGGGGGAGGCACCAAAGGGGATGACGATCATGAACGCGACACAGACGGGAAGGCCGACAGGAAGGCCGACGGAGGGGTCGGCCGCAGGGCACCCGGGATCAGCGATGCCCGGAATGTCCGGTGGGGCCGGCAGACCCGGCGGCGATCCCCGGGTCGGCTGGAGCAGCAGCGAGACGCCCCGCGTCCCCGCCCTCCGCCACCGCCGCGACGGCATACTGCCGACCGTCGCCGCCGCCCTCTCCGTACGCGGCGAGACCCTCACCGGCACGGCGGCGCGCGGCGACCAGCCGCCCGCCCTGCACCCCCTCGTCCAGGACTTCCTGGACAGCCTCGCCACCACGCAGCGCGACCGCGCGACCGGCCGCTGCGCCGAGGCACTCCTCATATCCCGGCAGATCAGCGTCGCCGACGAGGGCCGCAGCAGACGCGCCGCCCGCAAGCCCATGACCAACGGCGAGGCCCGCAGGGCACTGAAACAAGCCAAACTCACCGCCCGCCGCATCCGCGAGGACGGCGACCCCCTGCACGGCAGCTTCGCCGCACCCTGCCGCTCCTGCACAGCACTCAGCGCCCACTTCGGCGTCCGCATAGTCGACCCGTCGGCGACCACCGACTGACGCACCCGCACACACCAACCGCTCCCCCGCCCCCGCACACAACCGCACCACCCGCACGACGGCGCCGCACCACTCGTACGCGCCGGTCCCTGACGCCGACGATCGAAGGGCAGATGCACACCGACCGCACGTCCACCACCCGCTTCCCCGTACCCGTCGACGCCGCGCTGCGCGCCGCCGGCTGGCAGCCCGGCCGCTGGGACATAAAGCAGGCCGAGATCTGGGCCGACGCCCTGCGCGGCCACGCCTCCCCCGCCGGACACCGGCACGCGGTCTTCCCGGCCGCCGTGGAAGCCTGGGCGGAGTTCGGCGGCCTGCACATCGCGCCCCCCGGCCCCGGCCGCCAGGTCGCCCCCGTCGCCCTGCACCTGGACCCCCTGCACGGCCTCCACATGGCCCGCACCCTCGCCGACCTCGGCCGCGCCCTGGACACAGAGGTCTGCCCCCTCGGCGAGGAACCCGAGACACAGTCGCTCCTGGCCATCGACACCGAGGGCCGCGTCTACGCCCTGGACCACACCGGCGACTGGTACCTCGGCCCGGACCTCGACCAGGCCCTGGCAACCCTGGTCACCGGCCTGGAACCGGTACGCCTGACAGCACCCTGAACACCCTGAACACCCTGAACCACAGCCCGTCCGGCCGGCCTAGGTCGGAATGACGGCCGACACCCGAAAACCCCCGGCCTCCGTCGGCCCGGACACGAAGACGCCGCCCAGCGCGGCCACCCGCTCCTTCATCCCGAGCAGGCCATTGCCACCGGACGGCAACCGGACGGAGGCGGCCGAGGCCGGCTCGGGTGGCGGCTCGTTCTCCACCTGCATCGCGATCTCGCCGCCGCGATGCGCCAGCCGTACGTGCGTCTTGGCGCCCGCCGCGTGCTTGTGGACGTTCGTCAACGCCTCCTGCACCACCCGGTACGCCGTCTGCTCCACCTCGGCGCCGTACGACCGCTGATCCCCCTCGACCGTCAGATCCACGACCATCCCCGCCGCCGCCGACTGCCCGATCAGCTCGTCCAGCTCGGACAGACAGGGCCCGTCCAGCGCCCCGTCCTCCGCGGCCGCCCGGGAAGCCGCAGCGGCGGCGGCCATGCTCACGGCGGCCAACGGCACGGTCTGCGCCCGCCGTTCCAGCCCGTCCCCCGTCCGCAGCACCCCGAGCATCTCCCGCAGCTCGGTCAGCGCCTGGCGCCCCATGTCGCCCACGAGAGCGGCATTGCGCACCGCCTTCTCTGGGTCCTTGCGGGCGACGGCCTGGAGGGCGGCGGCGTGCACCACCATCAGGCTGACCCGATGCGCGACCACGTCGTGCATCTCACGCGCGATCCGCGTCCGCTCCTCGTTCCGCGCCCACTGGGCCCGCTCCTCGGCCCGCTCGGCCAGCAGTTGAAGCTCCCGCTCCAGACTGTCGGCCCGCTCCCGCAGACTCTCCATGAGCCGCCGCCGGGCCCCGACATACAGCCCGAGAAGCAGGGGCGGCGCGGTGACACCCAGCGACGTCGTGATGGCGACGATGGGGACGAACCAGTCCCCGATCTTCAGGTTCCCGTTCTCCAGGTCCTGCTGCGACCGTACGAACGTCACGATGAGCGTCCCCACCATCGACATCCCCGCCAGCGCCCCGGTGATCCGCCGGGGCAACTCGGAGGCGGCGAGCGTGTACAGCCCGACGATGCCCATCAGGTAGCCCATCTGGGCCGGCGTGATGGCGATGGCCACGAGCACGACGGCGATCGGCCACCGCCGCCGCAACAGCAGCACGGACCCGGCGACAAGTCCGAACACGATTCCGACGGACACCGGGATCGCCGCGTCCTTCGCGAACTGGATTCCCTCCGTCGCGCACTCCGCCGCGGACACCAGCGCGAGACCCCCGTCAAGCACCGCACTGCGCCACCTGGCCCACCACAACGGCCCGGTCAGGGCCGCGGTGTGGTCTTCCCCCGTCGTGGTCATGCGTCCAGCCTACGGGCGCCACCCCCCGCTTTTCCGGCGAGTTTCCGCGACTGGCCTACACCACACGCCGCAATCAAACAGATTCGAAACCTGCCGGAATCCCTCGAACTGCTGAATCGCACACCGTTCGACCCCGGAAGCGATGATTCCGCCCCGAGGGTTTGCCCATGGAACATGCATGCGGCAAGTACGCGGACTTCGAGGGGTTGCGGGAGCGGGCGGTGGCTTTGCGGCGCGAAGGGCTGAGCCGCCGCCAGATCCGCGACCGCCTCCACGTCGACAACAACGACATCCTCAACCGCCTCCTGGAGGGCGAGCCGCCCCCGGACTGGACGAAGCGCCCGAACGCGAAGGACGACCTCCGGCACCGAGCGAGGGAACTCCGGCTCCAGGGCTGGACGTACGACCGGATCCAGCTGGAACTGGGGTGCTCGAAGAGTTCGATCTCGCTGTGGGTACGGGACCTGCCGGCGCCGGAGCGGCAAAAGCGGACGCGTGAAGAGGCTTCGGCGATCGCCAAACGAGGCTGGGAGGCCACCCTGCGGCTGCGCGAGGAGGAACGGCAGCAGACCAAACAGGCAGCGGCGGAAGAGGTCGGAGAGCTGACGGACCGGGAGCTGTTCATGACCGGCATCGCGCTCTATTGGGCGGAAGGCGGCAAGGACAAGCCCTACGCCCGCCGAGAGACCGTCACCTTCGTCAACAGCGACCCCGGCATGATCAAGGTTTTCGGGGCCTGGCTGGACCTTCTCGGGGTTGAACGCGAGCGCCTTCGCTACAGCGTCATGATTCACGAGACCGCGGACGTAGCGGCAGCCGAAGAGTACTGGGCCGATCTCGTGGGCGCCGACCGCTCCGCGTTCTACAAGACGACCCTCAAGAAGCACAACCCCAAGACGGTCCGGAAGAACGTCGGCGACTCCTACCGGGGCTGCCTGGCCGTCAGGGTCCTGAAGGGAGCCGATTTGTACCGTCGCATCGAAGGCTGGTGGTCTGGCATGGTGGTGGAGGCAGAGCGGCGAACCGCGTAGGCTTCGCCTGGTAATCCCCCGTGGTGTAATCGGCAACACGCGTCGCTTTGGACGATGTATTTCAGGTTCGAGTCCTGGCGGGGGAGCCATACTCGATACGGGCCCTGACAGCACAGTCAGGGCCCTTACTCATGTCCCACACGAAACGCCCCGGTATCCTGCGGATGTCACCCCCACCCCCTCCGCAGCCGAAGGGCCACACCCCGTGAGCGCCAATCGCCCCGCCGCCGTCGTCGTACTCGCAGCGGGTGAGGGCACCCGTATGAAGTCGGCCACACCCAAGGTCCTGCACGAGCTCTGTGGCCGTTCCCTGGTCGGCCATGTGCTCGCCGCCGCAGGCGAGTTGGACCCCGAGAACCTGGTCGTCGTCGTGGGGCACGCCCGCGAGAAGGTCACCGCCCACCTCACCGGGGCCAACGCCGGCGTCCGTACCGCCTACCAGGCGCAGCAGAACGGCACCGGTCACGCCGTACGCATGGGGCTCGAGGAACTCGGCGGGGTGGTCGACGGGACCGTGGTCGTCGTCTGCGGTGACACCCCGCTCCTCACCGGGGCCACCCTCCGCGCCCTCGCCGCGACCCACTCCGCCGACGGCAACGCGGTGACGGTGCTGACCGCCGAGGTGCCGGACGCGACCGGGTACGGGCGGATCGTGCGGGACGGGGCCTCGGGGGCCGTGACGGCGATCGTCGAGCACAAGGACGCGAGCGACGCGCAGCGGGCGATCCGGGAGATCAACTCCGGTGTCTTCGCCTTCGACGGGCAGCTGCTCGCGGACGCGCTGGGGAAGGTGCGCACGGACAACAGCCAGGGCGAGGAGTACCTCACCGACGTACTCGGGATCCTGCGTGAGGCCGGGCACCGGGTCGGGGCCTGTGTGGCCGCCGATCACCGGGAGATCGCCGGGATCAACAACCGTGTGCAGCTGGCCGAGGCGCGCCGGATCCTCAACGACCGGCTGCTGACCGGGGCCATGCTCGCCGGGGTGAGTGTGATCGACCCGGCGAGTACGTGGGTCGATGTCATGGTCACCTTCGAGCAGGACTCCGTCGTCCACCCGAACACCCTGCTCCAGGGCGCCACGCATCTCGCGGAGGGCGCCGAGGTCGGGCCCAACTGCCGGCTCAAGGACACCCGGGTGGGCGCCGGGGCGCGGGTGGACAACACCGTCGCCGACGGCGCCGAGGTGGGGGCGCAGGCGAGCGTGGGGCCGTACGCCTATCTGCGGCCCGGTACGCGGCTCGGGGTCAAGTCCAAGATCGGTACGTACGTCGAGACGAAGAACTCGTCGATCGGCGAGGGGACCAAGGTGCCGCACCTGTCGTATGTCGGGGACGCGACCATCGGTGAGTACAGCAACATCGGTGCGGCGAGCGTCTTCGTGAACTACGACGGCGAGGCCAAGCATCACACCACCGTCGGGTCGCACTGCAAGACGGGTTCGGACAACATGTTTGTGGCGCCTGTCACGGTCGGGGACGGTGCCTACACCGCGGCCGGCTCCGTGATCACGAAGGATGTGCCGCCCGGTTCGCTGGCCGTGGCGCGGGGCCAGCAGCGGAATATCGAGGGCTGGGTGGCCCGTAAGCGTCCCGGGAGCGCGTCGGCGAATGCGGCCGAAGCGGCCACCCGGGAGCCGGGCGGCGAAAGCTGACCGGAAACGGGCAGGTCGTACTCGGGCTACCGTGATAGATGCACACCCGCACACCCCCAGCTGAGCCGGCCTCCAGAGCTGACCACGTCCGGAAGGCCTCTCCACACCCCAGCTGAGACACCTCTGAGGAGACAGTGCTGTGACCGGGACCAAGACGACCAGCGAGAAGAAGAAGATGATGTTCTTCTCCGGCCGCGCCCACCCCGAGCTTGCCGAGGAGGTCGCCCAGCAGTTGGGGGTCGGGGTTGTCCCGACGAAGGCCTTCGACTTCGCGAACGGTGAGATCTACGTTCGCTATGAGGAGTCGGCGCGTGGAGCGGACTGCTTCGTGATCCAGAGCCACACGGCTCCGATCAACCAGTGGATCATGGAGCAGTTGATCATGATCGACGCGCTGAAGCGCGCGTCGGCCCGCTCCATCACCGTGATCGTGCCGTTCTACGGTTACGCGCGGCAGGACAAGAAGCACCGTGGACGTGAACCGATCTCGGCGCGTCTGATCGCCGACCTGATGGAGACGGCGGGCGCGGACCGCATCCTCACGGTCGATCTGCACACGGACCAGATCCAGGGCTTCTTCGACGGCCCGGTCGACCACCTCTTCGCGCTTCCGCTGCTCGCGGACTACGTGGGTGCCAAGGTCGACAAGGGCAAGCTGACGGTCGTCTCGCCGGACGCGGGCCGCGTGCGGGTCGCCGACCGCTGGTGCGACCGTCTCGGTGCGCCGCTCGCGATCGTGCACAAGCGGCGCGACAAGGACGTGGCGAACCAGGTGACCGTCCACGAGGTCGTGGGTGAGGTCAAGGGCCGCGTGTGCGTTCTCGTCGACGACATGATCGACACCGGTGGCACGATCTGCGCCGCCGCGGACGCCCTGTTCGCGCACGGTGCCGAGGACGTCATCGTGACGGCGACGCACGGTGTGCTGTCGGGTCCGGCGGCGGACCGGCTGAAGAACTCCCGGGTGAGCGAGTTCATCTTCACGAACACACTGCCGACGCCGGGTGAGCTGAGCCGCGACCTGGACAAGATCAAGGTGCTGTCGATCGCTCCGACGATCGCGAGCGCGGTGCGTGAGGTCTTCGAGGACGGTTCGGTGACGAGCCTCTTCGACGAGCAGTAGGCCGACCCCGGCTTCTGCCGGATCGCTTCTGCATGATCGATTTTTCTCCGGCCTCCTTCGCCGAGTAGTCTGTGCAAGTTGCTCGGCGAGGGAGGCCGTCCCCGTGTCATTCACGGGTCGGTTGTCCGTTATCGACGCGCTCTTCGTAGCAGGCCGTTCGTGGCCGGGTGACCTGTCCGTCTCTCACCCGTACGAGGAGTGAAAAGCATGTCTGAGGTAAAGCTCGCCGCCGAGACCCGCACCGAGTTCGGCAAGGGTGCCGCCCGGCGTATCCGCCGTGACAGCAAGGTTCCCGCCGTTGTGTACGGCCACGGCGGCGACCCGATCCACGTCACGCTGCCGGGCCACGAGCTCCAGCTCGCCCTGCGTACCCCGAACGTCCTGCTCAGCCTGGACATCGAGGGCAAGACCCAGCTCGCGATCCCGAAGGCCGTCCAGCGCGACGCGCTCAAGGGCTTCCTCAAGCACGTCGACCTGCTGCTGGTCCGCAGCGGCGAGAAGGTCAACGTCGAGGTCTACGTCCACACCGAGGGCGAACTGGCCCCGGGTGCCTACCTGCTCGAGCACGTGCTGAGCACGCTGAACGTCGAGGCCGAGGCCACGCACATCCCCGAGTCGGTCACCGTCTCCATCGCGGGCCTGGAGGCCGGCGCCGCCATCCTCGCCAAGGACATCCCGCTGCCCGAGGGCACCACGCTGGTGACCGACGAGGACGCGGTCGTCCTCCAGGTCCTGGCCGCGCAGGCCGAAGAGGCCGCCGCCGAGGGCGACGCGGCCACCGAGGCCTGATCCGCACCGCCACCGTTCTGCCGCCAGCCGCTGTTCCCGGCCTCGTCGCCGGGAGCGGCGGCTGGCGTGTGTGAACCGGCGTGCGGGAACCGACACGGTGTTGAAGGAGACATGCACGTGACGACCGATGCGTCCGCCCCCTGGCTGATCGTGGGGCTCGGCAATCCCGGGCCGGAGTACGCCATGAACCGGCACAACGTGGGGTTCATGGTGGCCGACCTGCTGGCGGAGCGGATCGGCGGGAAGTTCAAGCGGGCCCAGAAGGCGCAGGCGCAGGTCCTGGAGGGCCGTATCGGGCCCCCCGGACCGGGGAGCCGCCGGGTGGTCCTGGCAAAGCCGATGTCGTACATGAACCTGTCGGGCGGCCCGGTGAACGCGCTGTGCGACTTCTACAAGGTGCCGCTCGACCATGTCGTGGCGGTCCATGACGAGCTGGACATCGACTACGGGGTCCTGCGGCTCAAGCTGGGCGGCGGGGACAACGGGCACAACGGTCTGAAGTCGATGACGAAGGCGATGGGCCCGGACTACCACCGGGTGCGGTTCGGCATCGGGCGCCCTCCGGGCCGTATGCAGGTGGCCGACTTCGTGCTGAAGGACTTCGCGTCGGCGGAGCGCAAGGAGCTGGACTACTTCGTGGACCGGGCGACGGACGCGGTGGAGTGTCTGGTGTCCGAGGGGCTGGAGCGGGCGCAGAGCGCGTACAACTCCTGAGGCCGGAGATACGTACGCACAACTCCTGACTTTGTCGGGCAGGAGTTGACCGATCGCACGGGCATGGCCAATGATCCCGGCCATGTCAGCCACCACCCACCGGGCAGCCAAGTCCGCCTCCGCCGCACCGCGGCTCGGGCGTCTCGGGCGGCTTGCCGTGATGGGCACGGTCGCCGCGCTGATCCTGATCGCGGGTGTCTGGGCGTCCTGGGGGACGGCCCAGCACGTGATGCTCGTCAAGGGGCGCGAGCAGGGCACGATGACGGTGTCGGGGTGCGACGACGATGTCTGCACGGGGTCGTACCGGCCGGTGTCGGTGGGGTCGACTGCGCGGGGCAAGGTCGTTCTCGACCAGTCGGTCGGGGTCAGCGAGGGTGAGACGTACACCGTGGTCGTGAAGCCCGGCAGCGGTGACGTCGTGCGGTCCGGTCCGGCCGGTTTCCTGTACGCCTGGGTGCCGCTGGGCGGTGCGCTGCTGCTCGCCTCGGTCGTGGTGGCGGGCGGGCTGGGACTGACGCGGGCGGGGTGGGCGCTGGCCGGTTCGGGAATCGCACTCCTGACAGCGGCTTTTGTGGCGCTCTGAGCCGGTTCGGCTGTGGAGAAACCGTGCGTTGTCTGTTCGTGATTGACCGCGGGTCGGGCGGGGCTGGAAGCTGAGCCGCCCCCTCCACATCTTCTCCGCTCGACTCTCGAAGATGGACTGCCCATGCGTACGCTCATCCGCGCCGGCGCGCTGACCGCCGGCGTCGCGGCCACGCTGTTCCTGGCCGCCCCCGCCCACGCCACCCCTGCTGGTGACAACGGCACCGTCAAGATCCACGACGCCACCACCGACGAGGAGCTCCGCCAGAACGAGCCCCACGTCTGCGCCTTCTACCTCGACGCCTTCGGTTTCGACGCCGTCCAGGAGGTCGACTGGCACATCGAGGCGTGGGCCCCGACCGAGGGCGGGACCGTGAAGTCCGGCGAGATCACCCTGGACGCCGAGGGCCACGGCCGTACGGAGGACCTGTCGCTGCCCGACGGGCACTACAAGCTGTTCTGGACCTTCGAGGGCGAGAAGGGCTCCGCCAAGCACAAGGTGTTCTGGACGGACTGCCCGGCCGACGAGGGCGGGGGCGGCGGCGCGACACCGTCCTCCTCGGCCTCCCCCTCGTCGACGGCCCCGGACGGGGCGTCGGCCTCCCCGAGTCCGTCCGAGTCCGAGTCCGGTTCCGGCACGGCGGCGACCCCGACCCCGGCCTCCGAGTCTCCGGCGTCCGCGTCCCCCTCCGCCCAGGGCGCCGCCGGTGATCTCGCGGAGACCGGCAGCAGCGCCCCGGCGGGCCTGCTGTCCGCCGCCGCGCTCGTCCTCGTCGGCACCGGTGGCTACCTGGTGCTGCGGCGCCGGAGGACTGCCGGCAACTGACGTACGTACGCAGGACATGGCGACGCCCCCGTGCCGCACCAGGCGCACGGGGGCGTTGTCATGCCGGTCAGCCGGTGTTGCGCAGGCCGGCCGCGACTCCGTTGACCGTCAGGAGCAGGGCGCGGGCGAGGAGCGGGTCCGGGTCGGCGCCCGCTGCCGCCGCGTCGCGCTGGCGCTTGAGGAGGGTCACCTGGAGGTAGGAGATCGGGTCCAGGTAGGCGTCGCGGATGGTGAACGTCTGCTGGAGGACCGGGTTGGCCTCCAGGAGCTTGCCCTCGTGGGTGATGCGGAGGACTTCGCGGACCGTCAGTTCGTGTTCGGCGCGGATGGTGTCGAAGACGTGCTTGAGCTCGTCCGGGACGAGGGTGTCGACGTAGTGCTGGGCGATGCGCAGGTCGGTCTTCGCCAGGGTCATCTCGACGTTGGAGACGAAGTTCCGGAAGAAGTGCCACTGCTCGTGCATCTCGTCGAGCACGGTGTCGAGGCCGGCTTCACGCAGCGCCTTCAGGCCCGAGCCGACCCCGAACCAGCCCGGCACGATCTGCCGTGACTGGGTCCAGCCGAAGACCCACGGGATGGCCCGCAGACCGTCGAGGCCGGCGCCGGAGTCGGGGCGGCGGGACGGGCGTGAGCCGAGGTGCAGGTCCGCGAGCTGGTCGACGGGGGTGGCGGCGAAGAAGTACGACGGCAGGTCCGGGTCCTCGACGAGGCGCCGGTAGGCGTCGTGGGCCGCGTCGGAGACGAGGTCCATCGCCGCGTCCCAGCGGGCCAGGGACTCGTCGGACTGGCGGGGCGAGGTGTGCAGGGCGGAGGCCTGGAGGGTGGCGGCGACCGTCAGTTCGAGGTTCTCGCGGGCCAGCGAGGGGACCAGGTACTTGTCGGAGATGACCTCGCCCTGCTCCGTGACCTTGATCTCGCCCTCCAGGGTGCCCCAGGGCTGGGCGAGGATCGCGTCGTGCGAGGGACCGCCACCGCGGCCGACGGTGCCGCCACGGCCGTGGAAGAGGCGGAGCCGGACGCCGTAGCGATGGGCCACGTCGCGCAGCCGGCGCTGGGCGCGGTGGATCTCCCACTGGGAGGTGGTGATGCCACCGAACTTGGAGGAGTCCGAGTACCCGAGCATGACCTCCTGGACGTCACCCCTGAGCGCGACAAGGCGCCGGTACGACGGGTCGGAGAGCATGTCCTCCAGGATCGTGTCGGCGGCCTTGAGCTCGTCGGTGGTCTCCAGGAGGGGCACGATGCCGATCTTGGCCCAGCCGGCGTGCAGGTCGATCAGACCGGCCTCGCGGGCCAGCACGGCAGCGGCGAAGACGTCGTCGGAGCCCTGGCACATCGAGATGATGTACGACTCGATGACCTCGGGCCCGAAGACAGCGAGCGCCTTCTTGACGGTCTCGAACACGCCGAGCGTCTTGGCGGCGGCCGCGTCGAGGGGGGCCGGGGTGGGCGCCAGGGGCCTCCTGGACCGCAGCTCCTTCGCGAGGAGCTTGTTGCGGTACTCGCGGGGCATGTCCTCGTACCGCCAGGACTCCTCGCCCAGCCGGTCGAACAACTGGCCGAGGGCGTGGTGGTGGGCGTCCGCGTGTTCCCGTACGTCCATGGTCGCGAGCTGGAGGCCGAAGGCGGCGAGCGTGCGGATCGTCCGGTCCAGGCGGCCGTCGGCGAAGAGGCTGCCGCGGTGTTCGCGCAGGGAGGTCTGGATGAGGGTGAGGTCCGCGAGGAGCTGGCCGGTGCCGAGGTAGTCGCGGCCGGGGGCGTGCGGGGTGCCCTTGGCCAGGCGCTGCTTGGTGTTGGCGAGCTTCTGGCGGATGCAGGTGGCCTTGAGCCGGTAGGGCTCCTCGGCGTTGAGCCGCTTGTAGCGGGGGCTGATCTCGGGCAGGAGTTCGATGTCGGCCCGGAGGGACTCCAGGAGTTCCTCGGTGGCGCCGGTGTAGCGGATCGAGTTGGAGAGGAAGCCGCGCAGCTCGTCGATCAGTTCCAGGGCGTCGTTGATGCCGTGCTCGTGCTGGAGGATCAGGACGTCCCAGGTGACCTGCGGGGTCACGTTGGGGTTGCCGTCGCGGTCGCCGCCGATCCAGGTGCCGAAGGTGAGGGGCCGCGTGTCGTCGGGGAGCTTGACGCCGACCCGCGCCAGTTCGGCCGTCAGGTCCTCGAGTACGTCGCCGACCGCGCCGGCGTGCAGTTCGTCGAGGTAGTAGATGGCGTTGCGGGCCTCGTCGGCCGGTTCCGGGCGGACGACGCGCAGTTCGTCGGTCTGCCAGACGAGGTCGATGTTCTCGGCCAGACGGGTGTCGTAGCGGCGTCGGTCCGCCTCGATGACGGGGGTCTCCAGCAGCGCGGCGATACGGCGCAGCTTGTTGAGGACCGAGCGTCTGGCCGCCTCCGTCGGGTGGGCGGTGAAGACGGGGCGAACGTTGAGGTTCTTGACCGTGGCACGCAGGTGGTCGGGGTCGGCGTCCTTGAGCCGGTCGGCCGTACGGGCCAGCAGCCCGCCCTCGGCGGCGCGCTTGGCGCGCAGTTCACGGCCCCGGTGGACCTGCTCGGTGACGTTGGCGAGATGAAAGTAGGTGGAGAAGGCACGGACGAGCTTGGCGGCGGTCTCCAGCTCGGTGCCGCGCAGCAGCTCGGCGGCGGCCTCGCCGTCCTCGCGGGTCAGATGGCGGACCTTCTCGACGAGTTCCAGCAGCTCAGGGCCCTCCTGGCGGACAAGGGTCTCGCCGAGCAGGTCACCCAGGCGCCGGATGTCGGCGCGCAGCTCGCTGCTGGTCGTGGTCGTGGCCTGGCCATGGTCGTCGGCACTGCTCACAGGTGCGGCTCCTTGCAGTGTGGAAACTCGGCGGGAAGCGTCCCGGGGCGGTGTCCAGGACGGCGGGGCCGCACCGGGACCGGGTATCGGGGACGGGCATACGGGCGGGGCATCCGGGAAACTGAACAGAACGGACCGCGCTGTCCGACCGACTCCAGGATAGGTGTCGACCTGGACGCGCAGAATTTTGGGCTCTTGCCGCCGGGCGAGGCGCTGCCATACTTACGACGCCGTAGGTTACGCAACCGTAGGGAGCCCGAGGATCCGAAGGCCCCCCTCGGATTCGGTACCCCGGCATCTGACTGGACCCATCACCCCCCAGGGGACGCGCATGACCACAAGCTCCGAAGCGATCGAAGACGCTTCGAACGCTCCCGACGGCACCCCACTGCCCTCCGCCACGCTCGGTGGCGAGAAGAAGCGTTCGATCGAACAGATCACGCTCCTTCTCTTCATCACCGTCCCCTTCCTCGCGGTGCTGGCGGCGGTGCCGCTGGCGTGGGGCTGGGGGGTGAGCTGGCTGGACCTCGGCCTGCTCGTCTTCTTCTACTTCCTGGGCTGCCACGGCATCACCATCGGCTTCCACCGCTACTTCACCCACGGTGCCTTCAAGGCCAAGCGGCCGCTGCGCATCGCGCTCGCGATCGCCGGTTCGATGGCGGTGGAGGGCCCGCTGGTGCGCTGGGTGGCCGACCATCGCAAGCACCACAAGTTCTCGGACGCCGAGGGTGACCCGCATTCGCCGTGGCGGTTCGGGGAGACGGTTCCGGCGCTGCTGAAGGGCCTGTGGTGGGCCCACATCGGCTGGATGTTCGACGAGGAGCAGACCCCGCAGGACAAGTACGCGCCGGACCTGATCAAGGACAACGCCATCCGGACGATCTCGCGCCAGTTCCTCCTCTGGGCGGGGATCTCCGTGATGCTCCCGGCGCTGATCGGCGGCCTGGTGACCATGTCGTGGTGGGGCGCGTTCACGGGCTTCTTCTGGGGCTCCCTGGTCCGCGTCTGCCTCCTCCATCACGTCACCTGGTCGATCAACTCGATCTGCCACGCGGTCGGCAAGCGCCCCTTCAAGTCGCGGGACCGCTCGGGCAACGTGTGGTGGCTGGCCGTCCTCTCCTGCGGCGAGTCCTGGCACAACCTGCACCATGCCGACCCGACGTCCGCGCGGCACGGTGTGGAGCGCGGGCAGATCGACTCCTCGGCGCGGCTGATCCGCTGGTTCGAGAAGCTCGGATGGGCCTATGACGTGCGCTGGCCGTCACGCTCGCGTATCGATTCCCGTCGAAACACCGATCCGGACGGCTCCCGGCGCCGGAAGGAGCCCGCGAAGGCGGCATGATTGACGCGTGGTGACCGACTCCAGCAGCATCCCGAGCAATGAGAAACCGCGGCGCCCCCGCCGCACCCGGATGACGGGTGCCGAGCGCCGGGCCCAGCTGCTGGAGATCGGCCGCACGCTGTTCGCCGCGAAGGGCTTCGAGGCCACGTCGGTGGAGGAGATCGCGGCCAAGGCCGGCGTCTCCAAGCCGGTGGTGTACGAGCACTTCGGCGGCAAGGAGGGCCTGTACGCCGTGGTGGTGGACCGCGAGATGCGGCGCCTGCTGGACATGGTGACGAGCTCGCTGACGGCCGGCCACCCCCGTGAACTGTGCGAGCAGGCTGCCTTCGCGCTCCTCGACTACATCGAGGAGCACACGGACGGCTTCCGCATCCTCGTCCGCGACTCCCCCATCCCCCAGTCGACGGGTTCCTTCGCGTCCCTGATCTCGGACATCGCCACCCAGGTGGAGGACATCCTGGGCCGCGAGTTCAAACGCCGCGGCTTCGACCCCAAGCTGGCCCCGCTCTACGCCCAGGCCCTCGTCGGCATGGTCGCCCTGACCGGCCAGTGGTGGCTTGACGTACGCCGCCCGAAGAAGGCCGAGGTGGCGGCCCATCTCGTGAACCTGGCATGGCACGGCCTGGACGGCCTGGAGGCGAAGCCGCGCCTGATAGGGCGACGGAAGGCTTGAGGGTGACTGCGGAGTGCTTCGGCTGACCGCGAGGTCGCCTTGTGGAACCGTGGGCGCATGACGGAGATCGCGATCAGCCAGGCCGGTTCCCAGCTCTACGAGCTCGTCCGCCGCGCGGCGGACGGCGAGACGATCGCCCTCACCGACGACGGGCGGGTGACCGCGCTGCTGGTCTCTCCCGAGGTCATCGCGGACCTCGAAGACTCCCTGGCCCTGGCCGACTACCAGCGTCGCAAGGCCGAGGGCACCCTCGGGCCAGGCATCCCGCACGCTGAGGTCAGGCGAATGCTCGGCCTCACCCAGTAGACACCGGCTCCAGAAACTCCAGCCGGTTCCCCGCCGGGTCGGAGGAGTAGAAGCGCCGGTGTCCCGGCAGGTCGCCGTCCCAGGTGACCGTCGCTCCACGGGCGGCGAGCAGCTCGGCGTACGCCTCGATGCCGACGACCCGCAGCCCCGGGTGCGCCTTCCTGGCCGCCCGGAAGTTGTCCTCCACCCCGAGATGCAACTCCACCGCCCCCGCCCGGAACCAGCACCCGCCGCGCGCGGCCAGTACCGGCGGCTTCGGGATCTCGGCCATCCCGAGGACGCCGACGTAGTACGCCCGCAGCGCATCCTCCGAGCCGGCCGGCGCGGCCAGCTGCACGTGGTCGACGGCGGCGATCACCGCTCAGCCCGCCTTCCGCGCCACCGCGAACAGCCGCTGGAACGGCAGCACCGTGCCGTACTCCGCCGCCGGATACACCGCACGCAGCAGATCGCGGTACTCGGCGACGAACGCGTCCCGGGCCTCCGGGTCGTCGGCCAGGGCGGTGAGCACCGGCAGCAGACCCGTCCCCTTGACCCAGTCCAGCACCGGGTCCTCGCCCCGCAGCACATGCAGATACGTCGTCTCCCACACGTCCGCCTCGCAGCCGAGCCGGGTGAGCCGGTCGAGGTAGACGAGGGGCGCGTGCACGGAGTCCTCGCGGCGCAGGACCTCGCCGAGCCGGCTCTTCCAGCGGGCGCCGGTGCCCAGTTCGCGCATCAGGGCGTGCAGGGGCGCGTCGAGGTTGTCCGGCACCTGGAAGGCGAAGGTCCCGCCGGGTGCGAGGGCGTCCAGCCAGGCCGGGAACGCGTCGAGGTGCCCGCCGACCCACTGGAGGGCCGCGTTGGAGACGATCAGGTCGTACGTCTCCCCGGCCTCCGCGGGCGCCCACGCCTCGGCGTCCGCGTAGGCGAAGTCGAGGCGGCCGCCGCCGGCTGTGGGACCGGCGTACTCCTCGGCCCTCTCCAGCATCGGCGCGGAGTTGTCGTACCCGGTGATGTGCGCGGTGGGCCAGCGGTCGGCGAGGACGGCGGTGGCGTTGCCGGGGCCGCAGCCGAGGTCGGCGATGCGGGGAGGCCCTGCGGGCGGTTCTGCGGGGAGGTCGGGGACGCGGGCGAGGAGGTCGGTGAAGGGGCGGGCGCGGTGGTCGGCGTGGCGGAGGTACTGGCCGGGGTCCCAGGTGGGGGTGGTGGCAGGCATGACTTCAGCCTGACAGCCGAATTATCTCGACGTCAAGAGACTTGATATCGACAAACTTCACATCAAGAGACTCCACATCGACACAACCACTACACTGATCGCCATGGAGGACGAGGTCGATCGGCTGGTCAGTGCGTGGCGCCGGGAGCGCCCGGACCTCGACGTGGAACCGCTCGAAGTACTCAGCCGGGTCAGCAGGCTGGCCCGGCACCTGGACCGCGCGCGCAGGCTGGCGTTCGCCGAGCACGCCCTGGAGCCCTGGGAGTTCGACGTCCTGACGGCGCTGCGGCGGGCCGGGAACCCGTACCAGCTCTCCCCCGGCCAGTTGCTCACCCAGACCCTGGTCACCTCCGGCACGATGACGAACCGCATCGACCGGCTGACCAAGAAGGGCCTGGTGGAGCGCCTCCCCGACCCCAGTGACCGGCGAGGCGTGCTGGTCCGCCTCACGACCGAGGGTCAGGACAGGGCGGACCAGGCGCTGGCGGGTCTCCTGGACCAGGAGCGCGCGATCCTGGCGGAGCTGTCCCGCGCCCAACGGGGCGAACTGGCCGGGTTGCTGCGCCAGTTGACGGCCCCGTTCGACAACATCCCCGGCTGAGCACCGGGTTGCCGGCCCGGTCAGGCGCTGCTGCTCTCCTCCACGCCGATCCGGACGGGGGGTCCCAGGTCGACGGGGCCGACGCCGGCCCGCCGGGCGAGGGCGACGGCGGCGAGGGTGGAGTGGACGCCGAGCTTGCCCAGCACGTTCTGCATGTGGGTGCGCACGGTGTGCGGAGAGAGGAACAGCCGCTCGGCGACGGCCTTCCGGCCCAGTCCGGCGACCATGCACCGCAGCACTTCCCGCTCCCTGGGCGTCAGCGACTCGACGAGCCGCTCGCTCTCGGTGCGGTGCTTGCGGGCGGCGGTGAGTTCGCGCAGTACGCCGGTGAGCAGAGCGGGCGGCAGATGCGTCTCGTCGCGGAGCACACCCCGTATGACGGTCAGCAGCCGGGACAGCGAGCAGTCCTTGGCCACCCACCCGGAGGCCCCCGCCTGGAGGGCGAGCGCGGCGCGTCGCGGGTCGTCCTTCTCGGCGAGGACGACGGTCCGTACGTGCGGATGTCCCGTACGGACGCCCGCGACCAGCGAGATGCCGTCGACCAGCCCTTCCTCGTTGCCCTCCTGCACGGGCACCGCCGACCGGACCCCGGGCACGTTGCCGCCCAGGTCGGAGTCGACGAGCAGGACGTCGAAACGACGGCCCTCGGCCACCGCGCGCTCCAGACTGCGCAGCGCGGCGGGACCGCTGCCGGCGGCGGAGACGTCGACGTCGGGCTCCGCGGCCAGTGCGGCGGCGAGCGACTCGGCGAAGATGCGGTGGTCGTCGACGACCAGGACTCGGATGCGAACCACTGAAACCCCCTTCCCCGAGCTCCTCTAAGAGCTGGGGACACCCAATCGTCGGGGGGACAACCCGTGCGGACACGACGCCCGGAGCAATCCCCGGCTGCTGTTTCTCGCCTGGGACGGGGCTTTTGCAGCCGAAGCCGCACAGCCGCCGCCGTGCGTTGACTGCTACCCCCACTCCGGGCGTCGTACCCGGCTGTCTCGCCCCCTGATCAGCACCGGCCCCCACCGGTGCTGTTCATCAGGGTACGGCCGGGAGGCAGGAGCGGAAGGTAATTCGCAGAACTGATTGGCCAGCACGTTTATGGTGTGCCGCATGTTTCGTATTGAGACAGAAGTCGACAAGGAATGGCTCACTCTGCTCCGGTCGCGGCTGCGGGAGGCGAACACGGCGGCATCACCGGTGCTCCGCGCTCTGCGCGGAACCCCCGGCGAACGCGAACTCCCCCTCCACGTATGGGCGTTGGACGGCGACGGAACCCTGGCCGGCGGCCTGGTCGGCCACACCTGGACGACCTGGCTGCACGTGCAGTACCTCTGGGTCGACACCCCGCACCGGGGCCACGGCCTCGGCTCCCGCCTCCTCGCGGAAGCGGAGCGCACAGCACACGAGGAGCGCGCGTGCGGAAATGTGCGCCTGGAGACATGGGACTTCCAGGCACCGGACTTCTACCTGAAGCAGGGGTACGAGGTGGTGTGCGTGATCCCGGACTACCCACCGGGGGTCACGGAGTACACGCTGACGAAGCGGTTGCTGCCAGGGACCTGACGGTCAGAGTTCGTTGAGCGTGTCCCGTGTGATGTCGACGTCGATGTCGTACGGCGCGGTGAGCTTGAGATGGTCGTGGTGGATGCCGGTGAGGGCGTACGTCTTGTTCACCGGGTCGATCTCGTAGGCACGGACGACCGGGTGCTGGTTCGGGTCGGACATCTCCACGAGCCAGAAGTACGGGATGCCGGCGGCGGCGTACTTACGGGGCTTGGCGTCACGGTCTCGGGCTTCGGAGTCGGGGGAGACGACTTCTACGGCGAGTACGAGGTCCTTGGCTACGAAACGGTCCTGATCGAAGCCGGTGACGGCCTCGGCACGGACCACGGAGAGGTCGGGCTGAGGTGCGTTGTGATCGTCGAGGACGACCGTCATCTGACGTTCGACCTTGAGATCTCGCGGAACCGTGCGACGCAGGCCGACGACCAGGAGGTCGGTCATGACGCTGTGAAACTGGGTCTGCGGACTCGGGAGGACCAGGCTGCCGTCGATGAGTTCGGTGCGCGTACCGAGGCCGGGCAGCGCGAACAGGTCGTCCACGGTGTAGGTAGGCGATTGCTCCATGGACGAGATACTCGGCCTGCGCTCTCACGGTAACGGCCGGAATCCGGCATCGTCATCACAAAGGGTGACGTGATGATCGGGAACCACCTGTTGGCGCCCACCGGCGGCCTTACCCCGGCCTCAGGCAACACCAAGGTAAGTCTCAGGTAAGAGTCCTATCGTCCCGCCCCATGAGCATCCTGCGGAAGCTGAACTCCAAGCTCGCCGAGACGACCGGCTACCAGGTCCGCCGGGTACCCGCGCCCAAGAACGCCGCCACGGCAGGCACCCTGGACGCCGTACCGAAGCCGCGCGCGCCGCGTCCGGCGCGCCTTCCGGCCGTGCCCCGGCACGCCGTGGACCCGGAGGTGGACCGCCTCCTGGACCGCCCGGTCTTCGTGCTGGCCCCCGTGCGTTCGGGCTCGACGCTGCTCCGCATGATGCTGGGCGCCCACTCCCAACTGCACGCCTCGCACGAGCTGCATCTGACCGGCCTGGAGGTCTACTTCAAGTCCGGCAGCCCCACGGAGCGCTCCTTCGAGGCGCTCGGCCTCGGCTACGAGGATCTGGAGGGCCTGCTCTGGGACCGCGCCCTGCACCGGGAACTGGTCAAGTCGGGCAAGCCGTTCATCGTGGAGAAGACGCCGGGCAACACGTTCCAGTGGCAGCGCATCGCCGAGACCTGGCCCGACGCCCGCTTCGTCTTCCTGCGCCGCCACCCGGCCGCGGTGTCCCGCTCCTGGCACGAGGCGGTCCCCGACCGCACCCGCGAGGAGGCGGCGTCCCGGGTCCTCCAGTACATGGAGGCGATGGAGGAGGCCCACGCGAAACTCGGCGGCCACATCCTCACGTACGAGAACCTCACCGCCGACCCGGCCACCGAACTCCGCACCCTCTGCGACTTCCTCGACCTGGACTGGCAGCCCGGCATGCTGGACTACGGCACCAGCCTGGAGGGCGCGGTCCTGGGCGGCGGCTTCGGCGACTGGAACGACAAGATCCGGTCGGGGAGGGTACAGCCGGATCGGCCTGCGCCGACGGTCGAGGAGATACCTGAGGTGTTGCGGGGGATGTGTCGGGCTTGGGGGTACTTGTAGGCCGACGACGACCGGGGCTCAGCCGTACCAGGTCACGTTGCACACGTAGACGCACTCATGGCGGGGTACGGCGAGAAAGCTGATGAAGCCTCTGCCGCCGAGGAGATCGAACTCCCGCAGGCCGCCTTCCCTGTCCACAGGGCGGCCGACCCGCACGGAGTCCGGCCCGAGAGCGGCGAGTTCCGTCGCGAGCCGCTCGATCTCGGCGACGGCACCGGGAGGCAGTCCGCCGGTGATGTACTCCTCGCTCGGGTTGTAGTCCCAGGTCCAGTCGCTCACAGACCTGCCTCTGCCTCGGCCGCCTCGCGGATCAGTCGGATCTCGGTGATCGCGTCGGCCGGGTCCTCCTCGCCACCGTCCACGATCCGCTCCAGTTCACGCAGCCGGGCCGCCTGCTGAGGGTGCCGCTCGATGGCGACGAACACGGCCCACGAGTGCACGAAGGTCCGCAGGGGAGCGAGACTCTGGGTCTGCTGCGCGTTGGTCGTGGCCTCGAAGAGGTGCTGGGTGAGCGCGGGCACCCGACTCGGCGCGATCCGCGCGACCGCTGCCCGCAGCGCGTCGGGCGTCAGCTCGGGCATAGGGATCAGCGGTCCGTACGGACCGTCGGTCTGAGCGCTCACGGAGACCTCCGGTGCGGGTGGTGCGGTCTTCGTACGGTACCGGGAGCGGGGGTGGAGTGGCGGGAGTACGGAGGTGAGGGCGGCGGCCTTCATGCCGGGACTCCCCCAGCCGTACGCGCTGCGACCTCGGCCCAGACCTCCAGCCCTCTGGCCGACCTCCGCGTTCCCCACCGGTCGGCCAACGCGTCGGTGATCAGCAGCCCGCGCCCGCTTTCCTGCTGCGACACCTGTTGCCCGACAGCCAGGGGGACTGTGGGCGCACATCCGTTGCCCTCGTCGGTCACGCTGACCGTCAGTGTGTCGGTGGTGAGGGCGCACGCGACCATGATCGTACGGCTGTCGCTGTGCTCCAGCGCGTTCGCTACCAGCTCGCCGGTGATCGACTCCACGTCGTCCAGGGACTCCGGTGGCAGGCCCCACGCGGCGGCAACGACTCGTACCTGGCGCCGGGCGGCCGGTCCGGAGGCAAGGTCGTCACCGGGGAGGGAAATCAGGCAGAGGGTACGGGGGTCACCCGGGCCGAGATTCATCGTGCCGTACCCGCCCTCGGCCGCATCCGGACGAGCGCCACGGCACTCGGCGATGAGCAGCGCGTCGCGGAGTGCGTCGGCCAATTGCTCGGCCATTACGCCGAGTTCGGCACCCTTCGCCGCCCCGGGCACGGCGATCATCTCCCGGGTCCGGCCGAGGAGGCGGTTCGCGAGGCCGAGTTGGGCGGCCTCGATCCGGTCGGCGATGCGGGAGACGGGGCCGTTGCCGTCCGTGAGGAGGAGCGAGGCTCGGCCGTCGGTGCCGGTGGACGGCAGGAGTCGTACTCGGTTCGTTCCAGCGCAGTCCATTACGCCACCTCTCAGACACTCGGAGCTTCGATACGGGAAGCCTTCCATGGGATTCCCGTGAAGGAAATGAACATCACGGGAGTTCACTGGTGTGGGTGACAGACTTCGGATGGACGTCCGAGACCCTGAACCAGTCAATAAGGTCGGCCGGGTTGGTCGAGGACCCCGGTCAAAACGGCCGACTCCTCCGAGAGAAGGGCAGTTGGACATGACCGCCACGCAGACGGGTCCGGCCGGGCGCATGCAGATCGCGCGCGGCCTGGTCGCGCTCCGGGAGCGATGCGGGCTCACGCAGACTCAGGTGGCAGGTCGGGCAGGGGTGAGCACCACGACCGTGAGCCGCTACGAGACATGGCAGGACCGGGCACGCATCCGATGGGCCACGGTCAAGGCACTGGCCGACGCCTGTGACGCCACCGATCAGGAACGGGACGTCCTGGTCGACATCGCCAAGTCACAGACCGACGGCTGGTGGGTGGGGAACAGCGCGGTGCCGGATTGGCTGGATCCGCTGGTCTCCTTCGAGCACGAGGCGGCGTACGAGCACGTGTACGCGAACACCGTGATTCCCGGCCTGCTTCAGACGAAGGAGTACGCCCTCGCCATCCATCAGGCGCGCGAGGTGCGCAGTTCGAACGAAGAGATCGAGCGGATGGTGGCCGCACGCATCAAGCGCCAGGACATCCTGCGGCGGGACCCGGAACTGCACCTGTGGGCGATCCTCGACGAGGCGGTCCTGCGCAGAACGGTCGGGGACGACGGAATCATGGCCCGCCAGCTTGAGCATCTTCACGCGGTGTCGAAGAGCCCCAACATCGACGTTCAGATCCTGCCGTTCAGCGCCGGCGCTCACGCCGCGGGAGCCGGACACTTCGTGATCCTCGGCCGGGACGACGAGCGGGAACCCCTCAATTCCATGGCTGTCGTGTACATCGAGATGCGACGCCGGGGACTGTATCTCGATGACGCGGAGGACGTGGGTGCCTATAAGTTGACCTTCGACTACCTTCGTTCGCAGGCTGCCGACAGTACGGCCTCGTCGCGGCTGATCTCCGGAGCACGCCAGGAGCTGTCCACATGACTGACATAGCAACTCCCGCCGTGGATACGGCGGCTGCGACATGGATCAAGAGCAGCTACAGCGGCGGCGAGGGCAACGAGTGCGTCGAGGTGACCCACGCACAGTCCTGGGTCGGGATACGCGACTCGAAGGCACCCGGGCGCGGCACGCTCGCCATCAGCCCCAGTACGTTCACCATGTTCGTCAATGAGGTGAAGGCTCGCCCGGCCTCCTCGTGACCGTGAGGGATCTTTCCCGTACCGGTACTGGAGTTGTCGTCCCGGCTGCCGAACTGAGCTGACAGGCAGCTCGGTTCTCCATGGACATGCACGCGACGGCAAATGCGGCCCCACGGCCTTTTTTCGTAAAGCCCCTGCCTTCGCAGAACCCTCGTTGGAGTCTGGATCACCTCATAGATAGCGTTGGTTCACGTGAGCAACTCCCCCCACCTCACCAGGAGCCCAGAGTGAATCGCCCCGCCCGACTTGCGACGGCCGCGCTGACCACATCCGCAGCCCTGCTGCTGACCGCCTGCGGCGGAGGCAGTGACGACTCGTCCTCGGACGACATCAAGGGGGCGGACACAGGGTCGAGCAGTCCGTCGGCGTCTGTCTCAGCGTCCGCCGCGTCGAGCGCGAAGCGACCGGACATCACGCTGCCCAGCAGCTTTCAGGCGCAATTCGAGGGCTGGACGAACAGCGATCCCGAACTGCAGATCGCACTCAACGACGGCAAGGAGCGACTCAGGGCCTCGTACGCGGCGATTATCGCCAGCGCCCCCGAGTCGAGTGCGCTGGCCTTCTACAGCGGAACCTCCGCGATGAGTACCGGCTCCACCTGGGTCAAGGGCTACCAGGGCTTGACGATCATCGGCGAGGTCACGGTCAGCGACCCTCAGGTCGCTTACCTCGGCGACGCGAAGAAGCGTGCCACCCTCGTCTACTGCGTCGACGAGAGCAAGGGCTACAGCAAGGACCTCAAGACGGGGGAGACGGCCGGAACCCCCAAGGGTGAATCCCCCAAGGTTCAGTACCGGACGAGCCTGGGCAAGGAATCGAACGGCGTCTGGAAGACCATGACGGTCGAGACCAAGCCGGGGGCTTGCTGACCGTGGTTACCGCTTCCAAGGTTCGCACCGTTGCACTGATCTCCCTGGCGTTCGGAACCGCTCTGCTGTCGTCCCCCGCGACAGCACTCGGTTCCCCCGGGCACGAAGGCGAAGCAACTGGCGGCGCGCAGGGCAAACAGTTGTACGCCTCTGCCTCCCACAGCAACATCAAGGTCACCCAAGTCAGCGGCCCCACCGGCGGCAAGCGCGGCGGCATCTCGTCGACGGACGTGAACTGGAAGCCCCCGCCCTGCTGGTACGAGCCCGTGTTCACGCCGGAGCAGCTCAAGGAGTTCTCCGAGACGCCCCCCGCCCTGGGATACGTCAGCCCGCACGCGTCCTGGGGCGGGGTGAAGCTGTGGACGGACCACTACCGGGACCGCCAGGGCGCCCTCAACTTGAACGACGACTCCTTCTCGACCGCCGAGGGTTACGACAACTACAACCTCGGCAAGGACGGCTACTTCTGGCGCGGCGTCGCACCCGACACCGCCGACCCGGAATCCTGGGCCTGCGACCGCGTCATGTTCTGGCAGAACGCGGGCGAGATCCCCGAGATCGCCAACGCCCCCACCCCGAGGATCCTCGCCGAGTACGCCTACGACAAGGTCGAAGTCCCCAGTACCGAGATCGAGATGAAGCCGGAAGGCACGTCCACCGTGAACCTTCCGGCCTGGGTCTGGCTGGACAAGGGCACCTTCCAGGAGATCAAGGTCCGCGCCGAACTGCCCAACACCGGCCTGTGGGCCGAGACGACAGCCAGGCCCGTCGCCCTCCACCTGGCCCCGGGCACGGACGACGCCGTCACCTTCCCCGCTTCCGGTGACTGCCGGATCAACGCCGACAACTCGATCGGCACGCCGTACGCGGCGGGCAAGGCCGCCGAGACTCCGCCGTGCGGCTTCGCCTACCTCCGGGCCACCGGCGGCACCCCCTACCAGCTGAAGACCAGCATCACGTGGGAGGTCACCTGGCAGGGCAGCGACGGCTCAAGGGGCGACCTCCCGAACGGCACGTTCGAGACGACCCAGGACATCAACGTCCAGGAGATCCAGTCGGTCAACAGGTAAGCACGGCAGCCCGGGCGACGGTCACGAGGACGAACTGACGACTTCCTACACGTCAGCATTTTCCTTGGCAGGGGCCGGGGGCCGGGGGCCGGGGGCCGGGGGCCGGGGGCCGGGGGCCGGGGGCCGGGGGCCGGGGGCCGGGGGCCGGGGGCCGGGGACAGCCAATGCAGTTGCCTTTAGCGCCAGTGTCCGTTGCTCAACGCTGGTAGCCCCATGCTCCACGCCGACGCCGTGTCCGCCGAGGTATCAGCCAAGGTGCTGTTGGAAGAAGGCGGCTGCCTCCCTGCCGACCCGAACGCGGACAGTCGGGTCGGCAGGTTCCGGGGCGAAGAAGTCGTCGTGGCGGACATTGGGGCCGGCCGAGCCGCCACTCGCTGTGGGAATGTGCTCCAGATACGGCTTGGTGTCGACGTCGTACGGGTTGACCGTGTCTGCTCCACCCCAGCGGATGCCCACAGGCACCCGCACGGTTGCCAGGCTTTCCGGAGTCACGAGACTGCCCACTCCGGGGGCTACCTGGAAGACCGCCCGCACGCGGGGATCCGAGAGGTCTGCTGCGGCGGCATCCAGCACACGTCGTGACGACCCGTCCAGTGGATACTTCTTCCGCAGCGCATCCAGCGCGCCGGGGAACTCGGGGATCTCCGGCAGAGGGATCGTTCCCGTCAGTACAGCCCACAGGATCTGCGGATCGACACGGGCCCCGGCAAGCGCCGCCGCCGTGTAACCGCCGAGGGAGAAACCCGCCACACCGACCGGACCAAGGGGCTGTTCCTGGGCGAGTGCTTCGAGCGCGAAGGAGACGTCCCGGGGCCGTTCCCATATGTGGAGAAAGCCCTCCGGCTCGTAGCCGTCGACGTAGTTGTTGCCGTGATGATCAAGGGCAACAACCCGGAAACCCGCCTCGTGCAGCGGTCGTACCAGCCACTCCATGTTGCTGCCCGAACCTCCGGTGCCGTGAGAGACGACGACAAGCGGAGCGGGTGCTCCCTGTGGGCGGCTCGGCTCCCACAGGTAAAGACGGACAGGGCGCGGACGAGTCGGATCCCGCAGGTCACGTCGGGACTCGTCGTGCAGGACACGTATCAGCGGCTGTCCCTGTCCAGAGATCATCATGGCGACATCGTAGGGAGGTCGCCTGTCCTGAGTGCTGGTCTTCCAGCCCGGCGGGTGCTCTTCGGCTTCGCGGTCGGGTTGTGGGCCCAGCGGCCTGGCTGCACAGTGCCCCACCCCGTCACACGCGGGGCAACGACTTCCGCAGCTCAAAAGCAACTGCATTGGCCGGGGACAGCCCCCAGGCCCCGCCCCGCCCCAGCCGACACGCTCTACCGGCCCACCCTCACCGAACCCGCCGAGCCCCCGCCGAAGGCACCGCCGCAAACACCCGAGGCGCGACGTACCCGGCCGCGTCGAAGGCCGATTCCACCGCCTTGGTGATGCGCTCCGTGTCTCCCGCCTCGACCAGCACGATCGCTGAGCCGCCGAAGCCGCCGCCCGTCATGCGGGCGCCCAGGGCGCCGGAGTCGACCGCGGCCTCGACGACGAGGTCCAGCTCCGGACACGACACCCTGAAGTCGTCGCGCAGGGAGGCGTGGCCCTCGGTCAGGATCGGGCCGATCGCCCTCGTGTCGCCGCCCGACTTCAGGAGGCCGACGACGCGCTCGACGCGGTGGTCCTCCGTCACGACGTGGCGTACCAGGCGGCGTACCTCTTCCTCCTCGCCCAGGCGCTCCAGCGCCGCGTCCAGGGCCTCGTACGCCACATCCCGCAGGGCGTCCACGCCCAGCAGTTCGGCGCCCCGCTCGCAGCCCACCCGGCGCTTGCCGTACTCGCCCTCGCTGTGGGAGTGCTTGACCTGGGTGTCCACCACGAGCAGGCGCATGCCCTCGGCCGCGAGGTCGAAGGGGATCTGGTCCTGGGAGAGGTCGCGGGTGTCGAGGAAGAGGGCGTGGCCGTCGGTGCAGCATGCCGAGGCCGTCTGGTCCATGATGCCGGTCGGGGCGCCCACGTACACGTTCTCCGCGCGCTGGCACAGGCGGGCCAACTGCCAGGCGGGCAGGCCGAGTTCGTACAGGTCGTTCAGGGCCAGGGCGACCACGACCTCCAGTGCCGCCGACGACGACAGGCCCGCGCCCGTCGGTACCGTCGAGGTCAGGTGGATGTCCGCGCCGGCCGACACGGCAGTGTGGCCCGCGTCCAGCAGTGCCCAGACCACGCCCGACGGGTACGCCGTCCAGCTTCGGTCCGACTCCGGCGTCAACTCCCCTACCCGCAGCTCGACCACCCCGCCCTCGATGTCCGACGAGTGCAGGCGCAGGACGCCGTCCGTGCGGCGGGAGACCGCTGCCAGTGCCGTGTGCGGGAGGGCGAAGGGCATGACGAAGCCGTCGTTGTAGTCGGTGTGCTCGCCGATCAGGTTGACCCGGCCCGGCGCCGCCCACACTCCCTCCGGTGCCGACCCGTACAGCCCCTCGAAAACCTCGGCGACATCCGCAGTCGTCATGCCCGTCATGCCCTCTACCTCTGGCCTTTCTTCGTACGTTCCACTTGCTACTTGGCGTTGCGCTGCGCGAATTCCCACGCGTCCGCGACAATTCCCGCCAGGTCCGACCGGGTCGGGTTCCAGCCGAGGCGGGTCCGGGCGCGGTCGGCCGACGCGACCAGGACCGCCGGGTCGCCGCCCCTGCGCGGGGCCACGACCTCCGGGATCGGGTGCCCGGTGACCTGGCGCACCGTCTCCACGACCTCGCGGACGGAGAAGCCCTCGCCGTTGCCCAGGTTGCAGATCAGGTGTTCCCCCGGCTGGGCGGCCGTGAGGGCCAGCAGGTGGGCGTCCGCCAGGTCCGCGACGTGGATGTAGTCCCGTACGCAGGTGCCGTCCGGGGTCGGGTAGTCCTCGCCGTAGACCGAGATCGCGTCCCGCTTGCCCTGGGCCACCTGCAGCACCAACGGGATCAGGTGGGACTCCGGGTCGTGGCGCTCGCCCTGGGTGGCGTACGCGCCCGCGACGTTGAAGTAGCGGAGGGACACCGCGGCGAGGCCGTGGGCTGTCGCCTCGCTGGTGATCATGTGGTCGACGGCCAGCTTCGAGGCGCCGTAGGGGTTCGTCGGGGACGTGCGGGCCGTTTCGACGATCGGGGTCTCCTCCGGCTCGCCGTACGTCGCCGCCGTGGACGAGAAGACCAGCTTGCGGACGCCCGCCTCGCGCATCGCCGTGAGCAGCGCCATCGAGCCGCCGACGTTGTTGTCCCAGTACTTCTCCGGCTTGACCACCGACTCGCCCACCTGGGAGGAGGCGGCGAAGTGCAGGACACCGTCGAAGGAGGAGTCCAGCCACTTGGCGGCGTCCTTGATGTCGCCCTCCACGAACGTGGCACCTGCCGGGACGCCCTCCCGGAAGCCGGTCGAGAGGTTGTCGAGGACGACGACCTCGTGGCCGGCCTCCAGCAGGTGCTGGGCGACCACCCCGCCGACATAGCCCGCACCGCCGGTGACCAGGTACTTACCGCTCATGAACTCGCTACCTCTCGCAGTCGCTGGGCCGCGGACTCCGGCTGGATGTCGTTGATGAACACGCTCATCCCCGACTCGGAGCCCGCGAGGAACTTCAGCTTGCCGGAAGTACGTCGAATGGTGAAAAGCTCCAGGTGGAGCGCGAAGTCGTCGCGGTTGACGCTCTCGAACTCCTCCAGCGTGCCGAACGGCGCCTGGTGCCAGGCCGAGATGTACGGCGTCGCCGGCTCGCCCTCACCGAAGATCCGGTCGAAGCGCCTCAAGAGTTCCAGGTAGACCTGGGGGAACTCTGTGCGTGCCTCCTCGTCGAGGGCGAGGAGGTCCGGCACGCGGCGGCGGGGGTACAGGTGCACCTCGTACGGCCAGTGGGCGGCGTACGGCACGAAGGCGACCCAGTGGTCGGTCGCCAGCACGAGCCGTTCGCCCGCCAGTTCCTTCTCCAGGATCGCGTCGAAGAGGTTCTCGCCGCCCGTCGCCTCCTTGTGCGCGGCCACCGAGCGGAGCATCAGGGCCGTACGGGGGGTGGTGAAGGGGTACGCGTAGATCTGGCCGTGCGGATGGCCGAGGGTGACGCCGATCTCGGCGCCGCGGTTCTCGAAGCAGAACACCTGCTCGACGGAGGGGAGGTGCGACAGCTCCGACGTCCGGTCGGTCCACGCCTCCAGGACCAGTCGCGCCTGCTCCTCGGTGAGGTCGGCGAAGGACGAGTTGTGGTCGGAGGTGAAGCAGACCACCTCGCAGCGTCCGGAGTCGCCGGCCAGGGAGGGGAAACGATTCTCGAAGACGGCCACGTCGTACGAGGTGTCAGGAATCTCGCTCAGGCGGTCGCCCTCGGACGGGCACAGGGGGCACTCGTTGGCCGGGGGGTGGTAGATGCGGCCCTGGCGGTGCGAGGCGATGGCCACCTCGTCGCCGAGGAGCGGGTCCCGTCGGACCTCCGACGTGGTGACCGTGCGCTCCAGGGGGCGCCGGTCCACCGCGTCGCGCACTGTGTCGTCGCGGAGGTCGTAGTAGATGAGCTCACGACCGTCGGCGAGCCTCGTCGAGGTCTTCTTCACGCCGGACTCTCCATCCGTACCAAAACCTAGCTTCAAACAGAACCGAACACATCAAATCATAAATCCACAACCATGGGTATCCCAGAGCGAGACGTGACACGTCAGCGGAGCCGGAGTTCACGGGAACTCCGGCTCCGCAGTCTGGAGGTGAGGTCTGAAGTTCAGAAGTCCGATTCGAGGGGTGGTGAGTGCGGCTGGTGCTGCTGGTGCTGCTGGATCGGTCCCGCCCTGTCCAGCAGGCCCGTACGGGCCGCCAGTGCCGCCGCCTCCAGCCGGGAGCCCACGCCCAGCTTCATCAGTACCCGCTGCACATGGGTACGGGCCGTGCTGGGCGCGATGCCCATGCCGGCCGCGATCAGCCGGGTGTCCTCGCCGTCGGCGACCCGGACCAGGACCTCGACCTCTCTCGGCGTGAGCATCTGGAGCAGGCGCTGGCCCTCGTCGTCGGGCTGGGCGACGGGGTTGAGAAGTTCACTGAACGCGCCCTGGAGCAGCTGCGGAGAGACCGCCGCCTCGCCCGCCCTGGCCTTCATGATGGCGCGCTCGACGCCCTCTATGCGCTCGTCGTGACGTACGTACCCGGAAGCGCCCGCGGCGAAGGCGGCGGCGATTCCGCGCGGGCTGGGCACCGGGCCCAGCACCACGACCGCCACCTGCGGACGCTCGCGCTTGATCCGCACCACCGGGTCGAACATGCCCGGCTCGGCCGGTGTCGCCGTGCCCAGCAGGCACACCTCGGGCGCGCGTGTGATCACCAGCTCCGCCGCGCCCGCGGCGGGTGCCGCCGCGGCGAGCACGCGGTGTCCGCGCAGCTTCAACGCCGAGGCGAGCGCCTCGGCGAGCAGTCGGTGGTCGTCGACCACCATGAGCCGCACTCCCATCGAGCCACCCCCCAGTCCCCCCAATGGTTGTCCCTTCTGGATGCCCATTGGTCCCCACGGACAGGAGCCCCCCGGCTCCCCCGCTTCCCATGCCCCCGGAAGCTACACGCTTGTTCGACGTTGCGCTTCCCCTACTGGAGAGAAGTGCCCCGGATCGCCGAAAATCCTCTCATTCGAGGGTGATGATGTAGTACGCGCACGCCCCCACCCCTGAACAGGGGCTTCAGTTCGTGCCGTACGCGATCGCCAGGTACCTCGTCTCCCCCGTGGTGGAGGGCTTGCGGGCGTAGACCTGGGACATGTAGAGGCGGCCGTCGCCGTAGATGATCTCGGCGTACTCGGGCTGCATGCTGGCCTCGACCGCGCGCACCGCCTTCGTCGCCGGGTTCTCCATCAGTGTCGTCTGCGCGAAGGTGCCGCCGTCGATGCTGACGACCTGGCCGCCCTTGTCGTAGGGCGGGCGCTTGTACGCGATCACGTTGCCGCCGTCCATGCGCAGCGGGGAGATCGTCCAGCCGTTGCCCGCGTCCGCCCGCTGGCCGTCCTGCTTGCCGGTGGCGAGGGAGAAGGCGACGATCTCGTTGGTCTGGCGGTACTCCTCGCCGGAGCCGTCGTGGTCCTCGGTCGGGAGGTACAGCTTGTCGTTGCCGACGGCCAGCTTGGTGCAGTACTCGATCCGGGTGATGCCCTCGCACTCGGCGGCGTACTTGTCGCCGGGCGCCGAGATCTTCGTACGCAGCTGTCCGGTCTTGTTGTCGATGGAGAAGAAGTCCGAGATTCCGCTGCCGTCGCCCGCGGATCGGTTGACGTCGGCGGCGGCGACCAGCGGGTTGGTCGTCACGATGCTGGCGTCCTCGATGCCCTTGGCCATCTTGTACTCGGAGAGCACCTTCCCGGAGACGGGGTCGATGGTCTGGATGCTGAGCTGCCGGGCGCCGTACGTACCGCACTTGCGCACCGCGACCAGCTTCTCGCCGCCGCCGTAGCCGGCGTCGTAGCAGGTGTCGGTCGGCTTCGGGGCCCACAGGGACTTGCCGGTGATGTCGAAGGCGGCGCCGCCACTGGTGCTGCCGACGGCGACCGTGGTCGCGCTGATCGTCACGTTGTCGAGGTTGATCACCTGGTCGCCGGACTTGACCGTCCGCGTCCACAGCTTCTTGCCCGCGTCGAGGTCGATCGCCGCGATCTGGCTGCACCCGTGCGAGGGCTTGTCCTTGGTCGGCATGGCGGGCTCGTACACGATCGCCGTCTGGTGGGTGTCGGTGGTGTGGCGGCTCGCCGCGCACACCGGGCCGGGCAGCGGGACCGTCCAGAGCTTGGTGCCCTTCACCGGGTCGTACCCGACGATCTCGGCGTGGCCGCTCTTGGCGTACACCGTGTCGGTGAGCCAGGAGCCGACGACCGTCGCGCTGTTCTCGTCGGCGCCGATGGCCGGCTCGGGGACCTGGAAGAGGACCTTGGAGGCGGTGTTCTCGGGCGCCTTCTCCGAGCCGCCGCCACCGCCGCCACCGCTGGTTCCGCCGGTTGCCCCGGTTCCCTCGGTGGTGCCGGCCGTGCTGCTCTTACCGTCCGTCTTCGCCTCGGCCTGGCCGCCCTTGGAGGAGGAGTACCAGACGCCGCCGCCGATGATCAGGGCGATCGCCACGACGGCCGACACGATGATGACCGCCTGCGCGTTCGCCTTCCCCTTGGGGGCGGGGGGTTGAGGGGGCTGGGGCTGGTAGACGGGCTGCGGCTGCTGCGGATAGCCGTATCCGGGCGGGGGCTGCTGGCCGTACGGGGGCTGCTGCTGGCCGTACGGGTTCGGGGTGCCCTGGGGGTAGCCGTAGCCGGGGGGCTGCGGGGGCTGGTTCGGCGGGGGCGGGGGCGGCGGCTGGGTCATGACGTGGGTACCTCGGGAACGGGGAGAAGAGGGGAGCGGGGAGGGAGCGGAACAGGGAAGGGGGCGGGGCCTCTTACTTGCCGTAGGCGAGCATCAGCTTCTCCCTCGCTTCGTCCCGGCCGCTCAGCCGGGTCGTGGAGAGGAAGAAACGGCCGTCGACCCAGTCGTACGCCTTCGAGTAGAAGCCGTTCTCGACGTCGGCGGCGGACGCCGGGTTCTGGAGCAGCTTCACCGGGGTGTGGGTGGAACCGGTGACGGGGATCGACACGACCTGGCCGCCGGCGTCGTACGACGGCTCGACATAGGCGATGAGCTGCGTGCCCTCGACCTTCATCGGCAGCATCGAATCGTCCGCCGGGGACTTGACGCGCCACTTCTCCTTGCCGGTGGCCAGGTTGATCGCGACGATCTCGTTGGCGCCGGTCGTCGCCTCCGTCGGCAGGTAGAGGGTGTCGGCGTCGGACGCGACGCCCTGGCAGCCCTGGAGGTCGCGTTCGAGGATCGCCCAGCCGCACACGGGTGCGAAGGACTCGTCGACGGCGACCTCGGAGCGGAAGGCGCCGCCGGCCGTGAGCGTGGAGATGTTCCACGACTTCTTGTCCTCGTTGGTGAGGTAGAGGACGACGGGGTCGACGGAGTACGTACGCCCGACCGCCCAGCCCTTGGGGATCGCCCGGGTCCACTTGGCCTTGCCGGTCTTCGGGTCCAGCTCCTGCACCTCGTCGTGCTCGGTGGAGGTGGAGGCCCCGCAGGACGACACGACGATCAGCCGGGCGCCGCCCGCGAAGCCGGCGGGGAAGCAGGCGGCCCCGTACTTCACCTTGTCGAACAGCTTGGTCCCGCTGTTCAGGTCGTACGCCGTGCCGGACTGCGAGCGCCCGACCATCAGCGTCGTCCCGGTGATCGTCAGCTCGATGCTGAGCGCGCTGTCGAACAGCGCCCCGTCCGGGACCTCGGCGCTCCAGCCCTTCGCCCCCGTGTCCACGTCGAGCACCTGGAGCTGGTTGCACTTGGCCCGGTCACTGGCGCCGTCCATGTAGGCGACCACGATCTTGTCGTCGGCCGACTTCTGCGCGGTGACGGCACAGATCTTCTGCGGGAAGGCGATCGGCCCCCACGCCGGGTTCCCGTCCCCGACATTGAACGCGAACACCTGCTTGTACGCCGCCTTCACGGCCACCTTGTCGGTGATCCACATGCCGGCGGCCTCGGCGCCGGAAGCCGGCGCGTCCGGGGCGTCCTTGTACCAGAGGACCTTCGAATCCCCGGTCTGGCGCCCCTCGTTGAGGTCGTCCGGATCGGCGCCGGCGACACCGCCGCCGCTGTCGCCGCTGCCGTCACCGGGGTTGACGGGCGTGGAGGCGGAGGGCTTGTCGTCGGTCTGGCCGCCACCGGCCACGGGCTTCTTGTCCTCGTCGTCGCCACCACTGGTCACGGCGAACACCGTGCCCCCGATGACGAGCAGCGCGGCGACGGCCGCCCCGAGCACCAGCGCGGGCCGCCCCTTGAAGGGACTGCGCGAACCGCCGCCGGGCGGGGGCGTCGGAGGTACGGGGGCGCCGGGGAACTGCGGCGACTGCCCCGGGTATCCGTACCCGGGCCCGGACCCGTACGCCGGCGGCTGCGGCTGCAGCTGCTGTTGGGCGTAGGGGCCCGACGGGGCGCCGTACGGGCCCGGTTGGCCGGCGTACGGGCCCGACGGCTGGGCGTAGGGGCCCGGTTGCTGCGGATATCCGTACCCCGGCTGGGGCGCGGGCCCGGGCGGGGCCGGTGGCAGGGGCGGCGGGCCCTGCGGGGGCTGTCCCTGCGCGGGCGGTCCCTGCGGGGGCGGCGGAGCCCCGTAGGGCGTCCCTGGCTGCACCCCCTGCGGCGGTCCCTGCGGCACTCCTTGCGGTGTCTCCGGCGGTGGGCCGAAGCCACCCTGGGGCGGTTGGCTGGGCGGCTGGGTCATCAGCGCGTTCCCCCTTCAGCTGATTTTTAGCCACGCCCTGAGGTACGCAAAAGGTACGGATTCTTACTCAGGGAGTACTCAGACGGCCCTTTCTACCACTCCGTGGCCACCTCGCACCGGACCGTATCGGCCTGTAACCACCGCTGTTCCCAAGGCCGAACGGGCCCGTGATGCCCTCGTTATGCGCGTTCACTCACTCTTCACGCCATGTATGCGAGTTTCACGCCTCGTCCGCGAGTTCCAGCCAGCGCAGTTCGAGGTCGTCGCGCTCGCCGGAGAGGGCGCGCAGGTCGGCGTCGAGTTTGGCGACCTTCTCGAAGTCGGTGGCGTTGTCGGCGATCTGGGCGTGCAGCTTGCTCTCGCGCTCGGCGACCTTGTCCAACTGCCGCTCGATCTTCTGGAGTTCCTTCTTCGCGGCACGCGTGTCGGCCGCGCTCTTCTCCGGGCCGCCCTTCACCGCGACCGGGACGGGCACCGCGGCTGCCGCGGCTTCCTCCATCCGCCGGCGGCGCTCCAGGTACTCGTCGATGCCGCGCGGCAGCATGCGGAGGGCGGCGTCGCCGAGGAGGGCGAACACGCGGTCGGTGGTCCGCTCGACGAAGAACCGGTCGTGGGAGATGACGACCATGGAGCCGGGCCAGCCGTCCAGCAGGTCTTCGAGCTGGGTGAGGGTCTCGATGTCGAGGTCGTTGGTGGGCTCGTCGAGGAAGAGGACGTTGGGCTCGTCCATGAGCAGACGCAGGATCTGCAGCCGCCGCCGCTCACCACCACTGAGATCCCCGACGGGGGTCCACTGCTTCTCTTTCCCGAAGCCGAACGTCTCGCACAGCTGTCCGGCGGTCAGTTCGCGCCCCTTGCCGAGGTCGACGCGGTCGCGGATCTGCTGGACGGCCTCCAACACCCGCAGGTTCGGGTTGAGTTCGGTGACCTCCTGGGAGAGATAGGCGAGCTTGACCGTCTTCCCGACGGCGACCCGCCCGGCGGCGGGCTGCTTCTCCCCGTCACTGACGGCGGCCTCGGCCATGGCACGCAGGAGGGAGGTCTTGCCGGCGCCGTTGACCCCGACGAGGCCGACCCGGTCGCCGGGGCCGAGCTGCCAGGTGAGGTGCTTGAGGAGCACCTTGGGCCCGGCCTGCACGGTCACGTCCTTGAGGTCGAACACGGTCTTGCCGAGCCGCGAGGACGCGAACTTCATCAGCTCGCTGCTGTCCCGGGGCGGCGGTACGTCGGCGATCAGCTCGTTGGCGGCCTCGACGCGGAAGCGCGGCTTCGACGTACGGGCGGGGGCGCCGCGCCGCAGCCAGGCCAGCTCCTTGCGGACAAGGTTCTGCCGCTTCACTTCCTCGGTGGCGGCGATGCGCTCACGCTCGGCGCGGGCGAAGACGTAGTCGGAGTAGCCACCCTCGTACTCGAAGACGTCCCCCTTCTGCACGTCCCACATCCGCGTGCAGACCTGGTCCAGGAACCAGCGGTCGTGGGTCACGCAGACGAGCGCGGAGCGGCGCTCGCGCAGATGCCGGGCGAGCCAGGAGATGCCCTCGACGTCGAGGTGGTTGGTGGGCTCGTCGAGAACGATCAGGTCGGGTTCGTCGATGAGGAGTTTGGCGAGCGCGATGCGACGCCGCTCACCACCGGAGAGGGGTCCGATGACGGTGTCGAGGCCCTGCGGGAAGCCGGGGAGGTCGAGTCCGCCGAAGAGTCCGGTGAGTACGTCCCTGATCTTGGCGTTTCCGGCCCACTCGTGGTCCGCCATGTCCCGGATGACCTCGTGGCGGACGGTGGCGGTGGGGTCGAGGGAGTCGTGCTGGGTGAGCACACCGAGACGCAGGCCGCCGGAGTGGGTGACGCGTCCGGTGTCGGCCTCCTCCAGCTTGGCGAGCATCCGGATGAGGGTGGTCTTGCCGTCGCCATTGCGACCCACGACCCCGATCCGGTC
The DNA here is from genome assembly GCF_044333925.1 of Streptomyces sp. NPDC020898. NCBI lineage: Bacteria > Bacillati > Actinomycetota > Actinomycetes > Kitasatosporales > Streptomycetaceae > Streptomyces > Streptomyces sp. NPDC020898. The sequence continues at coordinate 138,690 of NZ_JBIRRV010000009.1, forward strand.
CCCCTCGGACACCCCGAGCGAGATCCCGTCGAGCAGGGCACGGGTCCCGTACACCTTGCTGACGTTCTCGACATTGACGAGGTTGACGGCCATTTCGCTCCTGAAAGAGGGGGTGGATCGACCTTCCAGGGTAGTGGGCCGGGTGGGTGTACCTGGCGGGCGGTTTCTCTGGTGGGACGAACCGTTTCCTCGCGGCGGGGTTCAGCGGGCGGGCGGGACGAACTCGGGCTGGTCGAGCAGACGCAGCCAGCTGCCGTCGGGCTGCCGCCGGACGACCTGCGCCCGGGCGCCGGCACCGTCCTTCGGCGGGGTCGAGGTGAGAGCGATGTCACCGCTGACCAGCGTCGGCAGCGGTTGTTCCGGTGCGAAGCGGGGACGGCTGGCCAGCACCCTTTCCCACAGCCCGCGGATCTCCTCCCGGCCCACGGTCAGCTCACCGGGCGGGTAGGCCAGCACGGCGTCCTCTTCGTAGAGCGCGGCGACTCCGGCGGCGTCACCGGCGTTGGAGCGCTCTACGAAGAGGCGGGTGATGTCCTCGGGGCGCAGGGCTTTCTCGTACTCCTGCTTCTGGTACTCCGACATGGGTTCCTCTCTCGTTTCGGTGCTTCCAGCGTGGTCCCCTGCCGATCAGAAGTCCAACAGATGGAATTGATGGAAGCTAGAATCTGCAGTCATGGAACTGAGGCAGCTGGAGTACTTCGTCGCGGTCGCCGAGGAGCGGAACTTCACCAGGGCGGCCGAGCGGGTGCACATCAGCCAGTCCGGCGTCAGCGCCCAGATCCGCCAGCTGGAACGTGAACTCGGCGCCGAGCTGTTCGACCGGTCGGCGCGCACCGCCACCCTCACCGTCGCCGGGAAGGCCGCGCTCGCACCGGCCCGCGCCGCACTCGCCGCGGCCGGGGCGGTCGGTCAGGCGGTGGGTGAGGTGACCGGGCTGATCCGGGGGCGGCTCACGGTCGGGATGGTCGTCGGCTGCACGATCACGCCGCTGTTCGACGCCCTGGCCGCGTTCCACCGGGCACATCCCGGTGTGGAGATCTCCCTGCTGGAGGACAACTCCGACCGGATGATCGAGGGGGTACGCACCGGCACCATCGACCTGGCTCTCGTCGGGACCGCGACGGCCGCCCCCGACGGGCTGGAGGCGCTGACCGTCGTCAGCGAGCGGCTCGTCGCCGCGGTCCCGGCCGACCACCCCCTGACGAAACAGCGCCGGGTCACTCTGCGCGACCTCGTCACCCACCCGATCGTCTGCATGCCGCCCGGCACGGGCCTCCGTACGGTGTTCGACCGCGCCTGCGCCGCGCAGGACCTCCACCCGGCGATCACCCTGCAGGCCGGCGCCGCGGACGCCATCGCCGGCCTCGCGGCCCGCGGGCTCGGCGTCGCCGTCCTCAGCGACTCGATGGCAGCGGCCTACGGCGACCGGCTCACCGCCCGCCCCATCGACGACCTCGAAACACCGGCGCTGCTCGCCCTGATCTGGAGGAGCACGCACAACCCGTCGGTGCGCGAGTTGCTTGTACACAGCCGACGGGCGTTCGGCTGAGTCCGGCTCTGCTCAGCATCAGACCGCCGACACCGGCTACGCAACTGCTTCATCAGGCCGGTGCCTGCGAGCGGCCCTCACTGGTCGCTGCATACGGCACGGCAGCTGAGGACGAAGGCATCGACGGTGTCGTCGACCAGTTGGGTGCGGGGCCGGGCGACACCGATCTGGCTGGGGCTGACGCCCGTCACGGGCCGGTAGACGACGTCCGGGCGTTGGTAGAAGCGGGCGGTCGCTTCGGGGGTGAGGCTGATGCCTTGGCCGTGGGCGATCGCGTTGAGCCATTCATCGGGGTTGTGCGCGACCGCGCCGATACGCACCGGGTGGCCCTCGCGCTCATCGGCGGCGAGCCAGTAGTCGCGCCACTCCCCCGACTCGGCGGGGGTCGCCACGAATGGTTCGTCGTACAGATCCTGGAACCGGATCCGGTCCTGCCCCACGAGGCGATGCTTCGTCGGCAGGGCAATCCAGCGTGGCTCGGTCAGCAGCACTTCGACGTCGAAGTCGCTCTGCGCGGGCACCGGCAGGCGCAGCAGCGCCACGTCGACCTCGCCGGTGGCCAGTCCGGCGGTTGGGTCGGTCCATTCGGTCTGCCGCATCTGGACCCGCCAGCCGGGTCGGCGCCGGGCGAAGTCGGCGATGATCAGCTGGGTGCGCTCGTTGGCGGCGCTGGCCACGAAGCCGACCCGCAGTGTGTGTGCGGCCCGGGTCGTGGCGCCCCGGGTGCCGCGCAGCGCACGCTCCCAGGCAGCGAGCACGGCGCCGGCGTGGGCAGCCAGAGCCTCACCGGCCTCGGTGGGGGCCATCCCGGCACGGGAACGCACGAACAGGCCCACCCCGAGCTGCGTTTCCAGCTGCCGGATCTGTTTCGTCAGAGCGGGCTGCGAGATGTAGAGCCGTTCAGCGGCCCGTGTGAGGTTGCCTTCCTCGACCACTGCGGCGAAGTACCGCAGCAGACGGGTGTCGATATCCATGCCGCCAGGTTATGGAAGCAGGTATTGGACGACTGCAGCAGGCGGCGAGAGCGTTGATCACGCGACCGGGACAGCCCGGTACCGAACCCATCGGGGAGCAATCAGATGACGACGCGTGAAGCCTTGTCCGACCTCAAGGTGGAGGCCGTCCACCACTTCTTCTCCGCCTACGCGGCCAACGACGCCAAAGGGATGAGCGCGGTCCTGGCTCCGAACATCGAATGGAAAATCCCGGGCCACCACCCGCTGTCGGGCACCAAGCACGGACTCGACGAAGTGGTCAGCTTCTTCGACCAGCTCGGCAAGGCGGGCTTCCAGGCCGACCCAGTGTTCCTTGGCAGCAACGGCGAGTACGTCGTCGACATCCACCGCGGCTGGACAACCCAGGGCGTGGGCCAGGTGGACACGACGTGGGCACTGGTATGGCACTTCGACAACGACGGCAAGGTCGATCGGGTGGTCAACCTCAGCGGCGACCAGCACCAGATGGACAACTACGTCTGGGCCAACTTCCCGCTCGCACCCCTTCCGGCCCGCCTCGCCCGATGACAGAAGGAACAGAAGGAACAGAAGGAACAGCATGAAGATCGTGGTGATCGGAGCGACCGGCACCATCGGCTGTGCGGTCGCGGACGCGCTGGAGACCGAGCACGAGGTGATACGGGCTTCACGCAACGGCAGCCCAGGGGTCGACCTGGAGATACCGGCTTCCATCGACGCCCTTTTTGACACCGTCGGCACAGTGGACGCGGTCATCTGCTGCGCTGCGAGCGGTCAGTTGACGCCGCTCACCGCCCCCTCCGACGACGAGTTCACTCTCGGCCTGAAAGGCAAGCTGCTGGGGCAGGTCATGTTGCTACGCCGGGCTCTGAACCACATACGGGACGGCGGCTCCATCACACTCACCAGCGGCACCTTTCAGGAGCCCACGCCAGGCAGTTCCTTCGGCGCTCTTGTCAACGCCGGCCTGGAGGCATTCGTCCAGGCCGCGGCCATCGAGATGCCCCGCGGGCTCAGGGTGAACGTCGTCAGCCCGGGATGGGTGAAGGAGACGCTCGAAAAACTCGGTATGGACACCGCGGGAGGCACACCGCTGAGCGACGTCGCCCACACCTACGTCGAGGTGGTCACAGGCGAGATGCAGGGGCAGGCCATGGTTCCTTCGCCCCGCTGACAGTCCGAGTGTCAGCACGTGGGGCCGCGGCGGATCCGCGCCCCCGCCCCTCCCCCACCGGCCGGACATCGGCATCGTGTAGCCGCATGCGCGGGCGAGGAGGAATAATCGCCGGTATGGCACCGCAGTCCTTCTCCAGTTCCTCGCCCTCCACGGCCGACGTACTGCGAGCGCGCTACGCGGACCGGCTCCCTGATTCCATCGAGGACCTCACCGGTCCGGCACACGGCCAGGTTCCGTTGCCCCTCCATATCGCCTGGTCAGGCCTGCGCAGCTACGACCTGGACCGGCGCCGGCAGCGCATGAGCCTGTACCGCACTGTCCTGGCCGAAGGACAGCGGGACGATCTGGTGGCCTTCCTCCACCACGATCTGCTGATCGAGCAGTGGCCGGTTCTGCGCACCCTCATCAGCCGGCACATCCGCGCCGTGTGGGAGGACACGTTCCCCGAACTCGTGCGCCGAACGGAATCCACCACAGCGTGAACCTCAGCGCCCTCCACCGCCGGCTCCTCGCCGATGTCATTTCCATCGGCACTGCTTATCCACTGGTCATCACGGGCGGGTACGCCGTCCAGGCGCACGGGCTCGTCGACCGGCTCAGCCAGGACATCGACGTCGCGACCGAGAACCCGGCTCCCATGGCAGCCATTGCCGAGGACCTGAGGCAGGGTCTCTCACACCGAGGCTGGCAGGTCACCGTCATCAGCGTCGACCCGCTCTCCGCTCGTCTGCTGGTGACCAGCCCCGATACGTGCGAGGACTGCGAAGTGGACGTCCTCAAGGAGAACTTCTGGGCGCCGCCCGAGTCGACCGAACACGGCCCGGTCCTCGCCTTCGACGACGTCGTCGGGACCAAGGTCCGCGCCTTGGCCGATCGTGGTGCCGTCAGAGACCTCATCGACGTCCATGCTGCCGCCGACAGTCACGCCCTTCACGATCTCGAACGGCTCGGCGAGCGGCATGGTCGCGGCGAGTTCCGGCTCCAGGACCTCCGTGAGCGTCTCGGCGGTGCGGAGTGGTTCGATGACGACGAATTCGCCGCCTACGGCCTCACCCCGGAGGAGACGGAAGAACTCAGGATCTGGGCCCAGCGGTGGGTGAGCGACCTCGATCAGCGGCTGACCGTGGTGGCAGACGACCACGACGACTGAGGACGAGCCGTTCTGTCCGTGCCGGACCACCGAGGGGGACTCTCGCCCTTGGCGACTTCCGCAGCCGGAGTCCGTGTGGCTCAGCCTTCGGCGTTCCGGCCGAGGTCGTACGCCTCGGTGTTGTAGTCGTCGGCCTTGCCTCACCAAACCGCACCTGACGCCCCGTCCGGTCCCGTCCCTACCCACCCCGTCCCCGAAGTGCGCCCCCTCACTCGCCGCCGAGCAGGCCCACCAACCCCGCCGACCCCTCGTCCCCGTACCCCTGGGCAACGCGCCGGCTCATCAGCTCCATGTACGGAGCGAGCAACCGCGGATCGACGTGCTGTTCCTGCGCCGTGGCCAGGAGCGCCGCGTTGGCCGCGGTCATCATCGCGAGGTTGGAGGTGACCCCCTCCGTGTAGTCGCCGCTCTCCAACTGGGCGGCCATGCCGTGGGCAGCGCCCGCCATGGCGCCGAGCCATTCCGTGAGCAGGGTGGCGAGCCCTGCCCGGTCGAGGTCCTTCTCCGGGGCCACCAGGGCGAACGCGTGGGTGAGACCCGCGAACATGCCGGTCATCGCGCTGAGCAGGGCGACGTCGTGCAGCGCCGCGTGCCCGGGGTCCGCGCCCACGAACCTCGCACCGGCGGGCACCTCCAGGGTCTCGCGGTGCCGTTCGAACAGCGCGTGGTCGCCGCTGTAGAGGACGTAGCCGCCGGTCTCCGGGCGGCCGATCATCGGCGGAACGGCCATGATCCCGCCGTCCAGGAAACGGGCCCCGCGCTCCTGTGCCCAGCGGGCTCGGCGGCGGGCCTGGTCGGGAGTGCTGGTGGTCAGGTTGATCAGGTCCTTGCCGTGCAGGTCGGCAGCCTCCAGGGTCTCGCCGACGGAGGCGTCGTCCAGGAGGCACAGGATGACGGGGCCTGCCGCCGACTCCAGTGCCCCGGCTGCGGTGGCCGTCTTCCGGGCACCCTCGTCGACCAGCGGTCCGGCCTTGGCCGGGGTGCGGTTCCAGACGGTCAGCGGATGCCCCGCGGCGAGCCAGGAACGAGCCAGCGCGGTGCCCATGTCACCGAGGCCGAGGAGTGTGACGGGGGGCTTCGAGGGGGTGCCGGACGTGGTACCGAACGTGGCGTGGGGCGTGGTGTGGGTTTGCATGTCCACCAGGCTTCTCTCAGCTCTCCTCATGATCAAGTACCCACTTTTTAGTGGGTGGTTACCTCGAAGTGAGTGGACGACCGGGCGTCGGCAGGGCCTGTCCGGCGCGTCGCGGTGATGTCAGAGTGTGCCCGTGAGTTACAGCATCTTCATGCTCCGGTTCGTGGACGGCGAGGTCGTCACCCTGGACGCCGAACGGCTCCGGCAGATGACGGAGCTGTACGTGGTGGACGGCGGTCCGGAGGAGGGCTTCTCTCAACTCCGGGCGGAGGACGGGGGCAGGGCGGACCTCTACCACGCGTCCGGTGGTGAGGATGGGCTGTCGTGCGTGACGGTGACGCACTTCGCCCGTGGCGCGATGAGCGGTGTGCTCGCCCGGCTGGCGGCGGCCCTCGGGGCCTCGATCCTGCCCCAGGACGGATGCGCGCTGATCTTTGACGAGGACAACCGCCGCCACCTTCCCGCGGACCTCCAGCAGAAGGCGATTTTCCTGGTACCCACGGCGGACGCGTTCGAGGCGGCATTCGACGCGCTCTGAGCGCCTCCCCCTCCCCGGCCACCCAACTCACCTTTCCCCACCCCCACTTGCCTGCTACCCGGACGTAGGGATTCCCCTCATTGACGTGCCCCTTTCAATTCCGCCACGGTGTGCCCACGGAGACGCCACCCCCCTCACGCCCCACATGTCCCCGTACACCTCGTGCACATCGAACAAAAGGGGAACCACCCCATGTCCGTTACGCACTCCCCCACAGGCATGCCCACGACCGGCATGTCCGCCACCAGATCCCGCAGACGCGGCCGCCTCGCCGCTCTCGCCGCCGTCGCCTCCGTGCTCGCCGTCGGTGGCGCCGCCATCTCGCCCGCTTCCGCGGCCACCCCGGCCGTCGGGGTTATTCAGGGCGCCGATGCCGAAGGCGCCATCAAGGACAGTTACATCGTCACCCTCAAGGACAGCGCCGGTTTCCGGGCCGCCTCCAGCAAGGGCAAGGCGCTCGCCACCCGGTACGGCGCCGAGGTCGAGCGGACCTACAAGACGGCCCTCAACGGGTACGCGACCGAGATGACCGAGGCCGAAGCCAAGCGGCTCGCCGCGGACCCGGCCGTCGCGAAGGTCGTGCAGAACAAGACCCTGCACATCAACGACACGCAGACCGGCCCCACTTGGGGACTCGACCGCATCGACCAGGCGGACCTGCCGCTCGACTCCGCCTACACCTATCCGTCGAGCGCCGGAAGTGGCGTGACCGCCTACGTCATCGACACCGGCGTACGGATCACGCACACCGACTTCGGCGGACGTGCCTCCTACGGCTACGACGCCATCGACGGCGACACCAGCGCGGGCGACGGCAACGGGCACGGCACGCACGTCGCCGGGACCGTCGCCGGTGCCACGTACGGTGTCGCCAAGGCCGCGAACATCGTCGCCGTGCGCGTGCTCGACGACTCGGGGTCCGGGACCACCGACGGGGTCGTCGCCGGTATCGACTGGGTGACCGAGAACCACGTCAGCCCGGCCGTCGCCAACATGTCGCTGGGCGGTGACGCCGACTCCGTACTCGACGAGGCCGTCGCCAACTCCATTGCCGCGGGCGTCACTTACGCCGTCGCCGCCGGCAACGACAACGTGAACGCGTCCGCCAACTCCCCGGCCCGCGTGGCCTCCGCGATCACCGTGGGCGCCAGTACGAGTGCCGACGCGCGATCCTCGTTCTCCAACTACGGTTCCATACTGGACATCTTCGCGCCGGGCTCCAGCATCACCTCGACGTACAACACGTCGAACACCGCCACCGCCTCGCTCTCCGGTACGTCGATGGCCTCGCCGCACGTCGCCGGCGCGGCCGCCGTCTACCTGGGCGAGAACCCCGGCGCCACCCCCGCCCAGGTCGCCACGGCGCTGACCTCGGCGGCCTCCGCGTCCACCCTCACCAGCGTCGGCACCGGCAGCCCCAACCTGCTCCTCCAGGTCACGCCCAGCGGAGACGGTGACGACGACGGCGGCGGCGACACCGGCACCGTCTTCGAGTCGGCCACCGACGTGTCCGTCCCCGACGCCGGTTCGGCCGTCTACTCGCCGATCACCGTCAGCGGCATCACCGGCAGCGCGCCCAGCGACCTGTCCGTGTACGTCAACATCGTGCACACCTACCGCGGTGACCTCGTCGTCGACCTGGTCGCCCCGGACGGCTCCACCTACCGTCTGAAGAGCAGCAGTTCCTCGGACTCCGCCGACAACGTCGACGCCACCTACACCGTCAACGCGTCGAGCGAGACCACCGTCAACGGCACCTGGCAGCTCAAGGTCCAGGACGTCTACAGCGCCGACACCGGCTACATCAACAGCTGGAAGCTCACCTTCTGACCCACACCGGCCCGGCTACGACAGCCCACATGACAGAAGCCGTGCGCCCCGGGGACACAACTCACCCGGGGCGCACGGCCGTTCACCAAGCCCTACGGGCTACTCGCCCCGCTGCTGCGGAATCAGCGCCGACGCCGGTGCCAGGCCCCGGCCGCCTCCGGCACCCTCCGGCGCCGTCAGCGCGTGCTCGCGCTCCCGCTCGTACTGGCTCTCGCGCACCGGCATGTCGTCGCGCACCAGGTTCTCGGGGATGAGGACGGCCGCGGTGACGCCACCGCTGGGAGACTCGCGCACCTCGACCCGCAGGCCCTGTCGGTCCGCGAGGCGGTTCACCACGAACAGGCCGATCTGCTTGGCGTCGAGGAGGTCGACCTTCTCCGACTGGATCTTGCGGTTGGCGTCGGCCATCGCCTCCTCCTTCATACCGAAGCCGCTGTCCTCGACCTCGATGAGGAGGCCGTCGTGCAACCGGGCCGCGCGCAGCTGGACCTTGGTGCTGGGCGGGGAGAACGCCGCCGCGTTCTCGACGAGTTCGGCGAGCAGATGGATGACGTCGGCCACCGAGCCGCCGATCAGCGACACCGGGGGTACGGCCCAGATCTGGACCCTCGTCCCGTCCTCGATCTCGGCCACCGCGGCGCGCAGGGTGTCCGCCAGCGGGATCGGGTCCCGCCAGCCACGGCCGGGCGCGATGCCGGACAGGATGAGGAGGCTCTCGGAGTGCCGGCGCATCCGGGTGGCCAGGTAGTCGACGCGGTACAGGTCCTGCAACTCGGCCGCCTCGCGCGGGCGTTGCTCCAGCCGGTCGAGGATGTCGAGCTGCCGGTGGAGCAGCACCTGGCTGCGGCGGGCGAGGCTGACGTACACGCCGGAGATACCGCTGAGGAGTTCGGCGCGCTCGGAGGCGGCCTTGAGCGCCGCCCGCTGTACGGCCGTCAACGCGGTGCCCACCTGGGCGAGTTCGTCTCCGGCGAGGCGGCGCATCGGGGCCTCGGCGTCGATGTCGACGCCCTGCCCGAGGTGCAGCCGACGCATGGCCTGCGGGAGTCGGCGGCCGGCGACTTCGAGGGCCGAGTTGCGCAGGTCGAGGAGCTCCACGATCAGTCCCCGGCCGACGGACACGGAGACCAGCAGCGACAGCAACACGCCCACCAGGCCCAGGAGTACGGCGATCCCGGAGGCGCCGAGCGTGTCCCAGCCGAACGGGTTCGCCTTGGCCGCGGCGGCCGTACCGGCCTTCGTCTCAGCCTTGGCGAGCGACTCCAGCACAGTGCTCGCGGAGTTGTCCCAGTCCTTCAACAGGCCGTCGGCCACGGCCGATTCACCGGCGCCGGCACTGCGTACACGGTTCTCGATCGCCGTCAGCCGGTCGTAACTCCCGCTCTCCAGAAGGGTGGTGTACGCCTTCCGGTGTTCGGGCTTGAGATCGGCGACGGAGGGCTTCAGCAGGCTCCGCTGGACGGCGAGGGCGCCGACGAACAGCGCGTACTGCTCGTCGGTGAGCTTCCCGGCCGCGGCGCCCGCCATGAGGAGCGCCTGCTCCTGGGCCAGCGCCTCGCGGGCGCGGGCGAGTTCGAGGACCACCCGCGCCTCGGAGGCGGTGGTCGTGCCCTTCTCCCCGGTGAGCGCGCCGGTGACGGCGAAGGCGTCCTCGACGATGTCCGTGTACGCGGTGTACGCGGCCTGCGTCGCGTTCTTGCCGCCGCCGCTCTGCGGCACCCGCAGCTCGGTGATGCTCTTGACGTCGTCGGCGAGTTTGTCGAGGCGGCCGGGCAGCGCGGACTCGAGGAGTGCGGCGTCCGAGCTGGAGGAGTTGATGCCGGCGAGCAGGGCTTCGGCGGCCTTGTCGGTGGCCACCCGGGTCCGCCCGAGGACGTCCGCGTCGCCGGATCTCGGGTCGGCGGCGTACCGGGTGGCGACGGACCGCTCGGTCTGTATCGCGGTGACGAAGTGGGCGACCGGGACGAGCAGTTCGGAGTTGACGTCCTTGGCCCGCTCGGCGTCGCCGATGATGGACGCGGTGGTGACGGCGGCGAAGCTCCAGAGAGCCATGAGGGAGACGACGGGCAGCATCAGCAGGGCGACGATCTTCGCCCGGACGGATCTGGGGCGTAGCCGTTCGGAGGTGCGAGCCAAACTCATGGAGAACCTCGTTAGCTTTTTGCATTTCAGCCCGTCCGGCGTTTGAGGACGAGCGCGTTCAGCGCGATACGGGGGTCTGGGGGCAGAGCCCCCAGAGGATGGGAACGGGTAGGGGCGGCGGGGGCGAGATCGGGCTCAGGCGGTGGCCAGCTCGACCTCGCGGAGCATTTCCGCCGCGAACGCCGCCTCCTCCCGCTTCCCTGTGGGCGACAGGGCGACATACGCCGAGGCCAGGAAGAGGAACGACCCGAGCAGCACGGCCAGCGGGAAGAGGAACTCCGTGGACGTGGCCCCGGGCAGCTCCGCGCTGCTGGGCGCGAGGTCGACCTCGACCGCGTACATCGCGGTGTAGTGCATGCTGCTCACCGCGAGGCCCATGACCAGCGCGGCGATCGTGGCGAGCACGGGCCCGCGCACGATGAGGGTGAGGGTGAGCGCGGCGGTCGCGGCGACCACGGCGATCGCGACGGAGGCGACGACGAGCGTCGGGTCGTACGAGATCTCGCCGTGCAGGTTGAGCGCGTACATGCCGGCGTAGTGCATGGCGGCGACGCCGAGGCCGGTGCCGAGGCCGCCGAGGATCACCGACCTGACGCGGGAGCGGCCGTACCCGGCGGTGAAGACACCGGCAGCGACGACAGCGATCGCGGTGACGAGGCTGAGGACGGTCAGCGGGACGTCGTAGCGGATGGGGGTGCCGTCGACGCCGAAGCCCATCATCGCGACGAAGTGCATGGTCCAGATGCCGGACCCGATCGCGAACGAGGCGAGCGTCAGCCAGTTGCGCTTGGAGGCGCCGTCCGATTCCAACGCCCTTACGGTGCAGCGCAGTCCGAGCGCCGAGCCCAGACAGGCCATCGCATAGGACAGAACGGGGGTGACCCAACCGGCGCTGAAGTGATCCATATGGCCCATGGGGGGATTCCTCTCGCCCGAGGTGCCGGCAGAAGGCCGCACCCAGGAAGTACCGCCGGTAACGGGGGACCGGGGGATGGCTGATCATGCCACCCCTCCCTCTGCACCAGATGGCGCGAAAGGGACCATGGGGCGGATTGCCGAACATTCGATTGCGGTGACGTAGATAACAGTTGAGGTACCATTTGACCTGCATTTTTGTGCAAGGTCACGAAGAAGGGGCCGATTTTCACCGACCCCTCACTTCGCTCGATACCGTCACTAATGAGCCATGATCACGAATGCCGCGATCACGATCGTCAGCGCGATCAGGGTCGTCAGCTCTTGCCGGCCACCGCCGTACGGACCTCGCCGAGGAGGTCGTACATCGTCTGGCCGGGGCAGTCGGTGGACAGCCAGTCGCGGTGGCCGCTGATCGCGTTGACGTCCTTCGTCACCCCGTTGACCGGGTTCACATAGGTCAACTTCGCCTGCGGGTCGAGGCCCTTGAAGCGGGCGATCACCTTGATGAGGCGGATCAGCGAGGCCTTGGCCGCGTCGGTCGGCGGCTGGGCGACCAGGTTGCCGAGCAGGGCGATGCCGAGGTTGCCGGAGTTGAAGCCGGCGGTGTGGAAGGCGGTGACGAGGTTGCCGTCCTTGTCGAAGGCCGGGACGAGGTCGTCGCCGGAGTAGCGGCCCTCGTAGACGGCGCCGGCCTCGTCGATGAGGAAGTGGTAGCCGATGTCGCCCCAGTCGAGGGAGATCGCGTGGTACTCGTAGATGCCGCGCACGGTCGCCGCCGGGTCGGGGTCGGCGTTCGGAGTGTCCGTGTGGTGGACGGTGACCGTCTGGAACGGGTAGTACGCCTCCGGCGTGTTGACCTTCCCGTCCTTGAACCGCTTCGACTCGTCGGCACCCCACGCCGGCCGCGACAGGTACTGCACCCCGCGCACCCGGGTCGGCTCGGTCGGCACCTCGAAGGTCTTGCCGGCCCCGCCGGTCGTGTCGATCGCCAGCGACCGCGCCCCGCTCACACTCGTACCGTCGGGCAGCTTCAGCTCGTACGCGGTGGCGTCCCCCGCCGCCACCAGCTTCGTGCCGCCGCCCTCGACGGTCGCGCAACCGCCGTTCATTTCCTGCCACTTGCCGGGCGCGGAGGCACCGTCCGCGAACTTGATCCCGGCGCCGTCCGCCGCCCCGCTCCAGCGCACACCGACGTACGAGATGGCGAACGCGGCACTGCCCTCGGCGGTGCCGGTGGCGGCCTCGGTACGGGTGGCCGGGAACTTCTGCGGCTCGGTACCCGCGGTGCCGGACGTGCTGTCCGTCGTACCGGAGTTGCTGGAGGAGGAGTCCTCACCGTTGCCCGCCGCGAAGACCACCGGGGTCAGCGCGCCGCCGACGGCGACCGCACCGGCGGCGCCGATCATGCCGCGCCGGGAGAGGGGAACTTTCCTGCGATGGGAGCGCGCCGGAGAAGGAGACGAGGAAGAGGACGAAGAAGAGGAGGGGGGAGGTACGGACACGGAGATGCCTTCCGGATGAACTGGGGGAGTTGGCAACTCAAGGGGGACCCCACGCCGCGCACACTCATGGAACTCGCGGAAAGCCCTACGACTTGAACAGTCGTACGACCGAAAGAGCCCTGCGACGGCGAGTGCTTGAAGTTGAAAAGACCCTATGCGTCACGCCCGCCCCACCCACACCATCTCAGGCCAAGGAACGGTGAATTCCCTGTGAGCGTCCGACAAATGGGGTAACCCAAAAGTAACTCTTTGTGTCCACTGTCACAGCAGGCTGGCGCCGGCCACCGGCCCCGCTGCCACTCGCACAGAACGGCAGCTACCGGACACGGAGAGCGCCTGAGCCACCTCCTGCGCAGCCACCGCATCCCGGGCGAGAAACGCCGTCGTCGGACCGGAACCCGAGACCAGAGCCGTCAGGGCACCGGCCGCACGGCCCGCGGCGAGGGTGTCGGCGAGGGCCGGGAAGAGGGAAAGGGCGGCGGGCTGGAGGTCGTTGGAGACCGTGGCGGCGAGCGCGTCCGGGTCACCGGCGGCGAGCGCGTCGAGGAGTTCCGACGAGGCGACGGGCACCGGTACGTCACTGTCAGCGACCAGCCGGTCGAACTCCCGGAACACGGCAGGCGTCGACAGCCCGCGCTCCGCCATCGCGAACACCCAGTGGAAGGTGCCCCCGGTCTCCAGGACCGTCAGCTTCTCGCCGCGCCCGATCCCGAGCGCGGCCCCGCCCACCAGGCTGAACGGCACATCGCTGCCCAACTCGGCGCAGATGTCGAGGAGTTCGACGCGCGAGGCCCCGGTCCCCCACAACGCGTCGCAGGCGAGCAACGCACCGGCGCCGTCGGCACTACCGCCCGCCATCCCGCCGGCGACGGGGATGTCCTTGGCGATGTGGATGTGCACGGCGGGCGTACGGCCGTACCGCTCGGCGAGCGCCACGGCGGCCCGGGCGGCGAGATTCGTCCCGTCGAGGGGCACTTGAGCGGCGTCCGGCCCCGCACAGGTGATCCGGAGCTCCTCGGCCGGGGTCACGGTGACCTCGTCGAACAGGCCGACGGCGAGGAAGACATTGGCGAGGTCGTGGAAGCCGTCGGGACGCGCGGCACCCACCGCGAGCTGGACGTTGACCTTGGCGGGAACCCGTACGGTGACGCTCACAGCTGCCCGGACTCCCCGTTGTCGTCCTGTTCCTGGACCTTGTTCTCCGCGATGCGGACGAAGTCCTCGACGCCGATGGACTCGCCGCGGGCCTGCGGGGAGACACCTGCGGCGACGAGGGCGCTCTCGGCGGCGGCGGCCGACCCGGCCCACCCGGCGAGGGCGGCGCGCAGGGTCTTGCGCCGCTGGGCGAACGCGGCATCCACGACCGCGAACACCTCGCGCCGGGAGGCGGTCGTCTTGATGGGCTCGGCACGCCGGACCAGCGAAACAAGCCCGCTGTCGACGTTGGGCGCGGGCCAGAAGACGTTGCGCCCGATGGCACCGGCCCGCTTGACCTCGGCGTACCAGTTGGCCTTCACCGACGGGACGCCGTACACCTTCGACCCGGGCGGCGCGGCGAGCCGGTCGGCGACCTCCGCCTGCACCATGACGAGGGTCCGCTCGATACTCGGGAACGTCTCCAGCATGTGCAGCAGCACGGGCACGGCGACGTTGTACGGCAGATTCGCGACCAGTGCGGTGGGCGGGGGCCCCGGCAGTTCGGTCACCCGCATGGCATCGGAGTGCACCAGCTCGAACCGCTCCACGTGGCCGGGCATCCGGGCGGCGACCGTCGCGGGCAGCGCCCCGGCGAGCACGTCGTCGATCTCGACGGCGACGACCCGCTCGGCGGCCTCCAGCAGCCCGAGGGTGAGCGAACCGAGCCCCGGCCCGACCTCGACGACCACGTCGTCGGGCCGCACACCGGCGGTGCGCACGATACGGCGCACGGTGTTGGCGTCGATGACGAAGTTCTGGCCGCGCTGCTTGGTCGGCCGCACCCCGAGGGCGCCGGCCAGCTCACGGATGTCGGAGGCACCGAACAGGGCGTCGGAGGAGGCGTCGGGGACGGGGCTGGTACTCACGGGTCCAGGGTACGGGGGGTGGGAGGGGGAGAAGTGCCGGGTCCGGGCGGAAGCAGGGGGCCCAACGGGCCGAGGTCGAGATTGAGGTCCTCCAGCGTGTAGCCGTGCTGGGTGCACAGATCGGCCAGTCGGTCGTGGAGCGCCAGGAGCGTGGCTCCCAGTTCCTCCTCCTGGTCGTCGGTGAGGTCTCCCGCGTCGACGCGGCGCAGTGCCTGGCGCTCGATGAGCTGACGCAGCAGCTCGACCAGGGTGAGGACCAGCTTGAGCAGGTCCTCTTCCACCGTGTCGCGGTCGGTGTGCACGCGGTGTGCCGCGCGTGGGGGCGCTTCGTGCGAGGGCGCTTCGGGCGGGGTGGGCGGTGCCTGGACCAGTCGGAAGGCGCGCGCCATCGAGTCGCCGAGGCCCCGGAGGTCGGGGTCATCGGGGTGGTGATCGGAGTGGTGATCGGGGTGTTTCTCGCTCATGGCCGCGCTCCTGGGCCGTTGCTGCCGGGGGCCGTCGGGGCCTGGCTGTCCTCGGAACTGACGGACACGATGAGAGCGCGCAGCGAGATGCGGACGAGATCGATGTCGGCGATGGACAGAACGATGTCACCGGTGACGACCACGCCGCCGCTGAGCAGCCGGTCGAGGAGGTCCACCAGCGCCACCTGGCGCCCTGGCAGCGGCTCTCCGTGCTCCGGCTCCGCCAGAGTCATCGGCCGCGCTCCTCGTCGTCGGCCGTGGGCCGGTGCTCGGGCGGCGGCATGGCGAAGGAGTACGGCGCCCAAGGGCCGGTCACCTCGACATGGATGCCTTCGAACACGCCGACGGCTTCTTCGACGGCGGTCCGGAACGCCTCCGCGAACGCGTTCGGGACGAGGTAGGCGTCGTTGAGCACGTTTTCCGCGGGCCCGGTCAGGGCGCCGCGCTGGGCGGGGTGTCGCACGTGCTGCGAGGCGTATCGGGAGGCGACGGCTCCGACGGTTTCGGCGGCCCTCTGCGCCTGGCCGTACAGGGCTTCCTGGGCTTGGTGCTGGGCTCTGCGGCTCTGGAGGTAGGCCTTGCCCTTGCCCGGAGTGGTGGTGGCGGGGGTTCCCGTGCCGGTGCCGGGTGCGGGGCCGGCCGGGCTCGTGGAGGGCGCGAGGGGCGCGAGGAAGATCTTCACGCCGAATTCGGTGTGGGCGGTGAGCTGGGCGAGTCTTTCGGCGAAGGCGTCGTACTGCTCGGCCAGTGCCTGGCCGGCGCGGTCGTCGTCCTGGTAGACGGTGGCCATGCGCAGCGGGAGGACCGTGGTGTGGGCGGAGAGTGCCTGGACGACCTCGTGGTGCGCGCGGGCGACATCCTCGAGCCACTCCAGATCCTCGAAGTGCTTCTTCAGCGCGCTCTCGTCGAAGTCGCGCCGAAGGACGTGGCTGGTGGCGAAGGCCAAGGAGGGCCCGTCGCCGGGGCCGGGTGGCGCGGTGACGCAGACGACAGGGGAGCCGTGGATGCCCCGGAGGCCTTTCAGGACGTCGCGGAGGCCTGCGGTGAGGGGGGCTGTGGCGTAGACGTACGTGAGGACGTCGTCGGATGCGGTCATGGCCGCCGCCCCCGTGCGGTCCCCCCTCTTGCTCCCCCACCACCTGCGGTTCCCTCGTCCGTGCCCTGCTCCTGATCATCGGGGCGTTCGCGGCGCAGGGCCTCCAGCTCGGCGCGCAGTCGGCGGTTCTCCTGCTCAAGAGGGCTGCCGGTGTGACGTGAGGAGAGCGAGGAGTCGTGCTCCCACCAGTCGATGCCCATCTCCTTCGCCTTGTCCACGGAGGCGACCAGGATCCGGAGTTTGATCGTCAGCAGTTCGATGTCGAGAAGGTCGATGCGGATGTCACCGGCGATGACGATGCCCTTGTCCAGGACTCTTTCCAGGATGTCGGCGAGGCTGGAGGTGCTCTGCCCGCCGTACGGCATCGGGGCGGCCCGGGACGGGAAGGATCCGAGTCGGTCGGGTAGTGGCTCAGACACGATGTCGGCCTCGCTTCCCCTGTCAGGGAGATCGGTCGGGGAGATCGGTCAGGGAGACCGGTCACGGGTATCGGTCACGGGTATCGGTCAGGGAATTGCCGGCGGAACTCCGCGATCTCCGCGAGCCGGTCGATCAGCTCGTCCTCCTGGCTGTCGAAGGTCTCCTGGTCGATCTCGCCGCCCTGGAGGCGCCGCTCCAGGTCGGCGAGGGCGCGCCACACCGGGGCCGGGTCGTAGTACTCGTCCTGGGCCTTCTCCTCGATCCGCTGGGCGGCCCATACGACGGCCCGCACCGGCGCGACGGGAAGGGTGAGCAGGTGTGTCAGCAGGCCCATGGTTCGTGTCCTCCTCCCTGGATCCGGGGTCACCGAACGAAGCTGTACGGGGGCAGCGGCCCGGTGAGCCGGAAGTCGACGCCGTCCTCGGTCTGGCGGGCGAGGTCGGCCTGCGCCGCCAGGAATTCCCGCGTCCGGTCATGCGGTACCAGAAGCGACAGATTGAGGAAGTCGGGGCCGGCGGGCGGATGCGTGGCGTGCTCCCGGCCGTAGGGAATCAGCGTGTGAGCGAGTCCCGCGGCCACGGCCTCCTGGCGTTCCTGTACTGCGCGGGCGACCAGTTCCCCCAGCGCGAGGGGCAGTTGCGGGTCCTTCGCGCCGGCCCGGATCCGCTCGTTGAGTTCCCTCGCCTCGGGAGAGTCCCGCAGGACCTGGCGCAGCAGCTCGTCCTCGTCCGCCTGGGAGGCCCGCACGTGGTACTCGGCGCAGCCGTCGATTCGCGCGAGGGTGGCGATGTAGTGGTCGGTGTTCTCCTCCAGAGCCTGCTGGACGGCCTGCTCGTCGGAGGCGAGGTAGCCGAACTGCAGCGGCAGGACCACGGCGTCGGCCATGAGGGATTCCAGCACTCCCTGATGCGCCTGGAGATCTCTGCGTTTGGGCCGGATCTCCTCGGAGACGTCGCTGACCACTGCGGACAAGGGCCCGGCCGTGACCGTACGCACGGGTGACGGGTGTGAGCCCACGCCCGTCAGACCGTCAAGTCGGTGAGGATGGTCCTTACCTGTGATCCCGTACACGTAGAGCGCCATCGCGTACTCCCTTGGCTGCCTTTTCTCCCTTTGCTCCCTCTCGCGGCGGGTTACTCCGGCGGGTTACTCCCTCTCCCGGCGGGCCGGACGCCGGGCGGGACGCCGCTTCCTGGGCGCGGCTTCCTCTTCGGGCTCTTCCTCCTCCTCCGCTTCCTCCCGCTGGGCGGAGCGGCCGGTGAGGGACTCGGTCACGGCGTCGACCGCCCCGCTGAGCGCGCCCTTGGATTTGCCGCGAGCGCCGCCTTCCACCATGTTTCCGACGACCTCGGGAAGCTGGGCGGGCGCCTTCCTGCCCGATTCGAGATCAAGTCGGTTGCATGCCTCGGCGAACCGCAGATAGGTGTCGACACTGGCCACCACGATGCGGGCGTCGATCTTGATGAGCTCGATGCCCACCAATGAGACACGGACGAAGACATCGATGACCAGGCCACGATCGAGGATGAGCTCCAACACGTCGTAAAGGCTGCTGCTGCCTGTGGTGCCTCCGCTTCTGCTCACGCCGTTGCCGCTCTGCGGCACCATGGTCATGGCGCCTCCTCTCCTGCCGGCCTCTTTCAGGTCGGCCGGTCGATCATGCCCCGGCTGTACCGGCGGGTCCGCTCGTACGAGACCAGCGCTCCCTGCGGATCCAGGGCGACCTTGTAGCTGGCCATCACGCTGGTCGTATCGGGGATGCGGTCGAGCTCCACCACTTCCACCTGCGCCTCCCAGCCCTCGTCGGTCGGCTTGAGTGACGAGACGGAGTCAGGGGGCCTGCCGAGCAGTTGGGCGAGTTGTCCGGCTGCCGAGCGCATCGCCGCAGCCGCGTCGGGAACCCCTGCCCGCCGCTTGGCGGAAGCCTTGCGGGCCGACGGCCGCTCCCGCCCCTCAGCGCCCTTGGCGCTCTCGGCGTTCCCGGCCGGGCGGGGGCGGACTCTCCTCGGAGGTGGTGGTTCTGCTGCGGCCATGTGGTCACTCCACTGGGGACTCGGCTCACTGAAGCTTAATTGTCATTGTATCGGGAGATATCCACCTTTTTAGGGGTAGGCGGTATACAGCCCGTCTGAGCGGCGACGCACAGTCGGCACGCGCTCTCGGGAAGGAGAGCAGCTCATGCAGGACACGACCAAGATCGCGCTCGCGGCCGCCGTGGCCGGGGGTTATGTACTGGGACGCGCCAAGAAGGGCCGTCTCGCGTTCACGGCGGCCACCTACCTCGCAGGCCGCCGTTTCGGCCTTGAGCCAGGTCAGCTCCTGACGCAGGGCCTCAGCAAGCTCAAGGAGATGCCCCAGTTCGCCGAAGTGGGCGATCAGCTTCGTGGCGAGGCCCTGGACGCCGGCAAAAAGGCGCTGGGAGTCGCGGCGAACCGCAAGCTCGGCGACCTCGCCGACTCGCTCCACCAGCGCACTCTCGAACTGACCAGCACGGACGAGCGGGAGGACGAGGAGGAGCCCTACGAGGACGAGGGCGAATACGAGTACGAAACGGAGGGCGAGGACGAAGAAGGGCCCCCGGAAGCGGAGGCGGAAGAAGAAGGGGAGCCGGAGGAAGAAGAGGACGAGGACGAGGAAGCGGAGGGAGAGTACGAGCCGGAGGAAGAAGAGGAAGAAGAGGAGCCCTCGTCTCGCAGGCGCGGCCGGGCACCGACCCGTACAGGAACCCGCACCCGCACCAAAGCTCCCGCCCGAAGGAGCACACGGCGGACGCCGGCGAAGAAGAGCACAGCGGAAAAGACCTCGCAGCGCTCGCCGGCCTCCAAGAAGGCCGCATCCTCCAGGACGACGGCCAGGACAACATCCGAGACCACGGCCAAGAGGACGGCCAAGAAGTCCCCGGCCAAGAAGTCACCGCCGAAGAAGTCGCCGGCGAAGAAGACCGCAGCGCGCGCTCCCGCACGCAAGACAGCGGCCAGGAAGACGACAACCAGCAAGACGACAGCCAGGAAAACTGCGGCGAAGAAGACGCCAGGCCGCAAGCCGTCCACGCGGAGGTAGGTCATGGCACAGTCGAAACGCGGCGGCGCGCAGGACACGAAGTCGGGACTGGACCAGCTGCTCGAAGAGCTGACCTCGTACCTCGAAGCCCAGGCCCAGCAGCTCGCGGACAGGGCGTCGGACAAGCTGGCAGACGTGACCGATCAGCTCCAGGACGTGACGGAAGGCAAGGGCAAGCTCTCCGACCTCACCGGTATCGGGGGGCGGGTGCTGGGGGGCGACTCGCCCGGGAAAGCGATGGCGGGCCAGGGCCTCAGCAGCCTCAAGGAAACCTTGACCGGCGCCGCCTCAAAGATCTTCGGCAAGGGCAAGAAGGGCCGCAAGAGCGGCGGCAAGGTCGTCAACATCGTCGAGTTCATCGACGTAGGCCTACCGCTGCGGACGGTGTACGACCACTGGACGCAGTACGAGGACTTCAGCGGCTTCGCCAAGGGTGTGCGCGACGTCTCCCGCGACGACGACACCACCAGCGAGTGGAAGGTCAAGGTCGGGCCGTCGACGCGCGGCTGGAAGGCCACCGTTCAGGAGCAGGTACCCGACGAGCGGATCGTATGGACGTCCGAGGGCGCCAAGGGAACGACCCGCGGCTGCGTCAGCTTCCACGAACTCGCTCCGACACTGACCCGCGTCCTCCTGGTGCTGGAGTACTACCCCTCCGGGTTCTTCGAGAAGACCGGCAACCTGTGGCGCGCCCAGGGCCGCCGTCTGCGCCTGGACCTCAAGCATTTCCTGCGACACGTCTCCCTCACCACCGACGAGCCGGAAGGCTGGCGCGGCGAGATCCGGGACGGCGAGGTGGTCGTCAGCCACGAAGAGGCGCTGGAAGAGGAGGACGAACTCGAGGAAGAAGACGAAGAACCCGAGGAGGAGGACGAAGAGGAACCCGACGGTCGTTATGACGCCGCCGGCGAGGAATACACGGACGAGGACTACGACGAGGAGGACGAGGAGTAGGGAGCCGACGACGGGAGGCCAACCGGCCGGGCCGGCCGGGCCGGCCGGGCTGATCACCCCCGAACCCCCGAGAGGGGCCGACGAAGCCGTCGACCCCTCTCACCGCTCCTCGAACACGGCTTCAGTGCTTCAGCGTGTCCTTGGCCTTCTCACCCGTCTGCTTCGCATCGCTCACGATCTGCTCGCGAACGCCCTTCGCCTCCAGGCTTTCGTTGCCGACAGCGTCGCCAACGGTTTCCTTCATCTTGCCCTTGCTCTTCTTGGCCACGTTCTTGACCTTCTTGCCTGTCGCCATCTCTTTCACCTCCACGCACGCGGGCGCGGTCGACAGATCAGCTTCCCTGCCGTGTACCCCACAGTGGGTCGCCTAAGCAAGTTATGCACCTTTAGGGCGGATTTCGACAATGCCAGGCCACGGCGAACTGCCGTACCCGGCGGGGACCCTCGTGGTGGCGCGGCGGTGGTCAACGCCAGTCGTCGATCACATACGCGTCGGGGTGGCTGTACCCGGGTTCGTTGGGTCTGTGCATGGTCACGCCCTGCAATCGGACTGACACCGGGGCTGCGCCACTCTTGCGCTCCGCTGCTGGTGGGACCATCGCTCTCGCCTCCCTGCCCACCTTCCATCGCACCACGGAGGCACACCGCCCGCGAGGTGAACGCTCCGGCCCGCCTACGTGGCAGTCGGGCCCGCGCGGCCTCACATCCGGGCTCTCAGCACGTCGACCTCACAGCCCGGCGCGAACGGGTCGAAGCCGTGCTCGACCAGCCAGCGAACCGCCAGCAGGCTACGCAACGACCACCACGCATGGATCACGTCGAGGTCGAGGTCGATGTCGGTGCCATAGCCGGCGATGACGTCGTCGAGGTGCTCCTCGTGTCCGAGCGTGAAGGTGGCGAGGTCGTACAGGGCATCGCCCTGGCCCGCCTCGGACCAGTCGATGATGCCCGTGACCTCGTCTCCGTCGACGAAGACGTGCGCGATCTGCAGGTCGCCGTGCGTGAACACCGGAGTCCACGGCCGGAGCGCGGCCTCGGCGACCTGGCGGTTGCGGGTGACCAGGTCGGCGGGCAGCACGCCGTTCGCTACGAGCAACTCGCACTCGTCGTCGAGTTCCGCCCCCAGCGCGACGACGCTCCGGCCTGCCCCGCCAGGCCGGGGCGGCAGCGGCGCGCCGTGCAGCTTCCGGATGGCGGCACCCGCCGCAGCCCACGCCGCCCGCGACCCGGTCGACGGCCCGCCGAGGCGCCCGAGCGTCGCCCCCGGCAGTGCGGCGATCGCCAGCACGTGCGGCTTGCGCCACAGCACCTCCGGGGTCGGGACCGGCACGAGGGCCATCGCCTCGACCTCGACATCGATGCGCGCCTGATCGGCGTCCACCTTCAGGAACACGTCACCGACGCGCAGAGTCGCACGCTCGGAATGGGCGACGACGACTTCGACCTCATCCATGGGCAACCAGCATCGCGGGGATGCTCGTCGACGGCACCGGGTTTATCGCGGCGCCTTGAGGGCCTTGATGAAAGGGGTGAAGGCTTCGATGGGGAAGGTGAGGACGCCGTGAGCCGGGGCTTTTGAATCGCGGACGGCTATGCGGGTGCGCGAGCTGGCGAACTCCAGGCAGGCGTTGCCGTCACCGCTTCCGGAGTAGGACGACTTCCGCCAGGTGCCAGAGGTGGTCACCGGGGTTGTGCCCTGGGCGACTTGAGCGCCTCGACGAAGCAGGTGAAGTCCCCGGTCGGGAAGGTGAGGGGCGCTCGGGCCGGCGCCTTGGAGTCGCGGACGGCTATGCGGGTGCGCGAGCTGGCGATCTCCACGCAGGCGTTGCCCTCGCCGCCGCCGGAGTAGGACGACTTCCGCCACTTGAGTGCCTCTACGAAGGGTGCGAAGGCTCCGGTCGGGAAGGTGAGGGTGCCGTAGGCGGGGTTCTTGGAGTCGCGTATGGCTACCCGGGTGCGGTGACCCGCTATCTCGACGCAGGAGTTGCCGTCGCCAGGGCCCGAGTAGGACGACTTCCGCCAGTTGCTTGGGGTGCCCATGGACGCCTCACAGCTCTTTCGTCAGTCTGTGGATGAAGGCGCGCGACTCGTCGGGGTCGAGCGACACAGCCTCCACTTTACGGAAGAGTGTTCGGAAAACACCTAGTTGAGCCTCGGAGTCGATGAAGGCCGTGCCGTGCGGGCCGTCGCCGACGACGGTGTCCAGCCTGGGTACGGCTCCTCCTGCGTAAGCCATGGCGCTGGCAGCGCCGGCGAAGCCCTCCAGGGCGAAGGGAATAACACGCACGGTGACGTGGTCCTCTTCGGAGAGTTCGAGGAGACTGGTGAGCTGCGTCAGTGAGGCCGCGCGGTCGCTGACGTTGATGCGCAACGCCGCCTCATGGATGACCGCCTCGTACGGAGTGGGAGCGGCGCCCTCAAGGATCACCTTGCGCTGCATCCGGTGACGGACGCGCAACTCAAGCTCGTCATCGGGGAGTTCGGGGACCCGGAACGAGAAGACGGCGCGGGCGTATGCCTCCGTCTGAAGAGGGCCGGGAATGTAGAGGAACTGGACCTCTTGCAGGAACGTGGCGTGGTGTTCCAGCTCGGCGAGGTCGAGGAATGACTTCGGCAGCAGGCCTCGGTACTCGTCCCACCAGCCGCGCGATCGACCTGTGGCCATGGCGACCAGCGCGTCGATGAACTCGCCGTCCGTGCATGCGTAGTGGGCCGCGAGGCGGCGCAGCCGCTTCTCGCTCACACCCGCGAGGGCGGACTCGATGTGGCTGATCTGAGTGGGGGCCACCCCGAGCTCAGCCGCCGCCTCGCGAGCGGCGAGGTCTGCCGCCTCCCTGAGCCTGCGCAGCTCGACCGCCAGGCGCATCTGACGTGCTGTGGGGTCGCGCCTCAGCGCCATTGACTGCTCCTTGGTTCAACGCGCCTGCGGAGGCGACTCGTTCGGGGGTCAGATTACGCGACCAGCTTGCCAGACATGAAGAATTAGACCTACCGTCAGTGACGCGACGCACACCCTGCGGAACGCCGGACCCCGGAAGCGCACCACACCGTCCTGCCACGACGGCTGCGGCATGCCACCGCCCGCCGACCGCAACCCCCCACCACCAACCGGGAGTTGACGCATGCCCGAAACCAAGAACGAGCCCGAGTCCTGGGAGTACTGGCTCTACATCCCCAACGACCTCCGCGCCGTCACCGTCAGCCGCCGCACCCTCCGCTTGATCCTCACCCTGCACGGACTGATCAGCCTCGTCGATGTCGCCGAACTCCTCGCCGCCGAGCTGGTGGCCAACGCCGTACGGCACACCAAGGGCCCCGCCGCCCTACGCGTCCGCTGGTCAGCCGGCGTACTCCGCATCGGCGCCTGGGACGCCGATCCCCAACCACCGCAGCCGTCACAGGAGTTGGGGCAGCTCATCGAGTCCGAAGACGGACGCGGACTGGGGATGATCCAGGCCTGCGCCGACCTCTGGGGATGGCAGCCGCTGGCCAGGAACGGGAAGCGGGGGAAGCTGGTGTGGTGCGAACTGACCGCCGGTGACGTCAGCGGCCTTTCAGCGGCGCGCAAGACCGCGGCCTAACCGTGCAACCGCCCCCCACAATGCGGCCAAGGCCCCGCCCCTCGCTTCACATACAGCCTCTTCGCGCGAAACGTCTGCTCGGTCGCCGTCGCGTCCTGGGGTCGCCCCGAGCCTCCCAGGCTCTGCCAGGTCTGCGTGTCGAACTGGTACAGGCCGCCGTACGTCCCCGAGGGGTCGACGGCGCCGGGGCGCCCCCCGGACTCGCAGGCCGCCAGGGAGCCCCAGTCCAGATGGTCCGCCCCCTGGACCGACGTCGGCATCGGTTTCGAGCCGACCCTCACCAGCTGGGCCCGCGGTTCGCGCACCACCTCCGTGCGCACCCGGCGCGGCTTCTGCTTGACGCCGTTGACCGACCGGATGGCGAAGGTGACCCGGCGCAGGCCCGGGCTGCCCGCCTGGTCGACGATCTCGGTGCCCTTGAAGAGGGACGCGTCCTGGGTGCGCCGTACGTCGAAGGGGATCGGCTCCTCGCGTACCTCCCTGGAGCCGGTGATCCGCAGGACCGTCACCGTCTGGCCGTCGCGCGGGAAGCTCGCGTCGGCCACCGAGATGGCGTCCTCGCCGCGCAACGTGATCCCGGCTTCCGCCACCGCCTCGCCGACCGTCGCCGCGTTCGTACGGATCGTGCGGGCCCGGCCGTCCGCCATGATCGTCACCGTGCGCTCGGTGCGGACGTCGATGGTCAGGCCCTGCCGGCCGATCTTCTGGGAGCGCGCGAGGGACAGATACGCGCCCTCTGCGCGCACCCCGATCTGCCTGAGCGCCTCCTCCACCGTCTGGGCCGTCGTCCACACCTCGCGCCGTTCACCGTCCAGAGTGATCCGTACGGGTCGCCCGTAGTGGACGCGGACCTCGTCGCCGCTGGCCAGCGCGGTGCCCGGGGCGGGGGCCACGACGTCGTGGGCGCCGACCGCTACGCCCTCGTCGGCCAGCAGTTCGGTGACGTCGTCGGCGAAGGTGTGCAGGGTGCGGGGCTTGCCGTCGACGCTGAGTTCGATCGCCTTGTCCTTGGCGACGAAGGCCGTCGTACCGCCCGCCAGGAACGCCACGACGAGGGCCTGCGGCAGCAACCGCCGGATGGCGTCCGGGCGTTCGGATCCCTTGCGGCGCCTGGCCGCCCGACGGTCCTGGGCCCGTCCGCGCCCGCCCTGCTGCTGTTGGGGCAGCGTCGGATCCACCGGAGCCGGAGCCGGAACCGGCGGGGGCTCGTAGGCGGGCCGGTACGTGTCCTCGTACGGCACCGTCACCCCGTACGCCACCGTCTCGGCGGTGTGCGGGTCATACGCGTCGTAGGGCTGTGGCCCGGGGACGGGGCTGTACGTCTCGTACGGCGGACTGCTCACGACGACACGCTCCAGGTTCCGGCGACGGGCACCAGAACCTAGCGGAGCGACCGTCACTCTCCAAAGCGACGCGACTACGGAGCGTCAACGCACGTCAGTGCGCGTCAGTAACCGAACGCGCGCGCGGTGTTCGTTGCGATGGCCGTCGCCAGGGTGTCCTCGTCGATGCCGCGCACCTCGGCCATCGCCCGCAGGGTGATCGGGATGAGGTACGGCGCGTTGGGACGGCCCCGGTACGGAGCCGGTGTGAGGAAGGGCGCGTCGGTCTCCACCAGGACCAGTTCCAGGGGGGCCACGGCCAGCGCGTCGCGCAGTGGCTGGGCGTTCTTGAAGGTCATGTTGCCGGCGAAGGACATGAAGTAGCCGTTCGCCGCGCACACTTCGGCCATGTCCGCGTCGCCGGAGTAGCAGTGGAAGACGGTGCGGTCGGGGGCGCCCTCTTCCTTCAGTACCCGCAGGACGTCGGCGTGCGCGTCCCGGTCGTGGATGACCAGCGCCTTGCCGTGCCGTTTGGCCATCTCGATGTGGGCCCGGAAGGACCGCTCCTGGGCCGCCTTGCCCTCGGGGCCGGTACGGAAGTAGTCGAGTCCCGTCTCGCCGACGCCCTTGACCTGCGGAAGCCCGGCCAGCCGGTCGATCTCCGCCAGCGCCTCGTCGAGGGCCGCGTCTCCGCCGGGTACGCGCGCGCCCTGCCGGGACCAGCCGTCGGGGTCGCCGTGGACGATGCGGGGGGCTTCGTTCGGGTGCAGGGCGACGGTCGCGTGGACGCTCTCGTACGTGGCCGCCGTATCGGCCGCCCAGCGGGAGCCCTTGAGGTCGCAGCCGACCTGGACGACCGTCGTCACCCCGACCGACGCGGCCTTGGCGAGGCCTTCCGCGACGGTGCCGGACTGCATGTCGAGGTGGGTGTGGGAGTCGGCGACCGGTACCCGTAGGGGTTCGGGCAGCGGCGGCGCTTGTGCGGCTTCGGACTTGGCGGGCATGCCCCGATCCTACGAAACCCGATCACATGAATCGCAGGAAAGGGGCACGCCCGCCTCTCCGGGGGGAGCCAGGAGGGAGCTAACTCGCCCTGCGGTGGAACGGGTGGAGGAGATCGGAGAGGTGCCAGTGGTGGTGTTCCGCCGGCGCCCCGGACTCCGCGGCCGTGGCGGCCGCAGGTACCGCCTTCGGCACCTTGCGCTGCCCGTGCAACGAACTCTGCGCCGAGGACACCTGTCCCGCGCGCATGATGCGCACCACGTGGTTCTCGCAGTTCTGGCAGGTCGGCCTGGACAGCGGGGACGGTACGACCCGGTCGTCCACCACGTACATCACCATCTCGGCGCCGTTGCCGTCGATGTGGTGCTCGATCTCGTACGACTGTTCCCAGCCGTGCCCGCAGCGCATGCAGGCGAAGGAATACGACTCGTGAACGACGGCGGTGGCCGTGCTGCTGCGGCCGGTGATCTCGCTCATGCCAGCTCCTCTTGTCCGCTGGACACAGGACGGGTGCGTCCCTGTGAACCAGTGGACGCCTCTGCCGGCGTGAAGGCATCAGACCTGTCGTCTGTTGAAGACGTTTTGGGCATTCCTTGTGGGAACGGCCCCGATCCGAGGGCTGGGCTTTGCCGTTCGCCGTCTGCCTTTGCCGGCTTATGGCGTGACCGGCGTCGCACCCGGCACGTTCCCCGCACCCTCAGCGTTCTTCGCGGCCACGACCGCGTCGAACACCTCCCGCTTGGGCAGCCCGACCTCGGCGGCGACGGCCGCGATGGCCTCCTTGCGCCGCTCCCCCGCCTCCTCCCGTACCCGCACCCGCCGCACCAGCTCCGCCGCGTCGAGTCCCTCCGCGCCCTTCTCGGGGGCGCCCTCGACGACGACGGTGATCTCACCCCGTACGCCCTCCGCGGCCCATTCCGCCAGCTCGCCCACCGGGCCGCGCTTGATCTCCTCGTACGTCTTCGTCAACTCCCGGCAGACGGCGGCCCGTCGGTCCGCGCCGAACGCCTCGGCCATGGCGGCGAGGGTGTCGTCGAGGCGGTGCGGGGCCTCGAAGTAGACGAGGGTGCGCCGCTCCTCGGCCACTTCCCGCAGGCGGGAGAGGCGCTCGCCGGCCTTCCTCGGCAGGAAGCCCTCGAAGCAGAACCGGTCGACGGGCAGCCCGGAGAGCGCGAGCGCGGTGAGCACGGCGGACGGGCCGGGTACGGCCGTCACCTTGATGTCCTTCTCCACGGCCGCGGCGACGAGCCGGTACCCCGGGTCGGACACGGACGGCATCCCCGCGTCCGTCACCAGCAGCACGCGCGAACCGCCCAGCAGCGCCTCGACCAGCTCGGGGGTGCGCGCGGCCTCGTTGCCCTCGAAGTACGACACCACCCGCCCCTTGGGCTGCACGCCGAGGCCCTGGGTGAGCCGGCGCAGCCGCCGGGTGTCCTCGGCCGCGATGACGTCGGCACCCTCCAGCTCCGCCGCGAGCCGGGGCGGCGCGTCCGTGATGTCGCCGATGGGAGTACCCGCCAAAACCAGTGTTCCAGTCACGATTCCATCCTCGCAGGCCCGGCTCCGGCCGATTGGGTAGGGCCATCCACGGGACTCACACAGTGCTGTTCCCTACGATGGCGCGGTGACCAGTACCGCGTCCTCCACGGACACCCGGCCTAGCCCCCCGTCGCCAGAGCAGCAGCCCTCGTGGCAGCAGCGGCTGCGCCGCTACGGATACGCGGCGAAGCCGAGAAGCGACGTCCGGGACCGCCTGGTGCCGCCGTACACCCGGCCGAGCCCTCGCCTCTGGGCGACCCTCGGGCTGCCGCCGGCCCTCACCGACCGGCTCATGCGCTGGTCGGGCTGGGGCGGCCCGCTGCTCGTGACGCTGCTGGCGGGCGTGCTGCGGTTCTGGGACCTGGGCAACCCGAAGAAGGTGATATTCGACGAGACGTACTACGCGAAGGACGCGTGGGCGCTCATCCACCGCGGCTTCGAGGTCAACTGGGACAAGAACGTCAACGACCTCATCCTCAAGACCAACGGCGACGTGCCGATCTCGGAGAGCGCGTCGTACGTCGTCCACCCGCCTGTCGGCAAGTACGTCATCGGGCTCGGCGAGTGGATGTTCGGATTCAATCCGTTCGGGT
Organism: Streptomyces sp. NPDC020898; assembly: GCF_044333925.1. Taxonomy (NCBI): domain Bacteria; kingdom Bacillati; phylum Actinomycetota; class Actinomycetes; order Kitasatosporales; family Streptomycetaceae; genus Streptomyces; species Streptomyces sp. NPDC020898. Next base: position 167,699 of record NZ_JBIRRV010000009.1, read on the forward strand.
GGCGCTTCATGACGGCGCTGCTGGGCACGCTGTCGATCCTGATGCTGTGCCGCATCGGCCGCCGCCTCTTCCGTTCCACGTTCCTGGGCTGCCTGGCGGGCGCGCTGATGGCCGTGGACGGCCTGGCCTTCGTGATGAGCCGTACCGCGCTGCTCGACGGCGTCCTCCAGTTCTTCGTCCTCGCCGCCTTCGGCTGCCTGGTCATCGACCGCGACAGGGCCCGCGAACGACTGGCGGCGGCCCTCCCGCCGGACGCCGACGGCGTCGTACGGCCGGACGCGCACGTCGCCGAGACGACACGCATGGGCCTGCGCCCCTGGCGCCTGCTCGCGGGCCTGATGCTGGGCCTGGCCATCGGCACGAAGTGGAACGGCCTGTACATCCTGGTCGCGTTCTGCGTGATGGCCGTGCTGTGGGACGTCGGCTCCCGCAAGGTCGCGGGCGCCCGCCACCCGTACGAGGCGGTCATCAAGCGCGACCTGGGCTGGGCGTTCCTGTCGACGGTCCCGGTCGCCGTGGCCACGTACATCGGCTCGTGGACGGCCTGGATCCTCTCCCCCTCGGACGGCACCGGCGGCTACTACCGCAACTGGGCGGCGAACCAGGGTCAGAGCAGCAGTTGGTCGTGGCTGCTCCCGGACTGGTGGCTCAGCCTGTGGCACTACGAGCACGAGGTGTACCAGTTCCACGTGGGCCTGCACTCCCCGCACGCGTACGAGTCGAACCCGTGGAGCTGGCTCGTCCTGGGCCGCCCGGTCTCGTTCTTCTACGAGTCCCCCGCCCCCGGCAAGGACGGCTGCCCCGCCGACGCGGGCGAGCAGTGTGCCCGCGAGGTCCTGGCCCTGGGCACCCCACTCCTGTGGTGGGCGGCCGGCTTCGCGGTCCTGTACGTCCTGTGGCGCTGGCTGTTCCGCCGCGACTGGCGCGCGGGCGCCATCGCCTGCGGTATCGCGGCCGGCTATCTCCCCTGGTTCATGTACCAGGAGCGCACGATCTTCTTCTTCTACGCCGTCGTCTTCCTGCCCTTCCTCTGCCTGGCCGTCGCGATGATGATCGGCGCGATCGTCGGCCCACCGGGGTCGAGCGAACGACGCCGGGTCGCGGGGGCGGCGGGCGCGGGCGTGCTGGTGCTGCTGATCGCCTGGAACTTCATCTACTTCTGGCCGCTGTACACGGGGACGGCGATTCCTATCGATTCGTGGCGTTCACGGATGTGGCTGGATACCTGGGTCTAGTCACTCTTCGGACAAGAGTTGGGACAAGAGACGGAAACAGCCCCCACAGCAGCCCCGTAGGCCACTTACAGTTCAGTGGCCTACGGGGAGGGGAACTCACATGCGCAAGGGAGCAAAGGCAGCCATCGTCGGGTCCGTGTTCACGGTGATGGTGGGGGGTGCGGGGTACGGCGCGTTCAACATCGTGTCCGCGCTCAACGAGGACGGCGGCGGTACGCCGGCTGTGAAGACCGGGCCGCCGTCGAGCGACGAGGTCGGGGAGACGAGCGGGAAGTTCTTCGCGGCCTGGGAGAAGGGGCAGGCGCAGACCGCCGCCGATCTCACCAACAACGCGATACCCGCGGCCAATCTGCTCACCGGCTACAGCACACAAGCGCACATCACCGGGGTGAAGATCACCCCCGGCACGGCCACCGGCGTCACCGTGCCCTTCTCGGTCAAGGCCACGGTGTCGTTCGAGGGGAAGACGAAGCCCCTCGCCTACACGAGCAGCCTGACGATCGTCCGGGGTACGACGACCGGGCGGGCGCTGGTCGACTGGAAGCCGTCGGTCGTCCATCCCGACCTGAAGGTCAGCGGGGACGAGCTGGTCACCGGGGAGGCCGAGAGCCCGCCGATCGAGGCCGTGGACCGGGACGGCAAGGTCCTGACGAAGGAGAAGTACCCGTCCCTCGGGCCCATCCTGGACACCCTGCGCGCCCGGTACGGCGACAAGGCGGGCGGTACGCCGGGCATCGAGCTGGTGGTCCGGCACGCGGACACCGAGGCGGCCGACACCTCGCTGCTGACCCTCTCCGAGGGCACCCCGGGCAAGCTGCCGACGACGCTGAGCGCGAGTGCGCAGGCCGCCGCGGAGAAGGCGGTGGACCAGTTCGCCGAGTCGTCCGTGGTCGCCGTACAGCCGAGCACCGGTGAGGTGCTGGCGGTCGCCAACCACCGCGCGGACCAGTTCAACGCGGCCTTCGAGGGCACGTTGGCGCCCGGCTCCACGATGAAGATCATCACCGCGGCGATGCTCATCGACAACGGCGTGACGTCGATGAACGGGGCCGCGCCCTGCCCGCCCACGGCGACCTGGCAGAGCCAGACCTTCAACAACCTCAAGGGCATGGAACCGAACGAGGGCGCCACCCTCGCCAACAGCTTCCTGCGCTCCTGCAACACCGCCTTCATCAAGCTCATCGACGGCGACGACGCCCACCCGCTCACGGACGAGTCGCTGACGACCGAGGCCCAGGAGCGGTTCGGGCTCGGGCAGGACAACTGGAAGACCGGGATCGTGTCCTTCGACGGCAGCGTCCCCGCCTCCGGCGGCCCGGACCGTGCGGCCAACGCGATCGGCCAGGGCCAGGTCCAGATGAGCCCGCTGAACATGGCGTCGGTGACGGCGACCGCGATCACGGGCGAGTTCCGTCAGCCGTACATCGTGTCCCCGGACCTGGACAAGCGTCCGCTGGCGACGGCGAAGGGCCTGCCGTCGAGTACGGCCGCGCAGCTCAAGGACATGATGCGGCTGACCGCGACCCAGGGCACCGCGGCCGCGGCCATGGCCGGGTTGAGCGGGGACATCGGGGCGAAGACGGGCAGCGCCGAGGTGGACGGGCAGGCCAAGTCCAACAGCTGGTTCACCGGATTCCGGGGCGACATCGCGGCGGCGGCCATGACCCAGGAGGGCGGCCACGGCGGCGACGCGGCCGGCCCGATTGTCGCAGCCGTGCTACGGACAGGCGGCTGAACTCACCCGCACAGGACGGGACTCTAGGGTGGTCGTTGTCGTTGAGGTGTACTGAGGGCAACGGGGACCCTGGGGATTCGCGGAGGATCGGGAGCTGTGGGCAACAGAAGGCGCGTCGCCGAGCGACGGAGTGCACGGAAGACCAAACCCGCCGTGGTCGGCGGGATGATCGCCGTGGTCGTCGTCGGCACCGGTCTCGGGGTCTACGGGCTGTACGGCGGCGGGGCGGCGGCCGAGGACGGCTCGTCGACCGCCTCCACGGCCGACCAGAAGCCGGAGGTCCCGACGGGCCCGGTCCCGGCGGCCCAGGTCAAGGCGATCGCCGCCCAGTTCCTCACCGCCTGGCAGACCGGCAAGGTGCCCCAGGCGGCAGCCGCGACGAACGACACCACGAAAGCGGCCACCACCCTCCTCACCGGCTACACCAAGGACGCCCACATCACCGGCGTGACGATCACGCCGGGCACGGCGACGGGCGCCAAGGTCCCGTTCTCGGTCAAGGGCACGGTGACGTACGGCAAGGTGAGCAAGCCGCTGGCCTACGAGAGCGCGCTGACCGTGGTCCGTCGTACGTCCGACGGCAAGCCGCTGGTCGACTGGCACGCGTCGGTGGTCCACCCCGACCTGGCGGACGGCGACAAACTGCTCACCGGCGAGGCCGGCACCCCGCCGATCAAGGCCGTCGACCGGGACGGCGGTGAGCTGACCCTCACCAAGTACCCGTCGCTGGGCACGGTCCTGGACAGCCTCCGGGAGAAGTACGGCAAGAAGGCGGGCGGCAAGGCCGGCATCGAACTGAGGGTCGTACGCGGTACGGCGTCGAAGGCGTCCAAGTCGGCCGACAAGACCCTGCTGGAGCTGAGCAAGGGCACGCCGGGCACGGTGAAGACGACGCTGAGTCCGGCGTTGCAGACGGCGGCGGAAGCACAGGTGGCGAAGAAGGCGAGGTCGTCGGTGGTCCTGATCCGCCCGTCGACGGGCGAGGTCCTGGCGGTCGCGAACCAGTCGCACGGCTTCAACACGGCGTTCCAGGGATCCCTTGCCCCCGGCTCGACGATGAAGGTCATCACCGCGTCGCTGCTGATCGAGAAGGGGCTGGCGTCGGCGGACAAGGCGCATCCGTGCCCCAAGTTCTTCACGTACGGCGGCTGGAAGTTCCAGAACGACGACAAGTTCGAGATCAAGGGCGGCACGTTCAAGGCGAGCTTCGCGCGGTCCTGCAACACGGCCTTCATCAGCCAGGCCAAGGGACTCGACGACGACAGCCTGACCAAGCAGGCCCAGCAGGTGTTCGGCCTCGGCATGAACGACTGGTCGATCGGCGTCTCGACCTTCGACGGCTCGGTCCCGGTCCAGTCCCAGGCCCAGATGGCGGCATCGCTGATCGGGCAGGGCGGCGTCCGGATGAACCCCCTGAACATGGCATCGGTGGCGGCGACGATCGAGTCGGGCGTCTTCCGCCAGCCGTACCTCGTCTCCCCGGAGACGGACGACCGCACGCTGGCCACGGCCGCGAGGACGATGTCGTCGACGACGCTGTCCCAGCTCCGGGAACTCATGCAGTACACGGCCGCATACGGCACAGCCGCCGAGGCAATGGCGGGACTCGGCCCGGACTACGGAGCGAAGACGGGCTCCGCGGAGGTCGACGGCCAGAAACAGCCGAACGGCTGGTTCACGGCGTACCGGGGCGACCTGGCCGGCGCGGGGGTCGTCGTACAGGGCGGCCACGGCGGTAGCACGGCGGGCCCGATCGTGGCGGCGCTGCTGAAGGCGGGTTCCTGACCAGCGCCCACTCAGCCCGTCCGGCGTTTGAGGACCAGGCCCGTTCAGGGCCGTAGGGGGCTGGGGGCGCACGCCTTCCCACTAGGTACAAGGTTTGACCTGCGGAAACGATGGTTTCGGGCCCGACTCCAGCTCCTGGGACAATGACGGATCCGTGACCGGCGTAAGGAGCCGATGTCCGGCTGGATTCTTACGTGATCAGTCCGGGCAGGGATGAGCCGGCTCCGGTCATGCTGCCAGCGCCTACCTGATCATGACTGTGACAGCGAAACCGCCGATCATCAGCGCCAGCCCTCCCATGCTCAGCCATGCATCACCGTCGATCGCCCACGCGAGCAAGAACATGAGCAGACCGATAACACTGACAACATTGAATACGACCGCAACGGTCTCCATGCTCCCCCCTCAACGACTTGATCTGCAGGCAAGGCTAGGTGCGCCAGGAATGGCGGTGTGCTCGTTTCAATCAATAGTGCTGTGACCGGGAAGGTTCCCCGGGTTGCTCGTTGTGCTGCTTGGAAATGAGTTCTTCAAGCAGCGTGGGGAGGCGGGATGGCGAAACCCGGTCCGGGTTCGCGGACTGACCGAGCAGGAGGGCCAGAAACTCCAGCGCATCGTCCGGCGGGGCAGCACGAGTTCGGTGCGGTTCCGGCGGGCGATGATGCTCCTGGCTTCAGCCGGCGGCAGCACGATCCTCGTCATAGCCCGCGTGGTCCAGGCTGACGAGGACACCGTCCGCGACGTGATCCACAAGTTCAACGAGATGGGGCTCGCATGCCTGAACCCTCGCTGGGCGGGAGGCCGTCCCCGCCTTCTCGATCGTAACGACGAGGACTTCGTCGTCCAGACGGCCACCACTCGCCCGACCGTGCTGGGCAAGCCCTCTACCCGCTGGTCCATCCGCAAGCTCGCCGATCACCTACGACGCAACGGTGCCCGCCCCGTCCTCATTGGCCGGGAGGCCCTGCGATGCTTACTCGCCCGGATTGAGTACGCGATCAATGAACGACCGGACCGCACTTTCGCGTTCGACGAGTTCGGGCCCCTGGGAATCCGCCCCACCGCCGGCTCCTGCTGGGCCGAGCAGTCGCAGCCCGACCGCCTGCCGGCCACCTACCGGCGCACCCATGGAGTCACCTACTTTCACGGCTGCTACTCCGTCGGCGACGACCAGATGTGGGGGATCAACCGGCGCCGCAAAGGCATCGACCACACCTGGGCCGCCTTGAAGACGCTCCGGGCAGCGCGCCCGGACGGAGCCCCGATCTACGTGATCCTCGACAACCTCTCCGCCCACCTGAACTGGAGAATCCGCAGGTGGGCGGACCGAAACAAAGTCGAGCTGTGCTTTACCCCGACCTACGCGTCCTGGGCCAACCCCGTCGAGGCGCCCTTCGGACCACTACGGCAGTTCACCCTGGCCAACTCGAACCACCCCAACCACACCGTCCAGACACGGGTCCTGCATGCCTACCTGCGCTGGCGCAACAAGAACGCCCGTCACCCCGACGTCCTCGCGGCCCAACGACGCGAACGCGCCCGCATCCGCGGCGAAAGAGGCATCCGCTGGGGCGGCAGACCCCTATCCACCGCGGCCTGACCACTCAACCCGGTGAACCTTCCCGATCACAGCACCAAGCTGCGGGCCGGAACGTGACGGAGCCCGGGAGCATGTCCAGCTCCCGGGCTCCAGCTTGCCACCCATTTGCGCACACCGGCGGCGTTTAAGAACCGCGGGTCATGTTGAGATCGACGTGTTCTGCCTTTGAACTACAGCGCCACGAGAGAGGCGCCGAGGGGACTTGAACCCCCATCCGTCGATGTTCGCCCACGCTCGGTCGATCCGGTGTTCGGCGGCGAATACTGAGACTGGAGCGAGAATCTGAGTTTCACGGGGCCGCCTCTGCCAGGCTTGGGCCACCCCCGCACGTGGTGCGGGGAGAGGGATTCGAACCCCCAACTGACACCCCTTCATCAGCTTCAACATCAGTTTCAGCTTGCGCTCATCGCGCACCCTCCGCTCGCGACGGAGGGCGTCTGTGGAGGCTACCGGAACAGGTAGCCGAATACCGCGTCGCCGACCCGCTGGTCGGTGACCTCGGTGTTGTTCGCCTCCTCGCGGGCGAACTTGACGGACTGCTGGAGCTTCTCAACGCGGTCGAGGAGCTCATTGACCCGCCGGGCGGGCAGCGCGCCGGAGAACTTCACCGTGGTCCAGTAACCGACCGGGACGTCCTCGTAGTACACCTCGACCTGCGCCGGGTGCTTCTCCGTGGCCTCGGCCTTCACGTGGTTGCGCGGAACCTTCTTCGTGCGGATGGTCCGCACCGGGTCCGTCTTCCACGAGTCCGTCGAGGGGTCCAGGTTCCAAGACTCGGAGGCGTCGAGCACTGGCAACTTGCGCACGAAGGTGTGCAGGTCGGTGAGTTGCTTCTCCAGGAACAACAGGTAGGGGACGGGCACCTGGGGCAACAGCACCGTACCGTCGACCACCACGTCCGCGACCGCGGACCGGTTCGCCCAGTCCTTCGTCGCGGTCACGTCGAAGAGCCGCGTCAGCGTCCCGGCGGTCGCCCGCAGAGCATCCTCGGCCTTGATCTGCACCCGCGTGGACTCGGGCGGCAGTTGCTCGCCCTCTTCGTCCTTGGGCTGGTAGGTCCGGGAGATGCCGGCCAGCAGGGCGGGCTTCTGCACGTCCTGGTGAGCCTGGGTGAGCTCCTGGAGGGCCTTGGACTTGACGCCCTTTTCGACTGCGATGATCTGATTCAGCTTCGGCACACGGCGAACCTAACAACCCCGCGCCACACGCACATCCGATTAAACGCCTGCCCCGTCTTTTCCGCCTGAGAGGGCAGGGCGGCGAGTGTGAGCCCGGACCGGGGCGCGAAGGTCACCAACCGTAAGGAGGCCGCCCGGCCGGCGGCCCGTGCGGTGCATCGCAAGGCGGAGGGCCACGGCTCCTACCGCACGTACCTCGGTGGTCCGACCAACGCGTCGAGGCGCCGTGCCAGCCGTCGCGACACGGTGAACCTTCCCGGTCACAGCAATAGCCACTCCACGCCGAGGCCCCCTCTGCAACGCAGAGGGGGCCCTTCCTGCCTCCCAGAGATCCGGAGAGGCGGGGCCAGGGGTGAGTGATTGTGGCCAGTGCGGCGATGACTACGCCGGCCCACACGGCCATTGAGGGTGGCGGTGAAGGTGACCGACGCCAGCCGCTTCCTGGGGGGCACGGTGGGGACATCACGACGGGCACCCCCGCCCGCCGGTCATGGTGCCCAGCCATTCGCACTCGTCCATGCCGTCGCCGGTCGGGAAGTCGCCTTCTCAGCGGACCTCTTCCTCCTGCAATTCGATCCTGAGCCCTTTGACCTCACGGATGATCTGCTCGGTTTCCTGTTACCTGGTCATCACGGGGGCTCCCCCTGCCGCCGGTTCGGGCACCCGAAGTAGGGCAGCCACGAACCCTCGCGCGGAGTCTGGTGCGTGTGCACGCTCATCGCGTCCAACTCGTACGACCATCCGTCGGGGGTGTCGGCAGCGGCACGTACCGCTTCGAGGTCCGTGATGGCCACGGGCAGGCAGTCACGGAGACTGACGAGCATGCTCGGTACGTCCCGCCCGGTGAGTGTGCCGAGTTCCCAGGCGCGCCCGTCCCAGGTGGTCTCCCAGCACACGCGGTACCAAGTCGCCCTAATGTCGGGGGAGTTCATGCGCTCGCTCCCTTCACTAGGCCCGGAGTCATCCGGTGACAGCAGCACGTGCACACCAGGTAGCGCACCCCGGGAGTGCCGCTGTCGCGGGGCTCCGCGTCCCGGCACCGGTCATGGGTGCCGATCGTGCAACGCCCGGACACGTACGAGCGCTCCGGCATCCAACTCGACTGTTTCGCGGGGGAGTTCATCACTCACCCGCCCCCTTGTCGGTGTTGACCCTGGGGTGCAGCGGGTTCACGTTCCACGTGCGGCCCCAGGGGTCGCTGTGGTCCCCGTCGTGCCCGTGGGGAAGGACACAGGCACCCAACTCGCCGAGGATCGGAGCGCCGTAGAAGAGAGACGCGCGCGCCTTCCCGCACCGGTCTGTATTCATCGGTGTCGTCATTGAGACTCCCCGGCGTAGGCGCGGCGGTAGATCGCCCACAGTCCGCGCCCGGTCTCGCAGCCGTCCAGAGCCTTGCCCGCGCCCTTGCAGCCGTCGGCGCACTTACGGGTGTGCTCGTGCCACAGCCGGTAGGTGCGCAGCATGGCGTCTTCATCGAGCTTCACGGACGCTCTGACCCTCGGGCCGGTCATCGGCACCCCACCCCGTTCAGCACGGCGTGAATGTTGCGGGTGTCGAGGTCGAGCCCGAAGTCCGCGGCGAGTACGAGGGAGGTACGCCTGCTGTAGTGGACCACGCGTTCCCGCGCCGTCCAGTACGGCCGCACACGCGCCGTACGCGGACTCACGGGGACCTCGGGCGCCATGTCGAGAGCGGGCAGGTACGGCCGCGACAGGCGGGACGCGGAACCGTCCAACGCTCCCCGGTCGGTGCTGTACGGCGACCGACGCTGAGCGGGCACTCGTGCTACCAGGCGCACATCATCCTTTACTTCTTTGCAGGTCACGACGGTTCGAATTGCTGTCGGCACCTTCCGGCGGGTGCCGGTCGGCGGGAACAGCCGGGTGAGCCCCCATACGGCCAGGGGCACCACAAGCCAGTGCAGCGCAGCCGCGCTACGCTCAGCCATGTTCATCAACTCCCAATCAGTTGGTGGGCCGCGCCCCCGGACCGGTCGCACGGTCGCGGGGGTCTTCGCGTCTTGGCAGCGTAAAGGAGGTGTACTACCCCCGTCTACCCCCTGGGGTAGCTATGGCGGGTACACGCTCGCCGCCTAGTGTCGTGATCATGAGTATTGATCGGGAGGGGCCGGTTCCGCCGTACCGTCAGATTGCCGCGATCGTGCGCGCCCGCATCGAAGGCGGGAGTATCCCGCCCGGCCGTCGCATCCCGAGCCTTGTTGAGCTGGAAGCCGAGTTCGGCGTAGCTCGCGACACCTTGCGGAAGGCCGTGAAGGTGTTGAAGGACGAGGGTCTCGTGGAGACGGTCACGGGCATGGGCGTGTATGTGGTGGACAAGCGCGCCAAGGGCGACGAGTCCGCAGGCTGACGTACCGAGTCCGGCTTGCCCCGCCCGAGTGGGAGACACGTCCCCCACTACGCCGAGTGCTCCCCGCGCCCGCACGTGCCACCGCCGCCGACAGAGACGGAAACGACGTGCAGCGCAGGGAATTCTTCAAAGCGTCGGCCGTGGCCGGGCTCGCCGTGGGGCTCCCAGACCTCACCCGCCCCCTGACGGGCCGCCGGGCCGGAAGGCGACTTCCCTCAGCGACTGCGGGAGCGTACGGCCCGCCTGCGTCGGCTTGACGACATCCTGGGAGGCGGGGACACGTACCGGGTCTACCTCGGGGAGTACCAGGCCACGAAGGCCCTCATCCGCGAAGCCACCTGCACTGAGGAGACAGGACAGGCCCTGCTCTCCGTACTTGCCGAGCAGGCACAGCAAGCCGGTTGGGCGGCATTCGACGGCGGCATGCACGACGACGCGACCGGCCTGTACGAGGAGAGCTACAACGCGGCCACGGACGCCGGGGACGCAGCACTCGCGGGCAACGCGCTCGCCTTTCTCGCCTACCAGAGGGTCAACGGCGACCGTCAGGCGGGAATAGAGACCGCTGCCCGATCCTGCGAGACCGCAGGCCCTGACGCGCCGTCAGGAGTGCGCGCGCTGCTGCATGAGCGGCTGGCTTGGGCGTACGCCGTCGCCGGACTCGCCGCCGAGACGGAACGTGCCCTGGAGGCCGCAGGCGCCGCGCTCGCCGGGACCAGCAACGAGCCGCAACCCGACTGGGCCGCATGGGTCGACGAGAACGAGCTACGGATCATGACCGGCCGCTGCTGGACGGAACTCCGGCGCCCGCTGCGCGCGATTCCCGCCCTGGAGAGTGCCTTGGTTCAGTACGACGACGCTCACGCACGGGACAAGAGCCTGTACCTGTCATGGCTTGCGGAGTCGTACATGACAGCCGGGGAGGTCGAGCAAGCCGCCGCCGTCACCGGCCGCGCCCTCGACCTCTGCGCCGGAGTCTCCTCCGTAAGGCCCCGGCAACGGCTCGCACCGGTTCTGGGGCAGCTCAGTCAGTACCAGAACATCCCAGCCGTCACCGAGGTTCTGGAGAAAACCCGAGCCTGACCGCCGAGCGGTTCACTCGGACTCCGGCGGACCCACGATCGCGCTCACCCAACGGAGATACGCCGCCGACCCGGCCACGATCGGCACGGCCGACACCTCCGGGTTCTTCCACGGGTGATCCCTCAGAAGACGCGACTCCAACTCGGCGTACCTGTCTGTCCTGGTCTTCAGCAGGAGTTGCCACTCCTCACCAGTACCGAACCGGCCCTCGTGCCAGAAGACGGAGACAACAGGACCGACGATCTGCGCTCCGGCCGCCAGTCGGCCGGTGACCACCGACCGAGCCAGCTCCACCGCCTGCCCTCGCGTCTCCGTCGCCGTCGACACCTGCACGTACTCAGCCATACGAGCGACCATATCCCCGAGCGTCCCGCGTAACCGAGGTCATCGAAGTCGAGCGGTGCTCGGTACGCGGGGTGGGTGCTCCTCAAACGCCGGAGGGTCTGGATGATGCCGACCGGGGCTTGATCTTTCAGTACCGGCCCGCACCTCCAGCCCGTCCGGCGATTGAGGACAAGGCCCGTTCAGGGCCGGCAGCGGGGGTCTGGGGGCGCAGCCCTCAGGAAGGGATGGGACGGGTAGGGGCGGCGGGGGCGAAAATCCCCGCCGTCACCTGGCCACAGGCGCCGCCCCCGCCATATACGTACGCCGCAAGAACCTCACCAGCGTCTTCGTCTCGAACTGCACCACGGAGACACTTCCCGCGGAGTGGAACTCGACCACCGCCTGGACCCGGCCGCACGGCCAGACCCGTACCTCGCCCGAGCCCACCGGTGCCCGCAGCCCCTCCTCCAGGAGGGACCGCGAGAACGTCCACTCGTGGGCGCCGGGGAGGCGGACGCGGATCGTGCGCGGGTCGGTGTCGGGGTCGTAGCGCAGGACGACGGGGACCGCGCCCCGGTCCTCCTGGGTGTCCGTGACGATATGGGCTCGCGCGTACTGTTCGACTGCGGACATCGGACCGTCCCCTTACGCTGCGTCACCTGTACAGAAGCTGTGAATCCGCTTCCTCTCCAATGTCGCATATTCGGCAGATTGCGCCCCCTCGCGGGAGCCCGCGACCCCGCCGGACTACCAGCCGGACTACTGGTGACGTATCGCTCTTGCGAAAGGTTCGCAACAAGCCACTATCATCGGACGGTGCATGTGCCCGATGGATTCATCAACGCCCCCGTCTCCGTAGCGGCCGGAGTCGTCGCCGCCGGCGCCGTCGCCGTGAGTCTGCGCGGTGCCCGGCGCGAACTCGACGAACGGATCGCGCCGCTCGCCGGCCTGGTCGCCGCGTTCATCTTCGCCGTGCAGATGCTGAACTTCCCGGTCGCCGCCGGGACCAGCGGACACCTGCTCGGCGGCGCGCTGGCCGCGATACTCGTGGGCCCCTACACAGGGGTCCTGTGCGTGTCCGTCGTGCTGCTCATGCAGGGCATCCTCTTCGCGGACGGCGGGCTCACCGCGCTCGGCGTGAACATCACGGTCATGGCCGTCGTGACGACCGTCGTCGCCTACGTCACGTTCCGCGGCCTGGTGAAGGTGCTGCCGAAGACGCGCCGTTCCGTCACCGTGTCCGCCTTCGTCGCCGCCGCGCTGTCCGTGCCGGCCGCCGCCCTCGCCTTCACGCTCGTCTACGCGATCGGCGGCACGACGGACGTGCCGATCGGGCGGGTCCTCACCGCCATGGTCGGCGTGCACGTCCTCATCGGGCTCGGCGAGGCCGCGATCACCGCGTTCACGGTCGGCGCCGTCATCGCCGTACGGCCGGACCTCGTGTACGGCGCCCGGGGCCTGACCCAGAAGCTCAAGCTGCGCGTCGGCGGCGAACTGGTGGACGCGACCCCGGAGCCCGAACGGGAACTCGCCCCCGCCCGCTCCCACCGCACCCGCACCGTCTGGCTCACCGGCCTCGGCGCCTCCCTCCTCCTCGCCGGCGTCGTCAGCTTCTACGCCTCGGCCAGCCCCGACGGCCTGGAGAAGGTCGCCGCCGACAAGGGCATCGACGCCAAGGTCGAGGAACACGCCGCCGCCGACTCCCCGCTCGCCGACTACAGCGTCGAGGGGATCACCGACGGCCGACTCTCGGGCGGCCTCGCCGGGGTGATCGGGGTCGGCGTCACGGTCGTCGCCGGGACCGGCATCTTCTGGGCGGTGCGCAGCCGCCGTACGGCCGAAGACGCCTCGCCGGCCGCCACCCGCACGAGCAGCGCCTGACATGGGCGCCGGGCACGCCCACCGTCTCTACCGGCACGCGCACTCCCCGATCCACACCCTGCCGCCGCACACCAAGCTCGTCGCCGCGTTCGCCTTCGTGATCGTGGTCGTCTCCACACCCCGCGAGGCGGTGTGGGCCTTCGGGGTGTACGCCGTCCTGCTGGCGGTGGTGGCCCGCGCCGCCCGCGTACCGGCCGGCTTCCTCCTCAAGAGGCTGCTGATCGAGGTGCCCTTCGTCGCGTTCGCCGTCCTCATGCCGTTCGTGGCGCAGGGCGAACGGGTGGACGTGCTGGGGATGTCGCTCAGCGTCAACGGCCTCTGGGGCGCCTGGAACGTGCTCGCCAAGGGCACCCTCGGCGTCGCCACCTCCGTACTCCTCGCCTCCACCACCGAACTGCGCGAACTCCTCCTCGGCCTGCAACGCCTCAAACTTCCGCCGCTGCTCGTGCAAATCGCCTCCTTCATGATCCGGTACGGCGATGTCATCGCCGACGAGATGCGGCGGATGCGGATCGCCCGGGAGTCGCGGGGCTTCGAGGCGCGGGGCGTACGGCACTGGGGGGTGCTGGCGAAGTCCGCGGGGGCGCTGTTCATCCGGTCGTACGAGCGCGGTGAGCGCGTGCATCTCGCCATGGTGAGCCGGGGATACACCGGGTCCATGCCCGTCATCGACGAGGTGACCGCGTCCCGGGCGCAGTGGTCGTACGCCTTCGCCCTGCCCGCCGCCGCGTTCGTCGTCTGTCTGCTGGGATGGTCACTGTGACAACCTCTCCGACCGTTCCCCCTGGTCCCGCGGCTCCCGGCGCTCCCGCTTCCCTGGAGGTCTCCGGGCTGGCCTTCGCCTACCCCGACGGCCACCAGGCCCTCTTCGGCGTCGACTTCACCGTCGGGCGCGGTGAGCGGGTCGCCCTGCTCGGGCCCAACGGGGCCGGCAAGACGACCCTCGTGCTGCACCTCAACGGCATCCTCACCGGCGGCGCGGGGACGGTGACCGTGGCCGGACTGCCCGTGGGCAAGCGGCACATGGCGGACATCCGGCGCAAGGTCGGGATCGTCTTCCAGGACCCCGACGACCAGCTCTTCATGCCGACCGTGCGCGAGGACGTCGCCTTCGGGCCCGCCGCCGCGGGGATGAAGGGCGAGGAACTCGAACAGCGGGTCCGTACCGCCCTCGACCTGGTCGGTATGGCGGACTTCGCCGACCGTCCGCCGCACCACCTCTCCTTCGGACAGCGGCGCCGGGTGGCCGTGGCGACCGTGCTCGCCATGGAGCCCGAGATCCTCGTCCTCGACGAGCCGTCCTCCAACCTCGACCCCGCCTCGCGCCGCGAACTCGCCGACATCCTGCGGTCGTTGGACGTCACCGTCCTCATGGTCACGCACGACCTGCCCTACGCCCTGGAGCTGTGCCCGCGCGCGCTGATCCTCAGCGAGGGCGTCATCGCCGCCGACGGACTCACCGGCGAGCTCCTCGCCGACGACACGCTGATGCGCGCCCACCGCCTGGAACTGCCCTTCGGATTCGACCCGCGCGCGGCCGCCACACGCACTCCGTGACAATGGGCGCGTGACGGAACGTGTGACGGAAGAAGCGGGCACGCCCAACGACGCGCACATCCCCGGGTCGCCGCGCCTCGACGACCAGTTGTGCTTCGCGCTGTACGCGGCCCAGCGCGCGATGACGGCCGCCTACCGCCCGCTCCTGGACGAGTTGGGCCTCACCTACCCGCAGTACCTCGTGCTGCTGGTCCTGTGGGAACGCGGCGAGGTGACGGTGAAGGAGCTGGGCGCCGCCCTGCACCTCGACTACGGCACGGTCTCGCCGCTGCTCAAGCGGCTGGAGGCGGCGGGTCTCGTCCGCCGGGAGCGGTCGGCGCGGGACGAGCGGTCGGTGTCCATCGGTGTCACCGGGCGGGGCGAGGAACTCCGGGAGCGCGCGGCGCGCGTCCCGGGCGCGCTGCTCGCGGCGACAGAGCTGGGCGGGGGCGAAGTCGCGCGGCTGCGGGGCGAGTTGTGGGAACTGGCGGAGCGGGCGCGCGCGGTGGCGGACGGCGCGCACTGACGGAGTACGGACGGCGTACTGACGTACGACATGCGCTGACCTGAGGTTACCCACGGTTCCTACCCCCGGGTAGTGGGTACATCCCTACCGGCCGGTACCTTGTGCACGATGTAGTTGCGGTATTCGCAGTATCTGCACATGTTCATGTTGTCCGCTTTGGGGGAGGTTCTGCCGTGACTGACGACGGTACCGCTGTCGACACCCGTCCGACGAAGATCATGTACGTCGCCGAGGCCACCGCTCACGGCGGCCGGGACGGCCATGTCACCAGCCAGGACGGCCAGCTCGCGCTGAAGGTGGCGATGCCGCCGCAGATGGGCGGCGACGGCAACGGCACCAACCCGGAGCAGTTGTTCGCGGCCGGTTACAGCTCCTGCTTCCACAACGCCCTGGTCCTGGTGGGCCGCCGCGAGGGCTACGACCTGACCGGTTCCACGGTCGCCGCGAAGGTCGGCATCGGCCCCAACAAGCAGCGCGGCTACGGCCTCGCGGTCGCCCTGAGCGTCTCGCTGCCGATCCTGGACCAGGACATCGCCGCCAAGCTGGTGGACGCGGCGCACATGGTCTGCCCGTACTCGAACGCCACCCGCGACAACATCGACGTGACGATCATCCTGGGCTGAGGAATCGCGGCCGACAGGTGCGTGTTACCCGCACGTGGACTTGAACGCGGACGTGAACGTAGATGCGCACGTAGATGTGCACGGCACAGTGGCGGCGGGCTTCGAGCCGGTCAGGGACGCGTTCGTACGGAACTTCGCGACCGGCGCCGAACGCGGCGCCGCCGTCACCGTGTACCGGGACGGGCGCCGCGTCGTCGACCTGTGGGCCGGCACCCGCGATGTGGACGGCGACGCCCCCTGGGAACACGGCACCGCGCAGATCGTGCGCTCGGCGACCAAGGGCGTCGCCGCCGCCGTACTCCTGATGCTGGCCGAGCGCGGCAAGCTGGACCTGGACGCTCCCGTCGGCGAGTACTGGCCCGAGTTCAAGGCCGCGGGCAAGGAACGGGCCCTCGTACGGCACGTGCTCTCCCACCGCGCCGGCGTCCCCGTGCTCGACCGGCCGCTCACACCCGCACAGGCCGCCGATCCCGCGCTCGGCGCCGCGGCGGTCGCGGCGCAGGCGCCGGTCTGGGAGCCGGGGACGGACCACGGGTACCACGCGCAGACGTACAGCTGGCTGACGAGCGAGCTCGTACGACGGGTCAGCGGGCGCTCGATCGGCGACTGGGTCGCGACGGAGATCGCGGGGCCGGCCGGGCTCGACCTGTGGCTCGGACTGCCGGACTCGGAGGCGGCGGCGGGACGCGTGGGCCGGGTGGGAAAGGTCGAGGCGCCGGAGCCGGAGTCGGGCGGCCTGAGGACGCGGCCGAAACGGGCCGTCGTCGACGCGTACGCCGACCCGGAGTCCCTCACCCGCCGCGCCTTCGCCGCGATCACCCCGCTGCCCGACGAGAACGACCCCGCATACCGCGCCGCCGCCCTGCCCGCCTCCAACGGCATCGCCACGGCCGACGGACTCGCCCGCTTCTACGCCTCCCTGATCGGCCAAGTGGACGGCGGGACACGCCTGTTCGCCCCGGAGACGGTCGAACTGGCCCGGCGCGAGCAGTCGGCCGGCCCGGACCGCGTCCTGGTGATCGGCACCCGCTTCGGCCTCGGCTACATGCTCCACGGCGCCGCCTCGCCACTCCTCTCCCCCGACTCCTTCGGCCACCCGGGCAGAGGCGGCGCCCTCGGCTTCGCCGACCCGGAGTCGGGCATCGCCTTCGGGTACGTCACGAACGGCTTCCGAAAGAGCGTGACGGCGGACGCACGGGCACAGGCGCTGGTGCGGGCGGTGCGGGCTGTGGGGGCTGCGGAGGCGGGGCGGGCTGCGGGGGCGGGGCGGGCTGCGGGGGCGGCTGGGGTCGGTGGGTCACTGGACTAGTGGTCCAGTGACCCACTGGACGGGTGGATGAGTGGCCGAGTGGCCGAGTGGCTCACTGGCTCACTGGCTCACTGGCTCACTGGACGAGTGGCTCATCCACCCGCTGGACGAGTGACCCGCTGGCCGACTGGCTAGGTGGCCGACTGGCTCTCCGGCCGAGTGGCCAGGTGACCCACTGGCCGACTGGCCGAGTGGCCGAGTGGCCGAGTGGCCGACTGGCCGACTGGCCGACTGGCCGACTGGCCGACTGGCCGACTGGCCGACTGGCCGACTGGCCTAGCCAATCGCCAGCGAACGCGACCGACGTCCCGACGCCTCGTCGATCTCGTCGTGGGCCTTCGTCAGGAGCCTCATCGCCAGTTCGTTGAGGGCGCGCGCCCCGGCGATCTCCTCGCCGACGCGCGGCTGGTTCTCGTCGGACCGGTGCCGGCTTGCGTATCCGTGGGCCCGTACCTCGTTCCCGTCCGGCAGCCGTACGAGGGCCGCGGCCCGTGTGCGCTGCTCGTCCTCGTCGAATTCCAGCTCGACATGCCATCCCACTGCGGTGTGCGTCATGACGATCACCTCCGTTACCGCTCCTCCTTCCAGAGTGCTCCTGCCGTGCCCCGCACGCACATGTATGCCGGGCGCCCCGGGTATACCAGGTAGGCCACGTACGGAAGTACGACGCCCGTTGCGTGACAGCCGCCGCACGACGTCCGTTGTGTGACGTTCGTCGCGTTCGCACCGCTCTTCGTGGTCTCAGGGCCGGTGCCGTGCTCTGCTGAGAGCTTGCCGCGTTCTCGCGAACCTCCCGCATCGACGCCAAGGAGTTGTCGTGCCCCATTCCCGGTGCCGCCCCCGCCACCACGGCCGCGGTTAACGGGCCGCGGGCACGGTCCCGAACATGCGCTGCTGTCTCTCCGCTCCCCTCGCCGCCCTGGCGTCGCTCCCCGCGCCCCGCGACCTCGTCCGCTCCGGCGCGCTCCTCACGCCTGCCGTACTCCGGTCCGCCCTCGCCGCCCGCAGGGAACGCGTCACGCACCCCGACACGGTGACGGCCCTCCACCTGGAGCTGGTCACGCTCACCGAGGACCGCGCCGTCATCACCTGGTACACCGCCGTCCCCGGCACCGACGACGGCTTCGGCCACCTCCTCCCCGCGGTCACCGAGGGCGAGGTCGTGTACGGCACCCACCCCGGCCACCTCAACCGCACGGCGGCGGAGAACCACCCCACCGCCCACCACTACGTGGAACTGACGGACCTGGAACCGGGCCAGACGTACTACTACCAGGCCCGTTCCCGTGGCCGGGCGGCCACACCGACCCCCCTGCACCTGGTCCGCGGCAACGCCGTGGGCACCTCGCTCCACGGCCTGGGATCGCACGGCGGCCCGTACTCCTTCACGACCCCCCAGCCTCCCCCCGGCCGCCACCTCCTCTCCATCGCGCTCTGCAACGACCTGCACCTCGGCGAGACCACCGCGGGTCTGGTGGCCGGCGTGCCGATGCTGCGCGGGGTGTCGCAGCAGCCCGGTCTCGACCCGTACCCGGAGATCATGAGCCGGGCCATGGTGGAGGAGGCCCACCGGCGCGGAGCGGACGTGCTGCTGGCCGCCGGGGACATCTCGGCGGGCGGCGCGCCCCGGGACCTGGCCGAGGCCCGCCGCATCCTGGACGGTTTCGGCACCCACGGACGGGACTACTTCGTCGTACGGGGCAACCACGACCGCCCGAGACATCCCGAGGACGCCTTCCGCGACGGTTTCCTGGGCGGCGCCGACGGCACCGGCTACTTCGCCCGCGACCTGGGCGGCCTGCGCCTGATCGGCCTCGACACCTACGAGAAGAACGGCAACGGCGGGGATGCGGGCGGCCTGAGTGCCGAGCAACTCTCCTGGTTCCAGGGCAAGTTGAGGACCGACCGGGACCGGCCCACCATCGTCTTCGGCCACCACCCGCTCACCACACGGGACTCGGTCTTCCCCATGGGACGCGGCCAGCGCCTCGACCGCAGCCAAGCCCGTTCGATCGTCGACGCCTACGCAGCCTCCCCCGGCGTCTTCCTGCACCACGCCGGCCACACCCACCGCAACAAGCGCACGGTCCTGACCAGCGCCCCGCACGTCACCCAGCAGGAGGTCAGCGCGGTCAAGGACTACCCAGGCGGGTTCTGCCTCCTCCGAATCCACACCGGCGGCTACGCCCTCAACTACTACAAGAACAGCAGCGTCCCGGCCCGCGCCTGGGTCGAACGCAGCCGCCTCACGGCAGGCGGCCTCTGGCCCCACCACGCTCTCGGCCGCTCGGTGACCGACCGCAACAGCATGCGCCTCCACGACCTGTCCGGCGTACGTGCTTACATGCGCGGATGACAAACACGGCAGGCACGGCAGCCAACAACGCTGCCGACACAGCCCAGTTCCGCGTCCGCCCTCGCACGGAGGCCGACCTCGACGCGTGCGTGCGCATGCTGGCGACGGTCCACAAGCAGAACGCGTACCCCCTCAACTGGCCCAGCGACGCGGCAGGTTGGCTGACTCCGCGCTCGCTCCTCGCCGTGTGGGTGGCGGAGGGGGGCGACGGTGAGGGGATCATCGGCCACGTCGTCCTGTCCCGCAGCGATGCGGGCGACGCGGCGGCGGCCCTCTGGAGCGACGGCCCCAGCGCCGTGATCAACCGCCTGTACGTCGATCCGGCGGCCCGGGGCAGAGGAGTCGGCGCGGCGCTGATGACCCGGGCGACGGCAGAGGCGAAGTCCCGCGCCCTGCACCCCGTACTGGACGTGGCGTCGACGGCCCCGGCAGCGGCGGCCCTGTACGAACGCCTGGGCTGGACGCTGCTGGCGGCGGAGGTGGAACAGGAATGGCTGCCGGGCCAGTGGGTGAAGCTCCGCTGTTACGCGGCGCCGAACTCCTGAGGCCTTCCCTCTCTGTCCGTCCGCCGGTCCGCCCGCCTGTCCGCCCGTCCTTCCCACCCCTGTCGAGGCGAGTCGAACTCGCAGAGCAGGTCCTGATGGCGACCCTCGTGGCTGCGTCCGCGCGGCGGCCGGCGAGGTTCAGCCGGCGGAGTCGGACGGGTCGAGTGTCTGAACCTCTCCGGCCTCCGTCGCCCTCACGGGCTCAGCCCGCCGTCGAGAGATTCCCGAGCGATTCCGGGTGATGGCGTAGCCGAAGGCCGTCGCCAGTATGTACATGAGAACCGAGTAGACAGCGCTGGGAACCGCTACCGCGGTGTTGTCGAGGACGCTCAGTGCGATGGTGAGGGCCACAGTGGTGTTGTGGATCCCCACCTCCATGGCGCTGGCGACAGCCTGGGGCTCATTCAAGCGAAGGACCCTGGCACCGCCGTAGCCGATACTGAGGCTCGCCAGACAGAAGATGCCGGTGACCAGGCCGACCTGACGAAGGTAGTCCGCGAGGTTCTCCCGCTCTCCCAGCAACGCCCCCAGGGACACCGCGACCAGGATGACGATGGAGAACACACGGACCGGACGGTCCGCTCGGGCGGCGAAGTCCGCGGAGCGCTTCCGGACGAGCATGCCGAGCCCGACCGGGATGAGCACGATCGCGATCACCTGCAACACCTTGCCGAACTGCAGTCCCAGGTCACCCTCGGCATCGAAGTGGCTGATGGCCAGGTTGGTGATGAGGGGAATGGTGACGGCTGCCAGCACGGAATTGATCGCGGTGAGGGTGACGTTGAACGCCACATCCCCGCGGAAGAGGTGGCTGAAGAGATTGGCGGTGGTGCCGCCCGGGGACGCGGCCAGCAGCATCACGCCCACCGCGAGCAGCGGGTCCACGTCGAAGATCTTGACCAGACCGAAGGCGAGCAGCGGTAGCACCGCTATCTGCACGGTCAGGGCGAAAGCGACCGCTTTCGGGGAACCGGCCACGCGCTTGAAGTCGGCAGTGGTGAGCGAGAGCCCGAGGCCGAACATGATGATGGTGAGCGCGATGGGCAAGCCTGTCGTGATCAGCGCTGAATCGTTCATGCCCCACGCTTCCTGGATGACAGGCAGCGGAGACTGCGAAATGCCGCCGCACGGCCCGTAGGTGGCCACAGTGAAGCAGTTGCCGAGTCCCTGTCACAAGGTTTGAGCTGGGCCAGTGCAAGATGTGATCTTGTACTGCGCGGCGCGTATCGCGTGAGCAGAAGTGGGGGCCGCGGCAGCATGCGAAGGTCCGCTGCTACACGGCGCCTGCGTGACCCCGGGGTTCGCGGGTCTCCCTACCCGGCGTGCAGCATCAGCCCGATCCCGACCACCAGCAGCCCGGCCGCGGCGATCCTCGGCGCCCCGAACCGTTCCTTGAAGAACACGGCCCCGATCGCCGCCCCCACGATGATCGACGATTCCCGCAACGCGGCGACGGGGGCGAGTTCGGCCCGCGTCTGCGCCCACAGCACCAACCCGTACGCCGTCACGGACAGCGCGCCGCCGAGCAGCCCGACGGCGGCGAACGGCCGTACCGTCGCGAGGAATCGGCCCCGCCACCGGTACAGGGCGTAGGCGGGGACGGCGATGCCCTCCAGCGCCATCAGCCAGGCGATGTAGGCGAGCGCGGAGCCCGAGGCCCGTACGCCCAGACCGTCGACGACGGTGTACGCGGCGATGGACAGCCCGGTGGCCAACGCGGCCCCGATCGCGGCCCAGTTGGGCCGCCGTCCGCGCAGGCCCCACAGGGCGACCCCGGTAAGTCCCGCACAGGACACGGCGATTCCGGCCGCCGCCCATCCGTCGGGCACCTCGTGGGCGAACACGGCGGCGAGCACGGTGACGACAAGGGGCGCGGTACCGCGCGCGATCGGGTACGCCTGCCCGAAGTCGCCGAGCCGGAACGACCGCATGAGCAGCGCGTAGTACGCAATGTGGATGAGGGCCGACGCGACGAGATAGGGCCACGCCCCGGCGGCGGGGAGCGGAAGGAACGGCACCGCGACCAGCCCGATCAGCATTCCGCCGCCGGCGATGAGCGTGAACCCGACCAGTTTGTCGGTGATGCGGTGGGCGAGCGCGTTCCAGCAGGCGTGCGTGACGGCGGCGAGCAGGACGGCGGCGGTGACGGCCGGGGTCACGAGGTCGCCGGCTCGCGCACGTCCACGAGAGTCGCGCCGGCGTGGGCGATCAGGGCCTTCGGCTCCATGGGGAACACCGTGTACGGGGTACCGGCGGCGGCCCAGACGAGGTCGTGCTCCAGCAGCGAACGGTCGGCGAGGACGCGGGTCTTCGTCCGGTGCCCGAAGGGCGGCACGCCCCCGATGGCGTACCCGGTGGTCTCCCGTACGACGTCCACCTTTGCGCGGGTGACCTTCGCGGCGCAGAGTTCGCGCCGGACGAGCTCGACGTCGACGCGGGAGGCGCCGTCCATGAGGACGAGCACGGGGACGCCGTCGGCGGCGAAGATCAGTGACTTGCAGATCTGGCTCAGCTCACACCCGATCGCGGCGGCGGCCTCGGCGGCGGTACGGGTCTCGTCGGGGAACCGGCGGATGCGGGAGTGGAGTTCACTGAGGCCCAGTTGATCGAGGGCCTCGGCGAAACGGGAGGAGGACGTGGTCATGCCCGGCACGTTAGCTGCCGGGCACATGCATCACGAACGAATTCCAGGCGGTAGGGGCGAGGGTGAGGTGGGGTGCCTCGGGGGTCTTGGAGTCACGGATGTGGATGGTGGCGGGGGTGGTGGCTACTTCTACGCAGTCGCCGGGTTCGCCACTGTCGCTGTAGCTGCTCTTGAACCAGTGGAGTTCCGAGGTGCTCATAATGCTCCAAGCGCTCGCTCGATGAAGGCCAGCGACTCTCTCGGCGGGAGAGCCTGCGCCCGAATCATCCCATAGCGCAGCTCAAGGACCCGAAGATCCCGGGGAGTTGAGACCGGGCGGCCGTTGAACGCGCCATCGGAACGCCCGACCGCCGTACCGTCGGCGAACTTCAGCACCTGGATCCGGCCCTGCGTCCCGGCGTGCTCGTCCCTGTCGGTCGGCATGACCTGAAGCGTGACGTTCCGCAACTGCCCCAGCTCCAGCAGATGTTCGAGCTGCCGACGCAACACCGTCTTCCCGCCGAATGGGCGCTCCAGCGTCACCTGCTCCTGGATGAAATTGAGCGAAGGCACGGGTTCCCGGTCGAAGACCGACTTGCGCGCCATGCGTGCGACCGTCTCCCTCTCGATCACTTCCCGGGTCAGCGGAGGCTGCGTCATCTCGAACAGTGCCTTGGCGAACTCGGGAGTCTGCAGCAGGCCGTGGATGTTGTGGTTGCTGTACAGCAACATCTCCACCGCGCGCGCTTCCAACTCCTTCAGCGCCCGTACCTTCTTCGGGTACTGCGCGTCCTCCACGTACTTCCGCATGGCGATGATCGCGCCCCGCGCGTTCAGCAACTCGTCCGCGTTGTACAGGAATTCGACCCGCGGGATCCGCGCCCCCCGTTCGACCTTCCGGATCAGATCCTCGCCGTACCGCATCGCCGCCCCGAAGTCGGCCACCGACATCTCGGCGGCCTCCCGGTGGAACTTGATCACGCTGCCGACAACCTCGATCATCGGCGCCATTTCGTCGCCGGGCTCGATCGCCCAGCCCACCTCGTCCGCGTCCTCGCTCATACCCACCTCCAACGGCGACCGGTACCCGTACGGCACCACGGACAGCCGGGACAGACAGGACAGACGGCGGGGGCGTCACTCACAAGGGTGATCTTCACCCGATTAGCCGCGTTATGGCACATGCCGGAGCCATATGCTCGCCAGCGTTCGTCACGAAAGGACCGAAGTCACCACGATGGTCAGTTCCTCGCACGAGGCGATGCACCGGATCTTCCGGCAGGAGCCGGGGCTCCTCGCCAGCGTCGCCCGCAAGCTCGACATCCCGGCGTTCGGCACACCGATCTCCGTCACCGAACTCCCGACCGACCTCACGGAGAACCATCCCGTGGAGCGGCGGGTGGACACACTGTTACAGATCGAGGAGGCGGGCGGCAGCTACGTCCTGGCCGTGGAGGCGCAGGGGAAGCCCAACAAGTCCAAGCACGGCACCTGGGCCTACTACATGGCCTTCGCACAGCAGAAGTACCAGCTCCCGCCGTTGCTCCTCGTCATCTGCCGGGACCGGCGGACCGCCGCCTGGGCTGCCCAGCCCGTGAAGTTCGGCCCACCGCAGTGGCAGGGGCTCGCGCTGCAGCCCCTGGTCATCGGACCGGACGACATCCCCGCCGTCGAGAGCCTGGACGAGGCCACCCGCGATGTCCCGATGGCCGTTCTGTCCGCGCCGAGGACCGGTCGGTCGATGGCACACTGAAGCTACTGGCAGCAGCGTTGAGGGTCATGGAGGCCCGCGACCCGGAACGGGCAGAACTCCTCGCGGAATTCACCAACCAGGGCTTGGACAGCACCAAGGCCTCCCAGATCTGGAGCGATCTCTTGAAGACCGACCTCTCATTCTTCACGTCATCGGCGGCCCAGGAAATCCGCGCCGAGGGAGCGGCCGAGGGGCTCTCCCACTACCTCCTCCACCATCTCGAACGCCGAAACATCCCCGTCTCCGACGCCGACCGGGACCGCATCACCACCTGCGACGACCGCGACACCCTCACCCGATGGATCGACCGCGCCATCACCGCCACCTCCACCACCGAGGTGTTCGCCGAGGACCCGGCCGCCCAAGGGCAGTAACCAGCAGCAAAAAAGCCGGTGAGGGCTCCCCGTCCCCACGGGGCCCTCACCGGCCGGCTCTTCTTCAGAGGCGATACGTCAGGAGACGCGGCGCGTCAGACTCGTACCAGCTCCCGGTCCTCGTCCTTCGGACGGTTGTCGTCGTCCAGGGACCGCAGTCCCTCGCCCTCCACGTCGACGTTGGGCAGGGCGCGGTCCAGCCACTTCGGGAGCCACCAGGCCTTGTCGCCCAGCAGGGCCAGTACCGCCGGGACGATCGCCATGCGGACCACGAAGGCGTCGAAGAAGACGGCGATCGCCAGGCCGAAGCCGAAGAGCTTGATCATCGACTCGCTGGAGCTGATGAAGCCGCCGAAGACAGCCATCATGATGACCGCGGCGGCGGCCACGACCACCGCGCTGTGCTTGAAGCCGGTCGCTATGGCGTCGGTCGGCGACTCGCCGTGGACGTACGCCTCCCGCATCCGGGTCACGAGGAACACCTCGTAGTCCATGGCGAGACCGAAGACCACGCCGACCATGAAGATCGGCACCATGGACATGATCGGGCCGGTCTCCTCGATGCCGATCAGGCCGCTCAGCCAGCCCCACTGGAAGACCGCGACCACGGCACCGAGGGCAGCGAGGACGCTGAGCAGGAAGCCCAGGGCCGCCTTCAGCGGGACCAGGATGGAGCGGAAGACCAGGATCAGGAGCAGGAACGCCAGGCCGACGACCAGGCCCAGATACGGGATCAGGGCGTCGTTGAGTTTCTGCGAGAAGTCGATGTTCATCGCGGTGGTGCCCGTGACCAGTACCGTCGCACCGGTCTCGGCCTTGACGTCGGCGCTCTGGTCGCGGATCGCGTGGACCAGGCCCTCGGTCTGGGTCGAGGACGGCTTGGAGTCCGGGATCACGGTGATCGTCGCGGTGTCGCCGGCCTTGTTGAAAGCCGGCGGGGTGACCGTCACGACGTCCTTGAGGCCCTTGATCCCGTCGGTCACCTCGCCGGCCGCGGCCTGCGGGTCGTCGCTGTCCGTGGCGTCGACCACGATCATCAGCGGCCCGTTGAAGCCGGGGCCGAAGCCGTCCGACAGCAGGTCGTACGCCCGGCGCTGCGTCGTGGAGGTCGGCTGCGAGCTGTCGTCGGGCAGGCCCAGTTCGAGCTGGGTGACCGGGAGCGCGATCGTGCCCAGGCCGACCACACCGAACATCAGCACGGCGATGGGCCGCCGGATGACGAAGCGCGCCCAGCGGGTGCCCAGGTTGGGCCTGGCCGGCATCCCGGACGCGTCGCCCTGGGAGTCGCTCTTGTCCTCGGCGAGCTGCTCGCCCTTCTTCTGCTTGCTCTTCTGCTTGCTCTTCTTCTGGCCCGCGGGGGTGACCTTCCGGCCCGCGTACCCGAGCATCGCCGGGATCAGGGTCAGCGCGATGAGGACGGCGACCACGACCGTGCCCGAGGCAGCGAGGCCCATCTTGGTGAGCATCGGGACGTTGACGACCGCGAGGCCCGCAAGGGCGATCACGACCGTGAGGCCCGCGAAGACCACCGCCGAACCGGCGGTACCGGTGGCGCGTCCGGCCGCCTCCTCCCGGTCCCGCCCATCGGCGAGTTCGCTCCGGTAGCGGGAGACGATGAACAGCGCGTAGTCGATGCCGACCGCGAGACCGATCATCAGCGCGAGCGTGGACGTGGTGTCGCCGAGGTCGAGCGCGTTGGCGAGGGCGGTGATGGTGGCGCCGGCGATACCGACGCCGATGATCGCCGTCAGCAGCGGCAGTCCGGCCGCGACCAGTGACCCCAGGGTGATGACGAGGACGACCGCGGCGATGGCGATGCCGATGATCTCGCCCATCATCGCCGGCTCGGACGCGGCCTGGAGCGCGTCACCCCCGACGTCGACGGTCAGTCCGGTGGCCCGGGCGTCGTCCCCGGCGGCCTCCAGGGCGTCCTTGGTCGACTCCGAGAGCTCCATGCCGGGGAGCGTGTACTTCACTGACGTGTAGGCGACCGTCCCGTCCTGGCTCACGGCGTTCGTGGTGAACGGGTCGGTGACGGAGACGACTTCGGAGCCGTCGCCGAGTTCCTTGACGGTCTTCGCGACGGTCGCCTTGTTGTCGGCGTCCGTCATCTTCTGGCCCTCGGGCGCCTTGAAGACCATGCGCCCGGTCGCTCCGTCGGCGCTGGCGCCGGGGAAACGCTGTTCCAGCAGGTCGAAGGCCTTCTGGGCCTCCGTACCCGGTATGGAGAAGGACGTGGTGCCGGCGGCGGGCGCGCTGGCCGCGCCGACTCCCGCGAGCGTCAGCAGCGCCACCCAGATCAGGGCGACGAAGTGGCGTCGCCTGAAGGCGAGCCGGCCGAGTTTGTAGAGAAACGTGGCCATGAGGGCCTACTCCCGGTCAGGTCGTGGAAGTGCAAGAGGGCATGGGTGATCAGCCTGTTGGGGCGCAGGGGAGATCGGCCCGACGACGTGAGCGGTCGCGTCAGGTGCAAGTGGTGCTGTTTACAGGGGTGTTGGGGTACTGGGGGGGGAGAAGTGGAGGTGAGGACGGACGGCCGTCTCAGGGAGTCGAGGGAATCGGCACACCGAGGGCGGGGAGCACCACGGCGTCGATGTACGAGCCCAGGAAGGCCTGCGTCGGGGGCAGTTCGTCGATGATCGACCGTGCCGCGAAGGCGCCGATCAACATGTGCAGCACGTAGTCGAGCGCAGGGTTGTCCACCCTGATCTCACCCCGGTCGACGGCACGCTGGAGCACCTTGCGGAACTCCGCCATCTCCGGCTCGATGAGCAGTTCGCGGAACGCCCGCAGGAGATCCGGGTTGTCCTGGATCGCCATGCCCAGAGCCCGCATCAGCGCGGAGTTCTGTTCCATGGTGCAGTCGTCGTCGCGGAGCACGAGGGCATGGAAGTCGCCGCGCAGGGACCCGGTGTCGATGGCGGCGATGCCCGAGGCACCCGGCTTCATGTGCCGCAGCGCCCTGACGACCAGTTCGGCCTTGCTGCCCCACTGGCGGTAGAGCGTGGCCTTGCTGGACTTCGTACGGGCGGCGACGGCGTCCATGGTGAGGGCGTCATAGCCGACCTCCCGGAGCAGGTCGAGCACGGCCCCGTACAACTCGGCCTCGCGCTCGGGCGTGATCCGACTACGACGCGCCGTTGCGACCTCGGTCATGCCACTCACCCTCTCCTGGTCCGGTACAGCTCCGCCGTACGTCAATGAACATACCCCGAGAACGAGAGAAACGAAACCGTTTCGTACGTGTTCCGGCTCACGAGTGGCGGGCAGACGGGCCCGGGCATCAGATATTTCACCATTCGGTCGGGTTCAAAGCGGCTTCCGAAGTTGCTGGGGCCCCGTTTGCGGAAAAGCATGGGGAGGTGAGCTATCTGCGCCTGCCCCACCTCAGTGGCGACCTGCTGTGCTTCGTAGCCGAGGACGATCTCTGGCTCGCCCGCCTCGACGGAGACGGAGACGGCCGCGCCCGGCGGCTCACCGTCGACCGTACGAAGGTCGGGCACCCGCGCTTCTCGCCCGACGGCCGGCACATCGCGTACACGAGCTGGCGCAGCCTCGTGCCCGAGATCCACCGGGTGCCGGTGGACGGCGGTCCGGCGGACCGGCTCACCTACTGGGGCAGTGCCGACACCCAGGTCTGCGGCTGGTCCCCGGACGGGGACATCCTCGCCGTCGCCTCCCACGGCGAGCCCTTCTCCTACTTCACCTGGGCCTACAGCGTCCCGGCGGCCGGCGGCCCCGGCGGGCGCCTGCCCTGGGGCCCGGTCTCGGACATCCAGGTCGCCGACATCGACGGCGAACGCCGGACCCTCCTCCTCACGGGCACCCCGCCCCACGAGCCCGCCGCCTGGAAGCGTTACCGGGGCGGCGCGACCGGCCGCCTCTGGCTGCACGGCGAGCGCCTCCTGGCCGACCTCGACGGCCACCTCCACTCCCCCATGTTCGTCGGCGACCGCATCGCCTTCCTCTCCGACCACGAGGGCATCGGCAACCTGTACTCGTGCGCGTACGACGGCTCCGGTCTGCGCCGGCACACCGACCACGACGCCTTCTACGCCCGGCACGCCTCCAGCGACGGCACCCGGGTCGTGTACCAGTGCGCGGGCGACCTGTGGATCGTCGACGACCTCGCCGCCGACTCCCTCCCGCGCCGCATCGACGTACGGCTCGGCGGACCGCGTGCCGGGCGCCGTACGTACCAGGTGCCCGCCGCGCAGCACGTCGACGGCATCTCGGTCGACGAGACGGGCCGCGCGAGCGCCGTCGTCGTACGCGGCAGCCTGTACTGGCTGACCCACCGCGACGGCCCGGCGCGGACGATCACGGACACCCCGGGGGTACGGGTCCGGCTGCCCGAGATGCTCGGCTCGGGCGGACAGGTCGCGTACGTCACGGACGCGGAGGGCGAGGACGCGATCGAGATCGCCTACCTGCCGAGGGCCAGCGGGGAGCGGGAGCCGAGGCGGCTGGCGTCGGGGGAACTGGGCCGGGTACTGGAACTGGTGTCCGACCCGGAGGGCGAACGGCTCGCCATCGCCGCCCACGACGGACGGCTCCTGCTCATCGACGCCTCGGAGGACTCGGACGGCGAGGTGACGGAGCTGATCCGCTCGATCAACGGGCCGGTCACGGACCTCGCGTTCTCCCCGGACGGCGCCTGGCTGACCTGGTCGCACCCGGGCATCGGCCGCTCCCTGCGCCAGATCAAGATGGCCCGTATAAAGGACCGCCTGATCGTGGACGTGACCAACGGCCGCTTCGAGGACGAGAACCCGGTCTTCACCAGGGACGGCCGGTATCTGGCCTTCCTCTCCTGGCGGGGCTTCGACCCGGTGTACGACGTCCACACGGGCGACCTCTCCTTCCCGCTCGGCTGCCGCCCCTACCTGGTGCCGTTGTCGTCGGCGACCCCCTCCCCCTTCGCGCTGTCCCCCCATGGCCGGCCGGCCGCCGGGGGCCTGGACCCCGCCGAGGACGAGGGCGCCGACGGCACGGTGACGGTCGAGGTGGAGGGGCTGGAGAGCCGGGTGACGCCGTTCCCGGTCACCGCCTCCAAGTACTCGGCGCTGTACCCGGTCGCGGGCGGCGGGCTGGTGTGGCTGCGCTGGCCGATCTCGGGCGCGCTGGGTGAGACGTTCGCGAACCCGGCGGACACGAGTGGGCGTCCGACGCTCGAGTACTTCAACATCAGCAAGGCGAAGAAGTCCGAACTCGTCGACCACCTCGACTGGTTCGCGGTGAGCGGCGACGCCTCACGACTGGTCGTCGTGGACGACGACGAGCTGCGCGCGGTGCCGTCCACCGACCCCGGCGACAGCGACACGACCGTCTGGATCGACCTCCGCCGGGTCCTGCACGAGGTCGACCCGCCGGCGGAGTGGCGCCAGTCGTACGAGGAGGCGGGCCGTCTGATCCGCGCCTACTTCTGGGATCCCCACATGTGCGGCATCGACTGGGACGCGGTGCTGGACCAGTACCGTCCACTGGTCGAACGGGTCGCGTCCCCCGACGAGTTCGCGGACCTGCTCCGGGAGGTCCTGGGCGAGCTGGGCACGTCCCACGCGTACGTCACAGCCGCCCGCCGCAACGAGGGCCCACCCCACTACCAGCGCCGCCAGGGCCTCTTGGGCGCCAACTTCGTCCGCAGGGACGGCGGTTGGATGCTCGACCGTATCCTCCCCGGCGACTCCTCCGACTCCAAGGCCCGCTCCCCCCTGGCCGGTTCAGGAATCCGAGAGGGCGCAACCCTCACCCACGTCGACGGCCGCCCCGTAGACCCGGTAACGGGCCCGTTCCCCCTGCTGGCGGGGGCGGGGGGCACGACGGTGGAGCTGACGTTCACACCGACGGAGGGTGTTCGGGCCGGGGTTGCTCCGGCGGGGGGTGCCCACGCGGGGGTTGCTCCGACGGGGGGTGCCCTCGCGGGGGTTGCTCCGGCAGGGGGTGCCCACGCGGGGAACTCCCCGGCGGGAGCCGCGCTGGCTGAGGGTGCCCCCACGGGAGCTGTCCCGACGGAGGGAGCCTCGGTGGGAGCTACCCCGGCTGAGGGTGCCCCGGCGGGAGTTGCTCCAGCGGAAGGTGCCCTGGCGGGAGCTACCCCGGCGGGAGCAACCCCACCGGAGGGTGCCCCGGCGGGAGCTGCCCCGACGGAGGGTGCCTTGGCGGGAGATTCCCCGACGCGAGCTACTCCAGCAGGCGCTACTCCGACAGGTGCTACTCCAGCGGGCGCTGCCCTAAGAGGGGATTCCCCGACGGGCGCTGCCCCGACGGAGGCCGCCTGGGCGGCAGCTGCTCCGGCAGGTGCTACTCCAGCAGGCGCTGCCCCGGCGACGGCTGCCCCGACGGGAGCTACTCCAGCAGGCGCTGCTCCGACGGAGGCTGCCCTGGCAGGCGCTGCTCCGGCAGGCGCTGCTCCGACGGAAGGTCCCCCGAGGGGGCCTGCCTCGGCGGAGGTTGATCCGGCCGGGGGAGCTCCGACGGACAGTTCTCCGCCCGAAAGCGCCCCCGCGGAGAGTGCTCCCCCCGAAAGCGGCCCCGTCGCGGGTGGGGGGCGGGCGCGGAGGGTTGCTGTGGTGCCGCTTGTCGATGAGCGGCCGTTGCGGTATCAGGACTGGGTGGCCAAACGCCGGGAAGTGGTACGGGAGTTGAGCGGCGGACGGTGCGGGTATCTGCACATCCCCGACATGGGCGGCTCGGGGTGGGCCCAGTTCAACCGCGACCTGCGCATGGAGGTGTCGCGTCCGGCGCTGATCGTCGACGTACGCGGCAACGCGGGCGGCCACATCAGCGAGCTGGTCGTGGAGAAACTGACGCGCACGATCCTGGGCTGGGACCTGACACGCGACGCCCAGCCGGTCTCGTACGCCTCGAACGCCCCGCGGGGACCGGTGGTCGCCCTCGCCGACGAGGCGACGTCCTCCGACGGGGACATGATCACGGCGGCCTTCAAGCTGCTGGAGCTTGGCCCGGTGGTCGGTCAGCGCACCTGGGGCGGAGTCGTCGGCATGACCGGCCGCCACCGCCTCGGCGACGGCACGGTGATCACGGTGCCGATGAACGCGGCCTGGTTCGACGCCTACGGCTGGACGGTGGAGAACCAGGGCGTCGCCCCGGACCTGGAGGTCCTGCGCACCCCCCTGGACTGGGCAGAGGGCCGTCACGTGGAAATGGACGACGCGATCCGCCTGGCCCTCGACCTCCTCACCACCCACCCGGCGGCGACTCCCCCGACCTACAACCACGTACCGAACCGAGCAAGGCCGAAGCTGCCGCCCCGCTCCTGACAGCCACGCTCCTGACCCCCGGGCGCGTCCCAGGGGCGCGGGGAACTGGGCGACAAGCCCCCACCGACCGCACCCCGACAACGCACCCCCACCACCCCAGAACCCCAAAAAACCAAAAGCGCAGGGTGCCCCACGAACAAGGGGCACCCTGCGTCCGCTCAAGCCAAGGGACTAAATGTCGTAGTCCTGGTTGAACCGGTCCTCTTCCTCACGCATCGCGCGCTCCGTGTCCTCGTCGCGCGTACGCCCCCGCTCCGGGGTCTGCTCCTGGCCGGGCTTACGCTCCTGGCCCTGCTGACCCTGTCGGCCCGACTGGCCCGGCTGGTCCTGGCCCGACCGACCCGGCTGGCCCTGGCCCGGCTGGTCCGGCTGGCCCTGCCGCCGACCCTGCTTGCCCTGCCGGCCCTGCTCCATCTTTTCCTTGGCCTGCCGGGCCTTCTCCTGCATCTCGTCCTTCATGCCCATGTGGTTTCACTCCCGTAGTGGGTGAGGGGATCGGGGCTCGACCAGATTTGCACGCCCGGACAAAGCACGCATTTCGATCAGTAACCGAACGTCACCGACCGTGTTCCTCGTGTCCCGCGCTCGCGCTCGCGCCCGCCCCCGCGCCCCGCGCCTCCTCGTCCGCCGCCCCACCCGCTCCCACAAGCCCCGTCCGCATCCCCGTCAACCGGGGCGCCACCCGCCCCACCTCACGCTGCCCGACCGCCCCGATCAGCCCCGGCAGATACCCCCGTACCCCCTGCATCCCCCGCAGCCACCACTGCCCGTACACATGACTGGACCGCCGCTCGATGCCCGCCACGAGCCGGTCGACGGCCGGTCCCAGCGGATACGTCTTGCTCGCGGGCCACGGCAGCTTCTGGCGCAACTCCCGCATGACGTCGTCCTGGTCGGCGCCCCGCACCATGTCGGTGTCGGTCCAGGACAGATACGCGACCCCCACCCCCACGCCCTTGTATCCGACCTCGGCCCGCAGACAGTGCGCGTACGCCTCGACGCCCGCCTTGGACGCGCAGTACGCCGTCATCATCGGCGCCGGAGCCATGGCGGCCAGCGAGGCGATCTGCAGCAGATACCCCCGGCTCTCCGTCAGCACCGGCAGAAACGCCCGCCCGGTCACCGCCGACCCGATGAGATTGACCTCGACGACCCGCCGCCACGACTCCGGATCGGAGTCGACGAAGGGCCCACCGCTCGCGACCCCCGCATTGGCGACGACGATGTCGACCTTCCCGAACCGCTCCTTGACCTCCTGGGCCACCCGGGCCATCGCCTCGTGATCGGTGACATCGGCGTACCAGTACGCACTGTCGGTGTGCAGCCGTTCCGCCACCCCCTTCAGCACATCCGCCTCCAGGCCGACCAGCGCGACCTTGGCCCCGCGAGCGGACAGCTTGCGCGCGAGCAGCTCACCGACCCCCCGAGCGGCCCCCGTGACGACAGCGACCTGCCCGTCCAGACTGACCCTGCTCATGCGCCCTCCTCGATTCGTACACTGCCGTCGTCGGCCTGAGTACTCGGCGAACCCGACTGCGCGTATGCCACGACGAGTTCACGTATCAGCCCGCTCACCACCCCCGGCGCCTCCACCGGCGTCATGTGCCCGAGTCCCGGCAGCTCGGTCACACCGTGGCACTTGGGCAGTACGGCGGCCAGCGCCCGCGCGTGAACAGGCGGCGTGAGCCGATCGGCCGTACCGACGACGACCGCGGTCGGCACGAGCAACTCCCGTACTGCAGCCTCCAGTTGGACCCCGTCCAGCACCCGCGCCCACAAGTACCGCACCTTGCGCGGGCACGCGTGCACGATGCGGGCGCACGCCTCGACCATGACGGCCGGTGAACCGGCGCCCATGGTCGCGTACTTGAGGATGCGGCGGGAGACCGGCGTGACCGGCCCGAGCGGGGCCCGCGAGCTGAGGGCGCGCCGGGTGAGCCAGGTGCGCAGCCGCCCCGCCCGCATCGGCACGACCAGCGCCTCGGCGACCAGCCGCGAACTGCCGGTGCTGCACAGCAGTACGGCCGCCGCATGCTCCCGGAACCCCGGCCGCGCGGAGGCGGCCAGCACCGTCATCCCGCCCATGGAGTGTCCGGCGATCACCGCCTTCTCGCCGGGCGCGAGGGTCGCCGCGAGTACGGCTTCCAGGTCGTCGGCGAGTACGTCGGTGCCGTAGGCGGAGCTCGAAGGGCTGCGTCCGTGGCCGCGCTGGTCGTACGCGACGACCCGGTGATCGGCGGCGAGGTCGCGTATCTGGGCGGCCCAGAAGGCAGTTGAGCAGGTCCAGCCGTGCGAGAGGACCACCACGGGCCCGTCGTCGACGCCGTGCACCTCGACGTGCAGCCGGGCCCCGTCGGCGGAGACGGCGGTGAGTTCACGGACGGGTGCGGGATGGGCGTACGGACCGTCCGCCACGGACATCAGCCGGCTCACGCGCCCACCTCGACAGGGGAGTTGATGTCGGCGGGCGCCCGCAGGACCTCGTACTCGGCGAGATCAACGCGTCGGGTCGCGCGCCGGAACTCGGACGTCGTACCGGGCCAGATGGTGGTGTTGCGCCCGTCGGCGTCGAGGTACCAGCTGCTGCACCCGCCCGTGCTCCACACAGTGCGCCCCATCCGTTCCTGGACCCGGTCGTTCCACGCGTCGACGGCGGAAGGCCGGGCGTCGAGCGCCACCCGTCCCCCGAGAACGT
The DNA here is from genome assembly GCF_044333925.1 of Streptomyces sp. NPDC020898. Lineage (NCBI taxonomy): Bacteria > Bacillati > Actinomycetota > Actinomycetes > Kitasatosporales > Streptomycetaceae > Streptomyces > Streptomyces sp. NPDC020898. Next base: position 202,510 of record NZ_JBIRRV010000009.1, read on the forward strand.
CCAACTGCCGTACGTAGTCGGCCAGGTAGTTCAACTGGGACTCGATCATCAGGATCATGGAGGAGTTCCCGAGGCCGGTGTTGGGCCCGATGATCGTCATCCAGTTGGGGAACCCGGCGGCGGAGGCACCGCGCAGCGCCCGCATCCCGCTCCCCGCCCAGGCCTCGGCGAGCGTCAGTCCGTCCGCACCCACGACCCGGTCCGCGATGGGCATGTCGGTGACGTGGAACCCCGTACCGAAGACGATGGCGTCGACCTCGGCGGTGCTCCCGTCGGCCCCGACGACGGTGGACCCGCGGACCTCGCTCAACCCACTCGCCACCACGTCCACGTTGGGCCGGGTAAGCGCCGGATAGTACGCACTCGACAGCAGGATGCGCTTGCAGCCGATGCGGTAGTCGGGGGTGAGCTTGGCGCGCAGGGCCGGATCCTTGACGGCGCGGGTCATGTTGCGCCTGGCCAGCGCCTCCACCATCCCCAGCTCGCCGGGGCGCTTGGTGAACGCCTGGACCTGCAACTCCCGTACCCCCCAGGAGAGTCCGCGCCGCAGCCGGGTCGTGAAGGGCAGCGCGCGGTGCACGGCGCGCTCGGCGTTGCCGATGGCCCGGTCGATGCGGGGCATCACCCAGGGCGGCGTGCGCTGGAAGAGGGTGAGGCGGGAGACGTCGGGCTGGATGGCGGGCACGATCTGGATGGCGGAGGCCCCGGTCCCGACCATCGCGACCCGCTTGCCGCGCAGGTCGTAGTCGTGGTCCCAGCGGGCGGAGTGGAAGACCTTGCCGGGGAAGGTGTCGAGCCCCGGGACGTCCGGCACCTGGGGATCGGAGAGCGGTCCGGTGGCGGAGACGACGAGATCGGCGAGGAGGGTCCCGCTGCTGGTCTCGATCACCCACACCAACCGGCTCGCGTCCCAAGTCATCGTCTTCACCTCGGAGTTGAGGCGGAGATGGGGCCGCAGCCCGAAGACATCGGTGACGTGCTCCAGGTACGTGCGGATGTGCTCCTGCCCGGAGAAGGCGCGCGGCCAGTCGGGGTTGGGCGCGAAGGAGAACGAATAGAGATGGGAGGGCACATCGCAGGCGCACCCCGGATAGCTGTTGTCCCGCCAGGTGCCGCCGACGCTGCCGGCGCGCTCCAGCACGACGAAGTCGGTGATCCCTTCGCGGCGCAGCCGCACGGCGGCCCCGAGCCCGCCGAACCCGGACCCGATCACCGCCACCCGCACATGTTCGTGTTCGGCCATGCCGATGCCCTTCCCTGCGCGACCGCGCCAGTGAACACTGGCGCAATGGGGAGAGTAGAGGAGCCCCGTACTGATGGGTAGGGGTCGGGAGAAGGTGGGGAGAGGAAAGTTACCGCCGGTACGCCTTAAGGTTCCGACGTGGCAGACGCAGACGCAGCGGAGAACGCCGAACGGCGCGAATACCGGATGGAGGAGCTGGCCGACCTGGCCGGCATCACCGTCCGCACCCTGCGCTTCTACCGCGAACGCAAACTGATCCCGCCACCCCGCCGCGAGGGCCGCATCGCCTGGTACGGCGACCACCACCTGGCCCGTCTGCGCACGATCTCGGCGCTGCTCGAACGCGGCCACACCCTCAACGGCATCGCGGAACTCGCCGAGGCCTTCGACCACGGCCGTGACGTCGCCGACCTGCTGGGCCTCGGCGCCCCCACCGAGGAGACCCCGGTCCGCCTCACCCCCGAGGACCTCGCCGACCGCTTCGGCCCCGAGGCCACCCCCGAGAACCTCGCGGCCTCGATGGACCTCGGCTACCTGGGCACCGACGGCGAGCAGATCGTCCACATCAGCCGCAGCCTCCTGGAGGCGTCGTCGACCCTGGTCCAGGCGGGCATCCCACTGTCGGCCGTCCTGGCGGCGGGCAAACAGGTACGCGCCCACGCCGACGCCCTGGCCGAGATCTTCACGGACATGCTCCTCACCCACGCCCCGACCACGGACCCCGCCCACCTGCGCCCACTGGCGCGACGCGTGGTGGAGTCGGAGCTCTCACTGGCACTGGACCGCCGGATGCGTCAGGAGCCGTAGACATCACAGCAGGTCACGCGACTCAGAGGTCGTACACGACCGTGACGGGCGCGTGGTCCGACCAGCGCTCCGCGTGTGTCGCCGCGCGCTCGACGTACCCCTTGACCGCCTTGACGGCGAGCCCGGGCGTCGAGATCTCGTAGTCGATGCGCCAACCTGAATCGCTGTCAAAGGCCCGCCCCCGGTACGACCACCACGAGTACGGCCCCTCGACCTCCGGATGCAGCGCCCGCACCACATCCACGTACCCGCCCTCCGCCGCGTCGAGAACCCGGCCGAGCCACTCCCGTTCCTCCGGCAGGAACCCGGAGCTCTTCTGGTTGGCGCGCCAGTTCTTGAGGTCGGCGGGCTGGTGGGCGATGTTCCAGTCGCCGCAGACGACGACCTCGCGGCCGTCGGCGGCGGCCCGCTCCCGCAGGCCCTTCAGGTAGGCGAGAAACTCGTCCATGAAGCGGATCTTCTCGTCCTGCCGCACGGTGCCGACCTCGCCCGAGGGCAGGTAGAGGGATGCCACGGTGACGCCGGGCAGGTCGGCCTCGACGTAGCGCCCGCTGCCGTCGAACTCCGCCGAACCGAAGCCGACCTGGACGCGGTCGGGCTCGCGGCGGGTGTAGAGGGAGACGCCGGCGCGCCCCTTGGCGGCGGCGGGCGCGTGCACGACATGCCAGCCCTCGGGCGCGCGGACCTCCTCCGGCAGCTGCTGCGGCTCGGCGCGCACCTCCTGGAGGCACACCACATCCGCGGAGGTCCCGGCGAGCCACTCCACGAAGCCCTTCTTCGCGGCGGCGCGCAGTCCATTCACATTCACAGAGGTCACTGTCAGCACGCGGGCACGATACCTGGAGACCGAAAACACATGGCGACAGCACGATGCATAGATGTACGGTGCTTGACATGGATATTCGCCGGGTCTCCTTCGACCACCCCGACGCCGTCAAGCTCAACGACCAGGTCCAGGCCGAGTACGCCGCCCGCTACGACGACGAAGGCGACCTCACCCACCTCGACCCGGCGATGTTCGACCCGCCGTCGGGGCTGTACCTGATCGCGTACGACGAGCAGGACCGTCCCGTGGCCACCGGCGGCTGGCGCCGACAGGAGACCAACGACGAGGGCTACCAGGACGGGGACGCCGAGCTGAAGCGGATGTACGTCGTCGCCCAGGCGCGCGGACTCGGGCTGGCCCGCCGCATACTCGCCGCCCTGGAGGACGACGCCCGCGCCGCGGGCCGCACCCGCATGGTCCTGGAGACCGGCGACCGACAGCCGGAGGCCATCGCCCTCTACACCTCCAGCGGCTACGAACCCAGCGCGAAGTTCGGCTACTACCGCCACCACGAGGCGAGCCAGTGCTTCGCCAAGAGTCTGACCGACAGTCCCTGAGGAGACTCTCGTAGCTCGCACTCTCGCACTCTCGCACTCTCGCACTTTCGTCCTCTCGTACGGAGTCTGCTCACGCCCTCAGGAACGCCAGCACCGCCAGGACTCTGCGGTGCGTCTCGTCCGCCGGGGGCAGGTCGAGCTTGGTGAGGATGCCCCCGATGTGCTTGCCGACAGCCGCCTCGGAGACCACCAGCTCGCGGGCTATCGAGCCGTTGGACCGGCCCTCCGCCATCAGCGCCAGCACCTCGCGCTCACGCGGGGTCAGCCGCTCCAGCGGGTCGCGGCACCGACGCAGCAGCTGTCGTACGACTTCGGGGTCGACGACCGTGCCCCCGGCCGCGACCCGTTGGAGCGCCTCGACGAACTCCGCGACCTGCCCGACCCGGTCCTTGAGCAGATAACCGACGCCCGTGCCGTCGCCGGAGTCGAGCAGTTCGGCCGCGTAGGCCCGCTGGACGTACTGGCTGAGGACCAGGACGGGCAGCGCCGGGCGTGTCTCGCGCAGTTTCACCGCCGCGTGCAGCCCCTCGTCCTGGAAGTCGGGCGGCATGCGTACGTCCGTCAGCACGATGTCCGGTTCCTGCTCGGCGACCGACGTGAGCAGCGCCTCCGCGTCCCCGACGGCCGCGACGACCTCGTGGCCGACGCGGGTGAGCAGGGCGGTCAGTCCCTCGCGCAGCAGGACGCTGTCCTCGGCCAGGACTATGCGGAGCGTGCCGTGTCCGACTCGTCCGTCTGGTCGTCCGTCTCGCAAGGGATCTCCACCCGCAGCAACGTCGGTCCACCCGGCGGGCTGGACAGGGAAAGTCTGCCATCGAGCACTGACACCCGGTCCGCGAGTCCGGTGAGCCCGCTGCCGCGCCCGGCGTCCGCCCCGCCCCGCCCGTCGTCGCGCACATCGAGGTACAGCCGTCCGTCACGGTGTCCGCCGCCGACCTCGGCCCGGTGCGCGCCGCTGTGCCGGTCGACGTTGGCGAGCGCCTCGCAGACCACGAAGTACGCGGCGGATTCCACGGCCCGGGGAAGGCGCCCGGGCACATCGAAGGTGACGTCGACGGGCACCGCCGTACGGTCGGCCGCGTCGGTCACCGCGGCCTGGAGCCCGTAGTCCGCGAGGACCTGGGGATGAATCCCGTGGATCAGCTCCCGCAGTTCCGCCAGCGCCTTTCCCACCTCCCCCTGAGCTTTGGCCAGTTGCTCGGCGAGCGGCCCCGGCGGAGCGTCGAGCCCGGCCAGCCCGAGCGTCACCGACAGGGCGACCAGGCGTTGTTGGGCGCCGTCGTGCAGATCGCGTTCGATACGCCGGCGCTCCGCTTCGAAGGCGTCCACCAACCGGACGCGGGACCGGGCGAGTTCGACGACCCGCTCCCCCAACTCGACGTCCTTGACAGCGATCAGGAGGCGCGTCAGTCCGGCCCGCGCACCGGCGGCGACCCCGAGTACATAGGCGCCCAGGGCGAGCAGAACCAGCCCTGCGACCGAGCAGCCGAAGGCGGTCGGCCAGTCGGTGACGGTCCACTGCTTGAGCACCTTGGCCTCCTCCCCGTCGCCAACGGTGGCCATCAGCACCGGAGTTGCCACCATGGACGCCGGGAGGAACAGCGCGACGGCGAGGAGGAGGGCGTCCACGGGCCACAGCAGGCCCGCGTACAGCAGCGTGTACCCGAACTCCCGCCAGGTCGCCCGTTCCCGCAGCCGTGTCGTCAGCCAGGGCCACAGTCCGGGCGCGGACGGCTCCCGATGCGGGTCGGGCACCGGGTCCGGGTCGACCAGCCGCAGCCTCAGCCGTTCGACCCGGGCCACGGGAAGCCCGGCCAGGGCCAGGGCGACCAGCAGCGGCAGGCCCACGAGCACGACGGCGAGAATCCCACCGACCACCGCCACGAGCACGACCGACACCAGCACGAAAGAACCGAACACGGCACCGCTGACGAGGTAGGCGACCGACCGCCAGGGCCACCACGACAGCAGGAATCCCGCCCGGGTCATGGCCTGCCACACGTTTCTTGGGTGCATGGGGATCACCGTAGGAGGCGGCCGTCCGGCGGGGCCATCGGCCCTGTGGGCGAATCGACGGTATGCCTGGCCCTACCCCAAGTCTCGCCCCTGCCGCACTGCTTGACCGCCCAGCGCACGGTTGCCTTGATCTCATGAACACCGCCGCGATCCAACTGCGCTCCGTCACCAGGAAGTTCGGCACCGGACAAGCCGAAGGGGCCGCGGTGACCGCCCTCGACTCGGTCACCCTCGCCTTTCCCCGAGGCACCTTCACCGCCGTCATGGGTCCGTCCGGCTCGGGCAAGTCGACCCTGTTGCAGTGCGCGGCGGGCCTGGACCGGCCGACGTCCGGTTCGGTCACCATCGGTGGCACCGAGCTGACCGGCCTGAGCGAACGCAGGTTGACCCTGTTGCGCCGCGACCGCGTCGGTTTCGTCTTCCAGGCGTTCAACCTGCTCCCGTCCCTGACCGCCGAGCAGAACGTGGCGCTCCCCCTCCGCCTGGCCGGCCGCCGCCCCGCCAGGTCGGAGGTACGGAAGGCGCTGACGCAGGTCGGCCTCACCGACCGGGCCCGCCATCGCCCTTCCGAACTCTCCGGCGGCCAGCAGCAACGAGTCGCCCTGGCCCGCGCGTTGATCACCCGCCCGGAGGTCCTGTTCGCCGACGAGCCGACCGGCGCCCTGGATTCGCGGACGAGCCGCGAGGTGCTCCGGTTGCTGCGCGCCATGGTCGACGACGACAGCCGGACGGTCGTCATGGTCACCCACGACCCGGTGGCGGCGGCGTACGCGGACCGTGTGGTCTTCCTCGTCGACGGCCGCGTGCACGACGAGCTGGCGGCCCCGTCAGCGGAGGCCACAGCGGCCCGCATCACCACCCTGGAGGCCGCGCAGGCGACCCGTCCGGAGGCCGCCCCGTGCTGACGACGACCACTCTGCGCGCCCGCTGGACCACCTTCACCGGCAGCTTCGTGGCCCTCTCCCTCGGCGTCGCCCTGCTCACCGTCATGGGCCTGGCCCTGGCCGCCACCCTGGACGCCCCCACCCGCGCCCCCGAACGCTTCGCCGCCGCACCCCTGGTCGTACGAGGCGCGGACACCCTCCGCGTACAGACCCCGAACGGCCCCGAAACACAGCAACTGGCCCACCCACGCCCCGTACCACCGGAGGTCGTCGACCGACTGCGCACCCTGGGACGGGTCGTGGAGGACAGAACATTCACCGTACGGACCCGGACGGGCGTCCCCGCCGACCTGCTGGCCCACCCCTGGTCGACCGCAGCCTTCGCCCCGTACCGACTCTCCGAAGGCCGGCCCCCCAGAGCCCCCGGGGAGGCTGTCGTGACCGGCGACCGGGCCGACCTCGGCGACCGCGTCGCCACCACCCACGGCACGGTACGGATCGTCGGCAGGCTGCACCCCCTGGGCTTCGAGAACGCCATGTTCTTCACAGACGCCCGGGCCGCCGAACTGGCCCCGCACAGCGCCCAGTTGGTGGTGGAAGCGAACGAGTCGGCCGTACGGGAGGCGGTGCGCGGTGCCGACGGCGTCACCGTCCTGACCGGCGACGCCCGGCGCCTCGCGGACACGGATCCCGACCGGGACGAGGAGGCGCTCGTCGCGCTGAACGCCCTGTTCGGCACGGCGGGCGGGGTCACCGGCTTCGTGTCGGTGTTCGTCGTGGCGTCGACGTTCGCGTTCACAGTGGCCCAGCGGCAACGGGAGTTCGGCCTGCTGCGCACCGCCGGTGCGACCCCGGGGCAACTCCGCCGCATGGTCCTCGCGGAGGCCCTGACGGTCGGCGTCCTCGCCTCGGCGACGGGCTGCGCACTCGGCGCGTACGGCGGACCGCGGCTCGTCGAGTGGACGGTCGAGAGTGGTGTCGCACCGCGCTGGTTCGTGCTCGGCGATCACGTGTGGCCGTATCATCTGGCCTTCTGGACAGGCCTGTTGGTCTCCCTGTGCGGCGTGGCTACCGCGTCCTGGCGCGCCGGCCGCACAGCCCCGGTGGAGGCGCTGCGAGAGGCCGCGCCGAACACCCTCCCCGTGCCCCGCACACGTCTCCTGATCGGCGCGGCCCTCCTCCTTGGCGCCGTACTGACCCTCGCCGTCTCCCTGCTCACCGATCCGGGCGATCTGCTGCACCGCAAGACGTACACGAGCCGCCCCCTGCTCCTGATCACCGCGACCGCGCTCCTCGCACCGGTCCTCGTACGCCCCCTGCTTCGCCTCCTCACCCGGCCGCTGGCCCAACTCCCGGGCGTCATCATGCTGCTGGCCCGCGAGAACGCCACAGCGAACGTCCGCCGCACCGCCGCGATCGCGGCCCCCGTCCTGGTCACCGTGGCCCTCACGGGCTCACTTCTGGGCGCCACCGCGATCCTCGCCGAGGCGAGGGCGACCGAACGACGCCATGCGACGACAGCCGATCTCGTCGTCACCGCACCGCCGGGCGCAGCCTTCGACGCACAACTGGCGGCACGTCTGCGCACGTTGCCGGGCGTGGCCGAGGTCTCCGCGACCGCGCCGACCGCTGTGTACGTCCTGGAGGAGGGCGTGGCGCTCATCAAGTCCGAGGCCCGCGTGGCCGATCCGGCACCACTCGCGGCGACGACCGACCTGCCGGTGACATCGGGCCGGGTGACCGACCTCGACGACGACTCGATCATCGTCAACGACGAGTGGGAACGGCACACGGTGGGCGAGAAGGTGACGGTGTGGCTGGGCGACGGCACGAAGCGGTCGCTGCGCATCGCCGCGACACTGGCCACAGGCACGGGCGACAACGGTGCGTACGTCACCCCGGCCAACGCACCGGAGGCCCAGCCCGACCGACTGGACGTGAATCTGGCCCCCCAAGCGAACGCACCCGCGACGACGGCGACCCTGCGCAAGGCCATCGCAGACACGGGCGCGCGCATAACCACCAACCCCCACCCGACAAAGGCGAGTCACCCGCCCACCCCCACACCCCGCATCGGCCTCCTCCTGGTACTCGGCATCGCCCTCGCCTACACGGGCATCTCCCTCGCCAACACCATGGCCATGGCAACCTCCGACCGAGCCCGCGATCTGGCCGCACTGCGCCTGGCCGGCGCCACCCGCCGACAGGTGCTGGGAGCGGTCGGTGCGGAGGCTCTGCTGGTGGTGTCGGTGGGTGCGATCCTCGGCCTGCTGGTCGCCGCGCTGAACCTGCTGGGCATGTGGAGCGCGCTCCGCGTCCTGTCCGTACGGACATCGCTCGCACTCCCGTGGCCGGCACTCGCCACGACGACAGCGGCCTGCGCGGCACTGGCTGTGGCCTCGGCCCTCCTTCCGGCGGCGTTGTCACTGCGACGCCGAACCAACGACGGCAGTCCGCCGTGACCGACGTCGAATCCATTCGCCGTAATGCATCACGAGACGGCGTCTCGCACATTGACCACAACCCAGACGTCTCCTATGGTTGAGGCACTTCTCGAAAGGACGGGACCCGCATGAGGCCAGTCGCTCTGATCGGCGTCCTGCTCGTGTCGTGCGCCGGCCGTCGGACCTACGACGAGCCGCTCAGCTTCTTCCCTCCCCGGGAGGGACTGCGCCCCGGCACGGCTGTCGGCGAGCCTCAGACTCCGTTCTGAGCGCGGTTCGTCGCCGCGCGACGAGCCCCCGCCACACCGAACGTGCGTCGTCCGTCGACGTTCGTCGTCCGTCGTCCGTCGTGTCTTCGCCGACGGGACTTCCCCATCACGTTTTCGAGGAGTGCATCATCGTGACCACCACTGCTGGCGTTCAGCCGATCTCCGGGCCGTCCGCCTGGCGCGGCGACGAGCTGTCGAAGTCCACCGCATGGATCTACGTACTCAGCGACGCCGAGCGCACCGAGTTGGAAGACCTGGGACGGCGCTTCGTCGCCGACGACCCCGACCTGCGCACGGTCACCGCCGCCGACTACCCCTTGGACGCCTGTCGCGCCCTCAACGACGAGTGCGCCCGCCAGATGGACGCCGGCCGGGGCTTCATCCTGGTGCGTGGCCTGCGCACCGAGGAGTACGGCGACGCCGTGGCCGCGGCCGTCTTCTTCGTCATGGGCCTGCACCTGGGCCAGCCGATCGGGCAGAACCAGCGCGGCGACCTGCTCGACCACGTGATCGCCACGTCGAACATGACGCTGTCCGACGAAGGCGCGCTGCCCTCCCGCGTACGCGACCGGCTGCCGTTCCACTCGGACAGTTCCGACGTCGTCGCCCTCATGTGCCTGCGCGGCGCCAGGGAGGGCGGAGCCTCCAGCCTGGTCAGCGGCACCACGATCTACAACGAGATGCTGCGCCGCCGGCCGGACCTCGCCGCACGGCTCTTCGACACCTACCACTGGGACTGGCGGCGTCAGGACCCCGACTCCCCGGAACTCACGTACACCTCGCCGATCATCAGCCACGTCGACGGCGTCTTCAGCACCTACGCGGGCAACTCGATGATCTTCAGCGCCCAGGAGTACCCCGGTGTCCCCCAGCTGACGCCCGACCAGGTTGCGGCCATCAACCTCTTCGACGAGATCTCGCAGGAATCCGGCCTGCCGATCGACATGGACTTCCAGCCGGGGGACGTGCAGTGGCTGCTCAACTACGCCGCACTGCACTCGCGCACCAGCTACCTCGACCACCCGGAACCGGAGCGCCGCCGGCACCTGCTGCGTCTGTGGCTCAAGCGCGACGTCGGCCGGCCGCTGGCGCCCCAGTTCGGCAAGCACGTCGTCGTGATGGGCGAGCCCGCCACACCGCTGGTCCCCGGCGGCCGGTTCCGCATCGCCGACGCCGTCACCGTCAATGACGACTGGGGCGTGTGAGGCCTCGGCCTCTCGGTGAGGCCGCGCCCCTCGGACACCGGTCGCTCGACCAGCGCCGCTGACCGTCGGGTGCCGCCCTGGAGAAATCCCGACCGCCGCAGTCACAGGTTCCCTGTGACTGCGGCGGTCGTCTGCCGTCAGCCAGGAAGTCCACGAGCGCACCCACTCAGCCGCGTCGAGCACGTCGAGCGGCCCGTCGGCTCACTGCCGACGGGCCGGTGATCTCCAAGCACGGGGATAGCGGGGTGTTGTCGCGGACGACTGCTCGTACCGGGTGTGATCGACGCCGTCGACGCCAATGACCTCGGCGTCGTACAGGCCGTGCTTCCAGGTGGTCGGCGCCGTGCCGGTCGGCGCCCGCACCGACGCGCGCCGCCGGTCGACGGTCGCGCCGGGGAGGATGACCGGCAGGCAGTACGGGCGGGCTGCCACGTCGTACGTGCCACGGAGGGCCCGCTACGAGCGGGCGCCGTAAGGGATCAGCAGGTTCGCCGCCGTCTTCGCGGTGATCTCCTCGGTGGTGACGCCGGGGGCGGTCTCGACGAGGAGAAGGCCGTCGTCGGTGACGTCGAGGACGCCGAGGTCGGTGATGATCCGCTCCACGCAGCCCCTGCCGGTGAGCGGCAGGTCGCATTCCCGCACGATCTTCGGGGTGCCGTCCTTGGCGGTGTGGGTCATGGTGACGATCACTCGGCGGGCACCGTGCACGAGGTCCATGGCTCCGCCGATACCGGTCACCATCTTGCCGGGGATCGCCCAGTTGGCGAGGTCGCCCCGTTCGGAGACCTGCATGGCGCCGAGCACGGCCGCGTCGATGTGGCCGCCGCGGATCATGCCGAACGACAGGGCGGAGTCGAAGAAGGCCGCGCCCGGCAGGACGGTGACGGTCTCCTTGCCCGCGTTGATCAGGTCCGGGTCGACCTCGTCCTCGTACGGGAAACGGCCGGTGCCGAGGATGCCGTTCTCCGACTCCAGCACGACGTGGACACCCTCGGGCAGGTGGTTGGGGATCAGCGTCGGCAGCCCGATGCCCAGGTTGACGTACTCGCCGTCGCGCAGTTCACGGGCCGCGCGGGCGGCCATCTCGTCGCGTGTCCAGGCCATCAGACCCGCACCTCCCTCTGGGTCACCGTGAGGTTCTCGATCTGCTTGTCGACGGCCTGCTCGGGGCTGAGGGCCACCACCCGCTGGACGAAGATGCCCGGCAGATGGACCTGGTCGGGGTCGATGGCGCCCGGTTCGACGAGCTCCTCCACCTCGGCGATGGTGATACGGCCCGCCATGGCGGCGAGGGGGTTGAAGTTGCGGGCGGACTTGTTGAACACGAGGTTGCCGTGCCGGTCGCCCTTCGCCGCCCGCACCAGGGCGAAGTCGGTGGTGATGCCGTGTTCCAGGACGTATGCGGCGCCGGCGAAGTCGCGGACCTCCTTGGCCGGTGAGGCGACGGCGACGCCGCCCCCGCCGTCGTAGCGCCAGGGCAGCCCGCCGTCGGCGACCTGGGTGCCGACCCCCGCCGGGGTGTAGAACGCCGGGATGCCGCAGCCCCCGGCCCGCAGCCGTTCGGCGAGGGTGCCCTGCGGGATCAGCTCCAGCTCGATCTCGCCGCCCAGGTACTGGCGGGCGAACTCCTTGTTGCCGCCGATGTAGCTGCCGGTGACCCGGGCTATCCGGCCCGAGGTGAGCAGCACGGCGAGGCCGGATTCGCCCGCCCCGCAGTTGTTGGAGACGACGTCGAGTCCCGTGACGCCGGCGTCGTGGAGGGCCTGGATCAGGACCCCCGGAATTCCGCTGAGCCCGAAGCCGCCGACGGCGAGGGACGCCCCGTCCGGGACGTCCGCCACCGCCTCGGCCGCGGAAGCGACCACCTTGTCCATCCGCCCGCCCACTTTTCTGCAGGGCGAAGCGCCCTGCGCTGATTGGTTGTTCTCAGTTGGTTGTTCGCTGAGTGAGGTGAAAGTCCGGTCCGGTCCGTGCCGGGGGCCGCGGCGCTACGCCGGCACTTCGGTCAGCAGTCGGCGGTAGATGCGCGCGTAGGCGGTCAGCTGCTCCAGCGACAGGGCGTCGCGGCGGGGGTCGCCGGCGGCCGGCTTCGTCTGAGGGCCGAGGCGTACGGTCTCGACGCCGCGGGCGCGCAGTTCGACGCCGTCGGTGGATCCCGTCCAGCCGGTGATCGGCGGCGGCTGCGCACCGAACTCGTCGAGCCAGGCCGCCCGCGCGGCCGTCACCACCGGGGCGTCGGCCGGTGTGGCAGCGGCTGCCGCGACCGGCTCGGCCTCCACCTCGACCGCGCAGTCGCGCAGCACCGACCGCGCACACCGGGCCCGCAGCCGGTCGGCCAGGTCGGCCGCCAGCGCCGTCGGTTCGACCCGGTCGCCTGCGACGACGTAGAGCTCGATCCGCAGCTGGGCCGGCAGCAGGTCCGGCTTGTCCGGCCATCCCCCGCTGATCGCGCCGATTCCGCACGCCCGGCCGGTCTGCCCCTCGCGCGGGTCGGCGGCCAGGTAGTCCGTGCGCCAGCGGGCCAGCTCGTCCAGGACGACGCCGGCCCCGGCGACCACTCCCCCGGGCGGTGTGGCCGACTCCGCCATCATCGCGGCCCCGGAGCGACCCGTCACCCGGACGCTCAGGTAGAGCGCGCCCGGCTCGTGCCACAGCAGCGTGGGCGGGCCGCACTTCGCGACGATCGCCGACCGCGGCAGCTGATACGCGTCGGCGTAGGCCTCCAGGCCGGTGGTCCCGCCGGTGCGGCGGTGGGTACCGGAGCCGGCGAGGAGGAGCCGTCCGCCACCCGCCTCGGCGAACGCGACCAGCGCGGCCGCCATCGGCGCGCGGGCGACTCCGAGGCCGAAGCCGGTCACCAGGTCGCCGTCCACGCGGAGCGGAGCGACGGGCGTGGCGTCGCCGGTGACGAGCGGGGTGTGCGCCCCGCCGTCGTCCAGCGACGTGTCGAGGTGGGAGTACAGCAGCGGCCCGGCTCCGTGCGCGGCGATCAGGCTGCCGCCGGCAGGGCCGTGCTCCACCACCTCCCACTCGACGTGCGGCCACCGGTCGGCGCACCAGGTGCGCAGCCGGTGGGCCGCCGTCCGCTCCGCGCCGCGTGGAGCGGGCGTCGCGTCGAGCAGGTGCAGGACGTCGAGCAGCTCCTGTCTCAAAAACGTCCCCAGTCGTCGGACGCCGGACGCCACACGTCGATGTTGCGCGGGTCGGCCGGCATCCTGCGGGCCCGGTGCGTCTCGTGCTCCTCCGGCGTGAACACCCGGTGCCGGTCGCACAGTTCGAACCGCGGGCCGAAGCGCGTGTCGTGCAGGTAGAACGCGATCGACGTGGACGCCGAGTGGTTGACGATGTCGGAGGCGATCGGCGCGCCCTTGTACAGCGCGCGGGCGCGCATCCGCATGACGTGGTCGAGGCTCTTCATCGCGAAGCACAGGTGCGCGGTGAAGTGCTCCTTGTTGTTCTGGATCGCGAGGCTGTGGTGGTAGCGGTCCTCGCCGCGCAGGAACGTGGTCGAGCCGACGACGTAGTCCGAGGGCACGAACTTCAGGACGTTCTGGTAGAAGTCGAGCGACTCCTCGTACTTCGCGGTGGCGATGAAGGGGTGCACCAGGTCGAGGGGCCGGATCTCGATGTGCGGCGGCTCGGCGTACTCCTGGAACTCGGTGAACAGCTCGATGATGAGACCGTTCGGGTCCTTCACGGCGAAGCCGTTGTCGCACAGCGCCTGCTGCCGCTCCTGCAGCTGAAGGACCTCCAGGCCGGCGTCGAGGACGCTCTTGTGCAGCTGGTCGAGGACCTCCTCGCTCGCCACGCTGTAGCCGACGGCGGTCGTCCATCCGTCGGTCCGCTCGGGCGCGTTGATCAGCTCGATCGCGTGGTGCTCGATGTCGGCGCGCAGGTAGGCGTAGTCGTCCGTACGCTGCTCCAGCTGGAGCCCGACGTGGTATTCGAGGAAGTCGATCGTGGCCTGCATGTCCGGAACCTCGATCCGGGCGTACTCCATGCCGTACGGGGCGTGCGGGCGGGTGCTCACCGGCGATGTCCTTCCCTTGGCGAGCGCGGCACGCTCGGCGAACTCGAACGAGGTGATGGCCTGCCGGTCGATGACCGGTCGCCAGCGTGTGTGCACGAAGTTCTCGTGGGACTCGCTGCCGAGATAGGCGAGCAGGTCGTCGCGGCTGTCGAAGTCGACGGCCATGGTGTGGGTGAAGGTCTGGTCGCGGGTGCTGATGTTCTCGCCGAGGACGAAGCCGCGCATGTCCGGGTATCGGTCCGGGAAGGTGCGCAGCTCGGCCAGCACGGACTCCCGCGTGGCCTGGTCGACTCCGTCGTCGAAACGGAAGGACAGGGTGTGTCGGATCATCGGGTCACCGTCCGTCGCCGGCTAGAGGATGAAGCTGAGCCGGGCGCCTGCCGCCAGCGACTCGTGGCCGAGGATCGAGCGCCGCAGCCGGAAACGCAGTCCGTCCTCGGCCGGCACCAGTACGTGCTCGTACCAGCCGACGTAGGCGTCGAAGTGTCCGTCGCGGGCGCGGTGCACGACGAAGGAGGCGGCCACCCGGAACGAATCCTCGGTGTGCTCGGACAGCCGCACGTTGGACACCAGCCGGTGGGTGCGCGAGTGGGGGTTCTCGGCGTGCGCCTTGCGGGACTTCATCCGCTTGACGCGGGCGAGGAGCAGGTCCCAGTCGTCGTCGACGAACGATCCGGTCTCGTGCGGCGACCAGCCGGGGCGGTAGTCGGTGGTCGGGATCTCGTAACGGGCGCCGGGCTCGAAGAGGGCCAGCCAGCCGTCATAGTTCCAGTGATCGAGGATGTCCGCCTCCGCGTAGAGGAAGTCCTCCACCTCGGGCCGGGTGATGGTGCGTCCCCCGCACTGCACGGAGTGGGTGTTGGTGATCGCGCTCATCGCACGTCCCTTCCCGCGAGGAAGGACTCCGGACGCCGGCCGTGGACCTTGAGGTCGTTCTCGAGCCCGACGGCTTCGATCCAGTGCCGCCAGAAGCCCCGCATCGCGCCTTCGTCGGTCGACCTGCCCTGTACGCCCTTGACCTCGTCGGCCATGCCGCGCGACATGTCGCTGTAGTCGAGCTCGGGCGCGGCGATGTCGGCCGTGGCCTGGATGCCGCGCTGGACCGCCTCGTACGCCTCGATGTCGTCCGGCGTGGCGAGCCCGCCCGGGCCGACGAAGCTGACGACCGTCTTCATGCGCAGGGCGCGGGTGTCCGGGTCCTCGTTGCGGGGCACCAGCTGCCAGGCGCGTACGTCGGTCTGGTCGGGCGCCACCGGTTCCAGTTGCCGGATCGACAGGCCCTCGATGTCGAACAGCAGCAGGTTGGGGAACACGAACAGGATGTGGCTCTCGTCGGCCACGTGGTGCGCCCGCTTCTCCCCCAGCCGCTGTGTCATCTCGGCTCGGTGGGCCTCGGTGCGCACCCGCTCGTCCTCGCCGAAGCGCGGTTCCCATTCCATGCTGATCCGGCCGCCGTGCCCGGTGAGGACCAGCAGTCCGTGGCCGTTGCCGAGGTTGTAGGCGTACTGGTTGTCGTCGGTGACGGCGTAGCCGCTCTCGCGCAGGTAGCCCACGAACGTGTTGTGGGTCGGGGCGAAGTGGTATCCGTCCATCGCGTTCTCGACGGCGAGTTTCCAGTTGCCGCGCACGCTGTACTTCTGGGTGCCGGGCAGGGTGGTCATGCCGCCGACGTGCTGCTGTTCGATCATCGTCATGTAGTCGGCGGCATCGCCGAGGTGTTCGAGCAGCGGCGGGACGTCCGGGTCGAAGGCGACGAAGACGAATCCCTCGTGGATCTCCAGGCGCGGTACGCCGCGCAGACCCATGGACGCCTTGAACTCGTCGGTCGACTCGTACGCGTCGGCGTCGGGGATCGCGGCGAGGTCACCGTTGTTGCGGAATGTCCAGGCGTGGTAGAAGCACTGGAACAGCCTGGCCGAGCCCTCGCTCTCGCGGCACAGCACGGTGCCGCGGTGGGGGCAGGAGTTCAGGAAGGCGTGCACCTCGCCGGCGGTGTCCCGGCAGAAGATGAGCGGTCGGCCCCCGAGGGTGCGGACCTTGAAGTCGTTGGGGTTGGGGATCTCGGTCTCGTGGCCGAGGTAGAGCCAGGTGTGTGTCCACACCCAGCCGCGTTCCCGGGTGAAGATCTCCGCGCTGCGGTAGGCCTCGCGGTTGACCCGGAAGGTGAGCAGGTCCCAGTCCTCGACGATCATCGGTTCTGGGACGGTCCGGGGGTTGCTTCCCATTACGGCGTTTGCCTCTCACAAGTCCCGACCCGAGCGGCGTGCTGTGAGACGCCATCTCGTATGTCGCACCAGCTTCGCCTAGCACACGCGACACTGTCAAGCAATCACCTGATGGTTGACACCCTGGGCCTACACCGTCATCATCCATTCCACGTTCCGCATTAGAAGACGCCATCTCGCATACTGTGCGACCGTGTGAAGGGCAAGAAGCCCGTGCCGTACGTCATCACTCAGGCATGTCTCGACGTCATGGACAAGTCCTGCATGGAGGAGTGCCCGGCCGACTGCATCTACGAGGGCGACCGGATGCTCTACATCCAGCCCGACGAATGCGTCGAGTGCGGGCGCTGCGAACCCGTCTGCCCGCAGATCTCGATCTTCCACCACGAGGACCTGCCGGCCCAGTCCCAGCAGGCCGAGCGCATCAACACCGAGTTCTTCACCCTCGGAATCGCCGGAGCCGAGCCGCTCGGGTCGCCCGGCGGCGCGCGCAAGGTCGGCCGGGTCGGCCACGACCACCCCGAGGTGGGAGCGTGAGCGGCCTCCCGACCGCCACGGGCGACGGCTCCGAAATCTCCGTCGATCTGCTCGTCATCGGCGCCGGCCCGACAGGGCTGTACGGCGCGTACTACGCCGGTTTCCGCGGCCTGAGCGTCGCGATCGCCGACGCGCTGCCCGAGGTGGGCGGCCAGATCGCCGCGCTGTACCCCGAGAAGCTCGTCTACGACGTGGCCGGCTTCCCCGCCGTCCGCGGCCAGGACCTGGTGGACCGGCTGGCCGAGCAGGCCGGTCGGTGGAACCCGGCCTACCTGCTCGGGCACGGGGTCACCCGTCTCGACGACGCGGGCGAGGGCATCGTCGCCACCACCGACGCCGGCGCGCGGATCACCGCGGGGGCGGTGCTCGTCTGCGGCGGGATCGGCAACTTCGTCCCCCGCGAGCTTCCGGTGGGCTCCGACTACCTGGGCCGGGGACTGCGGTACTTCGTGCCACGGCTGGACGAACTCGCCGGTCAGGACGTCGTGGTGGTCGGCGGCGGGGACTCCGCGCTGGACTGGGCGCTGTCGCTGGAGCCGATCGCCTCGTCGGTGACGCTGGTGCACCGGCGTGCGCGGTTCCGGGCCCACGAACGCACCGTCGAGCAGGTGCACGCGTCCTCCGTGCGGGTCCTGACGCCCTACGAGGTCGAGAAGATCTCCGGCGACGGGTCGGCCGACGGGGCGGTGTCCGAGGTCGTGGTCGCGAGCCCGGACGGCGACCGGATCAGCCTGCCCGCCCAGTCCGTCGTCGCCGCGCTCGGCTTCATCGCCGATCTCGGGCCGATCGAGCAGTGGGGACTGGAGCTGCGACGCCGGCGCATCCTCGTCGACCGCACGATGCGCTCCAGCCGGGAGCGCGTTTTCGCGGCCGGCGACATCTCCGACCACGACGGCAAGGTCAGCCTGATCTCGATCGGCTTCGGCGAGGCGGCCCTCGCCGTCAACCACATCGCCGCCCTGCTCGACCCGGCGCGCTCGCTCACGCCGGGGCACTCCTCCGATGCGTGAGTGCCTCTTCCCGGAACTTCCCGCACATTCAGTCGGCCGTCGCCGTTACGCTATCCGATACGACGTTCCACTCAACGTCTTACCAGCTTACTAAGTAGGGGACAGGAGCAAGATTTCATGGCCACGAAGGCGCAGCCCGGCACCGGCGAGCAAAGCGGTCCCGAGACCACCGCGCCGACCATCCAGACGGTGCAGCGTGCGGCGCTGATCCTCGGCTCGTTCACGGTCGGCAAGCCGCACATGAGTCTCAACGAGATCACCGCCCGCCTCGGGGCGAGCAAGGCGACCGCGCACCGCTACACGAAGGCGCTGCGAGCGGCGAACCTGCTGCGGTACGACGAGCGCACCTCGCTCTACTCCCTCGGCCCGCAGGTGCTGACCCTCGCCGCGGCCGCGCGGGCCGGCCTCCCGATCGTCGCCGCCGCCGAGCCGTACATGGAGGAACTCGTCCGGCGCATCGACGAGACGATCGTGCTGTCCGTCTGGGACGGGGAGTCGGCGACCGTGGTGCGCTCGGTGGACAACACCGCCCACATGGTGCGCATCAGCGTCCGGGTCGGTTCGCGTCTCGACCTCACCTCCTCGGCGCAGGGACGGATCTTCCTCACGTTCCTGCCCCCGGACCAGGTACCGACGCTGCCGCGCTCGGTCCGCAAGTCGTCCGAACTCACCGACGAGCTCGAAGCCATCCGGCTGTACGGGCTGTCGGTCAACTCCCCCGCCGTCAACGGAGTCCGCACCATCGCGGCGCCGATCTTCGAGGGCGACGAGATCAGCGGAACCCTCGCTGTCGTCGGCACGACGGCGACCGTCCCCGACGACGTCAAGTCACCGATGGCCCAGGCACTGTTGGAGACCGCCCGCGCGCTGTCCCAGCGACTGGGCACCTCGGACAGCGAACCCAACGGGGGCTGACCCACTCACCGGAGCGACAGCCGGCCCACCGCGGAGAACGCGGCGGGCCGGCTTCGGGGCGGACGTCGCCGGTGACGGCGCTGGGCCGGCCCGCCGCGTGCTCCTCGATCACCGCGACGGCCGAGCAAATCTGCCCGGGTGCGCGGTAGCCGCACTGGAAGCCGTCGAGATCGAGGAACGCCTGCTGGACCGGGTGCAGTCGGTCGCCGTCCGCGAGGCCTTCGACGGTGGTGATCTCGCGGCCCCGGGCCGCCACCGCGAGCTGGAGGCAGGCCACGGCCCGGCGGCCGTCGAGCAGAACGGTGCAGGCACCGCGCTGCCCCTGGTCGCAGCCCTTCTTGGTGCCGGTCAGACCGAGACGCTCACGCAGGACGTCGAGCACGGTGGTGCGGTGGTCGACGCGCAGTGCGTATCTCTCTCCGTCGATGTCCAGGGTGACCGCGCTGGTCGTCGACGGGGCCATGATCAGCCTGCCCGCGCGGCGAGTTCGTCGATCTCTGCGCGGTACGGCATGGCCGCCGAGGCGCCCGGCCGCTGCACGGAGAGCGCCGCCGCGGCCGAGGCCCAGGCGAGTGCCTCCGGCATCGGCCGGCCCTCGCCGAGCGCCACGGACAGGGCGCCCACGAACGTGTCACCCGCGCCGGTCGAGTCCACGGCGGTCACCTGCCGCGCTGGGACGGTGATCTTCCCGGCGCCCCGGGCGGCGTGGACACTGCCCGCCGAGCCCAGCGTGATCACCACCTCGGGCACCCGCTCCAGCAGGGCGTCGGCCGCCTTGTACGGGTCGGTGATGCCGGTGAGCGCGGCGGCCTCGTGCTCGTTCGGTACGAGGAGGTCGGTGGCGGCGAGGAGAGCGGCGGGCAGGGGCTGGGCGGGCGCCGGGGTCAGGACGGTGCGTACGCCGTGCCGGCGCGCGGCCTGCGCGGCGGCCAGGACGCCCTCCAGCGGAACCTCCAGCTGGAGCAGCAGACAGTCCGCGCCGGCGATGAGAGCCTCGTCGCCGGGGGTGAGGGCGGTGACGGTGCCGTTGGCGCCGGGGACGACGACGATCGCGTTGCCGCCCTCGTCGTCGACCACGATGTGCGCGGTACCGGAGGGGCCTTTCGCGGTGCGCAGCAGGCCGGTGCCCACGCCCGACTCGTCGAGCGCGGTCCGCAACCGGGCGCCGAAGTCGTCGGTGCCCACCGCGCCGATCATCGACACCGTGCCGCCGGCGCGGGCCGCGGCCACCGCCTGGTTGGCACCCTTGCCGCCGGGGATCGTACGGAACTCGCGTCCGTTGACGGTCTCTCCGCGCTGCGGGGCCTTCGCGACGTACGCGACGAGGTCCATGTTCGTGCTTCCGAACACGACGATATGGGTCATGTGACACGCCTCCCGGCGGTGACTCGGGTGTGGGTGGGCCGCGTCGGTCCCGGCACCGGTCGTCAGGGAAGCAGGTCGGCGCGCGGTGGGACGAAGAAGTCGATGTTCACGCAGGGGGCCTCCGTCGGCTCCACGTAGTGCTCGCTGCCCCGGGGGACCAGCAGGAACGAGCCCGCGCGCATGTCGTGGGCGACACCGTCCACGTAGTAGTTCGCACGGCCCTGGGCGATGTGGACCAGCTGGTCGAAGTCCTCGTGCCGGTGCGGGTTGAGGGTCATGCCGACGTCTAGTTCGTGGTGGCAGATCATCATCTCGTCCGTCGCGTAGACCCGACGGCGTACCCCCGGCCGCACCTGGGTCACCGGCAGCTCGTCCCAGTTGAGGACGGTGCTGAACAGTGCGGCGTTGCGTGTGGTCACTGGTTCTCCTCTCCGGCGGCCGTCCTCAGGGCGGTCGCCAGCAGTTGCAGGTCCGAGCCGACGATCAGGTAGCCGGCGTCACCGAGGCCCAGGTGTGCCGCGGCGTCCCGGGTCGGCGTCCAGCCGCCGAACGCCACCGCCGCCGAGCGGGCGGCCTCGCGTACGCGGTCCACCGCGGCGCGCAGCACCGCGGGGTCGGCCGGCAGGCCCAGGTCGACCGCGAGGTCGGTGCTGCCGACGAAGCACACGTCGAAGGGGGCGAGCAGCTCCGGCAGCGGATCGGTCAGCGCCGTCTCGATCTGGCCGACCAGCACCGGCGGGTCGTCCTGCTCGGCGCCCAGGAAGGCGGCCAACGGGAGCGCGCCGAACCGGGCGGCCCTGTTGGCGAGGCTGACCGAGCGGCGGCCGGCGGGCGCGAACCGGGTCGCGGCCACGAGTGCCTCGGTCTGGTCGACGCAGGTGAGCATGGACAGCTGGATCCCCGCCGCCCCGGCCTCCAGCAGCCGGTTGACGGCGGGGGCGTCCACCTCGGGCACCCGGACGAGAGCCGGCAGGCCGCACACATGGGCGTGCCGCACCAGGTCGACGGCGTTCTGTTCGGTGAGGGTGGAGTGTTCGAGGTCGACGACCACGAACGCGAACCCGGCCGCCTCGGCCAGTTCCACCACGTCGGGCGAGGCCAGTTTGACGAACGTCCCGACGGCGGGTCGCCCCGCCGTCAGGGCCGCGCGCAGCCGGCGCCGCAGCAGGTGGACGTCACCGGCGGTCATCGGGTCCTCCCCGGGGCGGGCCGGCGTCTCATGCCGCCGGCAGACCGCGCCACGGCACGATGTCGACCTCGGCACCGGCGTGCAGCACGACGGACGGCTCCAGGCGCGGCGCGACGATCGTGTTGCCCGAGGCGTCGGGCAGGGTGACCTCGTCGGTCCAGTCGACGACCGTGACGTCGGCCCGCCCGCCGACCGCCAGGCGCCCGTAGCCCTCGGTGTCGAGGCCGAGCAGCTGTGCGGGGGCGACGGTGGCCCGCCGTATGCACTCCTCCAGCGGCGCGCCGAGCGCGACCAGCTTGGAGATGCTCGTGAGCAGGTCGAACACCGGGCCGCGCCAGTTACGGGCGCTGGTGTCGGAGCTGAGGATGTCCGGCAGGAATCCGTCAGCGATCGCCTTGCGTGCCACCTCGAAGCTGAGGTTGCTCTTGCCGTGGGCGGAGTCGAACAGCACACCGCGCTCACGGGCCGCCATGACCGCCGGGTGCACCTGGTCGCCGTCGAGGATGCCGTTCGGCTTGCCGGTGTAGCAGTGCGCGACGATGTCGCCGGGGCGCAGGTAGTCCAGGACGACGGGTACCGGCTCCTCGGTCTCGCCGATGTGCACCATCAGCGGGAGCTGGGCCTGCTCGGCCAGCGCCACCGACTTCTTCAGCAGCGACTCCCAGTGCTCGCCGACGACGTCCTCGGACAGCCGGATCTTGAAGCCGCGCACGATGTCGGGGTGGGCCTCGGCGGTCGCGAGCGCGTCCTCGGGGACCAGGGTGTCGGGGTTGAGCAGCTCGCCGAACCGGAAGTCGATCAGGCCGAGCACCGAGACGTTGAGGAAGTTGACGATGCGCAGCGGGTTCGCCTCGACCACCAGCTTGCGGAAGGCCGCGAACGTCGAGGCGCCCGCGGTGCCGGCGTCCGCCGCGGCGACGACGCCACGGCGCAGGTGGGCCTCTTCGGCGGGAGCGCCGACGGCGGAGACGTACTGGAAGATGTGGGTGTGGCCCTCGACGAGGCCCGGCAGCACGGTGGAACCGGTGACGTCGATCGTGCGGGCCGCGCCCGCCGCCAGCCCTTCCCCGATCGCGGCGATGCGGTCACCGGTGACGGCCACGTCGAGCCGGGCGTTGGTGCCCGACGCCGGATCGATGACGGTGCCGCCGGCCAGGACGAGGTCGTAGGACGACGGGGAAGAGATGGGCATTGGTGTGTGCTCCAGTGTGAGGGGCGGTCAGCTGACCGGTTGGGTCAGCCGGTGGTCGTGCGGTGAGGCGTCCGAGGGACGCACGACGCGGGTGACGAGGGGCAGCACGCCGTCCACCTCGACCCGTACCTCGTCGCCGTCGGCGAGAAAGTGCCCGCGGTCCTGGCCGGTGCCGGCCGGGGTTCCGGTGAGGACGACGTCGCCGGGTTCGAGGGCGGTGAACCACGAGAGCCGGCTGAGCAGATCGGCGACCGGGAAGATCATCCCGGCGCTCGTGTCGTCCTGCATGAGTTCGCCGTTGACCCAGCTCCGTACGCGGATCGCGTCGCGGTCGGCGAGGTCGTCAGGAGTGCAGAGCGACGGGCCGAGCGGCGTGAATCCCGGGTAGCTCTTGGCGAGCGCGGGCGTGGCGGTGGCACGCATGACATCACGCGCCGTCATGTCGTTGGCGGCGGTGATGCCGGCGATCGCGGGCCAGATCTGCGACTCGGACGCCTGGTACAGCGGGCGCCCGACGACGATCGCGATCTCCCCTTCGTAGTCGGGTTCGGTCACGGCCGGCGGGATCACCACCTGTGCGCCCGGCGCCAGGACACCGGACGACGCGGCCAGGTACAGGATCGGCTGCTCGGGCAGTCCCCGGCCGGCCCGGGCCGCCTTCGACAGGTAGTTCAGGCCGACGCCCCACACCGCCCGGGGGCGGCCCAACGGCGCCACGAGCGTGGCTTCGTCGAGCGGGATCCGTCGGCGCACCGCGCACGACTCCAGGCACAGCAGCGATCCCTCCTGTTCGAGGACCGCTCCGACGTGCGGAAAAGCCGTGTCCAACAGGGCGATGGCCCCGTCCTCGATCCGGCCCAGGCCGGCGTGTGTCGTTACCACTCGCATGACGGCATCTTTCAATGCGAGACGACATCATGTCAAGCAATGCGAGACGGCATCGCGCCCAGCGATACGGAGCGTCGGGGCGCGGACACGAAGACACCCCGTCCGGACGTGAGCTGACGGCTAGGACCAGGACCTGTCCGGCCGATCAAGTCGCAGGAAATCGGCGGTACCTCCTGAGTGCCGGTGAGCGGGGTGATGGGGGTCCCCCCGCGCGAGGGTGTTCGAGCGTGGGGGAGCGTGCAGCTGCAAGGCGGAGGAGGGCGTCGACGCGATGGGGGTCCCCCCGCGCGAGGGTGTTCGAGCGTGGGGAGTCGGCAACCGACGACAACGCGGCAGATGTGCGCCCGCCGCGGAGCGGCTGATGTCACGGCCACCCCGCGCCTGCGGCGTGATCGGCCGGACAGGTCATAGTTGGGCGCACGATCAGGGAGCCGCTTCCACGAGGTCGGCCGCAGCGCCCCGCGGGCTGCCGGCCACGGATGCACACGGCGCGGCCACCCCGAGCGCAGCGCCTGGCGTCTCGGAGTGGCAGGTCGAGCGGACCGACGGCTCGGTTCACGCCCTTTCCACCGGGCGCCCGTCGACGTCACGGAGCAGACACCTGGCCGGGGCGGCCCGATGGTGCAGCGCGACTGTCGAGGGCATGCATATTGCGAGATGCCATCTCTCATATCGTATGGTAGCCCCGCTCGATACCGAGGGACGCCTCCGTCTCGGCTTTTGTCAGGTGGGCCGCAATGCAGGTACCCACGTCCGGATCGCGCCTGAAGTGAGCTCCCGATGCGTCGTATCGCCATATCCGCAGCCACCACCACGCTCTCTGTCTCGCTCGTCGGTTGCGGCGGGCTCGACGCGGTGAGCAGCAGCGACGATGCGAGCCCGGCCAAAGGCGACGACATCACCGTGGGGCTGCTGCTGCCCGAAAGGTCGAACCCCCAGTACGAGCAGTTCCATTACCCCGTCATCAAGGCGAAGGTCGCGTCCCTCACCCACGGCCAGGGCCGGGTCGCGTACGCCAACGCCGATGCGAACCCGGGCGAGCAGTCACGGCAACTGCAGCAGATGATCAACGCACAGGTCGATGTGATCCTGCTGGACCCCGTCGACGCGCACGCCATCGCCGGCGGAGTGAAGAAGGCCAAGAAGGCCGGTATTGCGGTCATCGCCTACGACCGGCTGGCCGAGGGCCCGATCGACGGGTACATCACCTTCGACAACGAGCTCGTCGGTGAGATACAGGGCCGTTCCCTCCTGGAAGCCCTCGGCGAGGACGCCGGCGTCTCCGACAAGATCGTCATGATGAACGGCTCGCCCACAGACCCGAACGCCCAGCAGTTCAAGGCAGGCGCGCTCCTCGCGCTCGACCGCAACGTGACGATCGCCAAGTCGTTCGACACCGTGGACTGGAAGCCGCAGACCGCCGAGAAGAACATGACCGAGGCGATCAAGGAAATCGGCAAGAACAACATCAAGGGCGTCTACGCCGCCAACGACGGTCTGGCGGGCGGCGTCATCGAAGCGCTGAAGGCCGCAGGCGTAACCGACCTGCCGCCGATCACCGGACAGGACGCCGAGCTCTCGGCGGTGCAGCGGATCGTCGCCGGCGAGCAGTACATGAGCGCGTACAAACCGTATCCACAGGAGGCCGAACTCGCCGCGGAGATGGCCGTGGCCAAGGCCCAGAGCAAAGGCCTGCAGTTTGACGCCCTCACCCGCGACGAGGTCGACAGCCCCACCCACAAGGGCATCCCCTCGCACTTCGTGCCCGTTGTCGCCCTGACGAAGAACAACATCAAGGACATGGTCATCAGGGACGGCATGTACACACCCTCCGACATATGCGTGCCCCGACTCGCGACCGAGTGCGCGGCGGCAGGCCTGACGAAGTAGGCCCCGGTAACGACACGCGGCATGGTCGAGTTCCGGATCGCCCGGCTACTGGTCGACCTGGCCGGCGTCCCGCCGGCCTTCACCGACGACTACGCCTTCCCCTACGCCTTCTCCGGCTACGTCTACGTCTACGTCTACGTCATCTACGGCACGCTCGGCCCGTGGGGCATGCGCGACCGGTGGCTGGGCCCCCGCCGCCGACGAGAACAACCTTGCCGAGCCCTTGGATCTCATCCGCGGCATTCAATGCGAGATGGCGTATTGACATACGAGACACCCCATCTTAGCGTCGGGGCATCCCTAGCAAAGGCACGACATGATGAGATCCGTTTGCTCCCCGCCGGCCCCCGGGCCGGCCTCCCTGTCGAATCCCGCGACCCGACGACCGTCCCGGATCACTCTCGGCGGCGATGCCTGCGGCGCGCCGGAGTGTGCCGGCGAGACGGCGGTGGCCTGACATGCCCACTCCCTCCGTGGATCACGCCGTCAAGCGCCGCCCGGTCATCCGCCACGACCCGCAGGCATACCGCGACGGACTGTCCTCGATGGTCACGTCTGTCTGTGTAGTCACCACCGAAGTGGACGGGCAGCGGTACGGTTTCACCGCCAACTCGGTGACCAGCGTGTCGATGGACCCGCCGTTGATCTCGGTCTGTCTGGCCGACACGGCAGACGTCCACCCGGCCTTCAGCCAGGCCGAGTCGGTCGCCGTCAACGTCCTGGCGGCCGACCAGCACCCGGTGGCGCAGGCGTTCGCGACAGCCGGCGTCGACAGGTTCGCCGCGGCGCACTTCAGTCCGGGTGAGCTCGGTCCACCCCTGCTCGACGGCGCCACCCTGTCGCTCGAGGGCGCCGTGCACCAGCGCCTCACCGCCGGCGACCACACGATCATCCTGATCGACGTGGCCGGTGTGGTGGTCGGCGGTGGGGAGCCGCTCACCTATCAGGGACGCCGGTTCCACACGCTGAACCCGCTGGAGCCGGCCGCACCGCAGTCGGCCGGAAACGATCCGTCATGACCACCTGGACGACGTCGCTCCCCTGGGCCGTCCCCGGCCCCGTCGAAGACCTCGCGGCCCGTTCATCGGCCTGATCAGCTCGACGCGTACAGCAGCGGCAGCCTGACGCTCTCGGGATGACTTCGGCACCGGGCTTGCGCGCTGGAAGCGATCGGACCGGTCCCCCAGGCCCCCGCCCTGCTGCCATGGCTGACGCCACGCAAGGACGTCGCCCTGCCGGCCGGCATCAACCAGTCGGTGGGTCGGCTCCGCGACCGTCGACGCGGCGCGGACCGGGTCTCTGTCACGGGAGATCCGGACGAGCCACTGACGCCGGTCGGCCTCAGCGACTACGCCGGCAAGTACCTCGGAAGGCTGTCCAGGGGCATGCGACAGCGGTGGCCGTCGTCCGCGCCCCCTGGTCTTCGGCCGGACCTTTCGCGCTCATGGACGAGCCCTTCTCCGCGGCACCGACCACGACGCTCCCGCCCCACCGGCCCACAGCGGACTCGGCCGGGCCGTCCGCGGGCAGGCCCGGCCGACCGGGCCGGCGGGCGTGGCCGGCCGGGCCGGCGGGCGTGGCCGGCCGGGCCGGCGGGCGTGGCCGGCCGGGCCGGCGGGCGTGGCCGGCCGGCTCATGCCAGGAGCTGCGCCGCGATCATGGCGGGCTCCACTGGCAGGTCACCGTCCCTTTTGAGGAAGAAGGAAGAAGAAGGAGACGGTCGCCCAGGGGCTGGGCACAGACGTCGGCTGACACCGGCGCCCGCGTTCTTCACAGGCGCCGCGGCCCGGGTCACCCCCTACCGCGCACCACGTCGTGCCCATCGGCATCGGTGTCTCCAGCGGTCTGCTCGCATGGCGGGCATCTCTCGTTCGCGACAGCGTGACGCTCAGAGAACTGCCGGTCGGGGAAGGCACGGCCACCCCGTCCGCAGAAGAGCGGGCGGGGTGTGCGGGCGGGGCGTCAGGGCAGGCTGCCGGGTCAGGGCGCCGGTTCCGGGCCTGCGGGCCGGGACGTCACGCGAGCTGCCGCTGCACCTCACCGCTGTCCCAGTAGTCCGTCCTACGCGTGATGAGGCCGCCGGCGACGGTGAACACGAAGACCCCGCGTACTCGTACGGGGCGGTCGCCCGCCGAACGCATCCGGAACGTCATGACGTACGGCACCGCGGCCGACCCGCCGTCGACGAGGACGCCCTCGGGCGCGTAGTGCAGGTCCCCGAAGTTCTCGAGGAACCCGGTCAGCGCGGCGCGGTACTCGGCGCGGCCCTTCCTGCTCTGCCCCAGCGACGACGTGTGCTCGTTGACGAAGTCCTCGGCCACGCAGGCGGCCACGGCGTCGGCGTCGTGCGCGTTCAGTGCCGCGAGGTAGGCCTCGACGGTGGCGCGGGTGTCCTTCAGGACGAACCCCACTTCTTGCGGACCGAGGTGAAGACCCGCTGGTCGTGGGAGATCTCGACGACGTTGCCGTCGGGGTCCTTCAGGGCGCAGATGTAGCCGACGGGCTCGGGCATCTGCCTCGGCTCCCAGTGCAGGCAGCCGAGCTCGCGGGCCCGGTCCGCGAGCGCGTCGACGTCCTCCCGCGCCGGCACCTCGATGCCGAGGTGCGCGAACGGGTGCAGCAGGCCCAGCTGGGCGCCCTTGTCCTTGTTGAACGACACCAGGACGAGGACGAACGGCGTCTCGGCCTGCTGGTCGTTGGAGAGCCAGACGCTCTCGCCGTCGGCGTCCTTGAACCGCTCGACAACGACCAGCGGCGTCAGTGTGGTGTAGAACGCGATCGCCTTGTCGAGATCGCCGGTCGGCAGCGCGACGTGAGTCCAGCGTGCCGAAATGAGACCGGTGGCCACGGTACCTCCATCGTGAGTGGTGCGGATTTCTTCGAGACTAGGCGCGTACGCGCCCGTGGGTCGATGTGCTGCGGACACAACACGCAGGCCAGGGATGCTGGCCCCGCGCGACATCGGTTCGCGGCCTGCCGCTGTGCGAGCCTGCGAGAGGACAGCGACAGGGCGTCGGCTGGGAAGACGAGGGCAGCGTGCACTACCGGATTCTGGGTGGGACGGGCATCGAGGTGAGTGAGCTGTGCCTCGGGTCGATGATGTTCGGTGCCTGGGGCAACACCGACGAGGCGGAGTGCCACCGCATGGTGGCGACGGCGCTGGACGCCGGGGTCAACGTCGTCGACACCGCCGACGTGTACGCGTTCGGCGAGTCGGAGGAGATCATCGGCCGGGCGCTGAAGGGGCGGCGCGACGACGTCGTCCTGGTGTCGAAGGTCGCGAGCCGGATGCCCGCGGGCCCGCTCGACCGCAACCGGGGCGGCACCTCCCGGCTGTGGATCACACGGGCCGTGGAGGACAGCCTGCGCCGGCTGGGGACGGACCACCTGGACGTGTACCTCGTCCACCGTCCCGATCCCCACACCGACATCGAGGAGACCCTCGGTGCGCTCAGCGACCTGGTGCGGGCGGGCAAGGTGCGGGCGATCGGCTCGTCGAGCTTTCCGGCCGAGGAGATCGTGGAGGCGCAGTGGGCGGCGCGGCGCGGTGGCCGCGAGCGGTTCACCGTGGAGCAACTGTCGTACTCGGTCCTGGCCCGGCACGCCGAGGCCGCTGCCCTGCCCACCGCGCAACGGCACCGGATGGGCGTCATGGTCTGGAGCCCGCTCAACGGCGGCTGGCTGACGGGCAAGTACCGGGCCGGCGCCGAACCGGCGGGCGACTCGCGCGCGCTGCGCAACAGCGAGCACTTCGACTTCGCCGACGAGCAGATGCGTACGCGCAAGCTCGCCGTCGTCGAGGAACTCGTCCGCGTGGCCGCCGACGAGGGCTGCACGCTCGTCGAGCTGGCCCTGCGCTTCGTGCTCGCCCATCCCGGCGTCAGCACGGCCGTCATGGGTGCGCGCACCCACGACCAGCTCCTGTCCCAACTCACCGCGGTGGACCGCCCGTTGTCGGCCGAGGCACTGGACCGGATCGACGCGCTGGTCACACCGGGCAGCGTCCTCAACCCGCTGGACGTCGGCCACACACCACCGGCCCTGGAGACCCCGGCGCTGCGCCGCCGCTGACGGCGATGCCCCACACCCACGGCGAACACCGGCCCCGCGCACTCGCGGGGCCGGCATCCGCCCTCCCCGGCCCCGGTCCGTCCCGTCCGCCCCACACCCGACGAGTTCGTCACGCCGGGCAGCATCCGCAACCCGGCCAACGCCCCCTGCACACCGCCAGCGCCGAAGACCACGACACCGCGCCGACGGCGACAGCGACGCCACACACCCACGCCGGACCTGGCCCGTCACGTCCGCCCCACACCCGACCGACTCGCCACGCCGGCCGGCATCCGCAACCCGGCCGACGCCCCCCACACACCACCGGCGCCGAAGACCACGACGCCGCGCCGACGGCGATATCGCACACCCACGGTGAACACCGGCCCCGTGCCTTCGCGGGGTCGGTGTCCGTCGTCGTCCGGTGTCGGGCATCAGGTCGACCCGCGCTCGAAGGGGCGGCCGAGTGCGCCGGGTTCCCGGTGCTGGGTGGTGAACAGGAGCATGGCCAGGAGCGCCAGGAGGTACGGGGCCGCGACGAGCAGCTGGGCGTTGAGGGTGACGCCGAGCGCCGGGAGTGCCAGGCGCATCGCGTCGGAGAGACCGAAGACCAGGCAGCCGAGCATGGTCCGGCCGAGCCGCCACGCCCCGAAGATCACAGCGGCGATGACGAGGTATCCGCGCCCTGCGGTCATGTTCTGGTTGAACGATCCGACCTCACCGACCGCGAGGTAGGCGCCGCCGAGACCGGCCAGCGCGCCGGCCCACAGCAGAGCCTGCCGGCGCCGCATGTTCACCTTGATGCCCGTGACGTCGGCGGCCTGGGGGTTCTCCCCCACCGCCCGCAGTTCCAGGCCCCAGCGGCTGCGCTCGACCAGCCACCAGGTGAGCGGTATCAGCGCGAACAGCAGGAAGGCCGGCCAGCGTTCGGAGAACAGCGGCTTGCCGAGGATCGGGATGTCCTGCAGCAGCGGGATCGACAACACCCCGACCTGGTGCGAGACGAACTCGTTCGTCGTGATCAGGTAGCTCGTCAGCCCGAGCACCAGCGCGTTCAGCACCAGGCCGACGACGAAGGTGTTGATCTGCGCCCGGTGGGAGAGGTTGCCGTGCGTGAAGCCAAGGACGAGGCCCGTCAGGACGCCCGCCAGGAGACCGGCGGTGGCGCTGCCGGTCGCGCTCGCTGTGGCGATCGAGGTGAACGCGGCGCCGAGCATCATCGCCTCGATGGAGATGTTCATCGTGCCGGCGCGCTCGGCCACGTACTCACCGCAGGCGGCGAACGCCAGGGGCACGGTCAGCCGGACACCGCTGGCGAGAATGGTGGTGGTGCTGTCCAGAACGCTCACGCGGCTGCCTTCACCTTGGTCGGGACTACGGACAGGCCGGGCGTCGCCTGCGGTGTGGCACCGCGACGCCGGCGGAAGAGATCGACGAGCACGGGCGGCGCGACGAACGCGAGGACCAGCAGTGCTTTGACGACATCGACGAGGTAGTACGGCACGCCCGTGGCCGAGAGGAAATCTCCGCCCGCGCGCAGTACGGCGAACACCAGCGACACCGGGATCGCGACCAGGGGCCGGTTGCGTGCGACGAGCGCGACGAGCAGGCCGTCCCAGCCGAAGTTGTCCGAGAGCCCGGCCTGCAGGCGGTTGGTGCCGACCGGGCTGACCAGCAGCAGCCCGCCCGCCAGTCCCGCGAAGGCACCGGACAGTGCCAGGGTGAAGCCGCCGAGCGCGGCCACCCGTACGCCGGTGTGCTTGGCGGTCAGCGGATTCAGTCCGAGCATGCGCACCCGGAAGCCCCACCGGCTGCGGGTGAGGACCACGGCGACACCGGCCGCGGCGACGAGGGCGATGAACAGGCCGATGTTCCACTGCACGGACGGGTACTGCCCGAAGCCGCCGAGCCGGGCGCCTGCCGGCAGGGGGTTGGACGCCGCGTCGGCGATGCCCGAGGAGCCCTGCGCGCTCTCCTGCAGCCACGGCGTGCTGACGGCGAACGTGACGAGCTGGATGGCGAGGAACGTCATCAGCAGGGTGCTCACCGGGACGTTGACGCCGCGCAGGCGGAGCATCACCGCGCTGAGCGCGGCCCAGGCGCCACCGCCGACGGCCGCGGCGACCAGTACCACGACGACCAGCATCGGGCCGGGCATGGCCAGCCGCAGCCCGACCCAGGCGCCGACCAGGCCGCCGATGAGGACCTGTCCCTCCTGGCCGATGTTGAACGTGCCGGCCGACGCACAGACGCACGCACCGACCGCGACCAGCAGCAACGGCGCCGTGTTGAGCAGCGTCGTCGTCCATCCCGTGGCGTCGGCCAGACTTCCGGTCCATATCGCCTCCGCCGAAGCGCTCGGCGAGCCACCGGTCAGTACGAGCAGCAGCGCGGAGGCGCCCGCGGCGACGGCGAGCAGTACGGCGGTCAGGCCCGCCGTCATCCAGCCGTCGCGCCCGGGCCGTAGCTGGGCGAGAAAGCGCCGGGCGAGGTCGTCCCCGTCCCCCTGCGTCAGTGAGGCGGCACTCATGCGGCCTCACCGCCGACCAGCATGCCCAGTCGCTCGGGGGTCGCCTCCGAGACGGGGAGTGCTCCGGTGATCCGCCCGGACGAGATCACCGCGATCCAGGTTGCAAGGGCCATGACTTCCTCGAGTTCGGTGGAGATGAGCAGCACTCCGACGCCGTCCGCGGCCGCCCTGCGCAGTCGGGCGTACATGTCCTCGATGGCGCCGACGTCCAGTCCGTGGGTGGGCTGCGCGGCCACCAGGACGCTGGTGTGACCGGACAGTTCCCGGGCGAGTACGACGCGCTGCTGGTTGCCTCCGGAGAGGCTGCGCAGCGGCGCGTCGAGCGAGGGCGCGATGATGTTGAACTCGTCGGCGAGGCGACGGGCCTCGGCGTGCATCGCGCGGCGGCGCAGCAGGAACCGGCCGCTGAGTTTGTCGAGCGACTTCATCGTCAGGTTCTCGGTGACGCTCATGTCGAGGACGACGCCGCTCTGGTGCCGGTCCTCCGGCACGATGCCGAGACCGGCCTTTCCGAGCGCGCCGGGCCGGGTCACGTCGACCCTGCGGCCGGCGACCTCGATGGTGCCGGCGGTCGGCAGGACCAGCCCGGCGAGGACTTCGCCGAGCATTGCCTGGCCGCTGCCCTCGACGCCGTAGAGGGCGCAGATCTCGCCCTCGCCCACGGTCAGGTCGATTCCTTGGAGAACCTTCACCCCGCCTTTTTCGACGGTGAGCCCGGCCAGGCTCAGGACAGGGGTGGGCCGGTCGTGGGCCCCGCCCCGGCCCGTGCGGGTCGTGCTGACCGGCAGCAGGCCGAGGGCGGCTCCCTCCTCGTGCAGCGACACGTCACGGCCCACCATCTGGCGGGCCAGTTCCGGCGCGGTGGTCTCGGCGGTGACCGTCCGGAAGGCGACACTGCCCTTGCGCAGGACCGTCACCCGGTCCGTGGCCTGCACGATCTCGGCGAGCTTGTGGCTGATGAGGATGACGGCGCGCCCCTCCTCCTGCACCACCCGGCCGAGCACGGCGAACAGCTCCTGCGACTCGGCCTGGGTCAGCACCGAGGTGGGTTCGTCGAGGATCAGGATCTGAGGGTTGCGCCGCAGACACTTGACCACCTCGACGCGCTGCCGCTCGCCCGCCGAGAGCGCGTCGACGCGCGCCTCGGGGTCGACCGGCAGCCCGTACCGTTCGGCGACCTGGGCGATGTCGGCGCAGATGGCCTGCTTGTTCACCGCGCCGGTGTCGCCGAGTGCGACGTTCTCCCACACGGTGAGCCCGTTGATGAGGCTGAAGTGCTGGTGCACCATGCCGATGCCCAGCTCGGCCGCCTCCTGCGGGCTGTCCAGCGCGACCTGTTCACCGCGCACCAGCACGGTGCCGGCGTCGCGCCGGATCAGTCCGAGCAGAACCTTCATGAGACTGGACTTGCCCGCCCCGTTCTCGCCCAGGAGACCGTGGATCTCGCCGGCGTCGACGGTGAGGTCCACGGCGTCGCAGGCCGTGACGGACCCGTAGGTCTTGGTGATGCCACGCAGCTCGAGGATCCGGGCCGCTGAGGTCGTCGGTGTCATCGCGTGTGAATCTCCTGGGTCGGTGTCGGCACGGTCGGTCAGCCGAGGCGGTTGACCTCGGCCTCCGGGTCGATCTCCTTGTTGCCGATCTTCTTCATGAACTCGGCCAGCTGCTGGTCCTCGTCGCCCTGGCCCTTGCAGATCTTGATGGTCGGGTAGGGGTCGACGCCCAGCTGCCACACGCGCGGCGTGCCCATCTTCAGGTCGTCCTTGGCGAAGTCCTCCAGCGCGGCGCGGAAGTAGTCACCCGGGCTGAAGATCACCGAGATGTCGAACTTCGGGCTGGTCGAGGCGCACCGGTCGGTGCCCGGGGTGAGGGTCAGCACGCCGCTGGCGTTCGCCACCTGCGCGGCGGCGTCGGTCGCGCCCCCGAGGTAGGGGTAGATGACCTTGGCACCCTGGCTGATCTGGGCCTGGATGGCTTCCTTGGCCTTCGCCGAGTCGTTGAAGTCGCCGGTGTAGGTGCTCACCAGGGTGGCCTTGGGGACGACCTCCCGGATCCCGGCGAGGAAGGCCTTGGCGCCCAGGACACTGAAGTCGGCCTTGATGCCGGTGACGAATCCGGCCTTGGTGTAGCCGGCCGCCTTCATCTTCAGGCCCGCGGCGTAGCCGGCGGCGAGCATCGACTGGTTGGGGTTGTCGGAGGACAGCATGATCCGCGGGGTCTGGTCGATGTTCGCCGACGACGGCACGTACCAGGCGGTCTTGGCGCAGACCGGCTCCTCGGAGGCCGGGATGGCGGCCTTGAGCTCACTCGCGGCGAGCGCGACCATGTCGACCTTCTGCTGGCACAGCGCGCGTGCGGCACTGAGCGCGTCGCTCGCGGGCACGCTCCCGCGCTTGATGACCGTCCAGCCCTTTTCCTTGGCGTAGGCGTCCGCCGAGTCGACGAAACTCTCGTAGTAGCCGCGGTCGTTGATGTCCCCAGGGCTGAGGACACCGATGACGACCTTGCCGTCGCCGTTGACGTCGGGCTCGTTGAGGCCCGATCCGCCACTGGCGCCGCCGGTCGCGGCGGGGGTCGCCTTGGGTGCCGTCGCGTCGTTGCTGGCGCAGCCGGAGAGCGCGAGGGCTCCTGTGAGGGCGAGGCCGAGCGCCGCCCTGCTACGCCAGAGAGATCTGCCTGCAGTCATGTCTGCGGTTCCGTTCGCTGGGTGGGTCACCGCCCTGTGGAGGCGGTGGTGACGCGGGGGGGGTGGGTCAGTTGGCGGACCGGGCGGCCCGGTCGAGCTCGGCGTAGGAGACACGCTCCTGGTGGAAGATGGACTCCTCCCCCGCGGTGACGAACCACGGGAAGCCCATCCGCCCGACCGCTCGGACCCGGGTGGGGTCGACGCGGCCCGGGGCGGACATCAGCGAGTCGTCGGTGGTGATGCAGACGACCTCGGCGAGGACGATGTGCACGCCCGAGAAGCAGGAGGTGTGGTCGCCGCGGTCGATCACCTCGTGCACCCGGCACTCCAGGTGCGCGGGGCTGTCGGCCAGCGACGGCGTGTCGACGACCTGTGAGGGCACCGACCGCCAGGCGGCGACGTCCATCTCGCTGACGCCGCGGGGGTACTCGCGGGCCACCGCCTCGATGTGCTCGGCGAGCTCGGCGGTGGTGACGTTGACGACGAACTCGCCCGTGCGCTCGATGTTGAGCCAGGTGTCCTTCGGCTCCGAAGTCGCCTCCCGCTGGGCACCGATGGTGACGGCGATCAGCGGCGGTTCGCCGCTGACCGGCATGTAGTAGCTGTACGGCGCGACGTTGACCCCTCCGTCCGGGTCGAGCGTGGTGATCATCGCGATCGGCCGCGGTACCACCAGCTGCGAGAGCAGGCCCTGCTTCTGGGCCGGAGAGCGTCCGGACATGTCGATGACGTTCAACGGGTGGTCTCCTTTACGGGGTGCCCGCCGGCTGTGTCGGCCAGGTCGGGCGGGGCGTGAGGCCGGCGCGCCGCAGGAGAGCGGCGGACCGCTCGGCGGCGGCCTCGGCGACGGCGGCGAGGTCGATGCCGGTCGGCTGCCGGTCGCGGACGACCACACGGCCGTCGACCAGCACGTCACGGACGGTGCGCGACACGTGGCCCCAGACGAGCTGGCGGGCCAGGTCGCCCCGGGGCATCCAGGCGGGGTCACTGGTGTCGAGTACGACGATGTCCGCGGCCTTGCCGACCTCCAGAGAGCCGGTCCGCCCGCCCAGACCGACCGCTTCGGCGCCGTCGACCGTCGCGAGCGCGAACGCCTGCTCGGCGCGGATCGGGTCGGGCAGGTCCCGGTCACGTTCGAGGCCGGCGAACAGATAGGCGGCCAGGAGGACGTCCGGGGCGTCGCCGGCGTTGTGGGCGTCGCAGCCCAGGGCCACCCTGCCTCCCCGGCGTACGAGTTCGGCGTGGCGCGAGGCGCGGGTGTAGCCCTGGGCGAGGCGCAGGTAGGCCCCCGGGCAGGCGGCGACCGCGGTACGGGTGGCGAGGATCGCGTCGACCTCCGCGTCGTCGAGCCACACGGCGTGGCCCAGCAGCAGACGCGGGCCGAGGACGCCCAGTTCGCCGAAGTGGACCACCGGCCGGCGCCCGCAGCGCTGGGCGTAGGCCTCGGTGTCGGCGGGTCCCGGCGAGACGTGCCAAGTCACTCCGGTATCGAGCCGCTCGGCCAGGTTCGCCGCTCCGACGAAGAGTTCGTCGCTCGCGAGGTCGTGGCCGACGAGTGTCACCCATCCGGTGACCGGCCCGGTGGTCGGCAGGGACCGGACGATGTCCTCCTGCCGGGCGAGCACCTCGTCGGCGGGCGCGCCGAACGGCACGCCCTCGGCGTCCCAGCCCCAGCCGCCGACCCGGGCGCGGATCCCCGCGGCGGCCAGCCCGGCGGCGACCCGTTCCGGGTAGGCCACCGTGCCCGGCTCCAGCACGGTGGTGATGCCCCGGGACAGGCACTCGACGGCGGTGATGGTCGCGGCCAGTTCGTCGTCGTCACCGTCGGCGTGGGCGTGCAGCGGGACGATCCAGTCGAAGATCGACTCCTGCGAGCTGATGTGATCCGGGATCGTGCTGCGCACGAGGGGGTCGACGGTCGTGTGCTGGTGGGCGTCGACGAGGCCCGGGATGACGACACAGCCCGACGCGTCGATCTCTCTCGCGCCCGGGAAGCGGGCGCGCAGGTCCTCGGTGGTGCCGAGCGCGGCGATGCTGTCCCCGGACACGGCGATCGTCGCGCCGGTGAGGACCCGCCGTGCGGAGTCCATGGTGACGATGTCGCCACCCACGATCAGCAGGTCGTTCATGGCGTGATCACGACCTTTCCGATGGTGTCGCGGGCGCCGAGCACGTCCCAGGCGTCGGCGAGGTCCCCGAGCGGGAACCGGGCGGCGGTGGGCAGGTGCAGGCCGTCGGCGAAGCAGGCCGAGGTGGCGGCGACGAAGTCGGCCGAGGTGTAGCCCCCGGCGCCCAGCAGGCTGAGGCCGCGGTGGAAGACCTCGCGGAGAGAGAAGGACACCTGGTCGCCGCTGGTGTTGCCCAGCAGCACCAGCCGCCCGCGGATGCCGAGGCAGTCCAGTGAGGTGCGCCAGGTGCCGGTGCCGACGTGGTCCAGGACCAGGTCCGCGCCGGCGCCGTCCGTGAAGGCGGTCACCGCTTTCGCCGGGTCCGGTTCCTCGTTGCGCAGGGCCAGGTCCGCGCCGGCCGCACGGGCCGCGGCCAGCTTCGCGTCGCTGCCCGCGAACGCGACGACCGAGGCACCGGCCTGCTTGGCCAGCGCGATGGCCGCCAGGCTGACGGGACTGGCGGCCGCGTGCACCACGAAGGTCTCACCGGCGTCCAGTGCTCCGACGGTGTGTACCGCGTGCCACGCCGTCGCGAAGGCGGTGGGCAGAGTGACAGCCTCGTCGAGCGACACCGACTGGGGGACCCGTACGATCGATTCGGCGGACGCCAGGACGTATTCGGCCAGCGCGCCCGGGATGTTGCCGCCGAGGATGCGCGGGCTGACGCAGTACGCACGATCGCCCACCGAACAGCGCGGGCAGCTCCCGCAGCCCTGGGTGGGGTCGGCGACGACCCGGTCGCCGGGGACCAGGGAACTGACCGCGGATCCGGTCGCCACCACCGTGCCGGCGAAGTCCATGCCCGGTACGTGCGGAAGACGGAAGCCGGGGATCAGCCCGGGCCCCTTGCGCTGCAGCAGGTCCAGGCGGTTCAGCCCGCAGTACGCGACCTCGACGACGACATCGCGCGCACCGCACACCGGCTCCGGGATGTCCTGCAGGGACACGACTTCGGCTCCCCCGAAGTCGGTCTGCACCATCGCTCGCACCGCGGCCCTCCTCACCTTTGCCGTCTCGCATTGCGAGGCGGTGGAACGTATTGTGGGGCCACTCTGCCCATGCCGACCAGCGCTGTCAACGCTTGTATGGAAAAACTGGGTTTCGTCGGCGTTTCACCGACTGTTGTCGGCATTTCACTTGCTGTTGACTCTCACAGCGCAGGCCAGGGCGGGCCGGGAGCGGGTGCGGACGCATCGCGCCGCACGCCCCGGCGGCCCCGGCCGAGGGCGGCTCAGTGTCCGGCGGAGACCGGTTCTTCGTCGTCGCCGCGCAGCCGCTGGTCGTCGGCGGCGAGCAGGTCGAGCGCCGCGAGCGCCAGGTGCAACTGCGCCGAGGCGGCGGGAAGCAGGGGGTCCGTGCCGAGGAGGTTCTTGATCTGGCGGACCCGGTAGCCCACCGAGTTGCGGTGGAGATGGAGTTGTTCGGAGACGCTCTGCCGGCTGCCCCGCTCGGCCAGCCAGGCACGGAGGGTCGCCATCAGCTCCGGACGCTGCCGGACCGGCCCGAGGTGCGCCTCGGCGTACGCCTCCAGCTCCGCGCGCGGGAGGGGCAGCAACAACTGGACCACCCCGCAGCCACCGAAGGTGAGCAGCGGGACACGCCGGCTCCTGGCCAGCCCGAGCAGCCGTTCGGCCTCGGTGAAGGACCGGGCCAGACCGATGGTCGAGTCGGGGTGGAAACCGCTCGCCGCGACGACGTGGTCACCGGCGGACTCGTCGCCGGTCATGAGGCGCAGCCTGGTCTGCAGTCGGGAGAGCACGACCTCGCCCGACGCCACCGTCCACGCCGTACGCCCTTCCTGCTGCACGGGGTGCTCCAGCCAGGCGAGGGCGGTGGACCAGGCGCGCAGGCGGGAGCCGCTGTAGTGCAGTACGGCACCGGCCGGCGGTCGCCGCAGATCGATCCCCAGTACCGCGGCCGCCGCGCACACCGAGGGGCTCACCGTCCCGGACCGCAGCGCGGCGACGACGTCGGCCGGTGTGTGCCGCGGCGAGACCTCGGCCGAGGCGTCCCCCGCGCGCACGGCGTCGATGAGAAGCGCGGTGACGGCGGCACCGGCCAGCGCCTGCACCCGCGGGTCGGCGGGACCGACGGTCAGCAGCACGCCGCCCACCGTCGTACCCGCTCGCACGGGCAGCGCCGTGGCGCACACCCCGTCGAGCGTGTCGACCACCGGTTCCGCCACGCCGGCGAGCACGCCGTCCGCGACCGTGGCCGCGACTCCGGATCCGCCGTCGGTGGTCGCCAGCGGCACGCCCTCGGCGGACAGCAGCCGCACCTGCCGGCCGGTCGCCCGCAGAAGCGCGCGGAGCACGTCCGAGCGCGCGGCTCCGGCGAGCACGGCCTCGGTCAGCTCCCGCTCCAGCCCGGCGGGTTCGGCGTCCGGCCCCGCCCTCTCCCGGGCCGGTCCGGACCGCGCTTCTGCGACGGATCCCATGATGTCGACTCTCAGCGGGCCAACAACCGGATGGCCACGCCCTTCTCCTGCGTGTACTCGCGCAGCGCCGCGTACCCGCCGCCCCGGCTGAAGCCGCTGTCCTTCTGCATGTTGAACGGGAAGCCGATCACTCCGGCGTCGTGGAACTGGTTGACCGCCACCTGCCCGGAGCGGACGTCCTTCGCCAGCCGCAGGGCCCGGGAGACGTCGTTGGTCCAGATGCAGGCCAGCAGACCGAAGTCCGTCGCGTTCATCAGTTCGGTCGCCTCGGCCGTGTCGCGGAAGGACTGTACGGCGAGGACCGGGCCGAAGACCTCCTCGCGGGCGACGCGCATGCCCGCGTCCACGCGGTCGAACACGGTCGGCTGGACGAACCATCCGTCGCCGGTGGGCGCGCCACCGGTGACCAGCCGCGCGCCCTCGCGGGGCGCGTCCTCCAGGAATCCGCTGACGCGGGCGAACTGCGCGGCGCTGACCAGCGGACCCATGTCCAGGTCCGCTTCCCAGGGCCCGGTCTTGATCGCGGCCATGCCGGCGGCGACCCGCTCCACGACCTCGTCGTGCACCGAGGCCTCGACGAGCAGCCGGGAACCGGCGTAGCAGTTCTGTCCCGCGTTCTCGGTGATCGAGCCGACGACCGCCTCGATCGCCGTGTCGAGGTCGGCGTCGGCGAACACCACGTTCGGCGACTTGCCGCCGAGTTCGAGCTTCACCGGTACGAGGTTCTGCGCGGCGGCCGTCATGATCGCCCGCCCGGTGGCGGTGGAGCCGACGAAGCTGATGTGGTCGACGTCCGGGTGCGAGGTCAGTGCGGCGCCCGCCTCGGGGCCGCCCGCGACGACGTTGATCACCCCGGGCGGGAAGCCGGCGCGGCGGGCGAGTTCGACGAGCGCGAACGGGGCCAGGGGCGCGATCTCGGACGGCTTGAGGACGACCGCGTTGCCCGCGGCCAGCGCCGGTGCGACGTTCGCGGCCATGAGGACGGCCGGCACGTTCCACGGGATGACGACGGCGCACACGCCGTACGGCTCGGGAACCGTGTAGCCCAGGTAGTCGGGGCTGCGGGTCGGCAGCGTGACCCCGGTGAGCTTGTCGGCCGCGCCGGCGAAGTAGTCGATGATGCCGTGGGCGATGTAGATGTTCGTCCGGCCGCCGGACAGCGGCTTGCCCACGTCCCTCGCCTCGACGGCCGCCAGCGCCTCGACCTCGGCCATGACCAGGTCGGCCCAGCGCCGGATCAGTGCCCCGCGCTCGCTGGGGTTGGTCGCCGCCCAGGCGGGGAAGGCACGGCGCGCCGCGGCGACCGCGTCGCCGACATCGGCTCGGCCCGACAGCGCCACCTCGGTGATCACCTGCTGGGTGGCCGGATCGACGATGTCCAGGGTGCCGCCGTCACGGGCCGCGACCCACTCGCCGTCGATGAAGTGCTGGGAAGAAGGGAAGTCAACAGCAGCCATACGTGAACCTTGACCGACCTTGTCACGCATGTCAATATGCGATCTCGCTATGTGAGTCACTACAGGAGGCCTGGTGCGCGCCACCGCCGCTCTGCTGGAGCAAGCCGGACAGCCGTTCGTCCTGACCGAGGTGGACCTGGAGGAGCCCCGTCCCGACGAGGTGCTCGTCCGCGTCGCCGGCGTCGGCATCTGCGGCACCGACCTCGAGTTCGCGACCTTCTTCACCACACCGGCACTGCTCGGGCACGAGGGGTCGGGCATCGTCGAGCAGGTCGGCACGCACGTCACCTCCGTACGCCCCGGCGACAGCGTCACCATGTCCTTCGCGTCGTGCGGCACGTGCACCCTGTGCCGCACCGGCTCGCCCGCCTACTGCCGCGGCTTCGACGCGGTGAACTTCTCCGGCCGCCGCCCCGACGGCTCGACCGCGGTCACCCATGAGGGCCGCGAGGTCAACGCCCACTTCCTGGGCCAGTCGTCGTTCGCCAGCCACGTCGTCGCACCGGAGCGGGCGGTCGTGAAGATCGACCCCTCACTGGACCTGCTGCGGGCCGGCCCCTTCGGCTGCGGCTTCCAGACCGGCGCCGGCGGCGTGCTCAACGTGCTGCAGCCGCGCCCCGGGTCGTCGATCGCCGTCTTCGGGGCCGGGGCTGTCGGCGTGGCCGCCATCATCGCGGCCGCCCTGAGCGGCTGCGCGATCGTCGCCGCCGTCGACGTGAACCCGGCCAAGCTGGAGGCGGCCCGCGGCTTCGGCGCCACGCACACCGTCGACTCCTCGGCCGGGCCGGCCGCCGAACAACTGGCCGCCCTCGTCCCCGAGGGATTCGACTTCGTCATCGACACCACCGGGCGCGAGGACGTCCTGCGCGTCGCGGTGGAGGCTCTCGGGCCGCTCGGCCGCGCCGGGGTCATCGGCATCGGGCCGAGCGAGTCGATGAGTTTCGAGTGGCGCAGCATCCTCAACGGGCGCAGCGTCACCGGCATCATCGCCGGGTCCAGCCTGCCGCAGGTGTTCCTGCCCCAGCTGCTCGACCTGAACGCCAAGGGCCGGTTCCCGGTCGAGAAGATGATCACCTACTTCCCGTTCGAGCAGATCAACGAGGCCGTCGCGGCGGTCCGGTCCGGCTCGGTCGGCAAAGCTGTGCTGACCTTCTGAGACATCGCCCACCCGCCGTTGTCGCACAGCGCGGCAGCGCCTTAGTGTGGCGACGCCGATGAGGCACCAGACATCCGGTGGCGCGGCCGGACAACACCGCGCAGCAGGCCGAGCACGTGGAGCGTGCCCACCATGTCCGCCGACATCGACTTCGATCACCACTCCGATGAGGCCAACGCCGATCCGGTCGCCTACTACGCGCGCTTTCGCGAGTCCTGCCCGGTAGGCCGGTCCGCCGCCTACGGCGGCTTCACCTATACGACGCGGTATGCCGACGTGGCCCGTATCGCCCGCGACGACGAGACGTTCTCCTCGGCCCGCAGCGACCACGGCGGCCAGGGCGTCGGCATCGTCATCCCCAAGGGCGCGGGCCTCGACCAGTACCCGATCGAGCTCGACCCGCCGCGGTCGACCGACTACCGCCAGCTGATCAACCCGCTGCTCACCCCGGAGGCGATCGAGCGGCTGGTGCCCATGATCGAGCGCCACGCCGCCCGCGTCGTGGACGACTTCGTCGAGCTCGGCTCCTGCGACTTCGTCCGTGACCTCACCAACCCGCTGCCGGCCGCGGTGACCCTGGACTGGCTCGGTTTCCCCGAGGAGGACTGGGCGAAGCTGGCCGGTCCGATCCACGACATCTTCGCCGCGGAGGCCGGCAGCGAGCGTGCCGTGCGCGGGGCCGCCGGACTGGCCTACATGGACCAGCGCATCCGCGAGCTGATCGCCGAGCGCCGGTCGGCGCCACGGGCCGACGCGGTCAGCGAGCTGGTGGCCGGCCGGCGCGGCGACGGCAGCGAGTTCGGCGAGGACGAGCTGGTGTCGGTGATCGGCCTGCTCATCGCCGGCGGCGTCGACACCACCACCTCCCTGACCGGATCGACGCTCGTCCACCTCGCCCGCAGCCCCGAGCAGCTCCGGCGGCTGATCGACTCCCCCGACCTCCTGGACACCGCGACCGAGGAATTCCTGCGCGCGTTCGCCCCCTCCCAGTCGATGGCCCGAACGGTCACCCAGGACGTCGAGGTCGGCGGCTGCCCGATGGGAGCGGGCGACCGGGTGCTGATCCCGTGGGTCGCCGCCAACCACGACCCCGCCGTGTTCCCCGACCCCGAGCAGGTACGGCTGGACCGCGACGCCAGCCGCCATCTCAGCTTCGGCATCGGCTCCCACCGGTGCGCCGGCGCACACCTCGCCCGGGCCATGTTCCGCGCGATGATGACGCAGGTACTGACCCGGCTGCCCGACTACCGGGTGATCGAGGAGGGGCTCGTCGCCTACCCGACACGCGGCAACCAGTCCGGCTGGGACGCGATCCCGGCGGTCTTCACACCCGGCCCCCGGGCGAGTACGGCGGCAGGCGCGATCCGCGCCCTGACAACCCCCACCCCGCTGCGGGTGACCGCCGTCCACACCACGGCGCGGGACGTCGTCGCCGTCGACCTCGGCCTGCCGGACGGCGGCGAACTCCCCTCGTGGCTGCCCGGCGCGCACGTCGAGGTGCGGCTGCCCTCGGGCAGGCTGCGTCAGTACTCCCTCTGCGGTGACCCCGCCGACGCCATGACGTGGCGCGTCGGCGTCCTGCGCGAGCCCGAGGGCCGGGGCGGATCGGCCGAACTCCACGAACTGGCCCGCCCGGGAGCCACCTTCGCGGTACGCGGGCCGCGCAACCACTTCCCGCTCACGCCGGCGCCGTCCTACCTGTTCCTCGCCGGCGGCATCGGCGTCACACCGATCCTCGCCATGGCCCGTGCGGCCGCCGGACGCGGCACACCCTTCTCCGTCGTGTACGGCGGACGCACCCGCTCGACGATGGCGTTCGCCGACGAACTCGCCACCGTCGCCGGCGACAAGCTCACCCTGCTCCCCCAGGACGAGGCCGGACTGCCCGACCTCCCCCGGCTGCTGGGCGACCTGGACGCGGACACCGCCGTCTACGCGTGCGGCCCGGCGCCGATGCTGGCGGCCGTCGAGCGCGAGTGCGCCCGCCTGGATCTCACCGACCGGCTGCACCTGGAGCGCTTCACGGCGGGCGACGGCCTGGAGGCGGCGTACGACGCCACGGAGAACCGCACCTTCTCGGTCCGGCTCGCGCGCACGGGAGTCACCCTCACCGTGCCGTCCGACCGCCGCCTCATCGAGGTCCTGCGCGACGCCGTGAGCGGCCTGTCCTACGACTGCGAGAAGGGCTACTGCGGCGCCTGCGAGACCCGCGTCCTCGCCGGAACCCCCGAGCACCGGGACTCCGTACTCACCGACGAGGAACGCATTGCCGGACGCACGATGATGATCTGCGTCGGCCGGTGCCAGAGCGACCGACTGGTCCTCGACCTCTGATCCGAGGTCGGCGGTCGGCCGGCATTCGGGAACCCACCGCCGACCGACCGCCCCACGAACCCGCCACCGAACGCGACCTGCCCCGCCAGGACCCGCGCCACGGCCGCTCCGGCACACGGCGACCGACCCGCCCTCGCCCCCGAACCCAGACCGACCACGTCCCACAGCCGCCCTCCGGCAACCGACCACCCCATGAACCCGCCACTCGACGCGACCCACCCCACAGGACCCGCACCACAGCCGACCCCGGCAC
Source organism: Streptomyces sp. NPDC020898 (assembly GCF_044333925.1). NCBI lineage: Bacteria > Bacillati > Actinomycetota > Actinomycetes > Kitasatosporales > Streptomycetaceae > Streptomyces > Streptomyces sp. NPDC020898. Next base: position 247,073 of record NZ_JBIRRV010000009.1, read on the forward strand.
ACGGCGACCGACCAGCCCTCAACTCTGAGCCCAGACCGGCCACGTTCCGCAGCCGCCCTTCGGCAACCGACCGTCGGCCGACCGCCCCATGAACCCGCCACCCGACGCGACCTGCCCCACAGGACTCACACCGCGCCCGACCCCGGCACACGGCGACCGACCAACCCTCGCCCCCGAACCCAGACCGACCACGTCCCACAGCCGCCCTCCGCCAACCGACCACCGACCGACCACCCCATGAACCCGCCACCCGACGCGACGTACCCCGCAGGACCCGCACCGCGCCCGACTGCGCGCGGGTCCCGCGACGCACCCCCGCAGGACCCGCACCGCGGCCGACCCCGCGCGGGTCCCGCGACGCACCCCCGCAGGACCCGCGCGGGGTGGCTGGCCCGGCACGGCCTGACGATCCTCCGGCGCTCTCCCACGCGCGGCAGCCGCGTGTGTCACCCGAAGGCGCGGACAGCCAGCCAGACGCCCGCCAGGATGCCGAAGGCGACCACGGCGGCGCGCAGCACCGGCTCGCTCAGCTTCGTCGACAGCCGGCCGCCGAGCACTCCGCCGACCAGGGACGCCGGCGCGACCACGAGCGCGATCATCCAGTGCACGGGGCCGAACAGCGCGAACACGACGAGCGACACAGTGGCCACGACCAGCTGCAACGTCCCCTTGAGCACGCTCACCTCGGCCAGCGGAGCGGACAGCGTCAGGCCGAGCAGTGCCATCAGGATGACTCCCAGCCCACCTCCGAAGTAGCCGCCGTAGACCGCGCCGGCGAGCGTGCCGGCGTACAGCCTGACGCGGTGGTCACCGGCGTCGGCGCCGAGCAGTGCCCGCAACCGGGGCTGGAAGGCGAGCAGGGCACTGGCACCGAGAACGAGGAACGGCACCGCGACCGAGAAGATCCGTGACGGAGTGAGCAGCAGCAGCGCGCATCCGGCGGCCGCACCCACCGCGGACACGACCGCCAGCGACGTCACGGAAGACGGGCGGGAAGCCCCCCGCAGTGCCGCGACATTGCCCAGGTAGCCCGGCCAGAGCGCCACGGAGTTGGTGACGTTGGCGGCCACCGTACCCAGCCCGCCGGCGATCAGGGCGGGGAAGAGGAGCAGCGACCCGCCGCCGGCTATGGAGTTGACGAATCCACCGACAAGGCCGGCACCGCCGATGAGAACAACGTCGCCGACGTCCATCCAGGTCTCCTCTGCATCCACATATACGAGATGCCATGTTGCCATACGAGACAGCTTTACGGCACGGACCCCCGCCGGAAACACCGGGGCAACGGGACGTTCCTAGCGTCGGGCCAGCCCTTCCCCTCCTTGAAAGGTGGGCCATGACCGCGATCGACTCGCCCCTCCTCGACCTCGCCGCCACCGGCTTCCCGATCCTCCAGCCCGGCCATGGAGCGATCGCGTCGACGACCTACGTCCCGGCCACGCCGGGGAACACCCTGTGGGGCCGCCTTCCGTGCGAGGCGGACGCACCGTGCGCGGTCGTGCAACCGGGCACCGTCGTCACGGTCGACACACTCAGCCACGAGGGAGTGCTGGAGGACCAGGGCCGCAACCCCACCCAGTTCTTCGGCCGTTACGGCGTCGGCGGCGGCCATGTGCTCGACGACGCCCAGCAGGTGGCGGACTCCGGTATGCCGCACGACTTCGACGACGACGGGCCGCACCTCGTCACCGGACCCATAGCCGTGGCCGGGGCCCGGCCCGGCGATCTGCTCGCCGTGACCGTTCTCGGCCTCACTCCCCGGGTTCCGTACGGCATGGTCTCCGCCCGCCACGGCTTCGGCGCACTCCCCGGCGAGATGCCGTCGACGTCCGGTCCCGCGTTCACCTTCGCCACGGCACACGCGGACCGCCACGGCGCGTGGGGCCGGATGGCGGTGGATCCGGCGGACCCCGCTCGCGGCTCACTCCGCTTCCCGCTGCGTCCCTTCCTCGGCGTGATGGGCGTGGCGGTACCCGGGGACGAGCGGCCGCACTCGGTGCCGCCGGGGCGCCACGGGGGCAACATCGACATCTCCCTGCTCGGCGAGGGCGCCACGCTGTTCCTCCCGGTGCAGGTCGACGACGCGCTGGTCTACTTCGGGGACCCCCACTTCGCCCAGGGCGACGGCGAGGTCGCCCTCACCGCGTTCGAAGCGTCGTTGCGCGCCACCGTGAAGCTCGAGGTGATACCGGGCGGTGCGGCCCTGCGGCCCGGCCATGGCCGCGTCACGCCGTTCGCCGAGACGGACGACTACCTGGTTCCGATCGGCCTGGACAAGGACCTCGACGAGGCGATGCGCGACTGCGTGCGCTGCGCGCTGGACCTGCTCGTGACCGACTACGGCATCGACCGTCATCTGGCGATGGCGTACCTCAGCGCGGCGGGCGACTTCGCGGTCTCCCAGGTCGTCGACGACGTGAAGGGCGTCCACGCGAAGATCCGCAAGTCCGACTTCCACGACGTCCGCCGACCGCACTGACCGGCGAGTACACCGATCCCGATCCCGCCGCGCCGAGGCGACACGGACCAGGCGGCGGGGTTCAGGTCCAGGAAGAGAGCGTCCCGCGCCACACACAGTCGGCGACCGCGGCCAGGATCTGGGCACAGGCCGGGCTCGTGGACCGCAGCACCGCCTCGTACTCGCCCCACTCCCAGCCGTCCGACGCGGCCCCGCACGCACTCGCCAGTGCGGCCAGCGCGATCAAGCGCCCGGAGGAACCGGCCGTACCGGCGAGGGAGCGGATCGCGGTATCCCGCCTCTCTCCGACCAGGACGTCGTAGCGACGAGCCCGCCCGGCCAGGACACCCTCAGCGATCAAGCCGACCGCCAGACGCTTGTGCGCCCCGACGCTCAGGACCCTGACCCACTCCGCCGCCGTACGCGGTCTGCGGGACGACCGGATCCGCACGAGAGCCTCGCCGAGCGCGCGGTCGCGCGGCTGTGCACCGGGGACGGCGACAACGCGTCCGCCCAGGACGTCGACGAAACCGCCCAGAGCGAGTTCCATCAGCATCGCGCCGCTCAGGCCGAATCCGAGGCCGGTGCGATAGCCGGGAACACGGCCTCGGTCGTCCAGGAACACAGCCAGCATGAAGTCTCCGCAAAGGCTGGAGGTGGCATCGGTCTTCATCCCGTTCCTCCCAGTACCCGGATCCCGAGGAGTGTTCGCAGCACTATGACGGGCGCAGAGCTCATGCGTCAATGCAAGACATCGTCCTGACATGCGGAACACGGTTGGTTGCCCGGCCAGACTCCCAGATCGACATTTCAGCGGTATGTCAGAACGCCGAGAGACACATCGGCAGTGACCGACACCGCACAAGCCGGGCAAGCACCTTGGGAAGCAACGTCGGGAGCAGGTGCCGCACTTCGCTGCTGCACAACGCAAGAAAGCCCCAGCCGGATCTCTCCGACTGGGGCTCTGAGCTGCGGTGGACCTGTGGGGATTTGAACCCCAGACCCCCTCGATGCGAACGAGGTGCGCTACCAGACTGCGCCACAGGCCCTTGCAACGAGTGGAACTCTAGCATCCCGGTCCGGGTGCTCGGAAATCCGTTCCGCGCCGGCCGGCAGAGGCTGCCGTACGCACTCCCACCTGCCCGGAGTGCCGCCGAGCACCGCTCTCTACTCGTTGGCCGCCCGGGGCCGTTCGCCGTCCTCGTACTGGTCGAACAGCGGTGTACGGCCCCGCTCGCGTGCCCGGCGGGCGGAAGCCGCGCGTCGGGCGTCGGTGCGTCCGTCCGCGTCCTCCGAGTCCGGGTCCGACTCGGACTCCGAGGTCGGTTCGTCCTGCGCCGGGTCCTCCGTCGCCGTCGATTCCTCCGCCTCGCGGCCCACCGTGCTGGACCGCGCCGAACTCCAGGCGTCGGGTCCGCCGAGGTCCACGTCGGATGTGGCGCGCGGGGCGACGGGTGCGGTCACGTACGTCGGCAGCGGGACCGGTACCGGGTCCCAGCTGTCGCCGTGGCCGGGGCGGCGCTGGCGTTCACGCTGCTGGTCGACCCACTCCGCGTGATCGGTCTGCTCGACCAGCGCACGCCGGTCAGCGGCGAGCGCGGACAGCGCCGACGGGGCGACGTCGGTGGCCGGCTCCGGGTGCTCGTCCTGCTCGTCGGCCCCGGGGTCGGCGGGCGGACGCCGCCGAGGCTGGCGCTCACGCAGTCGCTGCGCGGCGAGCTCGGCCTGGCGCCGGTCCATCTGGTAGGCGAAACGGCGCGTCTCCTGCGTACGCAGGTAGGCGATGTATCCGCTCAGCATGACTGCCGGGACTGCGGGCGCCCAGAGGAAGGCGAGTCCGCCGACGGCCGCGACGATCGCGCCGAGCGTGAAGGCGAAGAACAGCATCACCGTCGTACGCCGACGGCGCGCGAGCACCTTCGAGCGCCGGGCGCGCGCGGCGGCTTCCGCCGACTGTCCCGCGCTCCGACGAGCCGCCGGTACGCGCTCACGCTCCCGTTCCCTCGTCGGGGCCGGCGCCTGCGCCTGAACCGGTGCCTGCTGCTCCCGCTTGGGCGCCCTCGGCTGCTCCTGCTGTACCTGTTGCTCCTGCTGTACCTGCTGTACCTGAACCTTTGCCTTGGGGCGGGTCGGGGGCATGGCGAAGGCCCGGACGTCCACCGAGTCGGTGGCACCCTCCGGGGCTCCGGCGCTGGGCTCCTCCTCGTCGGTGGAGCGCGCCCGCAGGTCCTTGGCGTACCGGCGCTCCATGCCCGCCCGTCCGGACAGAAGCCGGATTGCGGTGCTGAAGCGTTCCGTCGGACGAGCCTCGTTCAGCTCGTCCTGCCTACGGAGCCACATCGGCACCAAGTAGGCGGCCCAGGCCCCGACAATGACTGCGTAGATGAGGCCGCTGCTGCTCACGCCTCACACGGTAGAGGGGTTTGCGTGAGGCCATCTGCCAATTGAGCCGGTGTGTCGCACGATCTGGCTGATATTTCGAGCTTTTTTTGTGACCGATGCGATCAGCAGGTCACCGGGAGCGTGAATTTAACGTCCAGAGACGATCGCCGACCCATTAATTTCGAACATATATTCAATTCCGCGGTGTGTTCTGGGAGCGTGCCCGCTGCCAGCGGCTCAGCAACCCCTCCGGCACCTCTTCGGCGGTCAGCGCGAAGATGAGATGGTCGCGCCAGGCCCCGTCGATGTGGAGATAACGCGGCCGGAGTCCCTCCTCGCGGAATCCGAGTTTCTCCACGACCCGGCGGCTGGGCCCGTTCTCGGGGCGAATGCAGACTTCGACGCGGTGCAGTCCGACCGTGCGGAAGCAGTGGTCGACCGCCATGGCGACCGCGGTCGGCATGACGCCACGTCCTGCCACCGCCTCGTCCACCCAGTAGCCGACGTGGCCCGAGCACATCGAGCCCCAGGTGATGCCGGCGACCGTCAACTGGCCGACCAGTTGCCCCTGGTACTCGATGGCGAACGGCAGCATCCGGCCCGCGTTGGCCTCCGCGCGCAGATGCCGGACCATCTGGCGATAGGTCGGCCGGTGGGCGATCGGGCCGCTCGGTGTCGGGGGCGGGATCGTCGCCTCCCAGGGGCGCAGCCAGTCCCGGTTGCGGCGGTTGACCTCGCGCCAGGCCCGCTGGTCGCGCAGCCTGACGGGCCTCAGGACGACATCGCCGTCCCTCAGCTCGACGGGCCAGGATGGGCTGTTCAGCTCGCACCCCCGCTGCTGCCGTCGGGTCTGGGGTGATCGCCGCCGCGGATCTGGTCGACGGCGTGTTTCAACAGGGGTTCCAGGACGGCCAGTCCGTCCTTCACCCCGCCGGTGGAACCCGGCAGATTGACGATCAGCGTTCCGCCCGCGACTCCGGCGAGCCCGCGCGACAGCGCCGACGTCGGCACCTTCTCCCGTCCGAACGCCCTGATGGCCTCGGCGATGCCCGGCACCTCGTGGTCGAGGACCGCGCGGGTCGCTTCCGGGGTGCGGTCGGTGGGCGAGATGCCGGTGCCGCCGGTGGTGACGATGACGTCGTACCCGGCCTCGACACCGGCCCGCAGGGCGTTCTCGACGGGGTCGCCGTCGGGCACGACCCACGGTCCGTCGACGGCGAAGCCGAACGTCTCCAGGCCGGCCGCGATGAGGGGGCCGCCCTTGTCCTCGTAGACGCCGGCCGCCGCACGGTTGGACGCGGTCACGACCATGGCGGCGTAGGCCGTGAGCAGCGGGCCCCCGAAATCGAGAGGCAGTGTCTGCGTCATGCCCTGCTCCAGTCGCCCGACTTCCCGCCGGTTTTCTCCTCCACCCGCACGTCCGTGATGACCGCCCCCTTGTCGACCGCCTTGACCATGTCGATCACGGTGAGCGCGGCGATCGAGACCGCCGTGAGGGCCTCCATCTCGACGCCCGTGCGGTCCGTCGTCTTCACGGTGGCCAGGATCTCGACGGCGTCGTCCGCGACCGACAGATCCAGTTTCACACCCGACACCGACAACGGGTGACAGAGCGGGATGAGATCCGGGGTGCGCTTGGCGCCCATGATGCCCGCGATGCGCGCGGTGGCCAGGGCGTCGCCCTTGGGGACGCCCTCCCCGCGCAGCAGTTCGATCACGCGGGGTGAGACGAGAACGCGGCCGCTGGCACGGGCGGTGCGCGCGGTCACGTCCTTGCCGGATACGTCGACCATGCGGGCGGCGCCCGCCTCGTCGATGTGCGTCAGTCGGTCGTCCTGCGTGCTCATGTGCTGCGGCGCTCCCGGTCGGGCCTGTTGTGCGCGACACGGTACTCCCCACTCGCACCCCTCGGCCGCCCCCGGCCTCCCCGGTCAGCCGAGCAGCACGACCTCGACCTCGGCGCCGGGCTCCACGGACTCCTTGTCCTCCGGTACGACGATCAGCGCGTCGGCGTGGGCGAGCGCCGCGATCAGGTGTGATCCGGCGCCGCCGACCGGCGTCACCCGGCCGTCGGCGTACTTCCCGCGCAGGAACTGGCGGCGCCCGGACGGCGAGGTCAGCGCCTTGTCCGTGTCCAGGACCGCCCTGGTCACGGGCCGGTGGACGTCCGGCAGGCCCATCAGGGCACGGATCGCGGGCCGCACGAACAGCTCGAAGGAGACGTACGACGACACCGGGTTGCCCGGCAGGGCGAGCAGCGGGGTGTGGTCGGGGCCGATGGTGCCGAAGCCCTGGGGTTTGCCGGGCTGCATGGCGAGCTTGCGGAAGTCGACGCCGGCGCCGGGCTCGTCCTCGTCGGCGACGTGCGAGAGGGCCTCCTTGACGACGTCGTACGCGCCGACGCTGACGCCTCCGGTGGTGACGACGAGGTCGGCGCGGACGAGCTGGTCCTCGATGGTGGAGCGGAGGGTCTCGGCGTCGTCGGCGACCGCGCCCACGCGGTAGGCGATCGCCCCGGCGTCCCGGGCGGCGGCGGTGAGGGCGAAGCTGTTGGAGTCGTAGATCTGGCCGCTGCCGAGCTTCTCGTCGGGCTGGATCAGCTCGCTGCCGGTCGACATGACGACCACGCGCGGGCGTGGGCGCACACGTACGGTGCCGCGGCCGATCGCGGCGAGCAGGGCGATCTGCGGCGGGCCGAGGATCGTGCCCTCGGCGAGGGCGCGGTCGCCGGCCTGGACGTCGCTGCCCTGCGCGCGTACGTGCGCGCGTGCCGGTGCCGGGCGGTGCACGCGCACCTCGCCGTGGGCGCCGTCGGGGTCGGCGCTGCGGGCGCGCATGCCGGTGACGGGGCCCTCGCCGAGGCCCCCGTCGGTCCATTCCACGGGGACGACGGTCTCGGCGCCGGGCGGCAGCGGGGCGCCCGTCATGATGCGGGCGGCCTGGCCGGGGCCCACGTGGAGCAGGCCGCCCTGGCCGGCCGCGACGTCCCCGATCACCGTCAGGACGGCCGGGTACTCCTCGCTCGCGCCCGCGACATCGGCGACCCGGACCGCGTACCCGTCCATGGAGCTGTTGTCGAACGGCGGCAGGGAGACCTGCACCGTGACCTCCTCGACCAGGACGCAGCCCTGGGCGTCGAGGATCTGCAGCTCGATGGGTTCGAGGGGGCGGACGGTCGCGAGGATGTCCTCCAGGTGCTCGTCCACCGACCACAGGTGGTCCTGGCCGGTGGTGCGGGGCGCGGCGCTGCTCAACGTTGCTACATCTCCTCGGCTACGTAACTGCGAAGCCAGGTCCGGAAGTCCGGGCCCAGGTCCTCACGTTCGCATGCGAGTCTGACAATGGCACGCAGGTAGTCGCCGCGGTCCCCGGTGTCATAGCGGCGGCCCTTGAAGACGACGCCGTGCACGGGGCCGCCGACCTTCTCGTCGTCGGCGAGCTGCTGGAGGGCGTCGGTGAGCTGGATCTCGCCGCCGCGGCCGGGCTCGGTCCGGCGGAGTATGCCGAAGATGTGCGGGTCGAGGACGTAGCGGCCGATGATCGCGTAGTTCGACGGGGCGTCCGCGGCCTCGGGCTTCTCGACCAGGCCGGTGACCTTGACGACGTCGCCTTCGTCGGTGGTCTCGACGGCCGCGCAGCCGTACATGTGGATCTGTTCGGGGGCGACCTCCATGAGGGCGATCACGCTGCCGCCGTGCTGTTCCTGGACCTCGATCATGCGCTGGAGCAGGGGGTCGCGGGGGTCGATGAGGTCGTCGCCGAGGAGGACGGCGAAGGGCTCGTCGCCGACGTGCGGGGCCGCGCACAGGACGGCGTGGCCGAGGCCCTTGGGGTCGCCCTGGCGGACGTAGTGCATGGTGGCGAGGTCGCTGGACTCCTGGACCTTGGCGAGTCGCGCGGCGTCGCCCTTCTTCTGAAGGGCGGACTCCAGCTCGTAGTTGCGGTCGAAGTGGTCCTCAAGGGGGCGCTTGTTGCGTCCTGTGATCATGAGGACGTCATCGAGGCCCGCGGACGCGGCCTCCTCGACCACGTACTGGATCGCCGGCTTGTCGACGACCGGCAGCATCTCCTTGGGAGTGGCCTTGGTGGCCGGCAGGAACCGGGTGCCGAGGCCTGCTGCGGGGATGACAGCCTTGCTGATCCTGGGGTGCGACTCAGTCATGCCCGCAACCTTATCCGGTGCCTTTGGGCTGATTCTGAGGCTCCGGTTAATTGACGCTCATATCGGCACATGCACCCTTTGAGCTGCATGAGAGCACTGGCAGAGCACGGGAAGGGACTCCGGGAGAGCCATGGTGACAGAGCCTGACAAGCGATTGTTGCGGCGTGAATTCCTCACGGTGAGAAGCAGGTTGACGGCCGACGACGTCCAGGACGCGGCGACGGCACTGGCCGCCGGCGCGCTCGGCCTGCCCGAACTGGCGCACGCCCGCACGGTGGCCGCGTACGTCTCCGTCGGCACCGAACCCGGCACCCGGGCGCTGCTCGACGCTCTCCACGCGCGCGGGGTACGGGTCCTGCTGCCGGCCCTCCTCGCGGACAACGACCTGGACTGGGGCGCGTACCGCGGGGAGGGGTCCCTGGTGGAGGTGCGGCACGGCGGGCGGATGGCCCTCCTGGAGCCGTCCGGCGAGCGCCTGGGACCGGACGCCGTGACGGGCGCCGACGCCGTCCTGCTGCCCGGCCTCGCCGTGGACGACCTCGGGATGCGCCTGGGGCGCGGCGGGGGCTCGTACGACCGTGTGCTGGCCCGGCTGGAGCGGGCGGGCACCGATCCGGCCCTGGTGGTGCTGCTGTACGACTCCGAGGTCGTCCGCCGTGTCCCGGCCGAGCCGCACGACCGGCCGGTGCACGCGGTGGTCACGCCGTCGGGAGTGCGCCGGTTCCGCGGCCGTCCCTGACGGTGGGCCCCGAATGCGAACCGGCCCTCCACGCGCGCGTGGAGGGCCGGTTCGGGTCAGCGGGTGCTCACGACGGTTTCAGCGACAACGTGTCGCTCGTGCCGGCGTCGACGGCCTGGTCCGTGAAGGACCAGTCCAGGAGTTCGCCCTTGACCCACTTGCCCGTCTGGTCGGTGTAGTGGTCGCTGAAGGCGTGCCCGGAGGCTCCCGTCAGGTTGATCCACTTCGACTTGTCGAGGTCGCCGAGGTTGACCACCATCCGCATCGACGGCACCCAGACGACGCCGTAGCCGCCGGCCGCGTTCCAGCCGGTCGCGTTGACCGTCGCCTCGCCGCCGCCGAGCCTCCAGGGGCCGCGGTTGAGCATGTACTGCACGACCGCGGGACCTTCGGTGCCCAGGGTCTGGTTCTTCAGGAACAGGCGGTGCAGCCGGCCCCAGCTCCAGGTGTCGATGTCCTTGCCGAGCTTGGCGGTCAGCTCCCAGCGGGCGTCCGACATGGCGCGCGCGAACAGCTGGTCGCGGTTGGTCGCCGCCTTCTCGGTGCGGGTCTTCGGGGTGCTCCACCAGGAGTTGTCCTGGTCGTTGATGATCTTGCGGACCACCTCGAACCAGCGGTCGCCGCCGTCCGGCTGCGCCTGGTCCGCGTCCCGCTGACCGCACTCCAGCACCGGCTGGTCCGCGTCGGCGGGGCCGGTGGTGTTCACCGGCCTGACGTACAGGCACTGGCCCTTGACCCGCACCTCCTTGGGCAGCTTGTTGCCGAAGGCGAGCTTGAGGATGTTGCGCCAGACCGAGTTGAAGTAGGCCGCCGCGGCCGAGTCGGCGTCCTGGGTGTAGTCCCAGCCCACCAGGAGCTTCTGCGCCTCACGGACGTACTTGTCGTCGACGTCGATCGCCAGCAGCTTGGGCACCAGCAGCTTGGCGATCTCGCTGCTGTTGTCGAGCTGCATCTGGCGCATGTCGTCGGTGGAGATCTTGCCGCCGCCCCTGATCTTCGAGGCGATCAGGTCGGCGATGCGCTGGCTGCGGGTGCCGTAGCCCCAGTCCGTGGTGAGCGTGTACGGGTACTTGGCCTGGTCGACGACGGCCTGGTTGGCGGTCACGATGTAGCCGCGCTTCGGGTTGAACTCGAAGGGCAGTTCGGCCTGCTTGAGGTAGCCGGTCCAGCGGTACTTGGAGTCCCAGCCGGGCACCGGGAGGGAGCCGTCGTCGCCCGCCGCGCGCGTGGGGATGCGTCCCGGCAGCTGGTAGCCGATGTTGCCCTCGGTGTCCGCGTAGACGAGGTTCTGCGAGGGCACGTCGAAGGAGGCAGCGCCCGCGCGGAACTCGGCCCAGTTCTTGGCCTTGTCGATCAGGAAGACGGCGTCCATGGAGTTGCCGGGGTCCAGCGCGGTCCAGCGCAGCGCGATGCCGTAGCCGTCGCCCCGGTCGGGGGCCGAGGCGTCGACGGTGGCCTTCTGGCCGACCTTCACCAGCTCGTCCTCGCGGTCGGACAGCAGGGGCCCGTTGTCGGTCTCGCGGACGACGATCGTCTTGGGGCTGCCGCCGGCGACCTTGATGGTCTCCTCGCGCGTGATGAAGGGCTTCGTCTTCCCGTCGACCAGGTAGCCGTCGCCGGAGAGCTTCTCCAGGTAGAGGTCGGTGACGTCGGCGCCCGAGTTGGTCATGCCCCAGGCGATGTCGCCGTTGTGGCCGATTATCACGCCGGGCATGCCCGCGAAGGTGTACCCGGAGACGTCGTACTGGCACTTGGCGGAGATGCTCCGGCAGTGCAGGCCCATCTGGTACCAGACGGACGGCAGCGACGGCGACAGGTGCGGATCGTTGGCCAGCAGCGGCTTGCCGGTGATGGTGTGGGCGCCCGCGACGACCCAGGAGTTGGAGCCGATGCCGTTGCCGTTCACACCGACGGCCGTCGGGACGTCGTCCAGGGCGCTGTAGAGGCCCTCCAGCTGGCTCTGGAGAGCCGCGGAGTCCACGATGGTGGAGCCGGCCGCACCGGACGCCGCGGACTGCGTGCTCGCGGCGCTGCCGCCCTGGACGAAGGTCTGCGTAGCGGCGTCGTACGCGCCTTCCTGGACGATCGGCTTGTTCCGGCTGTACGGGTACTCCGGGTACAGGTCGGCGATCTGCTGCGGGCCGAGGCGGCTGGTCAGGAGGGACCGGTCGATCTCGTCCTCCATGTTGCCGCGCAGGTCCCAGGCCATCGCCTTCAGCCACGCGACCGAGTCGACCGGGGTCCACTCCTGCGGCTTGTAGTCGTTGGTGAACCCGAGGGCCGCGTACTCCAGGGAGATGTCCGCGCCGTCCTTGCCCTTGAGGTAGGCGTTGACCCCCTTGGCGTAGGCCTGGAGGTACTTCTTCGTGGCGGCCGACAGGGTCTTGTCGTACTCCTCCTTCGCCACCCGGTCCCAGCCCAGGGTGCGCAGGAACTCGTCCTCGTCGACCAGCCCCTTGCCGAACATCTCGGAGAGCCGGCCCGAGGTCATGTGCCGGCGTACGTCCATCTCGTAGAACCGGTCCTGCGCCTGGACGTAGCCCTGTGCCATGAACAGGTCGTCGTCGGAGGAGGCGTAGATCTGCGGGATGCCGTAGCTGTCGCGCTTGACGTCGACGGGTCCTGAGAGACCGTCGAGCGTTATGGACCCCTTGGTCTGCGGGAAGGAGGCCCGCACGGTGCTGACGGACCAGAACGCGCCGTAGGCGACGCCTCCGATAAGGGCCAGGACCAGGACAATCACGAACAGTCGGGCTTTGCGCCCCTTCTTCCTGCCGGACTTGCCGGGCTTGTGTCCGGAAGAGCTGGTGGTAGTGGGGGGCATCGCTGTCCTTGCTGTCCTAACGCGAGCGGCAGGCGGTACTGGAGTGCTGGAGCAACCATAGGCGCAGGGCCCGACGCGACTTGACGCGGAGTCGGGTACGAGAACGGACGGGCGTTCGATCATGCATACGGAAGCGTCAAGAAATCGTCAAGAGTTAGGTAAGGTAACGAAGTACTTGGGTGCGCGGTGACCTCACTTCGTGTCCGATGTAAGCGTGAGCCCGCGCGCGTGCCGCGCCGGGTCAGGGAAGGGAACGGCCGCTGACTGTCCACCACCTCAACCAGCTCCTGCTCGTCTGCTCGCTCGTCCTCCTCATCGCTGTCGCAGCGGTCCGGATCTCCTCGCGCAGCGGGCTCCCCAGCCTGCTCGTCTACCTGGGGATCGGCGTCGCCATGGGCCAGGACGGCATCGGCGACATCCACTTCGACAACGCCGAACTGACCCAGGTCATCGGATACGCGGCCCTCGTCGTGATCCTGGCCGAGGGCGGACTCGGCACGAAATGGAAGGAGATCAAGCCCGTCCTCCCGGCCGCGTCCGTGCTGGCGCTGGCGGGGGTCGCGGTGAGCGTCGGGATCACGGCGACGGCCGCGCACTACCTGGTCGGGCTGGAATGGCGGCAGGCGCTCATCATCGGGGCGGTGGTGTCCTCGACGGACGCGGCGGCGGTGTTCTCCGTACTGCGGAAAATCCCCCTCCCCGCGCGCGTGACGGGCACCCTGGAGGCGGAGTCGGGCTTCAACGACGCCCCGGTCGTCATCCTGGTCGTCTCGCTGTCCACGGCGGGCCCGGTGGAGCACTGGTACAAACTGCTGGGCGTCATCGTCCTGGAGCTGGCCATCGGCGCGGCCATCGGCATCGCGGTCGGCTGGCTCGGCTCCTGGGGCCTGCGGCACGTGGCCCTGCCCGCGTCCGGCCTCTACCCCATCGCCGTGATGGCGATCGCGGTCACCGCGTACGCCGCCGGCGCGCTCGCCCACGGCAGCGGCTTCCTCGCCGTCTACCTGGCCTCCATGGTGCTCGGCAACGCGAAACTGCCGCACTGGCCGGCCACCCGCGGCTTCGCCGACGGACTCGGCTGGATCGCCCAGATCGGCATGTTCGTCCTGCTCGGACTCCAGGTGACCCCGCACGAGATGGGCGACGACATCTGGCCCGCGCTCGTCATCGGGCTGGTCCTGACCATGGTGGCGCGCCCTCTGAGCGTGGTCGTCAGCCTGACGCCGTTCCGGGTGCCGTGGCAGGAGCAGACCCTGATGTCCTGGGCCGGGCTGCGCGGCGCCGTGCCCATCATCCTGGCGACGATCCCCATGGTGAGCGGCATCGAGGACAGCCGTCGCATCTTCAACATCGTCTTCGTCCTGGTCGTCGTCTACACCCTCGTCCAGGGCCCGACACTCCCCTGGCTGGCCCGCACCCTGCGCCTCGGCAAGAGCGCGGAGGCAGCCGACCTGGGCATCGAGTCGGCGCCCCTGGAGCGGCTGCGCGGGCATCTGCTGTCCGTCGCGATACCCGACGGCTCGAAGATGCACGGCGTCGAGGTGGGCGAACTGAGGCTGCCACCGGGCGCCGCCGTCACCCTCGTCGTACGCGACGAAAAATCGTTCGTCCCGCTGCCCACGACGGTTCTGCGCCGCGGCGACGAACTCCTCGTGGTGACGACGGACCCGGTCCGCGACGCGACGGAACGACGGCTGCGGGCCGTGGGACAGGGCGGCAAGCTGGCGCAGTGGCTGGGGACGGGCGGAAACGGAGCAGAGGCGTGACCTATCTCGCCTCTTCCTTTCACAGGTACATACACCCGTTTGCCCTGTACAGTGAAGGCGCACCTGATCGAACCACCTCTGTCTGAAGCAGAGCTGGCGCGACCGTATGGCGGCCGGAACATCCTCATCGTGGGCGTCGGCATCTACCGCAGTCCGCGCAAGAGGACAGCTCTCGGCGCCGCCCCACGCGAAGGGGCCGTGCTACCAGCCAGCAGAAAGGCACGGCCGTGGCATCCACGGTCACCTCGAAGTCCCTCCGCCCCGGCTACGGACAACTGCTCCGCACCCCCGGCGCCTGGACGTTCCTGCTCCCCGGTTTCGCCGCGCGACAGCCGTTCGCGATGCTCACCATCTCCATCGTGCTGCTCGTCCAGCACACCACCGGCTCGTACGGGACCGCGGGCGCCGTCGCCGCCGTCACCGGCGTCTCCATGGCCCTGTGCGCGCCCTACGGGGGCCGCCTCGCCGACCGCTACGGACAACGCGCCGTCCTGGTCCCCGGCGTCGTCGTGCACACCCTGGCCGGCCTCACCCTGACGACGCTGGCGCTCACCGGCGCCCCCCTGTGGACCCTGTTCGCCGCCGCCACCCTGGCCGGCGCCTCCACGCCCCAGGTCGGCCCCATGGTCCGCGCCCGCTGGGCGGCGAAGCTCCAGGACTCGCCCCTGATGCCGACGGCGGCGGCCTTCGAGTCCGTCACGGACGAGCTGACCTTCGTCTTCGGCCCTCTGTTCGCGACCGCCCTGTGCACGGCCGTGGACCCGGCGGCCGGCCTGGTCACCGAGGCCGCCCTGACCCTCCTCGGCGGCCTCCTGTTCGCCGCACAGCGAAGCACCCAGCCCCCGGCCGCCACGGACAGCCCCCTCAGCGGGCCGCACGCACGCGTGCAGCGCGTTTCGGCACTGAGCATCCCCGGGGTACGCGTACTGATCGTCGCCTTCCTGGGCATCGGAGCCGTCTTCGGCGGTATGCAGGTCTCCCTCGCCGCGTTCAGCGAGTCCATCGGCAACCCCGGCCTCAACGGCGTTCTGTACGGGGTCTTCGCCGCCGGCAACATGCTCTCCGGCCTGGTCTGCGGAGCCGTCGCCTGGCGCATGGCCCCGCAGCGGCGCCTGGTCGCCGGGTACGCGGCCCTCGCGGTCACCGCCTCCGGCCTGTGGAGCGCCGACTCCGTCCTGACCCTCGCCGGACTCGGCCTCCTGGTCGGCATGTGCATCGCGCCCGCGCTGATCACCGGCTACACCCTCGTCGACAGTCTGGTCCCGGCCGGCGCCCGCACCGAGGCCTTCACCTGGCTCACCGGCGCGGTCGCCCTCGGCCAGGCGGTGGCCGTCACCGCCGCCGGACAACTGGAGGACCACCTGTGGGCCGGCGCCGGATTCCTGGTCCCCATGGGCGGCACACTGCTGGCCCTGGCGACCCTGGTGACCCTGCGTTCACGGCTCGCACCGCGGGCGACGATCGGCCCGGCGAGCCGGACCGTGGCACGTGGCGTCGGTCACCGCGTACCGGTGACAGTGGACTGATCCCCGGGAATACGTCAGTATTGACCGTCGTTAGCACTCATCGAGTGAGAGTGCCAGGAGGAAGACAAGTGCCGACCTACCAGTACCAGTGCACAGAGTGCGCTGAGGGCCTCGAAGCGGTGCAGAAGTTCACCGACGACGCCCTGACCGAGTGCCCCAACTGCGGTGGCCGCCTGAAGAAGGTGTTCTCCGCGGTCGGCATCGTCTTCAAGGGCTCCGGCTTCTACCGCAACGACAGCCGCGGCTCCTCGTCGAGCAGCGCGCCGGCGGCGAAGCCGTCGACCACCTCGGCCTCGACGTCGTCCTCCTCGGACTCGTCGTCGAGTTCGTCGGGATCGTCGGGTTCTTCGAACACGTCGTCCTCAACGTCGTCGTCCAGCTCCTCGTCGGGCTCCAGCAGCTCGTCGAGCACCAGCTCGGCCGCGTAAGCACCGCCTTTTCCCGGCCCACGGGACCCTGTCGTCGTACGGCGACGGGGTCTTCGGCGTTTTTCCCGCGCGGCTAATCTGCGGGCATGGTGAATCAGGTGAATCCCGTGAGCGCCGCAGGTGCCGAGATCGGCGTGATCGGCGGCTCCGGCTTCTACTCCTTCCTCGACGACGTGACCGAGATACAGGTGGACACGCCGTACGGCTCCCCCAGCGACTCCCTGTTCCTCGGCGAGGTCGCCGGCCGCCGGGTCGCCTTCCTGCCCCGGCACGGACGCGGCCACCATCTTCCGCCGCACCGCATCAACTACCGCGCCAACCTGTGGGCGTTGCGCTCCGTCGGCGTGCGTCAGGTGCTCGCCCCGTGCGCGGTGGGCGGTCTGCGGCCCGAGCACGGCCCGGGCACGCTGCTCGTGCCGGACCAGCTGGTCGACCGTACGAAGTCCCGGGCGGGGACGTACTTCGACGGCCTCCCGCTGCCCGGCGGCGACGTCCCCAACGTGGTGCACGTGTCCCTCGCCGACCCCTACTGCCCGGCCGGCCGCAAGGTGGCCCTGGAGGCGGCGCGCGGGCGCGACTGGGAGCCGGTGGACGGCGGCACGCTGGTCGTGATCGAGGGGCCGCGGTTCTCGACCCGCGCGGAATCGTTGTGGCACCAGGCGCAGGGCTGGTCGGTGGTGGGCATGACGGGCCACCCCGAGGCGGCGCTCGCCCGTGAACTGGAGCTCTGTTACACGTCGTTGGCCCTGGTCACCGACCTCGACGCGGGCGCCGAGACCGGCGAGGGCGTCTCGCACGAGGAGGTGCTCCAGGTGTTCGCGGCGAACGTCGACCGGATGCGGGGCGTCCTCTTCGACGCGGTGGCTGCACTCCCGGCGGACGGAACACGGGACTGCCTGTGCACGAAGGCGCTGGGCGGGATGGACCCGGGGTTCGAACTGCCCTGACGAAGGGCCGGGTACGGGTTCAGGGGGCGGAACTTCCCGTTCGGGTGAGCGAGTTGTCCACAACCGGTGAGTAACACACAGGCCTCAGCACGGTTCGCCGCGAGGCCTCATCGTGGGAGCGCAAGCAGATCCCTCGTCACAGGTGGTGATCCTCGTGTCTCCCGTACGCCCCGTTTCTCCCGTACGTCGTCCCGTGCAGTCCGTTCCTCTCGTCCCCGCGCCCTGCGAGGTGCCGCACTTCGCCCCCGTGCGGGTGCGCGGCGGGCGGTATCGACTGCGGCGGCTGGTACGGCACCGGAGGCGGGCGCTGGCCGTCGGGCTCGCCGTCACGGCGGCGGCGATGGTGGCGGCGGGCCCACATGAGGCGACGGGTCCGCCGCCCGATGCCGGACGGGTCCGTGGTCACCCCGTGGCGGATCCCGTACGGGAGCGGCGCGCCGTCGAGATGGTGACGGCGCCGGTACGGATCGCCGACGCGGCCACGGTCCGGCTGCTGCGGCCCGGTGACCGGGTCGACGTCATCGCGGCCGAGGAGTCGCCGACGGGCACCGACGCCCGGGTGGTCGCGCGCAGGGCACGGGTGACCCAGGTGCCCCAGGCCCCGACGCCCCAGGACAGCGTGGCCGAGGGCGGGGCGCTGGTCGTGCTCTCGGTACCGCGCGACACGGCGTCCCGGCTGGCCGGCGCGAGCACGACGGCGCGGTTGGCGGTGACGGTGTGGTGAGCCGCGGCGTGATCACCTCGAAGCGGGATGCGTCAAGTCCCTCGTTGGAGCTTGCCAATTGGACACGGCCGCTACGCGTTGACGTAGGTTGCGGAACTGTTTGTTCCACGACTTGTGCGCACGAGGAGAGGCCCCGCGGTGAGCGAGAAGAAGAAACCGAGCGTCTGGGACGGCTTCAAAACCTTCCTGACACGCGGCAACGTCGTCGACCTGGCGGTCGCGGTAGTCATCGGTACCGCGTTCACCAACATCGTCAACTCGGTGGTGAAGGGCGTCATCAACCCCATGGTGGGGGCGTTCGGGACCAAGAACCTCGACAACTACAGCTCCTGCATCAAGGACCCCTGCACCGGCACCGGCGACACCGCGACCGGCGTCAAGATCATGTGGGGCTCGGTTCTGGGCTCCACGCTCACCTTCGTGATCACCGCGGCCGTCGTCTACTTCCTGATGGTCCTGCCGATGTCGAAGTACCTGGCCAAGGTTGCGGCCCGCCAGAAGGCGAAGGAAGGCACCCAGGAGATCGTCGAGTTGAGCGAACTGGAGGTCCTCAAGGAGATCCGCGACGCCCTGGTGGCACAGCGAGGCTCCGGGCACAACGAGTAACAAGGGCTGCGCTCGGCCTCGTCCAGAGGCGGCTCGGTCCGGTTCGGGGGCGGTCGGGCCCGGTCCAGGAACAGTCGGGCCCGGTCCAGAGGTGGTGGGGCGGCGGTCAGCAGTGGTGGGGCGCTGCTCAGCAGTGGTGGGGCGGCTTCTCGTCGAGGAAGCGCTTCAGGTCGGCCGCGCTGTCGCCGCTGCCGTCGCCGGGGCGCTCGCCCCAGCCTCGGTCCGTGTCGTCCGACGACTGCTGGTCCAGCGGGTCGTCGAAGATCAGCGCGGGCTTCGGGGCGCGCGGTTCGGGGGCGGCGGGGCTGCTCATGGCTCCAGGGTACGTCCCGCCTGCCTGGCCGTACCTCCCGCTTGCCCGGCGCCGCGCGGGCCGCGGGGCGCTCGCCGGACCACGATCATGCTCCGGCGCCGCCGTTCAGCCTGCGAGACACGGAAGCACGCAGGCAGCCGAAGAAGCGGGACAGCGGGCGCTGGACGAGACTGAGGGCCATGACAGTTGACGCTCTGACAGATGTCGCCGGCCTGCGGGTGGGGCACGCGACGCGTAACAGCGACGGGTGGCTCACCGGTACGACGGTCGTGCTCGCACCGGAGGGTGGGGCTGTGGCCGCCGTGGACGTGCGGGGTGGTGGACCCGGCACCAAGGAGACCGACGCCCTGGATCCGCGCAACGTTGTGCGGAAGGTCGAGGCGGTGGTGCTGACGGGCGGCAGCGCGTACGGGCTGGACTCGGCGTCGGGGGTCATGGCCTGGCTGGAGGAGCGGGGACGCGGGGTGCGGGTCGGGCCCGACCCGGGGCACGTCGTGCCGGTGGTGCCCGCCGCCTGCGTCTTCGACCTGGGCCGGGGTGGCGACTTCCGGGCCCGGCCGGACGCGGCCACCGGACGGGCCGCGGTCGAGGCAGCCGCCGCGAGCGAATTGGGCGCCCCTGTGGCGGAGGGGTGCGTGGGCGCCGGTACGGGGGCGGTGGTCGGGCACCTCAAGGGCGGTGTCGGCACCGCGAGCACCGTGCTCGACTCGGGGATCACGGTGGCGGCGCTGGTGGTGGCCAACGCGGCAGGTTTCACGGTGGATCCGGAAACGGGCGTGCTGTACGGGGACTTGTTCGAGGGGCGGCGCGTCGGGTATCCGGCGGCCGGTGTGCACGAGGCGGCGCGGCGGCGGCTGGCCGAGGTCGCCGCACAGACCCCGCTCCCCCCGTTGAACACGACGCTCGCGGTGGTCGCGACCGACGCGGCGCTGACGAAGGCGCAGGCCCAGAAGGTGGCAGGCACGGCACACGACGGCATCGCACGTGCCGTACGGCCGGTGCATCTGCTCACCGACGGGGACACGGTGTTCACGTTGGCGACGGGGACGCGTCCACTGTCCGAGGACAACCCGCTCGCGCTGAACGAGATCCTCGCGGCGGGCGCCGACCTGGTGACACGGGCGATCGTCCGGGCGGTACGGGCGGCGGAGTCGGTGGCGGGAGCGGGCGGGGCGTGGCCGTCGTACGGGGAGTTGTATGGGGGGCGGTAGGGGGCGGAGGGCGGTAGGGGGCGGAGGGCGGGGCGGGGGGCGGGGCGGGGGGATTCCCCCAAGGGACGGCGATTGTCGCGGTTCTGTCACGTGATGGGTGTGAGTGCGGTCGTCGGGAACCCGGGCCGACGGTGTTTCCCTCTTTCTTCACGCAAGGGGAGCAGATCGTCCGAACAACCCGAACAGCCCGGATACGCCCGACCACACACACCTGGAGCAGCCCGTGACAACGCCGGAGACAACAACTCGGCGCGCGCTGGGGGCCTGTGCCGTCCTGATGGTCGGCGCTCTGACCCTCACCGCGTGCGGTGGCGGCAGCGGAGGCGACGACAGCAAGGGGGGCGAGGGCGGTGACGGCAAGGGCAGTAGCGGTTCCGTCGCGACGTCGGCCGCTCGGATCGCCATCTCCGCGAAGGACGGGTCGACGGGTGCGTCGATCAACACGACCGGTGTGAAGGTCAGCGGTGGCACGCTGACCGACGTGAAGATGACCGTCGCGGGGTCGGGGGCGGCCGTGGCGGGGGCGATAGCCGCGGACGGGCGGAGCTGGCAGCCCGCGGAGCAGTTGGAGCGTGGGACGCGGTACCGAATATCGGCGGCCGCGAAGGACGCGGACGGGCGGGCCGGTGCCGCCGATTCGACGTTCACGACGGTCTCCAAGGCGAACAGTTTCATCGGGACGTACACGCCGGACAACGGGACGACGGTCGGGGTCGGGATGCCGGTGTCGTTCACGTTCGACAAGGCCATCAGCGACCAGGCGGCCGTGCGCTCGCACATCACGGTGACGTCGAGCAGCGGGCAGGAGGTGGTGGGGCATTGGTTCGGGGCGCAGCGGCTCGACTTCCGGCCCGAGGAGTACTGGAAGGCCGGTTCCAAGGTCACGATGAAGATCGACCTGGACGGGGTCGAGGGCGCCAACGGCGTGGTCGGGGTACAGAAGAAGACCGTGAGTTTCACGATCGGGCGCTCGCAGGTGTCCACGGTCGACGTCGACACGCAGACCATGACGGTCGTACGGGACGGGAAGACCCTCAAGAGCGTGCCGATCTCGGCCGGCAGCCCGGAGTTCACCACGTACAACGGGCAGATGGTGATCTCCGAGAAGCTGAGGGAGACGCGGATGGACAGCCGTACGGTCGATCTGGCCAACGCGTACGACATCAAGGACGTCCCGAACGCGATGCGGTTGACCACGTCGGGGACCTTCATCCACGGCAACTACTGGTACAAGAAGGGCAATCCGCCGTTCGGGCGGACGGGCACCAGTCATGGGTGCGTGGGGCTGCGGGACGTGCAGGGGGCGCAGGGGGACACGCCCGCCAAGTGGTTCTTCGACAACTCGATGGTCGGGGATGTCGTCGTCGTCAAGAACTCCCCCGACAAGCAGGTCGCGCCGGACAACGGTCTCAATGGCTGGAATCTGCCGTGGAGCGAGTGGACGGCGGGGAGCACGGCCTGAAGTGCCGTCTGAACAGGGCGTGTTGACGGTTCGTCGGCGGTGTCGCCGGGTCGTGCGGGAACTTTTCGCGCGGCCCGTGCGTCCTTCAGGCATATGTTTTCTCGGTTCCCGGACATGATGTCCGACCGAGGGGCTACGGTATGCACCCACAAGGTGACATGCAGCAACGCCGGGAGAAGCCTTGAGCGTTCCGTACGAGACGGCAGCGTACGAACCACCCGAGTCGCCCGAGTCTCCGGAGGAGCATCTCGCGCGGCTCCTCGGCCGTGCGCTGAACTCCTTCGAACTGCCCGACGAGACGATACGGCGGCTCGACTGCGCGCTGGCGCACGACAGTTCACTGCACTCCGCGCACCACAGTGCGGGGCTGCACCGCGAGACGTACCGACATACGTGGCTGCTCGCCGACGGTGCGGCGCTCACCCTCTGGGAGCTGGTGCACAACACGGCGCCGGGGGCGGGTCCGCAGCACGAGGTGTATGTCGACGAGGAGGAGCTGCGTGCCGCCACGGCCCGGCTGCCGCTGCCGCCTGACGCCCCGGACTTCGAGCTGCCGGTGACGGTGCAGCTCACGCCGGTCCTCACACCGGGCCATGTGTACATTCCCGACGACTCCGCGGACCACGCGCGCCGGCTGTTACGCCGCGCGGAGAACCCGGACCCGCCGGGGGCGGAGATCGCCGACCTGCTGCGGACCGCGTTCGCGCACCAGATCACCCAGGCTTTCGGGCGCCCGTGCCGGGCGGGCCGCGCCGGTATCGGTTTCTCGCTCTATGAGCACGCCTTCCTGCTGTCCGGCGGCAAGGAGGTCTCCCTCTGGGAGGTCGAGCACACGGCCACGCCCGACGGACGGCACATGTGCGAGGTGTATCCGACGGAGGACCGGGCGCGGGACGCGATGGAGCGCCGGGCCGCGCGGACGTCGTAACCGTTCCTGGAGACTGAGCAGTGCGAAACGCCACGGTCCCGGACGGGGAACACCCTGTCCGGGACCGTGGCGTCTCGCGTGCTCGCTCCGCGCTTACGCGGCGACCGGCTCCTTCTTCGCCGTCGCCGTCGCGGCCGCACCCTCGGGTGATTCGGGCGCCGTGGCACCCGGGCCCGTCTTGCGCATGCCCTTGAGGACGACGACCAGGGCCGTCGTGACGCAGGTGCCCGCGGCGATGGCGAGCAGGTAGAGGAACGGGCTGCCGATCAGCGGGACCACGAAGATGCCGCCGTGCGGGGCGCGGAGGGTGGCGCCGAAGGCCATCGACAGTGCGCCGGTGACCGCGCCGCCCGCCATGGAGGCCGGGATGACGCGCAGCGGGTCCGCCGCCGCGAACGGGATCGCACCCTCGGAGATGAACGAGGCGCCCAGCACCCAGGCGGCCTTGCCGTTCTCCTGCTCGGCCGGGGTGAAGAGCTTCTTGCGGACGACGGTGGCCAGCGCCATGCCCAGCGGCGGGACCATGCCTGCGGCCATCACGGCGGCCATGACCTTCATCGCGGCGTCGCTCGGGTCCTGGACGGCGATTCCGGCGGTGGCGAAGGCGTACGCGACCTTGTTGACGGGGCCGCCGAGGTCGAAGCACATCATCAGGCCGAGCAGGATGCCGAGGAGGACGGCGTTGGTGCCGGAGAGGCCGGAGAGCCAGTCCGTCATGCCCTTCTGGGCCTCGGCGATGGGCTTGCCGACGACGACGAACATCAGGAAGCCGACGATGAGCGAGGAGATCAGCGGGATCACCACGACGGGCATGATGCCGCGCAGCACCGGCGGGATCTTGATCTTCTGGATGGAGAGGACGATTCCGCCCGCCAGCAGACCGGCGACCAGGCCGCCGAGGAAGCCGGCCGCGATGTTCGAGGCGATCATGCCGCCGACGAAGCCGGGGACGAGGCCGGGGCGGTCGGCCATGCCGTAGGCGATGTAGCCGGCGAGGACCGGGATGAGGAACCCGAAGGCCACGCCGCCGATCTGGAACAGCAGTGCGCCCCAGCTGTCGACCTGGGTCCAGGAGAAGTGCTCCATGACCGAGGGCGCCTTGTTGATCTCCCAGCCGCCGATCGCGAAGCCGAGGGCGAGCAGCAGACCGCCCGCGGCGACGAACGGGACCATGTAACTCACGCCGGTCATCAGCCACTTGCGCAGCTTGGTGCCGTAGTTGTCGCCGGATTCGCCGGCCCGCTCGACGGGCGTGCCGCCGCCCTTGGCGCTCGCGGTGACCTCGCCGCGCTCGGCCTTGCCGCGTACGTCGGCGATCAGCTGGGCGGGCTTGTTGATGCCGGCCTTCACGCCGACGTCGACGGTCGGCTTCCCGGCGAAGCGTTCCTTCTCCCGTACGGGAACGTCGTGGGCGAAGATCACGCCGTCCGCGTCGGCGATGGCCGCGGGGTCGAGCCGGGTGAACCCGGCGGAGCCCTGCGTTTCGACGACGATCTCGACGCCCGCCTCGCGGCCCGCGTTCTCCAGGGACTCGGCGGCCATGTAGGTGTGCGCGATACCGGTCGGACAGGAGGTGACGGCGACGATACGGAACGGGCGCGCGCCCTCGTCGGCACCATCACTATCGTCACCGTCGTCGGTACCCGCGGCGACTTCGGCGGAGGCCGCCGCCGAAGCCGCCGCGGAGTCTGCGGTGGTGCCCTCTGTGGCCGGGGCCTCGTCGCCGCGGATCAGCGCGGCCGCTGCCTCCGCGTCGTCCACCGATCGCAGTGCCGTCGTGAACTCGTCGTTCATCAGCTGGCGGGCCAGCGACGACAGGATCGTCAGATGGGCGTCGTCGGCGCCGGCGGGGGCCGCGATCAGGAAGATCAGGTCGGCGGGACCGTCCGCCGCGCCGAAGTCGATCCCGGCGGCGCTGCGCCCGAAGGCGAGCGTCGGCTCGGTCACGTGTTCGCTTCGGCAGTGCGGGATGCCGATGCCGCCGTCGAGGCCGGTCGGCATCTGCGCCTCTCGGGCGGCCACGTCGGCGAGGAAGCCGTCGAGGTCGGTCACCCTCCCCTTCGCCACCATGCGTTCGGCGAGGGCGCGGGCCGCCGCATCCTTGGTCTGGGCGGACAGGTCGAGGTCGACCAGATCCGCGGTGATCATCTCGCTCATCGCGGGCTCCTTCGCACGCGTATTGCCCGTGGCGTGGGGTGGGCGGGGCTGGGGACGGGGGTGGTGCAGTGGGGTTTCAGGGGGAGGGGGGTGGCTGCGGCGGGGCCGGGGGAACCCCGCCGCGTCAGGGCCGGTTCAGGGGGACGGACGCACCGGGTGGTGGGCGCCGTCGTCAACGTCGTCGTCATGACACGGGCTCCCTCAGTACGCGGTCCACGGGTATCTCGCTCGTCACCGTCACGGCGGACGGGTCGAGGTCGGCGGGGGTCGGCATCACGCTGCCGGGGAGCTGGACGGCGGCGGCGCCGTGCGCGACGGCGGAGGCGAGGGCCTCGGGGCCGCTGCCGCCGGCGATCAGGAAGCCGGCGAGCGAGGAGTCACCGGCGCCGACGTTGCTGCGTACGGTGTCGACGCGCGCGCTGGCGAACCAGGTGCCGGAGCCGTTGACGAGGAGTTGTCCGTCGGCGCCGAGGCTGGCCAGGACGGCGCCCGCGCCGAGTTCGCGCAGTTCCTCGGCGGCCTTCACGGCGTCGCCGATGGTGGCGAGGGGACGGCCCACCGCCTCGGCCAGCTCCTCGGCGTTGGGCTTGACGACGTCGGGGCGTTCGCGCAGGGCGGCCAGCAGGGCGGGTCCGGAGGTGTCGAGGGCGATGCGGGCGCCCGCCGCGTGCGTACGGGCGACGAGGTCGGCGTACCAGGAGGGGGCGAGGCCGCGCGGCAGGCTGCCGCAGCAGGCGATCCAGTCGGCGTCGGCCGACTGCCGGCGCACGGTCTCCAGGAGCAACTCCTGTTCCGCAGGCGACAGTTCGGGGCCCGGTGCGTTGATCTTCGTCAGGACGCCGTCGGATTCGGCGAGGGCGATGTTGGACCGGGTCGGCCCGGCGATCGGCACCGGCGCGACCTCGATGCCCTGGGCGTCGAGCAGGTCGGCGACGAGCGCTCCGGGCGCGCCGCCCAGCGGCAGCACGGCCACGGTCCGGCGCCCGGCGGCGGCCACCGCCCGTGAGACGTTGACGCCCTTGCCGCCCGGGTCCATGCGTTCGCCGGTGGCCCGGATGACCTCACCGCGGTCGAGCGACGGGACCTCGTACGTACGGTCGAGGGACGGGTTGGGAGTGACGGTGAGGATCATGCGCGCACTACCTCCGTGCCGCCGGCCTCGATGGCGGTGGCGTCCTCGGGGTCCAGCCCGCTGTCGGTGATCAGCAGGTCGACGTCGCCCAGGTCCCCGAAGCGGGCGAAGTGCTCCTCGCCATGCTTCGTCGAGTCGGCGAGCAGCACCACTCGGCGGGCGGCGTCCACGGCGGCCCGCTTCACGGCGGCCTCGGCGAGGTCGGGCGTGGTCAGCCCGTGCTCGGCGGAGAACCCGTTGGCGGCCACGAACAGGACGTCGGCGCGGATCTCGCCGTACGCCCGCAGCGCCCAGCCGTCCACGGCGGCGCGCGTACGGTGCCGGACGCGGCCTCCGACGAGGTGGAGCTGGATGCCGGGGTGGTCGGCGAGGCGGGCCGCGATCGGAAGGCTGTGCGTGACGACGGTGAGCGTCGCCTCCAGCGGGATGGCGGCGGCGAGGCGCGCGACGGTCGAGCCGGCGTCGAGGATGAGGGTGCCCTGGGTGGGCAGTTCGGCGAGGGCCGCCTTGGCGATGCGGTCCTTCTCGTCGGCGTAGGTCGACTCGCGCTCGGTGAGGTCCGGCTCGAAGTCGAGGCGACCGGCCGGTATGGCCCCGCCGTGCACACGCCGCAGCAGGCCCGCGCGGTCCAGAGCCTTCAGGTCCCGGCGGATGGTCTCCGCGGTGACCTGGAACTGCTCGGCGAGGGACAGCACGTCCACCCGCCCGCCGGCACGGGCGAGCCGCAGGATCTCCTGCTGCCGCTCCGGTGCGTACATGTCTGTCGCCTCCGACCAGTTGCCCAGTTGCCCACTCGTGCCCGAACTTGTGGATTCGTTCGGAGGCTACGCCCGGATTTCCGGAAAGTAAACAGGTTCGGGCATGGAGTGGACACAAACGGGCTTCCGTACCCAAACGGCGGGCCCGTCGCCCCGGATTCCTCCGGGGCGACGGGCCCTTGGCAGCCACCTGCTCGTCTGCCACCTACTCCAACGGCCTCGCTGCTCCACCGTCCTCGCTCAGCCGACGAGGACCTTCTCCCGCTCGTCCGCCGACTCCGCGTCGGGCTCCTCGGCCACGACAGGCCGGGCCGGCAGCGCGAACATCACCAGGAAGATCACGCCCATCAGCCCGGCCACCCACCCCAGCGCGTTCTGGAAGGCGTCCACGAAAGACGGCCCCACCTGACTGGGCGCCAGCCGGTCCCCCATCACCCCGAAGAACACCACCGACACCAGCCCGAGTCCGAGCGCGTAGCCCATCTGCTGCACGGTGTTGATCAGCCCGGACGCCGACCCGGCGTGCTCCTTCGGCACCTCCGACAGCACCACGTCCGTCAGCGGGGCGACGATCAGGCCCATGCCGGCGCCCATGACCACCAGCGGGAGCGCCATCTGCCAGGAGGCGATGGCCAGGCCGTACCGGCCGGACTCCCAGATGTAGAGCAGCACGCCGAGGCCCATCACCAGCGCGCCGGCCTGGAGCACCTTGCGGCCGAAGCGGGGGACCAGTTTCTGGACGGACATCCCGGCCGCCACCGACACCGCGATCGAGAACGGCACGCCGGTCAGTCCGGCCCGCAGCACGCTCCAGCCGAGCCCGTACTGCATGTACAGCGTCCAGACCAGGAAGAAGATGCCCAGGCCGACCCCGAAGACGGTCTGCACGGCGATCCCTGCGGCGAAGCTCTTCACCTTGAACAGCGACAGCTCGACCAGCGGGGAGCCGTCGATCCGGATCTTCCGCTTCTCGTACGCCACCAGCGCGCCGAACACACCGAGCGCGCCCGCCATCGACAGGTACCCCCACAGCGGCCAGCCCAGCTCGCGGCCGCGCGTCAGCGGGTAGAGCAGCATCAGCAGGCCCAAGGTCACCAGGGCGACGCCGACCATGTCCAGCTTCAGTGCCCGCGGGGCCTTCGACTCGGTGATGAAGCGGTGGCCGAGGATCAGTCCCGCGATGCCGACCGGCAGGTTGATCAGGAAGATGGGCCGCCAGCCGAGGCCGAACAGGTCCCACTCCGTCAGCAGTGCGCCCAGCAGCGGACCGGTCACCGCGCCCAGGCCCACGATCGCGCCGAAGAGCCCGAACACCTTGCCGCGCTCGTGCGCCGGGAAGGTCGCGTGGACGATCGACAGGACCTGCGGGACCATCAGCGCCGCCATCGCGCCCTGGAGGATGCGGGAGGCGACCAGCATCTCCGGGTTCGCGGCGAAGCCGCACAGGGCGGAGGCGAGGGTGAATCCGCCGATGCCGACGAGGAACAGCCGCTTGCGGCCGTGGATGTCACCGAGCCGCCCGCCGGTGACGAGGCCGGCGGCGAAGGCGAGCGCGTATCCGGCAGTGATCCACTGGATCTGGCTGAAGGAGGCGCCGGCCTCACGCTGGATCGACGGGATCGCGACATTGACGATCGTGACGTCGACGAGGTCCATGAAGGCCGCGGTCATCACGATGGCGAGGGCGAACCAGCGCCGCCGGTCAGGCACAACCGTGGGTGTTTCGGTGGAGGTCATGTCGTCAAGCTAGGACCCTATTAGGTCAGATCATGTCCTAGTGGTCGGGCATCCTCGTACCCATGACGACAGACACCCCGGCGCGGCTCCTTCAGCTCCTCTCCCTCCTCCAGACGCCCCGCGAGTGGCCCGGCGGCGAGCTCGCCGACCGGCTCCGGGTGTCCCGGCGTACCGTGCGGCGGGACATCGACCGGCTGCGCGAACTCGGCTATCCCGTGCAGGCGACCAAGGGTTCCGACGGCGGGTACCGGCTGGTCGCGGGCAAGGCGATGCCTCCGCTGGTGCTCGACGACGAGGAGGCGGTGGCGATCGCGGTCGGTCTGCGGGCGGGCGCCGGGCACGCGGTCGAGGGGCTGGACGAGGCCTCCGTACGGGCGCTGGCCAAGCTGGAGCAGGTACTGCCGTCCCGGCTGCGCCGGCGCGTGTCCACCCTCCAGGCCGCGACCACCCCGCTGACCAGCGGCGACGGCGCGGTCATCGCCCCGGAGACGTTGACGGTGATGGCCTCGGCGGTGGCCGGGCAGGAGCGGCTGCGGTTCGCCTACCGCGCCAAGGACGGGACACCCACGAAGCGGCTGACCGAGCCCTACCGGCTCGTGTCGACCGGCCGCCGCTGGTATCTCGTCGCCTACGACCTCGACCGCGCCGACTGGCGCACCTTCCGCGTCGACCGGGTCAGCGACCCCCTCGCGACGGGCGCCCGCTTCACCCCGCGCGAGCTGCCGGAGGGCGACGCGGCGGAGTATCTGCGCCGGTCGATCCACGGACGGCAGGAGGCGTACGAGTTCGAGGCGACGTTCGCCGCCCCGGCCGCGTATGTCGCCGACCGCCTCCCGGCCTGGCTCGGCACCCCCGAACCCCTCGACGAGGACAGCTGCCGCATCCGCGCCTCCGTCGACGACCCGGTGGACTGGATGGCGATGCGGCTCGCGACGCTCGACTGCGAGTTCACGGTCCGGCAACCGGCCGAACTGGTCGAGCGGGTACGGGAGTTGGGGGCCCGTCTGACCCGGGCGACGGCATTGGACTGAGGACTGAAGACTGAGGACGGAGATACGGGCAGCGGCTGCTCCCCCGGCACCGCGTCACATCACGTCACGTCACGTCCCCGCACCGCCCCAGGGAAAGTCCCGCAGCATCCCCAGGTTGCGCACCGCCAGCGCGGCCGGGCCTGTCGGGCCGTCGGCCGGGGTGTCCCCGGCCGACCAGGTCTCGAAGGCGACGCGTACGGCGGCGTTGGCGACGGCGGCCGTGAAGCGCGCCTCGGGTGAGCCGGCCGGGCCGCCCCGGGAGGCCAGCGCCTCCGCGAGCGTGTGTTCCGCCTCGCGGCACCGTTCCGTCCACACCCGCAGCAGGCCCGGGCTCTCCTGGGCCAGCCGGAGCAGGGTGCGGGCCCAGTCCAGGGCGCCCGGGGACACTCCGGCGCCTGGCGTCAGCACATGCCGTACCGCGTGTTCCAGCGCCTGCGGTACGGACAGTACGGCCGGGGCCTCGCGCACCGCCTGGGCCCAGAGTTCCGTCCCCGCGCCGAACAGGGGGCCGACGGCTTCTTCTTTGGTCGCGAAGTAGCGGTAGAACGTGCGCGGCGCGACCCCGGCGGCCTGGGCGATGTCCTCGGCGCGGGTGGCCCGCAGCCCGTGGGTCACGAAGAGCCGCGCCGCCACCCGGGCGATCTCCGTCCGGGTGGCCGATTTTCGCCGTTCCGTGAGCGAACCCGAGAAGCCGGCGGGAGGGGAGGAAGCGGAGGAGTCGGCGGAACCGGGGTAAGTGGGGTGCGACACGCACGCCAGGTTATGCCGCTGTGGCACAATCTGCCATTCGGCGGGCCACCCCGGGGTTCAGGTACGGGGTGCCCCGCCTTCAGCACTTCCAGGCGCGAAACCGCGACGGCCGCAGACGCCGGACGGAGACGGCAGACGCGGGACGGCGGCCGCAGATGCCGGACGGAGACGGCAGACGCCGGACAGCGGCCGCAGATGCCGGACGGAGACGGCAGACGGCAGACGGCAGACGGCAGACGGCAGACGGCAGACGGCAGACGAGAGCCTGCACATGAGAGCCGGGCCCCGGCACCTGGGGGGGGTAGGTGCCGAAGCCCGGCTCGGGAGAGCCCCGACGCTGGGGGGGGTTGCGTCGGAACTCGGCTCAGGGGGTCCGAGGCGTTGCCGCCCGGATCCAGAAGTCCTGGGCCCTGAGTTCTTGTGCCCAGGACTTCGTGGTTTGAAGCAGCGTCGCACCGCTGTCTTTGCGCGGCCCTCCGCCACCCCGCGCACGCGGCCTCCAACAGTCGTACGCCGCCCGGCGTGCGGAGCACCCGAACGCGCCCCCCTGCACCGGATCCGGTACGCCCGTCATCGGCCGCGACCGCTTGTGCGGGACTATGCCGCCGCGTCGAAGCCGGTGTCCCTGGCCAGCTTCTTCAGCTCCAGCAGCGCGTGCTTCTCGATCTGCCGGATCCGCTCGCGGGTCAGCCCGTGCTCCTTGCCGACCTCCGTCAGCGTGCGCTCCCGGCCGTCCACGATGCCGTACCGCATCTTGATGATGGACGCCGTGCGCTGGTCGAGGCGGCCGATCAGGTCGTCCAGTTCCTCGCTGCGCAGGAGGGTCAGGACCGACTGTTCCGGCGACACCGCCGAGGTGTCCTCCAGGAGGTCGCCGAACTGCGTCTCACCCTCGTCGTCCACCGGCATGTTCAGCGAGACCGGGTCGCGGGCCCAGTCCAGGACATCGATCACGCGTGCCGGTGTCGTGTCGAGCTCGGCGGCGATCTCCAGCGGCTCCGGGTCGCGCCCGTTCTTGCGGTTGAACTCGCGCTGCACGCGCCGGATCCGGCCCAGCTCCTCGACCAGGTGGACGGGGAGGCGGATCGTGCGCGACTGGTCGGCTATGGAGCGGGTGATGGCCTGACGGATCCACCAGGTGGCGTACGTCGAGAACTTGAAGCCCTTGCGGTAGTCGAACTTCTCGACCGCGCGCACCAGGCCGGCGTTGCCCTCCTGGATGAGGTCGAGGAGGGGCAGTCCGCTACGGGGGTAGCGGCGCGCCACGGCGACGACCAGCCGGAGGTTGGAGCGGATGAAGATGTCCTTGGCCCGCTCGGCCTCGGCGACCAGCACCTCCAGCTCCGCGACGGTGGCGTCCGCCTTGGCCTCTGCCTCGCCGTCGAGGATCTGGCGCGCGAACACACCGGCCTCGATGGTCTGCGACAGCTCGACCTCCTTCGCGGCGTCGAGCAGCGGGGTTCGCGCTATCTCGTCCAGGTACATGCCGACCAGGTCGCGGTCGGCGATCTCGCCGGTGTGGGCGCGAACACTGCGTGCGCCGCCGGCGGTCCCGCCGGTGGCGGACGACGTACGACGGGCGACGGCACGGGTTGCCATGCTTGCTCCCTTGCGATGGAGGGTCAGCGGGTGGTCCGGGTGGTCCTCGTTATCCCTGTTGATTCATGAACGCTCAGCACACTCCTCGCGTGCCCGGCATCCGATGGAAACAACGACTGGAATCAGGACAGAATTCCCAACCGACTCCCCTATTTTTCTGATCTTGCAGTACCCTGTGCCGCCGCAGGGGAGGCGTGATGTTGTCGGATCGTACAGAGGTGCAGGTCAGCCAGGGGGTCGGGAGTGACCTCGACGCTTTCCGCAACCGCCCTCTCCCCTGAAGACGGTCGGCACCGGCCGATGGTTGCCACAGCACGCCGAACACGACGAAGCGTCCGTGCGGCTGCACGAACGCTTCGGGTTCCCGTGCCTCTGAGGCCCACCGGCGCCTGCCCCGAGGGGCCGACTTCGGTCCGGAGTGTCAGCCGAACTGCACCGACCGCTTGGCCATCCCCATCCAGAAGCCGTCGATGACCGACTTCTGGGAGTCCAGCTCGCCGGCCACGTCGGCCGCGCCCATCGTCACGAAGAGCGGCGCGAAGTGCTCGGTGCGGGGATGGGCGTACCGGCCCGCGGGAGCCTTGTTGAGGAAGTCGAGCAGGCCGTCCACGTCCCGTGACTCCAGCGCCCGGCGGCCCCAGTCGTCGAACTCGCTCGACCAGGTCGGCACTCCGGAGCCCGCATGCCGCAGGGCGGCCAGGTTGTGGGTGAAGAAGCCGGAGCCGACGATCAGGACGCCCTCGTCCCGCAGGGGCGCGAGCTTGCGTCCGATGTCCATCAGCTTCACCGGGTCGAGGGTAGGCATGGAGATCTGGAGGACAGGGACGTCCGCCTCGGGGAACATCTCCACCAGAGGGACGTAGGCGCCGTGGTCGAGACCGCGGTCCGGGACGTCCTGGACGGGCATGCCGGGGGCCCGCAGCAGCTTACGTACGGACTCGGCGAGTTCGGGGGCGCCAGGGGCGGCGTACTCGACCTGGTAGTAGTGCTCGGGAAAGCCCCAGAAGTCGTAGACGAGGGGGATCGTTTCGATGGCGGCGAGGGCGAGGGGGGCCTCTTCCCAGTGGGCGGAGACCATCAGGATCGCCTTGGGGCGCGGCAGGCCGGCCGACCAGGCGGCGAGTTCGCCGGGCCAGATCGGGTCGTCCGCCAGCGGAGGCGCGCCGTGGCTGAGGTAGAGCGCGGGCATGCGCTCCTGGATGGCGGCGGACATGACGACTGCTCCCTTCGGTTCTCCGAGACTGCTCCTCCTTCAAGTCTGCTCCTTGAAGTATCAAGCTTCTCGCATACTGAACATACATCGTTTTGGTTTAATATTCAAGAAGGGGGACCGTAGAGTGGAGTACATGAATACGGCATCTACACCCGCCGAGGAGCCCCGCTGGCTCACCGACGAGGAACAGCGCACCTGGCGCGCGTACGTGCACGCCGTCACCCTGCTCGAGGACCATCTCGACCGTCAGCTGCAGCGTGACGCCGGCATGCCGCACGTCTACTTCGGCCTGCTCGTCGGCCTCGCCGACGTTCCGGACCGGCGGCTGCGCATGACCGAGCTGGCCATGAAGGCGAAGATCACCCGGTCCCGGCTCTCGCACGCCATCGCCCGGCTGGAGAAGAACGGCTGGGTACGCCGCGAGGACTGCCCCTCGGACAAACGCGGCCAGTTCGCGGTCCTGACCGACCAGGGCGCGGAAGTGCTCCGGCGCACCGCGCCGGGCCATGTGGCCGCCGTACGCCAGGCGTTGTTCGACCGGATCAGCGACGAGCAGCGCAAGACCCTGCACGAGGTCATGGAGATCGTCGCCCAGGGGCTTCAGCCGAAGGACGCGGGCGCGGATCTGCCCTGGCTCCGCTGAGCGGAACCAGGGCAGATCCTGGAGTCGTACGTCACGAGGTGTCCCCACCCCGCGTGACGTACGGGGCGGCCCGAAGGGGTACGAGGGCGACGGTCGCCGGCGTCAGTGGGCGACCACCGGCACCTTGAACTCCTCGTCCGCACCTTCGCCGCTGACCGAACTCATGTCCGGGCGGCCGGCGTTGATGAAGGTGAAGGCGATGGCCGCGGCGGCGACCAGGATGCCGACGGCGAACCAGATGGCGCTGGTGTAACCCTCGACCATGGCCTCCAGCTGGACCAGCTGCTGCTGGGAGCGGGAGGTCGCGCTGCCGAGGTTGTCGGCGAGGTACGACGTGGTGGCCGAGGCGGCGATCGTGTTCAGCAGGGCCGTACCGATCGCGCCGCCCACCTGCTGCGAGGTGTTGACCATCGCGGAGGCGACACCGGAGTCACGCGGCTCGACGCCCAGCGTGGCCAGGGACATGGCCGGCATGAACGCCGTACCCATACCGAGGCCGAGCAGGAGCATGGCCGGCAGAAGCAGCGCCGTGTACGAGGAGCCGATCTCCATCTGGGTCAGCAGCAGCATGCCGAGCGCGGCGACCACGAAGCCGGGGCCCATCAGCAGGCGCGGGGCGACGCGAGTCATTAGGCGGGCGCCGATCTGCGTGGAGCCCGTGATCATGCCCACGATCATCGGCAGGAAGGCGAAGCCGGTCTTGACCGGCGAGTAGCCCTTCACGATCTGCAGGTAGTACGTCAGGAAGAGGAACAGGCCGAACATCGCGATGATCGCGAGGCCGAGCGAGAGGTAGACGCCGCCGCGGTTGCGCTCGGTGATGACGCGCAGGGGCAGCAGCGGGGCCTTGACCTTGGCCTCGACGAGCACGAAGGTCGCGAGGAGCACGACCGAGACGACGAACATGCCGATCGTCACGGAGTCGCTCCAGCCCTCGGACTCGGCCCGCGTGAAGCCGTAGACGAGGGAGACCAGACCGAGGGTGGACAGGACGACGCCCGGGATGTCGAGCGGCGAGCGGTTGCGGCTGCCGGACGGCTCACGGATGACGAAGTACGCACCGAGGGCGGCGACGATCGCGAACGGGATGTTCACGAAGAACGTCCAGCGCCAGTCCAGGTACTCGGTGAGGAAGCCGCCGAGGATGAGACCCACGGCACCGCCACCACCGGCGATCGCACCGTAGATGCCGAACGCCTTGGCGCGCTCCTTGGCGTCGGTGAACATCACCGCGAGCAGGGAGAGCGCGGCGGGCGCGAGCAGTGCGCCGAAGGCACCCTGGAGGGCGCGGGAGCCGAGGAGCATCGCCTCGTTGGTGGCGGCGCCACCCAGGGCGGAGGCGGCGGCGAAGCCGATCAGGCCGGTGACGAAGGTGTTCTTGCGGCCCCAGATGTCGGCGATCCGGCCGCCGAAGAGCAGCAGTCCGCCGAAGGCCAGGGCGTAGGCCGTGATGACCCACTGGCGGTTGCCGTCCGATATCCCCAGGTCCTGCTGGGCGGAGGGCAGGGCGATGTTCACGATGGTCGCGTCGAGCACGACCATCAGCTGGGCGATCGCTATGAAGGTGAGCGCTTTCCAGCGGTTGGCGTCGGGAGCCGGCGCCTTGGTGGCGGCAGCCTGGGCTGTTTCAGACATGGGGATACCCGCTTCGGGACTTCGTGACGGAAAAAGAGCGAGGAAAGGGACAGGTCGTCGACACTGACGGCCGGAAGTCTGGTGTGGTGCGTGGTGGTGCTGTGTGGTGCGCGGTGGCGTGCCGTGGTGTGAATGGTGACTCGGGTACGGCGCTGGGCTAATCGGTCAGGATCGGCGCAGGTCCTCCATCGTCGCGGGCGTGCCCGGCAGTTCGGAGGGGGCCGGGGCCCGCAGACCGTCCAGGAACAACTGCAGGTGGCGGTGGACGAAGCGGTCCATGCTCCCGCACGCCGTGCCTGCCGGCGGGCGGCTGAGCTGGGACACGACGATCAGCACGTCGCCCACACCCACGTCGGTGCGGAGCCGGCCGGTCACCTTGGCCCGGTCCATGATCTCCTCGGTGAGCTGTTCGACCCGCTCCCGCGCCGCCTCCAGGTCGGGGTGGCGCTGGTCGAACGTGCTGGCCATCATCGGGCAGAGCGCGCTGAGCCGTTCGTCGGCGGCGACATGCACGAAGCGCTCAAGCGCCGCGAAAGCGTCGCCGGTCTCGGCGAGCGCGAGTTCGGCCGCCTCGGCCGTCCGGTCCATGACCGAGCAGACGACCTCCCGCACGAGGGCCTCGCGGTCGGGGAAGTTGCGGTACACCGTGGCATTGCCGACGCCGGCCCGGCGGGCGATCTCGTCGATCGGCACCTCGGGGCCGAACTCGACGAACATCTCGCGGGCGGCGGTGACGATCCGCTCCCGGTTGCGCAGGGCGTCGGCGCGGGGCCGGGTCGCCTTCTTCTGCACAGGGATGGCGGTCTGCACGGTGTGCTCCTTCGGCGAGTCGATGAGCTATGAGGCTTGCGGTGCGATCCGGGGAAGCAGTCCCCGTTTCGCTCGGACACATGACCAAACGGGGAAACGGTCCCCGGTTATTTCCCGCATCGACAGAGATTCCATGTGACCTGAGTCACAAGCGCCTGGGCGGGAAATCCACGATCGGTCTCCTCCAGCGCGCGCTCCCGCCGCCCTCCACACAGGGTGATCGAAAGGGTGCAGTCCGAGACCGGCGGCTGCCGTGGCGCGAAGGGTCCGTGCATGCAGCAGCCCACCAGCCGTCGTCGGATACGCCCGCGGGGTCCCCTGCGCCCTCGCCGGGTGGCCGCCCTCGCGTCCGTGGCCGCGCTGACCCTCGCGGTCAGCACCTCGGCCGGCACCGGGCACCTCACCGGGGGCGCCACGACGGCCGCGGGCTCCATCTCGCTGGCCCGCTCCTCCCCCCTCGGGCCCTGCCTGATCAGGGGCGGCCTCGGCGTCCAGATGTCCGAGGGCCTGCCCACCCCGCTCGGCTACTCCCGCTCCACCGGCACCGTCCGCGCCCTGAACCTGATGGTCGACTTCTCCGACGCCCCCGGCCAGGGCAGCGCCCTCGACCGCCTCGCGGAGTTCTTCCCGCAGACCCGGGACTGGTTCACCACCAGCTCCTACGGCCGCCTCGACTACCGCCCCGAGGCCCCCGTCGCCGACTGGCTGCGGATGCCCCGGTCCTTCCGCTCGTACGGCATAGAGCGCGGCGCCCCCTTCGACCCCGGCTACCGCCGGCTGGTCCAGGACATCGTGGCCACGGCCGACCCGACGGTGGACTTCCGCTCGTACGACCTGCTGAACGTGCTGGTCACCCCCAACGCGGGCCCCTCCGCCCTGGACACCGTCCTGTCCGTCACCTTCGCCGGCAACGACGACGCTCCGGTCGCGGACGGCGTGCCCGTCGCCAACGCGTCCTTCGTCTACTCCCGCCAGGACGACGGCTCCGGTGCGTACGACACCACGGGCTACCGCGTCCTCCCCCACGAGAACGGCCATGTGTTCGGGCTGCCCGACCTCTACACCCACGAGGGCGGCGGTGCGGTCGGCCACTGGGACATCATGAGCGAGGACTGGGGCGCCAACAACGACCTCCTGGGCTGGCACAAGTGGAAGCTCGGCTGGCTGGACGCCTCGCAGGTCGGCTGCGCGGTGACGGCCGGGACGACCGAGTACGCCCTCACTCCCCTGGCCCGTCCCGGCGGCGCGAAACTCGTGTTCGTCCCCCTCACCTCCCGTACGGGATACGCCGTCGAGCTGCGCACCCGCGAGGGCAACGACGAGACGGTGTGCCGGCCGGGCGTGCTGATCTACAAGGTCGACGCGAACGTCGACACCGGCCGGGGCCCGGTCACCGTGTACGACTCCCGGCGCGACAGCGGCGGCTGCACCCGCAGCCCGA
This sequence comes from Streptomyces sp. NPDC020898, assembly GCF_044333925.1. Taxonomy (NCBI): domain Bacteria; kingdom Bacillati; phylum Actinomycetota; class Actinomycetes; order Kitasatosporales; family Streptomycetaceae; genus Streptomyces; species Streptomyces sp. NPDC020898. The sequence goes on from NZ_JBIRRV010000009.1 coordinate 284,455, forward strand.
ACGTCCACGCGGAACTCTCCGACGCGCCCTTCGCACCGGGCGAGTCCTTCAAGGACCCGAGACGGGGCGTCCAGATCGCGGTCGCGAGCGCGGACCTCGACGGGAACTACCGGGTGGCGGTCACTCGCCGGTAAGGGTCTTCCCGTGGTGGCATCGGTGGTGGCGGCAGGCCCACGACCAGCGGTTTTCCGTACGGGCATTACGGTGTGCCCATGATTGACCCCGTCCCCGCCACCCTCCCCGTCGCCGTCCCCGTCGAGGCTGTCGCCCCGCTGATGCGCGGGATCGCCGTGCTGCGGCAACTGACCGAGTCGGGCGGGACGTTGAGCCTGAGCGGGCTGGAGCGGGCGACCGGGCTGGCCCGTTCGACGGTCGACCGGATCACGGCGACGCTCGCACGGATGGGGTACGTCCGTCTCGACGGCCGGGACGCGGTTCTCACCCCTCGGCTGATGGAACTCGGCAACGCCTATCTGGCCGCCCTCCGGCTGCCCGCTCTCCTCGACGTGCACGCGGACGCCCTCGCCGACGAGCTGGACGAGTCGGTGTCGCTCGCGGTCGGCGACCGGGACGGCATCCGTTTCATCCACCAGGCGACCCGCCGCCGCGCCATGTCCCTCAGCTTCCGCATCGGCGACCTCCTCCCCGCCGAACGCACCGCCCCCGGCCCGCTGTTCGCCACCGAGTGGACGCCCGCCGACTGGCACCGCTGGCGCGAACGCCGGGCGGCGGACCCGACGGACCTAGGCTTCCCCGCCGTTCCGCCCCGCACCGACGACACGGGCGCCGACTTCGAGGCGTACGTCGAGCGGGCCCGCTCGGACGGCTGGGCACTGGACGACCAGCTGATCGAACCGGGGCTGGTCGCCGTCTCCGTACCCGTACGGGACCCCCGTACGGGCCGGGTGGCCTGTGTCGCGAGCGTGGTCAGCCACACGAGCCGCCGTACGACAGCCGGCCTGCGCGACGACCTGCTGCCACGCCTTCGCGCGACGGTGGCCGCGATGGAGGCGGAGTTGCGGGCGCAGCCGCAGCCCTCGTCGCTGGCCCCTCCCTCCGGCCTGGCCGCCTGGACCGGGGCCTCGAAGCAGGAACTGGGCCGGGAGTTCATCGAGTCCCTGGCCAGGGGCCTGACCGTCCTGACGGCCTTCGGCGAGTCCCGCGCCGACCTGACCCTGACGGAGGTCGCGCGGGCGACGGGCCTCGCCAGGGCGACGGCCCGCCGGGCCCTGATCACCTACGAGCACCTGGGATACGTCGGGACACACGGCCGCACCTTCGCCCTCACCCCCCGGGTCCTGTCCCTCGGTTTCCCGCCCCTCTCCCGTACGTCCCTGCCCGAGATCGCCGCCCCGCACCTGGCCGAACTCGCGGGTCGCGTCGACGAGTCGGCGTCACTGGCGATCCTGACGGAGGACAGCGGGCCGGGTTCGGAGGCCGAGATCCAGTACACGGCGCGGGTGGCGACGAGGCGCATCATGAGCGCCCACATCACCGTCGGGACGCGGCTTCCGGCGTACCCCACCTCGATGGGCCGGGTGCTGCTGGCCGACGTACCGGAGGGGCGGTTGACGCTGCCGCCCCTGCCGCCGCTGACTCCGCACACGGTGACGGACCCGGCGGCCTTCGCAGGGGTGCTGGCGGAGGTGCGGGAGCAGGGATACGCCCTGGTCGACGAGGAGTTGGAGGAGGGGCTGCGGTCGATCGCGGTCCCGGTGCGGGACCGTACGGGACGGGTCGTCGCGGCGGTGAACGTCGCGATGCACACGACCCGGCGTACGGCGGAGAGCTGCGTGGCGGAGGTGCTGCCGGAGCTGTACGGGACGGCGTCCCGAATCGAGGCGGAGCTGCGGACGGCGGGGCGGTTCACGCGGGTGCCGTTGGCCTAGGGCGGTGTCCCGCGACACCGCCCCGACTCCCCCGCACCCTGATCACCGCAGCCGCCCCATGGCAGCGGACACGATCTCTTCTCCGGCATGGGGCCCATCGTTGACCCCGCCAGTTCACTCACCTAGCCTCCATCTGCATACATGGACAGCATCTGCACCCCGCGCATCGGCCGGAGGATCTTGATGACCGTGAGTACGAGCCAGCCGACCGTCACCGCCTTCGCCGTCTATCCCGTCGCCGGCCGCGACAGCATGGAGCTGAACCTCTCCGGCGCCCACGGCCCCTACTTCACCCGCAACGTCGTGATCCTCACCGACTCCGAGGGCCGTACGGGACTCGGTGAGGTCCCCGGCGGCGAGAAGATCACGCGGACTCTGCGCGACGCCGAGTCGCTGGTCGTCGGTGCCAAGGTGGGCGACTACAAGCGGGTCCTGCGCGAGATCGGCGCCCGGTTCGCCGACCGCGACTCGGGCGGACGCGGCGCCCAGACCTTCGACCTGCGCACCACCGTGCACGCGGTGACGGCCGTCGAGTCGGCGCTGCTCGACCTCCTCGGCCAGCACCTGGACGTACCGGTCGCGGCCCTGCTCGGCGACGGCCAACAGCGCGATTCCGTACGGGTGTTGGGCTACCTCTTCTACGTCGGCGACCCGGACCGCACGGACCTGGACTACGTCCGCGAACCGGACTCGGACGTGGACTGGTACCGCGTCCGGCACGAGGAGGCCCTGACCCCGGAGGCAATCGTCCGCCAGGCCGAGGCCACCCACGCCCGCTACGGCTTCCGCGACTTCAAGCTCAAGGGCGGGGTCCTGGAGGGCGCCGACGAGGTGAAGGCCGTACGGGCGCTGAAGGACCGGTTCCCGGAGGCCCGGATCACCCTCGACCCGAACGGCGCGTGGTCGCTGCGCGAGGCTATCGAGCTGTGCGCCCCCCTGCACGGCACCCTCGCCTACGCCGAGGATCCCTGCGGGGCGGAGGACGGCTACTCGGGGCGCGAGATCCTGGCCGAGTTCCGCCGGGCGACCGGCCTCCCCACGGCGACCAACATGATCGCCACGGACTGGCGGCAGCTGACCCACGCCCTGGCCCTCCAGTCGGTCTCCATCCCCCTGGCCGACCCGCACTTCTGGACCATGCAGGGCTCCGTACGCGTCGCCCAGCTGTGCAACGCGATGGGCCTGACCTGGGGCTGCCACTCCAACAACCACTTCGACATCTCCCTGGCCATGGTCACCCACTGCGGCGCGGCGGCCCCGGGCGAGTACAACGCCCTCGACACCCACTGGATCTGGCAGGAGGGCCTGGAACGCCTCACGGTCGCTCCGCCGCGCATCGTCGGGGGTGAGATCGCGGTGCCGGACGCGCCGGGGCTGGGGGTTCAGGTGGACATGGAGCGGGTGCTCGCCGCCCATGAGCTGTACCGGGAGAAGGCGCTGGGGGCGCGGGACGACGCGACCGGGATGCGGTTCCTGGTGCCGGGGTGGGAGTTCGACGGGAAGCGGCCCTGCCTGGTGCGGTAGGAGGGGGGAGCGAGGGCTGCGCGGCCTGCCGGCCCGGCATGTCCACCCCGGCGCGGCGACAAGCTCGGCGGTGCGCTTCGCCTCGCGCTCGCGCGACGGGGGACGCGGGAGGCCAGAACAGCGGGCCTGCGGACCGGGGAGTGGACGGGCTGGATGCGCACTCCGCTCAGGGCGCCGGCAACCGGGAGGAGCAGGGGCGCCTTCGTGCCCGCCGTCTCCTGCACCGGTGCCGCGCTCATGACCCGCACCGTGGTCCCGTTTCCGTCCAGGTCCCCGTTCCCGTTGCGGTTCCGCTTGCCGGCGAAGACGAACACCCGCAGTACGAGGAAGCGCCCGATGCCGGCGAGTCCGGCGGCGGCGAGGTAGACAGCCTGCTCGTAGAACGCTCCGGCCGACGGCTGTACGACGTGCAGGACGAGGACCGCGACGGAGGTCACCGCGTAGGCAGCCGTCGCCGATCCGGCGGACTGCCAGTGCTGGCGCCATCCGGCGTGCCCTGCCCCGAAGGTGAAGTGCGCGTGGAGCTCCGTACTGAGGACAGTGGACACGACGGTCATCACCGCATTCGCCACGACCCAGGGCATCAGCCCGGCGAGCGCCGCCACGGCAGCGCTGGAAGCGACTCCGACACCGCCGCCGAGCAGGACGAACCGGGCGAAGGAGGCGAGCGGCCGGGGGGCTTCCTGCGCCACGTCCACCGTCACCGGCTTCGGCGAGACCAGTGACTTCATGGGATGCCCTTTCAGAGGGAGGAACTCGTGGACCACTTGACCGGTGGGTTCCAGTGGCCCGCTCACTCGCCCCTGAACCTTTTACATTACGACCATACGATCATAAGAACAGGACCTCTTCACAGGCAAGGGCCTGATGACTCTTTGGAGTATGACCGTACTCACATAGGGGTGGGGGTCCAGTGGGGTCCGGCCCCCGTGGTCTTCCTCAACCAACCTCTACCGGGACAGAGCACCCCGGAAGGTGCGCCGGTAGGCGAGGGGTGAGACGCCGATGGCGGCGTGCAGATGCTCCCGTAGCGAGGTGCCGCCGGCGAAGCCGACCTGGCCGGCGATGTCGTCCACCGGCTGGTCGGTGGTTTCGAGGAGGTGCCGTGCCCGTTCGACGCGCTGCTGGATCAGCCAGCGCCCCGGGCTCATGCCCACCTCCTCGGTGAAGCGGCGGGCGAAGGTGCGCAGGCTCATGCGGGAGTGCTCGGCGAGGTCCGTCAGAGTCATGGGCTCGTGGAGGTTCTCCAGCGCCCACTGGCGTGCGGTGGCCGTTCCTCCGGCCGGGGCCTCGGGCACCGGGTGCTGGATGTACTGCGCCTGCCCTCCGTCGCGCCACGGCGGGACGACGCACATGCGGGCCACCTGGTTGGCGACCTCACTGCCGTGGTCCTTGCGGATGAGGTGCAGGCAGACGTCGAGCCCGGAGGCGGCACCGGCCGATGTCAGCACATCTCCGTCGTCGATGAAAAGGACGTCGGGATCCAGTGCGACCTGTGGGAAGCGTGCGCGGAAGGGGTCCGCGCCCATCCAGTGGGTGGTGGCCCTCCGACCGTCGAGGAGACCGGCTTCGGCGAGGACCAAGGCGCCGGTGCAGATGGACACGAGGCGGGTGCCGGGAGTCACGGACGCGAGCGCCTGAACCGCTGTTTGCAGCACGTCCCGGGTCATGACGACGGCACCGAAGGGCGGGAGGATGACGGTGTCGGCGGTGCGCAGCACCTCCGGGCCGTGCTCGACGGTGATCGAGAAGTCGGAGTTGGTGCGGACCGGGCGGCCGTCGACACTGCAGGTCAGGACCTCGTAGCGACCGTCCGCCGACCCGAAGACCCGGCTGGGGATGCCCAGTTCGAAGGGGTACACACCGTCGACGGCCAGGACGACGACTCGGTGGATGGATGCCATGGCGTGATCCCGTCGGAAGTTGGAATTCATGCCAGGGTATCGGACCGGAGGGCGACGGCGAGCGCGGCGAGCGCGGCGAGCGCGGCGAGCGACGGCGAGCGCGGCGAGCGACGGCGAGCGCGGCGAGCGACGGCGAGCGACGGCGAGCATGCTGGACACATCACGCGCACCCTTCCCCTCGCGCAGCCATGGCGTGATCCCGTCGAAAGTTGGCATTCATGCCATGGCGCCGGTGTGTGGCAGGCAGCGACGCTGGACGCATGACGAATCCCAGTACCGCCACCATGCGCGCCATCCGCCAGGACACCCACGGCTCCCCCGATGTGCTCAAGGAGGTCGAACTGCCCCGGCCCGAGCCGGGGTTGAGTGAGATCCTGATCGCCGTCCGCGGGGCCGGCGTCAACCCCACCGACTGGTGGAACCGCGCGCTGCCCATGACCGCCAACGGCCTGCCTCTCATCCTGGGCTGGGACGTCTCCGGAGTCGTCGAGTCCGTCGGCACCGGCGTCACCGTGTTCAAGCCCGGCGACGAGGTCTTCGGCATGCTGCCCTACCCCCACGGGGTCGGCGCCCACGCCGAGTACGTGACCGGCCCGGCCCGCGCCTTCGTCCACAAGCCCGCCGGCATCGACCATGTCCAGGCCGGCGCCCTCCCGCTCGCGGCCCTCACCGCCTACCAGGCACTCGTCGACACCGCCGACATCCAGCCCGGGCAGAGGGTCCTCATCCACGCGGCGGCCGGCGGCGTCGGCCACCTCGCCGTCCAGATCGCCAAGTCCCGCGGCGCATACGTCCTCGGCACCGCCAGCGCCGCCAAGCACGACTTCCTGCGTTCGATCGGAGTGGACGAGGCCATCGACTACCAGACGGTCGACTTCACCGAGGCCGCCAAGGACATCGACGTGGTCCTCGACCCGATCTCACGGGACACCGCCGCCCGCGCCCGCTCCCTCGCTGTGCTGGGCCCCGGCGGCACCCTCGTCTCGATCCTTCCGTTCCCCATCGACCCCGCCGAACTGGCCGACATCGCCGCACGGGGCATCCGCTACGAGAGTCTCCTCGTCGAGGCCGACCGCGCCGGCATGCAGGCCATCGCCGACCTCGTCGAGACCGGCGCCCTGCGCGTCCACATCGCGGCCACCTTCCCGCTCGCCGAGGCCGCCAAGGCCCACATCCTCGGCGAGACCGGCCGCACCACCGGCAAGATCGTGCTGACGGTCGAGGGACGCTGAGGACGCGGATCGCCGCCCAAGCCCTCAGGGCCGTCTTCGACGGGGGCGACACCACCGCCGTCGACCGCCACGTACGGCCGGACTGCATCCAGCACAACCCGCTCGCCCCCGACGGCCCCGAGGCCAGTTGGGCATACCGGCCCGCCAGGACCGGTACGGGTGGAGTCGGGGTCGGGGTCGGAGTCGCGGTCGGAGCTGGTCAGGCGGCGTGGGTCGGGTAGTCGGTGTAGCCGGCCGCGCCGCCACCGTAGAAGGTCTCCGGGTCGGGGGTGTTCAGCGGCGCGTCGGCGCGGACGCGCTCGACCAGGTCGGGGTTGGCGAGTGCCATCGAGCCGACGGTGATGACGTCGGCGAGGCCGTCTTCGACGTCCTTGGCACGGGTGGCGATGTCGGTGCCGGCCCGGTTGAGGACGAGGGTGGTCGGCCACAACTTGCGCAGGGTGTGCAGGAGTTCGTCGTCGCCACCGTGGAGGACGTGCAGGTAGGCGAGGTCGAGCGGGGCGAGGGCGCTGACGAGGGCGGGGTACAGCTCGTGGGTGTCGCTCTCGGCCATGTCGTTGAAGGGGGTGGCGGGGGAGATACGGATGCCGGTGCGGCCGGCGCCGATCTCCTCGGCCACGGCGGTGGCCACCTCGACGGCGAAGCGGATGCGGTTCTCGATGGATCCGCCGTAGCTGTCGGTGCGCTGGTTGGTGTTGGTGGAGAGGAACTGGTGCACGAGGTAGCCGTTGGCACCGTGGATCTCGACGCCGTCGGCGCCGGCCGCGATGGCTGCCGCGGCGGCCCGGCGGAAGTCGTCGACCACGCCGGCGACTTCCTCGGTGGACAGTTCGCGCGGTACCGGCATCTCCTGGAGCCCGGACGCGGTGAACATCTCGCCCGCCGGCCGGACCGGGGAGGGGGCGACCGGCTGCCGGTGGTGGGGGGTGTTGTCGGGGTGGGACATCCGTCCGGCGTGCATGAGCTGGATGACGATGCGTCCGTCGGCCTTGTGCACGGCGTCGGTGACCTTGCGCCAGCCGGCGATGTGTTCCTCGGTGTAGATGCCGGGGGTGAGCGGGTAGCCCTGGCCGTCGGCGCTGGGCTGGGTTCCCTCGGTGACGATGAAGGCGTGCGAGGCGCGCTGGGCGTAGTACTCGGCGTTCAGCTCGGTGGGCGCGCCGCTCGGGGTGGACCGGTTCCGGGTGAGCGGGGCCATGGCCAGCCGGTGCGGCAGGGGGATCTCTCCGGCGACGATCGGGTTCCACAGGGTGTTCGACATGGGTGTTTCCTCAGATGAAGGGTGTGAGTGAGCGAGGGACTGTTCGTACGAGAGGGAGGACGCCGAGCGTGTCGGTCCTCCCTCGCACCGGGGGCGGAGCGATGGTCAGCCGCGGTAGCGGTCGGCCGGGACCCGCAGCGACAGGTTCGGGACGAGCGCCTGACGCGCCTTCTCGAACGCCTCCCAGTCGCTGATGTCCGGCAGCGACAGGATGGTGACAGGCTCCCCGGCGTCGAGGCCGGCGAACGCCGCGTCGACGGCGTCGTCCACGCTCATGATGATCTCGTCGGGGAACGTCTCGAGGTCGACACCGGAGCCGTCCCAGAGATCCGTGCGGACAGCGCCCGGCAGCACGGCCTGCACCGTGACGGGGCTCTCGGCGAGTTCCTGCTGCAGGGCCTGGGTGAACGTCAGGACGTAGCTCTTGGTGCCGCTGTAGACGGCGCTGACCGGCAGGATGTTGAGAGCCATGGCGGAAGAGACGTTCACGACGGTGCCGCGCCCGCGGGCCGTCAGGCCCGGCAGGACCGCGATGGTCAGCCTGGTCAGCGAGGTCACATTGAGGTTGATCAGCGCCTCGTAGGCCGCCGCGTCGGAACCTGTCAGCGGCGTGAGCAGCGCGGCGCCGGCGTTGTTGATCAGTACCTCGATGCTCTCGTCGGTCCGCAGCCGCTCCTCGACAACGGCGATCTGTGCCGCGTCGGTGAGGTCGGCGGCGACGATGTCCACCGCACGGCCCGTGCGGCTGCGGATGTCCGACGCCAGCGTCTCCAGCCGCGCGGCGTTCCGGGCCACCAGGATCAGGTCGTAGCCCCGGTCGGCCAGCCGCTGCGCGTAGGCGGCACCCAGGCCGGCGGACGCTCCGGTGACGACGGCGGTCTTGTTCTGCGTGGTCATGGTGGATCTCATTTCTGGTCCGTCGGATGCGTGGGTGGGGCCGGAGTGTCGGCCTCGCTTTAGATTACGATAACTATCTAACGTCGTCCGGTCAACAGCGGGCGTCGCCGTACGGAACGAGGGCGCCACTGCCGCCCGCCCGACCCTTCGCGTACGATAGATACACTTCAATATCTAACGTGGGCAGGTGACTGATGAGTCGCGTTTCGCAGGCACAGGCGGTCGAGAACCGCAGGCGCGCGGTCGCCGCGGCCTCCCAGCTCTTCCGGGAGCGCGGTGTGAACGGCATCAGCGTCGCCGACCTGATGAAGTCCATCGGGCTGACCACGGGTGGCTTCTACAAGCAGTTCTCCTCCAAGGAGGCCCTGGTGGCCGAGGCCGCCCAGGCCGCCTTCGGGGACGTTGACGTACTCCTGGCGTCGTTCGACACGGCCCACGGCGATCACAACACCGCGCGCGGCGCCCTCGTCGACTACTACCTGTCGGCCGAACACCGCGACCAGCCCGGCACCGGCTGCCCCACCGCGGGGTTCGCCGGGGACATGGCTCGCGAGCCCTCAGCCGGGGAGGTCCGCGAGACGTACGCGGCCGGAGTCCAGGAATTCGCCGCGTGGATGTCCACCGACACCGACGACGGCCTTCCCATGGTGGCCACGCTGGTCGGCGCGATCCTGCTCGCCCGGGCCACGGCGGGCACAGAACTGTCGGAGAAGATCCTGGAATCGACCCACAGAGCCATGACCGCACCACACGGGCCCGACCTCGAATCCTGAACACGGGCTACGCGACCGGGGCCCGACGCCACATAGGTAGGCAATCGGGGCCCGGGCCCCCGCCGCTACCCCCGCCGCTGCCGCCGTCCCGGCGTCGGGCCGACGACCACGCGAGACGGTCGACCGAGCCGCGCCCTCTCGACCGAGCCGTACTCTCGGCCCCCGACAGCCCGCCGCCCGCATCCAGCGACCGCACCAGCCAGGACCAGGCCGAGGCAGTCCACCACCCGGTGCCGCTTGGAGCCGCCCGCCTTGTCCCCGCCGTCCCAACCGGAGGTGGGGCGCGGGCTGTTCGCTGCTGCCCGCGTCGACTGCGAGACCACGATCGCGGCCGCCGACTCTCGCGTGATCGGGGCCTCGACGCAGACAGCCCGGCCGTATTGGCAGCCCCATGACACGTTCGATGACGGATACGGCGACGGATACGGCGGCAGATCCGCTTCCATCCCTTCATCCGTAACGTCGGGCACGACCCGTGCACGAGCATCACTGATGTAGGCAATGACAGTGCCCGGCGCAGGGCATGACGCCCTGTCGTCCATTGGCCTCCGTCAGGCGTGACGGTCCGTCGGATATTCCCCCACACCAAAGACGGAGATACGGCATGACCACAGTGACGATGAAGAACGGAACCACGAGGAAGAGGATGAGCCGTGTGACAGCGGTGTCATTCTTCTGCGCCGCCACGCTCGCAGGAACGGCCACATCGGCGCAGGCATACGAGTCGTGGGTGGAAACCGGGTATCACCGGCTTACGCAACAGCGGGCGACAGAAGACCTCCCTGGCCTGCAGCAAACGTGCCGTAGCAAGAACGGGCAGGTCAGCTCGACCAGAGTTATTCAATCGTCTACGAGCGGCTCCCCGGTCACGTATCTCGCACAGGTGTTCTGCTATACCAGGTGACGGGGCCGAGGGTGCCTGTGCGGTGAGCGCGGCGGCACCTTCGTAGAGGCAGCGGTAGCAGGTCCCGGCCGGACAGGCTGTTGTCCGCGGTGAGCTGACGCACCCGGGTGTTGTCGAGGAACCAGCGGATGACCAGCACGGTCTCCGGAGACAGCTCAGCGCCCGGGTGCCGACACAGGGTCCCGAGCCGGTCGCGCTCGGCCCTCGTGAACGATGAGAGGTACGGGACGGTGTCCCGTCTCATGTCGATCCCGGGGTGTATGTGGCACTGGACGGCACGTGAAGCCTCCTGGCGTGGACCTGGTCTTCGCAGACCAGTCCTCCTGGGGGGCTTCACCTGTTTCCGCCCCGGGCCTGTACCCGGCGACCCTTCCGACGATCCATCACCTCAGCCTGGGTGCAGTCCCGTTGCTGTCAACAGCTCTTTGCCGACCCCAAGGTGCCGCGGAGAAACGGAAGGACGGTAAATCCTTCCCAGCCTGATGTCAGGGCTACAGCGGCCCTGCCCCCTTTCCTGAGGAGTCTTCATGTCTTCACCGACTGCAGTGGCCGACGGGCTGAATTTCCCGACCAGCCTGGCTTTCGACGACGACCACGGGGTGTATCTGGCCGAGTCGGGCCTGCCGTTCGGCGGTGCCGCACCGGGCGGCCGGATCTGGCGTCTCGGTGAGGACGGCGCCGACCGTCGGCTCATCGCCGACCAGTTGGCCCCGCCGGTGACCGGGCTTCTGTGGCACAAGGGCTTCCTGCACGTGTCCGAGGGCGGCGCCGGCCAGATCACCCGGATAGGTCCCGACGGGCAGCGCACAGTCATCGTCGACGGCCTGCCCGGACCCGGCAACTACCACGTCGACATGGCGGTGGCGGGCCCCGACGACAAGCTGTATTTCGCTCAGGGAGCGATGTCCAACCTGGGCATCATCGGCCTGGACGCCTACGAGCTCGGCTGGCTGGGCCGGCTCCCGCATTCGTACGACCTTCCCGGTCTCGACATAGAGCTGACCGGCGTCAACGTCACCACCCGCGACCCGCTGACCGATACTCCCGGCGCGCAGGCAGTCACCGGCGCGTTCGCCCCTTTCGGCACTGCCACCCGCCCCGGTCAGAAGATCGAAGCCGCACTGCCCTGCTCCGCGGCCGTCATGCGCTGCGACCTCGACGGCGGCAACCTGGAACTGGTGGCCTGGGGCCTGCGCAACGCCTTCGGGCTCGGGTTCCTGCCCGACGGCCGGCTCCTCGCAGTGGACCAGGGAGCGGACGACCGGGGCAGCCGTCCCATCGGCGACGCGCCTGACCTGCTGTTCGAAGTACGCGAGGGAGCTTGGTACGGCTGGCCGGACTTCATCGGCGGGATCCCGGTGACCGACCCCAAGTTCAAGCCCCAGCGCGGGCCCCAGCCGACGTTCCTGCTCGCCAACCACGACCAGCTTCCGCCCCCGGAGCCGGCCGTGCTGGACTTCGAGGCACATGTGGCGGCGACCAAGTTCGCCGTCGCCCCGCCGGGTTCCCCGCTCGCCGGACAGCTGGTGGTCACGCTGTTCGGGGACGAGGCCCCGATGACGCTGCCACCGGGCGGACCGAAGCTCGGTCGGCATCTGCTGATGGCCGACCCGGACGACTGGTCCCTCCGTGGCCTGCCGTCCGAACCCGACCTGCACCGGCCGATCGACGTCGGGTTCGCGCCCGGTGATCCGGCCCTGTACGTGCTGGACTTCGGTGAGTTCGAGATGACCGACCACGGTGTCGAGGCCAAGGCCGGCACCGGCCGCCTCCTCCGCTGGGAAGGCTGGGACCGGCCCGCCACCGCAACCACCGCCTGAGCCGGCCCATGGAGAGTCCGCCACCCTGCGCGTACCGCCTACCACCGGCCTACCGCAGGGCCGGCGCACGTCCCCCGGCAACAGCCGAACACGATCTGCCCGTCGTCCAGCATCCGCCGACCGCTCCCCAGCAACGACAGAACCAGCAGGTCAGAAGCATCTGCTCCGTCAGCGGACCCATCAGCCCCGATCCCCGCAACCCACACCCGCCCACATCCGCTACCCTGTCCTTGGCCAGTGGTTGGTACGCCATGTTGTCCGTGCAGGCACCGATGCAGGGTACGTGGCACCGCTTCTGACCAGCGGATTTGCATCCTTGCCGGGGATCCGTCTCCTGGCCCACACATCCCGGCCTTCGTAGCTCAGGGGATAGAGCACGGCTCTCCTAAAGCCGGTGTCGCAGGTTCGAATCCTGCCGAGGGCACAACGCATTACCGCTCTGACCTGGGGTTTCTTCCCCAGGTAGCGCTCCTATTCGGCCTCGGACTCCTCGTCCGGGGCCGTTTGCGTGAGCCACGGGGACTGCTTGGCCGGTAGTGGGTCTGTGTGCGCAGGTCTGGACATCGGGCTACTTTCCGGTTCAGACCGGACCGAACTGCTCGGCGTGCACCTGTCGCGCAGGACCCGCAGGTCTCGTAGGTCGGCGAGCACGGCCCTGGTCATGGCAGGCGGGCCGCAGACGCACAGGTCGCGTTCGGTGATGTCGGGGATCAGCCGGCGCAGGCCGCCCGGGCCGAACGACGCAGTACCGCCCTCACTGGTTCTGCCGGTGAGCAGGTGCAGCCGTCCGCCCGTAGCGTCATCAGGTGGCGCACCTCGTTCAGTTGCACGACGACGTCGCCGGGCGCCTCCTCCAGCATGGCCCGCACTGGCGTGATCCCACACCCCCGACGATCAGCAGGGTGCCGGGCCGGGTCCGGAGCAGCGAGGTGAACGTCCCGTACGGTCCCTCGACGAAGGCGCGGCTGCCGACCGGGACGTTCCGCAGCCGGGCGCCACCTCCTCACTTGTCGTGGGCCGGCTGGTCGGATGCCGGCCGACGGGGAGTGGTGTGAGCGAGATCGGCATGCCGGACGGACGGCAGACCGTACGCTGAGTCCAGTGGGATCGGGTCCGCAGAACAGCGTCCGGGAGGTGCTTCATGACGGCCGAGATGGTTGCCCCGGCGTGGATGCATGAGCAGATCACGGCGGAGGAGTACGAGTCCTGGTCCGAGGAGCAGTGCTCCGGCATCGAGATCGTGGACGGGATGGTCGTCGTGAGTCCGAGTGCGTCCAAGCGGCGCAACCGGCTGGCCCGGATTCTGGCGAACGCCCTGGATGCCGCGGCAGGTCCGGAGTGGAGCGCCGACACGGACTTCGACGTCCGGCTTCAGGACGTCCCGCTCACCAATCGCCGCCCCGACGTCGTCGTGTACCAGGCCGACACCATCGACATCACCCCAACCCGCCCCGAGCACGTGCTGCTGGTCGCGGAGGTGGTGTCGCCAGGTTCGGAGACCACCGACCGGATCGTGAAGGTCGACCAGTACGCCAAGGCAGGCATCGGCTTCTACTGGCGGATCGAGCAGGCCGCGACAGGCGTTCCCCTTGTGTACACCTACGTTCTCGACCCCGCGACGAAGACCTACCGGGACGGAGACGTGTTCACCGGCGTCCTCAAGGTAGTGGCCCCGTTCCCGGTAGAGATCGACCTCGGGCAGGTCTGACCAGGCGCTGCTCGGCAGCCAACAGCGCGTGAGCGATGCATGAGCGGACGGTCCGACACAGGGCAGTCTGGCTACAGGCCTGCCTGTGGCGGGGGCGGGGGGGGTCGGTCAAGCTGCGTACACGGACAGGCTGGGCCACCACGCCCCCAGCAGTCGGAGGGATGCAACGGCACATCCGACTGGCGTCCCAGTGGTCGGACAACTAGTTCTTGGCCGCCAGCAATTGCAACTCCTGGAATTGCCGCTTGTCGGTGGGCTTCGGCTCGCACAGCACGCGGGCGGTCTCGCTCACGCCGACATCACGCAGCAGGCCCGCCAGGCGGTCGGGCGACCAGCGATAGGCCGTCGTCACCGAGTGGTCGAAGGACTGCGTGGGGATCGCGAAGTCGTCGGTGGCGAAGCAGCTGATCAGCAGGTGACCGCCAGGGGCCAGGACCCGGGCGAACTCCGCGACCACGGTCGGGACGTCCTGCGGTGGGATATGGATGATCGAGGATCGCGAAAGCACCCCGCCCAACGCGCCGTCCGCGATGTCGAGCGCCGCCATCGAGCCCACCTCGAACCGCAACTGGGGGTTGGCCTCCTGGGCCAGCCCGATCATCGCGGGCGACGCGTCAACACCGAAGGCACGCAGTCCCAACCGCCGTAGATGAGCGGTGATGTGCCCGGGTCCGCAGCCCAGATCCGCGACCTCGCCGTCACCACCAGCGCGCACCGACTCGGCGAATGCGGCAAGCAGCGCACGCTCCAGCGGCCGGTCGCGCAGAGTGTCGGCGAAGCTCTGTGCGTAGCGCGTTGCGACGGCGTCGTAGGCGTCGCGGGTGGCGGGGAGGGAGTCCAGTTCGACCATTCCGGGAATGTAGTGGGTGCCACTGACACGGGCAGCGCCCGGAGCGACGCGACGCGCATCGCGGTCAGGCAAGTCTGTTCCGGTTCCATGTCAGGGGGATCACCACACGGTCGACCTGCCCGGTCACGGCACTGGCCGACCGCATAGGCGTCGAGCGACGGACCATCCAGTGCTACGAGAACGCCGTCACCGACCCCCGCTACGCGGATCTACTGCTGATCGCCCGCGCGCTCGAGGTCCCGCTCGCCGAGCTGGCGGCTGACGGGCGACCGCCCCCAACGGGGGCGTAGGGGCGGTCGCCCTCCTGCCGCCGGTGCAGGGTCCGAGCACGGGCGGCGGGGCTCATCCCGTTACCGGCTCGATCGGCGCGGGCCAGTAACGGGAAGCTGCGGGTCTCAGCAGTGCACGGTGATCGCGAGGTTGTCGTTGCCGGACAGCTGGATCATGGCGCGCAGGAGGATCGCGAGGCGTCGCTCGTCGAGTTCCCTCACGTGCACGAGACTGGTCTGGCCGCACCAGGCCATGGACAGGATGAAGTTGACGAACGCGCGCCCCGATTCGTCCAGTCCGACGCTGTGCAGGTTGTAGGCGAGGAACTGCCAGCAGAACTGGATGCCCCCGTCGTCGGTCTGGCGGACCAGATTCCTGCGGACGGCGTCGTTGGTGAGGATCCGCTCCTCCTCCACCAGGGCCTGGACGGCGGCCTGCTCGCGGGATGTGACCGCGGCCTTCAGCAGGTGCTCCACAAACGACGGGGCGCCGACGTCCTCCTGACCGAGGAACGGTGTTGTCGCGGTCATCTGGATGCCTCCGTGGAGAGTCGGGCACTGCCGGGGCTGAGCAAGGCGGCGAGTACGGCAGGAGCAGTGAGCACGCCGGACCCGTCAGGCCGCTCCAGCCACCACCGGCCGTCGACCGAGTGCAGGACGGGCGGGCACCTGAGGACCCAGCCGGCCGGGCGGACGGTGAGCTGACGTATGCCGTCCAGTTCGCCGGTGAGGTCGGGCGGGAGGAGCCACCACGCGACACTGCGGTGTATGTCAGCGAGCAAGGGACCGATCCGGTCCCCGCCCATCCTCGCGATGGCTTCCACCGAGGGCAGGAGCGGCGCCTCGGCAACACGCCAGTGCGGCGGGCCGGTCGGGAACTCGGCGAGTTCCAGGGAAATCCACGCGCGCTGCACGACGGCAGGGTCCGGGTTACAGGCGAGTAGCCAGTCCTGGCCCGCGCTGCCGACGGGGCGAGGCCGGCCCTCAGTGCGGCTCATCGTCGACGCCCCCTCGGGAGCGGCGAGACCAGGGCATCTGTAGCGGGGGCGGTGGCCAGCTCGTAGCGGGCGATTTCGACCAGCGCCGCGACGGCGGCGGGCACGCACAGCGTCCCCGCGGACTCCATCGGCACCGCCCAGTACGGAGTGCCCGGGCCGGCCTCCGCCGCGGCCAGCCCGGGGCGGGGAACACCGACGTAGGAGCCGAGCCCGAGGGGCTCGAGATCGCGGGTTACTTCCCACGGCCGTCCAAGGTCGGCGGACACCAGGGCGTAGTAGCGGCAGCGGTCAGGGTCGTGGATGGCGGGGCCTCCGACGAGGCCCCGGACCAGGTAGCTGTCCACGGCGTCGATGTCGCTGGTGCCGGCCGCTGCGTGGACGAGGCGTGCGGACATGCGGATCGCGGAGAAGATGCGACCGGTCTGGAGCATCGTGACACCGAGCTCCTGCCACTCCATACGGGACCGGTCGCGGGACTCAGTCGCCCCCAGGAGCCAGTCGCGGACCGCCTCGTCCACCTCTGCTCTGGCGTGTAAGACACCCCCGGACGAGGCTGGATGCCTGGTCGTTTCGTGCGTCATCGCTCACGCCTCCGCAGTCCCGGTGATCTGTCTCACACGAAGACCGTATGGAGGAGCTATCGAGGTCGCCCGAGCTGACAGTTCGGGCGACCTACAGGCTCGTTGACCTAGACCAGACCGATCCGCACTGCGAGCTGCTCGGCCTGCCGGGCGTGCATCGTCCGAGCCCGGCGGATCACGGTCAGCACCATCTGCCGTGCGAGCGGTGTTCGCGCCAGGTCCTCGGGGGCAATCGCCTCCAGGCGAAGGAGGGCAAGCAACACGGCGGCGTCGTCCCGCCGTTGACTGTGGCAGGCCGCCACCTCCAGGCCGAAGGTGAACTCCCGCTCCAGGCTGGGGAGACCGCTCGTGTCGATGGCGTCCGCAGTGTGCAGGGCCTCGCCGGTCTCCCCCGCCTCCATCTCGATGGAGACAGCGTGCAGCGCGATGTTCGTCGGCCCGAAGACTGTCCATCCGACGTTGCTGGAGTCGGACACGGCGCGGGCCGCTGGCGCCGCGTACTTCGTCAGCCGCTCCCTGGCCTCCCACCACCTGCGCCGGCGGGCGGCAGCCACGACCGCCACAAGCTGAAGAGCACCGCCCATGGCAGCTCGGTCGGTCTCAGACTTCTGGGCCACAGCCACCTGCTCGGCCGCGCGTAGGGCCAACTCCTCGGCCTCGACGGCCTGGTTGGCGGCGAGGAGTACGTGGCCGAGGTTCCACTGAGCGGCGGCGATGCGAAGAGGGTCGTCGGCGTCCTCTGCGGCACGCATCGCCCGGTCGGCGGCGAGGATGGCGAGGTCGACGCGTCCGGTGCGCCGAAGGTAGGAACGGAGCAGGCAGTACAGATCGGCGGCGGCTCGCAGGACAGCGCGTCGTTCCACCGCGTCGGTCCCCGCTCGCGCAGCGCGCAGGGCGTGCTCGATGTCGGCGACGAGGTCGGGCATGGTCTCGGCTGCCCTGGTGAACCGGTCGGGACTGGTCTGCCAGCTCTGCCACGCCGCCTCCACCCGGTCCCTCAACGCACTCGCCGGCACGGGTGTGGTGCGCGCCGGGCAGTAGCCGAGCAGTGCGCGTCCCACCACGGTCTCGGCGGTGTCACCGGCTGCCTCTTCGACCGGCCGTCGTTCAGACAGCAGCGCGGCAGCAGGAACACCCAATTCCTGGGCGAGCGCGTACAGGATGGGGAGAGACGGCACCTTGAGGCCGCGTTCGATCTGAGACAGGTAGTCGGGTGAGATACCGACCAGGCCAGCGACCGCATCCTGTCGGCGGCCGCCGCGGTAGTGCCTGATCCTGTCCCCGATGGGGAGGTCCGCTGCAACCATGCGCTTACTCCTTGCTCCTATGTATGAGCGTAGGGTGCGCGCTACCTGGGGAGGTCCGGTTCGGACAGAGAATGGAGCCACTGGTGCCGGAGCTGGTGCTGTGGGACATAGACCATACGCTGATGGCGACGCGGGGTCTCGGACGAGAGCTGTGGCGCGAGGCGTTCCAGCAGGTGACTGGCGTGCCCTTGCGGGAGCAGGCGGCGGTGACCGGGTCGACGGAGCGTGTGATCCTGCGGGAGACCCTGCGCCTCCACAACATCCCTTATGACGACGGCCTGTTCGTACGGTTTGCTGACGCGCTCGGAACCCTGCATGTCCGCCGCGCGGCCGAACTGCGCGAGCGGGGACACGCGTTGCCCGGCGCTGCGGCGGTGCTCGCGGCTCTCGCCGAGCGGAGCGTGCGGCAGTCGGTGGTAACCGGCAACGTCAGGCAGGCCGCCGAAGTGAAGCTCGCGGTGTTCGGTCTGGACAGCTACGTGCGGCTGGACCAGGGCGCGTACGCCGAGGACGGCGAGGGGCGACCCGAGCTGCTGCGCGCCGCTCTTGAGCGGGCCGCCGTGGCCCCGTCGGGAGCGGCATTCCTCGGAGACACTCCAGCCGACGTCGCCGGAGGACGAGAGGCCGGAGTCCGGGTGGTAGCAGTGGCTACGGGCCGCACCTCGGCGAGCGACCTGCGCGCCGCTGGCGCCCATGTGGTGCTGGATGAGCTGTCGGACACGGACCGGACGCTCGCTGCGATCGGAGTATGACGAAAGCGGCCCCGCCCTCCAGACGGAGAGGGGGCCGCGTGCCGGCCAGGTTCAGAGCAGGATGCCGCCGCGGGCGACGAACTGGGCGTCGCGCGCGATGTGGCTGTCGTTGAGTCCGCCGTTCGCCCCGGTCCACGCGAGCCGCGCCGTGGCCGGCGCAGCAACGCGCGGGTCCGGCGTCCGTCCTCGAATCAGCCTGGTCCGGGGGCGGTTGCCTGCGATCCACGCGTCGGGGTGGGATGGCGGGCATGACCTCACGGACTCTGTATCTGTTCGGCTCGGCGGCGCCTCCCGTCTTCGACGTGGCGGAGGTGATCGCAGACGCGCAGGAGCGGGGCTTCGATGTGTGCCTCGGGTTGACGCCGACAGCAGCCCGCTGGCTCGGGGACCGACTTGGCCGGCTGGCGGAACTGACCGGGCACCCCGTGCGCTCGGAGTACAAGCTCCCCGGCGAGCCCGACGTGTGGCCGAAGGCCGACGGCATCGTGTTCGCGCCGGCCACCTTCAACACGGTGAACGCGTGGGCGCTCGGTCTGACCCGGGACTTCGTGGTCGGGGTCGTCGCCGAGGGCATCGGCAAGGGCATCCCGACGGTGACGATGCCCTGCGTGAACGCGGCCTACGTCCAGCATCGCCAGTTCGAGCGGAGTGTCGGCGAGCTGCGGGACATGGGCGTTGAAGTGCTGTACGGGGAGGGCGGGTTCGCTCCGAACCAGCCGGGGCGGGGAGAGCCGAAGGAATTCCCCTGGGGCCTGGCCCTTGATGCGGCAGAGCGGATTGTCCGCCCGGTCCCGTAGGCAGCTTTCGTGGTCAGCCGCGTCCGTGCCCAGTTCGTGAGGCCCTGGGCGTCCGCCGACCGCTTGTCGGCACGGCATTGATGACGCGCTATTGACGATCCGTCAGTCAGTGTGCGCGCCGGACTCGTTCGAGCATGGCATCGCCTACGCCGCCTGCGTCCCAGGGTGTTTGAAGACCTGCCGCCCGTGCCAGAGGACGAACTTCCCGTCTATACGGGGTCGTCCCGGGCGGGGAATCGCGACCGGGAGCCCGTGGAGGGCGTCTATGGCCTGCCCTGCCGGGCTGCGTGCCACGTACAGCTGGGACACCTGGATGCGCAGGTCGGGCAGGAGGCCCAGTACCCCGAGGTCGAAGAGAGTGTGGTGCAGGGCGCACAGTGCGAGGCCGTTGTGGACCTCGTCCGGGCCGTCCTGGCTGTGCCAGCGGACATGCGCGGCCTCAAGGCCCACGGGATTCCGGCCGAGCGCCCCGTCGAAGCCGCAGAAGGCACAGGCGTACGCATAGGCGTGCAGCACCTCCTCGGCGAAGCCGGCTCGCCGCTTGCGGCGCTTGTTCTCCGTCGGGGTGGAGGTCGTGTCGTCCAGTCCGGCCGGGTCGAGGCCGACGGCGTCGCAGATCGGTGCTTCCAGCGCCGGGGTGAAGTGCTGTTCGAGGAGCAGCCGGACGCATGCCGCGAACGTGGGCGGGTCTGCGAGGAGGCGCTCGATCTCGGGGTGCAGCCGCCCGTGAGTGCCGCGTCCCCGCAGCCAGTTGCCCCGCTCCGGGGCATCCGGACCTATGGAGGCACCGTCCCGGTCCCGGAGGTCCCACAGGTTCCGCTCCAGGTGTACGAACGGCATCGCGGCTCGTTCCCGGGCCCGCGCTCTGCTGGTCACCGCCGGACCGAAGTCGTTGATCAGACGGCTGACGGGCTCTTCCGCTTCCTCGTACGTGACCACGGTGCTGCCCGCGCCGGCGTACCTCCCCAGCAACCAGAGCACCAGCAGCGGCTTGTGCGGCGCACGACGGCTGCCCATCTGGGCCCGCCGCAGCCCGGACAGTGCGGCAAGCAGCTCGTCGCGTGTCATGTACGCCACTCTGTCATCGACGCCATGGGGAACCGTCCGGCAGGCAGGTGCGTCGTCCGTCGCGACAAGGAGGCCAGGTGATCGTGCGAGGCAGGCCGTGGTGGGAGTACGGGATCGTCGGGGGTGCCGTCGGTGTCGCCGGGCTGCTGGTGCTGCACTCTGTCGTGCCCAACGGGGTCGGGCGGCTCGGGAGTGCGCTGGAGACGTTTCTGCCGTGGCTGGGTGTTGCCGTGCCGCTGCTCGGCGGGCTCGCTCTGTTCAGGCGGTCGGTGCCAGGGCTGGTCGCGTGTCTGCTGCCCGCGCTGGCCTGGGTGTGGCTGTTCGGCGGGTTGTGGTTCGTCTCGGGGCCGGACTCGTACGACCTGAGCGTCGTCCAGCACAACGTGGCCGACGACAACCCCGACCCCGCCGGCACCGCACGGGCGCTGCTCGCCACCGGCGCCGAACTCGTGGCCGTGCAGGAGCTGACGCCCGCGGCGCGGTCCGGGTACGAGGACGTCCTGGGCGCCACCCGTCCCCACCGGGCGGTTCACGGCACGGTCGGCCTCTGGTCGTCGTACCCGCTCTCGGATGTGCGGGCCGTGGACATCCGGCCCGCGGGATTCCCGGACGGCTGGCAGCGCGGGCTGCGGGCCACGGTCGCCGCGCCCGAGGGGGCGGTCGCGGTGTACGTGGTCCATCTGCCGTCGGTCCGTCTCGGCGCGAGCGGCTTCGCGTCGGCGGCCCGGGACGAGAGCGCGGCACTGCTCGGGGCAGTCGTCGCGGACGACCCGGCGGACCGGCTCCTGGTCGTGGGCGACCTCAACGGCACTGTCCAGGACCGGGGGTTGGCTCCGCTCACCTCCCGACTCGCCGCCCCCGACTCGGGGTTCGCGTTCAGCTGGCCGGCCTCCCTGCCGGTGGCGCGGATCGACCAGGTGCTCGGCAGGGGGGTCGTGGTGACGGAGGTGTCGGCCCTGGACGCGACCGGGAGCGATCACTTGCCGGTGGTCGCCCGCGTACGGCTCGTACAGGGCCGGCGTGGCGGCTAGCCCGTGACCAGAGGGCCGGAGTGGAGTTCGCGTACCAGCTGCGGGGTGAGGAGTTCGCCGGCGCGGTCGGCGAGTACGGCCATCTCGTAGCCGACCAGGCCGACGTCGCAGCCCTCGGCGGCGAGGACGCCCAGGCAGCTGCCGTCGCGGATGCGGCCGACCATGAGGAAGCCCCCGAACATCTCGATCATGACGAGTTTCATGCCGCGGAAGCCGTGTGTCGTCGACGCGTTCTGGGCGAGGCTGGTGATGCCGGAGACGACGGCGGCGAGGTGGTCGGCGCGGTCCCGGCCGAGGCCGTCCGAGGCGGCCATGAGCAGGCCGTCGGAGGAGACGGCGACCGCGTCGGTGACGCCGTCCGCGGTGCGTACGAACTCCGAGATGAGCCAGCTGAAACTCTGGACGGCGGTGGTCACTGTGGCGCTCCTTGGGGGGTTCTGGCCTCGGCACGGGCGACGCCTGCTCGGAAGCCGTTGAGCAGGGAGGAGACAGCTGGGGGCCTGGCGGGGGGCGGGGGTGCGGCGGAGAGCTGCTGGTTCTGGGCGGGGGCGAGCAGGCGGGCGGGAAGGACCAGGAGTGCGGACAGGCCGCCGCCGGTGGTGTCGAAGAGGTGGACCTGTGCGCCGTCCCCGAGACGGTGGGTGAGCCGGCCGACGACGAGGTGGCCGAGGAACCGGGTGGGCGCGGCGAGGAGGGCCTCCTCGCCGGAGTCGGCGAAGCGGGCGTTCGCGCGGTCCTTGTCGGCGTCGGACATGCCGATGCCGTGGTCGACGACGGCGAAGCTGTACGTGCCGTCCTCGGCGTCGTACCAGCCGTGCACCTCGACGGGTTCGGTCGGCGGCGAGAACGTCAGCCCGTTCTCGAGGAGTTCGGCGAGGAGGTGGGCGACATCGGCAACGGCGTGACCGCGTACGCGCACCGGCTCCACGGCCGCGATCAGGACCCTCCGGTACTGCTCCACCTCGGCGACGGCGGACTGGACGACCTCCAGGCCGTCGGCGGGTGCTGCCGTGGGGCGCGGCGGGTTCTGCCCGGTCAGGACCAGCAGGCTTTCGGCGTTGCGCCGCATACGGGTGGCGAGGTGGTCGAGTTCGAAGAGCTCGGCGAGGGCGTCCGGGTCGAGTTCCTGCCGTTCCAGGCGGGTGATGAGGCTGAGCTGCCGGCGTACGAGGTTCTGGTTGCGGCGGCCGAGGTTGGCGAGCGACTCGGTGGTGCTGCGGCGCAGGCCGGCCTGCTGGGCGGCCAGGTGGAGGGCGGTCTCCTCGACCTGGCGCAGGGACGCCGCGACCTCCGTGATCTCCGCCGTGCCGCCCAGCAGCTGTGCCTCGGAAGGCTCCGCCTGGTCCTGGTTCTGGTCCTGGCCCTGATCCTGGGAGGACTGGGACGGGGACTGCTGGATACGGGTGACGGCCGCCGGCAGCCGGTGCCGGGCCACGTCGTGGGCGGCCTCGGCGAGGGCGGCGAGCGGGCGGGTGAGGGAACGGGAGGCGAAGGCGGCGAGGCCCGCGACGAGGGCGGCCATGAGCATGCCCGCGAAGAGGTAGGCGGCGAGGGCCAGTTCGGCGTCGTCACTGAGCTGATCGGACCGGTCCCGTACGCCGTCGCCGACCGACTGCTGGACGGCGTACAGATCGTCGACGAGTACGGTCATCGCGTCCCACCAGGTGCCGGCGTCGGCGCGCAGTGCGGAGCCGTCGGCGGCGCCTTCCGCCCGGTCCTCGTAGGCGGTGGCTCGCTCGGCGTCGGCGGTGCCGAACGCCTTGTCCAGAGCGGTGCGTTGGGATGCGGTGGCGACCTGGCGAAAGCGGGTGAGGGCGGCGACGCGGGTGGCGCGCACCTCGGTGAAGGAGAGGTACTCGCGGCCCTGGAAGGCACCCTCGGCGAACACACCGTTGAGGAGCCCTCGTTCGAGAGCGACGGACTCCTTGGCCGCGGCCAGTTCCCGCAACGCCGCCAGCCCGTCCCGCAGTTGACGGTCGGCGCCTGTCGCGGTCTCCGCCACCGGGTCGACGGCGTTGAGCGCGTTGACGGCGGTGGTGTAGAAGGTGAGGGTCGCGGTCCGGTCGGCGGTGTCCTTGGCGGTGGGCTTCCGTCCGGCGGCGGTGTCGCTGTCGGCGGCGGCGCGGATGGCGGCGAGACGGCCCAAGTGCCGCTGGACGACGGCCTCTACGGAGGATTCGGAGCGCATGGCGTCCAGCGCCGTGTCAACGCGCTTGCGGGTGGCGGTGAGTGACGTGCGGAAGGTGTCCTCGCCGCCCAACAGGCCGTTCGTCAGGCCGCGTTCGCGCTGCAGCTGGTGCACCAGCGCCTGGACCCGCAGGCTGAGGCCGACTTCGGCACGGGTCGTGCGGGCGTCGCCGAGGGCCTCGGCGCGGTCGTACACGGCCAGGCCGGCCACTGTCAGCAGCAGGCAGATCGGGACCGTGATGACCACCGCCACCCGGCCCCTGATGCTGCGCCAGCCAGGGATCGGCCGACGGCGGGGTGTCGTTCGGTCCCTGCGGCGGCGCGCCGAACCGCCCCTACCGGAACCGGCCCTGCCCGAACTGCCCCTGTCGGAACGGCCCTTGCCGATTGTGCCGAGCCTGTCGAGCAGCGGTCGAAATGGCGTCCACACCCTCATGCTCACGACGCTAGTCCGAACGCGGCTGCCGCCGGTTTCCGAGCTGTTAGACCCGTGAGTACTTCAGTTGCGCCGCCCTCACACCGCGGACCGGGCGACTGTGACCGCGCGAGCGCCCCGTCGTCGATCCGCGCCGGCAGGTCCGTCACGTCGTCCGCCCGGGGCAGGGGATGACCATGTCCACCTCAACGGCGGTCGATGGCGAACCCGGAGTGGTTCCTGCGGCTCACGGGCGCCCCGGCCGAGCACCGGGAGGGCGTCCACGAGGTGATCTGCCGGGAGGCCGAGGCGCAGTCGGACGGTCCGTCAGAGGTGTTGTTCCACCCCTTCGTATACGGCTCCCCCGCATCGGCAGCCGCAGGCCGGCGCCGGGACGTTTCTCGGTCTGCGCGGCCGGCACGGCGACGCGCTCTGCTCGAACCTGCCGATCACCGGGGCGGCCCGGCCTACCGGCGGCGCCGCGCATGGCGCGGTGTAGGGCCAGATGCTCGCCGACGCCCTGCGGCGCCCGGTCGCGGTGACCGACGTGGACGAGAGCGCCGCCCGCGAGGAGCCCGACCCGCAGCGGTTCCTCAAGGCCTGCGCCGACCTCGGCGTCGGCCCCCGGGCCACCCTCATGGTCGGCGACAACCCGGTCCGCGACGGCGCCGCCGCCTGCGAGCGGTCACCCGGTGGGGCACGCGGGCACGCCCGACGGCCGCGGGGCACCGGTAGGCACCCCGCGGCCGTGGCCGTACACGCTCACTGTCAGTTGCACTCGGTCCCGGCGGGCCGGTCCTTCTTCCGGAACGTCATCTTCGGCGAGCCGTCGCTCTTGAGTTCATCGGCGACGCCGTCGATGTAGTTTCCGTACGAGTAAATACGGTCGTATCCGCGGCCGCGCCAGGTGGTGACGTCCATGACGTCCTCGCGCTTACCGGTCGTATTCCACGTATAGGACTCGACCTTGAATACGGGGTTCACGCGCACCACCCGCTTGGTGGGGCTGGCCTCGATCCAAGCGGTCTTCTGGGGGCCGATATCGATCACATCATTGTTGGCGATTCCCACCGAGTTCTCGATGGCCCACGAATAGCTGTAGGACGCCTCGGCCGAAACGCCGAACCAGGAGCTGATCGAGGCCTCGACGCTGGTGGAACCACCCACGGTGTGCGAGTACGACTTCGAGGTCGAGTACTCGCGGGTCAGTTCCAGGCCGTATCCGCTGTCCGTGCAGTTGGTGCGGGTCTCGCTGATGGGCCGCCATGCGTCCCGGTAGGTCCAGCTGGAGGCCACCGGATATTCGCAGTGCCCTTCGAAGCGCTCCCACCCCGGCTGCAGGGTCCACTTGCCGTCGTCCTTGTGCCACACGGGCTGCTTGCGCCACGACGAGTGGTCGCGGAGTTCGCCCGTCGTGACGTTGACGTACCAGTCCTGGTATCCGGTGTCACCGTCGATGCCGCACACCCGCGACATCATTTCGTCGGTGTTCCAGGACTCCTGGCCCCGGATGTTGACGGCGCCGTTGGGGCCGGCGGCCTGGGCGGGCTGCGCCAGGACAAGGCCGGCGACCGCGCTCAGCAGGGCCGTGCCCGCGGCAGCCGCCCGGCGGACGCTGAATCGCGACCGCAATGTGTTCTGCGTCACTCGTCGTTCACCTTTCTTCGCAGCCATGGCTGCTTTTGATCGGCATCAGCGGCTGAATCGGCAGAATCCGAAAGGCGCCGCGTAACCGCCGGTAATCAATATCGATTTCCTGTGCGTTCCTGTCAAACGCCCAGATCAAACACGGCCAATGGGAGAGAAACGGGCACGCGCGACCCCAAAGAAAAGGAAATATCCGGAGGAAATTCGGTCACCACAGATCCCGTTGTTACAGCCCTGGGACACTTTCGCGACTTTGCCACGCTCACGGAGTGTCCGGTCGGCTGTTCCGTCAGGTGACGGTGCGGCCCAGGTAAGCGGCCAGACGGTCGAGCGCGCCGACGTCCCCGGATACCGGGTGCGGCGGCGCGAAGGAGCCGGCGGTGGTGCGGGGCGCATCGCCGTGGATCTCCCGTACGACGGGCAGGGCCCTCTCGGCCAGGTGCTGGACGGCGTCGTAGGGGTGCCCGACAGCCCGGGCCAGGTCCCAGCCGTGGACCAGCATCTCGATCACCAGCTGCTCGACGAGCCGTCGCCCGGGAGCGGGCCCGTACCGCCGCGTGAGCATGCCCGGCCGGGCGAAGGCAGACCGCGCGGCCCGGGACGCCGTACGGAACGCCTCGATGTGGTCGTCCCCGAGGTGGTCTCCGGTGAAGTCGGAGCGGGGGGCGCCGTCGGCCAGGCCGGCCCAGAGCAGGTTCTCCCAGACCAGGTGGTCGAGCAGGGCGCGCACGTCCCAGTCGGCGCAGGGCGTCGGCCGGTCGAACTGGCCGGGGGTCACCGCGGCGACGAGGACGCCGACCGCGTCCAGGACCTCGTCGCAGGCGTGGAGCACCCCGGCCGGTTCCCAGGCGTCCTCCCCCGCGTCGTAGACCTCGCCGAGCCGTGCCGCTCGTGCACCGGGGGCGGAGTTGGCCCGCAACGCCGTCGTCAGCCACTGGCCGGCCGCCGCCATGCTCGGCCGCACGGGCCATCCGTTGATGACGCACAGGAGTTGCCAGTACCGCTCCATATGCGTGTCGGAGGCGACTTCGAGCTGCTGAAGGAGCAGAGCCCTGCCCCGCGCGTCGTCGACGAGGGGCTTGCCGTCCGCAGTGGGCTGGGTGGGGATCCACGTCGCGACGACGGCGGCGACGACGGGGTCTGCCGCCGGGGAGTCCGGGGCGATCCCCTGCCGCACGGCCGTTTCCACGCGCCGCAGCCAGGCGTCCGTGACGCGCTCCGCGTCCCGCAGCGCGCGTTCCCCGTGTTCGCCCGGGTGGTGCTCGGCCGCGTACAGGGCCATCCGCCGCACACCGGCCCGCAGTTCGGGACTCCTGACGAGTTCGCCCAGTTCGAGCCAGGCGTCGACCTGTTCGTCGGTGGGGTCGGTGGGCAGATCCGGGGCGGCTGCCAGCAGGCCCCGCCGGTAGGTGGGGACGTCCAGCTTCCCCAGGGTGTCGGTGACGAAGTCGTGGATGACGGTGCGGCGTTCGGCGGCGGACATGCGCGCCAGCTCGGTCATGACGGTGAGCCCCTCGGCAGTGGTGTCGCGGCGGGTTACGGAGCGCAGTACGGCCTGCTGCGTACGCAGCGTGTGGATCTGCGTCTCCAGCGCGTCGATGTGCGTCGCGGCCACCTCCGCCAGCGTGTCCTCGCGCTCCAGCACGTCCCGGATCGTCGCCAGCCCCAGGCCCAGCCCCCGCAGGGTCTGCGCCAACTGCAGCCGGGCCAGCGCCTCGGTCCCGTACAGCCGGTAGCCGCTGGGAGTGCGGTGGGCCGGGTGGGCGATGCCGATGTCGGACCAGTGCCGGATCACCTTCACCGTCAGCCCGGTCCGCCGGGCGGCCTCCCCGATACTCCAGAACGTGTCGTCACCGACGTGCATGCGCTCCACCCTCGGGTCTCCCACGGAGGGAGAGTCAACCAGCCAACCAGCCTGTGCCTACGACTCGCTCGCGTCGGCGGTGGTCGTCCCAGGGCGGTGGCGGGGTCATTGTGGCTGATCGTGCGGGATATTCCGGCGGTGACCGTGGTGGCCAGGATCCATCCGGCCGCGATCAGTCCGTAGGCGGGCCATTGCGCGGTGTCCCGTGGCGCGAAGGCGCCTTCCTGACCGAACGTGATGATCGGCACCAGCAGATCGAGTGCGGAGAAGACGGCGTTGAACTGCGGTGCCTTGCCCGCTTCGAGCAGGGCGGGGGATGCAGGGCGAAGAACAGCGCGCCACAGACGAGCAGTGCCGCCGGCCAGAGACCTGCGCGGAGCGGCCGGCAGCCGTAGCCGACTGCCGCGTCCTGGACATGCCCCCAGGCGCGGGTGGGCGGGGAAGGGTGATGCGGCGGTGGCGCTGTCTGGCGAGGAGGACCGTACGCGCCTCGTCCTCGTGTCCGAACTCCCGGTAGGCCGCTGCGAGTTGCTCGTACGGCTGTGGGAGGTAGCCGCCGCTGGAACGCCGGATCCAGCGGACCCGCTCGGCGGCCGGGAGCGGGTGCGCGAGGGCGTCGTACGTCGCTCCCGCTCAGTCTCCAGGAACGGTGCGACGTGGCGCCGGGCGGGCGAAGTCCCAGTCGATGATGCGGACGGGCCGGTGACCCTGCCGGACCACGTTCCAAGGGGCAGAAGTCGCCGTGGCCTCAGTAGCGGGGCATGTTCGGGATCGCCTTCTCCGCGACCTCGATGAGCGTCTCCACCTTCGACAAGTCGGCCGCAACTTCTTCCGGCGTCACCGTGGGGGCCTCCGACGACCGGTACTCAACTTCGTTGCGCCGGGCTCGCATGCGGTTGAAGGGGCGCAGTACGGACCCGAGCGGCGGGTCGAGCTGCGCTCGCACGGCTTCGTAGATGACGGTATGGCCACCACGGCTGGTCGCGCGCAGCCCCTGGTTCTGCAATACGGCGGCCAACGCTCTGCGCGCGGCGTCGTAGGCCAGTGTGTAAGCGCCTTCCGGGTCCGTCGCCGCCAACTGCCGCGCGGATCCGACATGCGTACGCGCCCGGACCAGTTCCGCCTCGGCGGCCTGCTGGGAAGCGGGTACGCGTTCGAGCCCGCCACTGCCGATGAGCGCGTCGACCGTCGAGCGTCCTTGATTCCAGCGCGTCATTGCGCCTCCAGTTCAAGGTTCAGCTGGACCAGCGGACGTTCGCGAACGCTGGTGAGGAACGGGTCATCCGTGCGGGCCTCCCACGCCTCGACGGAGACCCGATGGACGTTGACCTCACGACGCAGCCGTCGGGACACCTCCTCGGCAAGGTCGAAGAGCGCGTCGGCGTCGGGATCACCCACGACGAGGACATCCACGTCGGCGGGCGGCGGCCCAGGATCACCGTTGTACCGAGCGGCCCAGGAGCCATAGACATAGGCACGCTGCACACCTTCGAGTCCCGCCAGTGCGTCGGTGAGCAAGGGCATGGGGCCGAAGGAGACGGCCATGAGATCGCTCAGCGGACGGTACAGCGGGGTATCCGTACGAGCCTTGACGAGGCGACTGCGGCCCACTCGCCGATCAGTCAGGATGCCACCGCCGGTCAACCGGTCAACCTCGCGAAGGACAGCTGTGGGCGTCACTCCGACGTCAGTGGCGAGCTCGGTGATGCTGTACTCCCGCTCCGGGTGCAGGAGCACGAGCGCGAGGAGTTCGCCTTGCATACGGGATCGGAGGATGGGGAGCAGACTCGGCGATACTTTCATTGGGCGCAGGATAACAAGCGTCCAATGAAAGTAACAATCCGCAGCAGAGTGCTCACCGGAATGACACCCGCGTGAGAGCGCCCCCTCAGGACGCATCCGTCCGTAAGCGCCGCGCCTCTGCAACCCAGGCACGCAGCCAAGGTTCGCGGCCTACAGGGAACGGGACCGGACGGGACTGCCCGGAGCAGAAAAAGCACCTGCTCAGATGCCCTAAGACGGCAGGATCACGCCAGACCGCAGATCGGCCCAAGCCTCCGGTTCCTCTTCGAGCTCGGCCATGACGTCCTCATAGCGGGCGTGTTCAAGGACCGCCCGTACCGCGTCCTCAAGGTTCGGCAGGCCGGCGGACACCTGGTCCTCGGTGAAGACGCGGCCCGGGCGGGCCCTGGCGTACGCGGACCAGGTTCCCGTGTCGGACAAGGTGACGTGCCCGATCGGAACGCCGCCGGGGAAGCCGTCGTCCACGCATACGTACACGGCGTCCGTGGCAGCGGGCCGCTCCGGACTGAGGAAGAGCCGGCGCTGGTTCAGCAACCTCGCGAAAGCCCCGTCGACGACTGCCAAGTCCGCGTTCCTCTCTCAAGGGGGCGGCGGCCGTTCCCCCCGCCAACGGCCGCCGCCCGGCACAGCGCGCCCTCCGGCGCTTCCCCGGTGGGCACTTGCAAACCTTCGCGAGAGGCGCTGCAATGCGGATGAAATTTCGATGATGCGCGGCGGAGCGGGGGCTTCGAGTGGGCGCGGGATCTCGGCGACTTCGGCTCGCGGTGCTCGGGCCGGTGCAGGCATGGCGTGACGGTACGCCCCTGGCGCTGGGGCCCGTTCGACGGCAGGCCGTGCTGGCCGCACTGGTGCTGCGTCCGGGCGTTCTGGTGAGTCAGGAGCAGTTGCTCGACGCCGTGTGGGGAGAAAATCCGCCGAAAACGGGTCGTAGCGTGCTGCCCAGCTACGTCTACGCCCTACGGAAGGCACTCGGTCACCCCGTTCCGATCCACAGCGGACAGGGCGGGTACCGCTTCGTCGCCGACGGCGTCCGCCTCGATGTGGCGGAGCTGGCCGAGTGGACCGACGGCGCTCAGCGGGCGCGGGCGGCCAGTGATCCGGGCGCTGCGCTGGAGCTTTTTTCCAAGGCGTTCGACCTGTTTCGCGGGGAGCCGCTGACCGGTCTGCCCGGGCCCTTCGCGGAGGTCGAACGCCAGCGCCTGTCGGAGCGGCTGCGCACCATCCGGCTCGAACGGCTCGAATGCCTGGTGCTGCTGGGCCGGTTCACCGATGCCCTGGACGAGATCACCGTCCTGGCCTCATCCCGTCCGTACGACGAGTCGCTCGCCGCGTTGCGCGTGCGGGCCCTGTACGGCGGCGGGCGTCAGGCGGAGGCGCTGGCCGTCTTCGAGGACACGCGCAGGTTCCTGCGTGACGAGCTCGGGGTCGGTCCTGGTACCGAACTCCGGCGCGTGCACGAGGCGGTGCTGCACCGGGACGACGTACGCCTCCTGGGCCGGGCCGTCACCCCTCCCCCGCAGCCCCGGCCCCGACCTCGGCCCCCATCCCGCCGTACCGTCAACGAACTGCCGGGAGACGCGGGCCAACTCGTCGGGCGGGAGGCCGAGTTGGCGCAGCTGGTTGCGCCCTCTGCCGCCGGAGCCGTGTCGGTCGTGACCGTGGACGGTACGGCCGGGGTCGGCAAGACCGCGCTCGTCGTACGGGCTGCCCGTGAGCTCAGTGACCGGTATCCGGACGGCTGTCTGTTCGTGGATCTGCGCGCGCACAGCACCCGGCGGCGGCAGTCGCCGGAGCAGGCGCTGCAACGGCTGCTGCGGTCGCTCGGCGCGGCGGGCGGTGAGCTGCCCGGCGACCTCGAGGAACTCACCGCCGTCTGGCGCGCGACCACCAGCCCGTTACGTCTCCTCCTCGTCCTGGACGACGCCCTCGACGCCGACCAGATACGGCCGCTGCTGCCCGCCGGAGCGGGAAGCCGGGTGCTGGTGGCCGGCCGGCGCCGGCTGGCCGGGCTGGACGCCGAGCGGCGGGTCACCCTGGAGCCCCTGACCAGCGGCGGCGCGGTGTCCCTGCTGACGCACATCATCGGCGAGGAGCGCGCCGGCCGGGAACCGGAGGCGGCACATCGGCTGGCCGGGCTGTGCGACGGGCTGCCGCTGGCCCTGCGCATCGCCGGGTCCCGGCTGCAGAACCGCCGCTCCTGGACGGTGGAGTACCTGGTGGGCCGCATGGCGAGCGACGAGCACCGGCTCGGCGAACTGAGCGTCGGGGATCGCAGCGTGGAGACGGCCTTCCGGCTGTCGTACGACCAGCTCGCACCCGAGCTGCGGCGCGGGTTCCGCGCCCTGGGCCTGGCACCGACGGTCGAGTTCGACGTGCTGACGGCGGCGACCATGCTCGACCGGCCGTTGCACGACACCGAGCAGATCCTGGAGAGCCTCGTCGACACGAGTCTGGTGCAGCAGCCGCGTCCGGGCCGCTACCGACTGCACGACCTGGTTCGCGTGCACGCACGGCGCCTGGCGGAAGCCAGACCCGCCGACGCCGCCGCCGCACGCACGGCCGCACTCCGCCTCTATCTGGACGCGGCGCGGACGACCAGCGACTGGACCCCCGCCGGTTTCCCCACCGGTCCCCGGCCCACTGAAGCACCGTTCCCGCACTGGCAGGACGCGGAGACCTGGCTGGACGCGGCCGGCGGAGAGCTCGCCGACGTCGTCGGACACGCCGTGGCCATCGGCGAAGCGGACTACGCCTGTTGGATCGCCGAGGCGCTGTGCGACTACTTCATACGGCAGGGCCGCTACCACGAGTCCCAAACAGCCCTGGAGCTCGCACTCGCGCACGTGGACGAGGCCACCGACCGGCGGATGGCAGCCGCACTGCGGAACTGCCTGGGCTACACCTGCGTGGACCAACGCCGGTACGAGCAGGCCCGCACCTCTGTCACCGAGGCACTGGACCTCAGCCGCCGCCGCACCGACCCGTTCGAGGAGGCCAGGGCTCTCGCCGGGCTGGGCTCTCTCGACCTGACCGCGGGCGACGTCGACCGGGCGATCGCCCATGCCACCGCAGCGGTGACCCTGTCCCGGCGGCTGGGCAACGACTGGGTCACCTCGATGGCACTCGTCATCCTCGGCCTCGCCCACCAGTACGAGGGACGGAACGAGGAGGCGCTGGCCTGCTTCGCCTTCGCCGAGACCTACGCGGAGACAACCGACCGACCGCGCACGCGCGGCAGGGCCCTGACCTGCGCCGCCGACGCCCACCTCCGTCTCGGCCGCTACGGCGAGGCCAAGAGCCGGTTCCGTCAGGCGATCGACCTGGGGCAGCAGGTCGGGGACATCTTCCTCTGCGTACGCAGCCTGACCCGGCTGGGTACGGCGGAGCTGGGCGAGGGAAACCCGGGCACGGCCGTCGCGCTCCACCATCAGGCCCTTGTCCAGCACCGGTTGCTGAACCCGCTCACCCACCCCGGCCACGACTGGCTGGAGATGGACATCCGCAGCCGTCTGGGCCGCACGTACCTGGCGACGGGCCGCGTCCGCGAGGCACGCGAGCAGTTCCAGGCCGTGATCGACGTGCACGAGGCCCGCGTTCAGCGCGCCGCACAAGCGGCGCGCTGAACGCGGTGCGCACTCAACGCGGAGCGCACTGAACAGGTGGATCAACTGGTCGTGCAGGCCGTCCCGTTGACGGTGAATGCGGTCGGGGCCGTGTTCGTGGCGCCCTTCGCCCCGATGAAGCCGACGCTGACCGAGCCGGCGGCGGGGATCGTGGCCGTGTAGGAGGCGGGGACGACGCTCACGTTGGCGCCGCTCTGGGTGGGCGTTCCGCCCCACATGTTGCTGATGGTCTGGCCGTTGGCGAAGGTGAACGCCAGGGTCCAGTTGGTGAGGGCGGAAGTGCCCGTGTTGCGGAGGGTGATGTCGCCCTGGAAACCGCCCTGCCACTCGCCGGCGACCCGGTAGGCGACGGAGCAGCTGACCCCGGGGGTGCCGCCGCCCTGGGACGTGGTGACGTTCACCGTGGCGGAGCGCGGCGAACGGTTGCCGGCCGCGTCCTTGGCGTACACGGCGAAGGTGTACGCCGTGGCCGCCGTGAGGCCGCTCACCGTGACCGAGTTGGTGGTGGAGGCGGCGGCTGCCGTCTCCGTGCCGCCGCTCACGCGGACGACGTCGTAGCCGGTGACGCCGACGTTGTCCGTCGCGGCGCTCCAGGTCAGGGTGGTCGAGGTGGCCGTGGTCCCGGACGCGGCCGGGGCGCCGGGGGTGGTCGGGGCCTGGGTGTCGGTGCCCGTGCCGCCGCCGAAGATCGTGGCCTCTTCGGAGGTCTGGGCGATGCCGTTGGCGCCGTTGAAGATGCGCTGGCCCCAGGAGCTGAGCTGCGCCGGGTCGAAGCCGATCGACAGGTCGAGGATCGGGTCCGTGTTGCCGCTCCAGGACCAGGCCAGGTAGCCGAGGTCGAGTCGCTCGGCCGCGGCCATCATCGTGTCCTCGTCGGGGTCACCCCACTGGTCGGCGGGGCCACCGAACTCACCTATCAGGATGGGGAGTTCGGCCGCGACGAAGGCGTTGAGGTAGTCGTTGATCTCCGCTGCCGTGTCGTAGACGCTGTACATGTGGATCGAGAAGATCAGGTTGCCGGTGGTGTCGGCGTCGTACACGGACTGGGCGTTGGTGCGCATGACGTTCTGCCAGTCCTGGCCCCAGTTGGGCGCGTCCACCATGAGCGTGTGCTCGAAGCCCGCGGCCCGCAGCTTCTGTACGGCGGCGATGGTGGGGGCCGTCCAGCCGGCCGGATCGGTGTTGCCCCAGGGCTCGTTGCCGATGTTGACGATCACGTAGTCCTCTTGACCGGCGAGCACGCTTTTCAGGCTGATCCAGTAGTCGGCGGCCTGGTCGAGCGTCCCGGCGGCGGCCTCCTCGCCGTAGCCGGTGGTGTCGTGCACCTCCAGTACGCAGATCAGGCGGTTCGCCTTGCACTGGGTGACAACGTTGGCAACGTCCTCGGGGCTGTTCTTGGTCCAGCGGTGCCCGTCGGCGAGGACCACGCGGACACTGTTGGCGCCCAACGCCTTGATGTCCGCGAGGGATCGGGTCTGGTTCGGGTACCAGGTGTGGGCGTGGTTGACGCCACGCATCACGAAGTCGTTGCCGTTGCCTTCGAGAAGGCGGCCGTCGGAGATGTGGAGGCCGGTTGCTAACGCAGAGGGTGGGTCCGCCTGTGGGTCCGCCTGGGCAGGGGCTGAGGCCAGGGTCAGGAGGCCCAGGAGGGTGGCCAGTGCGGTCAGCAGGACGGTTACGGGGTTCGTTCGCATGGTGCTTCTCGTTGTTCTCACTGCGACTCCAGAAAGTGAGCGACAGGAAACTTCAGCATCAGCGGAGACATGGGAGCGCTCCCATAAACGCACTACGGCAGGAACACGTCAAGACTTCGCGCATCAGCCGACACCGGAACGCGTACTGCGGAACGTACGGCGATAGGCGTCCGGGGGCACGCCGATCGTGCGGTTGAAGTGGCGGCGCAGGGTCGTGGCGGTGCCCATGCCGACGGCCTCCGCGATGGCGTCGATGCTGTCGCCGGTGGCCTCCAGCAGCTCCTGCGCGCGCCGGATCCGCTGGGTCAGCAGCCACTGCAGCGGGGTGGTGCCGGTGACCGTCCGGAAGTGGCGACCCAGGTGGCGTGAGCTCATGTTCGCCCGCCGGGCCAGGTCCTCGACGCTCAGCGCGCGGTCGAGGCGTTCGATCGCCCAGGGGAACAGTTCGGCGAGCGGATGGTCGTCCCGGTCGGGCACCGGCGCGGTGACGAACTGCGCCTGGCCGCCCGCCCGGTGCGGGGGTACGACGAGGCGGCGGGCGACGGTGTTGGCGATCGCCGAGCCGTGGTCGAGGCGTACGAGGTGCAGGCACAGGTCCATCGAGGCGGCCTTGCCGGCGGAGGTGAGCACGCTGCCGTTGTCGACGTAGAGGACGTCCGGATCGACCTCGACCTCGGGAAAGCGGGCGGCCAGGACATCGGTGTGCGCCCAGTGCGTGGTCGCGCGCCGCCCGTCCAGCAGCCCGGCGGCGGCCAGGACGAACGCCCCGGTGCACAGGGAGGCGACCCGCGCTCCCGCCTCGTGGGCGGCGCGCACCGCGTCGACCAGTTCGGCGGGCGGTTCCTGGTCGATGTCGGCCCAGCCGGGGACGATCACCGTGTCGGCATACGGGAGTCGGTCGAGGCCGGCGTCGGGCTCCAGCAGGAATCTTCCGGCGCGGATCGGGGCGGGGCCGCAGAGGGCGAGGTCGTACCAGGGGTCGGACATGCCAGGGAGACCGGAGAGATCGGAGCCGAAGACCTCGTGCGCGATGGCCAGTTCGAAGTGCAGCATGCCGTCGGTGAGGGCGAGCGCGACGGTTCTGGTGTCCGTACCGGTGCCCTTTTTCATGTCCGGAACTGTACGGGGTGTGTCGTTCCGGACACTCGTGCGGGTCGGGCGTCGCGGTCAGGATGTTGGTCATGGAAACGCGACGGGGAGAAGACATGGACATGGGATCGGTATCAGGGCAGACGGTGGCGGTGTTCGGCGCGTACGGGCACACCGGGCGCTTCGTGGTGGCGGAGTTGCTGGACCGGGGGTACGTCCCGATCCTCTCCGGCCGGGACCCGGAGCAGTTGGGGGCGCTCGCCGCGTCGTACCCCCCGGGGCTCGACGTCCGGCCGGCCTCGGTCGACGACCCGGGCTCACTGGACCGGGCGCTGGCCGGAGCGGCGGCCGTGATCAACTGCGCGGGGCCCTTCGCCGCGACCGCCGCGCCGGTGATCGAGGCGGCACTGCGCGCCGGGATCCCGTACGTGGACGTGGCGGCCGAGATCGAGGCCAACCTCGACACGTTCACGCACTTCGCGGACCGCGTCCGCGCCGCGAACACCGTCGTGATCCCCGCGATGGCCTTCTTCGGCGGCCTCAGCGACCTGCTGGTCACGGCGGCGATGGGCGACTGGACGTCGGCGGACGAGGCGCACATCGCGTACGGGCTGAGCAGCTGGCACCCCACCGCCGGAACGCGTACCGCGGGCGCGGTCTCCCGGGGCCGCAGGAACGGCCGCCGGGTCCGCTACAGCGGAGGCCGGCTGGAGTACCACGACGACGCCCTGCCGACCCTGAAGTGGACCTTCCCGGACCCGATGGGGCCCCGCGAGGTGATCGGCGACTTCTCCATGGCCGACGTCGTCACCGTCCCCAGCCACCTGCCCATCCCCGAGGTGCGCTCCTACATGGCAGCCGAGGCCGCCGGTCAACTGTCGGCGCCGGACACCCCGGCACCGGTCGCGGTCGACGAGGCCGGGCGCTCCGCACAGACGTTCGTCGTCGACGTCGTCGTACGGGCTGGTGGGGAGGAACGGCGGGCAGTGGCGAGGGGGCGGGACATCTACGCGGTGAGTGCGCCGCTGGCGGTGGAGGCGGTGGGGCGGGTGCTGACGGGGCGTACGCGGGCGGCCGGTGCCGCTTCCGCGGGGGCGATGTTCGATGCGCCCGACTTCCTTGGCGCGCTGTCCGGGCACATCGCGCTCGAACTGTTTGAGTAGGCGTCACTGAACGCGCCTCAGCGTCGGCGCCAGGCGGCGAGCAGTTCCTCCGGCCCGTATGCCGCCTGAAGGCCGGAACAGCTGACCCCGTTGCGGGAGACCGCCACGAGCGGTACCGGTTCGTCGGTGATCGCCGCCCGGTGCTTCTGCAGCGCGGCCAGGTCGTGACTGTCGAACGCGGAGTTCTCCAGCCACTTGACGGAGCCGAGGAACAGCAACTGCTTGGCGACCGGCTGCCGGTCGGCGCCCACGAGGTCGATCTCGACGTCGTTGCTGCGGGTCCAGTACCCGCCGATGGCCGGGGCCGCGGGCAGGGGCCCGTCCGGGAGGAGGCGGGCGAGGGAATCGCGCACCACGGGTTCGATCGCGCGGCCCCGCCAGCTCGTCCACTGCTCCTTGATCCGGCTCAGCGTGAGGTCTCCCCGCATCCGCTCGATCTCCGCCATGTGCGGATCGAGGAACGCGAGCCAGAACCGCAGGTAGGGGTCGGCCACTCGGTAGCGGCGTTCCTTCGACGGCCGCAGTGAGAGGGGCAGTTCGGCTGCCACGACCCGCTTCTCGGTCAGGACGTCCGTGGCACGGGTGAGAGTGGTGTGGCTGATACCGCCGGCGGCGCGCGCGATGTTGGTGAAGGTGCGTTCGCCGGTCCCGATCGTCCGTAGGACTTCCCCACTCGTCGCCTGTGGCGGAAACTCCGCGGCCAGTGAGCGCTCGGCGGAGACCAGCAGCGCCGAGATCGGGTTGTCGAGCGAGTCGCGGAGGAACTCCCAGAGGTCCGCTCCGGGCCGCCACTCCGCGCAGATCAGCGGGAGGCCGCCCGTGATCAGGGTGGCATCGAAGGCGGCTGCAGGTTCGAGGTCGAGCATCTCGCCGATGTCGGCCGGGTTCAGCGGCCCTACGACCATCTCCCGCCCGCGCTGATGGAAGGGGCGGTCGTAGCTGTTCAGCGCCTCCATCATCGACAGGTCGGATCCGACCAGGAGGAGCAGGACAGGCTTGCGGCCGAACAGGCGGTCCCACGCCCGCTGGAGCATGCCCTCGAAGGCGTCGATGCGGTCCATGAGATACGGGACCTCATCGATGACGACCACGCTCGGGCTGTCGTCGGGCAGGACCTCGGCAAGCAGCCTGAAGGCCGCGTTCCACTGTGCCGGGGTCTCCTCCGCGAACAGTTCCCGGCCAGGGAGCGTGGATCGGGCGGCGGCATCGAGGAACTCCGTCAGCTCGTCCTCGGCCGTGCCTCCCGCCGCGGTGAAGAAGAGGTACGGCGTCCCGGTGCGCCGCAGGAACTCCTCGACGAGGCTGGACTTGCCGACCCGGCGCCTTCCCCGCATGAGGATGCACTGACCCGGTTTCGCCGACCCGGCGGCGTCGTGAACGGCCTGGAAGGCGGTGCGGAGCACGGTCAGCTCGCGGTCCCGGCCGATGAAACGGCGCATGAGGCGACTCCCATAGTAAATGGTATCGACAGCGATACTATCGCCATCGATACCATCCTCCCCGGGGGTGTTCGGCTTGTCCTACGCCGTTCGAGGCGGCCCTAACGAGTCCATGGCGGTGTGATGATGCTGCCACCGGCCAGCTTGGCGCTGAGCCCGACACTCGTGGTGACCCACATGTGGGCGGGTTGGTCGGTGGTGTTGGCGACCGCCAGCTCGGAGCCTGCCGGAGCCACCGCCGCGTCACCGACGCCGAGTTCGGCGCTCTCGCCGCCGATGGTGAGCCGGAGGCGACCGGAGAGGACGTAGAACGTTTCCTCGTGACTGATCGTGTGGGCCGGGCCCACCATTCCGGCCGGGACCTCGGCGCGCCAGGCGGCGAGGTCCCGGCTGCCCGTGTCCGGACGGACGTAGGAGACGAAGCGGCCACCGTGGATCTCGTGCCCGACGGCCTCGTCACTGCGAATGAAAGGCATACCAGCCCCCTTTATCGACAAGCTGCTTGTCTATAAAGACAAGCAGCTTGCCGAGTTATAGTCAAGCCATGGATGACGCTCTGGCCTTCTCCGCACTGGTGCTGGCACTCTCCGGACAGTTGGTGCAGGAGATCCACGCCGGCGTGTCCGAGCAGGGATTCGAGGATCTGCGACCTGCGCACGGCTTCGCCTTCGTCCGCATCTCCCGGGGCGGCGCCACTACGGCCGCGCTGGCCGAGCACCTGGGGGTTACCAAGCAGGCCGCCGCCCAGCTGGTCGAGGAGCTGGTCCGCAAAGGGTACGTGGAGCGGCAACCACACCCCCACGATGCCCGCGCCCGGCTCCTGGAGCTGACCGAGGCCGGCTGGGCCGCCACTCGCGCCGCCGACCAGGCGGCCCGGGCTGCCGTCACACCATGGCGAGAAGCGCTGGGCGAGGCACGCTTCAGTGAACTGGTCGCCGACCTGACCCGGCTCGCACCACCGGGGCCGATCCGCCCCGCCTGGTGAGCCGACAAGCCACCGGCCTGGACTGTCGGTCGCAGGGTGCCCAGGCTCTCGTTCGTCGCACAACGATCCTGGACAGCCTCTCCTCACTCGTGGGATGTGCCGCTCCGCCGGTC
This sequence comes from Streptomyces sp. NPDC020898, assembly GCF_044333925.1. NCBI lineage: Bacteria > Bacillati > Actinomycetota > Actinomycetes > Kitasatosporales > Streptomycetaceae > Streptomyces > Streptomyces sp. NPDC020898. The sequence continues at coordinate 324,042 of NZ_JBIRRV010000009.1, forward strand.
ACCGATCAGCCGGGGCCGGAAACCCGGCCCGGGAAGAAGTCGGCGCTTTGGACGTACTCCATCGCTTTGGTGAACTCCGGGTCACCGAGGCGGCGTTCCATCTCCTGCGGGCTCAGCTCCTCCATGCGGGTCTGGATCCAGTACAGGTTGCCCAGCGGATCGCGCACCCGGCCGACCCGGTCTCCGAAGAACTGAACCGTTCCGGGCACCCCGCTACGACGTCGGCAAAACCGTCAAACACACCGAGACCGTCACCGAACTCCACGCGTCTCTGTCCTGTGACAGCGATGGAGCGTTCTCACGAAGGTTGCTTCATTCTGGAGGCTCGGACCAGCGAGACGGAGGCAGCGATGATCGCGAGGGTGGCCGTGTGGGAACCGATGCCGGCTGACGACCGGGACTGGGTGCTGGATGCTGCAGCCGCCGTGCCCGGCGTCCATGGCGCGTATCACCTTGTCGATCCTGCCACTGGCAACGGACTGTCTGTCGCCTTCTTCGAGGACGAAGCCGCAGCTCACGCCGCACACAAGGCAATCGAGAAGCGCGCCGAGGAGATCGGCTGGAACAAGACCCCGCACCCGGCGCCCGTCTCCCAGACGATCTATCAGGTCGTCCGGCACGTGTAGCGCGGCGCGAGGAAGCGCGTGTGCTCAGGATCAGATGGCACGCCGCCCAGCCGTCGACAGGACAGTCTCGAAGATAAAGAACACGCTGAGGCACCGGTCGTACGGGACGGCGATCCGACCGATCGCCGTCCCCGCCCGGCACGGCCACGCGCAGCGGCCCTTCCAGGGCCGGTGCCCGGCGGCTTGGCAGCCACCGTATTTCCGCCTAGGAAATGCGGTACTGAGCGGCGAGCGGGTCTGGCTGCCCGTCACGGGTACGGAGATCGGGCTGAATCACGACTGGGAGCGCGGCACAGGGCGGCTGGGAGCGTCCAGCCAGATGCGTTGCCCCTTGGCGGTCACGGTCACGCCGAAGCGCTCACGGCCCGGGTGGCCGTTCTCGACATACAGCGCGTGCGCGGTCTCTACCGCGTCCCACAGCAGGCGCGGCCCGGCCTGTCGTACGGTCCCGCCCTCGGACCGCGCCCATGCGCCGTCAACAGCCCACAGTTCCATGGCCGTTACCGTGCCATCGTCCCCTCGCTCGAAAGCGAACGCCGTGTCCGGTGCGGCCAGGGAGAGCACGAAACGGAACGCCTCGTCTTCGGCGACGACAGCCGGATCGACGGCCGTGAGCCGCCCGCTCGTCGTGCTCGGCCTGCCCGGGTGTGCCGGGGTGCCGGTGGTGCCGAAATCACGGACAGCCATGAAGTACGAGCCTCCTGGCAGGAACCGCCCCTCGGCACGGCCGTCGTAGCCGACGACCAGGCTCACGGTGGCCCAGCCCAACGGGCACACGATCAGCCCACCGGACTTTACCTGCTCCAGCCAGGACGTCGGGATCGTTGAGAAACCGCAGGTGGCAATCAGCCGGTCGTACGGTGCTCGGTCCGGGTAGCCGTCGCGACCGTCCCCGGCGACGACCAGCGGCGAGTATCCGCAGTGCCGCAACCGCGATTTCGCCAGCCGTGCCAGCACGGGGTCGATCTCCACCGTGACCACCTGATCACTGCCCAACCGCTGCGACAGAAGGGCCGCGTTGTAGCCGGTCCCGGTGGCCACCTCAAGCACCCGATTGCCGTCGGTCACGTCCAGCGCCTGGAGCATGGCGAGCATCAGGCCTGGTGCCGTGGACGACGAGGTGGCCACCCCGTCGGTCATCTGGGTCGCCAACGCGTCATCCGCGTACACGAGGTCGAGCCAGTCGGGATGAGCTGCCGACACGAGCCGCAGCGCACCGTCGGCGATGGTCCAGAACTCCGGTACGAAGGGATGGCGCGGGACGGTCTCGAACGCCCTGCGCCACGCGGGGTCGGACAGTTGGCCGTCGGCTTCCAGCGCGTCGGCCAACACCGTACGCAGTCCCTCAGCGCGCTCTTCCGTATGTGTCGTCATGGTCATGGTCGTCCCTTGGCAAGTAGGTCAGCGATATGCGGGGCGATAGGCAGGCCGGTCTTGTTCTGGATCCAGGACCACTCGCCGGACGGGTTGCATTCGAACATCACCCAGTCACCGGACTGCGTCACGGCGAAGTCGAATGCACCGAAGCTGAGCCGGAAGTGCGCCAGCCAGCCCAGCACACCGACCCGTACGTCGTCCGGCACTTCGCAGACGTCGTAGGCGAGGGCGTCGTAATCACTGCGCCAGTCCACCCGGGCCGCCTCGCTGCCCGCGTGGATCTCTGCCGCGAACATGTCCGTGCCCACGACTGTCAGCCGCACCTCGTGAGCCTTGGGGATCTGCTCCTGGAAGAGGTGCGCGGTCACGGTCACGGAGTCGTCGATGGTGTTGGGGTCGATCAACGTCGTCGGCACTCCGGTGCGGCGGCCGTCCGGGTACTTCAACGGGCCGCCCATGAGCGGCTTGCAGATCACCGGGCCGCCCACTGTCTGACAGAACCTCCGGGCCGCCTGGGGATCGGTGGTGATCAGCGACCGAGGCGTGCGGAGCCCGTGCGCCGCCGCTACTGGGAGCTGTCCCGGCTTGTGAGAGGCGATGCCGTCCGTGTCCGGCCGGTTGACCCAGGTAACCGGCAGTGCGTACAGCATGCCGAGCAGGCCGGCCAATGCTTGTTCATTCGCCCATGTGCGTTGGGGCTCGTGCAGTTCCTCGGATACGGCGGGAAGGCGGGGCCGCCTGTAGTAGACGGCCCGCACCTCCTCCAGCCGCACGGAGCGGTGATCGTCGGCCAGGATCCCCGCCCAGGGTGCCCCGGCGTGTTCGGCGGACAGGGCGACAGACGAGGGAAAGTTCCCCATGTCGAATCGCATCACCGGCACGTGGCGGATCGTCAGTTCATCGACCACCAGGTCCGCGGCGGGGTCCAGTTCCTTGGTGACAACCAGCACCGGGCCGCCGGACAGATGCGGTGTCACCGCATCACGTACGGGTCGGACGTGTCGTCGTTCTTGCTGTCCCAGTTCGTGTTCGTGCAGCTCCCGGCGAGGGAGGTGGACCGGCTCCACAGGGAGCCGGAGCCGTCGTTCATCACGTTGACCTGACGCTGCGGGTCGTAAGTGAACGAACCCTCGTCCAGGGTCACGGTGTACGGGGTGCGTTCGGCGCGGGCGCCGAACGGAACGACTGCTGCCATGGGCATGTGTGTCTCCTGTCTCTGATGCTGCGGACTGTGGGTGGTGCACCGCCCTGCGTGGGGCTCTCGGCCTCGGCACAGAGCAGGGGTTCAAGTGCCGCTACCGACAAGCGGCGGCGCGTATTCGGGCGCACAGATCCAGAGTCGGACCTGCCACGAACTGCGGGCTCATCGTCGGCCGTCCGCGCGCAGCTCGGCCCAGACACGCTTCCCGCCATGGACCAACTCGCTTCCCCAGCTGTCGGCGAGTGCGTCGACGAGGAGGAGACCGCGGCCGTCCTCGTCGTCGGGGGACGGCGCGCCCGGGGCGGGTCTGACATGGGAGGTGTCCGTGACTACGATCCGCACGGATTCGGCGCCAGTGCGGGTGATGGAGGCGCCGATCGTGGCCGCGTCGGTGTGCTCGACCGCGTTGGCGACCAGTTCCGTGACGACCTGCGCAGCCGCGAACACCAGGTGCGGAAGACCCCAGGTCTCCAGAACCAGCGCTATGTCCTGGCGCGCCCGAGTGACGGCTTCCAGCTTCGCCGGATAGCGCTGCTGGTAACGCTGTGGTCCTACCGCTGCAGCCGTCATGGTCATCGTCGCGTTCCTCGGGGGTGCTCGCGTCCCGCCCAGGGAGGTTGACTCGGGAGCATCCGCAACGGAGTACATGGTGACAGCCTCCCTACTAGGCTCGTTCAGTGATGCATACGACGTTAGAGAGCCGTGATCACTACTTGAAGTGACCGTGAGTACAAGTGGTTTGCTGCGGACCAACGGGAAGAGGCTGTTCGTGCGGTCGAGCTCGCGACGAACCCTGACCAGTGGTCAGGGAACCCCCGGACGCCCGCGAGCAGGCGTCATTTCCGGCTACGTTTTCCGGCTCATACGAGAGCAGCAGGGACGCACCCAGGAGGAAGCGGCCGAGTACCTGCGCGTGTCCGCTGACACGATCGCGGGGTGGGAGTCCGGTCGGCGGCCCTTGACCGCCGTACCGGTCGGACAGATGCTCGTACACCGTCACCGTTTGCTGCAGATGGGCACAGCACCCGCGCTTCTAGAAGCCCTCGACCGTGCCCTGGAAGCAGACGTTCTCCTCACCAGCGCCCTTGACGAAGAGGCCACCCGAGTCGGGGACAGCCCACTCGGAGCCTGGGTGATGCAGCGCGACCTCGTAGAGGTGCTCGCGTGGCCCCTCAATCACGTACCGCCCCAGCCCGTCCGTGACCTGCCCGCCCCGTCCCGCAGGCGCCGAGGCCCCGCGCCGGCCGGGCCGGAGCTGTCGGCATCCGAACGGACGCGCTTCTTCACACAGATGCGGCGCACCGCGGAACAGGCCCGTGGCGAGGACCAGTTCCTCCTCCGCCGCCAGGCGCTGTACCTCTCCGGGTACGACGAGCAGCCCGACACGACGGAGTGGCTCGCCCACCAGCAGGCCGCCGAACGCCCCGGCGACTGGCTCACCCGATGGCTCAACTCCCGCTCTGTCGCAGCCGTCTCGGCCAGACGAGGTGACCGGGACCGCATGAGTCACTTCATCGACACCGCCCTTACCGACGATGACGCAGGCGAGGCCGCGAACCTGAACTACTGGGCGTACTGGATCGGCGAGACCGCACACCTGGAGCTGAGCGACGACTTCATCGCCGCCAGCGCTCCCGGACCGTGGCCGGGCGACAAGCTACTCACCCACCTCACCCAAGGGCTCGCCCCGCATCATGGTTACGTCGACCTCAATATCCACTCCGTGTGGTCCCTGCTCCAGGTCCGGCCCAACCTGCTGCGATCCGGTGCGGCTGGCCGCGCCCTGCGCGACCAGCTTCCCGTGATGTTGGATAGCCGGGAGCTGTCGGCGCGCGGGCGCCGGGAGCTGGAGAACATCCGGTACGCAATCCGCCTCGCCGAGGCGTGAGAGGAGTCCGACGGTGGCTGAGGACCTGTCCGCGGTGGCGCGGTTCCTGTACGAAGCGGGCACGCTGAAGCAGACCAAGCGCACCGGGTGGTGGATGGCCGGCGTACGCGACCCCGAGTCGGTGGCCGAGCACTCCTGGCGGACCGCGCTGCTCGCGACGATCATCGCGAAGCTCGAAGGCGCCGACCCGGCCCGTGCCGCCTACCTCGCGGTGTGGCACGACTCCCAGGAGACCCGCACCGGCGACGTGAACCACCTCGGCAAGAAGTACGCCTCGGACGCGGATCCGCGCGCGGTCACCGCCGACCAAGTCGCGGGCATGCCCGAGGTGTTGGCCTCGGCGGTGCGGGAGATCGTCGCGGAGTACGAGGCCAAGGAGTCCCCGGAGGCGATCTGCGCCCGGGACGCCGACAAGCTGGAGTGCATGATCCAGGGGGTCGAGTACAAGGCCCAGGGGTACGAGAACGCGCAGCGGTGGATCGACAACAGCCGGGGCCGGCTCGTCACGAAGTCGGCCAATGAACTCGCCGACGCGGTGCTGGCGACGGGGTCGCTGGACTGGTTGCGTGCGGCGCTCGGGGAGAAGCAGAGCTGACTTCGGTCCGTTTCCGGGTCGGTCCTGTCGACAACGGCAGCTACGTCAGCGGCTCCTACGACAGTTGGAGCAGCCGGACGCCGACGGCGGGTAGCGTGCCGTCGGCGTCCGGTTTCATTCCTCCTCGTCCGCTCGGTAGTCGCCGTTCGCCACATCGAAGAGAAGCGAGTGCCAGAAGCCCGGATCCTCGCGCAGGGTGGACGGGTCGATTTCCTCGATGGCGCTGCGGAGTGAATTCGTGATCTCTTCCAGTTCGTCGGGATCCGCGTCGGCAGCGGTCTCAGAGGTCTTCCTCTCGAACACCTCAAGGCATTCCGCGAAACCCTGCGGTGAAGCACTCACATGGAATTCGGTGGACGCGTACGCCTCCACATACAGGACGGCACCGGTCTCAGCGTCGACGTAGTAGGACCCTTCGCCCTCCACGTCGTACCCGATCCGTACGACCTCACGGTCCACCGCCCCGCCGAGGTCCGGGCCGTCGGCCTCGTCCGCGGTGAAGAGGACGGAGGCCACGGGCAGGCCGGTGGCCGTGAGGAACTCACGAGCCGCCCGGTCCTGGACTCGTCCCACATACGAGGCCGAATACTGATGGTTCTCCATGCGATGAACACCTTGTTCTGATCGTGGCCGTTCCGACCGTCCCGTCCCGGTCAGCCTATTGGAACGGCAGCCCCCAGTTTCCTGACTTGGCGTCGCGGAACAACTGGCTCACGGCCGACTTCCTGCCGTCCTGCGCCGCCTTGCCTTCGGCCGAGGTCGTCCATGGCCAGGAATACGACGTCGGTATACCCGCGTCGTCGAGCTTGCGGCGGCACTGGTTCGTCCCGATGCACGGTTGGAACTCCGAGTACATTTCGGTGATCGAGTCCCCGTGCTCCCTCATCAGCTTCAGTTCCGCGTGGTTGCCGCGTCCCCGTGACGAGTGCGCGACCGCGATCCGTGACACACCGTCCGAGTCGACGTACCGTGCGGCGGCGAAGTTGTTGCCCGTGTTGGACGTCCTCAGGCGCTCCTGGATGACCGCCTGGCTCAGGTCGGTGCTTCCGTACTCGACCTCACAGTTGTGGACGAGTACGGGTGCCGCGCCCGCCAGTACGTAGTACGTGTGCAGGCTGCTGACGCTGAGGTTGTGGACCGTGGCGTCGGGCGCCGTCCAGCGCTTGACGGCGGTGACCTGGACGAGGGTGCCCGCACCGGTCTGGAGCCACTCGCCGGCCTTGAGGTCGGTGGCCTTGATCCAGGTGCCCAGTTCCGGAACCCAGAAGGGGTGGCCGTCGGTCGCCGTGACGTCGGCGGTCTGCGAGCCCTTCGTGCCGTCGGTGTCGATGGTCACCTTGACCAGGTGCTTGACGCCCTCGCCCTTGATCTCGGAGGTGACCGTCTCCACCCGGGTCTCGCCCGTTTCCGGGTCGGTGGCCATGACTCGCTCGCCGACCTTGACGTCCTTGATCTCCTTGGTGGAGCCGTCGGCCATCAGAACCCGGGTGCCGGGCGTGAAGCTGTTGGTCGTGCAACTGTCGGCGGACCCTCCACCGTCCGAGCCGCCGTCGGACCCGCCACCGCCCGAGTCCGCGTCATCGCGCCCCGAACCCCCGCGGGAACCTCCCGACTTGGACTCCGCCCGGCCCCCGCCGGACGAACCCTTGTTCTGGGCGGTCTTGCGAGCCTGGACCTGCGGAGCATTGCCCCGCGCGCCCTTCGACCCTGTGTGCGCCTTCTTCTTGGCGGCCTCGGCAGCGGCCTTGGCCGCCTCTCTCGCCTTCCGTTTCGCCTCGGCCGCGGCAGCCTCCGCCGCCTTCTTCGCCTTGATCAGCGCGGCCTTGGCCGCCTTCGCCGCCTTGAGGCCGATCTCCGCGGCTGCCTTGGCCGCCTTCCACGCCTTCACCGCGCTCAGCGTCGCGTTGAAGGCCTTCCACATCTTCTTGCCCTTGGAGAAGACGCTCGTCCACGGAATCGCGTCCATCAGCAGGCTGCCGCACGCCCACAGGTCGCCCTGGGAGAAGCAGCCGACCACGTCGTTCCAGCCGATGAACTCCTTGAACACCGCCCAGCCGACCGACAGGATCACGTCGCCGATCGAGACCGACAGGGTGCGCTGGTACTCGGCGATCTGCGATTCCAGCGCCGCGATCGACGCGTCGAAGCTCGATGCCGACGACGTCAGGCCGGACGGGTCGGAGTGCGTGACCGGGTTGTTGTTCGCGTAGGAGTAGCCGTTCGCCTGGAGCGGGTCGCTGTGGTCCAGGGCCGGGTCCGCCGAGATGAAGCGGCCTGTCGCCGGGTCGTACTCCCGCGCGCCCAGATGCACCAGGCCCGCTGCCTTGTCGTCGTCGCCCGTCGCGAACGCCGTGCGCGAGCGCGCCGTGTTGTACCCCTTGCGGTCCTCGCCCCAGGGGTCCTTCTTCGTGATGCGGACCGCCTGGCCGCCGTCCAGCCGGACCTCGGCCAGCGGGGTGCCGTTGTGGTCGACCGCCTGGGCGAACAGGTGCTCGCTGACACCCGTTGCCGAGGACGCCTCGCGGTAGCGCGTCACCGTCGGGGCGCCCGCGTGGCCGTAGGAACGCTCGGCCGAGCGGACCTTGCCCGAGACCGTCAGGGACACGGTCGTGTCCGGCAGGTGCAGCACTGCACCGGAGGTCGAACGCTCCAGTACGCGGTCGCCCATCGCGTCGTACACGTACGTCGTCTTCGAGGCCGGCTTGAACACCTGGCCCGTCGCCGACGCCGAGCAGGTCGCCAGGACCAAGTCGGTGCTGTTCGCGGTGGACGGGGCGTTCATACACAGGGTGGTGCCCACGAGCTTGAGCAGGCCCGTGTCCAGGACCTGCCAGCGCTGCGTCGCGACCGTCTTGTCGCAGGGCTGGACCTGGACCGCCGCGCCTGCCGCCGCACTGGTCGGCTGGGCACAGGCGCCCGCGACGACGAACTGTCCGATGGTCTTGTCCTCGACCGTGCCGTTGTTGTCGGCGTCGATGGCCTTGAGGCGGAAGTTCTGTGCCTTGGACGCGTTGCACACGTAGATCTGGATGATGCCGCCGGCCGCGGGGTTGCCGCCCGCGAGGTCCAGGCACATGTCGGACGCACCCACCCACGCCCCGGAACCGTCCGGGCCGAAGCCCGTCACCGACTCGACCTGGCCGTCCCACGTCCAGGTCAGAGCCTGTTCCGTGTCACCGCCGGTGGTGCGGTTCGTGAGGTTGCCCGCCGCGTCGTACGTCTGCGTGGAGCGGGTCTTGACCTCGGCCCCGGCCGCCGTCTTGTACGTGGTGTCGTACGAGTTCAGGGTGTGCGGCTGGTCGTTCTTGACCGTTGTGTCGTCGCTCTTGCCGTAGGCGTAGTCGGTGACCACGTCGTTCTTGGTGTCGACCACCCCGGACGTGACCGTCGGGTCCGCCTTGTGGACCGCCTTCGACTTCCGGTTGCCCAGCACGTCGTACTCGTACGACTGCCAGTAACCGTCGTAGTTCGACGAGACGTTGACCTTGCCGTCCGAGTACACCGGTTCGGCCGTCGTCTTACCGGTCGCCGTGCAGGCTCCGCCGCTCGGCGTCGTCCATGCCGTCCTCAGCTGACCGAGCGTGTCGTACGTGAAGCACTGCCGGTCGGTGGTGGCCGTCGTACCCGAGCCGAGCTTGTCCGCGACCGACAGAATGTTGCCCGAAGGGTCGTAAGCATAGGCGCGCGTGCTCACCGTGTGGTCGGGGACGACTCCCGTGTCACCGACGTTCTCCCGGACGAGCTTGCTGGTGAGCAGTTCGCCGGTGGACTCGTCGAAGGAGTTGTCCTGCCAGACCCGGTGGCCGACCTCGCCCACCGTGGAGCGCATCACCTGACCGTAGGGCGAGTAGGACGTCTCGGCGACGTACCAGTCCTGACCGGAGACCGTGGTCGGGAGTCCTGCCTCGTTGTAGCGGGTGATGACGGACTCGGCGCTGAGGCCGCCCACCTCGGGGGTGGTGTACCTCTCCAGCTGGCCGTCGTCGTTGTACGTGTAGTCGTACGTGTAGTTGGTCTTGAAACCGTCCGCTGTCGTGCCCGAGGTCGTGCCGTCCGGCAACGTCAGGGTCATCGACGTGGGCTGGTAGTCCGCCGTGTACCCGGCGATCGACGTCTTGTACGCCTTGCCGCCGTCGTTGTAGCGGGTCCCCGAGGCCAGCTGGCCCTTGCCGCCGGGCGCCGAGTCGTAGACGTACGACTGGACTGTCGTGCCCGAACTGGAGCCCGCCGGGGTGGACTTGATCTCCGAGACGCGGTGGAAGCGCTCGTAGCTGTAGGTGAGTTTCCCGCCGAGGGCATCGGTCGCCGTGTCCACCCGGCCGTACGCGTCGTAGTCGGTGTGCGTGGCGCCGGTGTCCGGGTCAGTCGTGTCGGTGACACGACCGAGGGCGTCGTACGTCCAGGTGCGGGTGTGCCCCACCTCGTCGGTGGACCTGAACAAGTCGCCGCGCACGTCGTACTCGTACGTCGTGGAGATCGCCCCGGCCTCGGTCAGCGCCGTGTCGCTGTACGTGTCCTGCTGGACCGTGCGGCCCAGCGCGTCCGTCCATACCCGGGAGCCGGGTGTGCCCTTCGGCTGGCGGACGATCGTGTAGTCCAGGCCGTACTGGTAGCGGGTGCGGCGGTCCGTCGTCGCCACCGTCGAGTTGCCGTCCGGAGCCGGTTCGCCCGTCTGCGGGAACGAGTGGTGGACGGGGGTGACGGTGAGCACGCGGCCCAGGCCGTCGTACGTGTAGGTGGTCGCGTTGGGGACCAGCGACTCGGAGTCGGGGACGATCAGGTCGGTGCCGGGGTCGCCCGCCATGTAGTAGGCGTTGCGGGTGAAGTCGACCTGGCCGGCCGCGTTGTGGAACGTGTCGGTGAGCAGCTTGCCGCCGCCGACCGCCGGGGTCTGGGTCTGCCGTTCGCGGCCCAGGCCGTCGTAGATCGCGGTGGACGTGGTGTACGTCGCGTCGCCGGACGCGCTGCTGGGGTTGTCCTGCAACGCCTCCGTGACCACGGACACCGGCTTGTCGGCGACCGTGTTGTACGTGTAGCGCGCGTCGGGGTCGTCCGTGGCCGGCTGAGTCGGGCCCCAGGCGGCCGTGGTACGGCCCAGCGGGTCGTACGCGTACGAGGTGGTGCGGTTGTTGGCGTCCTTCGAGGACAGCGTCGCGCCGCGGCCGGGCTCCACCTTGGTGATCGTGATGAGGCCTGTTTCCGCACCACTGCTGTCGAGCTTGGAGCCCTGGACCGTCTTGATCTCGAAGACCTGGCCGGGGCTCGGCGTGTAGGTCGTGAGGTTCGTCAGCCCGGTCGGGTCCATGACCTTGGTGACCCGGCCGAACTCGTCGTACGTCGTCCGCGACTCGGGGTTGGTGGACTCCCAGCCCGTACCCGCGCCCGTCGGCACCTCGGTACGCGTCACCTGGCCCTTGGTCGGCGTGGCCCCCAGTTCGGTGGAGCCGTCGTAGTAGACCTGCGAGCCGGTGACCATCGTCGTGGCCGTCGACGCCGACAGGTTCGTCGAGCAGGTGCTCGTCCCCGTCGTCGTGACCGTCCGATTGACCAGGCCGACGAGGTAAGTGCTGTCGGTGCCACCGGAGTTGTTGTGCACGTACGAAGTGCGCGTGCACGAGTCGTCGTTCGTCTTCCCCGCGGCGGTGTCGCCGAACTCCCGGACCACGGTCGGCAGACCGTCCGCGTCGTAGTCCGTCTCCGTCAGTACCGTGCGCAGGGTCGCCGAGTCGCCAGGGCGGGTGCCCGAGGACTTGGTGACCGTCTTGACGCTGCCGAGAGTGACGCGCTCGGAGACCACGTCAGGACCGTCGGTGCGGTTTCGGGTGGCCAACCGCACCGGCGCGTCAGGGTAGTTGACCGTACGGGACAGCCAGTCGGCCGTGGTGGACGCGCCCGAGTCCGGATACGTCAGCGACTCCGCGACCATCCCCGCGTACGCCTTGCGGTCGTCCGCGATGTTCGCGCCGGTGACGTCCTGCGCCTTGAACGACCGCTTGACGTCGTCGCTCGAGTCCTTGGGTGTGCTGTCCTCCAGGACGTCGTCGCTCATGCCCCGGAAGTAACGGGTGACCGACTTGGAGGCGACGCTGCCGTCGGGGGCCCCCGGGACACCGGAGATCGTCGTGATCGTCGGGTAGCCGCGCCAGTCGTCCCACGTGCGGGTCTTCGGGCGGGAGAACTCCGCCTGGTTCTTGGCCCACAGAGCGCCGACCGTTTTGTCCGACGTGTTCGTCTCGTACTCGTACGACGTCGTGATGTCCGTCGCGTCCTGAAGCTGCGCGTACTCGGTGATCGAGCCGACCACGTACTTGTGGAACCAGGAGATCCGCTTGTCGGTCAGCTCGCCGTCCGCGTGCCAGTACGCCGGATAGCAGCGCAGTACGTTCTTGTCCGGCTCGGGAAGGTTCGCGCCGGTGGCGCAGGCACCGTCCGGCGCCAAGTACTCGACGTGGGTGCGCCCGCCGTACTCGGAGACCACGTCCTGGATGCGCAGGCGGTCGAAGAGGGGGTCGGTGTCGCCCGAGGGCCGCTTGACGCGGTTGGGCAGCATCAGCTTGTTGCGGCCGAAGATCACCGGGTTCAGGCGCTCGGTCGAACCGTCCACCGCGTAACCGGTACGGGTGATGGACTCCAGCCAGAGTGCGGTGTATTCGCCGGTCAGGCCCCAGGGGAACGACTGGGCCAGGCTCCAGGAGTCCACCTTCGAGAGGGCAGTGGTGCCGTACGTCGTGTCGTCGATGCCGCAGGCGTTGCGGACGCCCGTGTCGTCGGCCGAGTTGTACTCGGTGAGCTTGACGCCCTGCTCACGCTGGGCGCACGCCGTGACCGTGGCCAGGCGCTTGCGCGACCAGAACGTGGGGGCGTACGTCGAGCACTTCGAGCCCGTCTTGCAGGCGAGGTCGGCGGGGGTGTCGAACCAGGGGCGGGTCAGATACGACTGCTTGGAGTCGAAACTCGTGTTCGAGCAGTCCCACGTCCAGTCGCCGTCCTTCACGAAGCAGCGTTCCTGGGCCTTGAAGTTCATGCGGCCCAGCGGCTCGGCGGAGTAGAGGGTGTTCGCGCGCTGGCCGTAGTCGATGCGGGTCAGGTAGCCGGCCCGGTCGTAGGCGACCGCCTTGGCTTCCTTGTTGTTCTTGGCGTAGGCGTTGGCCTCCTTCTCCCACCACAGCGACATCGCATTGTCGTTGAGGTCGACGACGTAGTCGAGCTGGAACCGCCAGCCCTGGTCGCAGAAGGAGTCCTCGAACTTGGTCGCGTAGCAGGGGTCGGCGGGTATGTCCTTCGCGGCGTCGCCGGGGTGGTTGCCCGCCACCGGCACGTTCAGGACCGAGTGGGTCTCCTCCTTGCCGGACGTCCAGCCCGGCAGGCGGTTGAGGCCGAAGTAGTACGTGGTGCCGTCGCTGGTGGTGACCCGCCAGAACTCCCCGTTGTTGTCACCGTTGTTCGAGGAGTCGATGCCCGTGATGCGCTTGTAGTCGGCCGAAGTCAGCAGTTCCACGCGGGTGTTGTCGCCGCGGGAGGTCTTCCACTTCTTGCTGGTGTCGTCGTACACCAGCTCGGTGGTGGTGCCGTTCAGCGTCAGCACCGCGTTGCTGGAGCCCCAGCACTGGTCGCCCGTGAAGTGGTCCTTGTTGTTCGCGCCCGAGGTGTCCGCCGCACAGCCCACGAACGTGCGGGTGATCGCGCCCGGGTTGTAGTCCCAGCCCTCGCCGATCCACGAGACCTGGTTGTTCGTTGCCGACGTACGGCCGTCCGAGGACTGCGAGTTGTAGCTCAGCGTCACGTTCGGGGACGGGCCGGCCGGGACCTGCGGGCCCGCCATCGTGTACGCGTAGGTGAACGCGCCGGACGAGCCGCCCTGCGACCAGGTGCCGCCCGAGGCCAGCGGAGTCGCGGCGAAGTCGCCGCCGGCGCCGGAGCCGTAGGAGGTGCCGACCAGCAGTCCGCCTGCGGAGTCGGCCACCTGCTGCACACCGGCCTGGGTGTCGCCGCGCCACACGGCCGAGCTGACCGCGCCCTTGTCGGTGCTCGCGGCGGTGGAGGCACTGGTGGACGTGGCCGTGGACACCGATGCCAGGGCGGCGGTGTCGACGGTGACGTTGAGCAGGGTCTCCTGGATCTCGTCGGTGGTGTCGGTGCTGTCGTTGGTCTCGTCGGCCGCGCCGTCCTCGCCGGGGTCCGCCTCCGAGCCGGAGTCGTCGCCACCGGCGTCGACCGACACGGTCACCTCGTCGGTGGTGCGCTCGACCTCGGTCGTGACAGGGATGCCTGTCGAGCACTCCTCCAGCTCCGGCGTCGTGGCGTAGCAGGCGGGCATCAGGGCGAAGGACAGCCGGTCCAGCCACTGTGCGCTGTACGTCTCGGCGAAGCGGGTCGCGTCGATCTGGACGACCGCGTCACCGGTGGCGGCGTCGGGGGCGTCGACCTGGAGCATCAGGCCCTGCGTACCGGCGGCAACCGCGTCGGTCTCGGGCTTGACCGTGACGTTCCAGGCGCCCTCCAGGGAGTCGGCCTGTGCCTGCGTCGCACCCTCGGGCGCGGTGACACCGACGGTCAGAGTGCCGTCGGTGGAGGCGGCGACCTGCTTGGGGGCGCCGCCTGCGGTGACGTCGGCGACCGGCGCGGCCACGTCGACGGCGGCCGGGACCTCCTCCACCGCTGCCGGGAGGTACTCCTTCAGGGCTTCCAGCGCCGGCTTCTCGAGCTCTTCCAGCTTGTCGGTCGCGGCCTCGTCGACAGGGACGGCGTCCGTCTCCTGCAACGCGTCCAGCTCGACCGCCGTACGGACGTCGTTGTCGGGCCCGAACGCCACAGCGCCCTGCAACGAGCTGACGTTGAGGGCGAGGAACACCGCGGCGACGACTCCCAGTCGCGCTCTTCGGCGGAAGAGCCGATCACGTGGCGATCTCTCCGTCAGCCGACCTTTGCCGCACCACGACAGTCCCCCACGCATGGCCGACCGACCCTTCCCCGTAACCCCGTGCCACGAGCCGTCGCTAACGTCCGGACCAATGTCAACGGAAACGTTCGGAGCGATGGCTCATGGTGATCAATGACGGGATGAAATTGACGCGTCGTGAAGATCCACGTCAAGGCTGGATAAGTTTGTGTTAGCTATGTCACGCGCCAAATTCAGACAAAGAATGGCAAAGAATCGCTATACCCCTCAGTCACTTACGCCCCTCCTACTTCCCTCCTTCACATGGGTGTTGATCTCGTCGGGTCGGCTTGCACATACTCCAACCGTCCAAAACGGGGGGTCGTGCGTTCAAGCCAGACCCGAGGACAACCCGAAGAGCCATGCCACAGCGGCCTCGCCGCTGCGGCCCAGCCTGTTGGAGAAGGGTTCCTTGAGCGACCACGAAAGTGCTGCCGCCGCGTCCGGCGAAGCGGCCACCAGTGAACCAACACCCCCTGGCAGACCGGGAGTTCGACGGGGCATAGCCGCCGCGATCGCCCTCGCGCTGCTGGCCGGCGGTGCCACCGTCCTGGCTCTCGGCGACGACGGGCCGGCCGCCAAGTCGTCGCCCGGGGCGGGCGCGAAGGCCAAGCCGGCGACGAGCGAGACCGGCGCCGAGGACGCGGCCCAGCGCAAGGCCCGCAAGACCGGCAAGAAGGTCGAAGTGGCCGCGCTGACCGACGAGTTCTCCCAGACGTTCGCCAATCCCAACGGTTCCTTCACCTACACGGCCTCCGTCGCGCCGGTGCGGGCGAAGAACGCCCAGGGGAAGTGGGCTCCGGTCGACACCTCGCTGCGGGAGGGAAAGGCCGGCTGGTCCACCGTCAACAGTCCGTATCCCGTGACATTCGCGGCGGGTGACGCGGACCACAGCCCGGCCGAAGGCAAGTCGAAGGCACACGGCGCGAGTTACTCCGGTAAGTCAGCGGTCGGTCACGGAACCCCCGCGATCAGCACGGCCGCCTATCGCACCCCGGGCAAGGGGGCGTCCGGCGCGGTGCAGGCCGCCGACGACGCGGACAACTCCTGGACCCCGCTCCTGACGATGGGTGTGGAGGGCCACGAGATCAACGTCGAGTGGCCCGGCGCGCTTCCCGAGCCGGTGGTCGAGGACAACAGGGCGCTGTACGAAGGCGTGTTGCCGGACGTGGACCTGATGCTCACCGCACGGGACACCGGGTACACCCACGTCCTGGTCATCCACACCCCGGAGGCCGCCGCCGCGCTGGCCGCGGAGCCGCCCCGCTACCGCTTCACCTCGCCCACGCTCGGCTTCTCCCTCGACCCGTCCACCGACGTCATGCGCGGCAGGGACAAGGACGGCAACGAGATCTCCGTATCGCCGACTCCGTTCCTGTGGGACTCGGCCGGCACGCACGACACGGACGCCCCGGCCACCGACCCGGACTCCGCCGCCGGCAGCAACGAGGACGCCGAGGACGTCGAGGGCTGGACCTCGGACGTGGACAAGTCCGTCGAAGTGGATCCCGAGGACAGCGCGGGCGACGCCGACGCCGCGTTCACCGGCTCCGACATCGACCCGGCCGCCTACGCCCTCCCGGCCGCCGCCGCGAGCGAGACCCTCGCGCTGCCCGCCGTCAACGGTCCCGGGGAAGGCGCGCACGCCGCCACCGCAGGCGCCGCCCTGAACCAGGTCAGCCGCGTCCTGACGATCGACCCGCCGAGCGACTACCTCGACCGGACCGGGGCCAACGCGCCGGTCTACCCGCTGTTCCTGGACCCGTCGACCTCGGCCACCCGCTCCCACTGGACCAGCGTCTACAAGAAGTACCCGGGCTCCAACTTCTATGACGGCGCCAACTACAACCAGGACACCAAGGAAGCCCGCGTCGGCTTCGAACGGGACACCTGGGGCACCTCCCGCTCGTTCTTCAAGCTCATCCTCCAGAAGTCCATCAAGGGCGCGGACGTCTCCAAGGCCACGCTGAAGATCCTGGAGACGCACTCCTGGTCGTGCAGCAAGCGCACGGTGCAGGTGTGGCGTACCGACCCCTTCTCCAGCGCCACCACCTGGAACAAGCAGCCCAGTTGGAAGCGGAAGATCACGTCCAAGTCCTTCGCCTACGGCTGGAAGTCCAACAGCTCCTGCCCGGACACGAACGTCAACTTCACGGTGACGTCGCTGGCCCAGGAGGCCGCGGACAACGGCTGGATGTCCTTCAACATCGGGCTGGTCGCCTCGACCTCCTCCTCCGCGCCGACCACGTCGTCGTCGAGCCTGGAGACGGACACGTACTCCTGGAAGAAGTTCAAGGCGGAGGGCGCGGGCTCGCCCACGGTGTCCATCGAGTACAACCGCAAGCCGGGCACCCCGTCGTCGGTCACCATGAGCCCCGGCTCCTGCGACACCAGTGCGTCCCCGTACATCAACGTGGGCAAGACCGCACCGACCCTCAAGGCCAAGGCCACCGACCTGGACAGCGACCTCTCCAGGATGGAGTTCCAGATCGGGCTGGCGGGCAGCAGCACCCACACCAGTGTCTACGACACCGGCGTCGACGACGGTGAGACCGCAGAGGTCAAGCTGAACCAGTCCACCACGTACACGCTGGCCCACGGCAAGACCTACGAGTGGCGGGTACGTGCCTGGGACCCGAAGGTCAGCGGCCCCTACGCGCCCACCAGTGGCACGGACTGGTGCCGCTTCACCTACGACACCGACCTGCCCGACTCGCCCGCCCTGGTCACCTCGACGGAGTTCCCCGCCGACAGTGACAACGACAGCAACGGCGAGGTCTGGTCCAAGGTCAAGTTCGGCACCGCCGGGAACTTCACCTTCACCAAGGGCGCCGACACCGACATCGTGAAGTTCGTCTTCTCGATCAACAACACCTCCTACGACCACTACGCCTGCGCGGGCACCAAGCAGGGCACGGGCTCGGCCACCTGCACCACCGTCATCTCCTCGACGGAGGACTACACCGGGATGCAGCCCCCGTCGGCCGGCCCCAACACCCTGTACGTCAAGGCCGTCGACTCGGCGGGCAACATCTCGCCGAACCCGTACAAGCACACCTTCTACGTCACCCCGCGCCCGACCGCCGACGCCGCCGGCGACCTCAACGGCGACGGCTCCGCCGACTACGGCGCCGTCACCGCCGCCGGAAACCTCTGGATCAACACGACCGACCACTACGCCGACTGGATCGCCAGCTCCTGGGGCCAGCACAACAACGGGACACTGCTGCACGAGAGCACCACCGCCCCGCACATCTGGAACGGTGACAGCACCGCCCCCGTGTACTCACTGGTCACCCACAACGGCGACTTCGCCCCCGGCGACGGCGTCACCGACTGGGTGATCCGCACCCCCGACAACCGGCTGTTCATCTACCCGGGCGACGGGTACGGCGCCATCAACGTCGCCGATCGTGTCGAGGTACGGCTGCCGGCCAACGTCCCGGCTCCGTCCACCTGGTCCGAGATCAAGTCGGCGGGCGACCTCACAGGCGACGGCCAGCCCGAGCTGTTCATCGCGGGCGGGGTCAACGGCGCCGAACTGTGGGTCCTCTCCGGCTACACCGGCGGCACCTTCACCACCGCCACCCAGATGACCGCCAGCGCCTGGGACACCCGGGACTTCGTGGCCATCGGCGACTACAACGGTGACAAGGCGATGGACCTGACGTACCGGACCGCGGCAGGCAACATCCAGCTGCGCAAGGGCATCCTCGGCAGCGACGGCGTGAGCACGGTCCTCACCAGCCTGGGCACGTCCGCCGCCAGCCTGGACGGCGACGACGCCTACGCCTCCGGCACGATGCTCCCGGCCGACTACCCGCTGGTGTACGGCAGTCCGGACATCTCCGGCGACGACATCCCCGACCTGCTGGCGACCGAAAAGGCAACCGGCGCCCTGCTCATGTTCTCGGGCTCCGCCACCACCATGAACGCCACTCCGAAGACGCTGAAGTCCAGCGGCTACGAGACGGTGCAGCGAGTGGGCTAGCCCTAGGGCACATGACCGAGGGGCCCTTCCGTCCGGTGCTGGAGTACCGGACGGAAGGGCCCCTCGTCGTACGTCAGGCAGCCGGTTTCACCGTCGGCGTCGTAGCCGTCGCCTCACCCTTCGCCAACGGCCACTCCTGGTGCAGCTCCCCCAGCGGTATCCGGTGCTGGAAAATCGGCGTGCCGAAGATGGTCAGCTGGATCTGGAGGGCGCCGGAGAGATCAACGCCCCCGTACAGCGCCCAGGAGCCGCTCGCCGACCCCGTGCCGTCGCTCGATCCCTCCGCCGAGGCGTCCGCCTCCGCGCGGAGATACGGGGCGAGGTCGGCGGAGACACCGACGGTGCCGTACAGACCGATCGACGCCTCGGCGCCCAGGGACGCCTTGACGTCGCCGGCCGCCGTGACGTTGACGTCCAGCGGTGTGCCGGTCATCGCGGACTCGCTCACCGGCGTCCAGCCCTTGCTCCAGGAGAAGGTGCCGCCGACGCGGAAGTCGCCCTTGAGGTCCTGCTCGACGTCGACGGTCACCTTGCCGTCGGCGTCGACCTGGAAGTAGCAGACCAGGTCGAGGTTGACGACGATCGGGATCGGGCCCGCCTGGATGATGGGGTCGGCGTGCAGCTCCGCGAACGGCACGCGGATCGGCTTGCCGTCGGTCGTGCCGGCCGCGCGGCCCTTCAGCGACCACTGCGAGGCCCAGTCACCGGTCAGCCCGAGGAACGCACCGCCGGGTGCGGAGCCCGTGCCGCTGCCGGAACCGTCGTACGAGAAGGCGATCTCGGGCGCGAGCTGGACGAAGCCCTGCACCGAGGCCGCCGCCGAGACGGGGGCGCCCTCGGCCGTGGCGATGGCGGCGCCCACGTCGATGCGCAGGCTGCCCAGCGGGAGCTTGGCGCCCTCGGGGCCGAAGGTGAGGTCACCGGTCTTCGCCCAGGAGACCTTCACGCCCTCGACGAGCGGCTCGACCTCGATGGCGGCCGGGTCCACCGGAACGTCACCCTCGGCCTTGCTCTCACCGAGTACGGAGCTGAGTTCGGCGGACTTGGTCAGGACCTCCGTACCGCCGCTCGCGGCGTCGCCGACGACCTCGGTCACCTCGGCCAGGAGACCGTCGGGGGCACCGGGTGCGGGGGCACTGGCGATCACGTCACCGACGGCGACGGGAGCGGCGGCGGTCGTCTCCGACGCGGAGGGCGACGGGGAGGAAGGGGAGGAGGAAGCAGGAGACGCAGGAGACGCAGGAGACTCGGGGGTCACCTTGGCCGGCTTCGCGGCGATGACCGCCCGGCCGCTCTTCCTGTCGTACGAGGCGACCTTGAGCGACGACTGCTGCGCCCCGGAGCCGGACCGGGCCGCCTCCTGGGTCGCGACGGCCGTGGGTGCCGACTCGCCCAACGGTGCTTGTACGACGGCGAGTTGATCGGGGGTGGGGGTGGCGGCGGGGGTCTCGGCCGTCGCCGCGGGCGCGCTGTCCGCCGCTGTCGGGGAGGAGCCGGAGCAGCCGGTGGTGAGCAGGGCCGTGACGGCGACCGATGCCAGAAAGGCATGTCTGGTGAGCTTGTGCACGCGTGGGGGTCCTCGGGATCGAGTAGATCGAACGGGGGACGGGGCACGGGGATGAACACGACTGGTTACCCCTCAGTAGCCATGCATGAGCATGCCAGCACCACGCACCCGCCGAGGCACCCTTCCTTCACTTTCTTCACATCACACGCTGGTGATGTGGATCACTTTCCGCGTCATGGTGTGTCCAGCCGGTACTGATCCGACTGCACCAGGTACATCCGCCGGAACAGTCCCGGCCCGTCACCGTCGGCCCGCATCAGGGCCTCGAACGTGCCGTGTTCGGCGACGCGGCCCTTCTCCAGGACGTAGATCTCGTCCGCGTGCCGGACGCTGTGCAGCCGGTGGGTGATCAGGATGACCGTCTGCCCCTCGGCGGCGAGGCGGCGGATCTGGTCGAAGACGCGCTGCTCGGTCTCCGCGTCCAGGGCGCTGGTCGGTTCGTCGACGACCAGGATGCGCGCGTCCCGGTGCCGGGCCCTGGCGATGCCGAGGCGCTGCCACTGGCCGCCGGAGATCTGGTGACCGCCCTTGTAGCCGCGGGCGAGGAGGGTGTCCCAGCCCCGGGGCAGGGAGGCGATGGTCTCGTCGGCGCCCGCGTACTCGGCGGCGGTGCGCAGGTGTTCGTCCTCGTGCGGGGCGTCGGGCCGGCCGATGGCGATGTTGACCCTGGCGGTGAAGGGCCAGCGGTAGAAGTCCTGGGCGACGACCGCGACCCGGTCGAAGAGGCCGGTGCGGTCGAGCTCCGTGGAGTCGAGCCCGTCCCAGAGGATGCGGCCGGTGTCGGGCGCGTACAGCCCGCACAACAGCTTGGCGAGGGTCGACTTCCCGCTGCCGTTGTTGCCCACCAGCGCGACGATCCGGCCGGTGGGGATGGTGACGTTCACCGCGTCCAGGGCGGGTTCGGTGTCCGTGCCCGGGTAGGTGAAGGAGACGTTCTCGAAGCGGATGGCGTCCACGTGGGCGGGCAGCTGGACGCCCGTCTCGGGGATCAGCCGCCGGTCGGCCTCCTGGCAGAGCCGCTCCAGGTCGGCCACGAACAGGCTTTCCTCGTACAGGTAGTTGAGCTGTACGACCAGTGCCTCCAGGTTGGCGGATCCGGTCCGGATGGCGATGACCGCCGTACCGGCGACGGCCAGATCCATGGTCCCCGTCCACAGCAGCAGCCCGAGCACGCCGTACGCGCCCGCGGTCGCGATGCCCGTCCACCCGGAGGCGATCAGCCCGGTACGGGCGGCCAGCGAGGCGAGCCGGGTCTGCTCCCTCTCCCCCGTCTCGGCCATGGTCCGGAAGTGGCGCAGCAGGAACGGTCCGATGTTGTGCACCCGCACCTCGGGCGCGGCCTGCGTGTCGATGAGCAGCCGCCCCAACAGCTGCCCTGCGCGGGCGTGTTGGACCCAGGTGTGGAAGGAGACGTACCGCCGGCGGGCGATGGTGAGCGCGCTCCAGGCGCTGGGCAGCGTCATCAGCGCGAGGAGGGGGAGGAGGGCGGGATGCAGCACGGTGAGCACTCCGGCGGCAGCCGCCAGCGCGATCGTCGCGGTCATCACCGACGTACAGAACCGGATCATGCGCCGGGCGGACTCCGCTCCCCACTGGGCGGAATCGAGGAGCTTGTGGAACTCCTCGTCCTCCACGGCGGCCAGTTCGACGCGCGCCACCCGCTCCAGGTACTCCTCGGTCGCCACCCGGAACACCTTGGGCTCCAGCCGCCCGGTACCGGCGGTGGACACGGACCGTAACAGCGCGCCGACGAGCGCGGCGAGCGCCACGACCACCAACGCCGGTACGGCGTCCCGCAGTTTGTCGGTGGTCTCCCCGGCGCCCAGCAGCTGGCCGAGCACCCGGTTGACGGCCACCAGCCCGACCGCCTGCGCCACTCCCCCGCCCAACTCGGCCACGGCGACCCGCCGCAGGGCGCGCGGGTCGGCCCGGTGGGCGAGCCGGATGGTGGCGCCGATCAGCCGGGGCATCCGCGCGACCATGGTCCGCAGCCCCAGCTCAAGAAACGATCCCTGATGCTGGTTCCACCCCATGTCGTACCGCAACGGCCCCCCGAACAGCAGCCGTTCGGACTCGGAGACACCGTCGTCGGCGCGTTCGTCGGTGCCGGTACCGGTCTCCTCCTCGGCACCCTTCTCCGACTTCTCCGACTTCTCCGACTTCTCCGTACGTTCGTCACGCGTCGTCATGCGAGTGCGTCCCCCTTGGCAAGCCGGTCGAGCCGCGCAGGTCCTGCCCAGTTCTTCCCGCGCGCGGAACGCCTCACCCGGTCCGGGGACCGCCAGCGGTCACGTGCCGGAGCGCGACCGCTCCACCGGGTTCGACAGCGCGCCCTCTCTTCCACCCCGGCCGCGCCCCTCCCGGCGCCCCGCCCCCACCAGCGCCACCGTCACGCACACCGACCCCGCCGCCATCACCGTCATCGCCGCCCCCGGGGACGTGAGTTGGGCGATCGTGCCCGCCAGGGCCGCGCTCACTCCCTGCATCGTGAGCATGCCGGCGGAGTGCAACCCCAGGGCGTGGCCGGAGAGTTCGGGCGGAGTGAGGGACATCAGGCGTTCCTGCTGGACCAGACTCGCGCCGTAGCCGACCGAGGCCACGCAGACCGCAAGCGCCGCCGCCCACACCCCGGGACGCAGGGCGAAGAGAAGGTTCGGCGCCGCCAGCAACAGCAGGAGTGGTACCGCCAGTCGGCGGCGCAGCCGGGGCGGCACGAAGCGGCCGACCGTCACGTCCCCGATCAGCATGCCCAGGGCCGCGCAGGCGAAGAGGGTGCCGGCGGAGTCAGGGGCGTAGGACACGTACAGGGACTCGATGCCGACGACCAGGCCGTTGGGGATCCAGAGGCCCAGATAGGTGAGGCGGCGAGGGCGGGCCGACCACAACTCGGCGTTCGTACGCCAGGTCTGGGCGATGGACGGGCGGCCCGAGACCCGTGCCGGGCGGCTGGTGAGGCCGAGGCGGGTCACCAGCGCGCCGGCGAGGTAGAGGGCCGCGGCGGTCAGAAGCGTGGCGCGCGCGGAGAGGGTCGCCACGAGCACCCCGCCCGTTGCGAAACCCGCGATCTGCATCAGCCCATTCGACATGTTGAAGACCGAACGCCCCAGCAGATAGCCCTCCTTGGCCAGGATCTCGTTCAGCAGACCCCAGCCGACGCCCGCGCCCAGCGACGCGATCAGCCCCAGGACGAACAGCAGGGCGAAGACCGCGCCGATCGGCAGTCCCGGGATCGCCATCGCCGCCGTACCGAGCGCGAAGGCCAGTGCGATGCCCGTCAGGGTGGCGCGCGGGGGCAGCCGGTCGGAGGCCGAGAGGAGGGTCGTCGCGCCCACCACCTGGGCCAGTTGGGGGCCGAACATGCTCAGGGCGGAGAGCAGCGGCGAGCCCGTGGCGTCGTAGGTGAGGGTGGCGAGGGCCAGGCCGCCGGTCGTCGAGGCGGCCGATCTGAACGCCGTGGAGAGGAAGAGCGGGGTGAACTCAGGGGTGCGGAAGAGGGCGGAGTAACTGCGCATGTGCGGAGTCTGAGAGCAGCGCCGGATCCCCGTTATTGTTTCGCGCACACGCGAAACGCCGGTGGGATCACGGAGGTACGGGCATGGGCTGGTGGCAGGTGAACGCCGACACCCTCGCCCGCAGCCGGTTCGTCATCTCGCCCCTCGCCGAGACCTTCGCGAGCCTGCACCTGCTGCACGCCGGGACGGCCTCGCACCCCGGCGAGCGCGCCTGGCTGACCGCCCACCT
Source organism: Streptomyces sp. NPDC020898 (assembly GCF_044333925.1). Classification (NCBI taxonomy): domain Bacteria; kingdom Bacillati; phylum Actinomycetota; class Actinomycetes; order Kitasatosporales; family Streptomycetaceae; genus Streptomyces; species Streptomyces sp. NPDC020898. The sequence continues at coordinate 347,966 of NZ_JBIRRV010000009.1, forward strand.
GCCCGCGTACCGCCGCCGTCTCGCCGACGACCCGACGACCGCCCTGCTGATCCGCACCGGCCTCGGCCGGAACTGGACCGCCGACTTCCTGACGCCCACACCCCGGGACCGCGAGACGTTCGAAGAGGGCCTCACGCGCATCCGTACGACCCCTCCCGACCGGGCCCGCGCCCACCTCGCCCACCCTCCCCTCGGCCCGCTCCCCGCCGCCCTCGCCGACCGGGACGACCTGCCCGACCGCGCCGCCGACCTGATCCAGTACGTGTGGGAGGACGCCGTACGCCCGTACTGGGACCGGCGCCGACGGGTGCTGGAGGCCGATGTGGTCGCGCGGACCGCGCGGGTCAGTGAGGGCGGCTGGGCGGCCGTACTGGACGCGCTGCGGCCGGGCACCCGATGGCTCGGCGACAGCCGGCTCCAGATCAACCTCTACGCGAACCCGCCGCGCGAGATCTCCGGCGCCGAGCTGGTCTTCGTCCCCGTGACGCCGAAGGCGGGGTGGGTGGCCTGGGAGGAGCCGGAGCGGTACGCGGTCGTCTACCCGTGCGCGGGGGTGCTGGCCGAGCACCACGGCGGCCGTGTGGCGCCGCCCGCCGCTCTCGGGGCACTCCTCGGGCCCGCTCGTAGCACCGTGCTCGTACTTCTCGGGTCACCCCGTAGTACTACGCAGCTGACCGCGGTGACCGGGCAGGCCCTCGGCTCGGTCGGGCGGCATCTGCGGGTGCTGCTGGACGCGGGGCTGGTGGAGCGGCGGCGGGCGGGACGGTCGGTGCTGTACTCGCGTACGGCGGCCGGTGAGGTCTTGGTCACGGCTTCGGGGGCGGGAGCCGGGCCCGACACCTACCGGAGCTAGCATCCGCTTATGACCACAGATGCCAGCACTCCTTCCTCCGACTCGCCCCTCGCCGTCGAGATCGGTGCCCTCACCGGGGGTTCCGCGGACCTCGCCCAGTACGCGGGCAAGGCCGTCCTCATCGTCAACGTCGCCTCCAAGTGCGGGCTGACCCCGCAGTACGCGGGGCTGGAGAAGCTCCACGCGCGGTACGCCGAGAAGGGCTTCACCGTGCTCGGGGTGCCCTGCAACCAGTTCATGGGCCAGGAGCCCGGCACCTCCGAGGAGATCGCCGAGTTCTGCTCGGCGACGTACGGCGTGACCTTCCCGATGACCGAGAAGGTCGAGGTCAACGGGGACGCCCGGCACACCCTGTACGACCGCCTGGTCGGCTTCGCCGACGGCGAGGGCCACACCGGCGACATCCGCTGGAACTTCGAGAAGTTCCTCGTCGGCCGCGACGGCCAGGTCGTCGCCCGCTTCTCCCCGCAGACCGAGCCGGAGACGGCGGAACTGGTGGACGCGGTCGAGAAGGCCATCGGCTGACCCGCCTCATTCCCGTCATCCCCGTCATCCCCGTCGTTCCCGTCGTTCCCGTACTTCCGTGGGTTGACCTTGCCCCTGGGGCAAGGGTGAGCGTCCTGTGTCACCGGGCCGACCGTGCCCGGTGACGGAGGATGACGGGGTGAACGGCAACGGCGGGCACGGCGCGTACGGCGGCCACGGGGATGCGGATCTGCTCACCATCGGCGCGTTCGCCGCCCGGGCCCGGCTCTCGCCCAAGGCCCTGCGGCTGTACGACCGGCTCGGACTGCTCGCGCCGGCGTACGTCGACGAGGCGAGCGGATACCGCTACTACCGCGCCGCGCAGACCGAACGCGCCCGTCTGGTGGCCCTGCTGCGGCAGCTCGACATGCCGCTCGCCCTGATCGGCGAGCTCGTGGAGCTGGTGGAGCAGGACGGACCGGCCGCCGCCGAGCGGCTCGCCGCCTACTGGGCGGACGTCGAGGCCCGGATCGCGGGCCGGCGCACGCTCGCCGAGTACCTCCGTGCACAGCTGTCGGGGAGGAGCTCCGAGATGTACGGAAAGTTCGTGGTCGAGACGGTGGACGTACCCGGGAGAGTGGTGCTGACCGAGACGCGGCACACTCTCGTGGATGAGTTGCCCGCGTGGATCGGGGCCTCGCTGGGGCGGCTGGAGGCGGGCGCCCGGGAGTGCGGGGGCGTCACGGCGGCGCCCTTCGTCGTCTACCACTCCGAGGTGTCGATGGAGAGCGACGGTCCGGCCGAGTCGTGCGTTCCCATAGCCGACGAGGCCGCCGCACGTGCCTGGGCCGAGGCACACGGGCGCCCCTGGGAGACGGCGGTACGGGTGGAGCCCGCCCGGCGGCTCGCCTACACCCGGATCACCAAGGCGCAGGTGGCCCATCCGCAGATCATCGCCGCGTTCGAGGCGGTGGAGCGATGGCTGGCCGGGCAGGGGATCGAGCCGGCGGGGCCGTGCCGCGAGGTGTACTTCGCGGACTGGGACACGGCAGGGCCTCAGGACCCGGTGTGCGACATAGCGTTCCCGATCACCGTCTGAAATATCCTCATGCGGGCCGACTCGGGCTGACGCACGTGTCCTGAAGGGCGCGGCCGGAATAATCCGGTCGCGCCCGTCGGGGAACCGCCTCAAGCTGATTGGGCTCTTTTCCGTCATGCCCCGGTCACCACCTGGTCACATGGGGCCCTGTCAGCCAACTGCCGGGGTGCGATTAGCGTCTACCCCTGAAAGACCTCCACCGGACGGACACCCGCCAGTCGTCCGCGCGCGCCCGAGCCGAACGGAAACGGAAGTTGTCGTGGCCTTTGCCGAGCTGACCCCACGCAGATCTGCCATGCGCGCCGACAAGCCCACGCAGGCACGTGAGGTGTGGCACGAGCGCCACCGGGTGGCACTCGTCGTCGGCGCCGGCGCGGTACCGCTGTACTTCGTCTGGTGGGCGGTGTTCGCGACCGGCGGCGGCGACCTGGCCGCCCAGGTGGCGTGGGCCGAGTTCGCGAAGATGTACCCGAACTCGGCGTACAACCTGTTCTGGTACGGCGGACTGCACGCGGCCAACTACAGCCTGATGTCCCCGTACCTGATGGCCGCCATCGGCGTGGTGGCGGCCACGATGCTGTCCGGGGTCGCGGCCACCGTCCTGGGCGCCGAACTCGTCGCGCGCACGGGTGTGCGCAAGCCGCTGTGGCCGGCGATGGCGGTCGGGTTCTCGCTGTGGTGCCAGGTGATCTCCGGGCGCTCGACGTTCGTCCTGGGCACCGCCTTCGCGATGGCGGCCGTCCTCGCGGTGGTGAGCGGCCGCAGCGCCCGGCACCTCGGCGCCGCCGCCGTCTGCGCGACGCTGGCCACCACCGGCAGCCCCGTCGCCGGCCTGTTCGTCCTCGTCGTCGGCGCCGCCTACTTCCTGTCCCGTGACTGGGGCCGGGCGGCGGCCCTGCTGGTGCCCCCGGTGGCCGTCGTGGGCGTCACGACGCTGCTGTTCCCGTTCGAGGGCGAGCAGCCCATGCCGTTCGCCCGGATATGGCCGCCGGTCGTGCTCTGCGCGATCGTCGTCCTGACGGCCCCGAGCGCCTGGCGCACCCTGCGTCTGGGCTCCGCGGTGTACGCGGCCGGCGTGGTCCTCTGCTACCTGATCCCGACCCCGATCGGTACGAACGTCGAGCGCCTCTCGGAGCTGGCGGCCCCGGCGACGCTGCTCGCGATCATGATGTACCGGGCCGAGTGGCGGCGGGGCGAGCGACCGGACGAGAAGCCGGGCAGGGAACAGGCCGGGGAGCAGGGCGGGGACGCCGCCGCTGCCACCGCTCCCCGGCTGCCGCTCCCCTGGTTCACTCCCAAGCGGCGCATGGTGGCCCTCGGGCTCGCCATGGCCATCTCGGTGAGCTGGCTGTCCGGCAAGACGATCGCCGACATCGTCACCAACACCCGGGTGCCCGAGTGGGCCGTCAAGACGGACGGCGTCGTCAACGAGCTGAAGCGGCTGGGCGCCGAGCAGACGCGCGTAGAGGTCGTACCGGCCCGCGACCACCGCGAGGCCGCCATCCTCGCCCCGTACATCAACATGGCCCGCGGCTGGAACCGGCAGGCCGACGTCGAGCGCGGCCGGCTCTTCTACGAGGGCCACGGCGGCACCGAGGAACCCGAGGGCGGCTTCTCCGCCAAGGCCTACCAGGCGTGGCTCTCCCAGTGGGCGGTGGGCTTCGTCGTCCTCGTCAACGGCGAACCGGACGGCCCGGCGAAGCTGGAGCACGCCCTGGTGAGCAGCGGGCCGAGCTATCTCCAGCCGGTCTGGGAGGACTCCAACTGGAAGATCTACCGGGTCAAGAACGCGACCCCGCTGGTCGACAAGCCCGCCTCCGTGGTCAGCGCCGACGGCGCCAACCTCGTCGTCCGGATGCCGAAGGCCGGCGAGGTCACCGTACGGATCGCGTACTCGCCCTGGCTGTGGGCGGAGAACGGCTGCCTGACGGACGACGGCGAGTTCACCAAGCTGACCGTCGAGCAGGCGGGCAACGTCCGCATCAGCTCCACCTACGGCGGCCCGTCCCAGGAGACGACGCTGGAGTGCGAGAAGGAAGAGAACCAGAACCAGGACCAGGACCAGTAGGCACAGGACCAGTAGGCACAAGAACGCCCGCCCCGGTCGCGTTGACCGGGGCGGGCGTTTCGCTGTTCCGTACGAGGATTCCCGTACTCCGTGCTCAGCCGATCCGGGTCAGCTTCGCCGTGAAGTCGGGTTCGACCAGGTCCTGCTGGAGCTGTACCGGTACCTCCACCGCGCCACCGCTGCCGTCGCCCACGGTGAGGGTGCCCACCGCGGCGCCCGTCTTCGCGGTGTGCGGCAGGTCGGCGGCGGCGGCGAAGGACAGTTCGACCTTCATACCGGCCCAGCCGACCGCCGTGACGTCCTTGGACAGCACGACCGGCGTCCGCCCGCCGAGCCCGTCGTCGACGTACCCGACGACATCGCCCTTCTTCAGGATCTTCGCCGGAACCAGGGCGTCCTCGGCGGCGGTCAGGGCCGTCTGGCTGACCTCGTTGGCCGTCTTGAGGATGGTCGGCTTGTGCTGGCCGAGGACCGCGCCGACGACGGTGACCGTCTCGCCGCCGACCTCCTTGCGGGCAGCGAAGAGAAGGTTGCCGCCGGCCACGCTGGTGGAGCCGGTCTTGATGCCGATAGCGCCCATTTTGTAGGGCAGCTCGTTGTAGTTGGACCAGTTGTATCCGGAGGGGTCCGTCCAGCTGGCCGCGCTGGTGATCGCCACGAGAGCCGGGTTCTTCACGACCGCGTTGCCGAGCCTCACCTGGTCCTCGGCCGTGGAGACGGTGGTCTCCTTCAGCCCGGAGGGGTCGGTGTACGTGGTGTTCGTCATCCCGAGTTCCTTGGCCGCGGCGTTCATCTTCTCGACGAACGCCGCCTCCGAGCCCGCGTCCCAGCGGGCCAGCAGCCGGGCGATGTTGTTCGCCGACGGGATCATGATCGCCGAGATGGCCTGCTGGAGCGTGAGCTTGTCGCCGGCCTGGACGGTGTTGAGGGTGGACTCGCCGCTCTGGTTGTAGCCGCCCTCCTTCTCCGCGGTGGCGTCGACGGTGATGCTGGGGCCGTCCTCGCCCGTCTTGAGGGCGTGGCCCTTGAGGACGACGTACGCGGTCATCGTCTTGGCCACGGAGCCGATGGCGATCGGCTTCTGGTCGCCGAAGCTGCCCATCGTGCCGACGCCGTCGACATCCATCCAGCCCTGGCCCTCGGACGGCCAGGGCAGGGAGAGCTTGGCGCCCTCGAAGGTGTACGAGTCCTGCGCGGTGAGCGTCAGCGTGGGCGTCGGCAGCGGACGCACCATCTGTACGACCGCAAACACGATCGCCAACAGCACGACCAGGGGCGTCCAGATCTTGACCCGCCGCGCGATCGTCCGCACCACGGTGTCCCGGGGCGGCGGCGTGTTCGTCAGTTCGGCCAGCAGATCCAGCGGCGGCAACGGCGGCAGGGGCTGCTGCGTCGTCCGCTCCGGCCCGACCTGGGGGATCGCGGCGGTGGCGTCGGCGGCGGGCACCCTGGGCGGTTCGGCGGCCGGCAGCGGCTTACGGGTGGCCGGTTCGTCCAGCGGCCTCAGCGCCACGAATTTGCTGGTGCGTTCGGCAACGGACTCACTCGCCGACTCGCCCTTGTCAGCCTTGTCGTCCTTGGGCTTCTCGGCCGCTCTGGCCGCGACATCGCCCAACTTGAGCATCGTCGTCGGCTGATCGACCTGGGGCGCGACGGGCGGCCGTACGGCCTTGAAGGTGGTGGTGGGCTGGTCTACGGGGTGTTTGTCGACGGAGGACTCGGGAGCCGGGGTGCCGGTGTCCGTGCCGGACTCGGTGCCGGTGTCCGTGCCGGACTCGCGCTCGGCATCCGCGCCGCGCTCGGAGCCGGTGTCCGTGCCGGACTCAGGCTCGGCATCCGTGCCGGAGCCGGCGCCCGCACCTGACTCGGAGCCCGCGCCGGACTCGGAGCCGGTGCCCGCGCCGGACTCGGAGCCGGTGCCCGTGCCGGACTCGCGCTCGGCATCCGCGCCGGACTCGGAGCCGGTGCCCGCGCCGGACTCGCGCTCGGCATCCGCGCCGGACTCGGAGCCGGTGCCCGCGCCGCGCTCGGAGCCGGTGTCCGTGCCGGACTCGGTGCCGATGTCCGCGCCCGCTTCGGCTTCGGCTTCGGCTTCGGCTTCGGCTTCGGCTTCGGCTTCGGCTTCGGCTTCGGCTTCGGACTCAGGGTCGGTCGTGGCCTCCGCGTCCGGCTCGGGCTCCGTATCGGGCTCCGGGGCGCTCTTCTGTGCGCTCTCCGACTCGGAGGAGTCCTCCTCGGAGCCGCCAGATGCCTCGCCGGAGGCCTCAGGGGCCTCGTCAGCGGCCTCGGAGGGGTCGCCGGGCCCAGGATCGCCCGCCGTGGGCTCCGCGTCGGCCTCAGGGGCACCCTCGGCCTCCGGCTCAGCTTCCGGCTCGTCGCCGTCGCCTGAGGCATCCGCCTCGGTGTCGACGTCCGCCGGCGCTTCCGCGTCCGGTTCCGTGTCCGCGTCCGGTTCCGCGTCGGAGTCGTCCTCCTCGGCGGCACCCTCGACGCCTTCGGACTCCCCCTCGCCCTTTTCCCGACCCTCGGCCTCGGACTGAGCCTCGTTCTCGTCGCCGCCGGCGACCCACGCGGCGACGGCCGCACGCAACCGGGTGCTGCCCGATCCGTCGGTGCCGTCGGCGGCCTCGGCGGCGCCCTGGGGCTCGCCCTCCGCCGGCGCCTCCGCCTCCGCGGCCGTGTCCGGCGTACTCCCGTCGGCGTCCGCTTCCGCGGGATCCGCATCCGCCTCCGCCGGAATCACCGGGCGCGAGAACACCCGGGTCGCCATGTCCACGCCACCGCGAGCCGTGGACTCCCGTTCCCGGGCCACCGCGAGCCGTGGGTCACGTACCCCGGAGCCGGATTCACTCCTGGCCTCCGGAACCGGACCCGCGCTCCCCGACGTCGGTTCTTCCGACGACTCGCGCTGCTTCGACCTGTCGGGGGACTCGCCCGCCACCGATGCCTCCTCCATGCGCCGCACGGCGTTCCGTGCGCGTACCGAACCGTGAACCGTGCAAAAAGCCGCCCGAACGACACTGTCCGAACCGTCTACCAGTGTCCTGTGCGCAGCCTTCACTCCTGCGGTAGACGAGAACGACATACCTACTGGTTCCACTACGAAGCGGTCACGCCCTCTCGACAGACCAATGTGAGAGGGGTCACCCTGTCATTCATCCACGCGGGGAGGCATGGATGGGCAGGAGCCGCAGATCAATTCCGGAAGAGCTTCTTCTGCTGGCGTTGGACCCGGCCACGGGTACCACCGCACAGCCGCAGTCGCTCGACCTCGGTCTGGCCGGAGCACAGCTAGTGGAGCTGGCGATGGCCGGACGGATAGCCCCGGACGGGGATCGTATCGCCGTGGTCGTACCACGGCCGACTGGAGATCCAACGCTGGACTGTGCGCTGGAACTGCTCCGCCGACGCGGAGCACCCGTACGCGCAGTGAACTGGATTGGCGGGCCCCGACTGGGACTTCGCCAGACCTACCTTTCGCATCTGGAAAGGTGCGGCATGGTTCATGCCGTGGCCGGTCAGATGTGCGGGGTGCTTCCGACGACTCGCTATCAGGCGACGGACACGGAGATCAGCCGGGAGATCAGGGCCCGGCTGGACACTGCCATCCGCACCGGCGTCCCGCCGGACCCGCGGACGGCGGCGCTCGCCGCGCTGGCCCATGCGGTCGGTCTCGGCAAGCACCTGTATCCGGGTAACGAGGGACGTTCGTCCCGCTCCCGGCTGCGGGACCTGATCCGGCACGACCCCATGGGCGGTCTGGTGGCTCACGCCGTCATGGACGTGCAGAACGGCGTCGCGGCCCAGCCGCGTCGCAGCAGCCCGGCACCGGTCGGCCGTCAGGCCGCCCCCGGAGCCAGGTCCGCACCGGAGCCCGCACGCGGCGTTCCGATGCAGCCGCACCACGGATCCATGGCGCGCGCCGTGGCTCACTGAGCCGCAGTCCCACGGCGAACGCACGATCCGCGAGGCAAACCGCACCACCGCGCACCACCCCCGCAGTACCCGTACGAAGCACCACGCACCACGCACCACGCACGACATCGTCAGCGCCGTATCGCCGCACCGCAGTCCCCAAGACCGGTTCGGGAGCCGCTGGCCCGCGCGGGGCGGTGAGGACCGTAAGGCTGTCCACGAGGACGCCGAAACGGGCCTCGCCGCCCCGCGCGGCCGCATGTCCGCAACCGGACACCGGAGACAGGGAATCGGGCGCCGGGAATCCGGCACCCGACATCTGGCTCCGGCACATGCGCGGCCGAGGGCGAGGGCGAACGCCGCGGGAGTGTAAGCGGAATCCGCCGAACTGGCGTGTACCGGACGCATATCTCCCGCCTAGGCACGGCATATCCGCAGTTTCCCAGCGGTAGAACGCACCTTGGTGGCAGTCTGCTCAACAGCAGATACGGAAAGTGGCAGGTACATCAAGTACAGGCACGCAGCCGGAGGTGCACGTCCCATGGCGTCCAACGTCAATCCCACTGTCAGGCGGCGCCGGCTGGGCCAGGAGTTGCGCAGGCTTCGCGAAGCGAAAGGCATGACAGCCGAAGAGGTCGCCGAGCGGCTGCTGGTCTCCCAGTCGAAGATCAGCAGGCTGGAGAACGGCCGGCGCAGCATCAGCCAGCGCGATGTCCGCGACCTGTGCGGCGTGTACGAGGTCGAGGACCAGCGGATGGTCGACTCCCTGATGGAGATGGCCAAGGACTCGCGCCAGCAGGGCTGGTGGCACGCGTTCGGGGACGTCCCGTACAGCGTGTACATCGGGCTGGAGACGGACGCGGCCTCGCTGCGCGTGTACGACCCTCAGGTCATCCCGGGCCTGTTGCAGACCCGGTCGTACGCGGAGGCGCTCATCACGGGCGCGTTGCCGGAGACCGCGTCCAGCGACATCGAGAACCGCGTCCAGGTCCGGCTGCGTCGGCAGGAACGAATCACCGCCCTGGAGAACCCGCTGCGCCTGTGGACGGTGCTCGACGAGGCGGCGCTGCGCAGGATCGTGGGCAACAAGCTGCTGATGCGGGAGCAACTGGAGTCCCTGGTCGAGCAGTCCCAGCTGCCGCACGTCACCGTGCAGGTCATCCCGTTCGACATGGGGGCGCATCCGGGGCTCAACGGCCAGTACGCGATCCTGGAGTTCCCCGACGCGGCCGATTCCAGCGTCGTGTACATCGAGGGCGTCACCAGCGATCTCTATCTGGAGAAGGCGGCGGACGTACAGAAGTACAGCGTCATGTACGAACACTTGCGGGCACAGGCCCTCAATGTGGACCAATCCCGGCAATTCATCGCGGACTTGGCGAAAGAGTACGCACGCTGACAGTCCAGAGAAGCAAGGGACGCACAGTACACCTCCGCCTCACGCCAGTGGAAGAGCCCCCTGGTATATGCCACTCGGTCGAGTGAACGACCGGTCCGCATACCGATGTTGGCGAGTAGCGTCGATCAGGCCATCGAGGAACAAACGTTGGCGCAAACCGTGCCGTGGGCTCCAAGAGGGGTCCCCGGTGCGGCGACAGCTACTCAACACCGGCTAAGCGGAGCGAACATGGCAATTCAGCAAGGCGCCACGAGCACCTGGACGAAGTCCTCGTACTCCACTGGCAACGGCGCGTGCGTCGAGGTCAAGTCCCCGATTCTCGCGGCGATGGCGGTACGGGACTCCAAGGTCCCGTCCGGTCCTACGCTGGCATTCCCGGCCGACTCGTGGAACACGTTCGTGGCGGAGGTCGGCCGGGGAGCTTTCGACCTCGTCTGATGCGGCACCGCCACTTCCCACAACTCCATAAGCACCACTCACAAGTTCATAAGCAGCTCAGCATTACAGCACCACAGAAGAGCCCTCTCGACTGGCCCGCCGTCCTGGCCGAGGGGGCTCGGCCATGTCCGCCGGACCCCCGCCAGTCCTGTCGCTACTGGGACTCCTGGGACCCCTGGGACCCCTGGGACCCCGCCGTGCGGCGCAGTTCGTCGACGTACTGGTCCGTCCCCGGCACTGTCGGAACGAACGGCGCCACCAACTCCACCCGGCCCAGGCCGCGTTCGCGCACCTCCTCCGCCATCCCCGTGAAGTACGGCTCCCAACAGGCCCGCGGATCCGCCTCCAGGAACCACAGCAGCGTCAGCCGCACATCCACCCCCTCGACCTGCTTCACGTACGTCATGCGGTCACCGGGCAACGGCGTCGGCCGGAAGACGGTGACCATCGCGGCCGGCGACCCGGCGAGCCGCCCGGGCAGGTACCGGCCCCGCAGCCACTCCAGCAACTCCGCCCGCTGCTCCGGACTTTCGGCGTCGATGACCTGCAACACCAGGCCCGCGTACGGGTGGTCCAGCGCGTGGAAGTCACGGGGGCCGGCGGCGCCGTCCCGGTAGACGGTCGCCTCGTGGTCCTGGAAGGCGGTGAAGACGTGGGTACGGTCCTGATAGACCCGTGCGTCGCGGTTCAGCCGTTTGTTGATGCCCACGGTCCACCGCATGTGGTCGGCGTAACGGCCTTCGGTGATCCAGTAGACGGACAGATAGCAGCCCGCCGTGACCGGCTGCGCGACCGCCGACTTCTCTGGGTGACGCAGGAGTTGGAGGTCCCGGGTCGCGACCCAGCGGCGTCCGGAGAACATCCAGGGCATGGCCATCGCCCCCGAGATGAAATGATCATCTTCGTACCAGCGGTTGTACGCGTACTCGTGGCCCGGGTGCGGTTCGACCATGGTGATGAGCGCGTGCCCTGGGCGGACCCCGTACGGACCGACAGCGGCCAGTTCGCCGTACACCTCACTGCGTGTCTTCTCAGACTCGACCTCGACCTCGACCTCGACCTCGACCTTGATCTCGGTCTCTTCACTCATTCCCATTCCCATTCCCTTCCCCTTCCTCGCTCCTCTTGTCTCTTCCTTCCTCCCTCGGACGCCCATACTCTGACGCTCCGTCAGATAATCCGCCAGTGTCGGGGAGGGCTTTGATGTCGCTGCTCACGGACAGGACCGTCGTGGTCTCGGGTGTCGGTGCCGGGCTCGGGCGGCAGGTCGCTGCGGCTGTCGTGCGGGACGGGGGGAACGCGGTCCTCGGGGCGCGTACGGAGGCGCACCTCGCGAAGACCGCGGCCGAGCTCGATCCGGACGGGGCGCACACGGCGTACCGCGCGACCGACATCACCGACGAGGGGCAGTGCGAGGCGCTGGCCGCGCTGGCGTGCGAGCGGTTCGGGCGGATCGACGGGGTCGTTCATGTCGCCGCCCGGGACAGCTACTTCGGCGGGATCGAGGACGCGGACTTCGAGAGCTGGGCGCGCGTCGTCGACGTAAACCTGCTGGGCACGCTGCGGATGACGCGGGCCTGTCTGCCGGCACTGAAGGAGCGGGGCGGGAGTGTCGTGTTCATCGGGACGCAGTCCGCCGTGGCCGCCCCCTCCCAGGTGCGGCAGGCCGCGTACGCCGCCTCGAAAGGGGCGCTGACGAGCGCGATGTACTCGCTGGCGCGGGAGCTCGGACCCCATCGCATACGGGTCAACTCCGTGCTGCCGGGCTGGATGTGGGGGCCGCCGGTGGAGGCGTACGTGCGGTACACGGCGCAGGGTGAGGGGGTGCCGGAGGCGGAGGTGCGGCGGCGGCTCGCGGAGCGGATGGCGTTGCCGGAGCTGGCCACGGACGGGGATGTCGCGGACGCGGTGGTGTTTCTGGCGTCGGAGCGGGCTCGGGCCATCACCGGGCAGTCGTTGCTGGTGAACGCGGGTGAGTTGATGCGGTAGCCGTTATTCCGCCAATCTTTCATCGCCCACGTTTGGTTCATGGACATGAACCCAAGTCAGTACGGCGAACTTCTTTACTTCCTCTTGACCATACGGGCGGTTGTCGCTGCCATGCCAGCGAACCCAGGATGAGCGGGCCTCGACGCCTCTGCTCGACTGCTCGACCGCCCCTGGGAGGGAGCACATGAACGGTCTCGACTGGGCCGTGCTCATCGCTTACTTCGGTGTGATGGTCGCGATCGGTGTCTGGTCCCACAAACGGGTCGACAACGTCAGCGACTTCTTCACCGCGGGCGGGAAGATGCCATGGTGGCTGTCCGGCATCTCCCACCACATGTCCGGCTACAGCGCGGTGATGTTCACCGGCTACGCGGGCATCGCCTACACCTACGGTGTCACCTCCTTCGTCACCTGGTCCTTCCCCATCGCGCTGGGCATCGCCATCGGGTCGAAGCTGTTCGCGCCGCGCATCAACCGGCTGCGGTCGCGACTCCATGTGGCTTCCCCGCTGGAGTACCTGAAGAACCGGTACGACCTCAAGACCCAGCAGGCTCTGGCGTGGTCCGGGATGCTGCTGAAGATCGTTGACGTGGGTGCCAAGTGGGCCGCGATCGCGACCCTGTTGTCCGTCTTCACCGGCATCTCCCTCAACCAGGGCATCCTCATCACCGGCACCATCACGGCGGTCTACTGCACGATCGGCGGCCTGTGGGCGGACGCGCTGACCGAACTGGGCCAGTTCGTCATCCAGTTGCTGGCCGGCGTCGCGATGTTCGTGGCCGTGGTCATGGAGCTCAACGACAAGAACATCGGCTTCCTCGGCGCCTGGGACGAGCCGGAACTGCAGGGCCACGGGGAGCCGCTGGTCGGCCCCTACGGCACGGTGTTCCTGATGGCGTTCCTCTTCATCAAGCTCTTCGAGTACAACGGCGGCATGCTCAACCAGGCCCAGCGCTACATGGCCACCGCCAGCCCGAAGGAGGCCGAGCGTTCGGCGAGGCTGTCGGCGATCCTCTGGCTGGTGTGGCCGGTGGTCCTGTTCTACCCGATGTGGATGTCGCCGCTGCTGGTGCAGTCGCAGAAGCCGGACGGCTCCGACTCCTACGGCCTGATGACCGAACAGCTCCTGCCGCACGGTCTGTTGGGCCTGGTCATCGTCGGCTTCTTCTCCCACACCATGGCCATGTGCTCCTCCGACGCCAACGCGATCGCCGCCGTGTTCACCCGGGACGTGGCGCCGGTGATCTCGACGCGGGCCCGGAACTGGACCCAGCGGTCGGGGCTGATCGCGGCGCGGCTCGCGACGGTCGTCTTCCTCGGTCTGTCCATGGCGGCGGCCACGCAGGTCAACTCGCCCGCCTTCAAGGACATCATCACCGTCGTCATCAAGTGGGTGGCCGGTCTGATGGGTCCGATGGCGATTCCGATGATGCTGGGTCTGCTGCGGCCGTTCCGGCGGTCGGGGCCGACGGCGGCGCTGGGCAGCTGGTCGATGGGGCTGCTCGCCTTCTGGCTGGTGAACTACCCGATCAACTGGAACGTGGAGGGCGGAGTGCCGCTCCAGTACCAGGTGTCGATCCCGCTGGCCGTCTCGCTCGTCCTGTACATCCTGATCGGCTTCCTGCGGCCCGAGGACACGCCGGAGCGGCTGGCGATCATCGAGACCGTGAACACGGACGGGGACGACAGCGGGAGCGCTGCCGCGCGGATACCTGTTCCTGAGCCTGCGGACGCGGCGCCGGGGAAGGGACTGGTCAAGGACTGAGGGTCGGGTGCGGAGTGGGGGTGGCGGTGGAGGGGTTCGCCCCCGCCACCCCTACCCGTCCCATCCCTTCCTGGGGGCTGCGCCCCCAGACCCCCCTTCGCGCTGAACGCGCTCGTCCTCAAACGCCGGACGGGCAGTTCCAGTGCCTGTTCTCAGCGCATCCAGCGGCAGCATGCCTTGGTACGCCGAGCCCGAAGGCAACTCCGCCACGGCGCCGTCCAGCGAAGGCGACATGGCCGGTAGCCCGGGCAGTACGACCGCGCTGTTCCCTCTCCACACCACCTTGGCTGCGGTCTCGGAACTCAGTGCGCCGCTCTCCTCGTCGTGGGCCGTCTCCGCCGACAGTTCAATGTCCCAGTCGCAGGGGTGACATGTGGATACCCGTCCCGCGTACCGCACCCATGCGGCGTAGCTTGGTCAGAAAGGGCCTTCTCGCGGGGGTGATCATGCAGTTCCACGAGGAATCCAGCATCGGAGACCGGGTGGCCCGGCTGCGTATGCGCCGGAAACTGACTCAGGAGGGGCTCGCCGAGCGCGCGGAGCTCTCGGTCGATGTCATCCGCAAGCTCGAACAAGGAGTTCGGCAGACAGCTCGCCTCTCCACGATCAACGCTCTGGCACGCGCGCTCGACGTGGAACCGTCCACGCTCGTCGGGCAGCCGGTCACCTTCGAGGTTCGTGGCGAGGAGGACTCGCCTTCTGTTCTCGCTCTGCGGCAGGCCGTCTCGCCTGTGTCCGACTTGCTGGGCGAAGAGTCAGACCTTGAAGACCCGCCCACCATCGAGGAGTTGCAGACCTCGATCCGCTCCACTGAACGCATCCGCCGTGAAGGCCGCATGGGGGAAGTCGGTTCCCTGCTTCCGCAGTTGATCCGCGATGCGAGAGCTGCGGCTCGGGCTCATCACGGGAGTGCGGCCGCGGCGGCTCAGTCCGTCCTCGCCGAGGCCTACCAGGTCGCCGCCACGACCCTGACCGCGCTCGGGAAGGAAGATGCGGCCTTCACCGCTCTGGAGCGTTCGATGGAGGCCGCCCGGAAGGGCGATGATCCCCACCTGGAGACGGTCGGTTTCTCCAGCCTCGCCTGGATCTTCACCAAGCAAGGGCGTCTGGCGGATGCCGAGCGCGTCGCGATGGCCGCCGCCGATCGCGTGGAACCCAACTTCCGGTCCCAGCCCATCGAACTCGCTCTCTGGGGAGTTCTGTTGCTCCGCGCCGCGACTGCCGCCGTACGACTGGAGCGACGGGACGCAGTCGTGGATCTCCTCAACATGGCCGGCGCGGCGGCGGCCCGGATCGGAGCCGACCGGATCGACTACGCCACGCCGTTCGGCCCGACAAACGCGGGTGTGGCCAAGGTCAACTTCCTTGTGGAGATGGGGGAGGACGCGGAAGCGCTTCGCGCGGCCCGAGTCGTACCCGATCTGGCGTCGCTGCCGCCGACATGGCGCGCACGGTTTCATGTCGACCGCGCTCTTGCCTACGCCGACCTGAACAAGGACGACGGCGCGCTCCAAGCACTGCTCACGGCTGAGCGCACAGCTCCCGAGTGGATGCGCTACCACTCCACAAGTCGTCGTCTCGTCGCTGACCTTCGGAGCCGAGAGCGAAGCCGTACATCCCCCGTCACGGAACTCGCGGACCGTCTGGACATCGACGGGTAGGACGTCCCGTCCTAGGCACTCCAGGAAGTGGCACGGCTCGTCACTGTCCGTACTTCACTCCTCTCCATAGCGTTGGCGCGCCGTCAGACATGACGGACCCCCGCAACCGTGCGACCGGTCCGGGGGCTTGGCCCACCACTTCGAAGGAGTGATGAACATGGCCGAGCGTAGCGCGGCCGCGCTGCACTGGGCTGTGGTGACCCTGGTTCTCTGGGGCCTCACCCGCCTGATCCCACCGACCGGCACCCGCCGGAAGACGCCGACGGCGATTCGAACCGTCGTGACCAGCAAGAACACAACAGGTCCTGTTGATCTGGCGGTGCGGGTGCCTGCTGTGCACCGGTCGCCGTACAGCACCGACCGGGCGCCCTTGGACGGTTCGGCGTCCCGGCTGTCACGGCCCTACCTGCCCGACCTCACGGACTCGATTGCGGGGGCGGAGTCGGTCACGGCGCCTCGTACGGCTCGTGTACGTCCCTACTGGGCGGCGCGTGAGCGGGCGGTGCGGTTGCGGCGGCGGGCGGTCACGGTGCTCGCCGTGGACTTCGGCATCAGCGTCGACACCCGGGACATCCACGCCGAGCTGAGCGGGGCGAGGGTCCGATGACCGGCGTAAGAAATGCCAGGGTTCAAGTCGCCGTACGACAGGCCGAGTTGCCGATGCTGCGCGCCTACCGGCTGTGGCACGAGCACACCCGCAAGTGCGCCGACGGCTGCAAGAACGTCCGCAAGGCACAGGACGGCTGCGCGGGCGGACAGGAACTGTGGGCGGCCTACCGACGCGCCTACGCCGGAGGCGCCCGATGACCACCCCGACCACGCACACGAAACGCTGCGGGACAGCCCGCGCCTCCCTGCTCTACCACGCCCCCATCCTCGGCGAGTTGGGCGCCTGCGTCCTCCCTCACGGCCACGACGGCGACCACCGCGACCCCTGGGACCGCACATGGAACGTCCCCCCGCTCCACCCCCTGACCAACACCGGCACAGGCACAGGGACGGGGACGGGGACGGGGACGGGGACGGACGAATGACCCACGACCCCGGGCCGGCCTGGACGCCGGAAGCCCCGTACCGGTCGCCCCGGTGCACTCTCGGCCAGCATCCCCGTTGCCGGGACTCCGAGCCCCGTGACAGCGGTGTTCCCGGAGTGCGCTACCTGGTGTGCACGTGCTGCTGCCACCGCCTGGCTCCGGCCCCGGCGAACGGGGCACGCACGTGAACTCTCATGCAACCAAGCAGAGTTGGTTCTGCCGGGGAAGGGACTTCCCGGCCACCGACGGCATGGGCGCGTACGAGTGGCTCTGCGCCACGACCAGCGGTCGGGGGTGTCCGTCGTGATGTCCCGCCGAGCGCCCAGGAAGCGTCTGGAATCGTGCGGGTGGACACTCGCCCTGGTGACCGTCTCTGGGTTCTCTCTGCTCCTCCTGCTGGACGCCGTCGGGTAACAGCCCCCGGTCACTGACAAGTTCTCATCCGGCCCTCTCCGTAGCGCATGGCGGAGGGGGCCTCTCCATCGAAATGAGGGTGCGGGTCGGGGTGGAGGTTGCTGTGGGAGGGGTTCGCCCCGCTGCGCCTACCCGTCCCAAGCGCCGGACGGGCTGGAAATGCCGGCCGCCACCGAGAAGTTCAAGGACGCCTGGCAAACGGGCCGAGACGGGCGGCTGGGTGGGAAACACGGCCTGGGCGGCACCGCCCCCGCCTCTCACAACGACCTACACCTCACGTGCGCCCCGGAAAGTCCCCCAAGGCCGTCCGGTAGAGGCCGGTCAGCAGGAGGGCGGAGGATCCGGCCCACGAGAGGGTGTCGGAGGGCTGGGCCGCCGGCCACGCCCACCAGTGGGCGGTCTGTTCCGGCCCGTAGCCCATGACGGAGACGATCAGGGCGTACAGCGTCGGAATCACTGTCGACGCGTGCGTGCCCACGGCCGCTCTACCGATGAGGGCGAGCCCGGTGTAACAGGCCACGTTGCGGACCGCCGACTCGATCGTCCCGACCGTGAGGTCGTCGACACCGCTGATCCAGCCCGCCGCAACCGGCGCTGCCACGGCGGCCGTCGCCGCCACGACCGCGACGGCGAGCAGGGAATCGAGGGCGGCGATCCGGCGCAGCGCTGTCGTCTCGACGGCGGTGGGTGTGCCGTAGCACGTGTTCAGGGCGATGGCCGGGGCGAGGGGGGCGAAGAGCAGGAGCGGGACGTTCGCCGAGGTCGCTCCGCCCAGTTGGGGCAGCGGCAGACTGCTGTTCCCCAGGGTCAGGCATACGGCCCAGAACCCGGCGGTGACGATCACGAGCAGGGGTACGCGCCGCGTGTGGAGCCACCAGGTCATCGTGGCATGCACCGCACCTCGGCGAGGGTGGCGCGGTACCAGGCTTTCTGGCTGCTCAGGGGGGCGTCGAGGACGTGTCCGACGGGCTCCCATATCCGCGGGTCGGAGCGGAGGCGGGCTTCCTGGGGAGTCATGCCGGCGCGCACGGCGAGCCAGCTGCGGAGTTCATCCTCGGCGTCGAAGGCCCGTTGTGCGGCCGTGGCCGGGTCCGCCGGGCAGTTCGCGTGCGCGTGGCTCTCGTTGTGTGTGCTGTCGACCAGGGTCACGGTGAGATCGGAGATGAGGCTGGTCACGATGTCCTGGCTGGTGAAGCCGGGGTCCTGCCGGACTGTCACCGTCCACTGTCCCGGCTGGCTCGGCTGTCTCGGCCCGGGCTTCTGGTTGTTGTTCTCGGTGATGACATCCGGTGACGTCACTCCGACGAGGCGCAGGCGTGCGGCCGCCTCGCTCACGACGCGGGCCGTCTCGGTGAGACGAGGCGCGTGTTCGGGCCAGACGCACACCCGGGTGCCCTGGGGGTCGGAGCAGACCAGATCGGCCGCCGGGCGCGCCCGGATCGCGTCGGGGCCGAGTCCGTCCACCAGGGCGACACTGGCCGAGGTGGTGGCCGCGGCGGCGGTCAACGCCAGTGCGGCACCCACGTACGGGACGAAGCCGGGCAGGCCCCCCAGGCGCGGTGTGTGCCGGGAGACAGCGGCGGCGGCGACGGCCACGGCGGCCAGGCCGATCGCCACCAGGGCGGGTCCGACGATGCCCGCCGGGTCGACCGCCGAGGTGTTCATGCAGCAGCCGGAGGCCGGCCGGGTGAGGTGGCGCAGCCACAGGGGCTGCAGCGCGGGCGGGTACACGTTCCACAGGTAGTCGCCGACCAGTACCACCGGGACGGCGGCCACCGTGGGCAGCCACATGCCGATCGCGTAGCCGGCGATGACATGGGCGCACACGATGACCCCGGCCGAGGCGATGATCCGGGCGTCCGGCCATCCCGGGGCGGACTCCATGTGCAGGCGGACCACGGCGAGTGCCGCCGAGAGGGCGAGGAAGCCCAGCAGTACGACCGGCGCGAGGGCCGCTGCGGCGATCTGCCACCCGTTGCGGGTCGGGGTACCGTCCCCGATCCTGGCGCGGCGGATTCTTCCGGCTTCCCAGGCGGCGCAGGCCGCGGTGACCGGGGCGATGAAGATCAGAGCCGAGGCGGCCTTGGCGGTGGCCGCGGTCCAGTAGCCGTCCAGATCCCCCGCGACGTAGTCCGAGGAGACATAGACGGCGACGATGCACAGCAGCAAGGGGGCGGCGAGAACAGCGGAGTTGGCGCGCGGGTGGAGGCGGAACATCACCATGTCTCGCCCCCGCCGAGAACAGTCGCGTAGGCGCCGTCCGCGACGCGGCCCGCCGCTGTGTCGTCCGGGGCCCGGGCGTAGAACTCCTCGACGGTCCCGCTGAATCGGACCGTCCCGTCCGACAGGACGACGACGTGGTCGTAGACCTCGGAGAGGTCCTCGGTCTGGTGTGTGGAGACGACGACGTCGGCGCTCTCGGAGAGTTGGTCGACGACCTTCCGGAAGGTGCCGCGCTGCGCGGGGTCGAGGCCCGCTGTCGGTTCGTCCATCAGGACGAGCCGGGAGGAGTGCACCAGCGTCTGCGCGACCCCGACCCGGCGCAGCTGTCCCCCGGACAGCGATGCCGCCTGCTGGTCCGCCTTCTTGGCGAGCCCCACGCGCCCGAGTGCCTCCAGGGCTTCGTCCCAGGCCTCGCGTCGTGACATGCCCTTGAGCCACCCGGCGTAGGCGACCTGTTCCCGGCAGGTCATACCGGGAACGGCGGTGATGTGCTGGGGCATCCACCCGACCTGGCGCCGGTAGGCGCGTAGTTGGGAGCGTGCGGCGGGGTCGAGTCCCGCGAAGGAGACGGTGCCGGACCTGGGTTTCAGAGCGGAGGCGGCGAGCGCCAGCAGCGTGGTCTTGCCCGCGCCGTTGGGCCCGAGCAGCACCGTACGGCCCGGGCGGAACGCGAAGCTGAGTCCGTCGAGGACGACCGGGCCCCGCCGGTACTGATAGGTACAGGTGGCGAACTCGACGGACACAGCCTCACAGCCTTCTTGCTCACAGAAAATGACGGTCCTTCAGCACACTCGGCTCAGTAACGGACAGAGACCGAGTCGACCTTCAGGTAGTAACCCGAGGAACTGTCCTGGATCTTCGTCACGGTGAAGTGGTAGTCGCCCTTGGGCTGGTCACCGAAGGCGTGGGAGGCCGAGCTCGCACAGTTGAAGGTGTAGCGGCCGCGGTCCTCGTCGGGCTCGACGATCGAGGTCTCGCGGGTCAGCTGCAGCTGCGTGTTGTCGACGGGGGCGCCCTGTCCCCCGTTGCTGCATCCGCTGAGGGAGATGGACGTGCTGACGCTGTCGTTGTTGTTGTCGGTCCACGTCCGGGAGTTGAACCCGGTGCGGACCCCGTTCATGCTGGAGCTCCAGTTCCCCTCGGCGTGGGCGGGTATCGCGCCGGCCATGACGGCCGCCGCGGCACATCCGGTGACGGCCGCGATCATCCTCTGTCTACGCATGGTGCATCCCCTCGTTTTTCCGCGCACATGACATACCCGCACCGGGTTGTCCGTGCCGGACCGGTCGGGGATCGACGCTACGCAGGATGATCTTGTGGCAGGTGAACGGCGGGAGAAGTGATCCTGGAGGCCTCTCCACGATGTGCTGATCGCGCGCCGGAACCGCCACAGCCCTACGCCGGGTGCAGCGCGTCCGGGGGTGTCGCCGCACCCCGTAACCGCTGCCGGACGCGGTCGGCGTCCGTGTGCCCGAGCTGGTCCAGGAGGTGCAGCGCGCCCCGCCAGCAGGTCGCCGCCTCGGTCGGGTTGCCGACGGACTGGTGGGCCTCGGCCAGGTGGTCCAGGGTTTCCGCGATCTCGCGGAGGTCGTCGCGTTCGCGGCGCAGGCGCAGGGAGTGGGTGAGGCAGGTGATCGCCTCGCGGTGGTCGCCGAGGTGGTGGTGGGCGCAGCCCAGGGTGTCCCAGGTGGCGCCCTCGCCGTCGCGGTCGCCCAGTTCCCGGAGGATGCGCAGGGACCGTCGGCAGTAGTCGACGGCCTGTTTGTGGTCGCCGAGGAACGACAGGTGCCAGGCGATCTGGTTCAGGACCCTGCCCTGGCCGATGCGGTGTCCGGCGGTCTGGAACAGGCTCAGGGCCTGCCGTGCGAGGTCCAGCGCGTCCGTGTGGCGGTCGCGGCGGCCGAGCACCGTACTCATGTTGCGCAGCGCCTGTGCCTGGCCGACCGGGTCGCCGAGTTCGCGGGCGAGGGCCAGTGCGCGGCGCAGGTGGACGAGGGCGTCCTGGTGGCGGCCCTGCCGGGAGCGGACGCGGGCGAGGTTGCGCCGGGTGCGTGCCTCGCCGACGGTGTCGCCGGTGCGTCGGGTCGCGTCGAGCGCCTGCTGGTGCGTGCCAACCCATTCCTCCCAGTGGCCGGCGAGGTCGAAGTAGCTCACCAGGGTCCAGGCCAGCTGCCAGGCGTGGGTCTCGAATCCGGCTCGGGCGGCCCGCCGTACCGCCGCCGTCAGGTTGGGCAGTTCGGCCGTGAACCAGGCCAATGTCTGTGCGGGACCGTCGAGTTGGGTGCGTACGACGGCGGGGTCCGGGTCCGGCAGGGCGATCGGGTCCCGGTACCAGCTGAGGGCCTCGGACGCGGTGGCCGCGCTGTGCAGGTAGTGGTCGAGGAGGCGGTGCAGGGCGGTGTGTCTGTCGCCTGGCGAGTCGTGTTCCTCGGTGAGTTCGGTGGCGTACGCGCGGAGCAGGTCGTGCAGGGTGTAGCGGCCCGGCGCGTGCTGGTCGAGCAGGTGGGCCCGGGTCAGTTCGGCCAGGTGCGGGCGTACCTCGCCGGGTCTCAGGCCGGTCAGGCCGGCCGCCGCGGGGGCGGTGACGTCCGGGCCGGGGTGCAGGCCCAGGAGGCGGAAGAGGCGGGCCGCTCCGGGGCTCAGCCGGTGGTACGACCAGGAGAACACCGCCCGTACGTCCGTCGCGGGGTCGTCGTCGGTGAACGGGTCCAACCCGGCGCCTCCAGCGCGCAGTTCGCTCGCGAACTCGGCCAGCCGGAAGTGCGGGTCGGTGGCCGCGCGGGCGGCCACGACCGACAGGGCGAGGGGGAGGCGGGCGCAGCGGCGGATGATCTCCGTGACCGCTCCCGGGTCCTCCGACAGCCGGGCGGGGCCGAGCCGGTGGGCCAGCAGCTGCCTGGCCTCGGTCACGGTCAGCAGGTCGACGCGGAGCGGCTGGGCGCCGTCGGCCACGACCAGGCCCGTGAGCCGGCTACGGCTGGTGACCAGCGCCAGGCAGCCCGGGGCGCCCGGCAGCAGCGGTCTGACCTGCTCGGCGTCGCGCGCGTTGTCCAGCAGGACGAGCACCCGCTTGCCGGCGCACAGGCTCCGGTACAGGCCGAACTGGGCCTGGGTGGCGGACGGTACGCGGTCGGCCGGGACCTCGAAGGCGTCCAGGAACACCCGTACCGCCTCCGCCGACGTCATCACCGCGCCGGTCGGATGGAAGCCGCGCAGGTTCACGTACAGCTGCCCGTCCGGGAAGCGGTCGGCCACCCGTGACGCCCAGTGCACCGCGAGGGCCGTCTTGCCCACGCCCGCGGTGCCCGCGATGGCGGAGATCACCACCGCGCCGGTGGATGCCTGCTCCGGCCCGCCGTCCAACAGTGCGTCGAGTCTGGCCAGTTGCTCGGTCCGGCCGGTGAAACCCGGGTGCGCGGGCGGGAGTTGGGCCGGTACTGAGGAGCCCAGCTCCCTGTACTCCGGCATCGGCTTCGTTTCCGGGGACGACGGGGACGAGGGGGCCGGCGCGTGCGGGATGCCGGTCGCCGCCCGCTGGAACTCGTCCAGGTCCGCTGCCGTCAGGGCGAGCGCGTCGGTCAACCGCCGTACGGTGGCGGGCCTCGGCCGCTCGATACGACCGGTCTCCACATGGCAGACCGTGCGCACGCTCACGCCCGCCCGGTCCGCCAACTCCTCCTGGGTGAGCCCCAGTCGGCGCCGGTGGTCCCGCAGCAACTCACCCAGCATCGGCAACTCCCCTGGCCCCGCCGCCCGGTGGCCCCAACCGTCCCGCCGCCGCGCCCCCGTGAGCTGCGAGAGCGTCCGGTCAGTTGCGGGTCAATTGCGGGTCAGTTGCGTGCCGCTTTCCTGGCCGCCCCCGCTGTCCCACTGCGACCGTCTGTCTACGTCATCACACATTCCCCACACTGAGGAGAGAAAGTGTTCACAAACTTCCGGTCCAGCCTGACCAGATACGGAATCGTGACCGCGAGCGTGACCGCCCTCGCCGTTCCCCTGGTCGTGGTCGCGACGGCCGGGCCCGCCTCCTCGGCGGCGTACTGCGGCCGGACCGTCGGCGACAAGGACGACAGGTCGTGGCCGAGGCAGACGGCGGGCGTCAGCGCGAACCAGCGCAGCGGCTCCAGCACGGGCTGCGGGGTCACCGGTTACGCCGACAACCGGAACGTCCTGGACTACCACTGCTGGACGGCCGGCGACGGCGGCAGCTGGACGTACGTCAGGAATGACACCGACGGCTCCGCCGGATGGGTCAAGGACACGTTGCTGCCCGACAACGGCTCCCAGATCTGGTGCGAGTTCTGATCCGGAGCCCCGCACCGTCTCAGGCCCGCGGATACCTCGTGAGCCACCCCGGGGAGGACCCCGCCGGCCCGTGCAGTGCCGGTCCCTGGGTCATCTCCATGGCGAAGTCGTCCGCGACGACCAGCATCGTCGGACGGCCCTCCAGCTCCGCCAGCCAGGCGGGCGGGAGGGCCGTCTCGCCGTGCAGGGCGCCCAGCAGGCCGCCGGTCAGGGCGCCCGCCGCGGCCGACGGGCCGCTCTGGTTCACCGCCAGGGCCAGACCGTGGCGGATGTCCTCGCCGACGAGGGCGCAGTAGACCGCCACCGACAGGAGGCCCTCCGCCGTGCCGGCGCCGGCCAGGTCGTCAACCCGCGCGGGGGACGGGATGCCCTGGCGTACGGCGCCCAGGGCGCGCTGGAGGGCCTCCGCCACCGGCTGCTGGCCGGGTCTGGCCGACAGCAGTGCCAGCGCCCGCTGCACGCCCGGATCCATGCCCTCGCCGCGCGCCAGGGCGTGCACGATCACGGCGTACGCGCCCGCCGCCAGGTACGCCGTCGGGTGGCCGTGGGTCTGCGCGGCGCACTCCACCGCCAGCTGCATCACCAGCTGCGGTTCCCAGCCGACCAGGAGCCCGAACGGGCCCGAGCGGGCCGCCGCCTCCGCCCCGGCCTCGCCGGGGTTCTTGGGCGCGTCCAGGGTGCCCATCGTCTCGTCGCCGAGGCCGAGCAGACAGGCGAGGGCCGGGTCGCGGGGGGCGTACAGCCACTCCTCGCGGGCCAGCCAGCCGTCGTCCTTGCGGCGTTCGTCGGGGCCCCAGTCGCTCTGGGTGGCCGCCCAGCGGCGGTAGGCGCGGTGCAGGTCGGTCGGCGGGTGCCAGGCGCCGGTGTCACGGCGTACCTGGGCGCGGATCAGGCCGTCCAGGGTGAAGAGGGTGAGCTGGGTGAGTCCGGTGATCGCGCCGCGTCTGCCGTACGCGAAGCCGAGATCGGTGAGGCCCTCCGCGCCGTACGCCGCGTGGATGGCGTCGAGGGTGAGCCCGTCGAGCGGGGCCCCCAGGGCGTCGCCGAGGGCCGCACCGAGCAGGGTGCCGCGGACCCGGCTGCGGAAGTCCTGCTGTTCGGACCGGCCCCAGATGGCGCCGGACGCGGCACCGGTCACGCCGCCGGACGTCATCACACCCACCTCGGACCTCCCTCACAGCAGCGTTCGTACGATCAACAGCTCAGCACTGTAATCGACCGTGAACCGTCTGTTCAGGGGCCGGATTGGTATGCGGAATGTGACATGAGTGGGCACGAGTGATCCCGTCTGGTCACCAATCGGCAGGCTTACGCCCTCGCCACACCGTTGCCGCACCCTCCCCACGCCCTGCCCGCACGCCCTCCCTGCACGCCCTTTCCGCCTGCGTCACTCCGCGTACCGCCCCCGGATCCCCTCCCGTGCCTCACGCACCCGCTCCAGGCGTACAGCGATCCGCTCCCCGTCGGCCTCCGCCACCCCCGGCGCCGCCGCCAGCTCCGCCAGCAGATCGGCCAGCCACGCCACGTCGGCCCATTCCCGCGTCCCCGTGAGCAGGTCGCCGAGGCGTTCGTCCAGGGCCGCCCAGTCGCCGAGGCCCGCCGCGATGACCGCGTGCAGGAAGTCGGACGCGCCCTCGGTCAGCTCCCAGCCGGAGGCAAGCCGGGCCGCCTCCCGCCAGAGGGGCCGGGCGGCCTCCGCGCCCTCCTCGCCGCCCACCGCGAGGGCGAGACAGAAGACACCGCCGGCCTCGTGCAGGGCGCGCATCCGCTCCGCCGTCTCCCGCGCCGCCGCCCACTCCCCCGCTTTGCGCCGGGTGCGCGCCAGCTCCTCCAGACCGGCCGGCTCCACCAGCCCGTGGTGCGCGGCCTGCGCCAGCGCCGCCGCCGCGTCCTCGGGGCGATCCTCCAGAAGGTGGAGTTGCGCGAGGGTGTGGTGCGCCCAGGCCAGATCGTCGCCGATCACGAGGTAGCGCGCGAGGTCCCTGCGGGCATCCTCTGGCCTGCCCACCGCCAGCAGCGTCATGATCCGGCGCATGAGGTGCCACGCCCCGTCCGGGTCGAGTGCGACGGCCCGGTCCAGATCCGCCAACGCCTCGCCGTACAACCGCAGTTCGTGCAGTACGGCGCCCCGGCACCCGATCGCCCACACACTGTCCGGCGCCAGCTCCAGCGCCCGATCCAAGTCGGATCGGGCCTCCTCGAACCGGCCCAGGCAGCGCAGCGCCTCGCCCCGGTTCCACAGCGCCCACGCGCTCCGAGGCTCCAACTCGACCGCCCGGTGGGCGTCTTCGTACGACGCCTCGTACCCGTCGGCCCGCCGGTGCACCACCGACCGCTGCACCAGCGCCCAGGCGTACGACGGATACAGCTCCAGCGCCTTGCCTAGGTCGGCCAACGCCTCCTCGTGGCGCCCGAGTCGGCTGCGCGAGACGCCCCGGCTGGCGTACGCCGACGCGTACGCCGGGTCGAGTTCGAGGGCCCGGTCGTAGTCGGCGAGGGCATCGGCGTCGCGGTCGGCGACCCGCAGCGCGTCACCGCGCTCGCACGCGACCCAGGCCAGCTCCGGGCCGAGGGCCACCGCCCGGTCCAGGTCGGCCAGTTGACCGGCCTGCTCCCCGCGCGAGCGGTGCACCCGGGCACGCCGGACCAGCGCCCACACATGCTCGGGGTCCAGTTCGAGAGCCCGGTCGAGGTCGGCGAGGGCCTGCCCGGTGTCGCCGGTGCTGTGCCGGATCACACCCCGCGACGCCCAGGCGCCGGCCAGGTCGGGGCCGAGGACGACGGCCCGGTCAAGGTCGCGGATCGCCTCCTCGCCGTGGCCGAGGATGCGGTGGTAGTCGCCGCGGACGAAGAGGATGCGGGCCGTGTCGGGGGCCAGTTCGTCGGCCCGGTCGAGGTCGGCGATGGCGGCGGCGTAGTCGCGCTGTTCGGCGCGGGTGACGCCCCGGCCGTAGTAGGCGCGCTCCAGTTCCGGATCGAGGGCGACGGCCTGTTCGTACTCGCCGAGGGCCTTCTCGTACTCCCCGCTCTTGCGCAGTTCGCGCCCGCGCAGCATGCGCGCGACGGCCTGCCCGTGCGCGTCGAGCCCACCACGGTTGAGCAGCAGCGCGAGCGCGTCGAGCACCCCGTCCGCCCCGTCCCCGGCGAGCGCGCCGAGCAGATCGTGCCCCCAACTGCGAACAGCAGGCGCCTCGTTGTCGTCCCCCGCCTCGACCAGCACGCGCGCCCAGCGCCGGGCGACGGCCTCCCCGTGGTCGCAGGCGTCGACGATGTCCCGCAGGACGACGGGCAGCGCGGTACGAGGCGACGCGCACAGCAGGTGGTACGACTCCGCGAGCCGCAGCTCCCGCCACTCCTCCGCCGCCCACAACTCATCGGTGGGCAACGGCACTTCGGCCTCGCTACGCCAGCTCGCGAAGGTGTCGGCGAGGCCGGCGTGCTGCTCCGCCCAGCGGCGCGGGGAACGGCGGCGCTGGAGACGGAGCATGGGCGCCCGTACGACATCGTGGTACAGGATGCGGTCGCCCCGGTCGCTGACGAAGGCCAGCGACCTCAACCACCCGAACAGGACGTCCAGTTCGGCCTCGTCCAGCGTCCGCATGGCGGCGGGGAGGGCGGCCCGGAAGACGTCCGCGTCCAGGCGGCGGGGCAGCGCGCAGGCGAGGGCGGCAGCCTGGCGCACCGGGTCCGTCTCCCACTTCAGGAAGCGTTCCACGGCGGTCCCGCTCGGGTCGCCGACGTCGTCCGGATCGGCCGGACGGGCCTCGGCGAGGGTCGACACCAGCACCGGCAGCCCGCCGGTCAGACGCAGCACCTCCTTGATGACCGGCTCGTCCAGCACCCCTTTGTCGGCGAGCAGTCCGCGCGCCTCGGCCTCCGTGAACGGCCCCAGCGGCACCTCGCTGACGAAGTCGGCGAAGCCGCCCCAGCGCCCGGTGTCGAACGGCCGCTGACCCGCGGTGACAAGGACGACGTTGGACGGGAAGGAGAGGTCGCCGTACCGGTCGGTGGTCATGATGTCGTGCAGCCACCCGTCGAGGAACGGACCTGTCCTCTCGTACGTGTCGAGGAACAGCACGATCCAGGGCACGGCGACACAGATGTCGTCCAACTCGGCCAGCAGGACCGGGGTGAGGACGCGCTCGGGCGCGAGGACGAGCTGTACGTCGTCCTGGTTGCGCAGCCGCGCGGCGATCCCGGCCCGCACCCGGTCGGCGCCCTGGGCGATCCGGTCCGCGTCGAGGACGGCACCGGCGAACGGCCCGACGACGGGGAGGAGTCCGGCCCCGGCGATGCCGAGCCGGGCAGCCGTCAGACTTCCGGCCGAGGCGCTCTCGGGCTGCGGTTCGAGGCTCGCCACGGCGGACTCGGCCTCGTGCCGCCGCTCACGATGGGCCGCCAGCAGCCGCTCCAGCTCCTTGAACCGCCGCCCCTGGGCCGCGAACTGACGGCACATCACCGCCATCGCCTCCGGCACACTGCCGACGCTTTCGTCGACGTACGCGGTCAGCGCGCCGCGCTCCTTGGCCTGCTGCTCCAACTTCCGTACCAGGAAGGTCTTTCCGACCCCGGCGTTACCGTGCACATGAAAGCGGAAGCGGTGCCGTTCGTCGTCGGGGGGCAGGTCGAAGTTGGCCCGGAACGCGGCCCGTTCGGCACTCCGGCCGATGAACCCGGCCTGGTTGCGCTGATCGATCAGCTGCCGCATCGACGGTCGCGAGGCCTGCGCCATCCGTACGTCCCCTGTCTCTGCTTCTACTTCTACTTGTTTCCGCTGTCTCTGCACGGCACGCGTCGGTCGTTCCGGGGACCAGTCTGTCCCAACTCCCAGCAA
Source organism: Streptomyces sp. NPDC020898 (assembly GCF_044333925.1). Classification (NCBI taxonomy): domain Bacteria; kingdom Bacillati; phylum Actinomycetota; class Actinomycetes; order Kitasatosporales; family Streptomycetaceae; genus Streptomyces; species Streptomyces sp. NPDC020898. Next base: position 376,428 of record NZ_JBIRRV010000009.1, read on the forward strand.
CCGAACGGGAGACGGGCCGGAGACGAGCACCGACGACAAGCGGGCGTGCGGGCAGATCCATAGAGTTGCCTCATGACCACGACAGGTACCCCCCACCTCCCTCAACCCACCCGCAGCACCGGCAGCGCGCTCACCCTCACGGCGACCCTGCTGACCGCGACGGTCGCCCTCTACATAGCTCTGGTCGCGCTGGGCAACATCACCGACTTCGACTCGAACCAGCAGTTCGTCCGCCATGTCCTCGCGATGGACACCACGTTCAAGGACGACGACCTGATGTGGAGAGCCATCACGTCGACGGGCCTCCAGGACGCGGCGTACGTGGCGATCATCGCGTGGGAGACGCTCGCCGCCCTCGTCCTCATCGCCGGTACGTGGCTGTGGATCCGCCGCGACCTCGACCGGGCCCGCCAGATCTCGACGTACGGCCTGCTGATGCTGATGCTGCTGTTCGGCGCCGGATTCATCGGGATCGGCGGCGAGTGGTTCGCCATGTGGCAGTCGGAGGACTGGAACGGACTGGACGCGGCGACGCGGGTGTTCCTGCTGAGCGGGGTGGTGCTGCTGGTGATCCACCTGCCGATGGGCGCCCGTAAATCCGACTAGCGCACCTCAACAAACAAGATGTGACCGGCTAAAAGCCGGTAGAAGCAAGTAGACGAAGGGTGGATCTCATGGGAGCGACGCGGAGCCGACCGGCGGAAGACGAGGACACTGACACTCAGGTCTCCTCGGGACGGACCAGGTGGTGGGTGGTCGCCCTCATCCTGGGCCTGCCGGCCCTGCTCGTCGTGGGCTTCCTCGTCATGGTCGCGATCTGGGTGCTGGCCGATGACTCGTCCGAGTCCGAGCAGCGCCCTCCCCGCGCCGCGCAGGTGAGCGTGCAAGCTACATCCGCTGCATCCGCCATGTGACACGAGGGCGCTCTGCGAGGGCAAGGGCCTCACCCCCGTCACACGGTGAGGCCCGACCTCGGCGGCCTCGGCGACCTCGGTTATTCGACCACCGAGACCGTGGTCCCCGTGGAGCCGAACCCCCAGACGGCGTCCCCGTCCGCGACCCGCATCCGGATTCCGCCGGTCTCTATCCCCGACACCGGCGGCGGCGACGAGCCGTCCAGCGCGTTGGAGAAGGCGATGTTCACCCCGGACTGGGCGGCGAAGTACACGACGTGTTCGATCTGCACGCCGTCCGAGCCCGTGAGCGCGTCGGTCCGCTTGGACACGGTGTACGTCCCGAGGTCGGGGCTCACCGAGCCCGGCCACACCACGAACGTACGGCGGGACTGCTCGCTCGCGTCGACCAGCCAGACCCTCTTCTGCCCGACCGAGTAGACGATCCGCCGCCCGGTCCCCGACCCGTCCGGCACGGCCGCCTCGGCAGCCTGGCTGGGCTTGGCGGAGGGGTTCGGCGAGGCGGACGCGCTGGGTCTGGCGGCGGCGGTGGCGTGGGGCTGCGGACCCTGTTCGGCCTTGACCGCCAGCGCGGCGACCACCCCGACCGCGCCCAGGGTGAGACCGGTGACCCAGACCGATGAGGGAAGCCGTCGGGCAGCCACGGTCACGCATCTCCTCAGCAACGGAACCCGCCGCCGGGTCCTCCGCCGGGGGTCGGATCATCGTACTCCGGCACGGGGTCCGTCCCCCGCCGGACGGGGGCCGAAGACGGGCGTCGAGTTGACGGCGAGGGCGTCAGTCCTGGCGGACGACGTTGCTGCCGGGGCCGCCGCTGAGGACGTCCTTGCCGGGACCGCCGTACAGCTTGTCGTTGCCGCTGTTGCCCTGGATCGTGTCGTTGCCGCTGTTGCCGTACAGGATGTCGTTGCCCGGGCTGCCGTAGATCACGTCGTTGCCGGTGCCGCCGAGGACCCTGTCGCTGCCGTCGCCCCCCGTCAGGATCTGCCGACCCGTGCCCCCGTAGATGAGGTCATTGCCCGTGCCCCCGTCCACGCGGCTTTCCTCGCCGTCGACGGAGATGGTGTCCTTGCCGTCCTGGCCCCAGGCGCGCCCCTTGCCGTGCACGGTGATGTTGTCGTTGCCAGGTCCGCCGTAGACCAGGTTGCCGTTTTTGCCACCGGTCTGGATCGAACTGTCGTTTCCGGTGCCCAGGTCGATCGCGACTGCGTAGTTGCCCTGATCGGCTTGCCTGTTGACGGTGACGGTGTCGTTGCCGTCGCCGAGTTTCATGGTCAGCGCCACATACTCCGCGTCGCTGGCATAGGCGTACAGCTCGCAGGAGACTTTGGTGCGGTCTGCGGGGTCGGGGTAGCGGCAGTCGTCCCCGGGAGCATCGATCGGAACCACGTCGTCGATGGCGAAGAAGAGGTTGAGTGACATGCCGCCGTCAATCGTCGCGTCGACTTTCGCCTTGTTGGTCTGACCCGGCGCCGCTGTGTAAACGAAGGTGCCGTCAGGGCCCCTCGTCAGGGTGGCCGCCGGTTCCGCGGCGCCGGCGGTGGCGGGCAGGGCGACCAGGGCGGTCAGTCCGGTGGTGACGGCCAGGGCCAGGGCCGAGGCCACGCGCAGCGCCTTGCGGCTGAAAGTACGGCTTACGGGGCGAGAGAGCATGCACAGCCTCCAAGAGGAACAAGCGGTTTCAACACCCCCAGGTGACTCACGGCGCGTACAGAGGGTTGTGCGCAAAGAATCCCCACAGCGTTGCCAGAGTGATTGACGAGCAGGGTGGGGCGATCTACCTTCTGATCGACTTCCCGAACCTAGTTCGAAATATCGGTCAATTTGCTTGCTTGGCTGCGCTTTCACGCCCCCCTTCGCCCCATACGTGTCACGCAGCCGCTCACTCCACTCCTGGACCCGCATCCACCCCCTCGCCAGCACCGCTTGGAGACAAAGATGAGCGCAAGACCCCAGCCGTCCCGCCGGCTCTTCCTCGGCATGGCCGCCACCACTCCCCTCGCCATGTCCGGCGTGATGACCCTGGGCGCCGGTACCGCCCACGCAGCCGACTCGGCGTACGTGATGTGCTACTTCACCGAGTCGACGAGCCTCGGCGCGGGCACCGACTACGGCCTGCACCTCGCCGTCAGCACCGACTCGCTCAACTGGACGCCGCTGAACCAGAACAACCCCGTGGTCACCCCCACCGCGGGCGCCCTCGGCCTGCGCGACCCGTTCCTCATGCGCAAGCAGGACGGCACCTTCGTCGCCATCGCCACGGACCTCAAGGGCACGGACTGGTCGTACAACAGCCAGTACATCCACGTCTGGGACTCGGCCGACCTGCGCACCTTCACCGGCTACCGCCGCCTGAAACTCCACGACATGACCACGCACAGCTGGGCACCCGAGGCGTTCTGGGACGCGGGCCGCGGTCAGTACGCGGTGATCTACTCGGCGGTCAACTCCAGCGGCCACAACGTGATCATGGTCAACTACACCAGCGACTTCGTCACGGCGTCGGCGCCGCAGGTCTTCTTCGACCCCGGGTACGACGTGATCGACGGCAACATGGCGGTCGGCGTCAACGGCTACAACTACCTGTTCTTCAAGAAGAACCAGACCCTGGTGTCCGCCCGCTCCACCTCCCTCAACCCGGGCAGCTTCACCGAGTTCAGCGCGGGCGTGGCGCACGGCGGCACCGAGGCCCCGACCGTGTTCAAGTCACTGACCAGCAGCAACTGGTACCTCTGGGGCGACACCTACACCCCCAACGGCGTCTTCTACGCCTGGCAGTCGGCCAACCTGGCCTCGGGCACCTGGACCGCGCTCGACCAGAAGACGTACACCCAGCCGGTCAACTCCAAGCACTGCGGCATCGCGACGATCACGACAGCCGAGTACAACAACCTGCTCACCAAGTGGGGCGCCCCCGCCTGGAACCGCCTCAAGTCGTACAACTTCCCGGCCCGTTACGTCCGCCACGCCAACTACGTCGCCCGCATCGACGAGTACCCCTTCGACCTGTACACCGACTCCGAGTGGAAACTCGTCCCGGGCCTGGCCGACAGCGCCGGCGTCTCCTTCCAGTCGGTCAACTACCCGACCCGCTACCTCCGGCACTACAACTACGCCCTCCAACTCGACGTCAACGACGGCACATCGACGTTCGCGGGCGACGCGACGTTCTATCGGACGGCGGGGCTGGCGGACAGCTCGTGGGCATCGTTCCGGTCGTACAACAACCCGACCCGGTACATACGGCACGCCAACTACGTGCTGCGCATCGACCCGATCTCCACGGCTACGGAGCGGCAGGACGCTACGTTCCGGGTGGGGTACTGAGGACGGGGCGACCCCCAACTGAGGTGACCTGAACGAAAGTTCAGGGTCATGTCTCACTGCCGGTGCCGGAGCATCAACCCGGCACCGGCAACTCCGGTGCCCGCCCATCCGTCGGTGTTCTAGAGCTTCCTCGTCATGAACGCGCTGTTCGGGTCGGGCCGGTAGCCCGCGAACGGTTCGCAGTACTCGAATCCGAACTTCTCATAGAGCTTCCTGGCGGGCAGGAAGAACTCGTCCGCGCCGGTCTCGAGGCTCAGCCGGGTGAAGCCCATGCGCCGGGCCTCAGTGATGATGTGGTCCAGCAGACGGGAGGCGATCCCACTCCGCTTCCGTGCCGCCGCCGCGCGCATCGACTTCAACTCGGCGTGGCCCGCGTCCAGCTTTTTGATCGCGCCGCAGCCCACCAGGGTGTCCCCGTCCATGACCGACCAGAACGTGACCTCAGGGCTGCGAAGACTGTCGAGATCAAGGGCGTGCTTGCTCTCCAGCGGGGTGATGGACCGCATCTCCTGAACGTGCTCGTCGAGGAACTCGACGATCTGCGGGCCGGAGAGATCATCGACCACGATCTTCACTTCTGCTCACCCTTCTTCGGTACCGCCGGCGTCCTGGCTGCCACATGGCCTTCTGAGGCTGCTCCGGGCTGAGGCGGGTCGTCGGGTCGCCGGGTCGTTCGATGAGCTTGCCGGTGTAAAAGATAGCTCCGGCTCGGACGAGGGCGACGGGGTGTTCTCGTCCGCGAGGCCTGTCCACGTCGCTCCGGGCATCCCGGCCCGCCGCACCTCCGTGCGGCCCGGTTGTCGGTACGCGCTGATACAACCCTTGCGTACGGACCCGACCAGCAGAGGAGACCCGTGGGCGACTGGGGAACCGGCAACTTCGAGAACGACACGGCCGCAGACCACTTGTCGATCCTCACGGACCGGCTCATCACCGAGGTGGCGGACGCGATGGCCGGCGACCTGGTCGAGATCGAGCCCGACGAGTACTGGGGAGTTGCGGTGCCGGCCAACCTGGAGTTGCTGAGCCTTCTGGCGCGGCAGGGGTACGTGGGGGCGTCGCTGCCCGAGGCCGAGGTGGTCGAGGGGTGGAAGAAGACGTACATGGCGGTGTGGGAGGGCTGCATCGACGGTTTGGCGCCCTCATCGGGTTACAAGGACGAGCGACGCACAGTCCTGATCCGTACTTTCGACGAGCTGGCCGAGCTCAGGAGGAAGGAGGACTCGGCCTGAGGCCTGCCTCCGAACGGACGCTCTCACGATGTGCAGGACGAGCGGCACCTCCGCTCCACCAGCCGGTGCGGACGCCCGCGGCGCATCCAGCAGGTCCTCACCGCCCCGCAGGGCGAGGCCGCGCCGCCAGCAAGGAGTCCAGCAGCACCGGAAGACGCCGCGCGAAGTCCGCCGGGATGTCGTGGCCCAGGTCGGGGACGGTCTCCAGGGTGACGTCCGCGCCGGCGTCGGTGAGCACCTCGTGGGCGTCGAAGACCCCCGGGGTGACGTCGTCGTCCTGCTCGCCCACCAGGATCCGGCCGCGCACCGCCCTCTGCGCGGCCCTCACGCGCCGTTCCCCGTCGAGGTGTGCCGGCGTGAGTGCCGGGCCCAATGCGAGGAACCCGGAGGGGCGTACGGCTACGTCGGACAGTGCCCACAGCACGGCCACGCGGGCGCCCGCGGAGAAGCCCGCCGCCAGGAGGGGCAGGGAGTTGTCGGCCTCGTCCAGCTCGGCGAGGGCCGCGGTGATGTCCCGGATGCCGACGCCGGTGTCAGGCCAGCTGCGGTAGAGCGGGGTCGACCGCTGCGAGGAGTCGACGGCGACGAGGACGAAGCCCGCGTCCACGGCGGGCGCCCACTGTTCCGCGGCCAGAGCCGCGTCCTGGTCGGCGCCGTGCAGGACGACCAGGACACCTCGGGGGGTGCCTTGTGGCCGGCGTACGACAGGAGGAAGGGGGACCCCGGTGGCGCTCGCGTGCCGGGCGGTGGACTCGCGTAGCAGCGCGGCGAACCCGTCGAGGTCGCGAACGGCGGCCAGGTCGTCGTCATCGACGAGGATCGCGGGACTCCACCAGGCCCCGTCGGCAAGCGCGGTGCGCAGCTCCGCCAGCGCGTCCTCGGGGCGCCCGGTGAGCGTCAGCAGACAGGCCGCCAGGTGTGCGGTGTCCGCACGACGCCGGGGGATCCGGGGAGCCTCGTCCTGCACCGCCTTCAGGGCATCGCCCAACCGGCCTTCGACGTACAGCCGCGACACCGTCTCGTCGAGTGCGCGGTATCGCGCCTCCTGGGCCACGTCTGCCTCAGCCGTGAGATCCACGCGCGCCGTGAGTGCGTCACCGTCAGGACAGTCAGGGACGAGATCCACACCGATCCCGGCCAGGAGAGCCCGCACCGCAGTGTTGTGCGGCTCCGTGCTCACGTACACGGAGGTGAACCCCGCTGCGCGAGCTTGCTCCAGAAGGAGTTCCAGTACGGCACCGCCCACGCCGACGCCTCGGTGGGACCGTCCGATCCACACCCCCGCTTCCGCCGTCCCGGCCTGCTTCTCCACAGGGCACAGCCGTGCTGCTCCGACGACTCGCCCCGAAACAGCGATGGCGAAGGTGGTCTCCACGGGGTCTGCCGCCAGCGACCGCGACTCGTGAAAGCGCACGAACGCCGACCGGCGCTCCGGCGTCCATCCATCCGGTCCACCTGGACCCTCCACCGGCGGCATCACCTCGAGCGGATCGGCGTCCTCGACCGCGGCGTGCAGCAATTCCGTGAGGAGCGTCCGGTCAAGAAGGCGGAGTGTGACATCGGATCGCATGGCCGCATGCTGTCACGGCGTCCATGACCAGCTCCAACGAGTTTGACGTCGCTCTCCACCTCGCGCCGCCCGAAGCCGCCCGAAACCGCCCGAAGCCGCCACCGAAACCGCCCCCTCACTCCAGCACAGGCAGCAGCTCCGGCAGATGCCCGTCCGAAACAGCCGCCGCCCGCTGCCGTTCCTCCGTGACCTCCCCGTAGAGGGTGGTCCGGGGCCTGGCCGGCCGCCCGGCCGCCTCAGCCACCGCGATCAGATCCTTGACCGACTTGTACGAGCCGTAACTCGACCCCGCCATACGGGAGATGGTCTCCTCCATCAGGGTGCCGCCCAGGTCGTTCGCGCCCGAGCGGAGCATCTCCGCCGCGCCCTCCGTGCCCAACTTGACCCAGCTGGTCTGGATGTTGGGAATGTGGGTGTGCAGGAGCAGCCGGGCCATGGCGATGACCGCCCGGTTGTCGCGCATCGTCGGGCCGGGACGCGCGATGCCCGCCAGGTACACCGGCGCGTTGGTGTGGATGAAGGGGAGCGTCACGAACTCCGTGAAGCCGCCCGTCTGTTGCTGGATGCGGGCCAGCGTGCGGAAGTGGCCGAGCCAGTGCCGGGGCTGGTCGACGTGGCCGTACATCATCGTCGAGGACGAGCGGATGCCCAGCTCGTGTGCCGTCGTGACGACCTCGATCCAGGTCGCCGTGGGCAGCTTGCCCTTCGTCAGGACCCAGCGGACCTCGTCGTCGAGGATCTCCGCCGCCGTGCCGGGGATCGTGTCGAGGCCGGCTTCCTTCGCGGCTGTCAGCCATTCGCGGATCGACATCCCGGTGCGGGACGCGCCGTTCACCACCTCCATGGGTGAGAAGGCGTGTACGTGCATGCCGGGCACCCTCTCCTTCACCGCGCGCGCGATGTCGAAGTAGGCGGTGCCCGGCAGGTCCGGGTGGATGCCGCCCTGCATGCAGACCTCGACTGCCCCTACGTCCCAGGCCTGTTCGGCGCGGTCCGCCACCTGGTCCAGCGACAGCGTGTACGCGTCGGCGTCCGTGCGGCGCTGGGCGAAGGCGCAGAAACGGCAGCCGGTGTAGCAGACGTTGGTGAAGTTGATGTTGCGGGTGACGATGTAGGTGACGTCGTCGCCGACCGCCGCCTTGCGCACGTCGTCCGCGATCCGCGTCAGCGCGTCGAGGGCCGCGCCGTCCGCGTGGAACAACGCCAGCGCCTCGTCGTCGGTCAGGCGCGTGGGGTCGTCGGCCGCCGTCGCCAGCGCCGACCGTACGTCCGTGTCGATGCGCTCCGGCACCATCCCGGGCGCCGCCGCCTCCCGCAGGGCGCCCCAGTCGCCGTACACCTCGTCGAAGTCGTCGCGCCGGTCGGACGTACGGCCGTCGGTGTCGATGGAGTGATGCAGATCCGTACGGCCCGACGCCACGAACACCTCCTCCGGCTCCTGCCACGGGTGTCCCTCGACGACCGCGTCCGCGAGAGCGAGGCCGGTCTCCGGGTCGGCCAGGGCCCGTACGTGCGGGAGCAGGCGCGGGTCGAGCCAGGGCTCGCCGCGCTGGACGAACTCCGGGTAGACGCAGAGGCGTTCGCGCAGTTCGAAGCCGACTGCCGCTGATTTCGCGGCCAGTTCGTCGATCTGGGGCCAGGGGCGTTCCGGGTTCACGTGGTCGATGGTGAGCGGGGAGACGCCGCCCCAGTCGTCGATGCCCGCGCCGATCAGCCGCTCGTACTCGGAGTCGACCAGGTTGGGGGGAGCTTGCAGGCACGCCGCCGGGCCCATGATGTGGCGGGCCACCGCGACCGTCGCGACCAGTTCGTCCAGTTCGGCGTCGGGCATGCCGCGCATCGCGGTGTCCGGCTTGGCGCGGAAGTTCTGGATGATCAGTTCCTGGATGCTGTGGTAGGCCCTCGACACCTTCCGCAGCGCGAAGAGCGACTCCGCCCGCTCCTCGTAGGTCTCGCCGATGCCGATCAGGATGCCCGAGGTGAAGGGGACCGACGACCGGCCCGCGTCCTCCAACACCCGTAGCCGTACGGCGGGTTCCTTGTCCGGGGAGCCGTAGTGCGGGCCGCCCGGCTCCGACCACAACCGGGTCGCCGTCGTCTCCAGCATCATGCCCATGCTCGGGGCGACCGGCTTCAGGCGCTGGAAGTCCGTCCAGGACATCACCCCGGGGTTGAGATGGGGCAGGAGCCCCGTCTCCTCCAGGATGCGGATGGAGATGGCGCGGACGTACGCGATCGTGTCGTCGTAGCCGTGCGCGTCGAGCCACTCGCGCGCCTCCGGCCAGCGGTCCTCGGGCTTGTCGCCGAGGGTGATCAGCGCTTCCTTGCAGCCGAGCGCGGCGCCCTTGCGGGCGATGTCGAGGACCTCGTCGGGGGACATGAACATCCCGTGGCCCGCCCGGCGGAGCTTGCCGGGCACGGTCACGAAGGTGCAGTAGTGGCACTTGTCCCGGCAGAGGCGGGTCAGCGGGATGAAGACGCTCTTCGAGTACGTGATGACGCCGGCGCGGCCCGCCGCCTCCAGCCCCGCGTCCCGCACCCGGGCCGCGGACGCGGTGAGGTCGTCGAGGGCCTCTCCGCGGGCCTGGAGCAGCACCGCCGCCTCACTGACGTCGAGGGCGACGCCGTCACGGGCGCGTTTGAGGGCGCGACGCATGGAGTTCTCGGTCGGGCCGGTGGCGCCGGGGCGCTCGGTGGGGCCGGTTCCGGAGGTCTCGGGAGTCGTCATCCTTCGAGCATACGATCGATGTGATCAGGTCCTGCAGAGACCGCCCTGTCCGTTCTGGGTGCCGAACGTCACAGGGCGGCACTTGCGGCTACAGGTACTGCGCGTAACCGTCCAACAGGCCCAGCACCTCGGCCTCCCCGGCCGGCGGGAGCTGCACCACGGCCTCCTCGATGCCCAGCTCCGCGTAGTGCGCGAGCTTGCCCGGGGTGGGCTGAACGGCGTACGGGACGATCTGAAGGGCCTCGGGGTCGCGGCCCGCGTCCGCCCACACCGACCGCAGCACGGGGAGCGACTCGGACAGGCCGCGCCCACCGATCGGCAGCCACCCGTCGGCGTACTCACTGATGTGGGCGAACAGTTTCGGCCCCGCCGAACCACCGATGAGGGTCCGCGGTCCGACGACCGGCCCGCGCGCCTTCTGTGCGGGTTTCGGATACGCGCTGCTCGCCCGTACGCTCCCGAACTCGCCCTCGTACGCGGTCGGTTCGTCCGACCAAAGGGCGCGCATCAGGGCCATCCGGTCCCGGGTCAGCTCGCGCCGCGTGCGCCATTCCACCCCGTGGTCGGCGGCCTCCTCGACGTTCCAGCCGTAGCCGAGACCGAGGGTGAAGCGTCCGCCGGACAGGTGATCGAGGGTCGCGATCTGCTTGGCGAGGTCGATCGGGTCGTGCTGGGCGACGAGCGTGATGCCCGTGCCGAGGGCCAGCCGCTCGGTGACGGCGGCGGCCTGGCCGAGCGCGACGAAGGGGTCGAGGGTGCGGCCGTACTCGGGCGGCAGGTCGCCGCCCGCCGGGTACGGCGTCGTCCGCTCGACCGGGATGTGCGTGTGCTCGGGCAGATACAGCCCGGCGAACCCGCGCTGTTCCAGCTCACGGGCGAGGCGGGTCGGGGTGATCGTCTCATCGGTGAGGAAGATCGTGACGGCTAGGCGCATGCCCATATCTGTACCGGGCGGTGCGTCGTCTGTCCATACCGACCGGTCGGCATTGGTTGGCGAGCGACCTCCGGGACGGATGTGCGCTGCACATTCGAAAGATGGCGATTCCCCTCCCTTGTACGGGAGTTCACTCCCGGATACGAGAGTGGATACGAGCTGTGCGAGCTACGAGTGTTGTGCGCGCCACCCCTGCCACACCCCGACACCCTGGGAGCAGCAGCATGTGCGAAGACGACCGCCCCGGAACCGCCCTCGGCAGACGCGCCCTCTTCGTGACGGGAGCCGCCGCCGCGCTTACGTTGGGAAGCGTGACCTTCTCCGATGGCAACCCGGCCGCCGCGGCCCCCGGCACGGAGACGAAGACGGTACGGGGCACGCTGCCCACCGGCTCCCCCGACTTCGTCTATCTGCCCGTCGAAATCCCGGACGGCGTACGGGAGTTGAGGGTCGCGTACACCTACGACCGGCCGCCCGTCCCGGCCGGCACCGCGGGCAACGCGCTCGACATCGGCGTCTTCGACCAGCGCGGCACCGAACTGGGCGGCAAGGGCTTCCGTGGCTGGTCGGGCGGCGCCCGCACGGAGTTCTTCGTCCGCGCGGACGACGCGACCCCCGGCTACATCCCCGGCCCGGTGAAGGCGGGCACGTGGCACATCGCGCTGGGCCCCTACACGGTCTCCCCGCAGGGCCTCTCGTACGAGATCACCATCACGCTGACGTACGGCGAGCCCGGCACCGCCGTCCGGCCGGTCTACCCGCCCGAGCGCGCGAAGGGACGGGGCCGGGCCTGGTACCGGGGCGACTGCCACCTCCACTCCTGGTACTCGGACGGCCGCCGCACCCCGGCCGAGCTGGCGACCCTGGCACGGGCGGCGGGCCTGGACTTCATCAACTCCTCGGAGCACAACACCCAGTCGGCGCACGCCCATTGGGCCGACCAGGCAGGCGACGACCTCCTCATCCTGCTCGGCGAGGAGGTGACGACCCGCAACGGTCACGTGGTCGCGCTCGGCGTCGATCCGGGGACGTTCGTCGACTGGCGCTACCGGGCCCGCGACAACCGTTTCGGCAAGTACGCCCGCCAGATCCGGAAGGCGGGCGGCCTGGTGGTCCCGGCCCACCCGCACGCCACCTGCATCGGCTGCAACTGGAAGTTCGGCTTCGCCGAGGCGGACGCGGTGGAGGTGTGGAACGGCGCCTACTCGCCGGAGGACGAGGTGGCGCTCGCGGACTGGGACGGCATGCTGGTCGCCTCGGTGCGCAAGAGGGACCAGGAAGATGACGGGGGCCGCGGCTGGATTCCGGCGATGGGCAACAGCGACGCCCACCGCGACCCCGACCCGGTCGGCGTCCCGCAGACGGTGGTCCTGGCCGACGACCTGACCCGGGAGGCGATCCAGGAGGGGTTGCGGGCGGGTCGGTCGTACGTCGCCGAGTCGAAGAACGTCTCCCTCTCCTTCACGGCGTCCGGCCCGAAGGGCGAACACGCGGACATCGGGGGCCGGTTGAAGGTCGCCAAGGCCGCCCCGGTGACGGTCCGCCTGGAGGTGTCCGGCGCCCCGCGCTGCACGGTCCGCTTCGTGACGGACCAGGGCGTCCTGTTCACGAGCGCGGTCCTGCCGGTGGCGGGCTCGGGGGTCGTGGAGTGGCGTACGACGGCCCAGTACGCGGCGTACGTCCGGGCGGAGGTGCGGCACGAGGCCGTACTCGCGCCTCTGCCCGGGGCGTTGGCCGCGTTCACGAACCCGATCTTCCTGGGAAGGTAACCGGGTCGGGTTCGGTCAGGAAGCCTCGGTGCCGGACCTGCGGCGCCGTACGACGTACACGGCACCGGCGCCGAGGCCCACAGCCACAGCGCCCACGCCGGCGATCACCGGAAGCGCGGAGGAGGAGCCGGTGTGGGCGAGGTCGCCGGTGGGGGTGGTGGTTGCGGGGGACGGGCTCACGGGTGCCGTGGTGCCGGCCTGGGGGCTGGGCTCACTGCTGCTCGGCGGCTTGGTGCCGCTGCCGCCCTCGCCGGTTTCGGTTCCGGACTTGTAGACGTCGAAGTACAACTCCTTGCCCTTGGCGTACAGGCACACGCCGTCGTCGCCGGCGCGCTTGGTGCGGGCCCAGAAGGAGCCGCCCCCGATGTAGCCGGTTTTCACGTAGTCCGAGCCGGGAAAGGCAGGGGGCATGGGAATGTTCTCGTCGACGCTCATACGGAGATCGAGAGTCACGGTCTTGCGGGCGGCAATGTCGAGATCGGGCAGGTAGGCGGTCTGCCAGAAATCCTCGAACGGGACGTCCACCCACGTACGGGTCTTCGCGTCCCGCTGCTGGATATTGATGAACTCCATTATCTCCTGGAGGAAGTCGGGCCCGTCCAGGTACCCGATTTTGTGGAGGCTCAGTTCGACTCCCTTGAACGCGGTGTCGGCACGGTTCTCCACCTTGACCGTGATGTTGCGCCAACTCCCGCCCGGAAGCATTTTCTTGGCGTCGCCGGAGGTGGTGACGGCCAGGTTTTCGTCGCTCTTCTCACCGGTGCAGGCCGCAGGGTCGGTGGGCCCCGGCGACGTGGACGGGGAGGCGGACGGGGAGGCGGACACCGACGGCGAACCGCTCGCCGAAGGCGACTCGGCCGCCGGACCGGACGGAGACGGCGACGGCGACACCGAGCCGGAGGGAGACGGCGACGCGGGCTCCCCCGACGGCGAGGCCGACGGACTCGGCGACTCTGTGGCGAACGCGGTGGGCGCAACGGTTCCGGACAGCAGCGCCGCGGGGATCAGTACGGCGGCGGTCGCCAGAAAAGGGCGCGCCAAAGCTCGGCGGGTATTCATGAAATGGCCCCCGGTGTAGGGAAGTTGGCAGCGCAAGACGCACGTCCTCGCGCAAGCTCTCCTGTCACCGGTGTGACCTCTGTGGCGGCCCAATGGTTGTAACCGGACGCGGGCCGAGATCCGGACCGCCGCTCAGGCGGAGGCCAGATCCGCCACCACCGCCGCGTGATCGGACGGCCAGATGCCCTCCCTGGGTCCGTGCCCCGCCCGCTCCACCTTGCGCACATGCCCGAGCCCGCCCCGCCCCGGCGGCCCGACGAAGACGTAGTCGATCCGCACACTGGGACTGAACCCGGCGGCGATGTACGGGTTGGCGGCGTCCCAAGTCGCGGACGGAGCCGCCGGATCGGCCGCTTCCCAGGCGTCGAGGAAGACCTGCCTGGGGACGGGCGGCGCGGTCTTGTACCCACCGAGCAGACGGATCTCGTCGGAGTCGGGCCAGGCGTTGAAGTCACCGGTGATGACGGGCGGAAAGGCGGTGCCGTCCCGCCTCTTCGCCACGAACTCCGCGAGGGCGGTGACCTGTTGGCAGCGGACGGCCGAGGCGTGGGTCGCGGAGGTGAGGTGGGTGGTGAAGAAGGGCACGTGGTGGCCGGGGGCGGCGAGCCGGGCGTACAGGGCAAGCCGTCCGTCGTCCAGGTCATCCGGCGCCGGCAACCGCATCGCCTCGCTCTCGACGACGGGCCAGCGACTCAGCACCGCGTTACCGACGTTGACGTCGGAGGCGCCCCCGATACGCCGCTGCCAGCGCTCCGGGGCCTCGGAGGGGGCCCACGTCCAGTGCAGCCCGAGTTCGTCGGCGAGCCAGGCGGCCATGTTCTCCCCGCCGCACTCCCAGACCTCCTGCAGCCCGACCACGTCCGGCCTCAACTCCCGCAGCACAGCGAGAATCGCCTTCTGCCGCGCCTCCCAGGGCCCGAACCGCCACCACAGGTTCCAGGTCACCACACGCATACCCGCCACCGCCCCGCCCATTTCGCCCAGCGCTTGCCCCTCTGGGAGACCATTCAAGAGCACGCGACAGCAGCGGCACGAACGCAGGAGGCACAAGACCACCATGTCCCGCTTCGCAAAGATCACTGAGCTCAGGTTCAAGGCCGCCACCACCTTCCAGCGCCGCATCGGCAACCCCGTCACCCGCCGCCTCCCCTTCCAGACCCTCCTGGAGACCACGGGCCGCACCTCGGGCCTCCCCCGCGTCACCCCGCTCGGCGGCCGCCGCATCGGCGACACGTTCTGGCTGGTCTCGGAGTTCGGCGAGAAGTCCCATTACGTACGGAACATCAAGGCGGACCCGCGCGTGCGCGTGCGCATCGGCGGCCGGTGGCACTCCGGCACGGCCGTCCTCCTCCCGGACGACGACCCGATCGCCCGCCTGCGCACCCTGCCGCGCGTGAACAGCACGGGCGTACGGACCATGGGGACGAATCTGCTGACGGTGCGGGTGGATCTGAGTGACTGACGGCTCGACTTGCTCAGCTACAGCTACGAGGACGGGGGCTGCCGATAAGGCCTCTTCTGGATAATCCACCTCGGATCGATTTGCTCTACGCTGGCAGACATGACCGCCATGACGCCCGCACGCATCGAACCGGACCTGTCGTTCCTCCTCGACCACACCAGTCACGTCCTGCGGAGCAAGATGGCCGCCGCCCTCGCGGAGATCGGCCTGACCGCCCGCATGCACTGCGTGCTCGTCCACGCCCTGGAGGGGGAGCGCACCCAGATCCAGCTCGCCGAGATCGGCGACATGGACAAGACCACGATGGTGGTGACGGTGGACGCCCTGGAGAAGGCGGGCCTGGCCGAGCGCCGCCCTTCCAGCACGGACCGGCGGGCCCGGATCATCGCCGTCACCGACGAGGGCGCCCGCGTCGCCGGGCAGAGCCAGAAGATCGTCGACCGCGTGCATCGCGACGCTCTGGCCGCGCTGCCCGACGGGGACAGGAAGGTTCTCCTGCGGGCCTTGAACCACCTGGTCGAGGACGGCCTGACAACCCCCACCGAGGCCCCACGCACCGCGCGCCGGGCGCGCCAGTCCAGGTAGGCGAAAGTAAGCCCGAAAGAAATAGTCTGCAACAAAACCATCTGCTACGGTCTTTCTTGTCGTCCCAACTGACAGGAGAGACCGCATGTTTGCCGCATCCGACTCCGCGCCGTCGCCCGCTTCTCCCGCCACTCAACGCTCACGCCAGCTCGCCCTCGGAGTCATCGCCACCGGGATGCTGATGATCGTCCTGGACGGCTCCATCGTGACCGTGGCGATGCCGGCCATCCAGAACGACCTGGGTTTCTCCCCCGCCGGCCTCAGCTGGGTCGTCAACGCCTACCTCATCGCGTTCGGCAGCCTGCTCCTGCTGGCCGGGCGGCTCGGCGACCTGATCGGTCGCAGGCGCATGTTCCTGGCCGGCACCACCGTCTTCACCGCCGCCTCGCTGCTGGCCGGCGTGGCCACCTCGCCCGCCGTACTGGTCGCCGCCCGCTTCCTCCAGGGCATCGGCAGCGCGATGGCCTCCGCCGTCAGCCTGGGCATCCTCGTGACGCTGTTCACCGAGTCCAGGGAGCGCGCCAGGGCCATCGCCGTCTTCAGCTTCACCGGCGCGGCGGGCGCGTCCATCGGCCAGGTCCTCGGCGGGGTGCTCACCGACGCGCTCAACTGGCACTGGATCTTCTTCATCAACCTGCCGATCGGCATCGCCGTCCTCGCGATCGCCGTCCGTGTCCTGCCCGCTGACGTCGGTCTGGGCCTCAAGGCGGGCGCGGACGTCGTCGGCGCGGTTCTGGTCACCGCCGGTCTGATGGTCGGCATCTACACGGTCGTCAAGGTCGAGGAGTACGGCTGGACCTCGGGCCGCACCCTCGGCTTCGGCACCCTCGCCGCCGTACTGCTCACCGCGTTCCTCGTCCGTCAGGCCACAGCGAAGAACCCCCTCATGCCGCTGCGGATCTTCCGCTCACGCAGCGTCTCCGCAGCCAACCTGGTCCAGATCCTGATGCTCGCCGCGCTCTTCTCCTTCCAGATCCTCGTCGCCCTGTACCTCCAGAAGGTGCTCGGATACGGCGCCGCCGAGACCGGCCTCGCGATGCTCCCGGCAGCCGTCGTCATCGGTGCCGTCTCCCTGGGAGTCTCCGCCCGCCTCAACGGCCGCTTCGGTGAGCGCAACGTCCTGCTGGTGGGCATCGCGCTCCTCATCGGCGTCCTCGGTCTCCTCGCCCGCGTCCCCGTGCAGGCCAGTTACGCCGTCGACCTCCTTCCGGTCATGCTGCTCGCCGCGGGCTTCGGCCTCGCGCTGCCGGCGCTGACCACACTCGGTATGTCCGGTGCGAGCGAGGAGGACGCCGGTCTCGCGTCCGGCCTGTTCAACACCACCCAGCAGATCGGCATGGCGCTGGGCGTCGCGGTTCTGTCCACCCTGGCCGCCTCCCGCACCGAGAGCCTCGCGGCGGAGGGCCACACGGCGGCCGAGGCACTGACCGGCGGCTACCGGCTCGCCTTCGCGACGGGCGCGGGGCTCCTCGTCATCGCCTTCGCCGTCGCCTTCACGATGCTGCGGCGCCCCGAGCGACAGGCCGCCCAGCAGCCGCCGGCCGACACGGAGACTCCCGCCCACACCGCGGCCGTGTGACCCGCCGTTTCAAGGGGGCGGCGCAGGAGTGGGGTGAGGAAGACGACCGAAAATCGGGATCCCGCGGAGCCCGGAACTCCGGTACTGCTTGTGCACAGCGGTTGTTGAGAGTTCAGCAATCCGTTCCTTGTCTCCGCCCCCACCTGGAGGATCCATGCGCGCACGCGCACCGCTCGGCCGCCCCCGCAGGCCCCGCTCGGCTGCTCTGACGGCCGCACTCCTTGCCGCAGGTGCCGTCGCAGGTCTCACCGCCGCTCCCGCCGCGACCGCGGCCACCCCCGCCGTCCTGGCCGTCGACGTCCCGCCACGACAACGCCGCGGGCATCTTCCTGCTGGACCAGGTCGCCGAGCACGGCGTCGGCCTGGGAATTGACGTCGAGATCGTCGCACGCAACCCGCAGGACAAGGGGTTCGTGCCGCAGCCGAAGCGGTGGAGGATCGAGCAGACCTACGGGATCCTGATCCTGCACCGGTGCTTGGT
This sequence comes from Streptomyces sp. NPDC020898, assembly GCF_044333925.1. Lineage (NCBI taxonomy): Bacteria > Bacillati > Actinomycetota > Actinomycetes > Kitasatosporales > Streptomycetaceae > Streptomyces > Streptomyces sp. NPDC020898. The sequence continues at coordinate 394,068 of NZ_JBIRRV010000009.1, forward strand.
CCGCGACTACGAGCACAGTCCCTCCTCTTCCGCCTCCCGCGTCTACCGGGCGATGACCCACGTCATGACCCGACGCCTCACCGGCGCGAGCGCCACCGCCACCGCCTGTGCCGCGGCGCAGGCGGTGGCAGTGTGAACATCCGGCCCCTGCTCGATGCCCTGGACCTCCAGGAAGACGCCGCCCGGGCCCTGGCCGACGACCTCCGCGCACAGATCGACGGCCTGCAGGCCCGGTTGCGGGAGGCCGAGACTCACCTGGAGCACCTCACGATCACCCGCAAGACCGTCACCAGCCTCGCCGACCGGCTCCCAGCCGTCGCGCCGGACCTGCCCGAGCACCCGGACTACCCCCGCATCCTCGCCGCCTTCAACCACGCGGCCGGGCCGCTACGGGCCAAGGACGTCTGCGGAGCCCTCGGCCACGAACTGCTGCCGAAGAACATCGAAGGTACCCGCGCCAAGCTGAAACGCCTGGTCAAACTCGGGATCCTCACCGAGGCCGACACCGGCAACTTCGCCAGGAAGCAATAGCCGGCAAACCCTCCACCAGCGGCCTTGCTCCCACCTCAGCCAGAAACGGACACCACCTTATGAACCGCACACTCAGAGGTCGTTTTCATCTTTAGTACGGTGTTATCTCTAGCTTTGTACCTGCTGATGGTCTGGTGCTGGCGGGTCTGCAGTGTGGGTCGCGGCTGGT
>NZ_JBIRRV010000010.1:0-358069 GCF_044333925.1 Streptomyces sp. NPDC020898
CGTCCGGCGTTTGAGGACAAGGCCCGTTCAGGGCCGGAGCAGGGGTCTGGGGGCGCAGCCCCCAGGGATGGGACGGGTAGGGGCGGCGGGGGCGAAACAACCCCACCCGCACCCCCACTCACTCCCCCGCCGCAGCCGTCGTCTTCAGCGCCAGCCACAGCTCCATCCGCATATCCGCATCGTCCAGTGACCGCCCCAGGATCTCCTCCACCCGCCGCATCCGGTACCGCAACGTATGCCGGTGCACACCGAGGTCCACCGCAGCCGCGTCCCACTGGCCGTGGCGCGAGAGCCACGCCCGCAACGACGCCACCAGATCCCCACGGCCGGTCGCGTCATGCTCGTACAGCGGACGCAGCAACCCGTCCGCGAACGCCCGCACCGCGTCGTCGGCCAGCAACGGCACCACCGACCCGGCGGCCAGCTGCTCGTGCTCCACCAGTACCCGCCCCCGCCGCCGGGCCACCGACAAGGCCTGCTCGGCCTGCTTGTACGCGGCCGCCGCGGCGATCGGCCCCGCCGGCCCCGACATCCCCACCACCAGCTCGTCCTCGTAGCCCGAAACGGAGCCACCAGAAGCACCGGCAGCACCAGATGCGGAGCGGGAGACCCTGCCCTGTCCCTGATCCCGCCCCTCCGCCCGCGCCGCCTCCAGGGCCGCCGCGAACTCCCCGCAGGCCCCCGCCGCCGCACCCCCGTCGACCGCGAGCACGACCAGCCGGTCCCCCTCCGGCACCACCAGCACCGCCTCCCCCGCCCGCGCGGCGGCCGATTCCAGGCACTCGGCGAGCCCGCCCAGCGGATCGCCGTTCGTGTCGGCGGCGACCAGCGCGCCGGCCGTCGGTTTCTCCACCGCTCCGGCCTCCCGCACCGCTCCCACCGGCGCCGTCGCCGACTCGGCGACGACGATCCGGAACGGTGCGTCGAGCAGCTCGCCGTACAGGTCCCCGGCGACAGCGCGCGCGTGGTCGGGTTCGCCGGCCAGCAGCATGCGCAGCACCGCCGCCCCGAGGCGCTGCTCGGCCGCCTGGAGGGAACGAGACCGCTCGGTCGTCAGAGTGAGCAGGGCGATGGCCGAGTGGAGGGCGTACCGCTCCGCCGTGCCCAGGGCGGCGGCCGTACCCACGGCCAGCGCGGCGCGCGGGCGGCGCCCGGTGCCGAGGGAGTGCAGCTCCACCCGGTCACGGCCCTCGACCCCGGCCCCGTCGTCGTCGCCGTCCTCCGCGCCCCCCACCACCGCACTCGCCGGCGCCGGCCGCTCCCGCAGCCGCTCCACATCGGCGGTGAGCAGCCCGGCGCGCCGTCCGGCCCACTCGGGCGCGGTGGCGACGACGGCGCCCGAGGCGTCGTACAGCGCGGCCCAGCCGTCGACCTGGGAGGCGAGCGCGGCGAGCAGCCCCTCGGGGCCGTGGCTCAGGGCCTGCCGGGTCAGCTCCCGCTGCGCCGCGAATCCGGCCGTGACCGCCCGGTACTGGTCGGCGGAGATGGCCGCGGAAACCGCCTTGCTGATGGCGAGGAAGGGCGTGCGGCGGGGGACTTCGAGGAGCGGAAGCCCCTCATGCTCAGCCGCTTCCACCAGCGCCTTCGGGATCTCCTCGTAGTTGACCCCGGCGGCGAAGCCGAGTCCGGCGACCCCTGCCCCGACCAGCCGCTTCACATAGCGCCGCATGGCCTCGGGGTCCTCCGCGTCCAGTTTGAGCGCGGTGATCAGGAGCAGTTCGCCGCCCTCCATGTAGGGGACGGGGTCGGCCAGTTCACTGGCGTGCACCCAGCGCACGGGTACGTCCAGGCGGTCCCCGCCCGCCCGCACGGTCAGCTTGAGCGTGGAGTGGTGGACGAGCGAGGCGAGCGTCGGGGGCATGAGGCCTTCAGGTCTGTGTGATCTCCGTGAACCTTTGGCCGTCATGTATGAACGGCCTGTGCCGATTCTGCCTCACCGTACGCATGACCGGCTCGGCTCAGCCCCGCAGGTTCACCAGCAGCGGCGGCGCGTGCTCGCCCTCCACCGTGGTCAGGGACAGCACGGCGTGACCCGGCGGCACCTCGTGCGCCAGTTCGGACGCCGACCAGCGCTCCCGTTCGACCGTACGTACGGTCACGGCGTCGGTCGTGACGGCCTTGCCGGTGACCAGCTTGCGCAGGGCGTGGATGGCCCGGGTCATCGGCTGGTCCGCGAAGACCGTGTGCTTGGCCACGTCCCGTGTCTCCACCCAGGCCGTGCCCCAGGCCTGGGCGAAACGGCCACCGTCCCAGGTCGTCACGCCGGAAAACGCCATCCGGCAGCCGACGGCACCGTACAGCGGCCCGTGCAGCGCCTCCGGGACGTCGCCGACGGTCCGCAGGGCGAGGACGACGCCCGCGTTCTGGGAGCGCAGCCGCTGGATACGGCGTACCGAACCGGCGGTGACCGTCCCGGTGGCGTCGTCGAGGACGAGACAGGCGAAGTGGGGGCGCCGCCCGTCGCGTACGACGGCGCAGAACTGGGCGAGAACGAGCCGCGTGATCAGCCGGGCGGCCTCTTCGTGGCCGTGCTCGGGCAGGTCGATGCGGACGCGCAGCGGGTACTGGGCGAGGGAGCGCAGGGAGAAGGGGCGCGCGGTGCCGCCCGCGCCGAAGAACCCGTCGAAGACGGGCCGGTTGAGCAGCGCGAGCCGGTCGGCGAGGGCCCGGCCGACGTCCGCGGGGCTCGCCGCCTGCCGGATGCGTACGTCGAGTTCGCGCCGCATGACGCTGAACTCCTCCCCGGCCAGGGCGTCGCGCAGGGCGGACAGCACCGCCGGTTCGCTCTCCAGCAGCTCCCTCAGCACCGGCAGGGCCGGGAAGCCGCCGTACGCCGCCCGGTACGGTCCGAGTACCTGGGCGAGCGCGGTGGCAGCGCTCTCGGTGCCGACGGTGTCGAGGTCACCGACCAGGGCCTCGGCGAGGAAGGCGGCCGCCTCGTCGGGGTCGTCGGAGTCGGCGTACGGGTCCAGGTCGTGGACCGAGTCGCGGTCCCCGATCCGTACGACGACGTCGAACGCCGAGTCGGCGGCGAGCGGCGTCCCCGGCGCGGAGACCGCGACGAAGGCGCCCTGTCCGGTGAGCGCCCGCAGGGCCAGCGCCTCGGTCACCGGTTCGATGAGCTGCCGTGTCTTGCCCGAGCCGGGCGGCCCGACCGCGAGCAACGAGGTGCCCAGCACCTCCGGCCCGAGCGCCGCCCCGGCGCCGTGATAGGCGAGCGGGGCCCGCTCCGCCGCCACCCACCGCCCGATGCGCACCTGCCCCGCGGACAGGTCGTGATGCGCGGTACGCCGGGCCAGGTCCCGTGCCCCGGAGGGGTGGACCCAGGCCGCCGCACCCTGCCGCAGCACGGTGTCCCGGAAGCCCGCGAGCAGCCCGTCCCGCCTGGCGAGCGTCCACGCGTGCTCGACCCGGGCACAGTCCACGTCGTTCATACGACCGCCGCTCACCTCGGCGGTGAGCAGCTCGGCGGCCTCGTACTGACCGGCCTCCCGGAGGTCGGGCCACTGTTCGCGGGGCCGGTCGGCGGGCGCGGGCCCGGTCGGCCCGGCGGCGGCCTTGCGCGCGGCGATGCGCTCCTTCACGTACGCCCACCAGCCACCGATCCGGGCGAACGGCCAGACGACGAGCAGGGTGATGACGGTGTAGAGGCCGACCTTGAAGACGGTCGACCCGAACACATCAAAGCCGCCGGAGACCAGCGCGACGAGGGCGACGACCGCGTCGACGATCGGCAGGGCGTCCCAGCCGACACCGGGAAAGGCGTTCGGGAACACGAAACTCAGCGTGACGAGAGCGCCGAGCGCCGCGAGCAGAGCGCGAGCGGGCTGAGGCCTGTGTCCGACGAAATGACGGGCGATGTCGGGCCAACTGCCCAGCCGTCCCATCCCGTACAGCAGTACGAGGAAGAAGACCCCGTTGTAGACGAGGACGGCCGCGTCGCCCTCCCACCCCTTGGGCGAGACCGTGCCGCCGTACCACCAGTCGTCCGGCGTGAACAGCTTCAGCAGCACCCACTGGTACGGCATCGCGCCCTGCCGCCACACGGACCACAGGAACAACCCCACGACGAGCGGCACCAGCAACCCGACGACAGTGACCGGGGAGAGCCGTTCCGCCGCCTGGGCGCGCTTCGGCAGCCGGTACCCGTACCGCCAGATCCCGGGCTTGGCCTCCGGCCGGACCTCGTTGAGCCACTCGCCGACAGAGACACGCGGCTGCCCGCTCCCCGGGCCCCCCTGCTCGACCGGCCGCGGCGCCCGCGCGGGCCGAGGCGGCACCGGGGGCACCCCCGGCGGCCCCGCCGGACGCGGCACAGGGTTCGCATGCGTACCCCGCGCGTCCTGCGTCCCGTCGCTGTCCATCGCCTTGCCCCCTGACCAGCCGTTCCGTCCGCCATCAGTCAACAACGGTCAATCTAACGCCCCCGTAAGGGGAGTTCACCGCTTACCGGGCCGACCTCGCAGGGCGGACCCTGCCGCGCACGGGACGTCCCTCTGTCCACCAAGGACAACGACACGCCTCCACCGCTCCCAAACGGTGCATGCCCGCCCCCACCGCCCAGGCCTAGCCTGCGGAGAAAGGTGCGGACAAAAGACCCGCCTCCGTCTCGCCCCCAGGAGCCCCCTCATGACCTCCCTCCCGCAGGAGCGCCGCCTCGTCACCGCCGTCCCCGGACCGAAGTCGCAGGAACTCCAGGCCCGACGCCTCGCCGCGGTCGCGGCCGGGGTGGGCTCGGTGCTCCCCATTTTCACCGCGCGCGCGGGCGGCGGGATCATCGAGGACGTCGACGGCAACCGGCTGATCGACTTCGGATCGGGTATCGCCGTCACGTCGGTCGGTGCGAGCGCCGAAGCCGTCGTACGCCGGGCGACGGCCCAGCTCGCCGACTTCACGCACACCTGTTTCATGGTCACGCCGTACGAGGGATACGTCGAGGTCGCCGAGGCGCTCGCCGAGCTGACGCCGGGCGATCACGCCAAGAAGAGCGCCCTTTTCAACAGCGGTGCCGAGGCCGTCGAGAACGCGGTGAAGATCGCGCGGGCGTACACCAAGCGGCAGGCCGTGGTCGTGTTCGACCACGGGTACCACGGGCGTACGAACCTCACCATGGCCCTCACCGCCAAGAACATGCCGTACAAGCACGGGTTCGGGCCGTTCGCGCCCGAGGTGTACCGCGTACCGGTGGCCTACGGCTACCGGTGGCCGACCGGGCCGGAGAACGCCGGTCCCGAGGCCGCCGCGCAGGCCGTCGACCAGATCAGCAAGCAGGTCGGGGCGGACAACGTCGCCGCGATCATCATCGAGCCGCTGCTCGGCGAGGGCGGCTTCATCGAACCGGCGAAGGGGTTCCTGCCGGCGATCCGCCAGTTCGCCGCCGACAACGGCATCGTCTTCGTCGCCGACGAGATCCAGTCCGGGTTCTGCCGTACGGGACAGTGGTTCGCGTGCGAGGACGAGGGCATCGTGCCCGATCTGATCACCACCGCGAAGGGCATCGCGGGCGGGCTGCCGCTCGCCGCCGTCACCGGGCGCGCCGAGATCATGGACGCCGCGCACGCGGGCGGCCTCGGTGGAACGTACGGCGGAAACCCGGTCGCCTGTGCGGGTGCGCTCGGCTCGATCGAGACCATGAAGGAACTCGACCTCAACGCCCGCGCCAGGCACATCGAGTCCGTCATGAAGGCGCGGCTGTCCGCCATGGCCGAGAAGTACGAGGTCATCGGTGACATCCGCGGGCGCGGCGCCATGATCGCCATCGAACTGGTCAAGGACCGCACCACCAAGGAGCCCCACCCGGAGGCGACCGCCGCGCTCGCCAAGGCCTGCCATCAGGAGGGTCTGGTGGTCCTTACCTGTGGCACCTACGGCAACGTCCTCCGCTTCCTGCCTCCGCTCGTCATCGGCGAGGACCTCCTGAGCGAGGGCCTCGACATCATCGAGCAGGCCTTCACCAGCATCTGACGTACGCCCGGCCCTCCGCCGCCCGTACGCGCCCCTCGTTCGTACCAGCCGACCGGTTCGGATTCCGCTTTTTTCCGGGCCTGTGCGGGCACCGTCAGAGCGTGTGAAGAAGGTGTGCGAGGTGGATGGCGGGATGCCGTTCGGCCTGTCTCCGCCCCCTCCCCTGCCGTAGGTTCTCTCCAGATGAGAGATACACCCCGCCCTCAGGAAACTGTGGGTGGTGCCTGGTCGGGGCCTCCCCAGCTTCGATCCGGTCGTGCCCTCGCGCACACAACCGGAGCTTCCGGCTCCGGGTCTCCTCACCGATCGGACAGTCGCCCGCCCCAAACCCCCCGGGGCGTGCGACGATCCGATCTGATCGGCCATCCCGAAGCTACCCCCCCTGCCTCGGGATGGCCGACCTCTCGGAATCTCCTCGCGGTCCTGACCCTCGCGGTCCTCCTCTTCGCGCTGATCACCTGGCAGGTCGCCGTCCACGGCCCCCTCGCCCGCGCGGACGAACGCCTCAGCGACTCCCTGGTCCACCCGGCCCGCGGCTGGGAACTCCTCGCCGACCTCGGCAACATCACGGTCGCCGTTCCCGTCCTGCTGGTCGCCTCGGTGTACGTCGGTCTGCGGGCGCGTCGGGCGGGCACGGAGCGCTGGTGGCGGGAACCGGTCGGCGCGGGCCTGCTGATGGCGGCCGTACCGGCGATCGTCGTCCCGATAAAGGAGCTCGTCGCCCGGTCCGGGCCGCCGGTCATGGGCCCCGGCACCGGGTTCTACCCCTCCGGCCACACCGCGACGGCCGTCGTCGCCTATGGCTCCGCCACGCTGCTGTTGCTGCCGTGGCTGCGTCGTACGTACGCCCGTCGACTCCTCTTGACCAGCTGCCTCGCTCTCAATGCCGCCGTCGCGGTCGGACTCGTCGTCCGCGGCTTCCACTGGCCGCTGGACGTGGTGGCGAGCTGGTGTCTGTGCGCTGCGCTGCTGATTCTGCCGCGGCTCCTCCGCCGTCGCCGGGCCCGCTGACCGAGCGGCACACCTGAGCACCACGTGCCCACCGTTCGCGTCGACCGCACGGACGGCCGACGAGAGCGTGGTCACGCGGAGATCGTGGGAACCGCGAGATTCTCGGACATCACCTGTCTTCGTCGGTCGCCAGACCCGCCGCCGCCTCGTGCATGGCCAGTTCGAGGAGTGCCGGGTCCGTGAGGGTGCCGGAGCCGTCCGGCGGGATCAGCCAGCGGACGCCTCCGGTGGAGCGGCCCGGATACGGCACGACGATCCAGGTGCCGCTCCCCGCCGACCGCACCCCCGTGCCCAGCCACCTGGCCGCGGTGCCCGGCGGCACGAAGAACCCCATCCGGGAGTCGCCGAAGTCGACGAGTACCGGACCGAGCTGGTCGATGACGCGGGTGAGGACATCGAGGGTGGGATAGCCGAGTTCACCCGGCAGGATCAGTACGTCCCAGGCCCTGCCGGCCGGCAGCAGCGCGATCCCGAGGGGATTGCGCTCCCATTCCCAGCGGCAGGCCTCGGGGTCCGGAGCAACGGACGCCAGCCACTCGACCGCCGTTTTCGCCCCAGTCATGAGGGGTCCTCCCTTTCGCTCGTGAACGCTGGTCGCGTTCACGAGAGAGAGGGCAGTTCCCTCGGGGCATTACGCGGGTTCCGCTACTTCTTGGCAGTGAATCAGGTCACGATCATTGAGCTGGCGTACGCCGTGGATCACTACGGCGCCTCACGCGCCCTGTAAGGGGCGCGGGGCTGTATCGATCTTGCGGCTCCGCCGCGGGGCGCGACCAGCCCCCACCAGCCCGCAGCGAACATACAAGCTGCTAACTGTCGAATCCCAACCCGAACTGATCCATCGCCCTCAGCCACAGGTTCCGGCGACCCCCGTTCGCATCGGCCCGCGCCAACGACCACTTCGTCAGCGCGATCCCCGTCCACGCGAACGGCTCCGGAGGAAAAGGCAGCGGCTTCTTGCGGACCATCGCCAGCGACGTTCGCTCCGTGCGTTCCCCCGCCAGCAGGTCCAGCATCACGTCCGCACCGAAGCGGGTGGCGCCGACGCCGAGGCCGGTGTACCCCGCCGCGTATGACACCCGGCCCCCGTGCGCGGTGCCGAAGAACGCCGAGAAGCGCGAACAGGTGTCGATCGCGCCGCCCCACGCGTGGGTGAAGCGGACGCCCTCCAGCTGGGGGAAGCAGGTGAAGAAGTGGCCGGCCAGCTTGGCGTAGGTCTCCGGGCGGTCGTCGTACTCGGCGCGCACCCGGCCGCCGTACGGATAGATCGCGTCGTAGCCGCCCCAGAGGATGCGGTTGTCGGCGCTCAGCCGGAAGTAGTGGAACTGGTTGGCGCTGTCCCCGAGGCCCTGGCGGTTGCGCCAGCCGATGTCGGCGAGCTGCGCCTCGCTCAGCGGTTCGGTCATCAGCGCGTAGTCGTAGACGGGGACGGTGTACGCCCGTACCCGCTTCACCAGGCTCGGGAAGATGTTCGTACCGAGCGCGATCCGGCGGGCGCGGATCGAGCCGTAGGGGGTGCGTACGGCCATTCCGGCACCGTACGGCCGCAGGGTGAGGGCGGGGGTGTGCTCGTAGACGCGGACGCCCAGGCGCAGGCAGGCCCTTTTCAGACCCCAGGCCAGTTTCGCCGGGTTGAGCAGCGCGACGCCGGTGCGGTCGTGCAGGCCGGCCAGGAAGGTGGGGGACGCGACCTGGTCCCGTACCGCCTCGGTGTCGAGGAACTCGGTGCCGGTCGCGAGGCCCTTGTCCGTCGACTCCTCGTGCCAGGCGCGGAGTTCGGCGGCCTGGTGCGGTTCGGTGGCGACGTCGATCTCACCGGTGCGTTCGAAGTCGCAGTCGAGGGAGTGCCGGGCGACCGACTTCTCGATCTCGTCCAGGTTCCGGGCGCCGAGTTCCTCAAGCCGGTGGATCTCTTCCGGCCAGCGGGCGAGGCCGTTGGCCAGGCCGTGGGTGAGGGAGGCCGCGCAGAAGCCGCCGTTGCGGCCGGAGGCGGCCCAGCCCACCTCGCGGCCCTCGACGAGTACGACGTCGCGTTGCGGGTCGCGCTCCTTGGCGATCAGCGCGGTCCACAGTCCGCTGTAGCCGCCGCCCACCACCAGCAGGTCGCAGTTCTCGGCGCCGGTGAGGGCGGGTTCGGGGCGCGGCTTGGCGGGGTCGTCCAGCCAGTACGCGCCCGGCTGGGCTTCGGAAAGAGACCTGGTCCACATGCTCATGGCGCTCGGGGCCATGATGTCAACTCCCTACAGGGTTTATCCGGTTATGCCTTTTGCCTGTTGCGGCGATTACCGATGACCATTCCGGTCAGCACGAACAGTACGGCGACAAGGAACATGGCCGTGCCGATGACATTGATCTGAACGGGCGTTCCGCGCTGTGCCGAGCCCCAGACGAACATGGGGAAGGTGACGGTCGATCCCGCGTTGAAATTGGTGATGATGAAATCGTCGAAGGAGAGCGCGAAGGCGAGCAGCGCGCCCGCGACGATCCCGGGGGCCGCGATGGGCAGCGTGACGCGGACGAAGGTCTGGATCGGCCCCGCGTAGAGGTCCCGGGCGGCCTCCTCCAGTCGCGGGTCCATCGACATCACGCGGGCCTTCACGGCGACGACGACGAAGCTGAGGCAGAACATGATGTGGGCGATCAGGATGGTCCAGAAGCCCAACTGGGCGCCCAGGTTGAGGAACAGGGTGAGCAGCGAGGCCGCCATGACGACCTCGGGCATCGCCATGGGGAGGAAGATCAGGGAGTTGACGGCCCCCCGCGCGCGGAAGCGGTACCGCACCAGCGCGAAGGCGATCATCGTGCCCAGGACGGTCGCTCCGATGGTCGCCCAGAAGGCGATCCGGAGGCTGAGCGAGAGCGAGCCGCACAGGCCGGCGACCCCGCAGGGATCGCGCCAGGCGTCCGTCGAGAACTGCTGCCACGCGTAATTGAAGCGGCCCTTCGGCTTGTTGAAGGAGAACACCGTGACAACGACGTTCGGGAGCAGCAGATAGCCGAGGGTGACGAGTCCCGCGATGACTACGAAATGGCTTTTGAGCCAGCGTCCGATCGAATTCACGAAGGCCATTTAAACCAGGTCCTCCGTCCCGGACTTACGGATGTACAGGGTGACCATGACGAGGATCGCCGCCATGAGAATGAAGGAGAGGGCGGCGGCCGTCGGATAGTCGAGGATGCGCAGGAACTGCGTCTGGATGACGTTTCCGATCATGCGGGTGTCCGTCGAGCCGAGCAGATCGGCGTTGACGTAGTCGCCGCTCGCCGGGATGAACGTGAGGAGCGTGCCCGAGACGACACCCGGCATCGACAGCGGGAAGGTGACCTTGCGGAAGGTCGTGAACGGCCTGGCGTACAGGTCGCCGGCCGCCTCGTGCAGCCGTCCGTCGATGCGCTCGAGTGAGGTGTAGAGCGGAAGGATCATGAACGGGAGGAAGTTGTACGTCAGACCGCACACCACCGCGAGCGGCGTGGCCAGTACCCGGTCGCCCGCCGTGATGCCGAGCCAGCTGGTGACGTCCAGGACGTGCAGCGAGTTGAGGGCGCCGACGACCGGGCCGCCGTCCGCGAGGATCGTCTTCCAGGCGAGCGTACGGATCAGGAAGCTGGTGAAGAACGGCGCGATGACCAGGATCATGATCAGGTTGCGCCAGCGTCCCGCGCGGAACGCGATCAGATACGCCAGCGGATAGCCGAGGACCAGGCACAGAATCGTCGCGGCACCGGCGTACAGCACCGAGCGCAGGAACTGCGGCCAGTAGCCGGACAGCGCGTCCCAGTAGGTCGCGAAGTGCCAGGTGACCTTGTAGCCCTCCTCCAGGGAGCCCGTCTGCACGGACGTGGAGGCCTGGTAGACCATCGGCAGCGCGAAGAACACGAACAGCCAGAGCAGGCCGGGCAGGAGCAGCCAGTACGGCGTCCAGCGGCCCCTCCTGCGCGAGGGCTTCCGGGTCGGGGCGGGCGCCAGAGGGGGCGCCTCGGGAGCGACGGTGGCCATCAGGCGGCCGCCTCCTCGTCGACCGTCTCGACTCCGGCGTCGATGTCCTGGTCCGCGTCCAGCCCGAAGGTGTGCGCCGGGTTCCAGTGCAGGACGACGTCGGCGCCGGGGGTCAGCCGGGCGTCGCGGTCGATGTTCTGGACGTACACCTCGAACTCGGGACAGACGGGGCTGTCGACGACGTACTGCGTGGAGACGCCGATGAAGCTGCTGTCGGCGATCTTGCCGGTGATGCGGTTGCGGCCGGCCGGGATGTCGCCGGCGTCGTCCGCGTGCGTGAGGGAGATCTTCTCGGGGCGGACCCCGACCAGCACCTTCCCGCCCGTCCTGGTCGGCGCGGAACAGCGCGCCTCGGGGAGCAGGAGCTTGCCGCCGCCCGCCTTGAGGACGATCTCGTCGCCGCTCTTGGAGTCCACCTCGGCCTCGATGAGGTTGGAGGTGCCGAGGAAGTTGGCGACGAAGGTGGTGTGCGGGTTCTCGTAGAGGTCGGCGGGCGACCCGAGCTGCTCGACCCGGCCCCCGTTCATCACGGCGACCGTGTCGGCCATCGTCATGGCCTCCTCCTGGTCGTGCGTGACATGGACGAACGTGATGCCGACCTCGGTCTGGATGCGCTTCAGCTCCAGCTGCATCTGGCGCCGCAGTTTGAGGTCGAGGGCGCCGAGCGGCTCGTCGAGGAGCAGCACCCTGGGGGTGTTGATCAGCGCGCGGGCCACGGCGACGCGCTGCTGCTGGCCGCCGGAGAGCTGGTGCGGCTTCTTGCGCGCCTGCTCGCCCAGCTGCACGAGCTCCAGCATGTCCCCGACCTGCTTCTTCACGCTCTTGATGCCGCGCCGGCGCAGACCGAAGGCGACGTTCTCGAAGATGTCCAGGTGCGGGAAGAGGGCGTAGGACTGGAAGACCGTGTTCACCGGCCGCTTGTAGGGCGGCAGGTTCGTGACCTCCTGGTCGCCGAGGAAGACGGTGCCGGAGGAAGGTTCCTCCAGGCCCGCGATCATCCGCAGGGTGGTCGTCTTCCCGCAGCCGGAGGCGCCGAGCAGAGCGAAGAAGGAGCCCTGCGGGACGGTGAGGTCGAGGGGGTGTACGGCGGTGAAGGAGCCGTAGTTCTTGCTGATCCCGGAGAGACGGACGTCGCCGCCGTGGTCTGTGCGGTCTGTGCTGGTCATGGTGTGGGTCCCTGGGGAGAGTCGGAGGGGCTGTCGCGAGGCCGTGGGCAGGCGTTCCGCAGGGCAGCGGCGGAGCGGAACGATTCGGCTACGCGCCGGTGAGCTTGGCGAACTGGCCCTCGTAGGCCGTCTCTTCCTTCTGGCTCAGCGACCTGAACGCCCGGGACTTCGCGGCCATCGCCGCGTCCGGAATGATCAGCGGGTTGTCCGCCGCCGACTCGTCGATCTTCGCGAGGTAGGGCTTCACTCCGTCGACGGGACACACGTAGTTGATGTAGGCGGCCAGTTGGGCGGCCGGTTCGGGCTCGTAGTAGTAGTCCATGAGCCGCTCGGCGTTCGTCTTGTGGCGGGCCTTGTTGGGGATCAGCATGTTGTCGCTCGACGTCATGTAGCCGCTGTCCGGGATGACGAAGTCGATGTCCGGGCTGTCCGCCTTGAGCTGGACCACGTCCCCGGCCCAGGCGATACAGGCCGCGAAGTCGCCGGATGTGAGGTCCGCGGTGTAGTCGTTGCCGGAGAAGCGCCGGATCTGGCCCTTGTCGACGGCCTTCTGAAGGCGGGCGATCGCCGCGTCGTAGTCGTCGTCGGTGAACTTCGCCGGGTCCTTGCCCATGTCGAGCAGGGTCATGCCGATGCTGTCGCGCATCTCGGAGAGGAACCCGACGCGCCCCTTCAGCTTGGGGTTGTCGAGCATGTCGGAGACCGACTTCACCTCGACGCCGTCGAGCGCCTTCTTGTTGTAGGCGATGACCGTCGAGATGCCCTGCCAGGGATACGAGTAGGCGCGGCCCGGGTCCCAGTCGGGGGTACGGAACTGCTGCGACAGGTTCGCGTAGGCGTGCGGGAGGTTCGACGGGTCCAGTCTCTGGACCCACCCGAGGCGGATCAGCCGGGCGGCCAGCCAGTCGGTGAGGACGATGATGTCCCGGCCGGTGTCCTGGCCCGCCGCGAGCTGCGGCTTGATCTTGCCGAAGAACTCGACGTTGTCGTTGATGTCCTCGGTGTACTTGACCTTGATGCCGGTCCGCTCGGTGAACGCGTCGAGCGTCGGATGGTGCTTCTCGCTCTCGTCGACGTCCATGTACTCGGTCCAGTTGGAGAAGTTGACGGTCTTCTCCTTGGCCGAGTGGTCGTCCGCGGAGACGCCGCCCGCGGTCTTGCCGGCCGCGGGGATACCGCAGCCGGTCAGCGCGCCGAGGCCGCCGGCCACGAGCGCGCCGCCCGCGGAGGCGCGCAGCAGCGACCGGCGCGTCAGGGCGGCCCTGCCACTTCGGAAGCTGCGCCGCATGGCGGCCAACTGGGCCGGGGAAAGGCGGTCGGGCTCGTACTTCTCCATGCGCGTGATGCCCTTTCGGGAGGGTGTGCGGCCGCTGGTCGGTCGGCCTGTGGTCCTGTCAGCGGTCCCCGAAGATCGTGCGGTGCCAGTCCTTCCGGGCAACCGCAGTGTTGTCGAACATGACGTGCTTGATCTGCGTGTACTCCTCGAACGAGTACGCAGACATGTCCTTGCCGAAGCCGGACGCCTTGTATCCCCCGTGGGGCATCTCACTGATGATCGGAATGTGGTCGTTGACCCACACACAGCCCGCCTTGATCTCGCGGGTGGCGCGGTTCGCCCGGTAGACGTCCCGGCTCCAGGCGGAGGCCGCGAGCCCGTAGGGCGTGTCGTTGGCGAGCCGGATGCCCTCGTCGTCGCTGTCGAAGGGCAGTACGACAAGTACCGGGCCGAAGATCTCGGACTGGACGATCTCGCTGTCCTGGGCGGCGTCGGCGACCAGGGTGGGCCGGTAGTAGGCGCCGTTCTTCAGCTCCCCCTGGGGAGCCTCGCCGCCGGTCACCACGCGCGCGTAGGCACGCGCCCGTTCGACGAAACCGGCGACCCGGTCGCGCTGCGCGTGCGAGATGAGCGGCCCGAGGTCGGTGCCCGCGGCGAACGGATCACCGAGCCGGACGCTCTCCATGAGGGCGGCCGTTCTCGCGACGAACTCCTCGTACAGCGGCCGTTGCACGTACGCGCGCGTGGCGGCCGTGCAGTCCTGCCCGGTGTTGATGAGGGCGCCCGCGACAGCGCCGTTGACGGCCGCGTCGAGATCGGCGTCGTCGAAGACGACAAAGGGCGCCTTTCCGCCCAGCTCCAGGTGGAGCCGCTTGACGGTGGCGGCGGCCGTGGCGACCTCGGAGACGCGTTTGCCTACGGCGGTGGACCCGGTGAACGACGTCATGGCGACATCGGGATGCCCGACGAGACGCTCACCGGCCACCACCCCGGTCCCCGTGACGATATTGACGACCCCGTCGGGAATCCCGGCCACGGTGGCCGCCTCGGCGAAGAGGAGGGAGGTCAGCGGGGTGAGTTCGGCGGGCTTGAGCACGATCGTGTTGCCGGCCGCGATCGCCGGAAGGATCTTCCAGGCGGCCATCTGGAGGGGGTAGTTCCAGGGCGCGATGGAGCCGACGACCCCGAGGGGTTCCCGGCGGACGTACGAGGTGTGGTCGCCGGAGTACTCCCCGGCCGACTGCCCCTGCAGGTGCCGGGCGGCGCCGGCGAAGAACGCGGTGTTGTCGATCGTGCCCGGCACGTCGAACTCGCGGGTCAGTTTGAGCGGCTTGCCGCACTGGAGGGACTCGGCGCGGGCGAATTCCTCGGCGCGCTCGGCGAGGACGGCCGCGAAGCGGTGCAGCGCGTCGGAACGCTCGCCCGGGGTGGCTCCGGCCCAGCCCGGGAACGCCTCGCGGGCGGCGGCGACAGCGGCGTCCACGTCGTCACGGCCGGCCAGCTCGTACGTGTAGACCTCGTCGCCGGTGGCGGGGTCGACGACGGCGTGCGTACGGCCGGAGGTGCCGTGGGCCGGGCGGCCCGCGATGTACTGCGCGCCGGCCGCGAGGCGCTCCTCGGCCGGGAAGCGATGGCCCGGATTGTGCATGTCGGTCTCCTCCGTCGCCCTGCCCGTGCTGCGGATGTCAACGTAGCTTCAGGTCGATTTGAGTGCCGATCCTGACAGAACAGGGTGACTCCAACAAGTGATTCCGTTGTTGCCTTTTGGTTACGCGACGGAATCTGTCGACCAGGTGTCGAGCCGGACGGGAAAAGGCAGGACGCGATGTCAGTGGTGGATGCCAGACTCGCGTGCATGGGGAAAATCATGGGGAAGTCGGGGCAGATCGACTCATTCGAGACTCTGACCAGGGAAGTCCGTGCGGGGGCGAAGGTCAAGTACCTGCACTTCTGGGGACACCGGCCATTTCCGGACGGCCGGGTGGGGGCGAGCTGTCTCAGCCAGTGGTGGCCGTCCGCGTTCTCGGTCGCGGGGGTGGAGTACGCGACGGCCGAGCACTGGATGATGGCCGCCAAGGCCCGCCTGTTCGAGGACGCGGAGGCGGAACTCCGGGCGGTCACCGCGCCGAACCCGGCGCTGGCCAAGAAGGCCGGGCGGCTCGTGCGCGGCTTCGACGAGGCCGTATGGGAGCGCGAGCGGTTCGGCATCGTGGTCGAGGGCAGCGTCCACAAGTTCGCCGCCCATGCGGACCTGCGGGGGTTTCTGCTGGGCACGGGTGACCGGGTGCTGGTGGAGGCGAGTCCCATGGACCGCGTGTGGGGCATCGGCCTCGCCGCGGACGACGAGGCGGCGATGGATCCCGCGCGGTGGCGGGGGCCGAACCTGCTGGGGTTCGCGCTGATGGTGGCGCGGGAGCGGTTGCGCTCCGCTGGGTAGGCGGTTCTTTGACTGCGGGCCGGTGGGGGCTCGCGCCCCGTGGCGGAGCCGCAAGATCGATACGGCCCCGCGCCCCTTCGGGCGCGCCCTGCCCGCCTGCGGAGCGCCTAGGACCTGTCCGGCCGATCAGGTCGCAGGAAAGGGGCGGGACCTTGGAGCGCCGGTGAGCGGGGGGATGGGGTCCCCCCGCGCGAGCGCAGCCGAGCGTGGGGGAGTCGGCAACCGACGACAACGCGGCAGATGTGCGCCCGCCGCGCAGCGGCTGATGTCACGGCCACCCCGCGTCTGCGGCATGATCGGCCGTCCTAGGCCTGCTGGTGAGGCCGCGCGGCCAGGGTGAGAAAGGTGGGGCAGTCGTCCACGGAGCTCGAATCGCTGTCCTATGGGTACATGATGACGAGCACGCCGAACACCGTGGCGATGACGATGCCGACGGCACCGCAGATGATCCCGGCCAGCGCCTGGCCCGCGTTGGTCGCCTGGCCTCGGCGGACCTTCCCACGGCCGATCATGCCGAAGATCACGGCGAGGATGCCCAGGATGATCGCCACCGGCCAGATGCAGAAGAGCACGGGCGCGATGATGCCGACCACTAGGGCTGCGGTACCCATCCCGTTGCTCGGCTGGGGTGCCACGGGGGCCCAGCCGTAGCCGGGGCCGCCGTTGTACATCGGGGGTGCGGGATACCCGGGGCCCGGTCCTGCGTATCCGGATTGCGGCGGGGCGCCCCAGGCCGGGCCCGAGCTCTGGCCCGGGTAGCTGTACGGGGACTGTCCAGGACCGTCGGGGGCTATCGGCGGCGGGGGCACGGGCTCGCCGGGAGCGGCGGGCTGGGCGAAGGAGGCGTGCGAGGCGGGGGGTGCGAAGGGGTTGTCCTGCGGGGTGCCGGGCGCGGAACCGCCCGGCGGGGCAAAGGGGTTGGCCCAGGGCTGGGCGCTCGCCGGGGGCGGGCCGGCCGCCGGCATCGAGGTCGCCGTCGGGTGAGTGTGGACGGAGGGGGGCGGTGGCGTCGTACCGCTGTTGCTCCAGAACACCGTGTTGCCGGGGCCGCCGGTCCTTGTGCGGGGGCCCGGGGCATCGTCTGCCGGGGGCGCCCAGGGATCGAACTCGGGGCTCACCTCGGGGCCGGGCGCGGCACCGGAACCTGCCGTGCTGCCGGAGCCGGAGCCTGAGTCGGCCGGGGCCTTGTCCAGCGGGACCCGCGCCGGCGTGCCGTTCGCGGGGCCCTCACCGACGGCCTCTCCCCCGGAAGTCGCCCCCTCCGCAGGGAGGTTCTCCGGTGAGTGCGGCGGCGGCACGGCGTCGGACATGCGTGGGGTCCCCTCGTTCGAACGTTCCGTCATGCTACGGCCCAGGATCAGGGGGCGCGGGGGTACCTCGGCATCCCTGGCTGCCGCGTCCGCCCGCCCCGCCGTGTCGACCCCGCCCCGTCGCCTG
Organism: Streptomyces sp. NPDC020898; assembly: GCF_044333925.1. Lineage (NCBI taxonomy): Bacteria > Bacillati > Actinomycetota > Actinomycetes > Kitasatosporales > Streptomycetaceae > Streptomyces > Streptomyces sp. NPDC020898. Next base: position 17,289 of record NZ_JBIRRV010000010.1, read on the forward strand.
CCCGCCGCATCCGCACTCTCGTCGCCCGCCATTTCCGCCCTGTCCCGCCGCCCGCCGCCGGACGCCCGCCGTGGAACGGAATCCGCGGGCGTCCCCCCGTGTGCCCGGCCTACGATGATCCCGAGTCATCGATCAGCCGATCACCCGCGCTCCGCCGACCGCAGGTCCGGGGCGCCGTTCCCGGGGAGGAACCCTTGACCGACCATCACCACCAGCGTGCCGCAGCCGGCGTCCGTGACCCGCACGCCTTCATCGCCGGGCTGCCCAAGGCCGAACTGCACGTCCATCACGTCGGCTCCGCCTCTCCCCGGATCGTCTCGCAGCTGGCCGCGCGTCACCCCGACTCCAAGGTGCCCACCGACCCCGAGGCCCTGGCCGACTTCTTCACGTTCACGGACTTCGCCCACTTCATCGACGTGTACCTGTCCGTGGTCGACCTCATCCGCACCCCGGAGGACGTCCGGCTGCTGACGTACGAGGTGGCCCGGGACCTGGCCCGGCAGCAGGTGCGGTACGCCGAGCTGACCATCACCCCGTTCTCCTCCACCCGGCGCGGCATCGACGAGCGCGCCTTCATGGACGCGATCGAGGACGCCCGCAAGACGGCCGAGGCCGAGTTCGGGACCGTACTGCGCTGGTGCTTCGACATCCCGGGCGAGGCCGGGCTCGAATCCGCCGAGGAGACCGTGCGGTTCGCCACCGACGACCGGCTGCGCCCGGAGGGGCTCGTCTCGTTCGGGCTCGGCGGGCCCGAGATCGGCGTACCCAGGCCGCAGTTCAAGCCGTACTTCGACCAGGCGATCGCCGCCGGACTGCGGTCCGTGCCGCACGCCGGCGAGACCACCGGCCCGGAGACGGTCTGGGACGCGCTGCGCGACCTGCGCGCCGAGCGCATCGGGCACGGCACGAGTTCCGCCCAGGACCCCGCGCTCCTCGCGCACCTCGCCGAGCAGCGCATCGCCCTGGAGGTCTGCCCGACCTCCAACATCGCCACGCGCGCGGTCCGCACGCTCGACGAGCACCCCCTCAGGGAGTTCGTGCAGGCCGGGGTGCTCGTCACGATCAACTCCGACGACCCGCCGATGTTCGGCACCGACCTCAACAACGAGTACGCGGTCGCCGCCCGCCTCCTCGACCTCGACGAACAGGGCCTCGCCGACCTCGCCAAGAACGCCGTCGAGGCCTCCTTCCTGGACCCGGCCGGCAAGGCCCGGCTGGTCGCCGAGATCGACACGTACACCTCGGCGTGGCTCACCCCCTGAGGAACATCACCAACCCCCACCCCAGCACAATGGACCCATGCAGAACGTGACCGCCGTGGCCCATCGCGGCGACCCCTACCGCATCCGCGAGAACACGATCGACTCGCTGCGTTCCGCGCTCGAACAGGGCGCGGACGCGGTCGAGATCGACGTACGGCTCACCCGTGACGGCGTGCCCGTACTGCTGCACGACGCGACGCTGAAGCGGTTGTGGGTACAGGAACGGCCGCTGACCGGGCTGTCGGCGGCCGAGGTGCGCGGGCTGACAGAGGGAGGGGTGCCGACGCTCGCGGAGGCGCTGGCCGTGACCGAGGGCAGCCGGGTGATGATCGATCTGCCGGGTACGCCCGACGCGCGGGCGGTGCGCCGGGTGGTGGACCTGGTCCGGGAGTGCGCCGCGGACGACCGCGTGTACTACTGCGCGGACGCCCCGGCGATGCTCGCCGTGCGCGCGGCCGACCCCTCCGCCGAGATCGCCCTGACCTGGAAGAGCACCGCGCCGCCACGCCCGGCCCTGCTGGCCGCGCTGCGTCCGCGCTGGCTCAACTACCGCTTCGGTCTTGTCGACCGGGGGCTCACGGCACGGGTGCACCGGGACGGCTACCTGCTGTCGGTGTGGACCCCGGACACCCGTCGTTCCATGCGGCGGCTGCTCGACGTCGGCGTCGACTCGATCACCACGAACCGGATCGACGCGTTGTGCGCGCTGCGCAAGGGCTGACGGCGAGCGGGCGTCCGCCTTGCCGGACGCCTTGATGGACTACACGCGGGACGCCTGAGCCACGGTCGCCGGGTCGGACGGGGTGTCCCGGGTGACGTACTGCGGCACAGGCGTGTCGTCCTTGCCGGTGTCGCGGACCAGACCGTAGCGCGTGGCGCCCTCGGGGGGTCCGCCGGTCACGTCCGCCTCCACCTTGTCCCAGGCCGTCGGGAAGACGTTCAGGCCGTAGTCGGCGCCGCGTTCGTTCACGGTGAGGGTGACGCTGCCGTCGACGTAGAAGTACTCGTTCTGCCACATCTGCTGGGTGCCGGCCGGCAGAACGGCGTAGCCGGTGGTCGTGTTGCCCATGCCGGTGGCGGTGGTGTCGGTGCTGCTGACGCGGTCGTCCATCCGGCGGCCACCGCCCGAGGCCACGTGGAAGAGCTTGCCCTTCAGGGCGGTCCAGGTCGGCATGACGAGGCTGCCGGGCCGGTACTGCGGTGAGATCTGCCAGCGGACGAGGACATAGCCCTGGCCGGTGAGCGTCACGCTGTCCCCGCGGTGGTTCATGGTGGCGTGCGCGCCGCCGGTGCTGGTGATCCCGGACTCGGGCCGGTGCGGGAGGGGGGCAGGGCGCGTGTTCGGGTCGGGTGCCGTGTCGACGGCGTCGACGACCGTGCCGTACGGGTCGGACTTCGGCCGCGTCGCCGACGGGGAGGGCGAGGGCGATGCCGAGGGGGATGCCGACGGGGACCGGGGCGGGGCGGTGGTGGGCGCCTGGGGCTGGGGGCGGGCCGTGGGGGCCGCGATGGCCGGCGGCGGGTCCTGAGGGGGGTTCGTCACCACGTAGGCGCCGCCCGCGACGATCGTCGCCCCGGCGCTCAGGGCGACGGCCGGCTTGGTCAGGGCGCCGAGCACCTTGCCCGACCAGCCGACGGAAGCGGCGGTGGTGGCGGCGACGGCCGTCTTGCCGCCGAGGGCCAGCGACAGGGTGAAGCCGACGGGGAGCGGGACCAGTGCGATGCCGACCAGTAGGCGTTCCGCCGGTACGACGACCGCCTCGCCGGGGCTCGCGCAGTACGCGCACCCCCGGACATGCCGGGCCAGTCGCTTGCGCCAGACGGAGTCCGGGTCGCCGTCCCAGCGGGCGGTCAGTTCGCGCAGGTCGGGGCAGGCGCCGTCGAGCGCCCGGACGATTCCGCGCGAGGTCTCCAGGCGCTCCTTCATCCGCTGGACGCGTACGGCGGCGTGCTGTCTGCTGATGCCGACCGCGGCGGCGAGTTCACGCCGGGTGAGTTCGCCGGCGACCTCCAGCCACCACACGGACAGCAGCTGCCGGTCCTCGTCGTCGAGCCAGCGCACCGCCTCCGCGACCTCGCGTCGCTGCCCCTCCAACTGGAGTTTCAATACGGTGAGTTCGGCGAAGTCGGCGGCGGCCCCGGCTGTCTCATCACGCAGGGTGTCGGCCGTACGGCGACGCGCCCGGTCCCGTATCTGCCGCATCGCGATCGCGACGAGCCACGACCGGAAACTGTCCGGGTCGCGCAGCGAGCCGAGGTTGTCGACGGCCCGGAGCATGGTCTCCTGCACGACGTCGTCGACGTCCGCGTGCCCGTTCAGAGCCCGGCCGACGATGTTGTAGACCAGCGGCAGCCACCCCGCGACCAGCTCGTCCAGCGCCCGCCGGTCACCGGCCTGCGCCGCAGCGATGGTGGAACTCCACTGGCGCCCGTCCACGAAAGCCCTTTCTCGTACGTGTGTGCACCATACGTCCCCCTGTTGCACACCAGGTCTCCCAAGGAGACGGGCTGCGGGCGCCGGCGATAACAGTTTTTGGCTCCCGCCCACGCCTTCCAGGGCACGGCCCCTAGGTGCGATCCCCGACAACAGCCGTACGCGACACGCCTGTTGCCCGCACTCCGACACCAGGGTCGGCGTCCTCCTCACCGACGATCCACCCGAGCCCGTACGGATCGAGGATGTGAACATCGACACCAGCCGCCCCCAGGAGCAGCCCATGCACATGCGTACGCGCACCCGTACCCGCACCGCCTTACGCACCACCGCTCTCGCCACCGCCCTCACCCTCGCCGTGGCGGCCGGCCCGCTGGCCGTCCCCGCACTCGCCGCCTCCACGTCCGTCTCCACCCCGGTGTCAACGCAGGTCACCGGCCCCGACGCCAAGGCCTTGCGGGCCGCGATCTCCGGGCTGCCGAACGCGGACGCGACGGCCGCGCTCGTACGGGTCGGGGGCAAGGGTGCCGACTGGCGCGGCAGCGCGGGTGTGCACGACCTGGCGAGTGGGCGCCCGGCGGACCCGGACGGGCGCTTCCGGGCCGGGTCGACGACCAAGGTGGTCACGGCGGCCGTCGTGCTCCAGCTCGCGGCGGAGGGCGAGGTGGACCTCGGCCGGCCCGCCCGGCACTATCTGCCCGACGTGATCCCCGCCGCGTACAGCGAAGTGACCGTGCGCCAACTGCTCAACCACACCAGCGGTATCCCGGCCCCCGACCTCCCGGGCGACACCTTCGAGGAGGTGTACGCGCACCGCTTCGACATCCACACGGCCCGCGAGATGGTCGCCTCGGCCACCGCGAAGAAGCCCGAGTTCGTGCCGGGCACCGCGCAGCACTACCTCAACATCGGCTACACCGTGCTGGAGCTGCTGATCGAACGGCGCACCGGCCACCCGTACGCACAGGAGGCGGCCGACCGGATCTTCGGCCCGCTGGGGATGCGGAACACGTATCTCCCCGGCACCGATCCGCGCATCAGAGGGCCGCACAACCACGGCTACCAGGCCGTGCCGCGCGCGGACGGCACGACGGAGTTCCGCGATGTCACCGTGTGGGGCGCCACGGACAGCGGAGCGGCGGGGGCCATGATCTCCACGACGGCGGATCTGGAGCGGTTCCTGACGGCCCTGTTCCGCGGCCGGGTCGTGCCTCAGCCGCAGCTGGAGGAGATGTTCACCCTGCCCGCCGGGGTGTCCGGCGCCAGGATGAGCGCGGGTCTCCAGCGGGACGTCACCGCGGACGGCACGGAGATATGGGGGAAGTCGGGCGGCCGCTGGGGCTACAACACGATCATCGCCGCCACCCGCGATCTCTCCCGCGCCCTCGTCTACTCGGTCAACTCGACCGACGCGAAGGGCCGGGTCATGAATCCCGTCGCCGCGCGCGTCATCGGGGCGGCGTTCACGCGGTGACGGCCGCCGCGGTGGGCGGCGCCTGGGTGAGCGCCTCCAGCCGCTTGATCCGCTTCCGTACGGCGTACAGGGGGATCACCCCGAACACGCCGAACGACATGTCGATCACCGTCCACCAGAAGGGAATCCCCCGGATCGGCCCGCAGATCAGCGCGAGCGGAACGATCCCGGCGCAGGCGATCATGCCGAACTCGACGACCCAGATGTTGCGTACGGGGTCGCGGTAGGGCCCGTAGAAGGCGACCGCGATGACGAGGTGGGCGAAGGCCAGCCAGTCCGTGCCGTAGAGGACGAAGGGGTAGCGCGCGTCGGTGGCGTCGAGACCGTCGCGTACGCGCGCGACCCAGTCCATCAGCCCCGGCAGGTACTCGGGGACGGACAGGGCCCGCAACAGGCTCTCGGTCCAGCGCAGTTCGTGCACGAGGGGGAAGGCGGTGGCCCCGCTGAGCACCAGACAGACGACGAAGAGGACCAACCAGGCGCGGATGCCCTTGAGCAGGGCGGCTCTGTCGCTCATGGGAGCAGCGTACGCCCATAATTGAACACGTTCAAAATCGAGTGCGGCGAACGTGGACCTGGTGCAGTCGGGTGCGCAACCGCGCCCCGAAAGGGGCGCGGGGCTGTGTCGATCTGCGGCTCCGCCGCGGGGCGCGGCCGGCCCCCACCGACCTGCGAATTCAGTCCAGCGCCTCGTCCAGAGGCACCTGCCGTACCCCCGGCAGGTGGCCGTCAAGCTCGCCGGGCTCGAAGCGGCACATGCCGACCGCGTGCCAGAACTCGCCGGTGACATCGCCCTCGTACTTGTAGCCGCCGGACGGTGCCAGCGCAGCCCAGCCGCCCGGCAGGCCGACCAGGACGGCGCGGAGCGTGGCGGGGTCGCCGTCGCCCACGTTCCACAGCCGGACCGTGCCGTCCTCGCCGCCACTGGCGAGCAGGGAACCGTCGGGGCTGAAGACGACCGCCAGTACGCGGCCCGTGTGGCCGGTGAGAACGGCGCTCTCCCGGCCCGTGTCCGCGTCCCACAGCCGCACCGTCCGGTCGTCGCCGGCCGTCGCGAGCAGCGGGCGGGCCGGATGCGCAGCGGCCGTCCACAGCTTGCCGGTGTGGCCGGTGAGCCGGTGCGCGATCTCGCCGTCCCGCCAGATCACCGCCTGCCCGTCCCAGGAGGCGCTGGCCAGCCACGACCCGCCGGGCCCGAAGGCGACGGCGTACACCCGGTCGGTGTGACCGTCGAGGACGGCGGTGATCCGGTGGCCGACGACGTCCCAGAGCCGTACCTTGCGGTCGTCGCAGCCGGTGGCCAGGAGGGTGTCGTCGGAGCGGAAGGCGATCGAGCGGACCCGGCCGAAGTGCTCGGTGACGGTGGCGACATGTGCGCCGGTGGCCCGGTACCAGAGCCGTACGGTGTCGTCGTCGTTGGCGGTGGCCAGGAGTTCGCCGTCGGCGCTGAACGCCTCGGCCCACACATGGTCGGTCTCCACGTCGAGTTCGCGCTGGTACTCGCCGGTGGCCGCGTTCCACAGGTACATGTCGCCGTCGCTGCTCGCGGTGGCGAGCAGACCGTCGCCGGGGCCGAACACCGCCGAGACCAGCCGGTCGCTCTGTCCGGCCAGCTCCCGCAGCCGCCGCCCGGAGGCGGAGTGCCAGAGGCGTACGACACCGTCGTTGCCGCCCGCCGCCAGCAACGAGCCGTCGCCGCTGAAGGAGAGGGTGGCGATCCGACGGCCGTGGCCGCGCAGGATGCGCCGCCCCTGACCGGTGGCCGGGTCCCAGATCCGTACGACACCGTCGTTGCCGCCGGTGACCAGCAGCGCGCCGGCCTCCGGGGCGGGCGCGTCGCCGTGCGGCCGGAACTTGCACACCCAGACCGAGCCGCGGTGTTCCGAGGGCTGCCGGGTGAGCGGCACGGCGAGAGGCGGGCCCCCGTCGGCAGGTTCGGCGCCCGGGTCGAGCCGCCACAGCCGGACCGCGCCGGCGCTGTCCCCGGCGGCGAGCAGCGTCCCGTCGGGATCGAACAGCACCTGGTACACGGCCCCGCGGCAGCCTCCGAGCAGCCCCGCGCCGCTCCCCGCCGCCAGGTCCCACAGCCGCACCTCGCCCTCGGTGTCACCGCTCACCAGGAACCGGCCGCCGGGGTGGAAGTCGAGGGTGTAGACGCGCCCCGCGTGCCCGGTGAACGTGTGCACCACGCGCCGCCCGGCGACGTCCCACACCCGGACCGTCCCCGCCCGCCCGTCCCCCATGTCACCGGTGGCCAGCAGGGTGCCGTCGGGACTGAACCGGGCCCGGAACACAGCCCCTTGATGTCCCGTCAGCTCCCCGAGAAGCCGTCCGCTGCCGAGGTCCCACAGGCGTACGGCGGCGGAGGCGTCCCCGGTGACAAGGGTGGTGTCGTCCGGTCCGAACGCGACGGTGTAGACGGGGGCGGAGTGGCCCGGCAGCCGGTGCAGCGGCCGGCCCGAGGCGGTGTCCCACAGGGTGACGACACCGTCGGCGTCGCCGGTCGCGAGCAGCGAACCGTCCCCGTTGAGCACGACCGGCCAGACCCCGTCCGGATGAATCTCCAGCCGGTGCAGACAGCGACCGGACACCGGGTCCCACAGCCGTACGGTGCCGTCGGCGCTGCCGGTGGCGAGCACCCGGGCGCGGCACTTGACCGCGTAGACCCGGTCGGTGTGGCCCTCCAGGGTGCGCAGGGCGGTGCCGGTGACGGCGTCGCAGACCAGGACGCCGCCGTCCTCACTGCCGACGGCGAGGAGTTCGCCGTCGGGGCTGTAGGAGATCGGCTCGGGCAGTCGGCTGGTGCGCATGTCGAAGCCGTACGGCACGCCGACCGCGGAGGGCCGGAACCCGGAGTCGACCGCCATGCCGGGGGCGAACGCGGCGGACGCCAGTTCGGGGGTGCCCGTCAGGTCGGGGCCCGTCGTCGCCGAGACGAGCGCCGCCCGCTGCCACCGGCCCCCCTCGACCCGGGCGCCGGTCAGGTCCGTCCGGATCAGCCGCGCCCGGCGCAGGTCGGCCCCCCGCAGGTCGGCCCCGGTCAGATCGGCGCCGTCGAGACGGGCCCCGGTCAGCCGGGCGTCGCGCAGGACGGCGCCGGAGAGGTTCGCGCCGACCAGGCGGGCGTCGGTGAGGTCGGCGCGGGTGAGGTCGACGCCGGAGAAGTCACGGTAGGAGAGGTCCTCGCCGGCCAGGGCGGCGCCGCGCAGATCGGTGTGGGCGGGCACGCGGAGCCGGGAGAGGATCTTCACGGCGTTGGCCCGGGCGGCCTCCTCACCCCCGAGACCGCCCCCGAGCCCATCCCCGCTGCCGTTGTCGCCCGTGCCGCTCAGCGTCCGCTCGGCCCACTCCTGGCAGGCCCGGTGGTCGGCGAGGTCGCACAGGAACTCGACGGCGAGGCGGCTCAGTTGGCGCCGGCCGAGCAGCGTGCTGTCCCCGGCGGCCAGTCGCCGGGCGCACTCGCGGGCGATCAGCCACTCCACCACCGAGCCGTGGATGAACCGGAACACCCCGTCGTCGGTGCGCACCAGCAGACTGCCGGAGCCGACGGCGTGCGCGGCCTGCGGCACCGACAGCCGGCTGTCCGCGATCCCTGTCAACGTCTCGGCGACGTCGGTGAGTTCGTCGAGGCGCAGCGAGTCCTGGCCGATCTCCCACAGTCGCAGGGCGAGCGCGGTGACCGCGTCCCACAGCTGCGCCAGGCTCAGTCCGGGTGCCCGGCCGTGGCCGCCGCCGGCCCGCTGTTCCTCGAAGCGCAGCCAGGCGGTCAGCACCTCCTGGTAGAGCCCGGCGGGACTGAGCGCGCGTCCGGCCCCGGCGACCGCGCGCAGCTGGTCGTCGTCGAGGTCGGCGACGAAGCCGAGCAGCCGGGGGTTGCGGCACAGGGCGAGCAGATCGGGGATGGCGTCCAGGAGCCGCACCCGGCGCTCGGCGGCGCGTTCGTCACCGTCGTAGCGGTTGACCAGGTAGGCGTGTATCTGCCGGGGCGTGAACTCCTGGACGGCCAGCACCCGGCGGTGCGGGAGCAGACCGACGCGTTCGCCGAGCGCCGTCAGCACCTGCCCCTGGGAACGGAAGTGCTGGGTACGGCTGCTGACGACGATCTTGGCGCTGTCCACGGCGGAGTCGAGCAGCACCTGGAGCCGTTCGGCGGCCCGGTCGTACGTCACCTGGGTGACGAGTTCGTCGAAGCCGTCGAAGAGCAGCACGATCCGGCCCTGCCGGAGCATGTACCGGAAAGCGCGCAGGTCGATGTTGTCGACGCCGTGCCCGGCGAGGTGCGCGGCGACCAGCCCCTCGAAGGAGTAGGCCCGGTCGAGTGCGTTCAGCTCGATGAACAGCGGTACCAGGTGCGGGAGTTCGGCCGGGATACGGCGGGCCAGCTCGCGCAGCGCGAAGGTCTTGCCGTGCCCGAAGTCGCCGAGCAGCAGCAGGAAGCGGCCCTGGTCGGAGTCGAGGAGGCGCAGCATGTCGTCGACGAGTCCGTCACGGTCCTCGGCGTCGAGGCGCTCCACCTCCCGGTACCGCTGCGGGAGATACATGCCCGGCGGATAGCGGGGGTCGGTGCGCAGCCGTTCGCTCTGTGCGCCGACGTAGCCGCGCAGGTCCAACAGCCCCTGGAACTCGGTGAAGCTGCGTACCCGGACGCCTCGGCGGCGGGCCAGGTCGCGCAGTTCGCGGGCGGGCTGCGGGCCGTCGTGGACGAGTTCGGCCTCGGTCTCGGAGTCTGCTGCGTGGACGAGGGCCACGACCCGTTCGACGTCGTCGGCGGTCGGGGTGCCGGTGAGCACGGCGACCCGCTGCTGGCGGACGAAGCCCGACTGGTTCCAGGTGACGAGGAGTTGGGGCACCGGCCCGGCGACCGGCCGGAGCTGGGCGCCCTCGTGCCGGGTCCGGCAGACCTCGGCGACCCGGGCGAGCAGCACCTCGGCGGGCGACTGCACACCACGCGGCTCGGACTCCGGTGCGGAGGTGGCGCCGGTGTCCGGATCGTCGCCGGCCTCCGGCTCCCCGGCGCCGAACGCCCGGTGCGTCCGCCGCCATTCGACCTGGCGCCGCTCCGGCTCCCCGGGCCCCTGCCAGGCGACCAGTCCGTCCCGTCCGATGCGCAGCAGCCGGTGCCGTCCGGGCCCGAGGGCGCCGAGCAGCGGCACCTCACCGCCGGTGGTGGCCAGGGCGGTCGGCGCGCCGCCGGCCGGCCCGTGCAGCAGCAGATGCAGCCGGGGGGCGGTGAGCCGGGCCAGCACATCGGAGTCACGCAGCGGCCCCGCGCCGTCCGGGGCGCCACCGCGCAGGCCACCGCCGGTACGGCCGGTCCCCGGGGCGTGCCGCAGCGCGCCGATCCGCAGCCAGCCCTCCTCCTCGTACGGCCGCAGCGCCTGGGCGAACCAGGCGGCCTGCTCGGGTCCGACGAGGCCGTACTGGTCGTCGAGCCGATGGCTGTACGCCATGGACGAGTTGAGCCCCGCCACCACCGTGTGCAGTTCGGGCACGGGAAAGAGGGTCCAGGGCTGGTCGCTGTCGAACACGACGTCGAGCCCTTGGTACAGCTCCTGGAAGAGCCGGGCGAAGTGCCGCCACTTGGGCCAGTACGGCGGCCGGGGCGGCATCTCGTCGGCCTCGCAGGTGCTGAAGTAGGCCCGGCAGGCGGCCAGGTTGACGTCCTGGCCGCCGGGGACGAGGGCGACCCGGTGGGGTTCGAGGCCGAGCAGCGCCCGTAGTCCGGTGAGGAAGGCGAGCGCCTGGTCGAACTCCCGAGGGCTGCCGGAGGCGGTCAGGTCACCGGTGACCACCAGCAGGTCGGGCGCGGGCGCCCCGGCGTCGGCGAGCTCGACCAGGTCGCCCCAGATCGCCGCCTGCAACTCGGCCGGATCCTGCCCCCGACCGAAGGCGGGCCCGGCCAGCTGGAGGACGGTGGCCGCCTCCCGCGCCCGCCCGTCCCCGGCGACCCGCGGATACACCGGCGGCGCGGCGGGCCTGCGCCGCCCTGCCCAGCCGGGCCGCCCGAGCGGCCGACCGGACGACGCGGCCGGTTCGGCGGGCGTGGACGGGGACCGACCCGGGGTCGACCTGCCCTCGCCGCCCGGGTATTCGGGGCGCAGGGTCGGCCGCGCACGTCCGTCGAGGGCCTGCCGTACCCGGGTGAGGAGGAGCTCACGGGCGGCGGCCGGGTCGACGACCGGCACCAGATCGACGTAGGTGATGGTGGCGAGCAGCCCCTCCACCGGGATGTCCTCGACCCGCACGGTGAGCAGCCGGCTCTCCGGGGCGTCCGGGTCGGCGCGCAGCGCGGCCTGCCACTCCATCCGGCCGTAGCGGGAGCGCTCGTAGTTGCGCGAGAGTACGGCGATCACGGCGGCGGACTCGGAGACACCCCGGTCCATGAAGTCGACGAAGTTGGTGCCCGGCACGAAGTCCCAGGCCTGGAGCACCGTGCGGTACCCGGCCTCCTCCAGAGTCCAGGCGATCCAGGACGCCCAGCGTTCGTCGGCGGGCGAGTAACTGACGAAGAAGTCCAGCGGTCCGGTGTCACCGGCAGTCTGACGAGCCCCCATAGCATTCATCATGCAATGAACGAGCATCGAAATGGGCTGCTTTCACAGCCACACTCCTGGCCGGATCCCTCCGACGACGAAACGGCCGGACACCCCCTGGTCACACCGTGGCACAAGTGTGCGACCCTTCCCACCGTGCGTTTCCTTCGGCGTCTGCATGTGCTGGACCGGGTGGCGATCGGTCTCCTCGCGACCGGACTGGTGTGCGTGGCCACGGGCCTGCTGCCGACGGGGCAGGCGTCCGACGCGATGTCCCGGATCGCCCCGCTGCTGGCCTTCCTGGCCACGGTGATCGTGCTGGCCGAGCTGACCAGCAGGGCCGAGGTGTTCGACGTGGTGGCGGCCCGTGTGGCCCGGGCGGGCCGGGGCAGCTACGCGCTCCTCTTCCTCCTGTGCGTGGCGTTCGCCTCGGTGACGACGATCGTCCTGAACCTGGACACGACCGCCGTACTGCTGACGCCGGTGATGCTGGCCCTGGCGGTCCGGATCGGCATCTCGCCGGTCCCGCTGGCGATGACCACGGTCTGGCTGGCCAACACGGCCAGCCTTCTCCTCCCGGTCTCCAACCTCACGAACCTGCTGGCCGCCGACCGGGTGGCCCTGTCCCCCCTGGGCCTGGCCGGCCGCATGTGGGCACCCCAGCTGGCGGCCATCGGGGTCACCATGGCCTGCCTGTGGGTGTTCTTCTGGCGGAAGGGCAAGCGGGGTGAGGGCGCACCGGCTGCGGTCCCCCCGATCGGCGGCCCGGGGGCGGCGCGTGCCACCGACGTACGACCGACCGACACGCCGAACGTACCGGCGACGCCGGCCGCCGACCGCTATGTGCCGCCCAAGGTGCACCGGCCCGCCGACCCCGTGCTCTTCCGCGTCTGCGCGGTCGCCTGTGCCGGTTTCCTGCTGGCGACCCTCGTGGCCGACGTGGAGTTGTGGGTGGCGTCCGCGACGGCCGCGGTCGTCACCGTCGGGGTCTTCGCGCTGCGCCGCCGCTCGGAGCTGCGGCTGTCGCTGATTCCGTGGCGGCTGCTGGTGATGGTCCCCGGGATGTTCCTGGTGGTGGAGGCGGTCAACGCCAACGGGCTGCACGACCTGCTGGCCTCGGCGATCGGCCAGGACGGCGGCATCGTGGGCATGATCCGGGCGGCGGCGGTCGGCGGCGGTCTGTCCAACGTCCTGAACAACCTCCCCGTCTACCTCGCCGGAGAGGGCGCCGTCTCCCCCGCCAACCACGACCAGCTGCTCGCCCTCCTGGTGGGCACCAACGCGGGCCCGGTGATCACCCCCTGGGCCTCACTCGCCACGCTGCTCTGGTACGAACGCTGCCACGCGTACGGCGTACGGGTGCCGGTCGCGCGGCTGATGGGAACCGGCGCGGTCCTGGCCGTCGCCTCGGTGACGGCGTCGGTCGCGGCCCTGACACTGACCCGGTAGCCGCCCCCGTTCCCGTCCCTCAGACCATGTCCCCCAGCTCGGCCCGTGCCACCAGCTCCAGCAGCTGCGGCAGGACGTCCGGCCGGGCCGCGACGAAGCAACGCCCGGTGTCCGGTCCGGTGAAGCCGCCGCCGAACTCGCGGCCGTCCAGGTGCCGTACGGCCATCCCGGCCTCGCGGGCCAGCAGCGCGCCGGCCGGCAGGTCGATCGCCTCGGCGCGGTAGCCCACGAACCCGTCGATGTCCCCCCGGGCCAGCATCGTCCAGGCCAGCAGCGGTGCCCACAGCTGGAGCAGCCTCCGGCTCCGGATCTCCAGCGTGTGCCGCAGCGCGCGGGCGGCGGGGTCGTCGCGGCGCACCGCGTGCCCCTGGGTCCAGGCCAGCAGCGGCCCCGCCGCCGACAGCGCGCGGGCGACGGGGGCCGCGACGAGCCGGCCGTCCGGTCCGTGGGCGCCGCCGCCGTGCAGCGCCGACCAGGTCCGTCCGGTCACCGGGTCGTGCACCACACCGACGACCGGCGCCCCGTCGACACACAGGGCGATGCCGACGACGTACACGGGCAGCCCGATCACCACGTTGTTGCTGCCGTCGAGGGGGTCCACCAGCCACGTACGACCGTCGTCCGAGCCGGTACCGAGCTCCCCGGCCTCCTCCGCGAGGATCCGGTCGTGCGGGAAGCTCGCCCGGATGCGGTCCACCACGAGGCGTTCGGCGGCCAGGTCCAGGTCGGTGACCACATCGCCGAGTTCACCCTTGGGGCGGGCGGCGAAACCGTCCGGGAAGCGGGAGCGCAGCAGCGCGCCGGCCTCCTCGGCGGCGGCCACCGCCGTACGGCACTCGGCGGTGAAGGAGGCCGATGCGTCAGTCGAGGAGTGGCGTGGAGTCGGGCTCATGGATCCTCCTGAGGGCGGCCCGGGCGATCCGGACGGTCTGGTGCGGGTCGCACAGCGCGCGGACCATCCGGTGGCCCCGGGCCTGCAACGGGCCCAGGGAGAGGTCTGCCCGGCCGGGGAGCGTCCGCCCCAGCACCAGGGTGGCGGCCGGACGGCCCTCCGGCACCACCGTGGTGTGGAATTCACCCGCCGGAAGGCGATAGGTCTGGCCTTGTGAGCTCGTCTGTTCGGTGCCGGGCCGGCAGCGCACCAGCCGTTCGGTCGGCCGCAGTTCGTCCACTCCCGACGGTTCGCTGTGCACCTCGAACACCCGGTGGGTGGGCCGCTCTGTCTCCTCGCGGACCCCCATCCGCCGGTTGCCCAGCCGCCCGTACAGCACGGTGCTGGTCAACTCCCAGCTGTGCGAGTGGACCTGATGATCCGTCAGTACGGGGTCGGCCGGTCCGAAGACATGGACGCAGACCCCCCGGGGACCGTCGCGCAGGACGGGCAGACAGACGAATCCCAGGGGGTGACGTACCGCGCGCAGCGCTCGGCGGCCCGCGGCGATCTCTTCCAGTTCCGACGCGGCGTACCGCATCGACTCGGCGGCGACTCCCTGCCGTGCGGCCCGTTCCAGGGCCGGGTAGTCCATCGCTTCCCCCCTGCAGCCCCTGGCATGACGGCGCTCACCCGCGGTAGGGATCCTCCGCCCGGAGCGCCCTGTCGATGATGTCGCCGACGTCACGGTCGGTGAAACTCGCCGGCAGTGGCAGGCCCAGCCGGTCCAGCAGGCGTCTGACCTCGTCCACGGTCGGCTCGTCGCCGAGCGGCGTGGCCTCCCGCAGATCGAGCTTGACCGCCTGCTCGCGGCTCTGGTGCAACTCGGTGACGTAGTAGTCGTACAGGGGCCGCCCCCGCTCCACGTACAGGCTCACGCGGCGCGGGTCGTCCTGGGTGATGATCAGACAGGTGTCGGACAGGTCGAAGCGCAGCGTCGGGGCCACCGAGGACAGGTGCACGTCGATCTCCAGCGTGTCGAGGCGCTGCCGGTGCCAGGCGGCGGCGACCACGGTGGCGTACGCCTCCTTGCGGGTGCGTTCGGGGGTCCACTCCGTGAACGCGCCGCCCTCCTGGCGGTGGCCGAAGGTGCGCCGGAAGCGCGCGTACGCCGTGCAGACCCGGTCGTCGGCCGGATTGACGATGTCGATCTTCATGCTGAGCGAGCGGCGCTGCCGCTGCGCCTCCAGGACGCACTCGGGCAGGGTGACCGCGCGCAGATAGGTGCCGGTGCCGCCCTTGAACACCCAGCGGGAGGCGGAGTGCCGGGCCTGCTCGTGCGCGAGGCCCACCTCCGCGCCGGACAGGGTGCGCACCATGGCCAGATCCTCGATGGCCCGGCTGGTGCCGCCGGTCGCGGCCCGGATGTCGGCCATCCGGCGGCGGCGCTCGGTCAGCGAGCCGTAGACCAGTGCGGCCAGGACCAGCAGGATGGCGCCGGAGACGATGTTGTCGTCGAAGTCCTTGTCCAGGATGTCCATCGTCCCGATGACCAGGGCGACCCCGATGGCGACGACACCGTCCGCGTTGCGGACCGCCCACGCGATCCAGTTCTCCAGCCGGCGCCCGGACGGCTGAGGTGTGCTGCGTGTCACGTCCCACCCTCCCCCGACGGCGACCTCCATGGTAGGAGCAACCGTGTCCCGGCAGCTACGGGGCGTCGACCGTCGGGACGGGGGCCGGTGCGGCGGTCGGCGAGACCGGTGCGGGCGTGGGGGCGGAGGGTTCGGCCGGGGCGGCCAAGGAGGGCTGGAGGCTCTCGGGCACGGTCGACGACGACGGCGTGGACGCGGTCGAGGGCGTGCTCGACGGGGCGCCGCTCACGCGCGGCGGGGCGAGGGGGACCGTCGGGGAGGTGGGCGCGTCGGACACCGTCGCGCGAAACGGCAGGGCGACGAGGACACCGACGGCGCACGCGAGACCGACGCCGACGCCGGCCGAGGTGCGCAGGAGGCGGCGCCTGGAAGCACGGCGCCGGACCGCCTCGTACCGGCCGACGGGCGGGCCGAGATACTCGGTGCCGGCCCGCAGGATGACGGCGAGGGGGTCGTCGGGATCGAAATCCGGACCGTCGTCGTCAAGTCGCGTGGTCACACTTCTCCTCATCACAGCCGGCCCCGGACGGAACACTCCCGTCCGGGGCCGCGCGCTCACCTGAACGAGCCGATCGTCAGGCGTCGAGCGACGTCATCACATGCTTGATCCGCGTGTAGTCGTCGAACCCGTACCCCGAGAGGTCCTTGCCGTAGCCGGACTTCTTGAAGCCGCCGTGGGGCATCTCCGCGACCAGCGGGATGTGGGTGTTGATCCACACGCAGCCGAAGTCCAGGACCTTCGACATCCGCATCGCACGCGAGTGGTCCTTCGTCCACACCGAGGACGCGAGGGCGTAGTCCACACCGTTGGCCCACTCCACGGCCTGCGCCTCGTCCGTGAAGGACTGGACGGTGATGACCGGTCCGAAGACCTCGTTCTGGATGATCTCGTCGTCCTGCTTCAGACCGGACACGACTGTGGCGGCGTAGAAGTAGCCCTTCTCGCCGACCCGGTGGCCGCCCGCCTCCACCTTCGCGTGGGCGGGCAGCCGCTCGACGAACCCGGAGACCTGCTTGAGCTGGTTCGCGTTGTTGAGCGGCCCGTACAGCACGTCCTCGTCGTCCGGCAGGCCGGTCTTCGTGTCGGCGGCGGCCTTCGCCAGCGCGGTCACGAACTCGTCGTGGATGGACGCCTGGACGAGGACGCGGGTGGCCGCCGTACAGTCCTGACCCGCGTTGAAGAAGCCCGCGACCGAGATGTCCTCGACCGCCTTGGCGATGTCGGTGTCCTCGAAGACCACGACGGGCGCCTTGCCGCCCAGCTCCAGGTGGACGCGCTTGACGTCCTTCGCTGCGGACTCGGCGACCTGCATACCGGCGCGCACGGAACCCGTGATCGACGCCATGGCCGGCGTCCTGTGCTCGACCATCAGCCGGCCGGTGTCGCGGTCACCGGTGATGACGTTGAAGACACCCTTGGGCAGGATCGCGCCGATGATCTCGGCGATGAGAACCGTGGACGCGGGAGTCGTGTCCGACGGCTTCAGCACCACCGTGTTGCCGGCCGCGATCGCCGGGGCGAACTTCCATACGGCCATCATCATCGGGTAGTTCCAGGGCGCGACCTGCGCGCAGACCCCGACCGGCTCGCGCCGGACGATCGACGTCATGCCCTCCATGTACTCGCCGGCGGACCGCCCCTCCAGCATCCGGGCCGCACCCGCGAAGAAGCGGATCTGGTCCACCATCGGCGGGATCTCCTCGGACCGGGTGAGCCCGATCGGCTTGCCGGTGTTCTCCACCTCGGCCGCGATCAGCTCCTCGGCCCGCTCCTCGAACGCGTCCGCGATCTTCAGGAGGGCCCGCTGCCGCTCGGCCGGCGTCTGGTCGCGCCAGGCGGGGAACGCGGCGGCGGCCGCCGCCATGGCGGCGTCGACGTCCGACTGCCCGGACAGCGGCGCGCTCGCGTACGCCTCGCCCGTCGAGGGGTTGACCACCTCGGTGGTCCGCCCGTCGGCGGCGTCCCGGAACTCACCATCGATGTAGTTGCGCAGACGACGCAGCTCGGTGCTCACTGCCGGCCCTCCAGGTTCAGGTGTCCATTGACTGAGACACCCACCCTATTCCGCAGTCCGACGTTTTCAACACCCCCGATCCCCCGCAGGCTGCGAAATCCGCAAGCAAAGCGCCCGCTGGCAACGAATTTCATCGATCGAACCTTGCGAAACCGTCGACTCCTCGTGCACAGTGAGCCTGTGGCCAGTCGAAGCGCAGAGCACAAGGACTCCCGCGAGTCCAGGAGCGGCACTCCCCAGCTGGACGCCGTCTCCCTCGCCATCATCGAGCAGCTCCAGGAGGACGGCCGCCGTCCGTACGCCGCGATCGGCAAGGCCGTCGGCCTGTCGGAGGCGGCCGTGCGCCAGCGTGTCCAGAAGCTGCTCGACCAGGGCGTGATGCAGATCGTCGCCGTCACGGACCCGCTCACCGTGGGCTTCCGCAGGCAGGCGATGGTCGGCGTCCACGTCGAGGGCGACCTGGACCCGGTGGCCGACGCGCTGAGCGCCATGCCGGAAGTCGAGTACGTGGTGATGACAGCGGGTTCGTTCGACATCCTCGCCGAGATCGTCTGCGAGGACGACGACCACCTGCTGGAGGTCATCAACAAACGCATGCGGGCCCTGCCCGGCGTGCGCTCCACCGAGAGCTTCGTCTACCTCAAGCTCAAGAAGCAGACCTACATGTGGGGAACCCGATAACCGTGACCACCGAGTCCACCGACAGTCCCAAGGACCTCAGCCGCACCGCGTACGACCACCTGTGGATGCACTTCACCCGCATGTCCTCGTACGAGAACGCCCCCGTCCCCACGATCGTCCGGGGCGAGGGCACCTACATCTACGACGACAAGGGCCGGCGCTACCTCGACGGTCTGGCAGGTCTGTTCGTGGTCCAGGCCGGTCACGGCCGCGTCGAGCTGGCCGAGGCCGCCTTCAAGCAGGCGCAGGAGCTGGCCTTCTTCCCGGTGTGGTCGTACGCCCACCCGAAGGCGGTGGAGCTGGCGGAACGTCTGGCCGACTACGCGCCGGGCGACCTCAACAAGGTCTTCTTCACCACCGGTGGCGGCGAGGCCGTCGAGACCGCCTGGAAGCTCGCCAAGCAGTACTTCAAGCTGGTCGGCAAGCCCACCAAGTACAAGGTCATCTCGCGTGCCGTCGCCTACCACGGCACCCCGCAGGGCGCCCTGTCCATCACCGGCCTGCCCGCTCTGAAGGCCCCCTTCGAGCCTCTGGTCCCCGGCGCCCACAAGGTCCCGAACACCAACATCTACCGCGCCCCGCTCTTCGGCGACGACCCGGAGGCCTACGGCCGCTGGGCCGCCGACCAGATCGAGCAGGAGATCCTCTTCGAGGGCGCGGACACGGTGGCCGCGGTCTTCCTTGAGCCGGTCCAGAACGCCGGCGGCTGTTTCCCGCCCCCGCCCGGCTACTTCCAGCGGGTCCGCGAGATCTGCGACCGCCACGACGTCCTTCTCGTCTCCGACGAGGTCATCTGCGCCTTCGGCCGCCTCGGCACGATGTTCGCGTGCGACAAGTTCGACTACGTGCCGGACATGATCACCTGCGCCAAGGGCATGACCTCGGGCTACTCCCCGATCGGCGCCTGCATCATCTCGGACCGCCTCGCCGAGCCGTTCTACAAGGGTGACAACACCTTCCTGCACGGCTACACGTTCGGCGGCCACCCGGTGTCGGCGGCCGTGGGCCTGGCGAACCTCGATCTGTTCGAGCGCGAGGGCCTCAACCAGCATGTGCTGGACAACGAGGGCGCGTTCCGCTCGACCCTGGAGAAGCTGTACGACCTGCCGATCGTCGGCGACGTCCGCGGCAACGGCTTCTTCTACGGCATCGAACTGGTCAAGGACAAGACGACCAAGGAGTCCTTCGACGCGGAGGAGACGGAACGTATCCTCTACGGCTTCCTCTCCAAGGCCCTCTTCGAGAACGGCCTGTACTGCCGTGCCGACGACCGCGGCGACCCGGTCGTCCAGCTCGCCCCGCCGCTGATCTCGAACCAGGAGACGTTCGACGAGATCGAGCAGATCCTGCGCGCGACCCTGACGGAGGCGTGGACGAAGTTGTAAGGCCTGTCCGGCGATCCGGCTTGTCCGGCTGACGGTTCAGCTGTTCATACGGCCCGGGTACACCCGTAGGAGTGAGAACGGGCGTACCCGGGCCGTGTGCTGTCCGGCCCCGCGCCACCGAATACCTAGCGTGCCTGTAACCGATCGGCCCTGCCTTCGTTCCCCCGCACGGGGGATTGGCACGGCAAAACGGATCTGAACCGAGGTGTACGCGATGGTGGCCCCGCCGGACAACGACGTGCTCTGGGCACGCGCCCTGCACTTCCAGCACGAGGACGGCTCGCCCGCGCTGAGCGGTGTCTCGCTCGGTGTGCGCGAGGGCGAGATCCTCGCCGTCAGCGGTCCGCGCGGCAGCGGCAAGACGACCCTGCTGCGCTGCCTCTCGGGCCTGGTACGACCGCTGCGGGGCGAGGTCTGGTTCAACAGCGTGCCCGTGCACACGATGGGCCCGCTCTCCCGGGAACGGCTGCGCCGCGACCGGTTCGGCTGGATCGACCCGGCCCCCGTCCTCGTACCGGAACTGAACGTCTGGGAGAACGCGGCCCTGCCCCTCATGCTGCGCGGCACCAGCCGCGGGCGGGCCAGGACGGCGGCCATGGAGTGGCTGGAGCGCCTGGACATCGGCGACCGGGCCCGCAAACGCCCGTACGAGCTGCGCCAGTCCGAACGCCAGCGCGTCTCGATCGCCCGGGCCCTGGCCTCAGCGCCCACGGTCCTCTTCGCGGACGAACCGACGGCGCCCCTGTACCGGGCGGACCGGGCCCAGGTGCTGCGGACCCTGACGACAGCGGCCCGCTCGCACGGCATCACGGTGGTCCTGGCGACACACGACGCGGACACGGCGGCGCTGGCGGACCGCACGGTCCCGCTGCTCGACGGGCGGCGCGTGAACACCGTCCATCTGCCCCCGGTCGACGGAACGGGGCCCGGGAACGAGACGGACACGGAAGGCCGAGCCGCGTGCTCGCTCTCCGTCTAGCCCGCGGCTCCCAGCCGGCCGTCCAGTTCCGCCGTCTGCTGGTCGCGACGGCGTCGGCGGCCACGGGCTTCCTCCTCCTGTCCACCCTGGGCCACGCCCTCGCCCACCAGGACACCCCCGGCGGCTCGGCCCTGCGCCTGGCCTGGTGCGTCGCACCCCTCGCGGCCACGGTGTACTTCGCGGTGACCGTCGCACGTACCGACCCCGGCACGCGACCGCGCCCCGGCCTGTCGGCGATCGGCCTGGGCCCGGCCCGTCTGATGGCGATCTCGGCCACGACCACGGCCCTCTCCTGCCTGCTGGGCTCGATGCTGGCCCTCCTGCTCTTCCTCCATCTGCGGGGCGACCTCACCGGCATGCCGTTCGACGGCGACGCGGCAGCCTTCCTGGCCGCGGACCAGCCCCTCCCCCTCCCTGCCGCCCTGACCCTGCTGACCCTGGTCCCGGTGGCGGCGTCCTTGTCGGTCGCCCTGCTGCTGCGCCCCCGGGAAACCTGCCGGGCAGCGCCCCAAGGCCGCAAAGCTGCGGGCAGCAGTGCCGTTGGGGCGGCGCCCGTCCCACAGCGAGGCGGCACCCCGTCAGCGCCGGGCAGCGCGTCCCACCTCCCAGCACCCACCCCGGGCACCTCCAGCGACCCCGCCCAGGAACCCAACCTCACCAGCACCGACCCGCACCCCCTCCCCGCCCCCCGCCCGACCCCCCGAGAGCTCCCCTGGGGTATCGCGGTGCTGGCCGCGGGCCTCGCCGTGGAGGCGTACGCCGGCCGGGACACCACCGCCACCGGCCTCGCCATGCCCGGCGGAGCCACCGGCAGCCCCGCCGCCGTACTGGTCGGCTGGACCCTCACCGCCCTGGGCCTCGCCCTCGCCGGCCCCGGCCTCACCCACCTCTGCGGACGCCTGCTCCAGGCCGTCCGCCCCGGCGCCCTCCGCCTCCTGGCCGGCCGCGTCCTCATGGAGGAGGCGACCCGCATCGGCCGCCCGCTGGGCGTCGTCTGCGCGGTGGCGTCGGGCGCGTACGCCATGATCGTGCTCTACGACGACGCTGCCGACGACCCGTCCCTCGGCCCCCTGACCACTCTGGGTGCCCTGGTCGTGGCGGGCGCCACCGTCGCCGCGCTCCTCACGGCCGCCGCGGAGGCCAGACACGCCCGCGCGGACACCACGGCGGCCCTGCTCCGCCTGGGCGCCCCGGCCACGACGCTGCGCACCGCCGCCGCCCTGCGCGCGGGCGCCCTCCTCGCCCTGTTCGCCCCGCTGACCCTCGTGATCGCGGAGCTGGCCGCCCTGCCGCTGGCCGCCTGAAAACCCGTACGAAAAAAGTCCGCACCCGCCGATGAGTTCCGCGCCGCCCCGGCGTCTACCCCTCGAACAGCACGCATCCGATGGGAGATACTCCGATGACCTCGCCGACGTACCAGCAGATGATCTTCGTGAACCTGCCCGTGAACGACCTCGACGCCTCGAAGAAGTTCTTCACGGAACTCGGCTACACGATCAACCCGCAGTTCACCGACGAGAACGCGGCGTCCGTCGTGATCAGCGACAGCGTCGTCGCGATGCTGCTCAAGAAGCCGTTCTACGCGACCTTCACCAAGAAGGAGATCGCGGACGCGACGCAGACCAGCGAGGTGATGATCGCGCTGAGCGCCGAGAGCCGCGAGAAGGTCGACGAGCTGGTCGACAGGGCGCTCGCCATCGGCGGCTCACCGGCGGGCGAGACCCAGGACCACGGCTTCATGTACGGCCGCTCCTTCGACGACCTCGACGGTCACCACTGGGAGGTGGCCTGGATGGACCCGGCAGCGATCCAGGGCTGAACCGGGCCGTGTCACGGGCCGTGCTTACATGGGCGGGTGCAGACGAGCCCCGCCCATGCGGCCCACCACGACGACCGTGAGATCGAGACGCTCCAGGAGTTCGACGCGACCGTCTCGGCGCGCGGCACCCTCGCCGGATTCCGCGTCCAGGCCGTCGATCTGACGGACCGTACGAAAGAACTGCTGGCCAGCGACACCGCGGGCGCCGTCTTCCTCGGCTGCCCGATGCGTGAGGACGCGGCGGCGAAGATCCGTACGGACGGCGCCCTGGTCTTCCCGCCCGTCCCGGACCTGCCCTTCGACCCGTACCGCGGCCATCTCTACTCGCCGCACGAGCTGTTCGCCGGGCTCGACAAGGGGTACGAGCGGACGCCCGACGCCCTCGCGTACGCCTGGTTCCAGCTCACCAAGGCCGACGGCGACATCTTCGCCTCGATGCTGCGCTCGGTCCACGACGACGCCATCTCCGACGCCCTCGACGAACTCCTGTACGGGACGCGGGTGGTGGGGGTGATGGGCGGGCACGCGATGGCCCGCGGGACCGAGGCGTACGCCGGTGCCGCGCGCCTGGGGCGCGAGCTGACGCGCGCGGGGTTCACGGTGGCCACGGGCGGCGGGCCGGGCGCGATGGAGGCGGCGAACCTCGGGGCGTACGCGGCCCCCTTCGAGGACGCCATGCTCGACAAGGCGTGCGAACTCCTCGCCGGGGCACCGTCGTTCGCGCCCTCGATCACCGACTGGGCGCGCGCCGCCTTCGAGGTCCGCTCGCGCTGGCCCAAGGGCGGCAGTTCGGTCGGCATCCCGACCTGGTTCTACGGGCACGAGCCGCCGAACGCCTTCGCCTCGCACATCGCCAAGTACTTCGCCAACGCCACCCGCGAGGACGGCCTGTTGGCCCGCTCGAACGCGGGGATCGTCTTCCTGCCGGGCGCCGCCGGGACCGTACAGGAGATCTTCGACAACGCGACTCCGAACTACTACGAGTCGCGCGGCGAGCCCACACCGATGGTGCTGGTGAACCGGGCGCACTGGACCGAACGGCTGCCCGCCTGGCCACTGCTCCAAGCTCTCGCGCGCGAGCGGGCGATGGAGGACCGTATCGCCCTCGTCGACCGGATCGAAGACGCTCCGGAGGCCTTGAAACGCCTCGCCGGTTAACGGGTAGGCAAAACCAATGCCTGGAACCTGCATACAGATTGACAGCCCTTACGCCGCGCTTATAAACCTGTGATTCTCCTGGGAGTGACGAGGTGATGAGGTCTCATCACTCCCTCCACCCCCCTCAGTTGTGCATCCCGCGAAGGGCAATCGTGTCCATATCTCGCCGTACCGCACGTTCTGTGCGCATTCTCGGTGTTGCGTCCGCTTCGGCCGCGCTCGCCCTGGGCGTCGCCGGCAACGCGTTCGCCTGCAACATCAGTGAGTTCTCCGCCGCCGCCAAGTGCGACGGCGAAAAGGGTGTCATCAGCGTCACCGACAAGGACCCGTCGGGCACCCCCGCCACGGTCACCGTGTTCCTGGGCGAAAAGCTCATCGGCACCCAGGACGTCGTGGGCACCCGCGAGGGCGTCACCGTCGACTTCTCGGAGGACTGGGCGCCGAACGCGACGTACCGCGTTCACATCAAGGCCGGCAACCAGGTCGACGAGGACATCAAGCCGGATCTGACCACCCCGGGCGAGGCCTGCAAGACGGAGCCGACCCCGACCCCAACGCCCACCCCGCCGGTGTCGGAGACCCCGACCCCCTCGGAGCCCGCCACGCCGACCCCGTCGGCATCGGAGCCCGAGGAGTCCGCCACCCCGACCCCGTCGGCGCCGGAGAGCACCCCGGCTGCCCCGGCGGACAGCGTTCCCACCCCCGCGGGCGGCAGCTCCAACCTCGCCGAGACCGGCGCCAGCTCGAACACCGGTGTGATCGCCGGTATCGCGGCTGCCCTGGTCGCCGTCGGTGGCGGCGCTGTCTTCTTCGGCATGCGCCGTCGTGGAACGGCCGGCAACCGCTGACGTTCCGCTCCACCCGCTGTCCCGCAGTACGTTGTGGCCCGCCCCGGTATCAAGGGGCGGGCCACTCCGCTGTCACCTGTCACCTGTCACCTGTCACCCGAAGGTGGCCCTCTCCAGCCAGAACTCCAGCAGCTCCCGGTCCCCGAGGACTTCCAACCGGGAGCTGTCCAGGGGCAGTCGGCGGTAGAAGGCGAGCATGACGTCGGTGAGCGGGCCGCGCAGGGCGACCGTCGCCTTCTCGTGGCCACGACGCCATACGAGGACGTCCTCCGTCAGCTCGACGAGCCACTCGGCGTTCAGCTCGGGGGCGGTGTCCGTGGCATGCAGATGAATACTGCGACCGGGCCCGCGCAGTTCCACCGCAGCGTCGTGCGGCTCGGTCCGCTGCACGAACTCGACGATCTGCAGCCACTCGTCGATCGCGTCGGCGGCGATGTCGGCCGCGACCTCGTACGGCAGCCCGGCGGCGAGGGTCGCGTCCGCGCGGTGGACGGTGATCTCGTGGGCCATCCGGCGCGCCCAGAACCCCGACGTGTGGATCCCGGCCCACGCCCACACCGCGGTGTCCGGCCCGGCCTCACGCAGCGCACCGACGACCAGCTCACCGGTCTCGGCCAGCCAGGCGTCCAACGCGGCGGCATCACCCTGGACATCGGGACCGCCGCCCAGGGGCACCGCTTCCTCGTCGACGTCCCCCTCGGCCCGCGTGCGCACCAGCATGTCCACCCACCGCAGCGCACCACCCGTGTGCCGCACCAGCTGCTCCAGCGACCACTCGGGACAGGTAGGCACGGTCGCGGACAGATCGGCACCGGAGGTCACGACAGTCCTCAACTGCCCCACCTGGTGGGCGATTTCATCGCAATAGCGGTCATGTTCGAGCGTCATCATGCCCCGAACCCTAAGGCCGCACCATCACCCCAGGCCCGGGATTTTCAGCGCGACAGCGGAACCTCTCAACCACCGGCGGCATCTTCAGCCCGTCCGGCGTTCGAGGACGAGACCCGTCCGGCCCCAGCTTCTCTCCCACCCACCAGCCCCCGCCGCTTCTCCAGCCCAGGCCCCCGCCTCTCAGCCCGTCCGGCGTTCGAGGACAAGGCCCGTCCGGCCCCAGCTTCTCTCCCACCCACCAGCCCCCGCCGCTTCTCCAGCCCAGGCCCCCGCCTCTCAGCCCGTCCGGCGTTTGAGGACGAGCGCGTCCAGCGCGAAAGGGGGGTCTGGGGGCGCAGCCCCCATGGATGGGACGGGTAGGGGCGGCGGGGGCGAAAACAGCCGACCCCTCACCCCAGCACGACAACTTCCGCCGCATCGAAGGCGACCCCGACCTCATCCCCCGACTCCGGCGCCTCCCGCAGCGCACACGCCGCCTCCAGCCGAGGCGCATCCTCCGGCTGAAGCTGCACGGCGACATGCGTACCCCGGAAGGTACGCGCGGCCACGGAGCAGCGCAGGCCCTCGTCGGCAGGCACCAGACGCACACCGGCGGGCCGTACGAGCAGCGTGCGCACCCCCTGCACGGCGCCCTCAGGAACCGGCACCTTGCCCCAGGGCGTGTCCGCGACCTGCCCGCTCACCGTCGCCCCGACGACATTGTCGAAGCCGAGAAACCGCGCCACGAACTCATCAACAGGCCGCTGCCAGACCTCGAGCGGCGTACCGGACTGGGCGATCCGCCCGTCGCGCATCACGATCACCCGGTCGGCGAGGGCGAAGGCCTCGCCCTGGTCGTGGGTCACGGCGAGCACGGTGGTGCCCAACCGCCCGAAGAGTTCCCGGAGTTCGACGACGAGCCGCTCGCGCAGCGAGCGGTCCAGCTGGCCGAGCGGCTCATCGAGCATCAGCAGCCGGGGGCGGGGCGCGAGAGCGCGGGCCAGGGCGACGCGCTGCTGCTCCCCGCCGGACAGCGCGGCGACGGCCCGCCCAGCGGCCCCCGGCAACCCAACCAACTCCAGCAACTCCCGCACACGCACGTCCTGTTGAGCCCTGGACACGCGGTGCATACGCAGCCCGAAGGCGACGTTGCCACCAACGTCCCGCTGGGGGAACAGCTGGTGGTCCTGGAACATCAGACCGACCTCGCGCTTGTGCGCCGGCACACCGGAGAGATCCCGGCCGTCGAGCAACACCCGCCCCGCGTCCAGGGGTTGGAGTCCCGCAACCGCCCGCAGCAGCGTCGACTTGCCGCTGCCGCTCGGCCCCAGCACGCACACGATCTCGTGCTCGTCGACATCGAGACCGACATCGTCGAGCACGGCCCGCGGCCCGAACCGTACGGTCGCGCCTTCGAGACTGAGCATGGTCAGAACTCCCCCGTCCGGTCGGTCCGCAGCCGCTCCAGCACCAGCAGGGCCACCGCACACACCACCATCAAGATCGTCGAAAGGGCCATCGCCTGGCCGTAGTTGAGGTCACCCGGGCGCCCGAGCAGCCGGGCCACCGCGACCGGCAGGGTCGGATTGTCGGGCCGGGCGATGAACACGGTCGCCCCGAACTCACCGAGCGACACGGCGAACGCGAACCCGGCCGCGACCAGCAGCGCCCGCCGCACGATCGGCAGATCGACCTCACGCCACACCCGCCAGGGCGAGGCCCCGAGCACGGCCGCCGCCTCCCTGAGCCGCCCGTCCACGGCCCGCAGCACCGGCAGCATGGTCCGCACGACGAACGGCACCCCGACCAGCGCCTGCGCCAGCGGTACGAGGATCCAGCTGCTCCGCAGATCCAGCGGCGGCTCGTCGAGCGCGATGAGGAACCCGAACCCGACGGTCACCGCCGACACCCCGAGCGGCAGCATCAACAGCGCGTCGAACCCCCGTACGATCCGCCCGGCATCGCGCCGGGTGAGTGCCACGGCGGCCAGCGACCCGACGACGACGGCGATGCCGGTGGCGGCGACGGCGTACTGGAGCGAGTTCCCGATCGCGGCGATCGGCGCCACCAGGAAGATCCCGGAGTCGTCGCTGGTGAGCGCCCTGTAGTAACCAAGGCCGGCACCCCCGGGCGTACCGAACGACCGCTGCACGAGCACGCCGAGCGGCAGCACGAGCAGCAGGGCGATACTCGCCAGCACCCCACCCAAGAGCGCCCATTGCCCCCGGCCGCGCGGCCGGCGCGCTGTCGTCTCCGGCGCCACGAGCCGCAGGGCGCTCTCCCGCCGCCGTACCGTCCCGGCGTGCACGGCGAGGATCGCGCCCACGGCCACGAACTGGACGATCGTCAGGACGGCGGCCGTCCCGAGGTCGAAGATCTCCGAGGTCTGGCGGTAGATCTCCACTTCGAGGGTGGCGAAGGTCGGCCCGCCGAGGATCTGCACCACCCCGAAGGACGTGAACGTGAAGAGGAAGACCATGAGCGCGGCGGCGGCGACAGCGGGCCCGAGGGCGGGCAGGGTGACCCGCCGCCAGGCCGCGAACCGCGAGGCGCCGAGCATCCGCGCGGCCTCCTCCTGCCGCGGATCGAGCTGCGCCCACAGCCCTCCAACGGTCCGTACGACGACGGCGTAGTTGAAGAAGACATGCGCGAGCAGGATCGCCCACACGGTCGTGTCCAGCCGTATGCCCCACAGCTCGTCGAGCAGCCCGCCGCGCCCGACCAGCGCCAGGAACGCCGTACCGACGACGACCGTCGGCAGCACGAACGGCACGGTCACCACGGCCCGCAGAATCTGCTTGCCCCTGAAATCGAAGCGCGCGAAGACATACGCGCCGGGGAGCGCGATCAGCAGCGTGAGCACGGTCGACGCGAGCGCCTGCCAGGTGGTGAACCAGAGGACGTGCCGGATGCCGGAGTCCCCGAGCACCTCCCCCACCTGCCCGAACCGCCAGACCCCGTCGACGTGGAGACCGCGCGCGACGATCGCGGCGACGGGGTAGGCGAAGAAGAGCGCGAAGAAGACGACGGGCAGCACGAGCAGGGCGCCCCGCAGAGCAGCGCCCTTCCCGCGCGCGGCCACATCGGCCGCTTCGCCTGCTTCCGCTCCTGCGGCTACTTCAGTACGAGCGATGTCCACGCCTTGACCCACTGGTCACGGTGTTCGGCGATCTTCGCGGGGTCCATGGTCTCGGGGTCCTTGGCCTGCGGCCCGAACTCGGTGAACTCGGCGGGCACCTGGGCACCCTCCCGCACGGGGTACACGAACATGTTCAGCGGCATGTCCTCCTGGAAGGTCTTGCCGACAAGGAAGTCGAGCAGCGCCTTGCCGCCCGTGCCGTTCTTGGCGTTGCTCAGTAGCCCGGCGTACTCGACCTGCCGGAAGCAGGTGCCGGTGGCGACCCCCGTCGGGGCGGTGGCCGGCTTCGGGTCGGCGAAGATCACCTCGGCGGGCGGCGAGGAGGCGTACGAGACGACGAGCGGCCGGTCGCCCTTGGCCTTCTTACCGCCGGCCGACCCGGAGAACTCCTCGTTGTAGGCCTGCTCCCACCCGTCGACGACCTTCACGCCGTTGGCCTTGAGCTTCGTCCAGTAGTCGACCCAGCCGTCGTCGCCGTACTTGGCGGCGCTCCCGAGCAGGAACCCGAGCCCGGGAGAGGAGGTGGAGGCGTTCTCGGTGACCAGCAGATTTTTGTACGCGGGCTTGATCAGATCGTCGAGGGACTCGGGCGGGGTCAGCTTGTGCTCGCTGAACCAGGCCTTGTCGTAGTTGACGCAGATGTCACCGGTGTCGATCGGCGTGACCCGGTGCTTGTCCTGGTCAGCCCGGTACGCGGGCAGGATCGCGCCGGCGTCCTTCACCTCGTACGGCTGGAAAAGCCCGTTGTCGAGCGCGCGGGAGAGCAGGGTGTTGTCGACGCCGAAGAAGACGTCGCCCTGCGGGTTGTCCTTGGTCAGGATCGCCTTGTTGACGGCCTGCCCGGCGTCGCCGTCCTTGAGGACCTTGACGGTGTACCCGGACTGCTTCTCGAAGGCGGCGAGGACGCCCTTCGAGACGGCCCACGAGTCATGGCTGATGAGGGTGACTGTCTTGGACTCGGCAGCCGAGCCGCTGCCCCCGCCGTCCTCGGACCCGCACGCGGTCAGCGTGACAAGGCCGAGCCCGACGGCCACGGCCGTGACCTGCCTGGTGATGCTCACTGGAATTTTCCTCCTGGGATGACCAGGAAGAGACGCGGCCCTGCCCGCGACCCGACGGACGGGTCCCGGGCAGGGCGCAACAGCAAGAGTGATGACCGAACTTCCTACCCAGAATGACCTGGGCGAGGTTCAGAGGGTCTGCGGCCCACCAATGTGATCTGGCTGCCGCACTCTCAGCGCTGTGGCGCTCCCCTGTCGGAATATGAAGATATGTATGTACGGCGTAAGACTACCGCTCGGTGGCCGCGAGCTGCCCGCACGCCCCGTCGATCTCCTGCCCCCGGGTGTCCCGAACGGTGACGGGCACCCCGTGGGCGGCGATCGCCTCGACGAACGCCTTCTCGTCCTCGGGCCGCGAGGCGGTCCACTTCGACCCCGGAGTCGGGTTCAGCGGAATCAGGTTGACGTGCACAGGCTTGCCCTTGAGCAGCCGCCCGAGCCGGTCCCCACGCCAGGCCTGGTCGTTGATGTCCCGGATCAGCGCGTACTCGATGGACAGCCGGCGCCCCGACCGGGCCGCGTACTCCCACCCTGCGTCGAGAACCTCCCGCACCTTCCACCGCGTGTTGACGGGCACGAGGGTGTCGCGCAGCTCGTCGTCGGGGGCGTGCAGGGAGATGGCGAGGCGGCACTTGAAGCCCTCGTCGGAGAACCGGTGGATGGCCGGTACCAGTCCGACGGTCGAGACGGTGATCCCACGCTGCGACAGCCCGAGCCCGTCCGGCTCGGGGTCAGTCAGCGCGCGGATGGCACCGACGACCCGCTTGTAGTTGGCGAGGGGCTCGCCCATGCCCATGAACACGATGTTGGAGAGACGCGCAGGACCGCCAGGAATCTCGCCGTCCCTCAGCGCCCGCATGCCATCGACAATCTGATGCACGATCTCGGCGGTGGACAGATTCCGGTCCAGCCCCGCCTGCCCGGTCGCGCAGAACGGGCAGTTCATCCCGCAGCCGGCCTGCGAGCTGATGCACATGGTCACCCGGTCCGGGTACCGCATGAGCACCGACTCGACGAGCGTCCCGTCGACCATCCGCCACAGCGTCTTACGCGTGGTCTCCTGGTCGGTCGACAGATGACGGACGACCGTCATCAGCTCCGGAAGCAGCGCCTCCTGGAGCTTGCCGCGCGAGGCGGCCGGAATGTCCGTCCACTCGGCCGGATCGTGCGCGAACCGCGCGAAGTAGTGCTGCGAGAGCTGCTTGGCACGAAACGGCTTCTCACCGATCGCGGCAACCGCCTCTTTACGCTCAGCGGGCGTGAGATCGGCGAGATGCCGCGGCGGCTTCTGAGCTCCGCGCGGGGCGACGAATGTGAGTTCTCCGGGCTTAGGCATGGCTGTACCAGTGTCGCAGATCGAATCGTGTGACCTGGTGCGCGAGCCGGGGTGGGTGGTCGTCGTTGGTCGTCTCTGGTCGTCATGGGCCCCCTCGGACGGCCCACAGGCGGCCCGCACGCCATAGTCGGAGGGTGCGTCTGTGCTGGTAGAGCCCGTGCAAGTTCTACCGGTCGGGTACAGCTTGTCCGACTCTACGAGACGGGCCGCTGGACAGACGGACCGCCCATGGGCCGGCCCTCAGTCAGGCGGGGTGCGCGCACGGCGGTGAACGGTGGCGTCCCGCTGAGTGGTGTAGCCGGTCGTGGCTCGGGAACGCGCGGGTGACGGTGGCCTCTGCCGCCCACGCGATCCGCTACTGGATGACCTCGTAGATCTCCTTGTAGCCGGATACCGCGTTGCTGTTGAGCGTATCGATCAGTGACTGGGCGTTGGGATCCACGAAGGAAGCTCGCTCCATGGAGAAGTACTGGTCGAGGCTGTCGAATTCCCATTGGCAGACGACCGTATCCATGGGACCGGCGTAGTCGACGTAGATTCGCCGGTTCGCGTACCCGGCCTCCTCAAACATCTTGGTGAGGGTCTTGAACGCCGCCACGATCTCCGGCGCCTTCCCGCGTTCAGCTTGGTAGACCTCGCGCATCATGTACATGATGTGACCCTGCTTTCCTGCTCGAGCAGTAATCGAACTAACCAAGCGCTACTTTTTCATGCTAAGTCAGCAAAATGCCGCCGCCATGCCGAGCGAGGTCCGGCTATCAGCAGCGTGATCTGGACGTCTCCTGCCTTGGGGTCTGGCTGTACGTCCTCCCTGCACCTCGACCGAGCGGGTCGAGACCTCATGCACGTATGCCTCCATGACCACGGCGAACAGAGCCCGGTCGATCCGCCGGCGCCGATCCAGCAGAGAGGGGGAGAACGACCCGGTCCGCACCTTGGGGATCTTCAGATCGAGGTCGCCGGCCTGGCTGGTCAGCAGCCTCTCCCGGTGCCCGTTGCGCCAGGTGGTGCGCTGGTCGGAGTGCTCGCCCGGGGCGGCGCCGATGGTCTCAGTGGCGGCCTCATGAGCTCCTGCAGAATGCGCTCGCACAGCACCCTGATCGTCTCAACTCCGTCGGCGGTACGCAGTGAGCCTTTTCCAACCTCCCGCGTTGGCTGAGCAGTTGGCCTGACAGGCGGATGAAGCCCGGAACGTCGGCGCATTCTCGGCACCCGATGGCGGCGCCTGAGCGCGGGCCGACAGGCCCTGCTCACCCTCGTCCACCTGCGCAACGGCCGGCCCTGTGCCCAGCTCGCGGCCGGCTTCGGGATCGGCACCACCACCGTCTACCAGTACGTCACCGAGGCCGTCGAGCTCCTGGCCGCCCTTCGCGAACATCGGTGGTCTTGAGAAGCTCCAAGTCGAGAAGGGCGCCAAGTACGAGTCCGCGCGCGAGCACGGCATGCACGCGCTGAGGCACTTCTACGCGTCCGCGCTCCTGGACGCCGGCGAGAACATCAAGGCCGTCAGCCAGTACCTGGGGGACTCCGACCCGGGGCTGACCCTGCGTGTGTACGCGCACCTCATGCCATCGAGTCAGGAGCGAACCAACAAAGCAGTGGACAGCGTTCTTTCCCTCGACAAGCACGTACCGCCTCAGTAACTGCGTCCACCGATTCGGCATGCAGCGAGTGACGGCGAGGGAACAATGCCGACTATGGACGCATGGGGGACGTTGCTCGCAACCATCGTCGGTGCGGCGATCGCGCTATTGGGACAGCACCTCGTGAAGCGCGCTGAGGGCAAGGCTCGCCTGGCAGAGCTGCTCTTGGAGCAATGTGCCCTGTTAGCCGCCTCATCCCGAGACTTCCAGAACCGGGTCTGGGAAGAGCAGGTCCTCAGCATGGAAGACCGCGTCAGCAACTGGGATCTGTCAGCTCACGAGCTGGCATCTGCCCGGCTGCACATCCTTTCGACAGATCAGACCCTGCTCTCAGCACTGGACGAACTGAACAAGGCCGGCCAGCAACTCGGTAGCTACTGGCGTCGCGGCAATGTCGACCAAGCCGGGTACACCAGCCGTTTGAACCGGTACCGTGCCGCCACCGCACAGTTCATCGCCGCGAGCGGCGCGGTGGTTCGCCGCCGCCTCTCACAGGCCTGATCGGCGCAGCCCCACGGCCCACAGACGGCCCAGCTACCGAAACAGGCCCCCTACCTGCACCAAACGCGCAGGTAGGGGGCCTGTTGCTGCCGGATCAGTGCCAGTTCTCCGGGCTTAGGCACGGCCATACCAGTGCCGCAGACATCCGGACAGGCCCCTCGCCGCCCTGTGGACAACCCCCGCAGCAGGAACAAAAGCCCAGCCCAGCAGGCCCTCTACACCCTCACCGAGGCGCAGCGGCCATGACCCCCCGGAGCTGCACGACCTCCCGCTCCAGCTCGCGATAGTGATCGCTGACCTTGCGCCGGGCCGTCGGTGTGACACGGCCCCCGTCGAGCTCGGTCAACTGATCGCCCAGGGCCGTGAGGCCGGCCTGCCAGTCGTCCCAGTCGTCGGCGCCCCGGGCGGCGGCCAGCTCGTCCTGGGCGGCACGCAGGGCCGTGTGGGCCCCCTCGCGCAGCGGGACCAGGTCGGCGCGCAGCCGTTCGGTGCGCTCGCGGAGATAGGCGATGGATTCACCGACTCCGGTGAACGTCTCCCCCAGCTCGGTCATCGTCCTGATGTGCCCCCCGAGCGCTTCCAGCCAGGGCGCGGCCACCTCGACACCGTGCTCGGCCGCCACGACGGTCCCGGTGCGGATCTCGTCGTAGCGCCGGGACACACCGTCCAGGTCGGCGAAGACGCTCACCGCGCCGAGCGTCTGCTCGCGGATGGTGTCCGAGGGCAGCCCGTCGCCCCGGTCGAGGAGCGCTTCGAGCCGTGCCAGTTCGCCCTGCACCGCCCGGCGCAGCTCCAGCAGCGCCTGGTGAGCGGCATCGGCCGCCTCGACAGGGCCGACGACAGCTGCCAGCCCCTCGGCCTGCCGCTGCTGCTTGAGACGACTACGCCCCCACATGCACGCCACCCCTTCCGGACACATCGACCGCACTGAAGTCGATCTTAGGTTCGAAAGGGGTGGTTTCAGGCCGACATAGGTGTTTCACAGGAAACCCGGACCGTACTGGAACATTCCGATCGACCTCACCCGACGAAGGCGACGAACAGCAACCACACGACCGGAGCCGTCGGCAGCAACGAGTCCAGCCGGTCCATGATGCCGCCGTGCCCCGGCAGCAGTGTGCCCATGTCCTTGATGCCCAGGTCCCGCTTGATCATGGACTCACCGAGGTCGCCCAGCGTGGCACTGACCGCGACCGCGAGGCCCAGCACCAGACCCTGCCACCAGGTGCCGTCGTCGATCGCGAACTCCATGAGCAGCGCGCCCGCCACCATCGCGAACGCGACCGCTCCGAACAGGCCCTCGCGGGTCTTGCCGGGGCTGATGCGCGGCGCGAGCTTGTTCTTGCCGAAGCGCCAGCCGATCGCATACGCGCCGGTGTCGCTGACGACGGTCAGGAGCAGGAACGTCATCACGCGCTGCGCACCGTCGTCGGCGGTGAGCATCATCGCGACGAACGTGGCCAGGAACGGGACGTAGAAGGCCGCGAAGACCCCTGCCGTGACGTCCCTGAGGTAGCCCTCCGGTGGTTCCGTCATGCGCCAGACCAGGACGGCGAGCGCGGTGAGCGCCATCGCGACCCATGCGCCCTCGGGACCCCGGACGTATCCGGAGACGACCATCGCGGCCCCGCCGAGCGCGAGCGGCACCAGGGGTGCCTTGATGCCCTTGCGCTCCTGGAGCCGGGACGTCAGCTCCCACAGGCCCACCACGACGGCGACAGTTATCACGCCGACGAAGGCGGCCTTGACGACGAACAACGACGCGATGATCACCGCACCGAGCCCGACGCCGACCCCTATGGCCGCGCCCAGGTCCCGCCCCGCGCTCTTCTTCTGCGGTGCGGGGGCGGGCTGCGAGGCATCGTCGGGCGTGGGCATGGAATCCGGCTTCTGCGGCACCGCCCCATAGGGCTGTGCCTGCGGCATCTCGTCGCGGAACAAGGGGCCGCCCGGCCGAGCGGCCCCCCTGTCGTCATCCTGGTTTCCGCCATGTGCGGGTACGTCGGGCACGATGGGCATGGGGCGAGTCTGCGGCGCGTGCTGCGCATCGTACGTGGGACCCGCCGGGGCAGCCCCCTGGACAGGCCCCTGGTCGGACGGCCCCCAGTACCCGGCGTGTGGCGGCGCCCCCCAGGAAGAGTCGTTCATCAGACTTCGAGAAGCTCCGCTTCCTTGTGCTTGAGGAGCTCGTCCACCTGCGTGACGTACTTCGCGGTGGTGTCGTCGAGCTCCTTCTCCGCGCGGCGGCCCTCGTCCTCGCCGACCTCGCCGTCCTTGACGAACTTGTCGATGGCGTCCTTGGCCTTGCGCCGGATCGCCCGGATCGAGATCTTGGAGTCCTCGGCCTTGGTCCGGGCCACCTTGATGTAGTCCTTGCGGCGCTCCTGGGTGAGCTCGGGGAACACCACGCGGATGATGTTTCCGTCATTGCTCGGGTTGACGCCGAGGTCGGAGTCGCGGATCGCCTGCTCGATGTTGCGCATCGCGGTCTTGTCGAACGGGGTCACCACCGCCATGCGCGGTTCGGGCACGGAGAACGAGGCCAACTGGTTGATCGGCGTCAACGCGCCGTAGTAGTCGGCCACGATCTTGTTGAACATCGCCGGGTGCGCACGGCCGGTGCGGATCGCGGCGAAGTCCTCCTTGGCGACCACGACGGCCTTCTCCATCTTCTCCTCGGCCTCGAGGAGGGTCTCTTCGATCACCACTTGCTCCTGCGTGTCTTGAGTAGGCCCGGCTGCTGTTCTCGGTCGGGTTCGGCGGCCGGCTGCGTCGCGTCTTCTTCCTGCACGGTTCCCGACCGGCAGGACATTGTCCATCCCCCGCTCAGGGTGCGTCCCCGGGCAGGGCTGATCCCCGGTCAGTCCCGGCTGCTGTGTTCACCCACGAGAGTGCCGATCTTCTCACCCTTGACGGCCCGAGCGATATTGCCCTCGGCCAGAAGCTCGAAGACCAGGATCGGGAGCTTGTTGTCGCGGCACAGCGTGATCGCGGTCATATCGGCGACCTTGAGGTCCCGGGTGATGACCTCGCCGTAGCCGAGCGAGTCGAACTTGACGGCCTCGGGGTTGGTCTTCGGGTCGGAGTCGTAGACCCCGTCCACGCCGTTCTTGCCCATCAGCAGCGCCTCGGCGTCGATCTCCAGGGCGCGCTGTGCGGCGGTGGTGTCGGTGGAGAAGTACGGCATGCCCATACCGGCGCCGAAGATGACCACACGGCCCTTCTCCAGGTGCCGTACGGCGCGCAGCGGGATGTAGGGCTCGGCGACCTGCCCCATGGTGATGGCGGTCTGGACCCGGCTGTCGATGCCCTCCTTCTCCAGGAAGTCCTGGAGAGCGAGGCAGTTCATGACGGTGCCGAGCATGCCCATGTAGTCCGAGCGGGCCCGGTCCATGCCGCGCTGCTGGAGTTCCGCGCCGCGAAAGAAGTTGCCGCCGCCGAGGACGACGGCGATCTGGGAGCCGTCGCGCACGACGGCCGCGATCTCACGGGCGATCTTGTGCACCACGTCGGGGTCGACGCCCAGGCCCCCGCCACCGGAGAAGGCCTCTCCGGACAGCTTCAGCATGTACCGGCCGCGCACTTTGCCGTCGTCGCTCTTCTGGGCCTTGGTGGTCATGGAGAATCTCGCCTCTTCACGTGTCACACATACGAAGGAGGCCACTGCCGATGGGGTGTCGATCGCATCCCATGTTCGGCAATGGCCTCCTCGTCAGATCTGCTGTCGTCCGCCACGCGCGCGTGCGTGACGGCGTACGCGCGCGACTGCCGTCGACCCTATAGGCATGCCTACGTGGGCCGCGCGTCGATCGCGGTACGGACTCAGATGCCGACCTTGATGCGCGTGAAGCGCTTCAGGGTGACACCGGCCTCGTCCAGGACCTTCTGGACGGACTTCTTGTTGTCCAGCGCGTACGGCTGGCCGAGCAGCGTGGCGTCCTTGAAGAAGCCGTTGACGCGCCCCTCGACGATCTTCGGCAGGGCGGCCTCGGGCTTGCCCTCGGCGCGGGTGGTCTCCTCGGCGACACGACGCTCGGTCTCGACGACCTCGGCCGGCACGTCCTCCTTGGAGAGGTACTTCGGCGCGAAGGCGGCGATGTGCTGAGCGATGCCCTTGGCGACCTCGGCGTTGGGCTTGTCCAGCTCGACGAGGACACCGATCTGCGGGGGCAGGTCGGGCATCGTGCGGTGCATGTACGCCAGTACGAAACCGTCCGCGAACTGCGCGAAGCGGTCCAGGACGATCTTCTCGCCCAGGTTGGCGTTGGCCTCGTCGACGAACGCCTGAACCGTCTT
This sequence comes from Streptomyces sp. NPDC020898, assembly GCF_044333925.1. Classification (NCBI taxonomy): domain Bacteria; kingdom Bacillati; phylum Actinomycetota; class Actinomycetes; order Kitasatosporales; family Streptomycetaceae; genus Streptomyces; species Streptomyces sp. NPDC020898. Next base: position 54,698 of record NZ_JBIRRV010000010.1, read on the forward strand.
GCCGGGCTCGATCTCGGAGGCGAGGAGCGCCTCCAGGTCGGCCGGGGAGGTCTTGGCGACGTGCTCGGCGAGCGTGCCCGCGGCAGCCTGGAACTTCTCGCCCTTGGCGACGAAGTCCGTCTCGCACTTCAGCTCGACCAGAACACCGGAGGTGTTGTCGTCGGCGATGATCGAGACGACGGCGCCGTTCTCGGCGGAACGGCCCTCGCGCTTGGCGACGCCCTTCTGGCCCTTGATGCGCAGGGCCTCTACGGCCTTGTCGACATCGCCCTCGGCCTCGTCCAGCGCCTTCTTGCAGTCCATCATGCCGGCGCCGGTGAGCTCACGGAGCTTCTTGACGTCGGCGGCGGTGTAGTTCGCCATGATTCTCGGAGTCTCTCTCGAAGTCTGAAAGATCTACGGATCGAAGGCGGGGGCCCGATGGAGGTGCCCCCGCCGTCAACAACCCGAAGGGGTGAGGGTCAGGCCTGCTCGGCGTCCGCGGCCGGAGCCTCGGCGACGGGAGCCTCGACGGGGGCCTCAGCGGCGACCTCGGCGTCAGCAGCGGCCTCGGCCGGAGCCTCGGCAGCGGCCTCCTCGGCGGGGGCCTCAACAGCAGCGGCCTCAGCGGCGGGGGCCTCGGCGTCGTCGGCCTTCTTCTCGCCCTCGAGGAGCTCGCGCTCCCACTCGGCGAGGGGCTCGGCGACGGCCTTCTCGCCCTTGTCACCGGTGTTGACGCCGGAACGGGACATGAGGCCCTCGGCGACAGCGTCGGCGATCACGCGGGTGAGCAGGGTGACGGAGCGGATCGCGTCGTCGTTGCCCGGGATCTTGTAGTCGACCTCGTCGGGGTCGCAGTTGGTGTCGAGGATCGCGACGACCGGAATGTTGAGCTTCCGGGCCTCACCGACCGCGATGTGCTCCTTCTTGGTGTCCACGATCCAGACGGCGCTGGGCACCTTGGACATCTCGCGGATACCACCGAGGGTCTTCTCCAGCTTGGCCTTCTCGCGCGAGAGCACGAGAAGCTCCTTCTTGGTCAGACCGGACGCGGCGACGTCCTCGAAGTCGATCTGCTCAAGCTCCTTGAGGCGCTGCAGACGCTTGTAGACGGTCGAGAAGTTGGTGAGCATGCCGCCCAGCCAGCGCTGGTTGACGTAAGGCATGCCGACGCGGGTCGCCTGCTCGGCGATCGCCTCCTGCGCCTGCTTCTTCGTGCCGACGAACATGACCGTGCCGCCGTGGGCGACGGTCTCCTTGACGAACTCGTAGGCGCGGTCGATGTACGACAGCGACTGGAGCAGGTCGATGATGTAGATGCCGTTGCGCTCCGTGAAGATGAAGCGCTTCATCTTCGGGTTCCAACGACGGGTCTGGTGACCGAAGTGGACGCCGCTTTCCAGCAGCTCCCGCATCGTGACGACGGCCATGGCCGTTCTCCTTGTGTTTCTCGGTTGTGCTGTGGGCACCGGCCGGCACCCACGCCTGACGCCCGCATACGCCTTGCCACGAGGGACCGAGAGGCGCTGACACCCACCCTGTACGGGGCTGGATGCCGGGGCGTGCGAAGTCGACCCGGTGACCCGGATCGCCAAAGGAAGTGTACGGGACCCGCGAGGCCTCGGGTGACGCCGTTGTCCACAACCGGTCAGTACTCCACAGGCCCGCCCACACCGCCACGAATCCGGCCAGGCTCCTCCCATGCGAGCGAAACGAGGAGTGCGTACGGGGCTTGGACTGCTGCTGTGCCTGACGTTGACGGCATCGGCGGCGTCGACGGCACGGGGAGCCTGGACAGCCCCGGCACCCCGGACCGACCCCACCTCGACAAACGCCCCGCCCACCCCGACCGTCGGCCGCACCTGGCCGGTCGGAACCCGCCCGCTGGTCCTACGAGCCTGGGAACCGCCCCCATCGCCCTACGCCCGCGGCCACCGAGGCGTGGACCTGACTGCCACCCCCGGCGCCCCGGTCCGGGCAGTGGCACCGGGCCGGGTGCACTTCGCAGGCCGGGTGGCGGGAAGGGGCGTCGTCTCGGTGGAGCTGTCGGGCACGGGCACCCCATCCCTGCGCACGACCTACGAACCGGTGACGGCCACGGTGAAAAAGGGCGCGGAGGTGACGGCGGGCGAGGTGGTGGGCACGGTGGAGATCGGGGCCGGGCACTGCACGGCCGCGTGTGTGCACTGGGGTCTGCTGAGAGGGGACACGTACCTGGACCCGTTGACGCTGCTTCCCCCGTGGCTGCTCCGCAGGGGCCCGTCCCGCCTGCTGCCGGTACTGGGCGTACCGCTGCCGACGTAGACGCGGCGGAGCCTGCGGCGGGCATGCATCCCCGCGACCGACTCTCAGCCCACTACCCCGCTGCCCCGCCCGCGGCCGGGTTCAGCCCCGCACACCCCGCAGAGCCATCCCCACAGCCGCATCCGTGATCACCGCAGGATCTTCCGCCACCCCGAACTCGATCCGCCGCACAGCCGCGTCGACGATCCCCTGCAAGAGCATCGCGGCCATCCGAGGCTGCTCATGCCCGATGTCCCGCAGCGCCTCGACCACCATGGCCACGAGCGCCCCGTGCGCCGCCCGGATCTTCTCCCGGGCCCCCGCGTCCAGCTCGCTCGCCGAGATCGCCACCACGGCCCGGTGCCGTCGGTCGCCCACCAGGGCGAGCTGCCTGCGCACATACGCCTCGACCTTGCCCTCGGGCCCGTCCGCCGCGGCCATCGCCGCCTCGACCTCGGCCGCCCAGACCGGGAAGTCGACCTCGCACAGTTCCTCGACGACGGCCGCCCGCGACCGGAAGTACTCATAGACGGAGGACCGCGCCAGCCCTGTCCGCTCGGCAAGAGCCGGGAAGGTCAGCGCCTCCGTCCCGCCCTCGGACAGCAGGGACCTCGCCGCGTCCAACAGGGCGGCTCGCTGCATCGACCGGTGCTCGGCCACGGAGGCCGCTCGAATCCTTGGCACGTCAACCACTGTACGGACGGACCGCCCCGGAGGGGAGACACTCCGGCCACCAAGGTCGGCCGGACAGACCGGACCGGCCGGCTCAGCGACCGAAGCTCGCCAGTTTCGCGCGCAGTTGCAGGACCGACTTCGTGTGGATCTGGCTGACCCGGCTCTCGGTCACACCGAGCACGTTGCCGATCTCCGCGAGAGTGAGGCCCTCGTAGTAGTACAGCGTCACCACGGTCTTCTCCCGGTCGGGCAGCGTGTTGATCGCCCGAGCCAGGAACCGCCTGAGTTCGCGACCCTCGGCCACCTCGACCGGGTTGTCGGCGGCGGTGTCCTCCAGCGTGTCCATGAGGCTCAGCCGGTCCCCGCCCTCACCCCCGGCGTGCAGCAGTTCCTCCAGCGCCACGACATTCGCCAGCGACAACTGGCTGAACACCGCGTGGAGATCGTCCACCGCGATGCCCATCTCGGCGGCGACCTCACCCTCCGACGGCGTCCGCCGCAGCCGCGCCTCCAGCGTCGTGTATGCCCGCTCCACGTTCCGCGCCTTCTGCCGCACCGACCGCGGGATCCAGTCCAGCGCCCGCAGTTCGTCGATCATCGCGCCCCGGATGCGCGTGATCGCGTACGTCTCGAACTTGATCTCCCGCTCGATGTCGAACTTCTCGATCGCGTCGATCAGCCCGAACACCCCGGAGGAGACGAAGTCCGCCTGCTCGACGTTGGGCGGCAGCCCGACGCTCACCCGGCCGGCGACGTACTTCACGAGCGGCGAGTAGTGCAGGATCAGCTGCTCGCGCAGCCGCTCGTCGCCCGTCGTCTTGTACGAACGCCACAGCTCGTCGAGCGTCGAGGGAGCGGGCGGGCGCACGTTACCGCCGTCGCGGGCGGCCGGTGGGGCCGCCGCCCGGTCGGACCCGGAGGTGTGCTGGGGCATACGTCGCCTTGTGCCGTTCTGCCGTGAACCGGTGGTGACTGGGTGAGTGCCCGGGTGGGCCGTCGGTCTGATGCGGTCTGATGTCGAATTACCTGTCCGGTCGAATTGCGTGTCCGACTGCCGGTCTGAGCCGGAATCCACGTGAGCGTAGCGTGACTGGAGCGTCGCAGTGTGCGAGGTAGTGGGTACGGGCCGTACGCAGATACGTTCCGCTGGACGCCCCCAGGGTCACGGTCGTCGCTCTGTGTGACCATTGGAGCGGATCAACTGCGGGAATTACCAAGGGCGTCGGGCATCCCCCGGACGGCCGAACACGCTCGGTCAGCACCGGTCCCGGCCTGGCCGGACGGAGATCATCGCCTGGCGTGTCAACTTCCAGCCGTCGCCGTGTCGTTCGACGTAACCAAGTGATCGGAGCTCGTACAGTCTGGCGACCGCGTCGTCCTTCGCCGTCGACGCGCCCCGCGCGATGTCGTCCACCGTCGCCGTCCCGCGTGCGGGCAGCGCAGCGAGGACACGTTCCGCCGCCGCCTCCAGCAGGTCGCGCGGGAGCACCGGCCCACGCCGGTCCGGTGCGAGGTCGCCCATGTCCCCGACCAGCTCGGCGACTTCCGCGGCATCGGTGACCAGCATCGCGTCCTCGCGCAGGAGTTCGTGCACACCGGCCGAGAGCCCGCTGGTGGCAGGTCCGGGCACCCCCATCGTGAACCGCCCCAGCCGCTGCGCCGCCCTGGCCGTGACGAGCGAGCCGCTGCGGTACGCGGCCTCGACGACCACGGTCCCCCGGGTGAGGGCCGCGATCACCCGGTTCCGCATCACGAACCGGCTCGGCGTCGGATGTTCACCGGGCGGCAACTCGCCCACCACCAGCCCCTGTTCGGCGATCCTGGTGATCAACTGCGTGTGCCCGCGCGGGTAGGGCCGGTCGACCCCGCAGGCGAGTACGGCGACGGTGGCCCCGCCCGCCCCGAGCGCGCCCCGATGCGCGGCCCCGTCGACCCCGTACGCCCCGCCCGACACCACCACCCACCCGCGCTCTGCGAGCCCGGCGGAGAGCGTGGCCGCCATGTGGGCGCCGTACTCGGTGCAGGCCCGGGCTCCCACCACCGCGACCGAGCGCAGCGCCCACATCCGCAGACTGGGCCGTCCCCGCACCCACAGTCCCGTGGGCCGGGCGTCCCCGAGGTCGTCGAGCTGTGTGGGCCACTCCGGCTCGCCGGGCCACACGAACCGCACCCCCGCCGCCCGCGCGACGTCGAGATCCCGCTCGGGCTCGGCCCGTGCCGCCCGCGCGCACAGCCCCGCCCACCGGGTCCTGGTGACGCCGGTCAGCATCGGCCCGCCGTCCCGCAGCCGCCGCACCACCTCCACGGCCCCGCACTCCCGGACCCACCGCCCGGCGACCTCGTCCCCCGGCTCGACGACCCGGGCCAGGAACACCCGGGCAAGCCCGTCCTCACCCAACCGACCACTCGGCTCACCGCCCCCGGCCGCACCCCCGGTCGCATCCCCCGTCACGTCAGCGCCCCGATCGCCATCGGCACCCCTCGCGGCACCCCCGTGCGCAGTTGCAGCGCCAGGGCGACATCCGTCGCGTCGGGCCGGTCGTGGCCTACGAGGTCCGCGACGGTCCAGGCGACGCGGAGGACGCGGTCGATCCCGCGCGCGGTGAGCACCCCCCGTTCCAGGTTCCGCTCGGCCTCCTCCATCGCCCCGGGCACGGCATGCCAGCGACTGCGCAGCTCCCGCCCCGGCACCTCGCTGTTCGTACGCCACGGGGTCCCCACAAGCCGCGCCGTCGTCCGCTCCCGGGCCGCCCGCACCCGCTCGGCGACCGTCGCCGTGGACTCGCCTCGCGCCCCGCACTCGGTGAGCTGGGAGCGCGTGACCCGGTCCACCTCGACCCGCAGGTCGACCCGGTCGAGCAGCGGCCCGGAGAGCCGGGCCTGATAGCGCCGGATCACCGAGGGTGGGCATTCGCACAGGGTGTCCCGTTGCGAGAAACGGCCGCACGGGCATGGATTGGCTGCCAGCACCATGAGGAACCGCGCGGGAAACCGCACGACCCCCGCACTCCGCGCGATCACGACGTGCCCGGCCTCCAGGGGCTGCCGCAGCGCATCCAGGACCTGGCTGCCGAACTCCGGGGTCTCGTCAAGAAAAAGCACTCCGCGATGAGCCAGCGACACGGCTCCGGGCCGCGCGATCCCCTGCCCACCGCCGACGAGTGCCTGCATGGTGGCCGAGTGGTGCGGGGCGCAGTAGGGCGCCGTGTCGACCAGAGGTTTGCCGGGTGGCAGCAGGCCCGCGACCGAGTGCACAGCGGTGACCTCCAGCGACTCCTGCCGGGTGAGCCGGGGCAGGACGGCGGGCAGCCGCTCGGCGAGCATGGTCTTGCCGGCCCCCGGTGGCCCTTCCAGGAACACGTGGTGACCGCCGGCCGCGGCCACCTCCATCGCCGTGCGCGCGGAGTGCTGGCCCACCACGTCGGCCAGGTCGTGGCCGTTGTCGTACTGGGCGGCGCCCATGCCGTGCATGCCCGTGGCGGCCCCGGTGCCCGGCATCCGCAGGCCCGCCATGAGCGGGTCCGGGCGGCCGTGCTCGTCCGGTTCCTCGTCGGGTACGGGCTCGTCCGTGAGGACGGCGATGAGCTGCCGCAGGCTGCGCACACCGAGCACCGACACCCCGGGGACCAGCGCGGCCTCGGCGGCGGCGCACTCTGGCACGACCACCTGTTCGTAGCCCGCGTCCGCCGCCGCCAGCACCGCCGGCAGGATGCCCCGGACGGGCCGCACCCGGCCGTCGAGGCCCAGCTCTCCGATCATCACGATGTCGGCGAGGACCCGGGGATCGATTCGTTCGGCGGCCCCGAGCACGGCCGCCGCGACGGCGAGATCGAACCCGCTGCCGCTCTTGGGCACGGATGCCGGACTGAGCCCCACCGTGAGCTTCTTCTGCGGCCACGCGGCTCCGGAGTTGACGACCGCCGCGCGCACGCGGTCCTTGCTCTCCGTCAGGCTCTTGTCGGGCAGTCCCACCAGGGTGAACGCGGCGACGCCGGGTTCGAGATCGGCCTGGACCTCGACGACCACGCCCTCGACGCCGACCAGCGCCACCGAACACGTACGGGCGAATCCCATCACGCCACCCCCCGCGCGTGTTCCACCACGGGTGCGCCGCGCTCGGGCAGCAGAACGCCGATCAGGTCGATGCGGACCCCGCCGGGTGGCGCTCCCCCGTGTTCCTGAACCCAGCGCTCGGCCAGGCCCCGCAGCCGCTCCGCCTTGGCCGGCGTGACAGCCGCCATCGGGTGCTGGAATACCCCCGCCGGCCCGCTCGTCCTACGGGTCTTGACCTCACAGACGACGAGCGCGTCGCCGTCCCGGGCCACGATGTCGATCTCGCCGGTCCGGCCTGCGCGCCAGTTGCGGTCCAGGACCGTCATTCCGGCCTCGGCCAGCCGCCGCGCGGCCAGTCCCTCGCCGTACCTGCCCAGTGCACCGCGCTGTGTGTTGCTTCGCGGGTTACGTGTGTTCATGTCGGCACCACCTCCGGCGCCAACAATGCGGGCAGTTCAGCGAGCTATTGGATCTTGGTGGACAACCTCGGGATTGTGGATAACTCCGCCACCCACACGAGTGAGGATCAGCCGCCCGGGAGCTCCAGGTCGCTCTTGTTCAGTTCCTCGATGTTCACGTCCTTGAACGTGAGCACCCTCACCTGCTTCACGAACCGGGCCGGCCGGTACATGTCCCACACCCAGGCATCCGCCATGGACACCTCGAAGAACACCTCACCCTGGACCGAGTGCACCTGCATCTCGTAGTCGTTGGTGAGGTAGAAGCGCCGTTCGGTCTCGATCACATATTTGAACAGACCGACGACATCGCGGTACTCCCGGTAGAGCTTCAGCTCCATCTCGGTCTCGTACTTCTCGAGGTCCTCGGCGCTCATGGCATGTTCCCCTTCAGCCTTGCGTCCCCCCATTGTGCGCCAGCGCCGCGAGCCTCTAGACGATTTCCGTGTCGAGGGTCTCGGGCGTGGCCGGTGGGCCTTCGTCGAGCACCTTGCGCAGGAGCTCGGCGAGTCTGGTCGGATACACCGTCTCATGTGCCTGGGTCAGTTCCTGGCACGTCCACCAGCGCGCTCCGGCGACACTGCGCCGTTCCAGCTCCGTGAGACCCGTGGCCCGGGTCTCCGTCCGGTCCGTACGGGCCAGGTAGTACCACTCGTCCTGGTCCCAGCGGCGCCCCGCGAACGGGAAGGAGCAGGTTCGCCGCCACAGCACCGGGCCGAGTTCGATCCCGGTGATGCCGGTCTCCTCCGCGAGTTCCCGCAGCGCGGCCTCCTCGCGAGTTTCGTCGCCCTCCAGACCGCCACCGGGAGTGAACCACCAGTCGTCGGCCGGATCGTCGGGCTCATGTCCGTGCAGCAGCAGAATCCGGTCCCGTGGATCGAGCAGCACGACGCGGGACACCTTCCGCATCCCACCGGTGTACGTGTCTTCCGTACCGCCCGCCGCCTCAGCGGGCACCGGCCGACTCCGCCCCGGCGGCGCCGCGCCGCCTCCCCGCCAGCTTGGCGATCGGCCCGTACGCGCCGCCGCCCAGGACGAGCAGGCCGCCCACCACGATGGCGACGGTGACCAGCCGCAGCGGCCCCGGAGAGGACAGGCTCCCCACCGTCTCGAAGCCCGTGGGGCGGGCCAGCATGCCGTCCATGGGCCACACCACGGCGTCGACGCGGGCGGCCACCGCGCTGCGCGCCACCGTGCCGTTGAAGGCCTCCGTGAGGTGGGCCGTGGAGTCCAGAGAACCGGTGCGCTCGTCGCCGAGCAGGAACAGGCGCCCCTCGGGGACCGTGAGCGACGGGATGCCGACCAGCTCGGCGGCCTGACCCTCGCGCAGATAGGACTCCTGGATCTGCTTGCCGTTGACCGTCAGCTTGCCGTCGGTGCAGCAGGCGACGGTGTCCCCGCCCACGGCGACGACCCGCTTGACCATGGGCATGTCGCCCCAGCTCTCCTGCCTGAAGACCACGACGTCACCGCGCTTGATCTCGCCGCCGTCGATCCGCTGGGCCAGGACGCGGTCACCGGCCACGATGGTGGGCGACATGGAGTCGGTCGGCACAGTGTAGGGCTGGTAGAGGATCGCGCCCCAGACGAAGCCGCCGAGGAAGAGCACACAGCCGAGGGCCACGGCCAGTCCCGACAGCTTGCTGCCGAGCCGTCCGCGGCCCTCGTCCGTACGTGTCGTCGTGCTGCTCATCCCAGTGTTCCCCCAGCTCGGAGAAGCGATCTTCCGGCCCCGGTGCCACTGGGCCGGGTCACGGAAGATCGGCTGCCTGGGACGGCACCCTACCCGGCGGTACCCGACCCGGGAACACCGGAGTTTCCGACGGTAATGGGAGGGGTCGTACGCCCAACCGTGCGGCGCCTGCGCCACAGCACCAGCGGAACCGCGCCCACGAGGCCCAGGGCGCCCGGGGCGGCGGCGCTCAGGTTCTGGTCGAAGGTGTCGGGAACCGGCAGCGTGTCCCAGCGGGTGGGCGGCCAGGCGACCACGATGGCACGGCCGACGACGTTGTCCACGGGGACGAAGCCCTGGTTCTTGTCCTCCTGGTGGTACCGGGAGTCCAGCGAGTTCTGGCGGTGGTCACCCATGACCCAGATTTTGCCCGTGGGTACCGTCACCTTGAACTGCCCGCCCTGGTCGTCGACGCTGCACGGGGTGTTCCCCGCGTAGACGTACGGCTCGTTGAGCGGCTGTCCGTTGACCTTCAGCGGGCCCGTGCCGTTGCACTCGATGGTGTCGCCGCCGACACCGATGACGCGCTTGATGAGGTCCTTCTCGTTGGCGGACGGCATCAGGCCGATCCAGCCGAGAACCCGCTGCACGGGGTTCGGTTCGATGGTCGGCTCGCCGGCCAGCCAGTCGGCGGGGTCGTGGAAGACGACGACCTCACCGCGCTCGGGCTCGGAGCCGAACCACGGGGTCAGCTTGTCGACCAGAACCCGGTCGCCCTGCTCCAGCGTGTGCTGCATGGAGTCCGAAGGGATGGAGAAAGCCTGGACCAGGAAGGTCTTGATCAGCAGTGCGAGCACCAGCGCGATACCGATGAGCAGCGGCAACTCCTTCCAGAAGGAGCGCTGCTTCCTGGGCTTGTGGCCCGGCTCGTCGTCCTCCGAGGTCTCGTCCCCGGTCCCGGAGGACCCTGAGCCGCTCCCGGAGAGCCCTGGGGCCCCGGAGTCACTCTCGGTGGGGCCGGCGTCCTCTGCGGCCGGTGACACCGGCTCCGCGGGGCGCTGTTCCTCGGGACCGTCCTGTCCGGACCGTGCGCCGACCGCCAAATCCCCCACATCCACTCCTCACTCCGAACCACCGCCCGCGCCGGATGCGACGCAGGCCCACCACTCCCATAACGAGCGGGAGTTCCGCAGGGGTCGGGAGCGGGATCGATCCGTATCGATCCGCGGAAGCCACCCTATGCGACTGGCTGAGGGCGGCGGCCGACCCGCCCGGCACCGACGAGAACGTGTCCGGCTCCTCCAGGCGGGTCCAGTGGCCGAACGGCCAGGCGATGACCATGGCCCGGCCCACGACGGAGTCCAGAGAGACGGTGCCGCTGAACGCCTCGGTGCGGTGGTAGCGGGAGTCGGCGGAGTTGGCCCGGTGGTCACCCATGACGAACAGCCGCCCCGCGGGGACCTTCACCTCGAAGGTGAACGAGGACGGTTTGTTGCCGGGGTGGATGTAGGTCGTCTCCTCCAGCGGCATGCCGTTGACGGTCACCCGGCCCTGGGAGTCGCAGCACTTGACGGTGTCGCCGCCGACCGCGACGACCCGCTTGATGAGGTCCTTCTCGTTGTCCGAGGGCAGCAGGCCGATGAAGGTGAGCGCCTGTTTGACCTGCTTGACGACGATGGGGTCCTCGCCCTTCGCGGCCGCCGGCTCGTCGTCGAGCCAGCCGCCGGGGTCCTTGAAGACGACGACATCACCGCGCGTGGGCTCGGAGCCGAACCAGGGGGTGAACTTGTCCACGAGGACGCGGTCGCCGATCTGGATCGTGTTCTCCATCGAGCCCGACGGAATCACGAACGCCTGCACGAGGAACGTCTTCAGGACCAGGGCTATCAGGACGGCGACGCCCACGAGGAGAGGTATCTCCTTGACGGCCGAGCGCTGCCTGCGCCGCTTGACCTTGCGCTGGAGCTTGCGCCGCTCCGCGCGGCCCGGTCTGGCCGAGGCGCCGGCCGCCCGGCGGAAGCCGGTGGGCAGCAGTTGGTCGGCGGCGCTGATGGGCACACCGCGCGGCCTGCCGCGGTTACCCATGGACACCGTCCGCGGCGGGCACACGCGCGTACGCGCCGGGTCGGTCCAGTTCGGTCCAGTGTTCGCTGGGCCAGGCGATCCAGTCGGCCCGACCGATCACCCTGCCGACGGGGACCATGCCGCCGCCGGGCGAACCCAGGTGGTCCCGGGAGTCACTGGAGTCGCCGCGGTGGTCCCCCAGGACGAACAGTCTGCCCTCGGGCACGACGACGTCGAAGGACACCGTGGACGGGCTGTCACCGGGGTAAAGGAATGTCGACTCGTCGACCGACCGGCCGTTCACCTCGATCCTCCCCTCCTTGTCGCAGCAGACCACATGGTCTCTCCCCACACCCACAACGCGTTTGATGTAGTCGGCGTGCCCGAAGTAGCCGGTTCCGTCGAACACGACGACGTCACCGCGCCGCGGATCGGCACCGAAACGGTACGCCAACTTATTTACGAGAACGCGGTCCCCGATCCTCAATCCGCTCTCCATCGAGCGGCTCGGAATTTCGAACGGCTGCATGACGAACCTGCTGAAGAGCAGCAGGAAAACCAGACAGACCAGCACGCTCAGGGTGATCCGGCCGCCCGGGAGCCAGTCGGCCGCCCGGGACACCAACGCGAAACGCGACCGGCCCTCCGGCCCCTCGGTGTCCGAGATCTCCTCGGATCGAACAGGGCGGGAGGAGCGGTCGCGCTCCGTCGGCTGTGCTTCGGTGTCCATCGGGGCAGGATGTTATCCGGCCTCGATGTGAGCCTTCTTTATGTCGGCTCGGCGAAGGCTCAGTTGTCGCGCTTCTCCTTGATCTTCGCGGCCTTGCCGCGCAGCTCACGGAGGTAGTACAGCTTCGCGCGACGCACGTCACCGCGGGTGACCAGCTCGATCTTCTCGACGATCGGGGTGTGCACCGGGAAGGTGCGCTCCACGCCGACGGAGAACGAGACCTTGCGGACCGTGAAGGTCTCGCGGACACCGGCGCCCTGGCGGCGGATGACTACGCCCTTGAACTGCTGCACACGGGAGCGGTTGCCCTCGATGACGCGGACGTGGACGTTGACGGTGTCACCCGGGCGGAAGGCCGGGATGTCACTGCGCAGCGACGCGGAGTCGACGGAGTCGAGCAGGTGAGACATTTCGTCTGCTTTCTTCGCTGATGCCACAGGTCATCAACGGGAGCTTGGTTTTCAGAAGGATGCTGTCCGTGCCGGGGCGGGCGTCGTGTCCCCCCGTGGCAGGGGCGCACGCCGGACGACGCACAACAGCGCCCTATTCTTCCACGCCGTCCGGCCTGCGCCAAAATCGGCCGCCGGCCGCCGGCTGCCACCCCATGATGGAGAGCATCTCGCGGTCCTTCTTGTCGAAGGCCGACGCGTCGGTCTGCTCGATCAGGTCGGGCCGGTTGGCGGCCGTACGACGCAGCGCCTCGTCCCGGCGCCAGCGCGCGATCTTGCCGTGGTGGCCACTGAGCAGTACGTCCGGGATCTCCCGGCCGCGCCACTGGGGCGGCTTGGTGTAGATGGGCCCCTCCAGGAGGTTGGCCATGGGGCCCGGCGCGAAGGAGTCGTCCCGGTGCGACTCGGCGTTGCCGAGGACCCCGGGCAGCAGACGCGCGACGGCCTCCGTGATCACGAGTACCGCCGCCTCACCGCCGGCGAGGACATAGTCGCCGATGGACACCTCGTAGACGGGCATCCGGGTGGCGTACTCGTCGATGACCCGCCGGTCGATGCCCTCGTAGCGGGCGGGCGTGAAGACCAGCCATGGCCGCTCGGACAGCTCGACGGCCAGCGCCTGGGTGAAGGGGCGGCCACTGGGCGTGGGCACGACCAGCGCGGGCATACGGGAGCCGGTCTCGTATCCCTCGGCCAGGACGTCGTCCAGCGCTTCGCCCCAGGGGTCGGTCTTCATGACCATGCCCGGGCCGCCACCGTAGGGCGTGTCATCGACCGTGTTGTGGCGGTCGTACGTCCAGTCCCGAAGATGATGCACGTGCACATTCAGCTGTCCACGCGCGCGTGCCTTGCCGACGAGCGAGACGTTCAGGGGTTCGAGGTACTCGGGGAAGATCGTGACGACGTCGAGACGCATCAGGCGCCGGCCTCCGAGGAGCTCTCGTCATCTCGGGACGACGCGATTTCGGCGTTGTCGTCGATCAGACCCGGCGGCGGGTCGATGACCGCCCGCTGCTCCTCCAGGTCGATCTCCAGCACGATCTCCTGGACGAACGGGATGTACACCTCGCTGCCGTCGGGGCGCTCCACGACGAACAGGTCCTGGGAGGGCAGGTGCGAGATCTCGGTGATGCGCCCGACCTCGGTGCCGTCGGCCAGGACCACGTCCAGGTCCATCAGCTGGTGGTCGTAGTACTCGTCCTCACCCTCGGGCATCTCCTCGGGGTCGACGTCGGCGATCAGCAGGACGTTGCGCAGCGCCTCGGCGCCGGTCCGGTCATGTACGCCCGCGAAGCGCAACAGGAGACGGCCGCTGTGCACCCGGCCGGTCTCGATGGTCAGCGGGCCCGCCGTGGCCGGGTCGGTGGCCAGGACGGCACCGGGAGGGAGCCGCAGTTCCGGCTCGTCCGTACGTACCTCGACGGTGACCTCGCCCTTGATGCCGTGGGCGCGTCCCACGCGCGCGACTACGAGCTGCACGTTCTGGAATCTCCTGTCGTACGACTACGGGCCGGGGACGGCCCAAGTGGCCTTCCCCGGCCCGAGCCGGTGCTGCGTGATGATCAGCGAACCTGGTCCACGTCGACGAGGTCGACACGGACACCGCGGCCGCCGATGGCGCCCACGACGGTACGCAGGGCACGGGCGGTACGGCCGTTGCGACCGATCACCTTACCGAGGTCGTCGGGATGGACCCGGACCTCCAGAACGCGCCCACGACGCAGGTCACGCGAGGCGACCTGCACTTCGTCGGGGTTGTCGACGATGCCCTTCACGAGGTGCTCGAGAGCCTCCTCGAGCATGCTCAGGCCTCGGTCGGCGCAGCCGCAGAGGACTCAGCCGGAGCCTCGTCCTTCTTCTCAGCCTTCTTCTTCTGGGTGATGGCCTCACCCTTGCCCTCGTTGTCGCCGCCCAGGGCCTCGAACAACGGGCGCGCGGGCTTCGGAGCGGCCACGAGCAGCGGGGCCGGGGCGGGCAGACCCTTGAACTTCTGCCAGTCGCCGGTCAGCTTGAGGATGGCGAGAACCGGCTCGGTCGGCTGCGCGCCGACACCCAGCCAGTACTGCGCACGCTCGGTGTCGACCTCGATGCGCGAGGGGTTCTGCACCGGGTGGTACAGGCCGATCTCCTCGATGGCCCGGCCGTCACGGCGGGTACGGGAGTCGGCGACGACGATGCGGTAGTGAGGCGAACGGATCTTGCCCAGACGCTTCAGCTTGATCTTGACTGCCACGGGAGTGGGTTCTCCTGGAATTGACGTGGTTGGGCACGGCGAGATTGCCGCGTGGGGTTGCGGTACCCGAGTGCCCGATGGACGCGTCAGCCGGAGGCGAGAGGGTTCCTGTGCGGCTGTCGAGTACAGCTGGCCATTCTGCCACACCCCACGGGTCGCCTGGACCGGAGGGTGTGCGCCCACGCCTGCGGGGCGCCGCTGCGAGCGACCGCCGGCAGGCGGACGGTCACAGCGGCACCTCGCCGGACATCCCCACGTGTTCATCCGGCACCCACGAGATGCCGGTCTCGATCACGAAGCGGGTCGGGTCAGGCGGCGCCCGCGCCCACGATCTCCGGGATTCTGAACGGCTTGCCGCAGCCGCCGCAGACGATCGGCGCCTGCGCCAGCACCGACGGGACGACCCGCACGTTGCGACCGCAGTCGCAGACGGCCTTCACACGCACTCCGCCCCCGGAGGAGCCATGGCGCGCGGCCGGGCCGCGGAAGGAGCGGGTCGTGTCGGAGGACGTGGCGACCGTGTGCGCCTTCAGGGCACGCTGGAGCCGCTCCATGGTGGGGCGGTAGCGCCGCTTGGCCTCGGGGTTGAGCGTGACCAGCGAGAAGCCGCTGCTGGGGTGCGGTTCCTCCGGGTGGTCCAGGCCCAGCTCCTCGGCGATGGCGAGGAATCTGCGGTTGTGGTACCGGCCGGCCCGGGAGGTGTCGCGGACTCCGCGGGCGGCAGCGATGCCATGGACTGCCTCATGGAGCAGTCGCTCGAAGGAGAGCGCGTGCCCGCAGGCGGACGACGACTCTCCGATCAGGGACTCGGGCGCGGCAAGATCGGGCAGCTCGGGGTGGTACCGCTGAATGTCGGCCCACGCCTGCGCCAGCTCTGCGGCGAGAACAGGTGGTGTCTGTGTCGTGCTCACGTAATGACAACGAGCCTGAGTGCCGCTGTGTTCCGATTCCGGGGCATCCCAAATAATTTGCACGTACCCGTCAGTTGCGACTGATGCGTCCTGACGAGGGCGGGTGCGCTGATCTGCGGAGAAGCCTCACAGCTCATACCAAGCCGGTGCGTAGCCCCACGTACGACCCGGCGCGTAGACGTCGTCCGCACGCCGGGGCACCTGTGGTCGGCCGGTGCGCAAGAGGCGTTTCGGTCGCTCTCGTCCGCACCTCAGTAGGCGCGCGCGACAACGGCGACGTTACCGGGTGCGTCGTCGGCGTCGGGGACCGACCCGTCCGCGGCGACCAGACACCGTACGGTCACCGCGTGCTCACCCAGCCTGGCCTC
The DNA here is from genome assembly GCF_044333925.1 of Streptomyces sp. NPDC020898. Taxonomy (NCBI): domain Bacteria; kingdom Bacillati; phylum Actinomycetota; class Actinomycetes; order Kitasatosporales; family Streptomycetaceae; genus Streptomyces; species Streptomyces sp. NPDC020898. The sequence goes on from NZ_JBIRRV010000010.1 coordinate 70,573, forward strand.
GCCCTTTTCGCCGAGCACCGCCCAGGGGACGCGCGCCCAGCCGCCGGCGGTCGCCGCCTCGACGGCCTCCTCGACCGTCGACACGTCCGCGGTACGCGACTCCCGGCGCTCGCGCGACTGGGTCAGCAGCAGCGCCTGGTCCTCTTCGAGGACAGTGGGCAGCAGTCGTACGAGCGCGTCGAGGGCCACCGGTTCCTTGCCGCCCGGGATGCGGCGGACGAGCATCGCGGTGCCGTTCTCCAGGTCACGGGGGCCGACCTCGATGCGTACGGGTACGCCCTTGAGCTCCCAGTCGACGGCGCGACGACCGAAGGGAACATCTGTGCGGTCGTCTACGTGGACGCGTACACCCGCCGCCTTCAGCCGGTCGCCGAGTTCGCGGACCTTGGCCAGAACCGCTTCGTCGCCCTTGATCGCGATGACGACGGCCTGGATCGCGGCGAGGCGCGGCGGGACCCGCAGACCGTTGTCGTCGCCGTGGGCCATCACCAGGGCGCCGATCATGCGGGTCGTCGAACCCCAGGACGTCTGCCAGACGAGTTCCTGCCTGCCTTCCTTCGACAGGTAGCGGGTGTTGAACGCCTTGGCGAAGTTCTGGCCCAGCTCATGACTGGTCGCCATCTGGAGGGCCTTGCCGTCGCCCATCATGCCTTCGAGCGTGAGCGTGTTGATCGCACCCGCGAAACGCTCCTTGGCCGTCTTGCGGCCGGGAACCGTGTCCATCGCGAGGACGTTCACCATGAAGTCCTCGTAGACGCTCCGGTGGATGTGCGCGGCGAAGGCGCGGGCGTCCGCACGGGTGGCGTGCGCGGTGTGGCCCTCCTGCCACAGGAACTCCGTCGTCCGGAGGAAGAGGCGGGGGCGCAGCTCCCAACGCACCACGTTCGCCCACTGGTTGATCAGCAGGGGCAGGTCGCGGTAGCTCTGCACCCACTTCGAGAAGTAGTCGTTGATGATCATCTCGGAGGTGGGGCGCACCACCGCGGGCTCTTCGAGGTCCTTGCCGCCGGCGTGCGTGACCACGGCCAGCTCCGGCGCGAAACCCTCGACGTGCTCGGCCTCCTTGGCGAAGTACGACTGCGGGATCAGCAGCGGGAAGTACGCGTTCTGCGCACCCGTCTCCTTGATGCGCGCGTCCATCTCCTGCTGCATCCGCTCCCACAGCCCGTACCCGTACGGCCGGATGACCATGGTGCCCCGCACCGGACCGTTCTCGGCCAACTCGGCCTTGCCGACCAGATCCTGGTACCAGCGGGGGAAGTCAATTGCCTGCGGCGTGAGTACGGGTGCCTTTGCCATGGAGAGATGCTACGGGCGCACGTTGCCGGTATGTGAATTCTTTTCCTGGGCGCAGCCGGCGCACAACCTCGGCTCCACAACCCCTGGACGGCGGGACGGGGGCGCAGTTTCCTGGCATACGGGGGAAGTGCGACCGCACTGCACGGGGGCCCTGGAATCGGGCACAGCGGCAACACTCGGCGGATTGGGGCGCTTTCGATGACACCTACGCTCGTGCGGCAGCACCTGCCTCACGCGGGTCCGACGACCCGTGTGGACCTGTGCGCACGCGCGCGTGACTGGTCGGAGATCCAGGAGCGGATGCTCGTACCGCTCTTCGAGACGGTCTACGACCGCCTCGAAGTGGGCACCGGCACCCGGCTGCTCGGCCTCGGCTGCGGTTCGGGCCTGGCCCTGCTGATGGCGACCGCGAGAGGCGCCGCCGTCACCGGTGTCGAGGCCTCCTCACCCGAACGGCTGAGCCTCGCGCGGGAGCGTCTGCTGCCCGGATCGTGGGGCACACACGCGCGTGCCGACGTCCGGCTCGTGACGGGCCTCCCAGAGGACGCCGAGAACGCCGGCGCGCCCGCGTACACCCTCGTGACCGCGTTCGAGCCGATCGGCTGTCTGGCGGGCGACTCCGAGGGGCTCGGCGAAACGCTCGCGGCTGCGGTGCCGGCCGTGCGGGGCACGCCGGTGGTGCTGGTGGGCTGGGGTCCGCCGGAGCGGTGCGCCACTTCGGCCGTCCTGCGGGTCGCGGCGCGGCTCGCGGATCCGCTGCGGGTCGCGGGCAGTTGGCGCCCCTCGCTCCGCGACGACCTGGAGGAGGTCGCCCAGCGGGCGGGCCTGCGCCCGGACGGCTCTGGGCGGGTGGCATGCCCGTTCGGGTACGCGGACATGGACAGCGCGGTACGAGGGCTGCTGTCGACGGGGCTGTTCGACGCGGCGATCACGGCGACCGGCCGGGAGCAGGTCGACAAGGAACTGGCGGAGGCGCTGCACCCGTACCAGCGGCGGGACCGGACCGTCTGGATGCCGAACGTCTTCCGGTACCTGATCGCCCGGACACCGTAAGACGCCCCGTACGGATCACACGCCCCGGGCGCGGGCACGCGCAGAACGAGCGAGGGCGCCCCTCCGGAGAGGGGCGCCCTGAACGACGTACGGAACGTCTCGAATCAGCTCAGCGACTGCTCACAGCTCACATGAACTTCTTGAACTCGTCCGGCAGTTCGAAGTCCTGGCCGGCCTGCTGGCCCGGCAGACCGAAGGCGCCGCCCGGGGTGCCCTGGGCGCCGGCGGCCTTGCGCTCGGCCTCCTCCTGCTCCTGCTGCTTGCGCTTCATCGGGTTGCCGGAGCGCTGCTTGCCCTTGGCCTGCTTGGGCTGCTTCTTCGACCGGCCGGGGCCGCCACCCATGCCCGGCATCCCGGGCATCCCCGGCATGCCACCGCCCTGGGCCATGCGGGACATCATCTTGCGGGCCTCGAAGAACCGCTCGACCAGCCCCTTGACCGCGCTGACCTCGACACCGGAGCCCTTGGCGATACGGGCGCGGCGCGAGCCGTTGATGATCGTCGGCTCGTGGCGCTCGGCCGGGGTCATCGACTTGATGATGGCCGCCGTACGGTCGACATCGCGCTCGTCGAGGTTGTTGATCTGGTCCTTGATCTGCCCCATGCCGGGCAGCATGCCGAGGAGTTTGGAGATCGACCCCATCTTCCTGACCTGCTCCATCTGGGCCAGGAAGTCGTCCAGGGTGAAGTCCTGGCCCTTCTTGGACGCCAGCTTGGAGGCCATGGCCTCGGCTTCTTCCTGGCTGAACGTCTTCTCCGCCTGCTCGATCAGGGTGAGCAGGTCACCCATGTCGAGGATGCGGGAGGCCATCCGGTCAGGGTGGAACGCGTCGAAGTCGTCGAGCTTCTCGCCGTTCGACGCGAACATGATCGGCTTGCCGGTCACGGAGGCGATCGAGAGGGCCGCACCACCGCGGGCATCACCGTCGAGCTTCGACAGGACGACACCGTCGAAGCCGACGCCGTCCCGGAAGGCCTCGGCCGTGTTGACGGCGTCCTGGCCGATCATGGCGTCGACGACGAAGAGGATCTCGTCCGGCGAGACAGCGTCGCGGATGTCCGCGGCCTGCTGCATCAGCTCGGCGTCGATACCGAGGCGGCCGGCGGTGTCCACGATCACGATGTCGTGGACCTTGGTCTTCGCGAACTCCATGGAGTCCTTGGCGACCTTGACCGGGTCCCCGACCCCGTTGCCCGGCTCGGGCGCGTAGACCGCGACCCCGGCCCGCTCGGCGACGACGCTGAGCTGGTTGACGGCGTTGGGGCGCTGGAGGTCGGCGGCGACGAGGAGGGGCGAGTGGCCCTGGTCCTTGAGCCACTTGCCGAGCTTGCCCGCGAGGGTGGTCTTACCGGCACCCTGGAGACCGGCCAGCATGATGACGGTCGGGGGCTGCTTGGAGAAGCGCAGGCGGCGGGTCTCGCCACCCAGGATCGTGACCAGTTCCTCGTTGACGATCTTGAGGACCTGCTGGGCGGGGTTCAGGGCCTTGGACACGTCGGAGCCGAGGGCACGCTCCTTGACGTTCTTGATGAACGTCCGTACGACCGGCAGGGCCACGTCGGCTTCGAGGAGCGCGATACGGATCTCGCGGGCCGTGGCGTCGATGTCCGCCTCGCTCAGGCGCCCCTTGCCGCGCAGGTTCTTGAAAGTCGCTGACAAGCGGTCGGAGAGAGTATCGAACACGGCGGCGTCGGTCCTCGGAGTAGGGGGCAGAGTGGGCTGTTCTCCAGGGTATCCGGCCCCGCAAGCAATTCGTCCCCGCCTGCTGAATCAGCAGGCGGGGACGGGAATCCCGCGTGGGTGGTCACCCCCGCAGCATCTCCTCCAGCTTCCGTGCCACCGTGGACGCCTCGGCCCCCGGCAGGGGCGCGCCCTTGCGGTTGGTCACGTAGAACGCGTCCACCGCGTTGGAACCGAGCGTGCTGACGTGCATGCTCCGCACCCGCACCCCCGCGTCCTCCAGTGCGCGCCCTATCCGGTGCAGCAGCCCCGGGGCGTCCTGCGCGCGCACCTCGATCACCGTGGCCTGCCGGGACGCGGCCGGATGCACGGTCACCCGGGCCGCCGGCGCCACCACGCCCCGGCGCCGCGGGTACGCCGCGTCGCGCTCGGCCAGGCGGCCCGCGATGTCCAGGGAGCCGTCCAGGGCCCGTACGAGGTCGGCGCGCAGCCGGGCCGCCTGGGGCAGGGAGCCGTACTCGGCGGCGACGCGCCAGTCGAGCAGCAGGACCGCGCCCTCGACGCCGTCGGGGAGGTCCAGTGCACGCAGTTCCGCGGTGCGGACGGTCAGGCGGTGCATCGCGAGGACGCCGGCGACCGCGGGCAGCACGCCCGGCTGGTCCGGTACGGCGATCAGCAGTTCGACGCCCAGTGGTTCGGGATCGCCGGACGGCTGCTCCTCCGTCGGCACCTCGGTCTGCGCGCGCAGCGCCAGCACCGGGCTGCCCGTGGCGACGGCCTCGATGGCGAGCCGCTCCTGTTCGGCGGTGGGTGCGGCGGCCTCGGGTTCCTCGGAGGCGTCCCCGGCGAGCACGGCCGCGACGCGTTTCACCAGGTCGGCGACTAGGGAAGCGCGCCAGGTCGACCAGGCGGCCGGGCCCGTCGCCAGGGCGTCGGACTCGGTGAGCGCGTGGAGCAGTTCCAGGGTGCCCTGCGAGCCGACCGCCTCGGCGACCGAGCGCACGGTGGCCGGGTCCTCCAGGTCACGCCGGGTGGCCGTGTCGACGAGCAGCAGGTGATGACGTACGAGGGTCGCCAGCACGGCGACGTCCGCGCGGTCGAAGCCGATGCGGGCGGCCACGTCCTTGGCGATGATCTCGCCGGCGACGGAGTGGTCGCCCGGCCAGCCCTTGCCGATGTCGTGGAGCAGCGCGGAGACGAGGAGGAGGTCGGGGCGGCTGACCCGGCGGGTGAACTCGGAGGCCCGGACGGCCGTTTCGATCAGGTGGCGGTCGACCGTCCAGATGTGGACGGCGTTGCGCTGCGGGCGGCAGCGGACCCGCTCCCAGTCGGGGAGGAAGTGGGTGATCAGGCCCTCGGCCTCCAGCGCCTCCCAGACGTCGATGGTCGGGCGGCCGGAGCCGAGCAGAGTCACCAGCTGTTCGCGGGCCTCGGCCGGCCAGGGGGTGGGCAACGGGCGCGCTGCCGCTGCCATGCGGCGGACCGCGTGCAGGGAGAGCGGAAGTCCCGCCTGGGCGGCTGCCGCGGCGGCGCGCAGAGGCAGTACGGGGTCACGGTCGGGGCGGGCGGCGCGGGCGAGCACCACCTCGCCGTCCTGCTCGACGACCCCCTCCGCCAGCGGGGAACGTTCCGCCACCGGTTTGCCGCCGCCCAGCATGGCGCGCAGGCGCGGGCGTACGGCGCGCGATCGCAGCACGCGCCCCACCTCGCGCCAGGTCACGTCACTCGCGTACGAGACGACGCGTGCCGCCTCGTACACCTGCCGCAGGAGGGTGTCGGCGTCGAGGAGTCCGAGCTCGGCGGCTACCTGGTCCTGTTCCTGGAGGGCGAGGCGGTCGGTGGCGCGGCCGGTGGTGAGGTGGAGGGCGTCGCGGACGTCCAGCAGGCGGCGGCGCGCGTCGGCGAGGCCCTCGCGAGGGGCGTCGGCCAGCCAGGAGGCCGCGACGGCGCGCAGGGCGGTGGCGTCGCGCAGGCCGCCGCGGGCCTCCTTGAGGTCGGGTTCGAGGAGGTACTGCAGCTCGCCCTGGCGCTCGGCCCGTTCGGCGCAGAGTTCCTGGAGTTCGGGGAGGCGTTTGGGGGCCTGGTTGCGCCAGTCCGCGAGGACCGCGGTGCGCAGGCCGGCCGTGAGGCCGAGGTCGCCGGCCAGGTGGCGGGCGTCCAGCAGGCCCAGCTGCACCTTGAGGTCGTCGGCCGACACCTTGCGGGCCTCGGACGGTGTCCGGACGGAGTGGTCGAGGGCGAGGCCCAGGTCCCAGACGGGGTACCAGAGGCGGTCGGCGAGGGCCGCGACGCCGGCGGAGTCGCTGCCGTCGTGCAGGAGGAGCAGGTCCAGGTCGCTGCGCGGGGACAGCTCGCCTCTGCCGTAGCCGCCGACGGCGACCAGGGACACTCCGCGCAGTCCCTCGGCGGCCGCCGTGAACAGACCGGTCAGCCAGTCGTCGGTCAGTTCGGCCAGGGCCGCACGGCGCGGCGGCCCGGACTGCTCCCCCTCGTTGAGGAGGTGCAGCCGGGCCGCCGCATAGCCGCTGGGTCCCGAGTCCTCTGCATCCTTACGCACGTTCGTACTCGTCACCCAGCGACTCCTGTTCTTTTTTCTGCTGCCTCAGAGCGCGTCCGGGCCGCGCTCGCCGGTGCGGACCCGGACAGCGGTCTCGACCGGGAGGGACCAGACCTTGCCGTCACCGATCTTGCCGGTCCTGGCCGCCTTGACGATGACGTCGATCAGACCCTCGGCGTCGTCGTCCTCGGCGAGGACCTCGATACGGATCTTGGGAACCAGGTCGACCGTGTACTCGGCGCCTCGGTAGACCTCGGTGTGGCCCCGCTGACGACCGTAGCCGCTCGCTTCGGTGACTGTCAGACCATGGACCCCGAAGGCCTGGAGGGCTTCCTTGATCTCGTCGAGCCGGTGGGGCTTCACAACGGCGGTGATGAGCTTCATGCGTCCACCTTCTTGCTCTCGCCACCGACGGCCGCCGGGGGGACGGTCGTACGGGCGGCGCCGCCGCCGGCGCCGCTGAAGTCGTATGCGGTCTCGGCGTGCTCGGCCTGGTCGATGCCGGCGATCTCGTCGTCCTCGGGGACGCGCATGCCGATCGTCTTGTCGAGGAGGAAGGCGAGGATCGCGGAGACGACCAGGGAGTAGCCGAGGACGGCGAAGACGCCGGCGCACTGCTTCCAGAACTGGTCGAGGCCGCCGCCGTAGAAGAGGCCCTCGACGTCCGACTGGCCCTTGCCGCTGGCGAAGAAGCCGATCAGCAGGGAGCCGACGACACCACCGACGAGGTGGACGCCGACGACGTCGAGCGAGTCGTCGTAACCGAGCTTGTACTTGAGGCCGACAGCCATGGCGCACAGCACACCGGCGATGGCGCCGACGGCGATCGCGCCGATCGGGGAGACCGCACCGCCCGAGGGGGTGATGGCGACGAGACCCGCGACCGCGCCGGAAGCGGCGCCCAGCGTGGTGAACGCGCCGTGGCGGATCTTCTCGTAGGCGAGCCAGGCAAGCATGGCGGCGGCGGTGGCGACCTGCGTGTTGACGAACATCAGGGAGCCGACGCCGTCGTCGTTGCCGAGCCACGAGCCGGCGTTGAAGCCGAACCAGCCGAACCACAGCAGACCGGCGCCGAGCATGACCAGCGGGAGGCTGTGCGGGCGCATCGGGTCCTTCTTGAACCCGACGCGCTTGCCGATGACCAGGATCACGCCGAGCGCCGCGGCACCCGCGTTGATGTGGACGGCCGTACCACCGGCGAAGTCGATGACGCCGAGCTCGAAGGCCCAGCCGCCCGCGCCCCATACCCAGTGGGCGACGGGGAAGTACACGATCGTGGCCCACAGGGCGACGAACAGGGCCCACGCGGTGAACTTCACGCGGTCCGCGAGGGCGCCGCTGATCAGGGCGGGCGTGATGATCGCGAACATCATCTGGAAGACCATGAAGGCCAGGATCGGGATGGTGTAGCCGTCCCACAGGTCGGCCGTGCCGATGTCACTGAGACCGACCCAGCCCGAGTTCCAGCCGATGAGGCTGCCCTTGTCGGTGCCGAACGCGAGGGAGAAGCCGTACAGCACCCACAGAAGGGTGACGATGCCGATGCTGATAAAGCTCATCATCAACATGTTCAGGGTGCTCTTGACCCGGACCATGCCTCCGTAGAAGAAGGCGAGTCCGGGGGTCATGAGCAACACCAGTGCCGAACAGATCAGCATGAACCCGGTGTTTGCGGCAGACAGCGTGGGAGCGTCTGCGGCTAGCGTGATGGCGGCTGATGCCATCGGCGTCTCCTCGTCATTGGTACGGCCCCGTGCGGGCGAAGCCTGAGCGGATTGAGGGGTGGGCCGGTTATGCGCCAGAGATTGGCGCAGCGCCGTTTCGGTCGACGCCCCTCGATGTTTCGCCGCAGTGACGAAGGTGCCTTGTGTGTTACGGATTGATGAACTGCCGGATGTTGGACGCGCCGATCGTTATCGTGGCGCAACCTTTCACCGGTGGCAGCAAGCCGACCGCGGCGGGCCTTCCGATGACCTGGCGGGGGAGCCGAGTCGGGCTGTTCGGGAGGGCCTGCCGCGGCCGGGGTTCTGGGGTTTGCCGGGGATCCGGGGTTCTCAGACGGCCTCGGCGGTCTCGGGCAGATCGATCGCGAGCTGGTCGGTGAGGTCCACGACCTCGGTCAGATCTCCGAAGTCGCGTACGGCCGTGTCGACGGTCTTTCGAATACGAGTGTTGACGCGCTCCGAGCGCACCTTCTTGGCGATTCCCATGGCCTCGGTGGCCAGCACGGTGGACCGCTCTGGCTCCCGCTGGAGCAGGTGCACCGTGGCCATGCCGATCAGGTTCAGCGCGTACGACCGCTGGTGCTCGGTGTCCTCCGCGAACAGGTCGACGGCCTTGCGCATCAGGGGCTCGGCCAGCGAGGCGTAGGTGGGGCTGCGGCCGGCGACATAGGCGAGGTCGCGGAACGAGTGGGAGTTCTCGCCGTACAGCTCGGCCTGGGAGAAGAAACGGATCCAGTCGGGGTCGGGCTCGTCCCAATCGTGTACGTCCGCGAACGTGTCCTCGGCCATCCGCACCGCTCGCTTGCACTTTCCGGGCTGTCCCATATTGGCGTATGCGCGTGCCTCCATCGCATACAGCATGGCCTGGGTGCGAGGGCTCGCGCAGTCACGGCTGCCGTACTGCGCGAGATGGATCAGTTCGAGGGCGTCGTCCGGCCGGCCGAGGTGGATCATCTGACGGCTCATGGAGGACAAAACGTACGACCCGAGGGGCTTGTCACCGGCCTCCTTGGCCGCGTGCAGGGCCAGCACGAAGTACTTCTGGGCGGTGGGCTGGAGTCCCACGTCGTACGACATCCAGCCGGCGAGTTCGGCCAGCTCGGCGGCGACCTTGAACAGCTTGCGGGTGGTGGCCTCGGGCTGGGGCTCCTGGAGGAGGTCCGTCACCTCGTGCAGCTGTCCGACCACCGCCTTGCGGCGCAGCCCGCCGCCGCACTGCGCGTCCCACTGCCGGAACATCGCGGTGGTGGACTCCAGCAGCTCCAGCTCGGGCTTGGAGAGCCGGCCGGCCCGGCGCGCGGCGGACGGGTGCTCGGGCTCCTGGGGCGGGGCGGCCTGCACGGGGACGAGCCAGCGCTGCATGGGCTCGATGAGGGAGGGGCCCGCAGAGAGGGCCAGCGCGGTCCCGAGGAAGCCGCGCCGCGCCAGCATCAGGTCGCTGCGCGAGAACTCGCTGAGCAGGGCCACGGTCTGCGGGCCGGTCCAGGGCAGGTCGACACCGGACGAGGACGGTGACTGGCGGGCGGTTCGCAGCCCCAGGTCCTCGACGGCGACGACACAGCCGAACCGCTCGGAGAACAGCTCGGACAGGATCCGGGGGATCGGCTCGCGCGGGTTCTCCCCGTCCAGCCAGCGCCGGACCCGGGAGGTGTCCGTCGAGATGTGATTGGCCCCCAACTGACGTGCCCGGCGGTTGACTTGGCGCGCCAGTTCGCCCTTGGACCAGCCGCTGCGCACGAACCACGAGCCGAGCAGCTCATTCGGGCGCTTGTCGGCGCTAGCCGGTGTCGTCGCGCTTCCGCCGTTGCCGCCCACTGGAACGCCCCCATTCCTGAGACCACTTGTCGCCGAGTGCGCCAAGCCCTATCAGAATGCCGGTAAATAGGCTTCGCGTCCGGCAGTTCTCACCCTTCGAACGGGAAGCCGACTTGCCTCCGGCATACCCACAAGTGCATGTGCCCCCAGGCCTCGTGCACTCAAAGTAATCCTACGATCACGGCCCCGGCCATGGGGATCCCGGAAACGCCACCATTCGCCACCCCTTCGAATGAACTCACGGGTGGCTGCACAGGATTCACTTGACAGAGGACGGCCCGGAGTGGGCGGAACGGTGCACGCGAGGGCGCACACCGGCGAGCGCACCACCCGAGGCACTTCCGAGCGCCGACTGGACCGGTGATGGCGGGCAAGGGTGTCGGGCAGTCGGAAACACAGGGTTACGTTCCACTTGCATCTCGTAACCACCGGTGCGTCGGACCCGTTGGAGGGGGCATGGGCTTCACGATCGGCAGCAGCCGCGCTATCCGCGAGATCCGTCCCGGTACGCGTCGCCGCGGCCGGTCGTCGGAGTGCACCGCCGTGGCCGAGTACACCGGCCTCTGGGGCTGGGACGTGGTGGCCGGCGCCCGCGCCGCCGGCGGCGCCTGTTCCTGCGGCCTGACCGACTGCCCCACCCCGGGCGCCCACCCCCTGAGCTTCGCACCCCGGGTCGCGGCCGGCGCCACGCTCGACGAAGTGACGGACACCTGGGGCCAGTTCCCCGGCGCCGCGGTCATGCTCCCGGTGGGCCGCGCGTTCGACGTGATCGAGGTCGCCGAACCCGCCGGCCGCCGCGCCCTGGTCCGCCTGGAACGCATGGGCCTCCCCCTCGGCCCGGTCACGGCCACCCCTGAGGGCCGCGCCCAGTTCTTCGTCGCCCCCGGCGCCGCCACCGAACTGCCCGAGCTGCTCTACCGCATGGGCTGGGACGACGCGACCCTCGACCTGCACGGCCTGGGCGCCGGTACACATGTCACAGCGCCCCCTTCCGACCGGGGCGGCCTCGGCCCGGTCACCTGGCTGCGCCCGCCCGCCCTGGACACGGCGACGAAGCCTCCGGCGGCCCGGCTGCTGCTGGGGACGCTGGCCTATGTGGCGCACCGGTCACGGGCGTAGCGCGCAGGCGTACAGCAAAGGCGCCCGTTCCCCACTGCACCTTGGGGACGGGCGCCTCTTTGCGCACCTACGAAATTTCGGAGGTGGGGGTCACTCGCCGACAAGGGCGTCAACGAACGCCTCCGGCTCGAACGGAGCCAGGTCGTCAGCCCCCTCGCCGAGCCCGATCAGCTTCACCGGCACGCCCAGCTCGCGCTGCACGGCGATGACGATGCCGCCCTTGGCGGTGCCGTCGAGCTTGGTGAGCACAATGCCCGTGATCTCGACGACCTCGGCGAAGACACGGGCCTGGACGAGCCCGTTCTGCCCGGTCGTGGCGTCCAGCACGAGCAGCACCTCGTCCAGCGGGGCGTGCTTCTCGACGACGCGCTTGACCTTGCCGAGCTCGTCCATGAGCCCGGTCTTGGTGTGCAGCCGCCCGGCGGTGTCGATGAGCACGACATCGGCGCCGGCCTGGATGCCTTCCTTGACGGCGTCGAAAGCGATGGAGGCGGGGTCGCCCCCCTCGGGACCACGAACCGTACGGGCCCCCACCCGGTCGCCCCAGGTCTGGAGCTGATCGGCGGCGGCGGCCCGGAAGGTGTCGGCCGCACCGAGAACCACGTTCTTCCCGTCGGCGACGAGCACGCGTGCGAGCTTGCCGGTGGTGGTGGTCTTGCCGGTGCCGTTGACACCGACGACCATCACGATGCCCGGGGTGTCGAGGTTCGAGTCGGTCTTCACGGTCCGGTCGAACCCGGGTTCGAGGATCTGGAGCAGCTCCTCGCGCAGCAGCGCGCGCAGCTCGGCGGGCGTACGGGTGCCGAGCACCTTCACGCGCTCGCGCAGCCGCTCGACCAGCTCCTGAGTGGGCCGGACGCCGACATCGGCGGTGAGGAGGGTGTCCTCGATCTCCTCCCAGGTCTCCTCGTCGAGGTGCTCGCGGGCGAGGAGCGTGAGCAGCCCCTTGCCGAGCGCGTTCTGCGACCGGGAGAGCCGGGCACGCAGCCGGATGAGCCGCCCGGCGGTGGGCTCCGGCACCTCGATGACGGGAGCGGCGGGAGGTTCCTCGACGGCGACGGACGAGCCGTCCGCGCCCTCCGGAAGATCCACCTCCTCTATCGTGCGGCGCGGTTCTTCGCGCGGCGTCTCGGCCTCGTCGCCGACATGCGGCTCGGCCGGAGGGGCGGTGAGGTCGGGTGTCGTGGGGGGCGCCGGGGGCAGCGGCTTCTTCCTGCGGCTGCCGACGACGAGCCCACCGAGCACACCGAGCACGACCACGGCGATGACTACAGCAAGGATGATGGTTTCCATAGCCTGTCCAGTATGGCGTGACCTACCGCTCGGACGTTCGCTGCCCACACGGGGCCTTTGGCCCACCGGGCCGGGCTGGTCCGCCGTCCGACCTCACATCGGCCGGGAAGCCCCTACGGGCGGAGTCACAACCGCACCGGTATGGGTGCCGTCGGGTACGCGGACAGCGTCCCCAGGGTGTGTCACGGCCCATCCGGTGGGCCGTGACACACCCTCCCCGTCGTTGCGGCAGCATCTCGCACGACCACACCCTGGCTACCTGACGAACCGTCAGTTACCGTCCCCTCCACACCGCCGACGAAGGGGATCGGTCCCATGCCCGTCACCGTCGTACGTTTCAACCTCGTCGCCCCCGACGCCACCCCCGCCGACCTCAGCGCCCGCTACCAGGCCGCGATCGAGATGGCCGCGTACGCCGACGCCCACGGCATCACCACCGTCCAGACCGAGGAGCACCACGGCGTCGCCAACAACTGGCTGCCCTCGCCGTTCGCCTTCGCGGGGGCCGTGTTCGGGGCGACGCGCCGGATCGCGGTGACGGTGTCGGCGGTGATCGGCCCGTTGCACGACCCCCTGAGGCTCGCCGAGGACATCGCCGTACTCGATCTGCTGAGCGGCGGGCGGCTGGTCACGGTCGCCGGGATCGGATACCGGCCCGAGGAGTACGCGCACTTCGGCGCCGACTGGAAGCGGCGCGGCAAGCTGCAGGACGAGCTGCTGGAGACCCTCCTGAAGGCCTGGACCGGGGAGGAGTTCGCGTACCAGGGCCGTACGGTACGGGTCACTCCGCGCCCGTGCACCCAGCCGCATCCGCTGCTCCTGGTGGGCGGCTCGTCCAAGGCCGCGGCCAGGCGGGCCGCCCGTCTCGGGCTGCCCCTCTTCCCCAGCGCGCACCTGCCCGAGCTGGAGGCCTACTACAAGGAACGGCTCGTCGAGTACGGCACCGAGGGCTGGACGATGATGCCGGCCGCCGAGACCCCGCTCCTGCACATCACCGAGGACCCGGACCGGGCGTGGGCCGAGCACGGCCGCCACTTCCTGCACGAGGCCCGGACGTACGCCTCCTGGCAGTCCGGCGACATCCGGTCGGCGGTGAAATCGGCGGCCACGACGGTCGAGGAGCTGCGCGCCGAGGGCGTCTACCGGATGCTGACGCCCGAGGAGTGCGTGGCGCAGGAGCTGGACAACTACGTACTGCATCCGCTGTCGGGCGGGATGCCGGTCGAGGAGGGCTGGCGGAGTCTGCGGCTGTTCGGGGAGCGGGTGGTGCCGGCCCTGGCGGGCTGACGTACCCGCAAAGAGCCGCCCCCGGCTCGGGCAGTGGCCGAGCCGGGGGCGGCGGAGGTACGGGGAGGAGGGCAGCGGGGACTTGGCCCTCCTCCCCGAGTCATACGGGGTGCCTGGTCGTACGAGGCACCTGGGTTCAGCCCATCTCCTCCAGCGTCTTGCCCTTCGTCTCCTTGACGAACCGGAGCACGAACGGGATCGAGAGCGCGGCGAAGATCGTGTAGATCACATAGGTCAGGGAGAGGTTCCAGTCGGCCAGGGACGGGAAGCTCGCGGTGATGGCCCAGTTGGCGATCCACTGCGCGGCGGCGGCCACGCCCAGGGCGGCGGCGCGGATCCTGTTCGGGAACATCTCGCCGAGCATGACCCAGACGACCACACCCCAGGACAGGGCGAAGAAGAGGACGAAGAGGTGGGCGGCGACCAGGGCGACCCAGCCCTGTGTGGCGGGCAGCTTGCCGTCGACGAGGTCGAAGGAGAAGGCCCAGGCCTCCAGGGCGAGGCCGACGGCCATGCCGACCGACCCGATGAGCGCCAGGGGCCTGCGGCCGATGCGGTCCACGAAGATCATCGCGATCACCGTGCCGACGATGTTGATGATCGACGTGGTGAAGGAGTAGAAGAACGACTCCGTCGGGTCGACGCCGACCGACTGCCACAGCGTCGAGGAGTAGTAGAACGCCACGTTGATGCCGACGAACTGCTGGAAGACCGAGAGCCCGATGCCGATCCAGACGATCGGCCGGAAGAAGAAGGATCCGCCGAGCAGGTCCCGGAAGGTCGACCTGTGCTCGCTCTGCATGGCGTGCTCGATCTCGGCGACCCGGGCGTCCAGGTCCACCCCGTCGCCCTCGACCTCGCGCAGCACCTCACGGGCGCGTTCGTCCCGGCCGACGGAGATCAGGAAACGCGGCGACTCGGGGATCGCGAGGGACAGCAGCCCGTACAGCACCGCCGGTACGACCATCACACCGAGCATGACCTGCCAGGCCTCGACGCCCAGCAGCTCACCGCGCTGGTCGCCGCCGGCCGCGTTCAGGATGGCCCAGTTGACCAGCTGCGAGATGGCGATGCCGATGACGATCGCGGCCTGCTGGAAGGAGCCGAGCCGCCCCCGGTACGCGGCCGGGGCGACCTCGGCGATGTAGGCGGGGCCGACGACGGAGGCCATACCGATGGCGAAGCCGCCGACGATCCGCCAGAAGGCGAGGTCGTACAGCGCGAAGGGCAGCGCGGAGCCGACGGCGCTGATCGTGAACAGCACGGCGGAGATCTGCATGCAGCGGATACGGCCGATGCGGTCGGCCATGCGCCCCGCGGTGGCCGCGCCGATGGCACAGCCGATCAGCGCGATGGCGATGACCTGCGCCAGAGCCGCGGAGCCGATGTCGTAGCGGCCCCGGATGGCCTCGACGGCGCCGTTGATCACGGCACTGTCGTAACCGAAGAGGAATCCGCCCATCGCGGCCGCCGCCGCGACGAAGACGACGTGCCCGAGATGCTCGGGGTGAGCCGTCCCGGCTCCTGACTTGAGTGCCTGCTCAGTGCTGGTCACGTAGAACTCCTCGGGCCACCGACCTGAAGGTAAAAACAACGGTTCCGAGAGTATGCCTTCAAGTTTCGTAATCAAAAGGGGGGTATCGAGGCACAGAAACCCGCAGGTAGTGGCCTTGCGTTCGACTATTGAAGGAATGAAGGGCTAGCGAAGGCGCTGGCTGATGACCTTCGACACGCCGTCGCCCTGCATGGAGACGCCGTACAACGCGTCGGCGACCTCCATCGTGCGTTTCTGGTGCGTGATCACGATCAGCTGCGAGGCCTCCTGGAGCTCCTGCATGATCCGGATCAGCCGCTGGAGGTTGGTGTCGTCGAGGGCGGCCTCGACCTCGTCCATCACATAGAACGGGCTGGGCCGCGCCTTGAAGATCGACACCAGCAGCGCGACCGCGGTCAGCGACCGCTCGCCACCGGACAGCAGGGACAGCCGCTTGACCTTCTTGCCCGGAGGCCGGGCCTCGACATCGATACCCGTGGTGAGCATGTTGTCGGGATCGGTCAGGATCAGCCGTCCCTCGCCCCCGGGGAACAGCCGGCTGAAAACACCCTCGAACTGGACCGCCGTATCCCGGTAGGCCTCGGTGAAGACCTGCTCGACACGCTCGTCGACCTCCTTCACGACCTGAAGCAGATCGGCGCGCGTCTTCTTCAGGTCCTCAAGCTGCTCGCTCAGGAACTTGTGGCGTTCCTCCAGCGCCGCGAACTCCTCCAACGCGAGCGGGTTGACCTTGCCCAGCTGCTGGTACGCCCGCTCGGCCGCCCTCAGCCGCTTCTCCTGCTCACCCCGCACGAACGGCCGGGGCTGGTTGCGCGGATCCTCGGGGTCCTCCGGCAGCTCCTCCCCCTCCGCCGCAAGCGAGGGCGGCACCAGCTGGCTCGGCCCGTACTCGGCGACGAGCCCCGCGGGTTCCACACCCAGCTCCTCCAGCGCCTTGGTCTCCAGCTGCTCGATCCGCATCCGCTTCTCGGCGCCGAGTACCTCACCGCGGTGAACCGAATCCGTCAACTTGTCGAGTTCGGCCTTGAGATCGCGCCCCTGGCCGCGAGCGGCGGCCAGTTCCTGTTCCCGGCGTGCCTTGGCGGCATCGGCGGCCACCCGTTCCTCCTCGGCCCGCCCGAGCGACACCTCGACGTGCGCGAGCAGTTGCCGCGCCCCGGAGGCGACGGCCTCCGCGACGGCCGCCTCGTGTCTGAGACGCGCCCGCCGCTGCTCCGCACGCGCGCGTGCCTCACGTTCGGCACGTGCGGCCCGGTCGAGCGAGTCCGCCCGTCCTGCCAGCCCCTTGACCCGCTCCTCGTGCGTACGGACCTGGAGCCTGGCCTCCATCTCGGTCTGCCGCGCATTGGCGCCATCGGCGGCGAGCCGGTCCCGTACCCCGGTGTCCGGCTCCTCCTCGACGGGCATCTCCTCGGCGACGACCAGCCGCTCGGCGAGCTCCTCGGCATCCTGTACGGCCCTGTCGAGCGCTTCCTGCGCCCGCGCCGTGGCCGCGGTGGACCTCTCGGCCTCGCCGGCGGCACCCCTGGCCTGCCCGGCGAGGCGCCCGAGCTGCTGAGCGACGGACGACTTCTCCCGCTCGGCGGCCCGGCGCCGCTCCCCCAGCTCCTCGACGAACGCGGCACACTCCTTGCGCCGCTCCCCGGCAAGCTGCTGCGCGCCGGCCAGCTCCTCGCACCGGACGGCGAGTTCCTCCAGCTGGGCGGCGGCTTCGTCGACGGATGCCTGCACTTCGAGCAGACTCGGCGCCCCGGCGGACCCACCGTGCGCGAAGTACGCGCCCAGCAGATCCCCTTCGGCGGTCACCGCGGCCAAGTCCGGCCGCGCGTAGATGAGTTCCTCGGCGTCTTCGAGCGTCCCGACGACCACGATCCCGTGCAGCAGCCGCCGTACGGCAGGCATGAGTTCGGCGGGGCCACGGACGAGATCGGCGGCGAGGTGCTCCGCAGGAGATGCCTGGGTGGGCGGTCGCTCGTCAGGGGGCACCGAGTCTCCCGCGAGCAGCAGGGCGGCCCGTCCGCCGTCCTGCTTGCGCAGCAGCCGGATCGCGTCCGCCGCGGCGGACGGTGACGTCACCGCGATCGCGTCCGCCGCCGCCCCGAACGCGGCCGCCACCTGCACCTCGTACCCCGGAGTCACCGTCAGCAGCTCGGCCGCCGGACCCAGCAGGCCGGTGAGCCGGTCCTGCGCCTCCAGCAGCGCCCCGGTTCCGTCCTTGCGCCGCAGCCCCATCGCCAGGGCGTCGTGGCGGGCCTGGGTCGCGGCGCGCCGGCGTTCCGCCGCCGTGGCCGCCTCGCGGGCCGCCGTGAGAGCCGCTTCCGCGTCGGTCAGGGCGGCCCTCGCCGCGTCGTGCCGTTCGGCGAGGTCCGCGTCGCCCGCGTCGAGGCCGTCGACCTCGGCCTTCAGGGTCTCGTACTCCTCCTGGGCCGCGACCGCCCGCTCCTGGGCCTCGTCGCGGGCGGCGGCGAGCCGGTCGATCTCGGCCTGGGCGCCTGCCGCACGCGACCGGGCGGCGTTGACCTGGCCGTTCAGCCGGGCCAGGCCCTCACGGCGGTCGGCGATCGCGCGGGCCACGTCCTTCAGGCGCCGTTCTTCGACCGTGAGGTCGCGCTCCAGCTCGGCCCGGTGCGCGGCCGTGTCCTCCAGCGCGTGTTCGGCGGCTTCCAGGGCGGCTTCCAGCTCTGCCTCCTGCTCACGGATGCGCGCGGCCTCGCGCTCCATGTCCTCGGGTTCGCGTCCGCGCCGCTCCTCGTCGGGGGCGGAGGTCGCGCTCTTCACGCGCGCGTCGGCCAGCGAGACCGTGCCGCGCACCCGTTCGGCGAGCTGGGAGAGCTCGTACCAGGTCTGCTGGGCGCGCTGGAGACGCGGCGCGAGCTGCCGTACCTCGTCCTCCAGGAGCGCCTCGCGCTGGAGCGCCTTCTTCAGCTCGGCCTCCGCCGCCTCCTTGCGGCCCTTGAGCGCGGCCTCGTCCTCGACCTCCGTCTGGAGCGCTCCCCGCAGCCGTACGAGATCGTCGGCGAGGAGCCGGAGCCGGGCGTCGCGCAGGTCCGCCTGGATGACCGCTGCCCGGCGCGCGACCGCCGCCTGCCGCCCCAGCGGCTTCAGCTGGCGCCGCAGCTCGTCGGTGAGGTCCTGGATGCGGGCGAGGTTCGCCTGCATCGCATCCAGCTTGCGCAGCGCCTTCTCCTTGCGCTTGCGGTGCTTCAGTACGCCGGCCGCCTCCTCGATGAAGGCGCGGCGGCCCATCGGATCGGCGTGCAGTACGGAGTCCAGCTGGCCCTGGCCGACGATGACGTGCATCTCGCGGCCGATGCCGGAGTCGGACAGCAGCTCCTGGATGTCGAGGAGGCGGCAGGTGTCGCCGTTGATCTGGTACTCGCTGCCGCCGTTGCGGAACATGATCCGCGTGATGGTGACCTCGGCGTACTCGATGGGCAGCGCGCCGTCGGAGTTGTCGATGGTGAGGGACACCTCGGCGCGGCCGAGCGGCGGGCGCCCGGTGGTGCCGGCGAAGATGACGTCCTCCATCTTGCCGCCGCGCAGTGATTTGGCGCCCTGCTCACCCATGACCCAGCTGAGCGCGTCCACGACATTGGACTTGCCCGAGCCGTTGGGCCCCACGACACACGTGATGCCGGGCTCGAACCGGAGCGTGGTCGCCGAGGCGAACGACTTGAACCCTCGGAGGGTCAGGGCCTTGAGGTGCACGCCGCTGGACTCTACCTTCCGCCGGTATGTCACACCATGAACCCTCGATACCCCGCGGTTTCACCGATGAACGTGCAGGGCACACCAGACGTTAAAGAGAGTGCAAGGGCTTGAGGAAGCAAGGAAGCCCGGGGGAAATAAAGAAGGGACGCCGAAGCGTCCCTTGCAATACTCTGGCCAAACTTCTGACAACTTAGCGGTTGATACGGGCAGCCCAACCACTGCGTGTCGTATGCGATGCGCAGTACTGATGCAGTGCAGTACCGATGCAGTGATCAGGTGAGCGCAGGCTCCGCCTGGCGTGCGTCGATGCTCTCGAGAAGCGAGTCGTGAGAAGCGGCAGCCGTCAGCTCGTCGTTCTCCGCCTGGATGCGTCCGAGTTCGGATTCCAGGTCCTGTACGCGCTGCTGGAGCCGTCGCATCTCGGCGAGGAGTCGCGGGTCAGAGCCGCCGACGTAACCGAGAAGCGCCTTTGCCATGATTGATGGTCCTCCACACTGAGTGACCGACCGAAGCGGTGTGGGTCGTGAGGGAATCGCACCCGCGTTGTTTGGCACTCTGGAGTTCTTACTGCCGTTCTTACATGCCAAACAGCTCAGGTGCGCGGGGCTTTCAGCGTCTCACCAAAAAGTTTGACGGTCAACACGATCACGCCCCGTATTGGCGGGCGACCCGGGGGCGCGCGGCCCTTGACGGGCGGCGCTGCGGCTCCTGCGGGGCCCGAGGGCGTGGCGACCAGCGTTTTCTGCGGAGCCTGCCACGACCTGCGCTTCTTGGCAACCACCAGGCCGTTTCTCCGGTGGCAGGTGCGTGTGGCATGTCCACGGGCCGCCGCCTGGGCCGCTTTACAGAACTGTCTCAGCGGATGGCGAAGCCGTCGTAGATCCGGCGAGGTGTGTCCCAGATCTCGGTGACACCGTCCACGCGGCCGGGCGTGTCGTCCCCGCGCAGCCAGTCGAGCAGTCCCTCGCAGCCCTGACGCGGGCCTTCCGCGACCACTTGCACACGTCCATCGGCCAAATTGAGAGCAAAACCACTCAGGCCGCCGATCTCCAGGGCCTTGGCCCGCGTGAACCAGCGGAAACCCACGCCCTGGACCCGCCCGCGCACCCACGCGACCAGCCGTACATCCTCGTTCATGCGTGCACGCTAACGGGCCAATGTCGCTCTGAGCACTTCCACCCCTTGCGCCATGCGGTACCGTCCCCACCCAACGAATCTCATATGAAACTCACTCGATCGAGTGAGTAATCCTGACCGCAAGGACGAGGAAGGCCACAACATGGGACGCCACCGACGCTCCGCCGCCGGAAGCGCCGCCACGGGCCGCGCCACGGGGGTCACAGAAACATATGATCCGTACGATTCGCCGCACGACCCACAGATCCCGCACACCCCTCACACCGCATACACCACGTTGTGGGACGACACGCCCACAACGGGTATTGCCCCCTATCTGAACCCCGAGGCGCACTCCGGCGCCTACGCGACGAGTGACGCCTACCTCTTCGCCCCCGACGACACCGCCGCCCACGCGACGGTCGACGGCGCCGGATCGCGGCGCGACGGTGCGGGTGCGCGCCGACGCCGCAAGAAGCGGTCGTCCATGCCGGTTCGTACGGGTCTGCTCGGCGTCTCCGCCGCGGTCGCCCTGGGTACCGTCGCGGTCGCCACGGGCGTGCTGCCCGGCGGTGACAAGTACTCGATCGGCGGTGGCAGCAGCGGCGACAAGGTGCAGGCCGCGGAGACCCCGACGAACGACGAGACCCAGCAGGGCGGCACCTCCGGCAGCGCGGAGGAGGAGCGCGACAGCGGTACGTCGACGAGCCGTGACACCGAGCGCGGTACATCGCCCCCGCCCCCGTCACCCTCCCCGTCGACCGCGTCGGCCGCCCCGACCGAGGCTCCGCCGAAGAAGCCGTCGCTCACGCCGAGCAAGGAGCCGAAGGCGACTCCGACGCCCACCCCGACGAAGGCGAAGGAGAAGGAGAAGCAGCAGTCCTCCGCTCCCATCACGGTGTCCGCGCAGGCCGCCGCCGAGGCGGAGGTGCTCCAGCTCGTCAACGAGGAGCGGGCGAAGGTGGGCTGCAGCGCGGTGTCCGCGAACAGCGCGCTGCGGGACCTGGCGGAGGCGTTCAGCGAGGACATGGCCGCCCGGGGCTTCTTCGACCACACGGACCCCGACGGCCTCTCGCCCTGGGACCGGGCGGACAAGGCGGGCATCACCAGCCTCGGCGGCGAGAACATCGCCCGGGGCCAGGCCGACGCCGCCGCGGTGATGGAGGCGTGGATGAACAGCCCCGGCCACAAGGCGAACATCCTGAACTGCGACTTCAAGACGCTGGGAGTGGGTGTCCACTTCGGTTCGGGCGGCCCCTGGTGGACGCAGGACTTCGGCTACTAGCCGGCAGAAGAAGCTGGACACCCGAAGATCGCACTAACTATCGGTTAGCGCAATCTTCAGGTCAGCGCTGCGCTCGCGTACGCTGGGGTCATGATGAACGCCACGGAGGAGCAGCCCCTCCCCTACGACGTGTTCGCCAAGGCCTGCCCGTCGCGCGGCACGCTGGAGCATGTCACGGGCCGCTGGGGCGCGCTCACCCTCGGTGCCCTGTACGAGGGCTCGCTCCGCTTCAACGAGCTGCGCCGCCGGGTCGACGGCGTGAGCGAGAAGATGCTGTCCCAGACCCTCCAGGCCCTGGAGCGCGACGGCCTGGTCCACCGCGAGGCCCAGCCGACGAACCCGCCCCGCGTGGACTACGAACTGACCCCCCTGGGCCACGAGGTCGCCGAGCGCCTGCTGACGCTCATCCACTTCGTGGAGGGCCGCATGAACTCCGTACTGGAAGCCCGCGAGAAGTACGACGAGACGCGAAGGCCGTAAAGGCCGCAGAAGTCACGGTGTTCAGGGCGATCAGGGCGAAATGCGCGGTACCCGCTGGCACTTCGGGCAGAAGTAGCTGGACCGGTTCATCCAGGGGCTGCGGCGCATCGGCGTGCCGCAGCGTCTGCAGGGCAGGCCCTCGCGTCCGTACGCGTCGAGCGAGCGGTCGAAGTACCCCGATTCGCCATTGACGTTGACGTACAGACTGTCGAAACTCGTGCCGCCCACCGCCAGGGCCGCGTTCATCACGTCCCGTACGTGGCCGAGGAGTTCAGCCGTACGAGGACGGGTGAAGCCCGCGGTCGGGCGTTCGTAGTGGACGCGGGAGCGCCAAAGGGCCTCGTCCGCGTAGATGTTGCCGACGCCGCTGATCAACGACTGGTCGAGCAGGGCCCGTTTGACGGTCGTACGTTTCCTGCGCAGCGCCTGATGGAAGGCCTCGTCGTCGAACAGCGGGTCGAGGGGGTCGCGCGCGATGTGGGCGATGACGTCGGGCAGACCGTCGGGGGTGTTGTCGTGCAACGACAGTCCGCCGAAGGTGCGTTGATCGACGAAGCGCAGCTCAGTGCCGAGGGCGTCGGCGAACCGGACGCGAACACGCAGGTGCTTCTCGTCGACGGCCTCGTGCGGCTGCACCAGAAGCTGACCGCTCATCCCGAGATGCGCCAGGACCGACTGCCCGGTGTCCTCCAGCGGCAGCCACAGATACTTCCCACGCCTGCTGGGCGTACCGATGCGATGCCCTTTGAGGCGGTACGTGAAGTCGTCGGCGCCGGCGATGTGCCGCCGCACGGCACGCGGATGCAGCACCTCGGCATCAGCGACGGTGCGCTGAGCAACCCACCGCGCCAGCCCCCGCCGCACGACCTCAACCTCAGGCAACTCAGGCATTCCGACTCCCCAAGCAGAAACGCGCCCCTTTTAAGGGGCGCGGGGAACTGCGCGACAAGCCACAACGGACCCGCAGCGAACAGACAACCGAGGAGGAACACCAGTGCCCACCCCACGAGGAGACAGACACTGGTGCACGCAATCTCAGGCAGGCGTCGAGGAGGACGCGTCAGCGTTCCCCTCGACAGGCGACACAGGCTCGGCAACCTCGGCCGCTTCCGCAGCCTCCGCCACCTTCGCCGCTTCCGCGGCTTTCACACGTTCGTCCGCATCAGCACGGATGGAACGCCAGGCCGACTCCGCGGCCTGCTGCTCCGCCTCCTTCTTGCTGCGGCCGGTGCCGGTGCCGTACGAGACGCCTCCGACGCGGGCGGCAGCAGTGAAGGTCTTCTCGTGGTCCGGGCCGGTCTCCGTGACCAGGTACTCGGGCACGCCGAGTCCTTCGGTCGCGGTGAGCTCCTGGAGACTGGTCTTCCAGTCCAGGCCGGCACCGAGGTTCGAGGATTTCTCGATCAGCGGGTCGAAGAGACGGTGGACGAGTTCGCCCGCCGCGTCGAGACCCTGGTCGAGATAGACAGCGCCGATCACCGCTTCGAGGGTGTCGGCGAGGATGGACGCCTTGTCCCGCCCGCCCGTGCCCTCTTCACCGCGGCCGAGCCGGATGAAGGAGCCGAGTTCGAGCCCGCGGCCCACCTCCGCCAGTGCACGAGAATTGACCACCGCGGCCCTCAGCTTGGCCAACTGGCCTTCTGGGAGATCGGGGTGAGTGCGGTACAGCGTGTCCGTGACCACCAGGCCGAGCACGGAGTCCCCGAGGAACTCCAGCCGCTCGTTGGTGGGCAGACCGCCGTTCTCGTACGCGTACGAACGGTGGGTCAGCGCACGTACCAGAAGGGCGGACTCGAGCTGGTAGCCGAGCCGCCCTTCCAGAAGCGTGTGGGACGAGGCCGTGTCCGCCGTTTTCTTCTTGGCGGACGTATCCGCCTGGGCGTCAGACATGAAGCCTCTCACCAGCCGCTCAGACCTCGAGGACCTGGCGCTTGTTGTAAGTGCCGCAAGACGGGCACGCGATGTGCTGCAGCTTGGGCTCGTGGCAGCGCTCACACGCAACCAGGGTGGGGACCGCAGCCTTCCACTGCGACCGGCGGTGGCGCGTGTTGCTGCGCGACATCTTCCGCTTCGGAACAGCCACGGCTACTTCTCCTGCTTCTCGTCGACACCGGCTTCGGCGCCGCTGATCTCGTCCTTCTCGCCGTCTTCAAGTGAACCGGCGAGTCCCTGCAGTGCCGCCCAACGGATGTCGACGGCCTCATGGTGGTGGGCCGGGTCGTCCGCCAGCCGCGCTCCACACTCGGAGCACAGACCGGGACAGTCGTCCTGGCACACCGGCTGCATCGGCAGTGCGAGCACCACCGCATCACGCAGCACGGATTCGAGGTCGAACAAGCCGTCCTCGATGAAGAGCATGTCCTCGTCGTCCTCGGCGTCGTCGGCCGGCTCCGCTTTCACACGGCCCCGGTCGTCGGCGTCAGGGTACGAGAACATCTCCTGGAAGTCCGCTGCGAGCTCCTGCTCGAGCGGCTCCAGACACCTTACGCACTCCCCCTTGGCCCGTGCACGGGCGGTGCCTGTGACAAGCACACCTTCCATGACCGACTCCAGGCGGAGTTCGAGCTTCACCGGCGCGCCTTCCGGCACTCCGATGACTCCCTGGATCCCGAGATCCTTGGGAGCGTCGATCTCACGGTTCAGGCGCTGCAGCGCGCCAGGACGCCGCCCCAGCTCGTGTGTGTCGAACACAAGAGGGTTGCGGTGGTCGAGGCGGGCGTTCAGAGCCATTCCTGCTTTCGATCTTCGATGCTCAGCTGCTCGTCTTCCGGGCAGCGGTGATCGCGGACATACACGCGACCGAAGAGCCAGGATACTGGACCTTCCGCTCACGGCCCAATCCGGTCTCCGTAAGGGCGTTCACTGCCCGCCGCGCCCCTCTTCGTAGGCGCGCAGCTGCTCGGCGCTGATCATGCCGGTGTCGAAGAGACTGGTCTCGTCGAGGGCGTGGGAAGGCTGCTGTTGTTGCTGCTCCGGCTGGGCAGGCTGGGCATAGCCCTGCTGGACCTGGGCGGGGTCGTAGGCGGCCTGCTGGCCGTCGTATGCCTGGTAGGCGTACGGGTCGGCGGACTGGTAGCCGTACTGGTCCGGCTGCTGGGCGTAGGCCTGCTGGTAGCCGCCGTACGGGTCGGCGGGCTGCTGGTAGCCGTACTGGTCCTGCTGGCCGTACTGCTGCTGGGCCGGGATCTGGGCCGCCTGGGGCTGCTGCGTGAGGGAGTCCGGGGAGTCGGCGAGGTCGGCCAGGTAGTCGGCGTCGCTGGTGTGCTGGCGGGGGGTGCCGTCGTCGTTCTGGTCGAGGGCGCCGAGGTCGTCGGACGCGATGCGGCCGTGCAGGGTCTGCCGGCCGCGGCCGACCGCGTCGAGGGTCTTGGCGAGGACGGCCTCGAAGGCGCCCAGCTTCACGTCGACGTACTTGTCGGCGTTGAGGCGCAGGGTCTCGGGGTCGTGGCTGCGCTCGGGGGCGTCCTCGTCCTCGTACCCCTGGTCGTCGAGGCCGGTGCCGGTGCCGAGGAGCTTCTCCCGGCCGCGGCCGACCGAGCCGAGGGTCTTGGTGAGGACGACCTCGAAGTTGGCGAGCTTGGAGTCGACGTAGTCGTCGGCCTCGGCGCGGACGTCCTCGGCCTCCTTGCGGGCCTCGGCGAGGATGCGGTCGGCCTCGCTCTGGGAGCGGCGGGCGACCTCCGTGTCGGAGATCAGGGAGCCGCGCTCGTCGTGTGCGGTCCGGATGATCCGGTCGGCCTCCTGGCGGGCCTGCTCGACGAGCTGCTCCCGGTCGCCGATCAGCTCCTGCGCCTGCGCGAGGGAGCCGGGCAGGGCCGCGCGCACCTCTTCCAGCATCGCGAGCAGGTCGGCGCGGTTGACCACGCACGAGGCCGACATGGGCATCGACCGGGCACTGGAGACCGAGGAGACGATCTCGTCGAGCTTCTTCTGCACGTCCACCGTGTGCTCGCCACTCTCTACAGCTGTGATGAAGACGGACGGGTCGACTGTACGACTCCTGTCGCCCCGCCCGACACCGAGTGACGGTTTGTCAGTCGCCCGTCAGTCCTTCTTGAGGCGTCCGTCGAGGGCTTCCAGGACGAGCGGCGGCACGAGGTGGGAGACGTCCCCGCCCCAGGCGGCCACCTCCTTGACGAGCGAGGAGGACAGGAAGCTGTAGGTGGGGTTGGTCGGCACGAAGAGTGTCTCGACGCCGGACAGCCCTATGTTCATCTGGGCCATCTGGAGTTCGTAGTCGAAGTCGCTGACGGCGCGCAGGCCCTTGACGATGGCCGGGATGTCGCGCTGTTTGCAGAAGTCGACGAGGAGGCCGTGGAAGGCCTCCACCTCGACGTTTCCGAACTCGGCGGTGACCTGGCGGATCAGCTCGATCCGCTCGTCGATCTCGAACAGGCCCTTCTTGGACTTGTTGATCATCACCGCGACATGCACCACGTCGTACAGCTTCGAAGCGCGGCCAATGATGTCGAGGTGTCCATTGGTGATCGGGTCGAACGACCCGGGACAGACGGCGCGGCGCACTAGTGATCCCTCGCTCTCCGGTCCGGTCATCGTGCGTCATCGCACGTAGAGGCGGCGCGACCGTACCAAAACGTTCCCTCGCCGTAGCGACGGGACCGGAGCGCTTCAAAGCCGTCCGGCCACCGGAATTCGCCGCCTCTGGTGCTGCGCTCCACGGTGACGAGGGCTTCGGCCGCGAGCCAGCCCCCGGTACGGAGTGTGAGCAGGATCTCCCGAAGATCGTCGTCCGCCACGTCGTACGGCGGGTCGAGAAAAACGATGTCGTACGGCTGCGCGGACGCCGTCCGAACGACCTGTTCCGCCTTGCCGGCCCTGACCTCGGCGCCGGGCAGCCCGAGCGCCTTCACGTTCTCGCGGACGATGCGGGCGGCGCGGGCGTCGGCCTCCACGAGCAGGGTGTGGCCGGCGCCGCGGCTGAGCGACTCCAGGCCGACGGCGCCCGATCCGGCGTACAGGTCGAGGACGCGCTCGCCGTCCAGGGGGCCGCCGAGGAGGGCCTGCCAGGTGGAGAAGAGGCCCTCTCGGGCGCGGTCGGAGGTGGGGCGTGTACCTGTTCCCGGCGGGACGGCTAGGCGTCGTCCGCCGGCTGTGCCGCCGATCACGCGGGTCATCTGGGGTCCTTGTCCGTGGCCGTGGGGTGATTGCGGGTCCAGTTTCGCAGGCGGGGGTGAGGGGTGCTTTGTGTTGTGGGCGACAGCCGGGCCCGGTGGGGGCTGGTCGCGCAGTTCCCCGCGCCCCTGGGGCGCCCCTGCGGGGCGGCCTCCAGGGCAAGCCCCCAAGGCCCGGCGACAAAGTGCCTCACCCCTTGTCCAAGTACTGCTCCCTCTCCTCGTCCAGTAGCGCGTCCAGTGCTGTGCGCAGGCCCGGGAGATCCTTCAGGTCCGGGTCCGCGGCGACGACGGCCGCCGCCTCCTCTCTCGCCTCCGCGATGATCTCCTCGTCGTCGATGACGGTGAGCATGCGCAGGGAGGTGCGGGCGCCGGACTGGGCCTGGCCGAGGACGTCGCCCTCGCGGCGTTGTTCGAGGTCGATGCGGGAGAGCTCGAAGCCGTCGAGGGTGGCCGCGACCGCGTTGAGACGCTGGCGGGCGGGGCTGGCTTCCGGCATCTCGCTGACCAGGAGGCACAGGCCCGCCGCCGAGCCACGGCCGACGCGGCCCCGGAGCTGGTGGAGCTGGGAGACGCCGAAGCGGTCGGCGTCCATGATCACCATGGCGGTGGCGTTGGGGACGTTCACCCCGACCTCGATGACCGTCGTCGCGACCAGGACGTGGGTCTCGCCGGCGGTGAAGCGGCGCATGACCGCGTCCTTGTCGTCGGGATGCATACGGCCGTGCAGGACCTCGACCTTGAGGCCGCTGAGGGGGCCTCTGGTGAGCTGGTCGGCTACCTCCAGGACGGCGAGGGGCGGGCGCTTCTCGGCCTCGTCCTCGGGGGACGGCTTCTTCTTGCCGGCCTTCTTCGGGTCGGCGGGTTCGTCGGCGTCGTCGCCGATGCGCGGGCAGACGACGTACGTCTGATGGCCGTTCTCCACCTCCTCGCGCACGCGCTCCCACGCGCGCGCCAGGAAATGGGGCTTGTCGGCGGCCGGGACGACATGGCTGGCGATCGGGGAACGGCCGGCCGGGAGCTGGTCCAGGACCGAGGTCTCCAGGTCGCCGAAGACGGTCATGGCGACCGTGCGCGGGATGGGTGTGGCCGTCATGACGAGGAGGTGCGGGGGCTGTTTGCCCTTGCCGCGCAGGGCGTCGCGCTGTTCGACGCCGAAGCGGTGCTGCTCGTCGACGACGACCAGGCCGAGGTCGTGGAACTGGACCTTGTCCTCGATCAGCGCGTGCGTGCCGATCACGAGCCCCGCCTCACCCGTGACGAGGTCGAGCAGCGCCTGGCGGCGGGCGGCGGTGCCCATGGAGCCGGTCAGCAGGACCACCTTCGTGGCCTTCTCGGCACCGCCGAGCATCCCGCCCTCCGCCAGTTCACCCATCATCTCGGTGATCGACCTGTGGTGCTGCTGGGCGAGCACTTCGGTGGGCGCGAGCATCGCGGCCTGGCCGCCCGCGTCGACGACGGCGAGCATGGCGCGGAGGGCCACCATCGTCTTGCCCGAACCCACCTCCCCCTGGAGCAGCCGGTGCATCGGGTGTTCCGTCGCGAGGTCGTCGAAGATCTCCTTGGAGACCGTCTGCTGGCCCTCCGTGAGGGTGAAGGGGAGTTTCGCGTCGAAGGACGTGAGGAGGCCGTCCGGGGTCGGTCTGCGGGGGACCGCCGGGAGTTGGGCGTCGGCGTGGCGGCGGCGGGCCAGGGCGACCTGGAGGACGAACGCCTCGTCCCACTTGAGGCGGGTGCGGGCGTCCTCGATGTCCGCCTTGGTCTGCGGGCGGTGGATCTTCAGGAGTGCCTCGGGGAGGGTGGCCAGGCCCCTGCCCTCCCGGAGGGAGGGGGGCAGCGGGTCGACGGCCTCCTGGGCGCGGTCCAGGACCGTCTGCACCGACTTGGCGATCTTCCAGGACTCCAGCTTCGCGGTGGCCGGGTAGAGCGGGATCAGAGCGCCCGCCCAGGTACCGACCGTCTCCGCCGCCTCGTCGGTGTCGCCGCGCAGCAACTCGTACGCCGGATGGGCCAGTTGGAGGCGGCGGTTGAAGATCGACGCCTTGCCGGCGAACAGTGCGCGGGTGCCGGGGAGGAGTTCCTTGTGGGGTTTGTGGACTCCGTGGCCGAAGAAGACCAGTTGGAGCCGGCCGCTGCCGTCCGTGATGGTGACTTCCAGGCGCTGGCCCTTGCCTCCTCGGGCCTTCGAGGAGGCAAAGGTGTGCAGGCGTGCGTCGGCCACCTGGGCGACCACCGTCACGTGCTCGTCCATGGGGAGGTCGGCCAGGTGGGTGAGCTGGCCCCGCTCCTCGTACCTGCGCGGATAGTGGTGCAGGAGATCGCCGACGGTGTGCAGGCCGAGGTGCTCGGCCATCACCTTCGCGGTGGCGGGGCCGAGCACTGATTTCAGTGGTTGCTTCAGTGGTTCTTCCAGTGCGGGCACGAGATCCATTGCACACCACGCCACTGACATTCCCGTATACGTATGGGGAATCCGCTGGTCAGACGGCTCGTTCGGGGCCTAGGATGGCGCGCCCGGCCATCCCCCGCGGTCACCGCCTCACCGGGACCGCCCGACCCCGCGCCGTCGCCAGAACCTGGTCCCCCCTCCGGCGCTGCGACGATGGACTCCCAGACCTCACAGTCATCCCAGGCATCCCAGTCACCGCATACGTTCCAGGTCGACCTGCGCGGCCTCGTGGACCTGCTCTCCCATCACCTGTACTCCAGCCCCAAGGTGTATCTGCGCGAGCTGCTGCAGAACGCCGTGGACGCGATCACCGCCCGGCGCGCCGAACAGCCCGACGCCCCGGCGCGGGTGCGGCTGTACGCCGAAGGCGGCACCCTGCGTGTCGAGGACTCCGGGGTCGGCCTCACCGAGGCGGACGTGCACAACCTTCTTGCGACCATCGGCCGCAGTTCCAAGCGGGCGGATCCCGGCGGGATCCAGGAGGCGCGTTCGGAGTTCCTCGGCCAGTTCGGGATCGGGCTGCTGGCCTGTTTCGTCGTGGCCGAGCGGATCAGGGTCGTCAGCCGCAGTGCCCGTACGCCGGACGCCCCGCCCGTGGAGTGGACGGCCGCGGACGACGGTTCGTACACCGTGCGTACGCTGCCCGACGAGGCGCGGCCCGAACCGGGCACCACCGTGCACCTGGTGGCGCGGCCCGGGGCCGGCGAGTGGCTCACCGAGGAACGTGTGCTGGCGCTGGCGCGGGACTTCGGCTCGCTCCTGCCGTACGACGTGCGGGTGGGCGACGAGGCGGTCACCGATCTGCCGGCGCCCTGGAACCGCCCGTATCCGTCGCCCGCCACCCGAAGGGTGGCCCTTCAGCGGCACTGTCACGACCTGTTCGGGTTCACTCCGCTGGACTCGATCGACCTGGACGTGCCGCTCGCGGGCATTCGGGGGGTCGCGTACGTCCTGCCGTCCTCCGTGAGTCCGGCGCAGCGCGCGAGTCATCGCGTCCATCTGAAGGGCATGCTGCTCACCGAGCGGGCCGAACAGCTGCTGCCCGACTGGGCGTTCTTCGTGCGGTGCGTGCTGGACACCGACAGCCTGCGGCCGACAGCTTCGCGCGAGTCGCTGTACGAGGACGAGACGCTGGCCGCCGTACGGGAGGCCCTGGGCGAAAGGATTCGCTCCTGGCTGACCGGGCTCGCCGCCGGTGATCCGGAGCGGCTGGCCGCGTTCCTGTCGGTGCACCACCTGGGCGTCAAGTCCCTGGCCAGGCACGACAAGGAGATGCTGCGCACGATGCTGCCGTGGCTCCCCTTCGAGACGACCGACGGGCAGCTGTCCCTGGAGGAGTTCGCGCAACGGCACCCGGTGGTGCACTTCACGCGCACCGTCGAGGAGTACCGGCAGGTCGCGCCGATCGCGTCCGCGCAGGGCGTCGGCGTCGTCAACGGCGGCTACACGTACGACAGCGAGCTGATCGAGGCGCTGCCCTCGGTGCGCCCGGGGACCGTGGTCGCCGAGCTGGACGCCGACACCGTGACCGCCCATCTGGACGCGGTCGACCCGGCAGAGGAGCTGGCCCTGTCGGCGTTCCTGGGGGCCGCGCGGGCGAAACTCGACCCCCTGGGGTGCGATGTCGTGCTGCGCGCCTTCCACCCGCTGTCCGTGCCCGCGCTGCACCTGGACGACCGTGCCGCCCGGCACGAGCAGGCCCGCGCGGACGCCGAGGAGCAGGCCGACGACCTGTGGGCGGGCATCCTCGGCTCGCTGCGGGGCAGCGCCCCGCGCGCGCGGCTGGTGCTCAACCATCTCAACCCGCTGATCCGGAGGATCAGTTCACTGGACGACCCGGAACTGATCGGCACCGCCACGGAGTCCCTGTACGGACAGGCCCTGCTGATGGCGCAGCGCCCGCTGCGGCCCGCGGACTCCGCGCTGCTGAACCGTGCGTTCATCGGCCTCCTGGAGTGGGCCACCCACAGCGATCCCACGGAGCCCACGGAGGACGGCCGGCGATGAGTGAGATCAAGGACTTCGACGCCCTCCGCGAGGCGATGGCCCTGAACGGGGAGCAGCCCGAGGGACCGGCCCGCAACGCGCGCGCGGAGCAGCTGCTGGCCGAGGCCGAGAAGCTGAATATCCCGCTCGCCGTGATCGAGGCGCTCGGGCACCAGCTGAAGGCCTACAACTACAGCTCCGAGAAGGACAAGATGTTCGTCCCCTTCGCGCGCCTGCTGCGCATGTGGGACGAGCGGCCCGAGGACTTCGACGAGTACGAGGTCCACACCCTGCACTGGGTCTTCAAGTGGATGACCACGGGCATGCTGGACCAGCCGCACATCCCGCTGGCCTCCATCGAGAAGTGGCTCGGCGAGATGGAGCACCGCTACCGGCTCGCCGGCCACTCCGAACGGGCCGTGCGCGGCGCCGAGTTCAGTGTGGCCGCGCATGTCGGCGACCTGGCGCGGGCCGAACGGGCGTACGCCGCCTGGCTGGCCGCCGACCGCGACAGCATGGCCGACTGCCACGCCTGCGAACTGCACAGCCAGGGCTGGTGGCAGGCGGAGCAGGGCGCGGACGCGGAGGCGCTCGACCTGTGGCGGCCGGTCCTGGAGGGCGAGTTCACGTGCGCCCACGAGCCGCACACCGTCCTGGCGTCCTCCCTGAGCCCGCTGCTGCGGCTGGGCCGTCTGGACGAGGCCCGCGCACATCACCTGCGGGGTTTCCGGCTGGTGCGGCCCATGGAGAGCATGCGGGGCGCGTACGCGGACCACGTCGAGTTCTGCGCGCTGACCGGCAACGAGGCGCGCGGCCTGGAGCTGCTCGCGGAGCGCCCCGCGTACTTCACGGACTCCGGGCAGCCGCGCAGCCAGCTGGACTTCATGGCCGCCGTGACGCTCCTCATGGACCGGCTGACCGGTCTGGGCATGGGCTCCCAGGCGGTGCCAGGACCGGCCGGGCGCGACTGGACCGCCCGCGAACTCGCCGTCCACGCGCGCGAGGAGGCCCTTTCCCTGTCGGCGCGCTTCGACCTGCGCAACGGCACCTCGTACGTCAGCGACGACGTCCGCGCGCGCATGGACCGGCGTCCGCTGGTGGACCGGCTGCCGCTGGGCGTCCGGGCGGCAGGCATACCAGCGCCCCGCAGGGCGCCCGCGGCACCGGCGGCGCCGCCGGTGGATTCCGCAGCGTCCGCCGAGCCCCGGACCCCCGCGCCGGACGACCTGCCCGCGCTGCTCGCCGAGGCGCGCCGGATGTCGAACACACTGCGCCCGAACGCGATGGAAGCGTGGGCGGCCGTCTCCCGGGCCGCCGAGGGCGTCGAGGTACCGGCGGCCGACCGGGCGGAGATCGTCGACCACAAGGCCATGGAGGGCGGCCCTGAGGGCATCGCACTCTTCGAGCGGGCCGCCGAGCTGTACGCCGAGGCCGGCAACCCCGGAGAGGCCCTGGCCGCCCGCGCCCGTGCCGCGTACGCACGCGCCCTGGAGGGCGACGTCGACGACGCCCTGGCGGCCGTTTCCGAGCCGTACGAGGAGGTCCTCGCGCTCTACTCCGACGAGCGCACCGGCATACGGCAGGCAGCCGCCGTCCTGATGGGACGCGCCCGCATCCTCATGCGGGCGGTCGAGGAGACCGGTGCCGACCAGGCCCTGGCGGCCGCTGAGAACGCCGTACGGGAGCTGCTGGCGCTCGTGGACGGGCACGCCGGGGACGATGTGCGGCTCGCCTCACGCGGCGCGGAGGCACAGGCCATGCTCGGGGAGCTGGCGGCGCGCGCCGGGGACCTGGAGGGGGCCGCGGAACTGTTCACGTGGGCCACGGAGGCGTTCGTCGCGGCGGGGCTGCCGTGGTTCGCGGTGGAGTACCAGGCCCGGCTGGCCGGGCTCGCCCACCACCTCGGCGACATCGCCGGGGCCGAGCGGGCGCTGCGGGGGGCCCTGGAGCACGGCGGGGCGTTCCTGGAGGCGGCGGGCCACGCCCAGCTGAACCTCCAGCTGGCCGAGATCCTCGGGGCGCGCGACGAGGTCGCCGAGGCCGCGGACCACGCCCTGGAGGCCGCGCACTGGGCCGACGAGGCGGGCGAGGGTCCGACCCTGGGCGCCTGGGCCCGGCATCTGCTCGGCGGTTTCCTGCTGCGGCAGGGCCGGTGGGCCGAGGCGGCCGAGGTCCTGGAGTCGGCGCTGCCCGACCTGAGCGCCGAGACGCACGGCGACGGAGCGGTCGTACAGACGCTGTGGTGGCTCGGTGACTGTCTGGGCGAGCTGGGTGAGCACCGCGAGTCCGCCGAACGCCGGCTGAAGGCCGCGGAGATCGCCCGGCACTGGCCCGAGCAGCAGGACCACGCGACCCTCGCCCACCTCGCCGCCGAGTCCCTCGGCCAGGCCGGGCTGCCCGCCGAGGCCGACCGGGCCTACGAACGCGCCGGCGACCTGTGGCGCTCGCTGGGCAACGTGCACGGTCTGGTGCGTGCCCTGCGCGCCCGCGCGTGGCTCGCGCTGCGCACGGAGGCGGGCCTCGACGGGGCCCGGGAGCGGATGGCGGACGCGGTCCGCGAGTGCGCGCAGGCCCTGTCCGCTGCGGAGGACCTGGAGTCCCGTCGGCAGCTCGGCGCCGAACTCGCCCACACGCACCGCCAGTTCGGCGACCTGCTCGCCCGCTCGGCGGCGGAGGACGCCGAGGACGGCGCGATCGAAGCCGCGTTCGAGGCGGCGCTGGCCCAGATGACGAAGGCGATCGGCGTGTTCGCCTCCCTCGGCGAGGATGGCCTCCACGGCCGCACCGGCGCCGAACTGGCCGCGGGCTGGCTGGAGGCGGACCTGAGCCGCCCGTCGGAAGCGGCGGCACGCGCGCGTGGAGTGCTGATCGCGTACGAGGAATCCGGCGAGGAGGAGAGGGAGACGGTAGAGGCCCGGCGGTCCGAGGCGGAACAGATGCTCCAGCTCATGGAGGAGCAGGAGGCCGGCTAAGGGCCTTTCTTTCAGCCCGTCCGGCGTTTGAGGACAAGGCCCGTTCAGGGCCGTAGCGGGGTCTGGGGCGGCAGCCCCAGGGATGGGACGGGTAAGGGCGGCGAGGGCGAACCCCTCTCGCCCGCACCCTCCCTCACTCCACCCCGATGAGCAGCAGCGCGCCCTGCCGTCCGCCCCGGTAGACCACGGTGTCGACGGCGAGGTAGCCCTCGCGCACCCTCGCTTCGAGGTGGGCGGCGATGGACTCGGGAGCCTCGTCGCCGAGGACGAGGGTGACCATCTCGCCGCCGGCCTGGAGCATCCGGTCGAGGACAGCCTCCGCGGTCGCGGTGACGTCCGAGCCGATCACGGCCACGTCGCCGTCGATGAGGCCGAGGACGTCACCGGTCTGGCAGATGCCGGCCATCGTCCAGGACTGGCGTTCCGCGACGGCGAGTTCGGCGTAGCGGGTCGCGCCGGCCGCCGAGGTCATCGCGACGACGTCCTCGTCGAAGCGGCGTTCCGGTTCGTGCACGGCGAGCGCGGCGATGCCCTGGACCGCCGAGCGGGTCGGGATCAGGGCCACGCGGATGCCCTCCGTGCGGGCCTGCTCGGCCGCCGCGGCGGCGGTGTGGCGCAGGTCGGCGTCGTTGGGCAGCAGCACGACCTCGCGCGCGTGGGCCCGCCGTACGGCCTCGACGAGTTCCCCGCTCGCCGGTGGCTCCCCCGGCCGCGCGAGCACGGTGGTGGCCCCGGCCTCCCCGTACAGCCCGGCCAGCCCCACCCCGGGCACGACGGCCACGACGGCCCGCTGGACGCGCTCCCGGGGCGGCCGTCCGGCGCCGCCCGTGTGGACGTCGCCGACCGCGAAGTGCGTGATGCGGATCCGGTACGGCCGCCCGGCCTCGACGCCCGCCTCCACGGCGGCACCGGCGTCGTCCACGTGGACGTGCACGTTCCACAGCCCGTCGCCGCCGACGACGACGAGGGAGTCCCCGAGCCTGTCGAGCCGCTCCCGGAGCCGCGCGACGGCCGCGTCCTCGGCCTCCAGGAGATAGATGACCTCGAAGGCGGGGCCGGACGCGTCGTCCACGCACTCGGCCGGGCCGTCGGAAGGCGGAGCCTCAGGGGCGTCGAACCGAGCGGGCACGCGCACGCGTGCCGCCCCCGCAGCGCCCCCCGGGGTCTCCCCCGTGAACGTCTCCACCAGCGCCCCGAGCACCGCCACCAGTCCCCGCCCGCCCGCGTCGACGACGCCCGCGCGCTCCAGGACGGCCAGTTGGCCGGGGGTCGCCGCCAACGCGGCCGAGGCACCCTCGTACGCAGCCCTCGCCACCGTCCCGCAGTCGCCCCGCGTGCCCGCCGCCGCGTCGGCGGCGGCCGAGGCGACCGTGAGGACCGTGCCCTCGACCGGGTGGGCCACCGCCTGCCGGGCGGCGTCGGCCGCGTGCCGCAGGGCCAGGTACAGGCCCGGGCCGTCGGTGTGCGCGCTCCCATCGTCCGCGTCGGCGGCGAGCACCTGGGCCATGCCGCGCAGCAGCTGCGCCAGGATCGTGCCGGAGTTGCCGCGCGCGCCTATCAGCGCGCCGTGGGCCATCGCCCGGGCCGCGTCGGCCAGCGTCGGCGTCCCCGAGGCACCGTGCGCACCCGGCCCTGCCTCGTGCCCGGCGAATGCCGCCTCGACGGCCGCGCACGCCGACTCCACCGTCAGATACAGGTTGGTGCCGGTGTCCCCGTCGGCCACCGGGTAGACATTGATCGCGTCGATCTCCTCGCGGGCCCGCCCCAGCGCCGCCAGCGCGAGACCGCACCAGGTGCGCACCGCGAGAGCATCGAAGAATGTCTGCGGCACCTGCGGCACCTGCGCCTCCTTGGGCTGCTGAACGTGGCACGCAGCGTAGACCCCGGGTGAATGGCCGGTGGCCCGGGGCCGGGAGTGAGGCCCTGATCAGCCATGGTAGTTTCGTTGTACTGGCGCAGTCGTTGTATGCTGCTCCGGTTGCCCGATCGAGACGACCATCCCAGATGGCCTTCCACATCGGGCCTTCCTCCTGGCAACGCCACTCAGATCCTACGATCCTGATCCCGGCATGCCGGGATCAACCCGTAAGAGCATCTGAAGTCTTTGGAGTGACCCGTGGCTGCCAACTGCGACGTCTGCGGCAAGGGGCCGGGCTTCGGCAACGCCATCTCGCACTCGCACCGCCGTACCCCCCGTCGCTGGAACCCGAACATCCAGCGCGTACGTACCGTGGTCGGTGGGACGCCGAAGCGCGTGAACGCTTGCACCTCGTGCATCAAGGCCGGCAAGGTCTCGCGCTGACGCTCAGCTAGCGCGCGGCCACTGCTGGTTCGCTGCTCAGAGCCGGTCCACCTCGGTGGACCGGCTTTTTGCCGTACCCGTACGCCCCAGCGGTTACGTGCGGAACCGCCAGCCGTGATCCACCGGTCCGATCCCGCCCCCGAGCGCGAACCCGGCCGCGATCGCCCCGGTGACGTACTCCTTCGCCGCCGCCACCGCCGCCGGCACCGATTCGCCCTTCGCCAGCCCCGCCGCGATCGCCGACGCGAGCGTGCAGCCCGTGCCGTGCGTGTGCCGGTTGTCGTGGCGCGGGGCCCGCAGCCAGTACTCCTCGGACCCGTCCGTGAGCAGGTCCACGGCCTCGCCCGGCAGATGCCCGCCCTTGATCAGCGCCCACTTCGGCCCGTACGCCAGCACAGCCGCCGCGGCCTCCCGCAACTGCTTCTCCGACTCGACCCGTACGCCGGTGAGCTGGGCCACCTCGTCGAGGTTCGGCGTCGCCACGGTTGCCACCGGCAGCAGCAGCGTCCGTACGGAATCCAGTGCGGACGCGGCCAGCAGCGGGTCCCCGTGCTTGGAGACGCCCACCGGGTCGACGACCGTCGGCACCCCGGTGTCCGCGATCAACTCGGCGACCGCCTCGACGAGTTCGGCCGAGGCGAGCATCCCGGTCTTCACTGCCTGTACGCCGATGTCGTCGACGACGCTGCGGTACTGGGCCCGCACCGCCTCCACCGGCAGCTCCCAAGCGCCTTGTACGCCGAGGGAGTTCTGCGCGGTGACCGCCGTGAGCACGCTCATGCCGTGCACGCCGAGCGCCAGCATCGTCTTCAGGTCGGCCTGGATCCCGGCGCCGCCGCCGGAGTCGGAGCCCGCGACGGTGAGGACGCGCGGAGGCGCACCCATGGCTCCGGTCACGACTCGATGTCCGCGAAGTGGTCCCAGCCGCCCTTGCTGGTCCACGGCGCCCCGTCGACCGTCACCTGGGGCAGCGCCGACGGGTTGAGGACCTCGCCGATCACCTTCCAGCGGGCGGGCAGCTTCACGTCCGGCGGGAAGGTCGCCACGATCGCGTGGTCCTCGCCCCCGGTGAGCACCCACTGCATGGGGTCGACGCCGACGGCCTGCCCGATGTCGTTCATCTGGGAGGGGATGTCGATCGCGCCCGAGCGGATGTCGATACGGACCTTGCTGGCCTCCGCGATGTGCCCGAGGTCGGCGATCAGTCCGTCGCTCACGTCGCACATCGCCGTCGCACCGAGACCGGCCGCCGCGGGGCCCGCGTGGTAGGGCGGTTCGGGGCGGCGGTGGGCCTCGACGAAGGCCCGCGGTGAGCGGAAGCCGCGCGCGAGCACCGCGTACCCGGCCGCCGACCAGCCCAGCCAGCCGGTCACGGCGACGACGTCACCGGGCTGCGCACCGCCCCGGATGACCGGCTCGTGGTTGCGCAGATCGCCGAGCGCGGTGATGGAGACCATGATCGTGTCCCCTCGTACGACATCACCGCCCACCACGGCCGCGCCCGCGACCTGGCACTCGTCACGCAGACCGTCCATCAGTTCGACGGGCCAGGTGACCGGAAGTTCGGCGGGGACGACCAGGCCGAGCAGCAGTGCGGTCGGTACTGCGCCCATGGCGGCGATGTCCGCGAGGTTCTGGGCGGCTGCCTTGCGGCCCACGTCGTACGCGGTGGACCAGTCGCGGCGGAAGTGCCGCCCCTCCAGGAGGATGTCGGTGCTCGCCACGACCCTGCGGTCGGGCGCGGCGACCACGGCGGCGTCGTCGCCGGGGCCGACCCGGACCGCCGGGGTGGTGGTGAGCCGGGAGGTGAGCTCCCTGATGAGCCCGAACTCCCCCAGTTCTCCCACGGTGCCCTTCATAGTCGTACGTCCCCTTCTGGTGCTGTCCCCGTTGCTGTCCGTGCCCGCTCGCGAGGCCCCGTCGGCCCCGGTGCGGTCGAGGTGACCGTCAACCTGTGCTGCGCGTGCACCCCGGCGCGGGTGTCCCGGTCGCCGCAGGTCTCCCCGTGGCGCGCGGCGACGCGATACCGTGGCGTTCCTTTTCCCCACATGATCCTCGTGGCCGCCCTGGAGGTTCCGTGGTACAGGCGTACATCCTGATCCAGACGGAGGTCGGCAAAGCGTCGACCGTCGCCGAGACGATCAGCAAGATCCCGGGGGTGACCCAGGCCGAGGACGTGACAGGACCGTACGACGTGATTGTGCGCGCCCAGGCCGACACCGTGGACGATCTCGGCCGGATGGTGGTCGCCAAGGTCCAGCAAGTGGACGGCATCACCCGCACCCTGACCTGCCCGGTGGTGCACTTGTAGCCCCCGTCTACCCTGTGCCGGTGCACTTCTTCTTCCGTCACCGGCCGCTCGCTCTGCCCGTGCTCGCCCTGTTGATCGCCGTCACGGGCTGCTCCTCAGCAGACGACAGCGCCGCAGTCACGGTTCCCGAGCCGGACGGGAAGGCCACGAAGCTGTGCCGGAACCTGGACGAGGCGCTGCCGGCGAAGGTGGACGGCCTGAGCCGCGACGACCCCGAGCCCCGGTCCGCGCTGACCGCGGGCTGGGGCGGCCCGGCGATCATACTGCGCTGCGGTGTCGTACGGCCGCCCAAGATGATCGATCCCAAGGTCGCCGCGGGTAACGATCCGAAGGCGGTCGGCGGTGAGGTGAACGGGGTCAAGTGGTTGATGGAGCAGGAGGACGACGGGTCCTCCCGCTTCACCACTGCGTCGCGGCTGGCCTATGTGGAACTTACGGTTCCGAAGGGGCGGGACACGTCGGGGGCGCTTGTTGATCTGGCTGCCGCCATTAAGAAGACGGTTCCTGTGGGGATTGCCAACTAAGCGCCGTAGTGGGTCTGTTGCGTTGTTGGGTACTGAGCCGCTGTGGCTGGTCGCGCAGTTCCCCGCGCCCCTAGGTAGCTCATCGCAACCCTGTTGAACGGCGCAGCGCCGCCTGCACCAGGCGGTCCACCAGCTCGGGGTAGTCGACGCCCGTTTCCTGCCACATCCTCGGGTACATGGAGATCGGGGTGAAGCCGGGCATCGTGTTGATCTCGTTGATGACGAACTCGCCGTCCTCGGTGAGGAAGAAGTCCGCGCGGACGAGGCCCTCGCAGGACGCCGCGTCGAAGGCCTCGACCGCCAGGCGGCGTACCTCCGCGGTCTGTTCCCCGGTGAGCGGGGCGGGGACGATTCCGTCGGCCGAGTCGATGTACTTGGCCTCGAAGTCGTAGAAGGCGTGCGCCTGTACGGGCGGGATCTCGGCGGGTACGGAGGCACGCGGGCCGTCCTCGAACTCCAGCACCCCGCACTCGATCTCGCGCCCGCGCAGCGCGGCCTCCACGATGATCTTCGGGTCGTGCCGCTGGGCCTCGGCGATCGCCTCGTCGAGGCCGCCCAGCTCGTCGACCTTGGTGATGCCGAACGACGATCCCGCGCGCGCGGGCTTCACGAACAGCGGCCAGCCGTGCTCGCCGGCGAAGTCGATGATCTTCTTGCGGGCGGACGGCTCGTCGCGCTCCCACTCACGCGGCCGGATCACCACGTACGGGCCGACCTTGAGGCCGAACGACGTGAACACCCGCTTCATGTACTCCTTGTCCTGGCCGACGGCCGAGGCGAGCACACCCGCGCCGACGTACGGGACACCGGAGAGCTCCAGCAGGCCCTGGAGGGTGCCGTCCTCGCCGTACGGGCCGTGGAGGACCGGGAAGACGACGTCGACCTCGCCGAGGGCCTTGGGCACCGATCCCGGTTCGCTGTAGACGACTTCGCGGTTCGACGGGTCCAGGGGGAGGACCACTCCGCCCTCGCGGGACTCGGCGAGTTCGTCGACGTTCGGCGCCTTGCGGTCGACGATCGTCATGCGCTCCGGTTCGTCCGCGGTGAGCGCCCAGCGGCCGTCCTGGGTGATGCCGATCGGCAGGACGTCGTACTTCGTCCGGTCGATGGCACGCAGTACGGCGCCGGCGGTGACCACGGAGATCCCGTGTTCGGAGCTGCGACCGCCGAAGACGACGGCCACTCGCGGCTTGCGAGACGGCTGCTCGGGGCTCTGGGGGAGGTTCTCGGTGCTCATATCGGGTTGAGGGTACCCGGTGGTAGGGCGCTGAGTCAGCGCCCGCAGGCCCCTGTTGCCCGGCGTCGCTCAGCGTCGTTCGGGCTTGGCGCTGCGCGACATCAGTTCCTTGAGGGCGACCACGGGCGGCTTGCCCTCGTGCACGATGCCGACGACCGTCTCCGTGATGGGCATGTCGACACCGTGCCTGCGGGCCAGATCCAGCACGCTCTCACAGGACTTGACGCCCTCGGCGGTCTGCTTGGTGACCGCGATGGTCTCCTGGAGGGTCATGCCCCTGCCGAGGTTGGTGCCGAAGGTGTGGTTGCGGGACAGCGGTGAGGAGCAGGTGGCCACCAGGTCGCCCAGGCCCGCGAGGCCGGCGAAGGTGAGCGGGTCGGCGCCCATCGCGAGGCCGAGGCGGGTGGTCTCGGCGAGGCCGCGCGTGATGAGCGAGCCCTTCGCGTTGTCGCCGAGACCCATGCCGTCCGCGATACCGACGGCGAGACCGATCACGTTCTTGACGGCGCCGCCCAGCTCGCAGCCGACGACGTCGGTGTTGGTGTACGGGCGGAAGTACGGGGTGTGGCACACGGTCTGGAGGCGCTGGGCCACGGCGTCGTCCGTGCAGGCGACCACGGCGGCGGCCGGCATCCGGGCTGCGATCTCCCGGGCGAGGTTGGGGCCGGTGACGACCGCGATACGGTCCCGGCCCACCTTGGCGACGTCGTCGATGACCTCGCTCATCCGCATCGCGGAACCGAGTTCGACGCCCTTCATGAGGGAGACGAGGATCGTGTCCGGGGCGAGCAGGGGCGTCCACTCGGCGAGATTCCCGCGCAGGGTCTGCGAGGGGATGCTGAGTATCGTGAAGTCGGCGTCACGGGCGGCTTCCGCGGGGTCCGTGGTGGCACGGAGGTTCGCCGGGAGCTCGACTCCCGGGAAGTAGTCCGGGTTCGTGCGCGTGGAGTTGATCGCGTCGGCGAGTTCGGGGCGGCGGGCCCACAGGGTCACCTCGCAGCCGGCGTCGGCGAGCACCATGCCGAAGGCGGTCCCCCATGATCCAGCGCTGAAGACCGCCACCTTGACCGGCTCGCTCACTTGCCCTGCCCCTCTTCCTGAACTTCCCGTACGTCTGCTGCTTCTTGCGTCTGCGGTACGTCACCGGCCGCCTTGGCGGTCCTGTCCAGCGCGACCAACGCCTCCTGCGCGTCACGCGCGTCCTGAGCCTCTTCGGCAGCCGTACGGAGGCGCTGCTCGATCCGCTCCTGGCGCGGGTCGTAGGGCGTCGTCGGCGCCTTCGCGCCGCGGATGTCCTCCAGCTGGCGCGTGATGGCGGCCATGATGACCTCCGTCGCCTCCTTCAGGAGGTCCGGGGTCATCTCCCTGTCGTAGAACCGCGTCAGGTCCACGGGCGGGCCCGCGAGGACGTGGTGGGTCTTGCGCGGAAGGACGTTGAGCTTCCTGGCGTACGGCTGCAGCAGTTCGTTCGCGCCCCACTGGGCCACCGGAATCACCGGGCACCTGGTCTGGAGGGCGACCCGCGCGGCGCCGGTCTTGCCGGTCATGGGCCACTGGTCCGGGTCGCGGGTGATGGTGCCCTCGGGATAGAAGACGACGCATTCGCCGCGCTCCACGGCGTCGATCGCGGCGCGGAAGGCGCTCAGCGCGTCGGTGGTCTCGCGGTAGACGGGGATCTGTCCGGTGCCACGCATCATGGTGCCGACGAATCCCTTCCGGAAAAGCCCGCTCTTCGCCAGAAAACGCGGCACACGGCCACTGTTGTACTGGTAGTGCGCGTAGGCGAAGGGGTCCGCATGCGAATTGTGGTTCACCGCGGTGATAAATCCGCCCGCCGCCGGAATGTTCTCCATTCCGCGCCAGTCCCGGTTGATCAGAACCACCAGCGGCGGTTTGCAGATGACCGCCGCGAGGCGGTACCAGAAGCCGATTCTGCGGCGGGGCACGCGGGACACCTTCCTCTAAGGCCTGGGCCAGGACCTCGGCCGGTTGACCTGGGGGCCGCACAAGTGTCGCCCCAGGCTCCGGGTCTGTCGAGAACACCGTACGCCCCGGCACCGACACCGCCGGATGGGCTTTGATGACAGCCAGGTGACAATGGTGGGGACCGGGAGAGCGCCGGGAGAGCGACCGGGGAGAGCACGGGAGGGACGCAGCACGCGTGCAGTGGACATTGGTCATACCCCTCAAGCCCCTGGCGCGGGCCAAGAGCAGGCTCGCGGACACCGCCGACGACGGGCTGCGACCCGGGCTGGCCCTGGCTTTCGCCCAGGACACCGTGTCAGCGGCGCTCGCCTGCACGGCGG
Source organism: Streptomyces sp. NPDC020898 (assembly GCF_044333925.1). Classification (NCBI taxonomy): domain Bacteria; kingdom Bacillati; phylum Actinomycetota; class Actinomycetes; order Kitasatosporales; family Streptomycetaceae; genus Streptomyces; species Streptomyces sp. NPDC020898. Next base: position 113,767 of record NZ_JBIRRV010000010.1, read on the forward strand.
TCCGCGATGTGGTGGTCGTCACGGACGACTCCGTGGCCGCCCGTGAGCTGGCCGCGCTGGGCGCCGCCATCGTCCCCGACGAGCCGCTGGGCGGCCTGAACGCCGCTCTGGCGCACGGGGCGACGGCCGTGCGCACCGTACGGCCCGACAGTGCCGTAGCAGCCCTGAACGCCGATCTGCCGGCGCTGCGCCCCCCGGAACTGGCCCGCGTCCTGGATGCCGCCGCCGAATTCCCCCGCGCTTTCCTCGCGGACGCGGCCACGATCGGCACCACGCTGCTGACCGCCCGCCCCGGTCAGGAATTGCTCCCGCATTTCGGCCCCCATTCCCGGACCCGGCACCGTGACTCCGGCGCCGTGGAACTCGGACTCGCCGCGGTGAATTCCGTACGCCAGGACGTGGACACCGGCGACGATCTGCGGGCGGCGCTCGCGCTGGGGGTCGGGGCGCGGACGGCGACCGCAGTCGAGAGGCTGCTGATCGCGGGCCAGTAGGCTGCCGTCATGCAGGCGACCGCGTACACGTACGACACCGGGACGCGCAGCGGCAGTGTGCTGCTCGACGACGGCACCCCTGTCCCCTTCGACGCTCCGGCGTTCGACGCGGGCGGCCTGAGGCTGCTGCGGCCCGGGCAGCGGGTACGTATCGAGGTCGAGGCGGCCGAGGGAGCGGAAGGGGCCGGGGGCGTCCCCCGGATCACGCTCATCACCCTCCAGACCTTCTGAGGCACCCTCCGGACGGGGCCCGGACACGCCGCGGGCCGGACTCCTCCAGGGAGTCCGGCCCGGCGCGTGGGTGTCCTTGCGCCCCTGCCTACTTGCGGGCGGTGGCCTTCTTGGCGGTGGTGGTGCGGGCCGCCGACTTGCGGGCCGGGGCCTTCGTCGCGGTCGCCTTCTTGGCCGCCGGGGCCTTCTTGGCGGCGGTCTTCTTCGCCGTCGCCGTCGTCTTCTTGGCCGCCGTGGTCTTCGCGGTGGTCTTCTTGGCCGTGGCCTTCTTCGCCGTCGCCGTGGTCTTCTTCGCCGGCGTCACCTTCTTGGCCACGGTCTTCTTGACCGCCGTCGCCTTCCTGGCCGTGGTGGCCTTCTTCGCGGCGGCCTTCTTGACCGTTGCGGTGGCACCGCCGGTCAGGCTGCCCTTGGGCGCCTTCTTGACCGCGACCTCGCCACCGCGCGGGAGCTTCTTCGAGCCGCTCACCAGGTCCTTGAACCCCTGGCCCGCACGGAAGCGGGGGACGGAGGTCTTCTTGACCCGAACCCGCTCACCCGTCTGCGGGTTGCGGGCGTAACGGGCCGGACGGTCGACCTTCTCGAAGGAACCGAAGCCGGTGACCGACACCCGGTCCCCACTGACGGTCGCGCGGACGATGGCGTCCAGGACCGCGTCGACCGCCTCGGCGGCCTGCTGACGGCCACCGACCTTGTCCGCAATGGCTTCTACGAGCTGCGCCTTGTTCACGTCTTCCCCTTCGGAGACATTGCCAGAACGAAAGTGTTCAAGCTTTTTCGCACGTTAGGCAGATATATACCGCAAATCAAACACGAAACGGGCTAATCACCCTTGTGCCGCAACGAACTCGGGCTGTCACGGAGTTCCTCAGTGGTCCTCGTCGGGGAATCGACCCTCGTCGAGGTCCGCCGTGAAGCGTTCCAGCCGCCTTGTCGCGTCGGCGAGATCGTGCTTGGCCGCGGCCGTAATGACCAGCAGCTTCCGGGTCAGCGCCATCCGTACGCCCTCCGGGACTTGCAGTGCGCGCACTCTTGTGTGCGCTTCCTTGAGTTGGGCCGCGACCGCCGTGTAGAGCTCGAGTTGGCCGTCGTGTTCCATGCACAGATTGTGCCATCTGGGGCGAGTTGTCGCCTGCGCAGGGGGCAACTGCCGCCTCAAACGGCCTTCCGCGCCCACTCCGGTGTCGCGGTGTCAAGACCCGGGTACCCCGTCAACACCCTTTCTAACATGGGAAGTTGAGACGGCCCGGTACGGCACGGGAGAGGCCCTGGAGGCAGAAACAGCTGTACCCCCAATCGTGGCGATCGGGGGTACAGACGGGGTGTCGCGCTGGCCGAAACCCTACTTGCGAAGAGCTTCCGACTCAGTCCTCGTTCAGTCCTTGTTCAGACTTTGAGCGTCCAGGGCTTGTACGAGGGCCGCTTCGCCTCGTACGAAGCGATCTGGTCCTCGTTCTGAAGGGTGATGGAGATGTCGTCCAGCCCGTTCAGCAGCCGCCAACGGGCGTTCTCGTCGAGCTCGAACGCCGCGGTGATGCCCTCGGCGCGCACCTCGCGGGCCTCCAGGTCAACGGTGATCTCGGCCTGCGGGTCGTTCTCCGTCAGCTCCTGCAGCGCGTTCACGATCTTCTGCTCCAGAACCACCGTGAGCAGGCCGTTCTTGAGCGAGTTGCCGCGGAAGATGTCGGCGAAGCGCGACGAGATCACGGTCTTGAAGCCGTAGTTCTGCAGCGCCCAGACGGCGTGTTCGCGCGAGGAGCCCGTACCGAAGTCGGGACCGGCGACGAGGACCGTCGCGCCCTTGCGCTCGGGCCGGTTGAGGATGAAGTTCTCGTCCTTGCGCCAGGCCTCGAACAGCCCGTCCTCGAACCCGTCCCGCGTGACCTTCTTGAGCCAGTGAGCAGGGATGATCTGGTCGGTGTCGACGTTGCTGCGCCGCAGCGGGACGGCCCGGCCGGTGTGCGTGGTGAATGCTTCCATGGCTGATCAGACTCCAGCGGGCGTACGGGCGTCGGCGTCGGACAGGTCGGCCGGGGAGGCCAGGTGGCCCAGTACGGCCGTCGCGGCGGCGACCTGCGGCGACACCAGGTGCGTACGGCCGCCCTTGCCCTGCCTGCCCTCGAAGTTGCGGTTGGAGGTGGACGCGGAGCGCTCACCGGGGGCCAGCTGGTCGGGGTTCATGCCCAGACACATCGAGCAGCCCGCGTGCCGCCATTCGGCGCCGGCCTCCTTGAAGACCACGTCCAGGCCCTCGGAGACGGCCTGCAGACCGACCCGCACCGAGCCGGGGACGACCAGCATCCGTACGCCGTCGGCGACTTTGCGGCCCTCGACGATCGCGGCGGCGGCGCGCAGGTCCTCGATGCGGCCGTTGGTGCACGAACCTACGAAGACGGTGTCCACCTTGATGGAGCCCAGCGGCTGACCGGCCTCCAACCCCATGTATTCCAGGGCCTTTTCGGCGGCGAGGCGCTCCGATGCGTCTTCGTACGAAGCGGGATCGGGGACCGACGACGAAAGCGGCGCGCCCTGGCCGGGGTTGGTGCCCCAGGTGACGAACGGCGCGAGCGCGGCGCCGTCGATGACGACCTCCGCGTCGAATTCCGCGTCGTCGTCGGTGCGCAGCGTCTTCCAGTACTCCACCGCCGCGTCCCAGTCCGCGTCGGCGGGGGCGTGCGGACGGCCCTTGAGGTACTCGAAGGTGGTCTCGTCGGGGGCGATCATGCCCGCGCGGGCGCCGGCCTCGATCGACATGTTGCAGATGGTCATCCGGGCCTCCATCGAGAGCTTCTCGATGGCGGAGCCGCGGTACTCCAGGATGTAGCCCTGGCCGCCGCCCGTACCGATCTTCGCGATGATGGCGAGGATCAGGTCCTTGGCGGTGACGCCCTCGGGCAGTTCGCCGTCGACCGTGATGGCCATGGTCTTGGGGCGGGCCAGCGGCAGCGTCTGGGTGGCCAGCACATGCTCGACCTGCGAGGTGCCGATGCCGAACGCCAGCGCGCCGAAGGCGCCGTGCGTGGAGGTGTGGGAGTCGCCGCAGACGACGGTGGTGCCCGGCTGGGTCAGCCCCAGCTGCGGTCCCACCACGTGGACGACACCCTGCTCGACGTCGCCCAGCGGGTGCAGCCGTACACCGAAGTCGGCGCAGTTCTTGCGCAGCGTCTCCAGCTGGACCCGGGAGACCGGGTCGGCGATGGGTTTGTCGATGTCGAGGGTCGGGGTGTTGTGATCCTCGGTCGCGATGGTCAGGTCGAGACGCCGCACCGGACGCCCCGCCTGACGGAGGCCGTCGAAGGCCTGCGGGCTGGTCACCTCGTGCAGCAGGTGCAGATCGATGAAGAGAAGGTCGGGCTCGCCCTCGGCGCGCCGGACGACGTGATCGTCCCAGACCTTCTCCGCGAGTGTCCTACCCATCGCTTTCCCTCCGGCCGGCCTGTACGGGCGCCGGCCCAACTAGAGATCCTGTGGTGGCGACCGCCCGTACCCCTCGTCCGGACACCCACCGCCGGGCCCGTTGGTCGGCGGGCCACTGTGTCTTCCAGAGTGGCGCGTTCCACCGGAAAATGAACTTGCGTTTCACAGAGTGAGACGCGAGTATCGTTTCATGGACAACAGTAGCGGCGTCGGCGTTCTGGACAAGGCAGCCCTTGTCCTGAGCGCTCTGGAGTCCGGTCCGGCCACCCTCGCGGGACTGGTCGCGGCGACTGGACTGGCACGACCCACGGCACATCGTCTCGCCGTGGCCCTGGAACACCACCGCATGGTGGCGCGCGACATGCAGGGCCGGTTCATTCTCGGCCCCCGCCTGGCAGAACTGGCGGCGGCGGCGGGCGAGGACCGCCTCCTCGCGACCGCCGGCCCGGTGCTCACCCACCTCCGCGATCTGACGGGCGAGAGCGCGCAGCTCTACCGCCGCCAGGGCGACATGCGCATCTGCGTCGCCGCGGCCGAGCGCCTCTCGGGCCTCAGGGACACGGTCCCGGTCGGCTCGACGCTCACGATGAAGGCGGGCTCGTCGGCCCAGATCCTGATGGCGTGGGAGGAGCCGGAGCGCCTGCACCGCGGCCTCCAGGGCGCCCGCTTCACAGCGACGGCACTGTCCGGCGTACGACGCCGGGGCTGGGCCCAGTCCATCGGCGAGCGCGAACCGGGCGTCGCCTCGGTTTCGGCCCCCGTGCGGGGCCCGTCGAACCGGGTGGTGGCGGCCGTCTCGGTCTCCGGCCCCATCGAGCGGCTGACCCGCCACCCCGGCCGCATGCACGCCCAGGCGGTCATCGACGCCGCGGGCCGCCTCTCGGAGGCCCTGCGCCGCACGAGCTGACACCCAGGGCACGAACGCCAGGAGAGAGCCGGCCTCAACGCCGCGGCAGGCCCTCACCGGCAGGCATCGTTTCCATCAACTACTCCCTGCGCGAAGGCATGTTGGCGCCCGGCAGGCAGATCAACACGACGGGGAAACGCACGGTGGCCCCCCGCCGAAGCGAAGGGCCACCGTGACTGACGTACGTACCCCCGACCGGATTCGAACCGGCGCTACTGCCGTGAGAGGGCAGCGTGCTAGGCCGCTACACAACGGGGGCGAGGATCTTGCAAGCGGTTGAAACTACACCGCCGCAGATCCGAGCTGGTCTACCTGGACTCGAACCAAGAATGACGGTACCAGAAACCGTAGTGTTGCCAATTACACCATAGACCAAGGCATTTCAAGTAAAGCGTACCCCCGACCGGATTCGAACCGGCGCTACTGCCGTGAGAGGGCAGCGTGCTAGGCCGCTACACAACGGGGGCCCTAGCGATCCTGCATGAAGGTCAGCGGGTGCGACCCGTACTGACCCTCCGGGAAGGATCTGTACCCCCGACCGGATTCGAACCGGCGCTACTGCCGTGAGAGGGCAGCGTGCTAGGCCGCTACACAACGGGGGCTTCTGTGGAGTTGATCTCCACGGGTGCAGATTTGAAGCAATCTGCGAGCTGGCCTACCTGGACTCGAACCAAGACTAACGGAACCAGAAACCGTCGTGCTGCCAATTACACCATAGGCCACTGGAACTCAAGCCCTTGCAGGGATCTCGTTCTAGCGTGCGCCTCCGGTTCCTGGCCTGTCGGGCCGCTCTCCGGTGGCGCAGGAAGAACATTACCTGAAGGTGGACGGCGCTCCAAAACGGGTATCGGCGCCGAGGATCGCGGGAAGTTCGGCGAGGGAGGCGATCCGATGCGTGCCCGTGGGCGCCTGTTCCGCGTCGCCGAGGCCGTCGCGGTCGATCCACACGGACAGCATTCCGGCGTCGGCGGCGCCCTGCCCGTCGATCTCGGGGTGGTCACCGACGTACGCCACCTCGCGCGGGGGCAGGTTCAGAGCGGTACAGGCCGCGTGGAACGCCTCGGCGTCCGGCTTGGAGAAGCCCAGCTCGGCGGCGCACAGGATCGCCTCGAAGCGGTCGTGGACGCCCAGCACGCGCAGCTTGCGGTCCTGCACGCGGAGGCTGGAGTTGGACAGCACCCCGTGCCGGTGACTGGCGGCGAGGAGGTCGAGGGCGGGCAGTACGTCCGGGAAGAGCGCCCAGGCGGCCTCGTAGTGCCCGATGTAGCGGTCGAACCAGGCGTCGGCCCCGACGTCGGTCAGTTCCTCGCCCAGGAACATCCGCACCCGTTCGCGGCGCTGCCCAGGGAAGTCGATCTCCCCCGCCGCGAACCGCGCCCACTGCCTGTCGGTGACCTGCCGCCAACGCACTAGGGCCTGCTCGACGGTGTCATACCCGTCGAGCAGGCCCTCGGCCACGAGCTGCTCCCGCATGCCGGCGCGGTCCGCCGTGGTGTAGTCGAAGAGGGTGTCGTCGATGTCCCAGACCACGGCTCGGATCGTCATGACACCGACGGTAGCGCGGGCTGGCACACTGGGTGCATGAGCGAGTACCGAGTCCAGTTCACCGTCGAGGCCCGTGCGGCCTACGACGGCCTGCCCGGCGAGCGTCGAGCCCAGCTGGACAAAGCGGTGCGGATACTGTCGCGTGACCCCTTCCGCAAGGCTGCGACAGCACAACTCGGCCCCGACGAACATCTACGGAAGGCGTATGTGGCCCCCGGCGTGATGCTGGAGTACATGGTCGCGGGGGCCGTCATGGTCATCGTCGTACTGGAGATCTTCGACGAGTTCACGTACCTGATCGACGAGAACGACGCCGTGTGAACCGAACGTTCGAGGGGCGGGGCCCCCCCCCCCCCGGGGGGGCCCCCCCCCGGGGGGGGGGGGCCCCCCCGGGTGGGGGGGGGCCCCGCCCCTCGCGTGTGTGTGGGTGTTACGCGGCCAGCTTCGCCAGTGCCGCGTCGATACGGGCCAGCGTCTTCTCCTGGCCGAGGATCTCCAGGGACTCGAAGAGCGGGAGGCCGATCGTGCGGCCGGTGACGGCGACGCGGACCGGGGCCTGGGCCTTGCCGAGCTTGAGGCCGTGGGCCTCGCCGGCGGTCAGGACGGCCTCCTTCAGGGACTCGGGGGACGTCCAGTCGGCCGCTTCCAGCTTCTCCCGAGCCGTGCGGAGCAGCGCGTCGCTGCCCTCCTTCATCGCCTTTGTCCAGGACACCTCGTCGGTGGCCGGCTCGGGCAGGAACAGGAAGTCGACGTTGTCCGTGATCTCCGAGAGGACCTTGAGACGGGTCTGGGCGTGCGGGGCGATCGCCTGCCACTTCGCCTCGTCGAAGTCCTCCGGCGACCAGGGCGCGAAGGGGGCCCGGAGCCAGGGTGCGCAGCGCTCCGTGAAGTCCTTCACGTCCAGCAGCCGGATGTGGTCGGCGTTGATCGCCTCGCACTTCTTCAGGTCGAAGCGGGCCGGGTTGGGGTTCACGTCCGACACGTCGAAGGCGGCGACCATCTCGTCGATGGAGAAGATGTCCTGGTCCGCCGAGAGCGACCAGCCCAGCAGGGACAGGTAGTTGAGCAGGCCCTCGGGGAGGAAGCCGCGTTCCCGGTAGAGGTTCAGGGACGACTCCGGGTCACGCTTCGAGAGCTTCTTGTTGCCCTCGCCCATCACGTACGGCAGGTGGCCGAAGGAGGGGACCTGCTTCGCGATGCCCAGCTCGATCAGTGCCTTGTACAGGGCGACCTGGCGCGGCGTCGACGACAGCAGGTCCTCGCCGCGCAGGACGTGCGTGATCTCCATCAGCGCGTCGTCGACCGGGTTGACCAGCGTGTACAGGGGCGCGCCGTTGGCTCGTACGATCCCGTAGTCCGGGACGTTCTCCGGCGTGAATGTCAGTTCGCCGCGGACCAGGTCCGTGAACGTGATCGTCTCGTCGGGCATCCGGAAGCGGACGATCGGAGTGCGGCCCTCGGCGGTGTACGCCGACACCTGCTCGTCGGTCAGGGCGCGGCAGTGGCCGTCGTAGCCGGAGGGCCGGCCGGCGGCGCGAGCGGCGTCGCGGCGGGTGTCCAGCTCCTCCGTGGAGCAGTAGCAGTGGTAGGCATGGCCGGCCTCAAGAAGCTTGGCCGCGACCTCCCGGTAGGTGTCCATCCGCTGCGACTGGCGGTACGGGGCGTGCGGGCCGCCGATCTCGGGGCCCTCGTCCCAGTCGAAGCCGAGCCAGCGCAGCGAGGACAGCAGCTGCTCGTACGACTCCTCGGAGTCGCGGGCCGCGTCGGTGTCCTCGATGCGGAAGACGAACGTGCCGCCGGTGTGGCGGGCGTACGCCCAGTTGAACAGCGCCGTACGGACCAGGCCCACGTGGGGGTTACCGGTGGGCGACGGGCAGAACCGTACTCGGACGGCGGGGTCGGGTGCGCTAGCCACGCTTGACAACCTTGTTGGTGAGAGTGCCGATGCCTTCGATGGTGACGGCGACCTCGTCGCCGACGGTGAGCGGTCCGACGCCTGCCGGGGTGCCCGTGAGGATCACGTCGCCGGGGAGCAGCGTCATGGCCTCGGTGATGTTGACGATCAGGTCCTCGATGGAGTGAATCATCTCGCTGGTGCGGCCCAGTTGGCGTTGCTCGCCGTTGACCGTGAGCTGGATCGTCAGGTCGGACGGGTCGAGGTCCGTCTCCACCCAGGGGCCCAGCGGGCAGCTGGTGTCGAAGCCCTTGGCCCGCGCCCACTGCTTCTCACGCTTCTGGACATCCCGCGCGGTGATGTCGTTGGCGCAGGTGTAGCCGAGGATGACGTCCTTGACGCGTTCGCGCGGGACCTCGCGGCACATCCGGCCGATGACCACGGCGAGTTCGGCCTCGTGGTGCAGGTCCTCGGAGAAGGAGGGGTACTGGATCACGTCGCCGGAGCCGATCACCGAGGTGGACGGCTTGAAGAAGGCGAACGGGGCGTCGGGCACCTCGTTGCCCATTTCCCTCGCGTGCTCCGCGTAGTTGCGGCCGTAGGCGACGACCTTGTTGGGCAGCACCGGCGGCAGCAGCCGGACCTTGTCGAGGGGAACCTTCGTGCCGGAGAGCTCGAAGTCGGCGAACGGGATGCCCTTGATGATGTCCAGGACTAGCTCGTCCGGCTTGTCGCCCTCGACCGCGCCGAAGGCGACGTTCCCGTCGATGGAGAATCTGGCGATGCGCACGGGATTCCTGCGCCCCTCTGCTGGTCCGGAGTCTGACGCTCCAGGCTAACGCGCCCGGGGGCGGGCGCCTCGCGCAATAAGTGAGGGCGCCCATGACCTTCGTACGGCCGGGAACCGGGTACGAGGGGCAGAGGCGCCCTTGACACAGAGAGACTCACAGGGTCCGCCCTGAGTAGCCGGGCGGTCGTCGCGCGTATTACTCCGCGACGAGGGCCGCGACCGGGGCCTCCATGAGGATGGTGCGGCGGGGGTTGGCGGTCTGCGTGGGGAGGTCGACGGAGTGTTCCGGCTGCTCGACGGGCGTCAGCTCGTCGGCGTCCGTCAGGTGCGCCAGTGTCGTGCGCCGGGGGTTGGCGATGTTGCGGAACATCGTCGTCGTCTTCACTGTTGTTTTCCTCGACCCTGTCGTGTCCGGGCGCCCGGCAGGCCTGAGAGCCGCCGTCCGCGCGCGGGTTGTCGGATGTGCCACCTCTGTAAAGCGTCAGGCTAAACATGCGATTCCCCGGGGAAGTCACGGAGACCCCGTGAACCCCGTGTGAGTTTGCTCACGAATCCATGGGCAAACCGGTCAATTCCGGCCCCCACTCCCCCCTTACGAAACGGACATTGCTTCACTGAAGCCCTCATTCCGCTCCTGATCATGGCGACCTGGACACCGTGACTATCCCCGCGACTCGTGGGAATTGGTCCGCTATGTACCAGATCGCCTTCTACGCCTCGTGACGCATCGCTCACAAGGCGTCATCGTCGTCACACCGTGACCCATTGGCCTTGTTGGAGATCCGGCACTGTGCTGGAATTCCTCGAACCGCCGCGGGATGACGAGCCGGCGCACAGGGGGCGCGAAGCAGCGCCGAGTGGCGGCACGTTAGGGGGAACCAGCGCCGGGTTACTCACGACCACCATGGGGGGCGTATTTCAGGGCGCCCCCTATACGCCGACACCGTCCGTCCGTTCACGCGGAAGGGCGCCTGGTCCAGAGGTTGCGACGCTAGTGCAGGGACGTTTCAAGAGGGATGGCAGCGCTTCGGCGGAGCCGGAGCCACACAACGGAGCCGGTAACGGTTCCTCCCCCCAGCACGCCCAGAACGCGGGCCAGGCAGCTCTGTCCGGCGACAACGGCGAGCGGGCGGCGCGCCTCGGCAGTGGTGCGCCCGGTGGAGCCGGCAAGGGCACGGCCACCGGTGCGTCCGCGCCCGCCGCGCCGCCCGTGAAGCCCCCCACGGGGTCGAGCGGCCCCGGCTCGCGAATAGCGCTGCGCAACTGGCGCATCTCGACCCGTCTGGTCTCGCTGCTCGCGCTCCCCGTGGTCGCCGCGACCTCGCTCGGCGCGCTGCGTATCAGCGACAACATGGACGACATCCAGCAGCTCGACAACATGCGGCTGCTGACCGACATCACCAAGCAGGCGACCGAGCTGTCCTCCGCGCTCCAGGAGGAGCGCGACCAGTCGGCCGGTCCCCTCGCGAACAACGCGCCGGCCAGTGACATCGGCATCAAGGGCGTCCGCGACAAGGTCGACCGGGCCCGCGCCAACTTCATCGACGGTGCCGAGGAGATCGACGCCGCGAGCAAGACCGGCAACCTCCAGGGCGTCCGCGAGAGCCTCGTGGGTCTGGTCAGCGAGCTCGGCGACATCAACGAGATCCGCAGCAACGCCTACGCGTCCGAGGACAACTCGACGCAGACGATCGAGTCCTATCACCGGCTGATCACCCATCTGCTGGAGCTCTCCCAGGACATGGCGGAAGCCACCAGCAACCCGGAGATGATCACCCGCACCCGCGCCCTGGCCGCCTTCTCCTCGGCCAAGGAGTACGCGTCCGTGCAGCGCGCGGTCATCGCGGCGGCGCTGCCCGCGGACAACAAGTCGATCGGCGACCTGTCGGAGAACGACCGGCTGTACGGCGACTCCGCGCTGAACAGCCAGGACTCCGAACTCAAGAGCTTCATCAGCATCTACGGCTCCGGCGCCGAGGATCTCCTCAAGTCGATCGACGAGGGCAACCCGACGATCACGGCCGCCGACCTGTACGCCAGGCGCATCCTGGAGAGCAGGGACGGCATCCAGGGGCTCCCGAAGCGCTCCTACAAGGACTGGGTCGACGACGACTCGGCGAAGATCCAGCAGATGAAGATCATCGAGATCACGCTGCTCAGCCAGATGGAGCAGAAGGCGCGTGAGCTGCGCAACGAGGCCGAGCGGGAAGCGATCATCTCCGGTGCGCTGATCCTCCTCGTCCTCGGTGTCTCGCTGGTCGGCGCCTTCGTCGTGGCCCGCTCCATGATCCGCTCGCTGCGCCGCCTCCAGGACACCGCGACCAAGGTCGCCCAGGACCGGCTGCCCGAGCTGGTCAAGCAGCTGTCCGAGTCGGACCCGCAGGACGTCGACACGTCCGTCGAGTCGGTCGGTGTGCACTCCCGGGACGAGATCGGCCAGGTGGCCGCGGCCTTCGACGACGTGCACCGCGAGGCCGTACGGCTGGCCGCCGAGCAGGCGCTCCTGCGAGGCAACGTCAACGCGATGTTCACCAACCTCTCGCGCCGCTCCCAGGGCCTCATCCAGCGTCAGCTGTCGCTCATCTCCGAACTGGAGTCCCGCGAGGCCGACCCGGACCAGCTGTCCTCCCTCTTCAAGCTCGACCACCTCGCGACCCGCATGCGCCGAAACGGCGAGAACCTGCTCGTTCTCGCCGGTGAAGAGCCCGGCCGCCGCTGGACCCGCCCGGTCCCGCTGGTCGACGTGCTCCGCGCCGCCGCGTCCGAGGTGGAGCAGTACGAGCGCATCGAGCTGTCCTCCGTGCCGACGACCGAGGTCGCCGGCCGCGTGGTCAACGACCTCGTGCACCTGCTCGCCGAGCTGCTGGAGAACGCCACGTCGTTCTCCTCCCCGCAGACGAAGGTCAAGGTCACCGGTCACGCGCTGCCCGACGGTCGCGTCCTGATCGAGATCCACGACACCGGCATCGGCCTCTCGCCCGAGGACCTCGCGGCGATCAACGAGCGCCTCGCGGCACCGCCCACCGTGGACGTCTCCGTCTCTCGCCGCATGGGTCTGTTCGTGGTCGGCCGCCTCTCGCAGCGCCACGGCATCCGGATCCAGCTGCGTCCTTCCGACTCCGGTGGCACGACCGCGCTGGTCATGCTCCCCGTCGATGTCGCCCAGGGCGGCAAGAAGCCCGCTCCGGGCAAGCCCGGCCAGGGTGGCGCCCCCGTGGGCGGCCCCGGTGCCGCGCAGGCCGCCGCCGGTGTGGCCGCGGCCCGCCGGGGCGGTGGCCAGGGTGCTCCCGCCGGTGGCGGGCTCCTCGGCGCCGGTGGTGCTCCGCGCGGCCAGGTCGGTTCCGGCCACGGTCCGCGGGCCGCGCTGCCCGGCCGGGACGCGGGCGGTCGCCCGGGTGCCCCGGGTTCGGCGCCGCGTGGACCGCAGGGTCCGGGCGCCCCGCAGCAGGGCGGCAGGCCGGCTCCGGCCGGTGCGGGTGCGGGCAGCTTCGGCGGCCAGGCTCCCGGCGCTCCGCAGGGCATGCAGGCCGCGGGAGCCCCGCAGGGCTTCGGCGACGGACCGGGCGCACGCCAGGGCCAGGACGCCTTCGGCAACAACAGTGGTCGTCAGGACGCCTTCGGTGGCGGCTCGCGCGGTCCCGTACCGCCGCAGCGCGCCAACAACGAGCAGGGCGGCGGGCGCCGTCCGCAGCTCCCGCCGCGTGGCGGTGCGCGTCCCGAGCTGCCCGGTGGCAACGCGCCGGCCCGTCCGAGCTGGAGCGACGAGAACGCGCAGCCGCCGGTCTCGCGGGCCTCGCTGGACACCCCGCGCGGTCACGAGGAGCCGGACTCCACCTCACGGATGCCGCGCATCGACGACCGGCAGGGCCCCGGCGCGACGTCGGAGATGCCGGCGATCCCCCGCATCGACGATCTCCAGGGCCCGGCCGCCCCGTACAACGCCCCGCGCCCGGGCGGCCCCTCGGACACGGGTCAGTTCCCCCTCCCCGACTTCGGCGGCTCGTCCTCCGACACGAACGGCCAGCAGAACAACGGGCAGTTCGTCCGCTCGGACGTCTTCGGCACGCCGCCCGCCGGGCAGCAGAACCCGCAGAACAACGGTCAGTTCGCGCCGCCCTCGTACAACGGCGGCTCGACGGGCCAGTTCCCGGCGCCGAACGGGTACGACGGCAGCTCGACCGGCCAGTTCCCCGCGCCCACCGGATTCGACAACCGGGGCCCGGTGCCGCGCCGCCCGCAGGACCCGTCGTCCACCGGCCAGTTCGAGCGTCCGCAGTCGGGCGCGGGCCGTGGTCCCGCCGACTTCGGCGGCTCCCGTCCGCCGGTTCCGCCGCGCCCGCCGCAGCCGGAGGCGCTGCCGCCGGCGAGCGGTCCCGGTGACGGACGTACGCCTCTGTACGACACCCTGGAGACCAACTGGTTCCACGGGCAGGGTCAGCAGGGGCAGCCGCAGAACGGCCGTCCGCAGGCCAACGGCACCAGCAACGGCAACGGCAGCAGCAACGGTTCGGCCGTCTCGCAGCCTTCCTCCGCGCCCACTCCCCCGCGTCCGGCGACCGCGCCGGCCACGACGGGTTCCTGGCGCTCCTCGCCCAACGACGAGCTGGTGAAGCAGGCCGAACGGGTCCGCCAGCCGGCCGCCGGTGGCGTCACTACTTCCGGCCTTCCGCGCCGGGTCCCGCGTGCGAACCTCGTACCGGGTACGGCTCAGCAGCAACCGCACCAAAGCGGTCCGGCGGTCTCGCGTGCGCCTGATGACGTGCGCGGCCGGCTGACCAATCTCCGTAGGGGCATCGCCCAGGGTCGGCAGGCCGGCAACGGCTCCGACCAGACGGGCAGCTTCCCCAGCCCCACTCACCAGCAGGAGCGTTAGTTGAGCCAGATGAGCCAGGCGGCACAAAACCTCAACTGGTTGATAACCAACTTCGTGGACAACACCCCCGGTGTGTCCCACACCGTCGTCGTGTCCGCCGACGGTCTCCTTCTGGCGATGTCGGAAGGCTTCCCCCGAGACCGCGCCGACCAGCTCGCCGCCGTCGCCTCCGGGCTCACCTCGTTGACGGCCGGGGCATCCCGGATCTTCGAGGGCGGCACGGTGGCCCAGACGGTCGTCGAGATGGAGCGGGGCTTCCTCTTCCTCATGTCCGTCTCGGACGGATCGTCCCTGGCGGTCCTCTCCCACCCGGACTGCGACATCGGCCTCGTCGGCTACGAGATGGCGCTGTTGGTCGACCGGGCGGGCGCAGTGCTCACTCCGGATCTGCGCGCCGAACTACAGGGCAGTCTGCTCCACTGACCGCTCCGGTTCCACCCGCCTCACGAAATCACCGTCCGGCCGCCACAAAGCCCGCACCGGCCCCTGTCAGACGGCACGACTGACCGACGTTGTCCCGCCCGGAGGACTCATGACCCCGCCCACCGCCTCTCATGATCCGTACGCTCATACGTACGAGGACGAGGGCGACCAGCCGCTGGTAAGGCCGTACGCCATGACCGGCGGCCGGACCCGGCCGCGCTACCAGCTCGCCATCGAGGCGCTGATCAGCACGACGGCCGACCCGGCCCAGCTGATGGGACTGCTCCCCGAGCACCAGCGCATCTGCCACCTGTGCCGCGAGGTCAAGTCGGTGGCCGAGGTGTCAGCGCTTCTCGCCATGCCGCTCGGTGTGGCGCGCATCCTCGTCGCGGACCTCGCCGAGGCCGGACTGGTCGCCATCCACCAGCCGGGCGGCGACGAGAACAACGGCGGTGCACCAGCGGTGACACTGCTCGAAAGGGTGCTCAGTGGACTTCGCAAGCTCTGACGGGGGCCGGGCGACCACCACCTCCGCGAAGATCGTGGTCGCGGGTGGATTCGGCGTGGGCAAGACCACGTTCGTGGGCGCCGTCTCGGAGATCAACCCGCTGCGCACCGAGGCCGTCATGACGTCCGCCTCGGCGGGCATCGACGACCTCACGCACACCGGGGACAAGACCACCACCACGGTGGCCATGGACTTCGGCCGCATCACCCTGGACCAGGACCTGATCCTGTACCTCTTCGGTACGCCGGGTCAGGACCGCTTCTGGTTCATGTGGGACGACCTGGTACGCGGCGCGATCGGCGCCGTGGTGCTGGTCGACACCCGCCGGCTCGCGGACTGTTTCCCCGCGGTCGACTACTTCGAGAACAGCGGCCTGCCCTTCGTCATCGCCCTCAACGGCTTCGACGGGCACCAGCCGTACAACCCCGAAGAAGTGCGCGAGGCGCTCCAGATCGGACCGGACGCCCCGATCATCACGACGGACGCCCGGCACCGCTCGGATGCGAAGAGTGCGCTGATCACGCTGGTCGAGCACGCGCTCATGGCGCGTCTGCGGTAGCACAATTCGGCTATGCCGTACGGCAGTTGTCGTAGATACACCGGAGTCGGCTGTGTCCTTTGACACGGTCGGCCCCGGTGTTCATAACGTTTCGACAGAGATATCTGGTGGTACGGCCACGCGTCGCGGTCGCCCGGTCTCACTGCGCTCACATCGGCCCCGCCTTTTGGCGGGGCTCGTTCTTTATGACCGTTTTATCTGGGGCTTACATCACAACGGATCTTCCCTTTCCAACGTTTGGAAGAGCGAAGGCTGACGTGCTGGAATGCCTGAACTGCCTAATAGTCAAAGACGTACACACATACAGGGTCTTTGACGTAGCAGGCTCTGAGACACTGCGGCACAACGTTGGTGCCTTCCGCCGAGAGGTTGTTGGTCGAGTGAGGCGAAGCAAGAACGGTCCCGAGCCGTCGGCCCGGGGCAACTTCACCCCGCCGTCGCGCGGAGCGACGCCCGCCCCCCTGCCCGGCTCCGAGCCGATGGCGCCACCCGCTCCAAGTGGTGGCCGTTTCTCCCCGCGCAACTGGCGCGTGCCGACCAGGCTGAACGCGATCCTGCTCATACCCGTGGTGGTCGGCCTGATCATGGGCGGCTTCCAGGTGAAGAGCTCGATCGACACCTGGCAGGAGGCCGAGGACGCGGAGCAGACCGCGCGCCTCGTGCAGGCCTCCCTGGTCTACGGCGACGCCCTCTTCCAGGAGCGCGATGTCACCGCGGCGCCCCTGCTCGAGGGCAAGGGCGAGGACGACGAGACGGTCGTCAAGGCCCGCGCGGCCACCGACAAGGCCGCCGACGCCTTCGACATCGCCGCCCAGAACATCCCGGACAAGCCGAGCGTCGAGCGCCGCCTGAAGCTGTTCCGCGAGGTCGAGCCCCAGTTGGCGTCGATCCGGGCGGCCGCTTACACCCCCAGGCTGACCGGTGTGCAGTCCGAGGAGAGCTACACCGCTGTCACGCACTCCCTGATGGAGTTCTCCAACGAGCTGGGCCTGGGCACGGGCAACATCACCGCCTACGGCCGGACGGTCTACGCGATCTCGCTCACCAAGTCCGCCGTGTCGCTGCAGCGTGCCATCGGCATGCACCTGCTGACCAAGCCCGGCCCCGGCGGGAGCGCCTTCGCCAGCCAGCGCATCGGCATCGCCTCGTACGCGTACCTGGAGCGGATCGCCATCGCGGAGTACGTCGCGGGCGGTACCGCGGAGGACGCCAAGAAGCTCGAGGACGCGACGGTCCAGGTCACGGCCGAGGGCAAGGCGATGGCCGAGCAGGCCGCGGAGGCCGCCGCCGCCAAGGGCGAGACGTATGTCGCGCCGCCGGCCAACCCCACCGACATGATCTCGGCCCTCGCCGGGCTTGCCACGACCAAGGAGAGTGACCGGGCCGACCTCGCGGCGAAGGGCATCACGCGCCAGAACTGGTGGGCGGTCACCACCCTCAAGTACAACGCGTACCTCAAGCTGGAGAGCGACCTCTCCAAGAGCGCGGTGACCGAGGCCGCCAGCATCTCCGACGACGCCAAGCGTGACGCGTTCATCGTGGGTGCGGCCGTCGTGGTCGCCCTGCTCCTCGCCTTCATCCTGGCCGGCGCGGTGGCCCGCCAGATGAGCCGCTCGATGCGCCAGCTGCGCAACGCCGCCTTCGGGATCGCCGAGCAGCGCCTGCCGATGCTGGTCGACCAGCTCTCGCGCACCGACCCCGGCCGCGTCGACACCCGGGTCGCCGCCATCCCGATCAACACCACGGACGAGATCGGCGAGGTCGCCCGCGCCTTCGACCAGGTCCACCGCGAGGCGGTCCGGCTGGCCGCCGAGCAGGCCATGCTGCGGGGCAACATCAACGCGATCTTCACCAACCTGTCGCGCCGCAACCAGTCCCTGATCGAGGGCCAGCTGACCCTGATCACCGACCTGGAGAACAACGAGGCAGACCCGGACCAGCTGGAGAACCTCTTCCGCCTGGACCACCTCGCGACCCGTATGCGCCGCAACGGCGAGAACCTCCTGGTCCTCGCCGGCGAGGAGCCGGGCCGCCGCTGGGACCAGCCGGTCCCGCTGGTCGACGTCCTGCGCGCCGCCTCCTCCGAGGTGGAGCAGTACGAGCGCGTCGAGCTGTCGGGCGTACCGGAGGCCGAGATCCACGGCCGCGCGGTCACCGACCTCGTGCACCTGCTGGCCGAGCTGCTGGAGAACGCGACGACGTTCTCGTCCCCGCAGACCAAGGTCCGGGTGACGGCGACCCGTCTTCCCGACGGCCGCATCATGGTCGAGATCCACGACAAGGGCATCGGCCTCACCGCCGAGGACTTCGCGGACATCAACCACAAGCTGGCCAACCCACCGACCGTGGACGCCGCGATCTCCCAGCGCATGGGCCTGTTCGTGGTCGGCCGGCTGTCCGACCGGCACGGCGTCCGCGTCCAGCTCCGCCCCTCGGGCGAGCAGGCCGGTACGACCTCGCTGGTCATGCTCCCGGACGCCATCACCCACGGTGGCGGTGGCGAGCAGCAGATGCAGCGCGACGAGTTCACCGTCTCGCAGATCATCCCGGAGCAGCAGCAGGCTCCGCAGCAGCAGTACATCGGCGAGAACTTCCAGGGCGCACAGCAGCAGCCGATGCGTACGGCGGCCGAGCTCGGCTTCGACGACAGCCGCTACACCGAGGTCCCGGACGACATACGCGAGCTGGACCCGGTGGGCCGCTCGCTGATGCGTGAGGAGCGCCGCGCGCAGCTGGAGGCCCAGACACACGACGGTCCGGGCGGCCCGGAGGCCATCGAGGCCCCCGCGTACGGCGACGACTTCACCGCCGCGCCGAACGGCCAGAGCCCGACCCCGTCCCCGGAGCAGTCCTTCACGGGCTACGACCAGCAGACGGCGTACGAGGAGCCGTACTACAACGGAAGCAACGGCTTCCCGCAGACGGACGACTTCCCGTCGACCGGCAGCGAGTACCCGTCGACGAACGGCTACCCGTCCTCGAACGGCAACGCCGGCTACCCGGAGCCCACGTACACGGAGCCCGTCCAGGACGAGCCCGCCCCGGCCCACGCCTCCGCCCCGGAGTCCTTCTCGGCCTTCGAGGAGCGGCGTTACCAGGATGACTGGCCGCAGCCGGACGGTTACCAGAACGGGCAGCGCTCCGAGTACGCTCCGGAAACGGAGTCCCCGCAGGCCGCTGACGTGAGTGAGCGGAACCACGTAGGCTTCGAGCGTCCGGGACCGGCCCCCTCCGCTCCGCACGCGCTGACCGACGCCGGGCTTCCCCGTCGCGGATCTCCCGCGAACGGCACGAGCAACGGCACCAGCGGGCAGCACGTGGTCCAGGAGACACCGGCCCCGGCCCCCGTGGAGCAGAACGGGAACACCAACGGGAACGGGACCGGCAACGGAACCGGCCCCGACGACTGGCGCTCGACCAACGACGACCGCTGGCAGCAGGCCTCACAGCTCCGCAAGCCCAAGGCGGGCGGGGTAACCTCCTCCGGCCTGCCGCGCCGGGTGCCGAAGGCCAACCTGATCGAGGGTGCCGCGGAAGCGACTCCCCAGGGAGGCCCGTCGGTCTCCCGCGCCCCCGAGGACATCCGGGGCAGGTTGAGCAACCTGCGCCAGGGCGTCCAGCGGGGACGCACCGCAGGTAGTGACACGAACGGCCAGGCCACCAGGAATCACCACGGTGGGCCTGACAGCACCTACAACCAGGAGCGTTAGTGTGAGCCCGATGAGCCAGGCGGCGCAGAACCTTAACTGGTTGATCACCAACTTCGTGGACAACACCCCCGGGGTGTCGCACACGGTGGTGGTCTCCGCCGACGGACTCCTTCTGGCGATGTCGGACGGCTTTCCGCGAGACCGTGCGGACCAGCTCGCCGCTGTCGCCTCCGGTCTGACCTCCCTCACCGCGGGTGCCTCGCGCATCTTCGAGGGCGGCAGCGTGAACCAGACGGTTGTGGAGATGGAGCGGGGATTCCTGTTCCTCATGTCCGTTTCCGACGGTTCCTCGCTCGCGGTGCTTGCACATCCGGAAGCCGACATCGGTCTCATTGGGTACGAGATGGCGCTTCTGGTCGACCGTGCCGGTACGGTCCTGACACCCGATCTGCGTGCGGAGCTCCAAGGGAGCCTTCTCAACTAACAGTCAGACGGTGCGTTTTGGCGTCCCGGGACGATAGGTTTCGGACGCGGCGCCACAGTGATGCGGCGCCAGGCACAGTCGGAGGAGGAGAAGAAAGTGGCAACACCCCCAGGCGGTTCGTCCTCGGGCAACTGGTCGTACGGCCCTGGCCAGGGTCAAGGCCAGGGCTCGGGTCAGGGTGACCAGAACCGGTTCAACTTCCCCTCCGCACCGAGCCACCGTCGGCAGCAGCCGTACGCGCCCCAGCACCCCCAGGGTCCCGGGCCGTCGCCGTACGACCAGCCGTCGGCACCGCGTATCCAGCCTGTGCAGCCCCATCGGCGCTCTCCGGAGCCGTCGCCCGCAGGCGGGGCGACCAACCCCCTGGTGCGCCCGTACGCCATGACCGGCGGCCGGACGCGCCCGCGTTACCAGCTCGCCATCGAGGCGCTGGTGCACACCACTGCGCAGCCGCACCAGATGCAGGGCCAGTTGCCCGAGCATCAGCGCATCTGCAACCTCTGCCGAGAGATCAAGTCGGTGGCCGAAATCTCGGCGTTGCTGACCATTCCCCTCGGCGTGGCCAGGATCCTCGTCGCCGACTTGGCGGAGGCAGGCCTGGTCGCCATTCATCAGCCCGGCGGCGACGAGAGCGCCGGCGGGCAGCCAGCCGTGACTTTGCTCGAAAGGGTGCTCAGTGGACTTCGCAAGCTCTAGCGGAGGGCCTTCCCGCTCCACCACGTCCGCGAAGATCGTGGTGGCGGGCGGCTTCGGCGTGGGCAAGACCACGTTCGTCGGGGCCGTCTCGGAGATCAATCCGCTGCGTACCGAGGCCGTCATGACGTCCGCGTCCGCGGGTATCGACGACCTCACACACACCGGGGACAAGACGACCACGACGGTCGCCATGGACTTCGGCCGCATCACCCTGGACCAGGACCTGATCCTGTACCTCTTCGGTACGCCGGGTCAGGACCGTTTCTGGTTCATGTGGGACGACCTGGTCCGTGGCGCGATCGGCGCGATCGTTCTTGTGGACACGCGGCGTCTCGCCGACTGCTTCCCGGCGGTCGACTACTTCGAGAACAGCGGCCTTCCGTTCGTCATCGCCCTCAACGGCTTCGACGGCAGCCAGCCGTACAACCCGGACGAGGTGCGGGAAGCTCTGCAGATCGGGCCGGACACTCCGATCATCACGACCGATGCCCGTCACCGTGCGGACGCGAAGAGCGCGCTCATCACGCTCGTGGAGCACGCGTTGATGGCTCGGCTTCGGTAGGTGCTTGTGCGGCCACTGGGCTGCCGCAGACGGTTGTACGCCGTCTGCGGCAGCCCAGTGGCTTGTCGCGCAGTTCCCCGCGCCCCTAAAAGCTAAAAGCGTGAAGGGCCCCCTCTCAAAGAGAGGGGGCCCTTCACGCGTCTTACAAGCCTCAGTGCCAGCTGTGCGGGGCGCGGAAGCCGCCCTCGCGCTCCAGACGGCGCCAGCCGGCCCGGGGGCGCCCTCGGTGGGCCGGGGCTGCCGTCGGTGCCGCTGCCGCGCGGGCCAGGAGGATCGCCGTGATGGCGGCGACTTCCTCGGGCTCGGCATGGCCCTTCTCGACGCGAATGTCAGAGGTGCTCATAGGTCACAGTCTCCGTGAGAGAGGTTTCCGCGGGTCGACCGCGAAGATTCCGCCGGGTTACCGCGCGGGGATTACTGCGGGGGGTTGCCGTGCTTCCGTGAAGGCAGGTCGGCGTGCTTGGTGTGCAGCATCGCGAGTGACCTGATGAGCACCGAACGCGTCTCCGCCGGGTCGATGACGTCGTCGACCAGGCCGCGCTCGGCGGCGTAATAGGGGTGCATCAGCTCGGACTTGTACTCCTTGACCATCCGAGCCCTCATCGCCTCGGAGTCCTCGGCATCCGCGATCTGGCGGCGGAAGATGACGTTGGCGGCACCTTCGGCGCCCATCACGGCGATCTCGTTCGTCGGCCAGGCATAGGTGAGGTCGGCGCCGATGGACTGGCTGTCCATGACGATGTACGCGCCCCCGTACGCCTTGCGCAGGATCAGCGAAATACGCGGCACGGTCGCGTTGCAGTAGGCGTAGAGCAGCTTCGCGCCGTGCCGGATGATTCCGCCGTGCTCCTGGTCGACACCCGGAAGGAACCCGGGGACATCCAGCAGCGTGACGATCGGGATGTTAAAAGCGTCACACATCTGGACAAAACGTGCAGCTTTTTCCGACGCCTCGATGTCCAGGACCCCGGCGAGACTCTGCGGCTGGTTGGCGACGATGCCCACCACCTGACCGTCGAGGCGGCCGAGCGCACAGATGATGTTGCGGGCCCAACGCTCGTGCACCTCAAGGTAGTCGCCGTCGTCGACGAGCTCCTCGATCACCTTGGCCATGTCGTACGGACGGTTGCCGTCGGCGGGAACGAGGTCGAGCAGAACGTCGCTCCGCCGGTCGGCGGGGTCCTCGGACTCCACGCGCGGCGGGTTCTCGCGGTTGTTCTGCGGGAGCATCGCGAGGAGGTAGCGGACCTCCGCGATGCAGGTCTCCTCGTCGTCGTACGCGAAGTGCGCCACGCCGCTCGTCTCGGCGTGCACGTCGGCGCCGCCGAGGCCGTTCTGGGTGATCTCCTCGCCGGTGACCGCCTTGACGACGTCCGGTCCGGTGATGAACATCTGCGAGGTCTCGCGGACCATGAAGACGAAGTCGGTGAGGGCGGGCGAGTAGGCCGCGCCGCCGGCGCACGGGCCGAGCATCACGCTGATCTGCGGGATGACCCCGGAGGCCTTGGTGTTGCGCTGGAAGATGCCGCCGTACCCGGCGAGGGCGCTGACACCCTCCTGGATACGAGCACCCGCACCGTCGTTGAGCGACACGAGCGGGGCGCCGGCCGCGATGGCCATGTCCATGATCTTGTGGATCTTCGTGGCATGGGCCTCGCCCAGCGCGCCGCCGAAGATCCGGAAGTCATGGGCGTACACGAAGACCGTACGGCCCTCCACCGTGCCCCAGCCGGTGATCACACCGTCGGTGTACGGCCGCTTGGCCTCCAGTCCGAACCCGACCGCCCGGTGCCGGCGCAGCTGCTCGACCTCGTTGAAGGAGTCCGGGTCGAGGAGCAGCTCGATGCGCTCCCGGGCGGTCAGCTTGCCCTTGGCGTGCTGCGCCTCGGTGGCCTTCTCGCTCGGTCCCGCGAGGGCCCGCGCACGGATCTCGTGCAGCTCGGCCACACGCCCGCGCGCGCCCGTCGGTTCCCCTGCCGGTTCGCCTACGGACTCACTCTGCGCCTCATCCAAAACGGTCATGTAGCGACCTTACGAAGAGGAGCGAGAAAACCGGGCCGTCGACTCCGTACAGTCTCCGGCGCGTTTTCCTGGTGCCCCTGAACAGAACAACGCCGGCATGCAGCCGACCCGACTGCTCAGAGGGCATGCGCCTTGTAGAGGTCACACAAAGCCGTCGCGAGGTGGGGCCCACCACAACGGGCGGACATACGGCACCTGGAGTAACGTCATGAACACTCTACGGATACAGTTGAACTTTGAACGGAATAGGTCTACGGTTCATCCCGTTGGACTGATTCAAGATTCAACAACCCGTCCCCCAAGGAGCACGTCATGGGTATCTTCGGCCGCAAGAACACCGCTGACAGCGACACAGCCACGGCCACGGCGCCGGTGAGCCCCGACCTGGCCGCGCTGACCGGCGACTACACGATCGACGCGGCCCACACGACGATCGGCTTCGTCGCCCGGCACGCCATGGTGACGAACGTCAAGGGCAGCTTCCAGGACATCGAGGGCACCCTGCACCTCGACGGCACGGACCCGGCCGGCTCGACGGCGTCCCTCGACATCACGATGGACAGCATCGAGACCGGCTCCGCCGACCGCGACGGCCACCTCAAGGGCTCGGACTTCTTCAACACGGACGAGTTCCCGACGATGACGTTCCGCTCCACCAAGGCGGAGTCCCTGGGCGGCGACAACTACCGCATCACCGGCGACCTGTCGATCCTCGGGACCACCAAGCCGATCTCCATCGACCTGGAGTTCAACGGCGCGGCGAAGGACCCGTTCGGCAACGAGCGCGTCGGCTTCGAGGGCAAGGCGGAGATCCTGCGCTCGGAGTGGGGCCTGACGTGGAACGCGGCGCTGGAGACGGGTGGGGTGCTCGTGTCCGACAAGATCAAGCTGAACTTCGACATCTCGGCGATCAGGAACGCGTGACACGACGCGTGCGGCGTCGGGTGCTGCTTTCGGTGGCGGACCTGCCGGTTCCCCAACTCCCGCTCAGGTTCAGGAACTTGGTGCCCCCTCCCCCAGCGCGGCGACGGCTGCCGCGAGGCGCGCGGCCCGGGTGTCCGGCGTACGGGCCTTGAGCAGCGGCAGTACGACCTGGTACTGGTCCGTCCTGCCGAGCGCCTCGAAGGCGGCCCGGGCGCGCGGGTTCCGCTCCAGCGCGGCGACCAGGTCGTCCGGGACGGAGGCATTGCGCTGTGACTCGTACGCCGCCTCCCACCGCCCGTCCGCCTTGGCGGCCTCGACCTCCGCGACGCCGCCGGGCCGCATCAGCCCCGCCGCCACCAGCTCCGGCACCCTCCGCACGTTGACCATCGACCACTGGCTGCCCGGCCGGCGCGGGGTGATCTTCTGGAGGAAGTGGGAGGCGTCGAGGCTCTTGCGGTGACCGGTGATCCATCCATGGCAGAGGGCCACGTCATTGACCTCGGCGGCGGTGACGGAGGGCAGACCCGAGCCCTTCTTGGCGACCTTCACCCAGAGGGCGACGGCGGGCGGCGCCGGATGGGCGGTCAGCCAGGCGTCGAGCGCGGAGGCGTCGACGAAAGGCTTGACCGGCACGCCGGCGAGAACGTCGGCCTGGTCCGTTGCGTTGCCCGGGGTGGGGGTCATGAGAACACGGTAGAAGAGAACTAGGTCAGATTCCGTCCTAGTAGCCACTGCCGCCGGCTCCTGCTGACGCCGGAGCTGACGCCGCCGCTGGAAACCGGTTGATGGCCGGTCGGACCATGCGTAGTGTGCCCCGGGTGATGAGCCCGGAGTCAGACAGAACGGAGCCGCCGGTCACTCGGCGGCGGATCGTCATCTGACCAGTTGCCGCTCTTGCGGTCGATTTCGCGTCGATCTCGCTTCCAGTGACCTGACATGCGTGCCCGTTCCGCGTGCCCGGTCCCGTTTCGGTGCTGTCGATGCCCTGCGCGCGGATCTCTCCGTCTGCCTGTCCCAGCGCTGGAGTCGATCCCTTGCCTCTGTTCGTCCACGTCCTCAGCCTTGCCGTTTTCGCGCAGGGAACCTCCGAGTTCATGTTGGCCGGTCTCATACCCGGCATCGCCCGTGACCTGTCCGTGTCGGTGGGCGCCGCCGCGAGTCTGACGGCCGCGTACGCCGTCGGGATGGTCGTCGGGGCGCCGGTGATGGCCGCGCTCAGCGCGCGGTGGTCACGTCGTCGGGCGCTGGCGGGATTCCTGGCCGCGTTCGTCGTCGTGCACGTCGTCGGCGCGCTCACGACGGACTTCGCGGTGCTGTTCGGAACCCGGATCGTCGCCGCGATCGTCAACGCCGGTTTCCTGGCGGTCGCGATGTCCGTCGCGACCGCTCTTGTCGCCCCGGAGCGGCAGGCCCGGGCCACGGCCGTTCTGCTGTCGGGCGTCACCCTGTCGTGCGTCGTCGGCGTGCCCGCGGGGGCGATGCTCGGGGTCTGGTTCGGCTGGCGTTCGGCGTTCTGGGCGGTCGCCGCGCTGTGCCTGCCCGCGCTGGCACTCGTGTTCCGGTCGACGCCCGCCGACACGTCCCGCCCGCACGAGGTCTCGATCAGGCGGGAGGTACGTGTGCTGAAGGCGCGGCCGGTGCGGGCCGCGATGACACTCGCGGCCGTGGTCAACGGGGCGACCTTCGCGACCTTCGCCTATCTCGCCGTCATCGGCACGGACGTTGCCCGGTTGCCCGCCGGGGCGGTCCCCGGACTCCTCGCCGCGTTCGGCGCGGGCGCCTTCATCGGCGTGACGGTAGCGGGGCGCGTGGGCAGCCGCACACGTACGAGCAGCCGTGCGGGTGATGGCCGACTCCGGCGCGTTCTCGCCCCGGGCCTGGGCCTCACGCTGTGGGCGCTGCCTGCCGGGTGGGCGGTGCTGGCTCTGGTCAGCACGCATCCCGCACCGCTGTTCATCGGGGCGGTCGTCCAGGGCGGGCTGTCGTTCGGGATCGGCTCGGCCCTCGTCAACCGTGTCATGCGGGTCGCCCCCAACGCCCCCACGCTGAGCGGGTCCTTCGCCACCGTCGCGCTCAACACCGGGGCTGTACTGGGGCCGTTGCTCGCCGGTGCCGTTACGGGGGCGACGGGCGACTTCCGGGGTGCCGTGTGGGTCAGCGTCGGGCTGGCGGCAACAGGGGGTGCTGTCATGGCCGTTGGGCGCCTTCGCGCTCGGAGCAACTCCTTGCCCCTTCCCTAAGATGCGCCTCTGGACTTCTACGGCGTTGCGCTCGCACCAGTGCGTGACACAGGCCACAGGAACTCCTCCCGTGTCGCGGAGAGAACTGGTCGTGAGGGACTCAGAAAACGATGTGCGGCGCCGCGTGCGCGAGGGGGACCGAGAGGTGTTCGCCCTACTGTACGAGCAGTTCGCCCGCGCCGTCTACAACCACGGGCTGCGATTGACGGGCGACTGGTCGACAGCCGAAGAGGTCATGTCCGAAACGTTCCTGACCGCGTGGCGGACCCGCGAGCGGGTGCACGAGGACGGCGGCTCCCTGCTGCCCTGGCTGCTGGGCATCGCCACCCACAAGGCGGACAACGCCCGCCGGGGCGTCCGCAGACGGCAGTTGTTCCTGGCGCGTCAACCGCAGCCACGCGTGGAGGAGGACTTCGCGCCTCGGACGATCGGGCGCATCGACGACGCACGGTACCTGCGTGCCGTGCAGACCGCGCTGGGACGGCTGCGGCGCCAGGAGCGGGAGGTACTGGCCCTGTGCGTGTGGTCCGGCCTGGACTACCAGCAGACGGCCGAAGCGCTGGGCATCGCCGTCGGGACCGTACGGTCCCGCCTGTCGCGTGCCCGCAAGAAACTCGCTCACCTCGCGGAAGAAGACCGGGAACCGCCCACCGCCCGCGGAGAGATGACAAGTGCGGCCGCGATCGCGGCCCTGCCCGTACGGGAGGAGCTCACATGAACGACGACGACACCACCGGCGCTTCCCCGGAGCGGCTCGGCGACCGCGAGGAGATCGCCCGTCTGCTCCCGGCCCCGGCCGACTGGGACCTTCCGCGCGAGCAGCACCTTCGTCACAGGGACCTTCTCATGCACCACATCGACCACGACCAGGTCACCCCTCCCCGGCCGGCCCGCCGACTTCTGCGGCCCGCGTTTCTGGCGCCGGCGACCGCTCTGGCCCTGGCCTGCGCGGTGACCGCGGGGATCGCGCTGACCGGCGGTGACCCGGCGCCCGCCGGCACCGCGTCGCACCGTGCGGCCACGGACATGCAGCCCGCCGCCGCGCTCCTGTACCGGATCTCCGACGCCACGGAGACACGCGCCGGTCTCACGGTGCGCGACGACCAGTTCGTCTACACCAGGGAGAAGTCCCACGGGGCCGACCTGACCAGCGGGAAGGCTGTCCTGGGCCCGCTGCTGGACCGTGAGGTGTGGGCCGCTCAGGAGCCTGGGCCCCTGCGGAAGCTCGGCCTGGTCCGGGAGGACGGTGAGACGTACCCCATCAACGCCGAGCTCGGTGACACCGAGGGCACAGCCGCCGGTATCAACCGGCCCACCTACCGCTGGCTCAGCTCGCTGCCCACCGACCCCGACAAACTGCTGACCTATCTGTACGCCAAGACCCCGCAGGCCGATTCACGGGAACGTGACCAGGCGGTGTTCGAGCAGATCGGATCCCTGCTCGGCGGGGTGATGCCGCCCCGCACGGCCGCCGCCCTCTACCGGGCCGCGGCGAAGATCCCGGGTGTCACCCCGGCTCCTCAGGCCCGCGACGCGATCGGTCGCAAGGGCCTCGGTATCGCCCGCGACGACACGCGGTACGGCATCCGGACCGAGTGGGTCTTCGACGAGAAGGACTTCGCCTTCCTGGGCTCCCGCAGCTACCTGACCAAGGACGCCCCGTACGGCAAGGCCGGGACCCTGCTGTCCAGCGAGGCCGAGCTGGAGCACGCCGTCGTCGACGAAGCCGGCCGCCGGCCCACCGACGCGGAGCGGACACAGACCAAAAGCCAGAGCTGACCGTCGACCGCCGGGGGCGGTGCGGCGGCGCGTGCCGCGGCACCGCCCCAAGGTCCCCGACCACACCGGCCGGGCACCGTTCACGTGCCTCAACCCGCACTGTCCCGCGGTCACAGGAGCCGAGCAGATACCTGGGCCGACCAGGCCGCCGCACGCCTCCTTCCGCAACCACTCCCCCGACGCAACTCCTGACCACCGACGGGCCCTGGACCTTCCCCTGGTTTCCGACCAGTTGCCGACAGAACTGCTGGAAAGCCGAGGGGAACGGTACGGCCGTCGGTGGCCCGATCCCCCGGGATAACGCGGTGCGAGGCCCCCACCCGCAAGCTAGTGCCCCGACCA
Source organism: Streptomyces sp. NPDC020898 (assembly GCF_044333925.1). Taxonomy (NCBI): domain Bacteria; kingdom Bacillati; phylum Actinomycetota; class Actinomycetes; order Kitasatosporales; family Streptomycetaceae; genus Streptomyces; species Streptomyces sp. NPDC020898. Next base: position 142,107 of record NZ_JBIRRV010000010.1, read on the forward strand.
TGACCTGGCCTTGACGAGCGGCAGTACGGCCTGGTCAGGCGACCTCATTCACCCGTGTACAGCCGTCCCAGGTCGACGAGGACCACCTCTCCCCGTTTCTCCGCAGCCCGCAGATCGCCGGTGAACCCGGCCCCGCTGTAGCAGGCGAGCCGTACGGCGGACGTATCCACCCCACGTTCCGCCAGCAGTCGTTCCGCCTGCCTCAGTCGCTCAAGATGCCCCATTCCCATGGTCTGGTCCCACTTGGCCTCGCCCAGGGACAGCAGTACTCCGTTGTCCTGGCCCACAGCTCCGCGCACGACCACATCGATCTCGTGGCTCGCACGGGCCGTCCGGTCGGGGACCGTTCCGTACGAGACGTCGATCGGCATGCCGCCGAAAGTGTCCGGCGCCGCGAAGTGGGCCACCCACTCACGGCAGATCTGTTCGAAGTGCGGGCCGACTACGGCGGAGAGAAAGCGGGGCCGGGCGGTTTCCCAGACGTGCTCGGCCATCCCTCGGTCCAGCAGAGCGAGCTTCGGCCGGGAGACGGCGTGGTCGAAGGCGATGAGCGGTTCGCCCACCCTGTAGACGCTGCGGTTGCCCCGGAACGCGTCCGTTTCCCGTCGTACGAGTCCGCAGTCCTGGAGAACAGTAAGGGGATGCGTGATGTCGCTGATGGGCCGCTCCAGGCAACCGGCGATCCGGCCTGCCGTGGCGTTTCCGGAGGCGAGTGCGGCGAGGACCGAGTGGTAGAGAGCGCGGTCTCTCAGGTCCGACTCGTCGGCAAGGAGATAACGGGCCTCGCGGTAGAGCGGAGAGCGTGGAGACAGTGCCGTACGGCAGACCCAGGCGTCGAAGTCCGCCAGGTCGGCTGGTACGTCGTCGCGTACGAACTCCCTTCGGTAGGCGGGAGTTCCGCCGACGACGCTATGTACGAGAAGCGCAAGGCGATGGTCGTCGATGCCCCAGAAAGCGGCGGCCTGCCTGAAGTCGAGGGGGTGGACGACGAGTTCGAGCCCGGCCCGGCCACGCAGGGGTGACGTACCGCTGAGCAGCTTTCCCATGAACGAGAGCGAGCTGCCACAAAGAAGGAGCCGAGTACGGGAGTTCAGTCGCTCCGGTCGGCGTGGCCCGTAGGCAACTTGGATGATGGAGGGGAGGGCGGGGGTGGCCCGGGCCAGGTACGGGAACTCGTCGATGACGACGGGGAGGGGGCGTTCCGTGCCGAGTGCGAGCAGGGCGTCGATCGCCTGTTCCCAGCGGTCGAAGCGCATGGGGGCGACGGTGTGGGTGTGCTGGCCCAGCTCCTCACCGAAGCGGCGGAGCGACTCGGCCTCGGTCGCTTCGTACGCGCAGAAGTAGAAGCCGCCGGTGGCGCGGGCGAGCGAGTCGAGGAGGAAGGACTTGCCTTGGCGGCGGCGCCCGGAGACTACGGCCAGGGTGGCTTCCGGGCCGGTGTCGGAAGCGAAGGCCGTCAGTTCACTCCACTCCCAGTCGCGGTCGAACATGTCGGTGGGCTTGGGCAGTTCACGGGTCGGGCGGGGCATGAGAGCCTCCAGCAGGGATCACTTAGGGAAATATGTTTCCCGGAAGTACGTTTCCCTTAACTGCTCGGCGCGGGATCGGTCACGGCAGCCAACGAGAGAGCAACTGGTCCGGCCTCCCCGATCTCCTTCTCCCCTTGCGCGATGGCAGGCCATGATGAGGACGAACACGAAGAGTCGGGGGCTGCGTAGTGGGACGGGCGGAATCAGTGGGCGACGGAGACCACTACGACTTTCGGGGCAGCACCTTCCACGGCCCCGTCACCGGACGGGCCGAGCACAATCGTGGACCTGTCTTCACGGCCATGTCTGCGCTCCCTGCTCCTCCGACGGCCTTCACCGGCCGTGAACAGCATGTCAAGGCCCTGCTGGACGTACTCGATCCTGGCACGGAGATCAGCACAGACGCCGTGTTGATCTCGGCGGTCGGCGGGCTCGGCGGGCTCGGCGGTGTGGGGAAGACCGCGCTGGCTCTACACGTTGCGCATACCGCGCGTGCCCGGTTCCCCGGAGGAACGCTCTTCGTCAATATGCGGGGCTACGACGACGCTCCTACGGCACCCGAGCAGGCCGTGGAGTCCTTCCTCACTGCTCTCGGCATCGGACGCGACAGCTTTCCTTCCGCGCCCGAGGAGCTGTACGCGTTGTACCGGTCGGCTCTGGACAGCCGGGGTTCCGTACTGATCGTGCTGGACAACGTCTCGGATGCCGCACAGGTCGTACCGCTGCTCCCTGGCACTACACGACATCGCGTACTGGTGACCTCCAGGAACTCCCTCGACTCGCTTACCGCCCGGTCGATCGCCCTCGACTCGCTGTCGCAGGACGAGGCGGTCGCCCTGATCGAGCGGTCTCTGCACATCAGCGATCCGGACGACTCCCGAGCGTCCGCGGAGCCTGATGCCGTTCGGCAGCTCGTCGACCTGTGCGGTCGCCTTCCGCTGGCGCTTCAGATCGCGGCGGCTCAGCTCCGCCGGCGTAAACCGCGCGCGGTCTCCACACTCGTCGCGGACCTTGAAGCAGCAATCGACCGTGTGCGCGCGTTGCGAGCACCGGGCAAGGACCAGTACGACAGAGATCTGGTGCTGCGCCCGGTGTTCGACGTCACGTACGAACGGCTCGACGCGGACCAGGCCAGGCTGTTCCGACTCCTGGCTCAGGCCCCGACAGCAGACTTCGGGCACCCCACAGCCGTCGCTCTCTCTGGAATGTCCCCGGCTGACATCATGGAGAGACTTGAAGATCTGGCAGCCGTCTTTCTGATCAACTCCTCGCCCGAGGGTGATCGTTGGGCGATGCACGACTTGCTGCGCGCTTACGCCTCCACGTTGAGCGCCTCCGAGCCCGTTCTCGCCCACGAGACTACGGACGCCAGAAACAGCTTGCTCCTGGACTTCTACCAGCGAACCGCCTCGGCCGACCGACACCTGCACGGCCAGTTGCTTGCAGACGTGCCGGACCTCTTCCCCGACCGTCATGCCGCACTCACCTGGCTGGAATCCGAACACACTTCCCTCGTACGGGCCATCCAGTGGGCAGAGAATGCCGAGCACAGCAGATTCGCAACCGCATTGGGCGTCTGCATTGATCGGTATCTGCAGCTTCAGCGGCATTTCGCTGATGGGGCGTTGGTCTCCGAAACCCTACTGACGGCAGCCAGGCGTGACGAGGACCGGTTCCTGGAGATGATCGCACTGACCACCTTGGGGAATTCGCAGCACAAGCTGCGCCTGTACCGCGAAGCCGCCATTAGCCACACCAACGCACTACGTTTCGCATATTCTCTCGACGATCAAAACTCTCAAGCAGCCGGCTGGAGCAATCTGGGCTATTGCATGCACGAATGGGGGCAACACGATATTGCAGCCCAGATGCTCGGACGCGCCCAGGAGATGTTCTCCCGACTGGGCGATGAGCACCGAGAAGCGATGGCTTGGAACACGCTGGGTATGCCACTTCTGGAGCTTCGCAGGTTCACTGAGGCCGCACAGGCACACGGGAATGCCCAGAAAGCATTCCACCGGGCAGGAGACCGGCAACGCGAGGCAACGGCTTGGATCAATCTGGGCGCAGTCTTGAGAGAGGTATCCGAATTCGACGACGCCGCCAACGCATACATGAATGCCGCTGACCTTTTCGCCGAGCAACACGACCGGCATGGAGAAGCCTCAGCGTGGAACAACGTTGGCAGCCTTCTGATTACCCGTCGAGAATTTAAGACAGCATCGGAGATACTGCACAAGTGCGAGGAAGACTTCGTCTCTCTGAGTGAGTGGCACGATGTGGGAGCTGTTCGATGGAACATCGCGCAACTGCATGAGGCGCAAGGTCGAGTCCTGGACGCAAGAGCTGCCTGGGAATCTGCCGCGGATGCCTATGTCCTCGCTGGAGACGAAAAGTTGGCAACCGCAGCACGCGCGAACGCCGAATAACTCACCCCCACTTTTCGAACTCGCACCACACCACCTTCCCGAGCCCCCGCTCCGCCACCCCCCACCTGTCCGCCAACCCGGCCATGATGAGCAGCCCCCGGCCCTCCTCGGCCTCCGGGCCGGGGTCCGGCGTGCGGATCTCGCCCGGGCCGCTGTCGTGGACCTCGACGCGCAGTACACGGTCGGTGGCCAGGGCCAGTTGGAGGAGGAAGCCACGGCCCGGGGGTACGCCGTGCAGGAGTGCGTTCGTTGCCAGTTCGCTCACGCAGAGCAACACGTCGCCGGTGCGCTCGGGCGTGCCCCAGCCGGTGAGGGTCTCGCGGGTGAACTCGCGGGCCAGGCGTACTGACCTGCGATCGCGGCGGTAGAACGCCTCGCGGGTGTGGAGGAGTTGGGGTTGTGCGTTCATGAGGCCACTGTCACAGGGGGTCACTAGTGTGGGGCAGTACGTGAAGTCGTAGTTCCGATTACTACGACTCCACTACGAGCGGTTCGGGTGGAAACGGGGGAAAGGGACACGCATGCATTCGGCGAAGAAGCCCAGGCGGGGCAGTTCATGGCAGGCCATCGGTGCGGGCGTTGCGCAGTTCAGGAAGCGAGCCCGGCTGACGCAGGAGCAGTTGGCGGAGCGCGCGAGCATTCACGTCGACACCGTGCGCTCCATCGAGCAGGGGCGCCTTGCGCTGCAACCCGACCGGGCGGAGCAGTTCGACGAACTGCTGGATACGGGTGGGGTGTTGGCTGCGATGGTGGCCAAAGTTCCGGTGCGGGAGCGGGTCGTGCAGTTCGCGCAGGGGTTGGTCGAGCATGAGCAGGAGGCGCTCAGCATTCTCTCGTACCAGAGCCTGGCGGTTCCTGGGTTGCTTCAGACTCCGGAGTACTGCCGCGCTGTCTTCGACTACCGGTATCCGGCGATCGGGAACGAGACTGCCGAGCAGTGGGTGAACGCCCGTATGGAACGGCAGTTGATCTGGGAGCGGAAGCGTCCCCCAGTGGGGCACTTCGTCCTGGAGGAGGGCATCCTGCGGCGGGGCGTCGGCAGTCGGGAAGTGATGCGCGAACAGATCCGCAAGATCCTCGAAGCCTGCGACCCCGTCCACATGAGCGTGCAGATCATGCCCACCGACCGTGCGCCACACGCCTGTCTCGACGGCCCCATGGTGCTCCTCGAAACCCCGGACCACGAACACCTGGTGTACCTGGAAGTGCAGCGCGCCAGCTTCGTCGTCGAGGATCCCGACGAGGTCAGTAACTACCACCTGAAATATGGAATGCTGCGGTCACAGGCCCTCTCTCCAGACGAGAGCGTGCGCCTCCTGGACGGACTGCTAGGAGAGTCATGACCACCGCAGCACGGCAGCAGGACCTCTCGGACAACCTGGCGTGGTTCAAGTCCAGCCACAGCGGCAGCGAGGGCGGCGACTGCCTCGAAGTCGCCGCCCACACCGCTGCCATCCACATCCGTGACTCCAAGAACCCGTCTGGACCCGTCCTCACCGTCGCCCCCGGCACCTGGGCCGCCTTCCTCGACCGGGCCTGACTCCCAGGGGACAATCACCCCATGGACAACACCGAGTGGATCATCGTCGCCTCCTGCGAGAACCTTCCCGGGCGACCCGGGCCTCTTGCCGCCCTGCGCGCTTGACTGCGGGAACACGGCGTCGACTGGATGCCGTTCGCACCGGACGAGGTTCGGTACGACCTCGCGTGTGGGCCGGGAGCCGATGGGCACTGGCGCGGATGGTTCACCGTGTACGTGGCGCCGGACGCGCTACGCACCCTCGGACTGCATCCCGAGCAGGCGTCGGCCCCTCGCGGCGATGGTGTCTCCCCGCCCGCCTGGTGGCATGCCGCCGGGGAACGGTACGGCCGTCGGTGGCCCGATCCCCCGGGATAACGCGGTGCGAGGCCCCCACCCGCAAGCTAGCCTCCGACCATGACCTGGCTCCCCCGCGACTTCGTCCATCCGCTGCGCGTCGACGTGCCCGGCGGGTATCACCTGCGGCCGATCCGGGGGACCGACGCGCCCATCGACTACCCGGCGGTCATGGGCTCGCGCGAGCGGTTGTGGAGCATCTTCGGGGAGGCCTGGGGGTGGCCGGCCGCCTCCATCACGTACGAGGCGAATCTGGCCGACCTGGAGCGGCACGCCGCGGAGGCGGACGCTCACGAGTCCTTCAACTACGTGCTGTTCGACGACACCGAGACCGTCGAACTCGGGTGCGTCTACATCGATCCGCCCGAGAAGGCCGGTGCCGACGCCGAGATCTCCTGGTGGGTGGTGGACAGTGCCGTGGGGGGTGAGGTGGAACTGGCCCTCGACTCCCTCGTACCGCGGTGGATCGCCGACGACTGGCCCTTCGTACGGCCTCGGTTCATCGGGCGGGATCTCTCCTGGGCGGAGTGGCTGCGGCTGCCCGACGCCGACGCGTAGTCCGACGCATTCGCCCCTCCGGCCCGCCTGACTCGATACCGGCGGCCGGATTTCGCCCCTTGTGGGCGCGCTCACAGCGTTCCCATAATCCTTCAACAGAATTTGACCCGCTCATGCCAGCAAGTGCACGAGTTCTTTTTGTTTCTTTGGCATGAGCCTGACATTTCTGCGTCGTGTCCAACCCCCCACGGAAGGCATCACGTTGAAGAAGCTCATCACCGCGCTCAAGAGAACCGTGGCCGCCGGAGCCGCCGCGCTCGCGATCATCAGCCTTCAGCCCCTCTCCTCGGCGCAGGCCGCTCCGGCGCCCGTCGTCGGGGGAACCCGTGCCGCGCAGGGCGAGTTCCCGTTCATGGTCCGGCTCTCCATGGGCTGTGGCGGCGCGCTCTACACCCAGCAGATCGTGCTCACCGCCGCGCACTGTGTGAGCGGCTCGGGCGCCAACACCAGCATCACGGCCACCGCGGGTGTGGTGGACCTCCAGTCCACCACCGGCCGGGTCCAGGTCCGGTCCACCCGGGTGCTCCAGGCTCCCGGGTACAACGGCACCGGCAAGGACTGGGCGCTCATCAAGCTCGCCACGCCGATCAACCTGCCGACGCTGAAGCTCGCCACCACCACGCAGTACAACACCGGCAACTTCACCGTCGCCGGCTGGGGCTCGGCCAGTGAGGGCGGCGCCCAGCAGCGGTACATGCTCAAGGCGACCGTGCCGTTCGTCAGCGACGCCACCTGCCGTTCCTACAGTGGCTACAGCGGCCTCGTCGCCGCCGAGGAGATCTGCGCCGGCTTCGCGTCCGGCGGCGTCGACACCTGCCAGGGCGACTCCGGTGGTCCCATGTTCCGCCGGGACAGCGCGAACGCGTGGGTCCAGGTCGGCATCGTGAGCTGGGGTATCGGCTGCGCCCGGCCCAACGCCCCGGGCGTCTACTCCGAGGTCTCCACCTTCGCCTCGGCCATCGCCTCGGCAGCGGCGACTCTCTGACGCACGGCTTCTTCCCCCCTCCGTACGACGTCCACGGGCCCGGCGCTCTCCAGCGCCGGGCCCGTGCCTGTGCGTCCTGGGGGTGCCGGAGTGGATCGCCCCCGCCGCCCTTACCCGTTCCCATCCCTGGGGGCTGCGCCCCCAGACCCCCGCTACGGCCCTGAACGGGCCTTGTCCTCAAACGCCGGACGGGCTGAGATACCTGGGCCTGCGCTGAACAGAGACGGCAAACGGGTGGGCGGGTGGGAAAGAAGGTGGGGCTGGACTGGACGGGCTGAAGGTGTCTGTCAGAACCCCCCGCCGAAATCCCCGCCGCCTCCGAAGTCGCCGCCACCCCCGAAGTCCCCGGAGTCGAAGTCGGCGCCGGACATGTCGCCGCCCTCGTGGCCGCCGGGGCCGCGGAAGTCGCCGTAGCCCTCGCCGTAGTCGGCCGCGTAGGACGGGGTGGCCATCATGCTGCCGAGCATCGTGCCGACGAGGAGGCCGGGCAGGATGCCGCCGCCGAAGTAGCCGCCCGCCCAGGGGCCGTACGCCGGGCCCGCGTCCCAGTACGGGCGGGGGCCGGCGGCGGTCTCCACCTCGCGGATCGCCGGGTCGTGGCCGTCGGCGAGGCGGGCCCGGTCGGCTGCGCAGACCGGTACCTCGCGGGGTGCGCCGCCCGCCGGTGTCCAGGTCGCGTCGGCGACCGACGGGCCGTGACGTGGGTCGAAGAAGCAGGCGCCGCGGCGTTCGGGCAGCGGGCGGCCCTCGCGGCGCGCGGCGAGTTGGGCGAGCGAGAACCGGCCGTCCGCCAGGGTCTGCGTCACCGCGCGCACCTCCTCAGGGCGCTCAGTGGCCGCCATCAGCGACTTCGCCTTCTCGTACGCGTCCAGCGCCCGCTGGTAGTCCGCGCGCATCGCGTCGTCGGCGCCCGTCTCGGCGGGGTGGAAGTCGAGCCGTTCGAGTTCCTCGCCGAACGCGGTGATGTCCTCGTCGACAACGACCGTCAGCTTGGCGAGCGCGGCCCGCCGCTCCTCCTCGTGCCGCCGCCGGTTGCGCCGCACCAGGGCGTACGCACCGGCACCGCCCGCCACCAGCACGGCACCCACGGTGATCAGCGCCCCCGCGTCCACCCCGCCGTCACCGCCGCCGCCCGATTCGCTCCAGGTGGCGGGCGCCGACCCGCCGAGGTTGCCGCGCAGAGCCGCGTCGACGAAGTCGTTGAGCTGGGCCTTCGGATCGCCGGCGTCCCGCACTGCCGTCACGAGGTTGCCGACCGCCGACTCGCTCAGCACACTGCCGTCGGCATACGCGTTGAACCTGTCACCGAGGCGGATGGCGTACAGCCCCGTGACACCGGTCTCCGTACGGAGGTTGGTGGGGAGGTTCGCCGTCGGGTAGTCGGCCGGGAGGACAGCCACGAACACGGGCTTGTCCGCGTCCCTGATCTTGTCGGCGAGCGCCTCGGCATCGGACGAGGACAGCAGGCCGGAGGCGGCCGGGTCCACGTACACCGGGCTCGCGCGCAGCGCTTCGGCGACTTTGGAGAGGTCGGTGGCCGCCTGGGCGCCGGGCGCGGCGGCCGTCAGCAGCGCGAGTACCGCGAGTACCGCCACAAAGGGCACCAGCAGCAGGCGTACGAGAGAACGGACCAGTACGGCCTTCATACCTTCGAAGCTACCTGAATCGCGGCCCAAACGGACATCGGTCCTGGTGAGGATCACCGGGACCGATGTCCGTAGTACTCAGGCCGCCCGGTACGCGGCCCTCAGCTTCTCCACCGCCGCGCCGTACCGGCCGGTCAGCAGGAGGTGGTCCGCGTCGGCGAAGGGCTTGGCGGTCATGGACGTGATCCGCTGGCCGATCTTCGCCTGCGCGATCAGCCGCGCCTGGGTGACGATCGTGCGTCCCGCCTTCGCGTCGTGGGCCCTCTCTGCCAGAGTCGCCGCGACCGCCAGCGCCTTCAGGGTCTTTTCGCCGCCCTCCGGAATCTTGGTCCTCGTCGTGAGCCCCCAGCCGTACGGGAACTGCGGGTCGTACGCCGCATCACCGACGTTGATCGGCAGCTGGGCCTCCGACTTCGGCCAGGTGAGCGGGAGTTGGCCGGTGAACGCCCGCTTCCCGTAGAGCACGTCGGCGACGCCGTCGCCCTCGGTGCCCGGCAGCCAGGAGGCGACCAGGGCGTCGATGTCACCGAGCCGGTCGCCGAGGAGCTGCGGGCGCCCCGCGACGACCAGCACCGCGCACTTCATCGCCGCGCACACCGTGTCGACGGCCTTCTTGTCGGCGTCGCTCAGCTCCAGGTCGTGGCCGTTGCCGACGTCGCCCATGCCCTCGGCGTACGGGGTCTCGCCGACGACCACCACACCCACGTCATGGCCGGTGGTCGGAGCCGAGGCGTCCTTGGAGTAGGTGACGTCTCCGCCCGCCTCGCGCATGCCCTCCAGAACGGTCGTGCCCTCCGTGATGTCCCCGGACGAGCCCTGCCAGGTGACGGTCCAGCCGCCGCTCTGGTTGCCGATGTCGTCGGCGTTGGAGCCGGCGACGTACACCTTCTGGGACTTCTTCAGCGGCAGCACGCTGTCGGCGTTCTTCAGCAGCACCTGCGACTTCGCCGCCAACTCCCGTCCCACCGCCCGGTGTTCGGCCGAGCCGATGTCCGCCGCTCCGCTCGTGTCGGCGTACGGCTTCTCGAAGAGGCCCAGCTTGAACTTCTGGAGGAGGATGCGGGAGACCGCGTCGTCGATCCGCTTCCCGCTGATCCGGCCGGCGTTCACCTCGGCGACCAGGGTGGTGTGGAAGTCCTGGTAGACGTGCGGAACCATGATCATGTCGAGGCCCGCGTTGACGGACGTCCGCACGTCGGAGGCGTAGTCGCCGGGGATCTGGTCGATGGCCTGCCAGTCGCTGATGACGAAGCCGTCGAAGCCCATACGGCCCTTCAGCACACCGTTGATCATGTCGGCGCGGGCGTGCATCTTCACCGGTCCCTGGTCGTCCCCCGCGATGTCGAGGGAGGAGTAGGACGGCATGACCGAGCCGACGCCCCGGTCGACGGCGTCCTGGTACGGGGCCAGGTGGACCGTCTCCAGCTCCTGCCGGGTGACCTCGGTGATGCCCTGGTCGATGGTGTACGAGCCGGTGGTGGAGGAGCCGTAGGTCGTGCCGCCGTCGCCGACGAAGTGCTTGGCGGTGGCGAGGACCCTGTCGTTGTCCTTCAACTCCGTCCCGTTCGCGCGGCCTTGGAGACCCTGGATCACCGTTTCCATCGACTTCACCAGGGCCGGGTCCTCACCGAAGGCCTCGTAGGTGCGCCCCCAGCGTTCGTCACGGGCCACGCAGAGGCAGGGTGCGAAGTCCCAGGGGACGCCCGTGGCCCGTACCTCGGCCGCCGTCACCTCCCCTGCCGCGTAGGCGAGTTGGGGATCGCGGGCGGCCCCGATGCCGATGTTGTGCGGCAGGACCGTGGCGCCGACGAGGTTGTTGTGGCCGTGCACCGCGTCCACCCCGTAGATCAGCGGGATCTGGAACCGCGTTGCCTGCGCCCGGAGTTGGAAGCCGTCGATCATCTTCGCCCAGGCCGCCGGGGTGTTGGGCGTGGGCGTCGAGCCGCCGCCGGAGAGCAGCGAGCCCAGGTCGTACGCGGCGATGTCACCGGGAGTCGCCGTCACCGCGCCGCGCTCGGCCTGGGTCATCTGGCCGGCCTTCTCCGCCAGCGACATCCGGGAGAGGAGGTCGGCGACGCGCTGCTTCACCGGCAACTTGCCGTTCAGATACGGGAGTCCGTGAGCGTCGATCACGATCCGCGGGTTCTCCCGCGGGGCCTTGGCGCCGGTGACCGTGAGCTTGAGGGGGACCGTCTCCGCCGACTCCGCCGACCTGTCCTTGAGGGTGGGGACCTGGATCGTGCGGGAGGTCCCGGAGGCGGTGCCCGCCGGGAAGGTGACCTCGCCGTGGACGGGCGTGTAGTCGGTGCCGTCCGTCGCCGTGCCGCCGGCCGCCGTCTCGTACGTGACCGTCACGGGGTCGGTGAGCGGGGCCGAGCCCGTCGTACCGACCGTGACCGCGACCGTCGCCGTACCGCCCTCCTTCACCGGGTGGACGGCGGAGTCGGTCGTGACGGAGGCGCGCAGCGATTGATCCGCCTTGCCGTACAACTCGACGCCGTCCATGGCGAATTCGCCGCTGATGCCGACGGGGAGGGTGAGGGCGTACCCCCACATCCCGGTGAGGCCGAGGATCTGGTCGATACCGCCGACGGGCTGGTAGTCGGTGCGGTAGACGAAGTCGGTGAACGGGACCTCGATCTGCTTCCAGCCGGTGAAGTCGTCGGTGAAGGAGGTCGTCCAGAGTTCGGAGGCCTCGCCGTTGGCGCCGCCGTCCTTCAGCTCGAAGTTGACCTTCTTGCCGTTGTTGTGGCCCTCCCACCAGAAGCGGATGCCCTTGCTCGCCGACCAGTCGTGGGCGGGCTCGGCGAAGGCGAAGTCGTGACTGAAGCCGCCGTAGCCGCTGATGTCGTAGGTGCCGCTGAGAACCTTGGCGCCCTCGGGGGCGTCCGTGCGGTCGGTCAGCCGGAGGGTGGGCGGGTCGTCGGCGTCGCTGCCCCAGGTGAAGATGCCCCCGGCGGGCGGGCTCGCGAAGGGGACCTCGCCCTCGAAGCGGTCGACGGGGACCGGGGCCGGGGGCGGGTCGTCGGCCCCGGCCGCCGGACCCGCGGCGGCCAGGGGCAGCAGACCGGTCAGCAATGTGGCGGAGACGAGCAGGGCGGTTCGTCGCATGGACCTTCCCTCGACTCTCGGAAACCTCTGGACCCTCAGGAATCTCGGGGCCCTCTGGAATCTTTTAGTTCACTTGAGCACCTTGAATACGCTCACGGCCTGGAACACGCCGTGAGTCAACAAGTGCCCCTGTGAACCGTCAAGGTGCCGAACGCGCCACCCTCCCCGGCCACCGTCCTACTTCGCGGGCTCCACGCCCGCCCGCAGCAGCCCGTACGTGTAGGCGTCCTCCAGTGCCTGCCAGGAAGCGGCGATCACGTTGTCGGCGACGCCCACCGTCGACCACTCGCCCTTGCCGTCCGAGGTGGAGATGAGGACGCGGGTCGTGGACTGCGTGCCGTGCTTGCCCTCCAGGATGCGGACCTTGTAGTCGACCAGGTCGAGTTTGGCGAGCTGGGGGTAGATCTTCTCCAGGGCGACCTTCAGGGCGCGGTCGAGGGCGTTCACCGGGCCGTTGCCCTCCGCCGTCGCGACGATGCGCTCGCCCTTGGCGAAGAGCTTGACCGTGGCCTCGTTGGCGTGGCTGCCGTCGGGGCGGTCCTCGACGATCGCGCGCCAGGACTCGACCTCGAAGTACGTGCGCGCCCTGCCCTCGACCTCGGCGCGCAGCAGCAGCTCGAAGGAGGCGTCGGCCGCCTCGAACGTGTAGCCCTGCAGCTCGCGCTCCTTCACGCGCTCCACGACCCGGCCGACCAGCTCACGGTCGTCGCCGAGGTCGACGCCCAGCTCCTTGCCCTTGAGCTCGATCGAGGCACGGCCCGCCATGTCGGAGACCAGCATCCGCATGGTGTTGCCGACCTGCTCGGGGTCGATGTGCTGGTAGAGATCCGGGTCGACCTTGATCGCCGAGGCGTGCAGGCCCGCCTTGTGGGCGAACGCCGAGACTCCCACGTACGGCTGATGCGTGGACGGTGTCAGGTTGACGACCTCGGCGATGGCGTGGGAGATGCGGGTCATCTCGCGCAGCGCGCCATCCGGGAGGACCTTCTTGCCGTACTTCAGTTCCAGGGCCGCCACTACCGGGAACAGGTTGGCGTTGCCGACGCGCTCGCCGTAGCCGTTCGCCGTGCACTGGACGTGGGTCGCGCCCGCGTCGACGGCGGCGAGGGTGTTGGCGACCGCGCAGCCCGTGTCGTCCTGGGTGTGGATGCCGAGGCGGGCACCGGTGTCGGCGAGGACCGTGGCGACGACCGCCTGGACCTGGGCCGGGAGCATGCCGCCGTTGGTGTCGCAGAGGATGACGACATCGGCGCCGGCGTCGGACGCGGCGCGGACGACGGCCTTCGCGTACTCCGGGTTCGCGCGGTAGCCGTCGAAGAAGTGCTCGCAGTCGACGAAGACACGGCGGCCCTGGGAACGCAGGTGGGCGACGGTGTCGCGGACCATCTCCAGGTTCTCGTCGAGCGTCGTGCGCAGCGCCAGCTCGACATGCCGGTCGTGGGACTTGGCAACCAGGGTGACGACGGGTGCGCCGGAGTCCACGAGGGCCTTGACCTGCGGGTCCTCGCTCGCCTTGCCGCCGGCCCGGCGGGTGGCGCCGAAGGCGACCAGCTGGGCGTTGCGGAAGTTGATCTCCTGCTGGGCGCGGGCGAAGAACTCGGTGTCACGCGGGTTGGCGCCCGGCCAGCCGCCCTCGATGAAGCCGACGCCGAAGTCGTCCAGGTGCCGTGCGATGGCCAGCTTGTCGGCGACGGTGAGGTTGATGCCCTCGCGCTGGGCGCCGTCGCGCAGGGTGGTGTCGAAGACGTGGAACGAGTCGTCGAGTTCGCTGGTTTCCGTCATGGTTCAAGGCTCCTGGGGATGTCGATCTCGGTCTTTACCGGAATGACCGGCTCCACCGTCCCTCAATGATCCCTCGCGCTGCTTCTTTGGCTGGAGGTGGGCCAGAAAAGCGAAAAACCCCTCGCGGGTGCGAGAGGTCTGCGCGCGGGTCGAGGACGAAGAGGCCACCCGTACCTGGTCGTACGTGGTGGTCACTGCGGACCGGCGCGCCTGCTGCCAATAATCGTGGCGAACGAGAGCACGGAGGCAGTCTGGCACAGACCGCCCCCGTGCTCACCGTCCGTCTCAGGATGCGAGCACTGAGCTGATCACCTCAGGTGCCGTACGAACGCGTCGGCGCCGTCGTTGGTGTCGCCGGCCGGGATCAGTGTCGGGTCGGAGGACTCGAAGAGGATCCTGCGGGCGCCGTCGGCGATCCGGCCCGGCAGGACGTCGGCGGACGCGGTGCCACCGCTGGTGTCGGGCGTGACCAGGGTGGTGGTGCCCTTCTTCAGGTCCCGCAGATAGACGGGGTACTCCTTGCCGTACTGGCTGCCGGCCTCCGTGACCTCCGAGGTGAAGGTGAGGTAGCGGCCGTCGGCGCTGATCGCGGCGTTGCGGGTGTAGACCTCGCCGGGGCCGCCCTGGGTGCCGTGGACGCGCTGGTTGGTGCCGGTGCGGATGTCGTGCACGAACACGTTCCAGCTGACGTCGGTGTCGCCCGGGACCAGGTGCGTGTCCCGGGACTCGAAGACGACCGTACGGCCGTTGCCGCTGATGGACGGGTTCAGGGACTCCTTCTCGGTCGGTGAGCCGTCGTGGGAGCGGTCGATCTGGGTGTGCTTGCCGGTGGTGCGGTCGTACATCCAGACGTCGCCCCAGTCGTCGCCGCGCGGGCCGTTCATGTAGTTGTACTGGTAGACGACGCGGCGCCCGTCGTCGCTGACCGTCGGCTGGAAGGCGTTGCGTGCCTCCCAGGTCGGCCTGGGGTGGCTGATCCGCTGAGTGGTGCCGGCGACGCGGTCACGCAGGAAGACCACGCTGCTGTTGCTCTCGGCGGTCTCCTGGAGCGTGTAGACGGCGTAGCGGCCGTTGGGGCTGACGGAGACGCCGGCGGGCAGCCCGGTGAAGCCCTCGGGGATCTCCAGGCCGAACCCCACCCTCTCGCCTGATCCGATGGTGTGGATCCAGATCTCCGATTTGTTCGCGGAGTACTCGATGTAGACGTAGCGGCCGTCGTTGAGGATCGCCAGCAGGCCGCCGAACCCCGCGAAGCGGAGCTTGCCGGTCTGCGGGTCGCGGACGTACATGCCGCTGTGCGGCACGTTCGGGTCCAGGTCCTCGGCGTCCGAGGTCAGCGCGATGTGGCGGCCGTTGCGGCTGATGACGGATGTGCGCGTGACGCCGTTGCCCGCCTTCCCCTCCGGGGTGACGCTGATCGGCTCGGTGTGCGGGGCCTTGGCCCTGGGCGCGGCGCCCGCTGCGGGCGCGGTGAGCGCCGCCGAGGCGACGGCCGCTGCGACGGCGACCGCCAGAGCCGCGCGACGATGCGTTGTGCTGGACGTGTGCATGGTTGTTCCCCCGTTGCTGGTCGTTCTCATTGGACTGTCCGCAGGAAGATGTCCGATACCTCGTTGGTGTCCCCCTTCACCAGATCGGATGATGCCGACTCGAACGCGACAACGGTGCCGTCGGCGTTGACCGAAGGCTTCCGCGCCGGGAGGTCGTTACGGCCGCCCCAGCGGTCGACGCTGACCAACTGCCGCTTCCCTGTGGCGAGTTCGAGCAGGTACACGGTGCCGCCCGAGGTGTACGCGAGATGCGTACCGGTCCCGGCGAGCGAGGGCTCGGTGCCCCTGACCCGGGTCGTGGCCCCGGTGTCGAGGTCACGGACGCGGATGTACCGGCCCTGCTGGAAGGCGACCTTGCGGCCGTCCGCACTGAGGGAGGGTGCCCAGGCCCGCCCTGTCTCCGAGACCTTCTCCAGGTCACCGGTGTCCAGGTCGCGGACGTGGATGTCACCGCCCTGTTCGAAAGCGACGTACCGGCCGTCGTAGTTGATCGACGGGTTGCCCGCCGCCTCGCCCGTGGGCGCGCTGACCACGTCGGTGGCGCCGTTCTGGAACCGGAAGCGGTAGACGCGGGGTTGGGGGTCCGGGTCGGAGTCGGTCGCGGGCAGGGTGGCGGCGTAGGTGATCCACTGGCAGGTGGGATCCACGGCGGGCTGTCCCATCCAGGTGAAGCGGACGCCGCCGTAGGAGCCGAGGCTGGACAGCTTGCCGACCGCGCGGTTGCGGATGTGGATCCCGGGGCCGCCGTCGGCGTCGAGCGGGGCCGTGTAGCCGACCATGCGTCCGCTGTAGCAGGGCGTGCCCTCGTGCGAGGGGCCCTGGGCAGTGGAGTTGACCTGGGAGATGCCGCCGGCCGCGTTGACGAACACGTTCGTGTCCGCCGGGTCGTCGGTGCCCCGCGAGGTGAAGGCGACGACACGGCTCTCCCCCATGACCGGGTCGTACGACGCCTCGGTCCGCTGCTGCCCGGTCGACGTCATGCTGATCCGCTCGGTGACGGACGGCATCGGGGCCGGGTTCTTCCCCAGGGCGCCCGAGAAGACGAACACGTCGGACTCGTCGTTGGTGTCGTCCGGCACCAGGTGGGAAGCCGACGAACTGAACGCCACCGCACGCCCGTCGGCGGTCAGCGCGTCGTCTCCCGCCTGGGAGTTCCACGGAAGGGCGGCCCCCCGAAGCCCCTTCCGCAGATCGCGCACCCGTGTGCCGTCCTCGCCCGAGACGACGGCGTACCGGCCGTCCGCCGTGGCCGAGGACGCGGTCCCCTCGGCCACGCGCCGCGACTCGCCCGTGCGCAGGTCGTGAAGGTACACACCGCTCTCGGCGTTCAGGAGGACACGCCGGCCGTCCGCGGTGATGCGGACCAGGTAGGCGGCGCCGAGGCCCTTGTCGACCTGCGTGCGCTCACCCGTCGCCCGGTCCGTGACGAACACGTCGACCGGGTCCGTCTCCGAGTCGACCCGGACGCCGTACGCGACCCGCTCGCCGTCACCGCTCACCGAGGCCCCGGCCTTGTCGCCCTCCTCGGCCGGTGAGATCAGGGTGTCGGCGCCGGTTGCCGTGTCCCGTACGTACAACAGCCGGAAGTTGGCCGAGCCGTTGCGGTTGCCGATGGTGTACGCGACCTGCGTACCGTCCGGACTGATCGACTGGACGCGGCCCAACTCGTTGGAGCCGGGCGGGTTCTCGGGCCACAGCCGCTCCGAGCGGCCGCTGGCACGGTCGTAGAGGTACGGGGACAGGAACCGGGTGCCCGCGGAGTAGGCGATACGGCTGCCGTCGGCGCTCGGCATCGGCGAGCCGTAGGTGTGGCCGCTGCCGAGGTCGATCCTGGTGACCCCACCGTCGGCCAGGCCCTTCACGAGCAGGCACATGGAGAACCGCGCGCAGCCGAAGCTCGGCGCGGTGGACGTGAACGTGACATGACGGCCGTCGGCACTGATCGCGGCACTCGCCGAGTCACCGTCCCCCTGAGTGCCGTCGGCAGCGACACTCACCCGCTCCACCCGAGGCGCATGCGGCGCGGCAGACGCGGTCGTCGCGCCCCCCGTCAGCAGCAGCGCCGCCCCTAAACAGACCCCTGACACACCTGTGGCTCTGGACATCTTTCCCCCTGAAGTCCCCACGGACGCTTGCCTCCCCCCGAGGCAAACGCACCACACACGACAGGGTCAATCGGTCAAATTGCGTACAACCCGGACGCACACTCGAACGTCCGCGAGAAAAAACCCTGCGGGCGCGCGCCCGTGCAGGCGCCCCTGTAAGGCGCCCCCGCAGGGGCGCCTTACAGGGGCGCGGGGAACTGCGCGACCAGCCCCCACCGACCCGCAGCCAAACAACAACCGCCTACCGCCCGCCAAGCCCTCAGCCGAGAACCCGCATCCAACCGTGCGCGTCCGACGCCGTCCCCCGCTGAATGTCGAGCAGCGCCTCACGCAACCGCAGCGTGACCTCACCAGGCTCGCCACCGCTCTGCTGCCACTCCGCACCGGTGCGCTTGACCGTGCCGACCGGCGTGATGACGGCCGCCGTACCGCAGGCGAAGACCTCGGTCAGCGTGCCGTTCTCGGCGTCGCGCTGCCACTGGTCGACGGAGATACGGCCCTCCTCGGCGGTGTAGCCGAGGTCTCGGGCCACAGTGAGGAGCGAGTCACGGGTGACGCCCTCCAGGATGGAGCCCGTCAGCGACGGCGTGACGATCCTGTCCCCGTACACGAAGTACAGGTTCATACCGCCGAGTTCCTCGATCCACTTGTGCTCGACCGCGTCGAGGTAGCAGACCTGGGCGCAGCCCTGCTCGGCGGCCTCGGCCTGGGCGAGCAGGGAGGCCGCGTAGTTGCCGCCCGTCTTGGCGTCGCCCACACCACCGGGGACGGCGCGGACGCGGTCCGTGGAGAGCCAGATGGAGACGGGCTTCACGCCACCGGGGAAGTAGGCACCGGCGGGCGACGCGATCACCAGGAACAGGTACTCGTTGGCGGGCTTGACGCCGAGCCCGACCTCCGTGGCGATCATGAAGGGGCGCAGGTAGAGGGACTCCTCGCCGCCGTGCGCGGGCACCCAGTCGCGGTCCTGCTGGACGAGCACGTCGATGGCCTCGAGGAACGTGTCGACGGGCAGTTCGGGCATCGCGAGACGCCGGGCGGAGCTCTGGAAGCGCTGGGCGTTCTTCTCCGGGCGGAAGATGGCGACGGAGCCGTCGGGCCGGCGGTAGGCCTTGAGTCCCTCGAAGATCTCCTGCGCGTAGTGCAGGGTCATGTTCGCGGGGTCGATCGAGAGCGGGCCGTACGGGACGAGCTGGCCGTCGTGCCAGCCGCGGCCCTCGGTCCACTTGATCGTCACCATGTGGTCGGTGAAGTGGCGGCCGAAGCCGGGATTGGCCAGGATCGCCTCGCGCTCCGCGCCGGAAAGTGGCGAGGCCGAGGGCTTGAGCTCGATCGTGGGCGTCGTCATGAGTGCTTGTCCTTCACCGAATGTGTGTGTGACGGGCCGCGCCCACGCCCGTGACCGCCAGTGACCAGCAACTGGTGGCCAGTGATAGGACGTCCGAGCATTCCCTCGGTCCACGGCTCCGCGTTCGATTATCGCGCGAGCGAGGCCATGGACGAAAAGGGCGTGAATGCGACCCAGGGGATGATGGTGACACCCGGCGGGGACATAAGAGAAGCCGCCGGGTGCATATGCGACCGGCGGCTTCGAAAATCGTTCGAGTGAGCGCCGCGGGTCAGCCGGCTACTCGTACGGCGAGGGCGTCGCCGATCTCGTCGGTCGTACGGACCGTGGTGCCGCGCTCCGCGAGGTCGGCGGTGACGGCGTCCTCGATGCGGACGGCCTCGGCCTCGTAGCCGAGGTGGCGCAGCAGGAGGGCGACGGACAGGACGGTGGCGCTGGGGTCGGCCTTGCCCTGCCCGGCGATGTCCGGGGCCGAGCCGTGCACGGGCTCGAACATCGAGGGGAACTCGCCGGACGGGTTGATGTTCCCGCTCGCGGCGACGCCGATGCCGCCGGAGACGGCCGCGGCGAGGTCGGTGATGATGTCGCCGAAGAGGTTGTCGGTGACGATCACGTCGAAGCGCGCGGGGTCCGTGACGAGGTAGATCGTCGCGGCGTCCACGTGGATGTAGTCCGTGGTGACGTCGGGGAACTCCTCGGCCACCCGGTTGAAGACGTTCGTCCACAGGTGACCGGCGAACGCCAGCACGTTGTTCTTGTGGACCAGCGTGAGCTTCTTGCGGGGGCGGGCCTGGGCGCGGGCGAAGGCGTCCCGGACCACGCGCTCGACACCGAAGGCCGTGTTCACGGAGACCTCGGTGGCGACCTCGTGCGGGGTGCCCTTGCGGATCGTGCCGCCGTTGCCGGTGTACGGGCCCTCGGTGCCCTCGCGGACCACGATGAAGTCGATCTCGGGCTGGCCGGCCAGCGGGGTGGCCACACCGGGGAGCAGCTTCGACGGACGCAGGTTCACGTGGTGGTCGAAGAGGAAGCGGAGCTTGAGCAGGAAGCCGCGCTCCAGGACCCCGGACGGGACCGACGGGTCACCGATCGCACCGAGCAGGATCGCGTCGTGCTTCTTGAGCGCCTCGACGTCGGCGTCGGTGAGGGTCTCACCGGTGGCGTGGTAGCGCCGGGCGCCGAAGTCGAACTCCTTGGTCTCCAGCTTCACATCCTGCGGAAGGACGGCGGAGAGGATTTTGAGCCCCTGGGCCACGACCTCCTGGCCGATGCCGTCACCGGGAATCACTGCGAGATTGATGCTGCGAGACATACCGGCACCGTACTCCTGGTCCCATGGGATGACACGCGTTGTCCGCGATACGGACACTCCGCGCCGGACGAGGCGAACGGCGGCGACCGCTCTTAGGCTGCCGTTCACCCGTATGTGTGGCGGACGTTGGGGATTGCTGGGAGGTTCGCATCCTATGGACACCCCGAACGTCGGCATTCCGCCGCAACTGGCCCGCCGGATGAGCATGGCGGAGCAGTACGAGTACCTGCGCACGCGGTTCACCCGGCGCCGCGCGCTGGTGACGGCGGGCGCGCTGGCCGGCGGCGCGCTGGTCACCGGCTGCACGTCGAGCACGGGCCCCGCGAACCCCGCGACCGGCCAGGTGCCGGGTTCCGCCGTCGTCCCCTTCGGCCGCCACCTCGCCTTCGGCGCCGATCCGAAGACGCGGATGCGGATCTCCTGGCAGGTCCCGTTCGCGGTCAGGAAGCCGTACGTACGCATCGGGCCGACGCCCGGCGACCTCAGCCGCCGCATCGAGGCCGAACTCCGACCCCTGCGCACGCCGGGTCTGCCGGGCATCCGCCTCGACCTGGACCAGTACTACGTGCACGCGGCCCTCGACGGACTGCGCCCCGGGACGACGTACTACTACGGCGTCGGCCACGAGGGCTTCGACCCGGCGTCCCGCGCGCACCGCGCCACGCTCGGCACGTTCCGCACGGCCCCCGCCACCGCGCCCGCGAGCTTCGTGTTCACGGCCTTCGGCGACCAGGGCGTAACCCCCGAGGCGCTCGCCAACGACAAGGTGATCCTCGGCCGGAACCCCGCCTTCCACCTCCACGCGGGCGACATCTGCTACGCGGACGTCACCGGCCACGGCGAGAAGTCCGACAGCTACGACCCGACCGCCTGGGACCTGTTCCTGAAGCAGACCGAGACGGTCGCGAGGTCGGTGCCGTGGATGGTGACGACCGGTAACCACGACATGGAGGCCTGGTACTCACCCAACGGCTACGGCGGCCAGTCGGCCCGCTGGTCGCTCCCGGACAACGGCTTCGACCCCCAAAACACCCCGGGCGCCTACTCGTTCACGTACGGCAACGTCGGGGTCGTGGCGCTGGACGCGAACGACGTGTCGTGGGAGATCCCGGCGAACCTGGGGCACACGGACGGCCGCCAGACGGCCTGGCTGGACCGGCGGCTCGCCGAGCTGCGTGCGTCGGACGCGATCGACTTCGTCGTGGTCTTCTTCCACCACTGCACGTACTCGACGTCCACCCACGCCTCCGACGGCGGCGTACGGGACGCCTGGCTGCCGCTCTTCGACAAGCACCAGGTGGACTTGGTGATCAACGGCCACAACCATGTGTACGAGCGGACGGACGCCCTCAGGGCCGGCCGGGTGGGCAGGCGGGTGCCGGTCGGCGCGTCGACCGACCCGACGCGGGACGGGACCGTGTACGTCACGGCGGGCGGCGCGGGCAAGAGCCTGTACAGCTTCCCGTACGGGGTGAAGGACAGCTTCGAGGGGAAGGTCGCCGACCGGGAGTCGGTGAAGAGCTACTACTGGACGAAGTCGCAGGAGCGGCACGAGGACACCGTGGAGTGGTCACGGGTGCGGTACACCGGCTTCTCCTTCCTCTCGGTGGAGGCGGAGGCGGGCGCACCGGGCGCGGCTCCCCGGCTCAGGGTGTCGGCACTGGCGCAGAGCGGGGAGCGGATCGACTACTTCGAGGTGCGGCGGGGCTGACGAGCTGCCTCAGTGGCCGGTCTGGCCGCCGTTGTCCCTGCGGTCGAGGGCGCGCTGGAGGGCCGCTGCGGCGTTCTTGCGGTCGGACTCGCTCGTCGGGGAGACGTGGCGGACTCGGCGGCGGACGGTCGTCTCGGCCATGGGAGATCGACTCCTTCAAAGGATTCCGGAAGCCCGGAAGGGGGGATTCGAGACGCCGGGTGGGACGGGGAGCAGCGGTGCCGCAGGGGTTGCCTGCACGGAGCACCGGCTCACGACCGTCATTCGCTTGGTCGAGCGAGACGTTCGGCTTCTACAAAGCTAGGCGAGGACCGGGCATCTGTCTCCACAATTACTCGGACTTCCTACTATCTGAGACGGTCGATTGGGTCACACCCCACTGACCTGGCCTTTTACGGCATCGCCTACAGCAGGTCACCATCCCGCCAGTCGAAGACCAGACCGTCCGCCGGGTCGAGCGAACCGACAGCGCCCGGACGTACGAAGACACTGCCCTCCTCTTCCGGAAGGTGGACCACACCGTCCGGACCGAGGGCGCTGATCCGGCCCGGCCAGAGCTGCCAGCCGCGGGCCGCGTAGAGGGCGGAGCCGTCGGCGCTCGCGGAGAGCGCACCGAAGTCGTAGCCCCCGTCGACGTATCGCTCCAGCGCGCCCAGCACTCGCCCACCGAGGCCGCGACGGCGGGCGTCGGCGCGGACGGCGACCGCTTCCACATAGCCGACGCGCAGCCAGCGGCCCCGATGGAGTGCGCGCCGCATGACGACCGAGCCGTGGGCGAGGAGACCGCTGCCGTCGTGGACGAGGGCATGGATGCCGCCGAGCGCATGCTCCCAGTCCTCGCCGGAGAAGCCGTCGTCGAACGCGGCGTCCAGGAGAGCACGGGCGGCGACGAGTTCGGCGGCGGTGAGGTCGGCCGTGTGGGCAGTGCGCAGCGTGGGGGCCATGACCTCAGTATCCCGAGCCGGGCCGAGCCACCGGGGCATACCGAGGCCCAATTAATCCGACCTCTAACCCGCAAAATGCGCTGCGCGACACCTTGACAGCCACATTCCCACCCACCAGCCTCACAGTCATCGGATGACTGAACGGCTGAAGGGGTACTTCATGTCGATCGCGCTGACACTCTGCTCTGCCTTACTCGCCACCGCGGTGACGGCTCTTCCGGCAGGAGCGCCTACCGGGACGGCGGCGTCCTGGGAGGTGAAGGCCCCGCCCGGCTCCTCCCCCACGGCCGTCGTCGCGCTCGACCCGGCCGACGGCCACCCGACCCTCACGGTGAGACGCGCCGGCGAAGAGGTCCTCGCCCCTTCTCCCCTGGGCCTGGTCACCGAACAGGCCGACTTCTCCAAGGGATTGGAGTTGACGGGCCGCACCACCAGGACCGTCAGCGAGCACTACACGGCCACAACAGGCAAGTCCCGCAAGCGAGTTGCCCGGATGACCGAGTCCCGCTTCCGCTTCCGCACAGCCGAGGGCGCCCGCCTCGACCTGCTGGTCCGGGTGGCCGGCGACGGCGTCGCCTACCGCTACGTCCTGCCGCGCACCACCGGAAACGTCCTGCGCGAGACCTCCGCCTTCACCCTCCCCACGGACACCCAGGCCGTCATCAACGCCTACCGCGCCGACAACGAACTCCCCTTCAAACGCTACGAGTCGGCGGCGACGGCCCCGGCGGGCGCGTACTCGATGCAGGCCCTCTTCAACACCCCCGGCGGCTATGCGCTGATCGCCGAGTCGGACCTCAACGGCACTTACTCGGGCGCCCACTTGACGCACGAGGCGGGCTCACCGACGTACAAGGTGAGCCTCTGGAACGACGAACCGGTCGAGACGACAGGCCCGTTGACGACCCCCTGGCGCACGATCGTCACCGGCGACCTGGCCACCGTGACAGAGTCGACCCTCGTGGACGACCTCGCCGCGCCCTCCAAGGTCCGGGACACGTCCTGGATCGCGCCGGGCCCGGCCCTGTGGACCTGGCTCGCGGGCGGCAAGGAGGCCGGGCAGAGCCTGGCGGCGCAGAAGAAGTACGTCGACTACGCGGCCGCGCGGAAGTGGCCGTACGAGGTCGTCGACGCGGGCTGGTACTACAAGCCCGGGGAGTGGGACGTCATCGACCCGGAGTGGCAGACGAACAGCTGGATGCCGGAACTCGTGCGGTACGCGGCGGCGAAGGGCGTCGGCATCCAGGTCTGGCTGCACTACACCCTCCTCACCGACCCGGTGGAACGCGAGAAGTGGCTGGGCACGCTGGCGAGTTGGGGCGTCAAGGGCGTGAAGATCGACTTCATGGACTCGGAGTCGCAGGACCGGATGCGCTGGTACGACGAGGCCCTGGAGTCGACAGCCCGCCACCACCTCCTCGTCAACTTCCATGGCTCGACGATCCCGAAGGGCATGCAGCGCACCTGGCCGCAGGTCATGACGATGGAGGGCGTGGGCGGCGAGGAGAAGCGCAACAACACCGCCGAGCAGCTGGCCGCGCTCCCCTTCACCCGTAACGTGATCGGCTCGATGGACTTCACCCCGGCCGCCTTCCACCGCCCGTTCCGCCCCAACGTCGCTTCCGACGCGGGTGAGTTGGGCCTGACGGTGCTCTACGAGTCGGGCATCCAGAATCTCGCCGGCACTCCGGAGTCGTACGACGCCCGTCCCGAGGCCCGCCGTTATCTGGAGCAGCTGCCCGAGCGCTGGGAGGAGACACGGCTGCTGACCGGTGACCCGGGCCGGGCCGCCGTACTCGCCCGACGGGCCGCGGACGGACGGTGGTTCATCGGCGGCACGTTCGCGGGCCCGGCGCACACAGCGGACGTACCGCTGCGGCTCGGTGCCGGGCGCTGGCTGGTGGAGACGGTGACGGACGGCCCGTCGGGTGCCCTGGTCCGGGAGGGGCATGTCGTGAGCGGCGGCGCCACCCTCGCCGTACCGGTGGTCGCGGACGGCGGCTTCGCCGCGCTGGCCTGCCGCTGGCACCCGGGCCGTACGACCTGCGAGAACTGACGACGCGGCCGCTCACCACACCGTCGCGACCGCCTGCCGGAAGCCCGCCGGATCCTCGACCCAGGGGAGATGCCCGGCTTCCGGCAGGACCACCCTCCGTACGCGCGGCAGGGCCCGTTCCAGGGAGTCCACCGCTGTGCGGGGGCGGATGTCGGCCACCCCGTCGACGATGACCACGGGGAGGTCGAGCGCCCGGCAGCGGTCGTACAGGTCGGGTGTGCCCCAGATCCGCTTCCGCTCGGCGTTGAAGGCCTGGTTGCAGCCGAAGTTGACGCCGAACCAGGGATCGGCCATGCGCCCCGCATGCTCCAACGCCCGCTCACGCTCTTCGAATTCGACCGACCACTGGAGTACGGCACTCTCGCGCGCCTCCGCCTCGGACAGTTGCGGCCGACGGTCCGTCAACTCGCTCCAGCGGGCGTGGAGTTCGGGCGACTCGGCAAGTCGGGTGCGGAAGTTGTGCAGGTAGGCGGCGTGCCAGTCGGCGTCCGGGCCTATTCCCGTGCCGCTCACATAGACCAGGGCCCGGACCCGCTCCGGATGGGCCAGCGCGTAGCTCAGGGCGAGTTGCGCACCCCAGGAGTGTCCGAGCAGTGTCATGCGCTCCAGGCCGAAGTGCCCCCGTACGGCGTCGAGATCGGCGACGGCCCGCTCACTCGTCCACGGCCCGTCGCGCGGGTCCGAGCGTCCGCAGCCGCGCTGGTCCCAGCGGACCACCGAGGCCAGGTCCCCGAGGAGTCCGGCGACATCCTCGAACATGTCCCACAGTCCGGGCCCGCCGTGGCACAGCACCAGCGGTTCCTCGCCCCGACCCGACCGGTGGGCCCACAACCCGGCCCCGTCGTCGGCCGTCACGGTCTCCGTCTCGCTCCGCGTCCAGGTCATGGGCCGAGTCTGCCCGGCCCCTGACCTGACACGCGAAGGAGTTTCAGCCCATGTGCGGGTACGTGTAGTCGGTCGGCGCGACCAGGGTCTCCTTGATGGCGCGGGTCAGGGTCCAGCGCATCAGGTTCTGCGGGGCGCCGGCCTTGTCGTTCGTGCCGGACGCGCGTCCCCCGCCGAACGGCTGCTGCCCGACGACCGCGCCGGTCGACTTGTCGTTGATGTAGAAGTTGCCGGCCGCGTAGCGCAGCTTCTCCATCGTGTACGCGGCTGCCGCACGGTCGCCCGAGACGACCGCGCCGGTGAGGGCGTAGTCGGACACGGACTCCATCTGGGCCAGCATCGCGTCGTACTCGGCATCCTCGTAGACATGCACGGCGAGAAACGGGCCGAAGTACTCAGTGGTGAACACCTCGTTGGCCGGGTCCGTGCACTCCACGACCGTCGGACGGACGAACCAGCCCACCGAGTCGTCGTACGAGCCGCCCGCCACGATCGTGCACGTCGGGTCGGCCTTCGCGCGGTCGACGGCGGCCTTGTTCTTGGCGAACGCCCGCTCGTCGATGACGGCGCCGACGAAGTTGGCGAGGTCGGTGACGTCACCCATGGTCAAGTAGTCGACCTCGGCGGCGAACTCCTCACGGAAGCCGTCGTTCCAGATCGACGCGGGGATGTAGGCGCGGGAGGTCGCGCTGCACTTCTGCCCCTGGTACTCGAAGGCGCCACGGGTGAGCGCCGTCTTCAACACGGCCCGGTCGGCGCTCGGGTGGGCGACGACGAAGTCCTTGCCGCCGGTCTCGCCGACGAGACGCGGATACGAGCGGTACTTCTCGATGTTCGCACCGACCGTCTTCCACAGGTACTGGAAGGTCTTGGTCGACCCCGTGAAGTGGATCCCGGCCAGGTCCCGGTGTTCCAGGGCCACCTTGGACACCTCGATGCCGTCACCGGTGACGAGGTTGATGACGCCCTTGGGCAGCCCGGCCTCCTCCAGCAACTGCATGAGGAGTACGGCGGCGTGGGTCTGCGTCGGCGACGGCTTCCACACCACCACGTTGCCCATGAGCGCGGGCGCGGTCGGCAGATTGCCCGCGATCGCCGTGAAGTTGAAGGGGGTGATCGCGTAGACGAAGCCTTCGAGGGGGCGGTGGTCGAGACGGTTCCAGACACCCGGGGAGTTGGCGGGCGGCTGCTCGGCGAGGAGGTCGCGGGCGTACTTGACGTTGAAGCGCCAGAAATCGACCAGTTCGCAGGGACAGTCGATCTCGGCCTGCTGGGCGGTCTTCGACTGGCCGAGCATGGTGGAGGCGGCGAGGGTCTCGCGCCAGGGGCCGGCCAGCAGTTCGGCGGCGCGCAGGATGATCGCGGCCCGGTCGTCGAACGCCATCGCGCGCCAGGCGGGCGCGGCGGCGAGGGCCGCGTCGACCGCGTCCTGGGCGTCCTGCCGCGTGGCGTTGGCGTACGTGCCGAGGCGGGCCTTGTGGTTGTGCGGCTGGACGACGTCGACACGATCGCCGCCGCCCATCCGCCGCTCGCCGCCGATGGTCATCGGCAGGTCGACGGGGTTCTCGGCCAGCTCCTTCAACTTGCCTTCGAGCCGGGCTCGTTCGGGCGAGCCGGGAGCGTAGCCGTGCACCGGCTCGTTGACGGGGGTGGGGACCTGGGTGACGGCGTCCATGGTGTCCGTAACTCCTTAACTGAGCGGGGTGGTTGGCCTCAGCCCTTGGTGAGGACCGAACGTCCGAAGAACAGAAGGTTGGCGGGGCGCTCGGCCAGCCGCCGCATGAAGTACCCGTACCAGTCCGTGCCGTAGGCGGTGTAGACGCGCATCCGGTGGCCCTCGGCGGCGAGCCGCAGATGCTCGTCGCTGCGGATCCCGTAGAGCATCTGGAACTCGTACTCGTCGGGCTTGCGGCTCGCGCGCCGGGCGAGTTCCTGGGCGATCGAGATGAGGCGCGGGTCGTGGGAGCCGATCATCGGGTACCCCTCGCCCTCCATCAGGATGCGGAGGATCCGGACGTACGCCTTGTCGGTCTCGGACTTCTGCTGGTGGGCGACATCGGCGGGCTCGTTGTACGCGCCCTTCACCAGCCGTACGCGGCTGCCGCTGTCGGCGAGGCGGCGGGCGTCGGCCTCGGTGCGGTGCAGGTAGGCCTGGATCACGCAGCCGGTCTGCGGGAAGTCCTTCCGGAGTTCCTCGTGGATGGCGAACATCGAGTCGAGGGTGGTGTGGTCCTCCGCGTCGAGCGTGACCGTCGTCCCGATCGCATCGGCCGCCTCGACGACGGGCCGGATGTTGGCGAGGGCCAGCTCGTGGCCGCCCTCCAGCGCCTGCCCGAACAGCGACAGCTTGACGGACATCTCGGCGCGGGTGCCCAGTTCCAGTTCGCCGAGCCGCTCGGCCAGCTCCAGATAGGCGTCCCGGGCTGCGGCGGCCTGCGCGGGGGTGGTGATGTCCTCGCCGACCACGTCGAGGGTGACTTCCAGGCCCCGGTCGGTGAGGTCCTGGACGATCGGGACGACGTCGTCGACCGTCTCGCCGGGGATGAAGCGGTCGACGACCGGCCTGGTCACCGGGGCGGCCGAGATCAGTCGGCGCATCCGGTCGCTGCGCGAGGCGGCGAGAATCACGGGTCCCAGCACGGGGCACCTCCACAAAAGGCCGGTAAACGGAGAACCACCGTGAAACCTAAGGATCCCTCCGATCGTGAGCCATCGACAGCTGTCACGCATCCGTGCCCCAGATCTCATACAGATGTCTGAAGGCGGTGCGGGAATGCGCAAGAATTGCCCGGATGAGCCAGTCGACCGGCGACCACCACAGCGACTACCAGGAACTGGTGGACGACATCTCGGAGCTTCTCGGCGCCCCCGCGACGCTGGAGAACCGCGACTTCGAGCTGCTCGCCTTCGGTACGTACGACAGCGAGGGTGAGCTGGACGCGTCCGCCCTGGACCCGGTCCGGGCGCGCTCGATCCTCACCCGGCGCTCGACACCGACGGTCCGCTCGTGGTTCGAGGGCTTCGGCATCACGCGGGCGACCGGTCCCGTCCGCATCCCGCCGACACCGGCGGCCGGGGTGTACCGGGGGCGGATCTGTCTCCCCGTACGCCATCGGGGTGTCGTGCTCGGTTACGTCTGGCTGCTGGACGACGATCCGGGGCCCTCGGCGGAGCAGCTGACGGCGGCCATGGAGGTGACGGACCGGATCGGCGCCCTGCTGGCGGACGAGGCGCAGGCGGGGGCCGACCTGACCCGCGAGTTCCGCGCCGTCCTGACCGCCGAGCGCGGCTGGCAGCGGGACATGGCGGTGGCGGCGCTGCGTACGGCCCTGGGGGCTCGCGGCGAGGGCCCGCACGCGGTGGTGTGCGTGGCGCCCTGGCCGTCGGCGGACCCGGACGACGCCCCGTCGGCCCGTACGGTGCCGCACGCGACGGCGGTGTGCACGGTGCCGTGGGGCACGGCGGCCCAGAGCCTGGCACTGCTGGTCCGGCTGCGCGCGACGGACGTGCACGCCCCGGCGCTGACGGCGGCGGCCCGGCTCCTGAAGGAGACCGAGGGTGCGGTCGCGGCCGGCGTCGGCGCCCCCCGCACCGGCCTCGCCGAGCTGTCCGCCGCCTGGCAGGAGGCCTCGGCGGCGACCCGCGCGGCCCTGGCACAGCCGCACCTCGGCCCGGTCGCGGAGTGGGGCGCGATCGGCCCGTACCGCCTCCTCACGGCGCTCCCCCGGGACACGGCCCAGGACCCCGCCGTACGCACCCTGCTCTCCCCCGCCCACCACGAGCTGGCGCGCACCGCCGAGATCTACCTCGACCGGGCCGGCCAGGCGGGCCGCACCGCGGCGGAGCTGGGCATCCACCGCCAGACGCTGTACTACCGCCTGTCCCGGGTGGAGCAGCTGACGGGTCTGGACCTGGACGACGGGGAGGACCGCCTCCTGCTGCACATGGCGCTGAAGCGTGCGCGACTCTAGAGCGCCGCTGCCCCGATGACCCGCCGCAGCCCCTCGGTGAGCTGATCCGCGGTCGGTGCCGTTGCCGGATCGAAGACGTACTGGCAGATGAGCCCGGTCATCAGGGTGTTGTAGAACTGGCCTACTGAGTCGACGTCCGCCTCCGGCACGTCCTCCTCGCGCCCTCCGAGGAACAGCGGGATGATGCCGCGCCCCGCCTCGCGCTGAGCCTGCGCCAAGTGGTCGCGGACGGTGGGCAGCTGGTCCCCCATGGCCACGATCTCCACACTCAGGCGCCACAACGAACCGGGCTCCCGCATGGTCTGGATGATGTTCGCCCAGACCTCCTCGAACCGGTCGAGCGAGCCGGCCTCGGTGTCGCCGCCCGTCCCCACGGCGGGGGTGAAGTCGTCGGAGAGCCCCTCCACCAGGGAGACGTACGCCTCCGCGAGGAGCTTGTCCTTGGAACCGTAGTGGTAGCCGATCGACGCCAGATTGGTCCCCGACTCCTTGACGATGTCGCGCGCGGTCGTACGCACGAAGCCCTTCTCCAGCAGGCAGCGCTTGGCGCCTTCGAGTAGATCCTCACGGTGTCCCATGGCGTCAGCGTATTACACAGGTGTCCCATACGAACGTTCAAGACAATCGTTCTATACAAGCGTTCTAGACGATCGTCTAATACGTGTGTACATTCGCGGTCATGACGAACTCCCCTGGAACGACAACAAGTTCACGTCCGGCCACGCCCCGCGCGGGCCGCCGCGAATGGACCGCGCTGGGCGTACTGATGCTGCCGCTGCTGCTGGTCTCGATGGACGTCTCCGTCCTCTACTTCGCGGTCCCCGCGATCAGCGCGGACCTGGAACCGACCGGCACCCAGCAGCTGTGGATCTTCGACATCTACGCCTTCGTGCTGGCCGGCCTGCTGATGACGATGGGCTCGCTCGGCGACCGCATCGGACGCCGCAGGCTCCTGCTCATCGGCGCCGCCGCCTTCGGCGCGGGGTCGCTGCTGGCCGCGTACGCGAACAGCGCCGAGACCCTGATCGCCGCCCGCGCGGTCCTCGGCATCGGCGGCGCGACCCTGATGCCGTCGACGATGGCCCTGATCCGCACGATGTTCCGCGACCCCGGGCAGCGCGCCAAGGCGATCGGCCTGTGGTCCGGTGTGATGACCGGCGGCATCGCCCTCGGGTCGGTGATGAGCGGACTGCTGGTCGAGTACTTCTGGTGGGGCTCGGTCTTCCTGGTCAACCTGCCCGCGATGGCGTTGCTGCTGGTCCTGGGCCCGATCCTGCTCCCCGAGTCGAAGGACCCGGCCCCGGGCCGCTTCGACCTCCTCAGCGTCCCCCTGTCGATGGCGGCGGTCCTCCCCGTGATCTACGGCCTCAAGGAGATCCCGTCGGAGGGCTGGCACACCGAGTACGTCCTCTGCGTCACCGTCGGCCTGTTCTTCGCGTACCTCTTCGTCCAGCGCCAGCGCACGACGGCCTCGCCCCTCATCTCCCCCGCGCTGTTCCGGGGACGCGGCTTCGGCCCGGCGGTCTCGCTGAACCTGATCTCCGCGTTCGCGATGATGGGGTCGGCGTACTTCACCACGCAGTACCTCCAGTCGGTGCTCGGCAAGAGCTCCCTGGAGGCCGCGCTGTGGGGCCTGGTGCCGACGGTCCTGGTCGGCGTCGCCGCTCCGGTCGCCGCCACCCTGGTCCAGCGGGGCGTGCCGCGCGCCCAGGTCGTCGCCGGCGGCTTCGTCACGGCGGCCTGCGGATACGGGCTGCTGGCCCTGGTGGGCACCGACTCACTGTGGCTGGTACTGGCCGGCGCGGGCGTCCTCGCGGCCGGCATCGTCACCGTGATGTCCCAGATGATGGACCTGGGCCTGAGCACCGCCCCGGTCGACCGGGCGGGCACCGCCTCCTCCCTGCTGGAGACCGGCGCCGAGTTCGGCGGCGCGCTCGGCATGGCCGTACTGGGCTCGATCGGTACGGCGGTCTACCGCCACGGCATCCCGGCCTCGGCCCCGCCCGCAGCCCACGAGACCCTGGGCGGCGCCCTGGCTGTGGCCCACCAGCTCCCGGCGCGCACGGGAGACGCGCTGGTCACGGCGGCCCGGGAGGCGTACGCCCATGGGATGCAGGCGGCCGCGGTCGCCGGGGTGGTGGTGCTGCTGGGGGCAGCGGTGCTGGCGGTGCGCGTCAAGGAGGTGAACTGAAAACGCCGGACGGGGAGAGAAACCTCAGCCCGTCCGGCGATCGGGGACCAGGCCCGTTCAGGGCCGTGGCCGGGGTCTGGGGGCGGCAGCCCCCAGGTGACGGTCACCTACACAAGGTTGACCGATCGGGCGGACGTCGCCCCGATCTCCTCGGAGACCTCCGTCAGCACACCGGGGGCCACCGTGTCGTCGACGGTGAGCACGGCCAGCGCCTCGCCACCGGCCACCGACCGGGAGACCTGCATCCCGGCGATGTTGATCCCGGCCTCACCGAAGATCCGGCCGACGGTGCCGACGACACCGGGCCGGTCCGCGTACCGGAAGACGACCATGTGGTCGGCGAGCGCGAGGTCGACGTCGTAGTCGCCGACCGCGACGATCTTCTGGTGGTGCTTGGGACCGGCGAGCGTGCCGGAGACCGACACCTCCTCGCCGCTGCTGAGCGTGCCGCGCACGGTGACGACGTTGCGGTGGTCGGCCGACTCCGAGCTGGTCGTCAGCCGTACCTCGACGCCGCGCTCCTGGGCGAACAGCGGGGCGTTGACGTACGACACGGTCTCGTCGACAACGTCCTCGAACACGCCCTTCAGAGCGGAGAGTTCGAGCACCTTGACGTCGTGCTGGGTGATCTCGCCGTACACCTCGACGTCGAGGCGGACCGCGACCTCGCCCGCGAGCGCGGTGAAGATGCGGCCGAGCTTCTCGGCGAGCGGCAGGCCCGGCTTGACGTCCTCGGCGATGACGCCGCCCTGGACGTTCACCGCGTCGGGCACGAGTTCACCGGCGAGGGCGAGACGCACCGAGCGGGCGACGGCGATGCCGGCCTTCTCCTGCGCCTCGTCCGTGGACGCGCCGAGGTGCGGGGTGCACACGACCTGGTCCAGCTCGAACAGCGGGGAGTCCGTGCAGGGCTCCTTCGCGTACACGTCGAGGCCGGCGCCGGCGACGCGGCCCTCCTTGAGCGCCGAGTACAGCGCCTCCTCGTCGACGATCCCGCCACGCGCGGCGTTCACGATCCGGACGCTCGGCTTGACCTTGTGCAGCGCCTCGTCACCGATGAGACCGAGGGTCTCGGGCGTCTTCGGCAGGTGCACGGTGATGAAGTCGGAGACCTCGAGGAGCTCGTCCAGGGACAGCACCTTGACGCCCATCTGCGCGGCTCGCGCGGGCTGGACGTACGGGTCGTACGCGACGACCTTCATCCCGAACGCCGACATGCGCTGCGCGACGAGCGCGCCGATACGGCCGAGGCCGACGACACCGAGGGTCTTCTCGGCCAGCTCGACGCCCGTGTACTTGCTGCGCTTCCACTCGTGGTTCTTGAGAGCGGTGTTGGCCTGCGGAATGTGGCGCGCGGTGGCCAGCAGCAGACCGCAGGCCAGTTCGGCGGCGGTGACGATGTTCGAGGTGGGGGCGTTGACGACCATCACGCCGGCCTTGGTGGCGGCGGACACGTCCACGTTGTCGAGGCCGACGCCGGCTCGTGCGACGACCTTCAGCTTGCGGGCGGCGGCGACCGCCTCCGCGTCGACCTTGGTGGCCGAGCGGATCAGAATCGCGTCGACGTCCGCGATGGCGGGGAGCAGTTCGGCTCGGTCCGCTCCGTTGCAGTGCCGGATCTCGAAGTCCGGGCCGAGTGCGTCGACGGTCGCGGGCGACAGCTCTTCAGCGATGAGTACGACAGGTTTCGAGCTCACGTGAGTCCTCACATATCCAATGCGGACGGCCGTCCCGACGGCCGCATGCGGTGGAGGGGTGCTAGCCGCGTGGAAGACGCACGACACTGTGGGCCTGACGCGTATTAGTACGGCAGTCTAGTGGCGCGGCGAAGATCGGCTTGCGCCCCTGCGGAAGGATCACTCATCCGTGGCTGGCGCCACGGACAAGGCCCCGTCCATGGTTCGGCAATGGGGCCACAGCAAGCGCCGTGGCCCCATCCGTGAAGACCTACGCCTCGTCGTTGACCCACGACATGAGCTTGCGCAGCTCCTTGCCCGTGGTCTCCAGCAGGTGCTCGGAGTCCGCGGTCTTGTACTCGTTGTACTTCTTCAGACCACCGTGGTACTCGGCCATCCACTCGCGCGCGAAGGTGCCGTCCTGGATCTCGGCGAGGACCTTCTTCATCTCGGCCTTGGTGGCGTCCGTGATGATCCGCGGGCCGGTGACGTAGTCGCCCCACTCGGCGGTCTCGGAGACCGACCAGCGCATCTTCTCCAGGCCGCCCTCGTACATGAGGTCGACGATCAGCTTCAGCTCGTGCATGCACTCGAAGTACGCGATCTCCGGCTGGTAGCCGGCCTCGGTCAGCGTCTCGAAGCCTGCCTTGACCAGCGCGGCCGTACCACCGCAGAGAACAGCCTGCTCACCGAACAGGTCGGTCTCGGTCTCCTCGGTGAACGTCGTCTTGATGACGCCGGCGCGGGTGCCACCGATGCCCTTGGCGTACGACAGGGCCAGCGCGAAGGCGTTGCCGGTCGCGTCCTGCTCGACGGCCGCGATACACGGAACGCCGCGGCCCTCCTCGTACTGGCGGCGCACGAGGTGACCCGGGCCCTTGGGGGCGACCATGCAGACGTCGATGCCGGCCGGGGGCTTGATGAAGTCGAAGCGGATGTTCAGGCCGTGGCCGAAGAACAGCGCGTCGCCCTGGTTGAGGTTGTCCTTGATGGACTCCTCGTAGACCTGGGCCTGGATCGGGTCCGGAACGAGGATCATGATGACGTCGGCCTCGGTGGCCGCCTCGGCGGGGGTCACCACGCGCAGGCCCTGCTCCTCGGCCTTCGCCTTGGACTTGGAGCCCTCGTGCAGACCGACACGGACGTCGACACCCGAGTCGCGGAGCGACAGCGCGTGGGCGTGGCCCTGGCTGCCGTAACCGATGACCGCGACCTTGCGGCCCTGGATGATGGACAGGTCGGCGTCGGCGTCGTAGAACAGCTCGGCCACTTTGGGTTCTCTCCTTGAGTGCAGGTGTTGCGTCCCACCGTATGACGGCGAGAGGAAATGAAGTCTCGGGGTCTCGCGATACGGGCGGCCGACGGCTGACGGCCGCCCGTATCCCTACGGGGCAATGCTCAGGCAGAACGGTCCAGCGCGCGCAGCGACCGGTCCGTGATCGAGCGCGCGCCGCGCCCGATCGCGATCGTGCC
The DNA here is from genome assembly GCF_044333925.1 of Streptomyces sp. NPDC020898. Classification (NCBI taxonomy): domain Bacteria; kingdom Bacillati; phylum Actinomycetota; class Actinomycetes; order Kitasatosporales; family Streptomycetaceae; genus Streptomyces; species Streptomyces sp. NPDC020898. Next base: position 177,245 of record NZ_JBIRRV010000010.1, read on the forward strand.
GGACTGCACCAGCTCCTTGATGCCGTACGGCTCCAGCATCTTGAGCATCGCCGACAGCTTGTCGCTGCTGCCGGTGGCCTCGATGGTGACGGCCTCCGGAGAGACGTCGACCGTCTTGGCGCGGAACAGCTGGACGATCTCGACGATCTGGGAGCGCGTCTCGTTGTCGGCACGCACCTTCACCAGAACGAGTTCGCGCTGAACGGCCGAGCCGGCCTCCAGCTCGACGATCTTCAGCACGTTGACGAGCTTGTTGAGCTGCTTGGTCACCTGTTCGAGGGGGAGTGCCTCGATCACGTTGACCACGATCGTGATGCGGGAGATCTCCGGGTGCTCGGTGACGCCGACGGCGAGCGAGTCGATGTTGAAGCCGCGCCGGGAGAACAGGGCGGTGATCCTGGCGAGGACACCGGGCTTGTTCTCGACGAGGACGGAGAGGGTGTGCTTACTCATGGCTTTGACAAGGCTCTCTCTTAGTCGTCTTCGTTGTCGCCGAAGTCGGGGCGGACGTCCCGGGCGGCCATGATCTCGTCGTTGGAGGTGCCGGCGGCGACCATCGGCCACACCATGGCGTCCTCGTGGACGATGAAGTCGACCACGACGGGGCGGTCGTTGATCGAGTTCGCCTCCTCGATGACCTTGTCGAGGTCGTCGGGGGACTCGCAGCGGATCGCGTAGCAGCCCATCGCCTCGGACAGCTTGACGAAGTCCGGCACGCGCGTGCCCTTGGCGTCCGGATTGACGTCGGAGGGGCCCGAGTGCAGCACGGTGTTGGAGTACCGCTGGTTGTAGAACAGGGTCTGCCACTGGCGGACCATCCCGAGGGCGCCGTTGTTGATGATGGCGACCTTGATCGGGATGTTGTTGAGCGCGCAGGTGGTGAGTTCCTGGTTGGTCATCTGGAAGCAGCCGTCACCGTCGACCGCCCAGACCGTACGGTCCGGCTGACCCGCCTTGGCACCCATCGCGGCCGGAACCGCGTACCCCATCGTTCCGGCGCCGCCGGAGTTCAGCCAGGTCGCGGGCTTCTCGTACTGGATGTAGTGCGCGGCCCACATCTGGTGCTGGCCGACGCCCGCCGTGAAGATCGTGCCCTCGGGGGCGAGCTGTCCGATGCGCTCGATGACCTGCTGCGGGGAGAGCGAGCCGTTGTCGGGCTGCTCGTAACCCAGCGGGTAGGTCTCGCGCCAGCGGTTGAGGTCCTTCCACCAGGCGGTGTAGTCGCCGGTCTGGCCCTCGCTGTGTTCCTTCTGCACCGCCTGGACCAGGTCGGCGATGACCTCGCGGGCGTCCCCGACGATCGGGACGTCGGCGGCGCGGTTCTTGCCGATCTCCGCCGGGTCGATGTCGGCGTGGACGATCTTGGCGTGCGGGGCGAAGCTGGACAGCTTGCCGGTGACACGGTCGTCGAAGCGGGCTCCGAGGGCGACGATCAGGTCGGCCTTCTGCAGCGCGGTGACGGCGGTGACCGCACCGTGCATGCCCGGCATTCCCACGTGCAGCGGGTGGCTGTCGGGGAATGCGCCGAGCGCCATCAGGGTGGTGGTGACGGGCGCTCCGGTGAGCTCGGCGAGAACCTTGAGCTCGGCGGTGGCGTGTGCCTTGATGACACCGCCGCCGACGTACAGGACCGGCCGCTTGGCGGCGGTGATCAGCTTCGCGGCCTCGCGGATCTGCTTGGCGTGCGGCTTGGTCACCGGGCGGTAGCCCGGCAGGTCGGTGACCGGCGGCCACTGGAAGACGGTCTGGGCCTGGAGGATGTCCTTGGGGATGTCGACCAGAACCGGGCCCGGGCGGCCGGTGGAGGCGATGTGGAACGCCTCCGCGATGGCCCGGGGGATGTCCTCCGCCTTGGTGACCAGGAAGCTGTGCTTGGTGATCGGCATGGTGATGCCGACGATGTCCGCCTCCTGGAAGGCGTCCGTACCGATCGCCTTGGACACGACCTGCCCGGTGATCGCCACGAGCGGCACCGAGTCCATGTGCGCGTCGGCGATCGGGGTCACCAGGTTGGTGGCACCGGGTCCGCTGGTCGCCATGCACACGCCGACCTTGCCGGTGGCCTGCGCGTAACCGGTGGCCGCGTGTCCCGCGCCCTGCTCGTGGCGGACCAGCACATGACGCACCCGCGTGGAGTCCATCATCGGGTCGTACGCCGGCAGGATGGTGCCCCCGGGAATGCCGAATACCGTCTCGGCCCCGACCTCCTCAAGCGAGCGGATGAGGGACTTCGCACCCGTGACGTACTCGGGGGCGGACTGCTGTCCTCCGGAACGGGGCCGCGGCTGCGGGTGATGGGCCCCGGTGGCCTGCTCGGTCATCGGCATTCTCTTCTCGATGCTGAGGGTTTTTGCGAGGTTTGTGCGGTGTGCGTTGCGATTGCGTCGCTGTTCGACCGGTTCCGGTGCAACAAAAAACCCCTCGTGCCGGGAGGCAAGCGAGGGGAGCGCGCCGGGTGCGGTCGCTGGGAGTTCCGGGTCCGTCCGAAACGTTCACCAGCGTCAGCCGACGCGCTTTCCAAGTACGAGAATTCGGGTGCGCATGGAGTCGACCCTCCCCCCGGCGCACACCGACTGTCAAGTGGGTGGGACGGGAGTCTCATTATGTGAGCGGAGGGCCGTTCCGCCTCCGTAGACAGCGGGCACACCTGTACTTGTGTACACCCCGGAACCGCCGCCCGCGAACGCGGGCTCGGCCGGGCCGTGCGGCACCGGATAGCGGCCGGTGGACAGCGCCCGGCGCAGCCGGTACTCGTCCAGCGGCCCCGAGAAGGCCATGCCCTGGCCGTGCGTGCAGCCCATCGCACGCAGGGCGACCACCTGCTCCGGCAGGTCCACGCCGTCGGCCACGGACTCCAGACCGAGGTCATTGGCGATTCTGAGGAGTCCGCTGGTGATCTTGTGCAGCCGCGCGGACTCGACGACGCCCTCGACCAGACCGCGGTCGAGTTTCAGTACGTCGACGGGGAGCCGCCGCAGTGCCGTGATCGCCGCGTAGCCGCTGCCGAAGCCGTCCAGTGCGATCCGTACGCCGAGGCGCCGCAGGGCGTTCAGCCGGCGCTCCAGCTCGTCCAGGGAGACCCGGGGGTCGGTGTCCGCCAGCTCGATCACCAGGGCACCGGTGGCGAGCCCGTGCCGGGTCAGCAGGGTCTCGATCGATCCGAGGGGCAGGGAGCGGTCTAGGAGCCGCCGGGCGCTTATCCGGACGGCTACGGGTACGGCGAGGCCGGTCGCGGCGCGTTCGGCGGCCTGTTCGACGGCCTCCTCCAGCATCCAGCGGCCCAGCTCGGCGGTCTTGTCGCTGTCCTCGGCGACGCGCAGGAACTCTGCGGGCGTGAAGAGCACTCCCTGGGAGGAGCGCCAGCGCGCCTGGGCGGAGACCGATGTGATCCGGCCGTTCTCCAGCGCCACCACGGGCTGGTGCTGGAGCACGAACTGTCCGTCGTGGAGTGCGGCCCGCAGGCGCGTGGCCAGCTCCGCCTTCCGGACGACGTCCTGCTGCATCTGGGGGGCGTAGAGCTCGACGCGGCCCTTGCCGGAGGCCTTGGCGCGGTACATCGCCAGGTCCGCGTTGCGCAGCAGCTCACCCGCACCGAGGCCGGGCTCGGCGAAGGCGACGCCGATGGAGGCGTTGACACGGACATCGTTGCCGTCGATCTCGTACGGCTGCGAGAGCGTGAGCCGCAGCCTGTCGGCGAGTTCCATTATGTGACGTTCGCGGGCGGTACGGTCCCGGGTGCCGTCGCCGACGATCAGGGCGGCGAACTCGTCACCGCCGAGGCGGGAGGCGGTGTCGCCGTACCGGACCGCGTCCTGGAGTCTGCGGGCGGCCTGGACGAGCAGTTCGTCCCCGGCCTGGTGCCCGATCGTGTCGTTGACGGCCTTGAAGCCGTCGAGGTCGATGAAGAGGACGGCCGTGCCGCGGTCGGTGGAGCGGCGGCCGGACAGCGCCTGCTGGACCCGCTTGGTGAACAGCGCGCGGTTGGGCAGGTCGGTGAGGGGGTCGTGCTCGGCGTTGTGCTGCAACTGCGCCTGGAGGCGCACACGTTCGGTGACGTCCCGGCTGTTGAAGATCAGGCCGCCGTGGTGCCGGTTGACCGTGGACTCGACGTTCAGCCAGCCTCCCCCACTCTCGGCTTCACCCGAGCGGGAGGTACCCCCACCGCCGGCCTTGAAGCGGCACTCGATGCGGGTGGTGGGTTCGTCATCGGGGCTGGCGGCGAGGAAGCGGCGCACTTCGTGCACCACGCAGCCCAGGTCCTCGGGGTGGATGAGGTTGGCCAGTTCGGTACCGACGAGGTCCTCCGCGGACCGCCCGTACACCCCGGCGGCGGCCGGGCTGACGTAGCGAAGCATCCCGCTCGGAGCGGCGATCATGATGACGTCGCTGGAGCCCTGGACCAGGGAGCGGAAGTGGTTCTCCTTCTGGGCCAGTTCCTGGGTGAGGGTGATGTTGTCGAGCAGCATGATGCCCTGGCGCACGACGAGGGCGAGGACGACGGCGCCCGCGGTGATGAGCACCACGCGGTCGGGGCTGCGGCCGTTGAGGACGTTGTAGAGGATGCCCAGGGTGCACACCGCGGCGGCGAGGTACGGCGTGAGCGCGGCCAGCGAGCCGGTGATGGGCCGGGTGGCCGGATAGCGGCCGTGATCGCCTCCCGGTGCGGGCGCGTGGCCCTGTCCGGGGGCGGGCGCGTGGCCGGGGCGAGGTGCGGACGGGTGGCCGCCGGGCCTGGCCGGGCGCTGTCCTCCGGGGAGGTGTTCGTGCACCACGCGCGTGTGCCCGCTGGATTCGCCGTGGCCGGAGCCGACCCATGGCGCGTACGCCAGCAGGAGCGAGCCCGCGAACCAGCCCGCGTCGAGCAACTGGCCCGAGTGGTAGTTGTTGTGCATCAGGGGCGAGGTGAACAGGGCGTCGCAGCACACGGTCAGGGCCAGCGCGCCGATCGCGGTGTTCACCGCGGAGCGGTTCACGGTGGAGCGCCGGAAGTGCAGCGCGAGGACCATGCTGACGAGGGCGATGTCGAGCAGCGGGTACGCCAGCGACAGCGCGGCGTGCGCGACGCTCGGCCCGTCGAACTTCGCCGCCTGGGCCAGCGCGAGGCTCCAGGACAGGGTGAGCAGCGAGCCGCCGATCAGCCAGGCGTCGAGGACCATGCAGACCCAGCCGGCCCGCGTCACCGGCCGCTTGGCGAGGACCAGGAGGCCGACGATGGCGGGCGGGGCGAAGCACAGGAAGAACAGGTCGGCGTAGCTGGGACTGGGCACGTCCTGTTCGAGCACGACCTCGTACCACCCCCAGACCAGGTTGCCCAGGGCGGCCATGGCGGACGACAGCCCGAACAGCAGCCAGGCCGGTCGAAAGCGGATACGGCTACGGGCGTAGACGAAACAGGACACGGCCGCGGTGGCCGCCGCGGCGCTCAACCCGAAGTCGCCCATGATCAGGGCGAGTCGGGGGGAGCCCCAGCCGAACGCGGAACCGACGGCGTATCCCGCGCACACCAGGGCCAGTCCGAGCTGCGAGACCAGGCTCGCCCCGCCGCCCGAGACCGGCCGGCTGGCCAACAGCGCCTCGGGGGAACTCACCGGACCCTCCGAGTGTGAGCCGGGTGCGCGGCGGGTGCGGAGGGCGCGGTGTGCGCGTGCCTCCGGCGGCCGCTGTGCCGGCGGTGCTGATGATGGCTGCAGTGGCCGCGTCTGCGCGCGGCCGTGCGCCAGGGTCGCCGTCGACGGCCCCGCCGCGTCGGATCGTTCGCCCATAGGCCGTGCATCGCCCGTCGCCCCCCTCACAGTCTGAAATGTCCGTCCCCGGCGCCGAACGGTTCGCGGCGCAACCCCTGTCGGGACGATACACCAGTCTCGTCACTCAGGGACATAGTTCCTCTACGCTCCGTGACGACCAGCGGCAATACCGACACACCCCGCATCCGGGGGAACGCGGAGGGTGCCCGAAACGGACTATGCGCCGATCGTCCCCGTCGTAAGGATCACGTTCCGCAACGGCTCCTGGTTCATGAAACGACCCAACTGGTCCACCAGTAGCCGTTTCGCGCGCGGCAGGAAGGCGGAGGTCGGGCCGCCGACGTGCGGGCTGATGAGCACGCCGGGCGCCTGCCACAAGGGGTGCCCCGGGGGCAGCGGCTCGGGGTCGGTGACATCGAGGGCGGCCGTGAGGCGCCCGGACTCCAGCTCGGCCAGCAGCGCCTTGGTGTCGACGACGGGCCCGCGGGCCACGTTCACGAGCAGTGCGCCGTCCTTCATGCGCGCCAGGAAATCGCCGTTCACCAGCCCTCTTGTCTGCTCGGTGAGGGGTGTGGAAAGGATCACGACATCCGCTGCGGGCAGCAGGGCGGGCAGTTCGGTGAGCGGATGCACCGGTCCGCGCGCCGTGGTGCGCTCAGAGCGCGCGACGCGCGCCACCCGCGCGAGCTCGAAGGGCGCGAGCCGGTCCTCGATGGCGGCGCCGATCGACCCGTACCCGACGATGAGAACGGTCTTGTCGGCGAGTGCGGGACGGAACCCGCCCCGCCACTCCCCCTTGTCCTGGGCCCGCACGAAGTCGGGGATGCCGCGCAACGAGGCCAGGATGAGGGCGAGGGCCAGTTCGCCGGTGCTCGCCTCGTGCACACCACGCGCGTTGCACAGCCGTACGCCCGGGCGCAGGTGCCCGAGCCCGGGCTGGATGTTGTCGACCCCGGCGGACAGCGTCTGCAGCACCTGGACGCTGGTCATGTCGGGCAGGGGGCGTACGCAGTCCTCGACGGGCTTCATGTACGGCACGACGTAGAACGCGCAGTCGGCCGGGTCCCCGGGGTAGTCGTGATCGCCGTTCCAGAAAAGGTAGTCGGGCCCTTCGGGGAGGCCCTCGATCTCCTCCGGAGGGATGGGGAGCCACACGTCAGCAGTCATGCTCACGAGCGTAGGCGAACCCCTGTGCGTACAGAGGTTAGGTTTGGGGGGCGAGGAGAGAGAGGTTCACGACCAGGTGGAGCGCAGGACGATCGGCGCGGCGGCGCTCGAAGTGGGGGCCGTGGGCCTCGGGTGCATGCCGATGAGCTGGGCGTACAGCGCCTCTCGGCAGCGCGGCGAGGAGTCGGTGCGGGCCGTGCACCGGGCCCTGGACGAGGGCTCGACGCTCCTGGACACGGCCGACATGTACGGCCCGTTCACCAATGAGCTGCTGGTGGGACGGGTGCTGAGGGAACGGCGCCGGGACGCCTTCGTGTCGACGAAGGTCGGCCTGCTGGTCGGCGATCAGCACATCGTCGCCAACGGCCGCCCCGGATACGTGAAACGGGCGTGCGACGCCTCGCTGCGGCGCTTGCAGACGGACGTCATCGACCTCTACCACCTGCACCGCGCGGACCCCGAGGTTCCCGTCGAGGAGACCTGGGGTGCGCTGGCGGAACTCGTACAGGCGGGAAAAGTACGGGCGTTGGGGCTGTCCGCGATGGGTGCGCACCCCGGGCGCCGGTCGGGGGCGCGGCTGCACGACGCGACGATCCGCCAGTTGGAGCGGGTGCAGCAGGTGTTTCCCGTCAGTGCCGTGCAGGCCGAGTTGTCGGTGTGGTCGACGGAGGCGCTGGAGACGCTGCTGCCGTGGTGCGTGGCGCGCGGGGTCGGTTTCCTCGCGGCGATGCCTCTGGGTAACGGCTTCCTGACCGGGACGCTGACGCCGGGCGAGGGTTTCGAGCCGGAGGACATCCGCGCCCGCCATCCCCGCTTCACGGCCGAGATGACGGCCGCGAACCAGCCGATCGTGGCGGGCCTGCGCCGGGTGGCGCGACGGAACGGTCCGGAGGTCACCCCGGCGCAGGTCGCGCTGGCGTGGGTACTCGCGCAGGGCCGGCACGTGGTGCCGGTGCCGGGGACGAAGCAGGAGCGGTGGGTGGCGCAGAACGCGGGGGCGGCCCGGCTGCGGCTGTCTGCGGCGGACCTGGCGGAGGTGGCGGCGCTGCCCCGGGCCCAGGGGTCGTGGGACTGACGGGCAGGTGGATACCTTCGAAAGATCGGGAACTCGTGGGGCGCCGGCGGTGTATGACAAGGAGAACCCATCCGCGTCGAAGGGACCACGATCGTGCAACGTAGAGCTGTGACGGCCGTACTGGCCGCAGCCACGCTCCTGCTCACGGCCGCCTGCTCCTCCGACGAGGGAGGAGGCGGCGGTGGCTCGGGCGGCAACGACAGCGCGTCTCCGAGTGGCACGAGCGGTACGAGTCCGCAGTCGACGTCGTCGCCCTCCGCACGGGCGACCAAGGAGGCCCCGCCGGCCAAGGGCTCGGTGAAGGTGGTGCGCACGGTCACCGAGGATCTGAAGAGCCCCTGGGGCCTGGCCCCGCTGCCGGACGGCGGCCTGCTGGTCTCCTCCCGTGACGAGGGCACCATCACGCGGGTCGACACGGAGACCGGCAAAAAGACGGAGCTGGGCGAGGTGCCGGGCGTCTCCCCGGCCGGCGAGGGCGGTCTGATGGGCCTCGCGCTGTCCCCTTCGTTCGCCTCGGACCATCTGGTCTACGCGTACTTCACGACGGAGTCGGACAACCGCATCGCCCGCATGCTGTACGAGGAGGAGAAGCCGGCGGGCCAGCAGCTGGGCGCCCCCGACACTGTCTTCCGGGGCATCCCGAAGGGGTACATCCACAACGGCGGCCGGATCGCCTTCGGCCCGGACAAGATGCTGTACGCGGGCACGGGCGAGAGCGGCGACACGGGGCTGTCCCAGGACAGGTCGTCGCTGGGCGGCAAGATCCTGCGCATGACCCCGGAGGGCGAACCGGCGCCGGGCAACCCGTTCCCCGACTCCGCCGTGTATTCGTACGGCCACCGCAATGTGCAGGGTCTGGCCTGGGACTCCGAGCAGCGTCTGTTCGCCGCGGAGTTCGGCCAGGACACCTGGGACGAGCTGAACCAGATCACGCCGGGCGACAACTACGGCTGGCCGGAGGCGGAGGGCGACAGTGACGACGACGCGTTCCACAACCCCCTCGCCCAGTGGCGCACGGACGACGCGTCCCCCAGTGGCATCGCCTTCGCCGAGGGCTCGATATGGATGGCGGGGCTGAGGGGCCAGCGCCTGTGGCGCGTCCCCCTGGAGGGCACGGAGGCCTCGGCCGACCCGCAGGCGTTCCTGGAGGGCGAGTACGGCAGGCTCCGTACGGTGGTGTCGGCGGGCGGCGACAAGCTGTGGCTGGTGACGAGCGAGACGGACGGCAGGGGGTCGCCGGAGGGCGGGGACGACCGGATTCTGGAACTTCAGGTGACCTGAGGAGGATCCGACTGCGCTGCCTGCTCCGGCTCCGGTTCTTCGGGCTGCTCGGACCGGCGTACGACGACCTTTCCGGACGCGAGATCTATAGGCCCGCGTCCGGGATCGCCGTCGCCGACGTCCTCACGGGTCAGTTCCAGGCGGTTCTGTTCGTCGCGGGTGTGCTTGCGGCCTGGTGCGAAGAGCTCCTCGAAGGCGTTGAACATCTCTTCCCCTTTCCCTGGCCGAGTGACAGAGGGTGATCAGTCGTCGAGGAGCGCCTGGTCGAGGAGCGCCACGGAGACAAGGATCAGGAAGGCTCGGTGGACCATGTAGTCGACGGTCAGGCCTGAGGCGACGGAGACGACGCGGATGTCCTCGCCGCTCACCGCCTGCGACACCGGCGTGAAGGGATCCTCGGCCAGTTTCTGGAGGCCTCGCTCCAGCAGCTTGCGACGGCCCTCGGGAAGGGCATCACGCTGCGCGGCAGCGCGCTCGGTGAACTCGATCTGGTACAGCACAGCCCCTCCGTGGTACGTGGGTCTGCTGCCATTATCCCGCCGTCAGACGATCCCCGGCCCCCGCCGGGAACAGCCCCAGCCGGTGTGCCACCGCAGCCGCTTCCCCGCGCCCTGAAACGCCCAGCTTGCCCAGGATGTTGGAGACGTGGACGCTCGCCGTCTTCGGGGAGATGAAGAGTTCCTCGGCGATCTGGCGGTTGGTGCGGCCGGCGGAGACCAGACGCAGGACGTCTCGTTCGCGGCTGGTCAGGCCCAGGGACTCGGCCGGATCGGCGGCGGGAAGGGCGCGGCCGGGCGTGGGGGTCAGGGTGAGGCGGGCGCGCTGGGCGAGGAGGGTGACGGCGTCGGCGAGGGGGCGGGCGCCCAGGTGGTCGGCGACGGCGACGGCCAGGCGGAGCAGCTCGGTCGCCCGGTCGCGGTCGGCGGGCTCGGCGCCGTCCGTCAGCAGGGCCTCGGCGAGCCGGTGGCGGACCCTGGCGAGGTCGTACGGGCGGTCCAGGACCTCGAAGGCGGTGACGATCCGCGACCAGGTGCCGGGGGTGGCGGTGCCGTCGGCGCGCTGGAGTTCGGCGCGCACCCATTGTTCGTGGGCGAGCCAGACGGGGGCGCCCGTGGTGAGTGTCCTGACGGTGTCGCGGATGCGGGCGAGGGTCTCGGCGCGGCCCGCCTCGACCATGGGCAGGGCGCGGGCGTCGGCCTCCGCGGTGGCGGCGGCGAGGAGCAGCGGCCAGCCGTAGCGCTGGGTGCCGGGCGGGAAACCGGTGTCCAGGACGTGGGCCAGTTCGGTGCGCGCGTCGAGGAGGCGGCCCTCGGCGGCGGCCACACCTATCGCGATGCGGGCGAGCGGCAGCGACTGCTGGGGCATGGGGTCGTGGGAGCCGAAGTGGGCGCGGGCGGCGGCCAGTCGGGTCGCGGACTCGGCCACGTCGCCCCGGCTCAGCGCGAGGTGGGCCAGGCAGACGGCGCTCGCGCCCTGAGGCTTCTCGCTGTGGCCGCGCAGCAGCGCGTTCGCCCCGGCCTCGACGGCCTCGTCCCAGCGGCCCAGGGAGTACAGCGACTCGGAGAGGTTGCCCCACACCCAGGCCTCGGAGTCCAGCTGCCCGAACTTCCGCGCGTAGGCGATGCCCTCCTCCAGGATCGGGACCGCTTCCTGGGAGCGGCCGACCGATTCGAGTGCGGACGGCAGGTTCGTATAGGCGCGTCCCACGACGAACGGGATGTGGTCCTCGACGGCCCGTTCCTTCACCTCGTGCATCTCCGCGAGCGCCTCTTCGAGGTCACCCGCGTCGACCATGAGGCCGCCGAGGGTGAGGCGGGCGCCCATCTCGATCTCGCGGGCGCCCACCATGCGCGCGTACTCCACCGCGCGTTCGGCCGCCGCGACGGCTTCGGGGCCCGGGCAGTGCAGCATCGACCAGGTGGCGCCGCTGGCCAGGACCTCGGCGTGGACCTCCGAGGGCGGCAGACCGCGGACGAGTTCCTGCGCGGTGCCCAGTTCCTGCCAGCCGTCGCCACGGGACAGGGCCTGGACCAGGCGGGAGCGCTGGCACCAGAACCAGGCGGCGCGCAGTGGGTCGCCGTCGTCCTCCAGGAGGTGCAGCGCGCGCTTGATGATCTTCAGCGCGCGTTCACGCTCCCCGCACAGCCGGCCGGCGACGGCGGCCTCGGCCATGAGGTCCAGGTAGCGCAGGGGGGTGGTGGCGGGATCGCAGCCGCGGGGCGGGTAGACCTCGGTGTAGTCGACGGGGCGGAGCGTGGCCCGTACGGCGTCGGGGGTGGCGTCCCACAGCTCCATCGCCCGTTCCAGCAGCCGTAGTTGCTCGGAGTGGGCGTACCGGCGCCGGGCGGTGACGGAGGCGTCCAGGACGGCGGGGAGGGCCTTGGCCGGGTCGTGGGCGTGGTACCAGTAGCTGGCCAGGCGCATGACACGTTCGCCGGCGGGGACGAGCGTGGGGTCGGCCTCCAGGGCTTCGGCGTACCGGCGGTTGAGGCGGGAGCGTTCGCCCGGCAGCAGGTCGTCGGCGACGGCCTCGCGGACCAGGGAGTGGCGGAAGCGGTAGCCGTCGCCGGCCGGGGTGGCAAGCAGGAGGTTGGCGCCGACGGCCGCGCGCAGCGCCTCGATGAGGTCGTCCTCGACGAGGCCCGCGACGGCGGCGAGCAGCCGGTACTCGACGGTGGAGCCGCCCTCGGCAACGATCCGGGCGACCCGCTGGGCGCTCTCGGGCAGGCTCTCGACGCGGACGAGGAGGAGGTCGCGGAGGGTGTCGGTGAGGCGGGTGCGGCAGCCCTCGTGGGCGGCGACGGCGAGTTCCTCGACGAAGAAGGCGTTGCCGTCGGAGCGGTCGAAGATCTCGTCGACCTGGGCCGGTTCGGGTTCGGCGGCGAGGATGCCGGCGATCTGGCGGCACACTTCGGTGCGGTTGAAGCGGCTCAGCTCGATCCGGCGGACCGTGCGCAGCCGGTCCAGTTCGGCGAGCAGGGGACGCAGCGGATGGCGGCGGTGGATGTCGTCGGCACGGTAGGTGGCGAGGACGACGAGGCGGCCGGTGCGCAGGGTGCGGAAGAGGTAGGCGAGGAGGTGGCGGGTGGAGGCGTCGGCCCAGTGGAGGTCTTCGAGGGCGACGACGACCGTGCGGTCGGCGGCGACGCGCTCCAGGAGGCGGGCGGTGAGTTCGAAGAGGCGTGCCATGCCCTCCTCGTCGTGCCGTCCGGCGCCGGTCTCGCCCAACTCGGGGAGCAGCCGGGCCAGTTCCTCTTCCTGCCCGGCAGCGGCGGCGGCCAACTCGGCGGGCAGAGCACGCCGGAGGGCGCGCAGGGCGGTGGAGAAGGGCGCGAAGGGCAGTCCGTCGGCGCCGATCTCGACGCAGCCGCCGAGCGCGACGACGGCGCCCCGGCCGGAGGCGGCGCCGGCGAACTCCTCGACCAGCCGTGTCTTTCCGACCCCGGCCTCCCCGCCGAGCAGCAGCGCCTGCGGTTCACCGGCGGCGGCACGGGCGAGCGCGTCGTGCAGCACTCCGAGTTCATCGGCGCGACCGACGAACACGGGACTGACGGACCTGGTTTCCACGGGCCAGAGCATCGCACAGGGCTCTGACATCGCGGGACTGGTTATTGCGCCGATGGGCAGGGCGCGGGGCGCGGTGACGGACGGGCCGGTCGCCGAGACGGCAACCGGCCCGTTGCGGGTCGTGGGGCGGACGGCCGCGGTGTGCGCGGGGAGGAGCGACGCCGCGGGATCAGCGGTACCGGACACGTGGCGACCGGCTTCCGAGCTGCTGGATTCCGCACGGCCGTCCGCCCGTCCCTCCGTGCTCACGCGGCCCGGGTGAACCAGTGCCGGCGCTGGCCGCCGGGATGCACCTCGCCCTCGGCGGCGCGGCTCGCGGCCTCGCGGCGGGCGGCGCGGGCGCCACGGACCGCTTCCCGGGCCAGGCGCTGGTCCGCGGCCTCGCGGCGCAGTTCGGCGGAACGGATCTGGTGGAGTTCGTACTCGAACATGGTGTGCCCCTCACGTCCCTGACGGGATCGGCCGGTCATCGCTTTCTGCGATGTCTCAACCTTCGTCTCCCAGGGGGGTCCGCCACATCGGGAGAGTTCCGCATCTTCCGAGGGGGTGGGGGCCTTAGAAACAGGTGAGGGGCCCCAGCCGGACCGTAAGGTACTTACGGTCGGCCTAAGGCCCCTCTTGACCTGCGGTGACGCGTCAGGACACGGAAGGTACGCCGAGGATGACGTCGGTGTACTTGAGGACCGCCAGGAGCAGTCCGAGGACACCGAGCGCGACGCCCGCCCAGGAGACCGACCTGATCCAGACCGGCTGCGGCTTGCCCGGGGCGCCGAACGCGGGCCGGGCGATGGCCGCGACACCGACGAGCAGCGCGGCCAGCGCGAAGATGCCGCCCCACAGCGCGGTGGCCTGCCAGGCGTCGCCGTAGATCGCCTCGACCTGGTTGGCGACGCTCGCGGACGACGCGGCCTGCATCTCCAGCTGGCCGTTGATCCCCTCGCGTGCGCCGGCGACCGTGCCCACCCAGCTGCCGGTGAGCGAGACGAAGCCGAGCACGGCGGACACGACGGCGGCGACGCCCTGGCCCACGCCGGAGGGGCCTTCCTTCTCGGCCCCGGCCTCCAGGTCGTCGCCCTCGTACTCGTCCGCGTCGCCCAGGACCTCGACCTCGGCCTCGGTCTCAGCCGTGGTCTCGGTCGGCTGCTCGCCCTTGGTGATGTCCACCGTCTCCCCGCCGCTCTTCGCGTCGTCGCTCTTCGCCTCGGTACCGGTCTCGGCGCCGGTCTCGTCTGCTGTCTTGGTTCCCATACCTCGCACCGTACGGACGTCGTCTGAGAAGTTCCTTAATGATCCTTGTGAGCCGCACGCGCGCGTGTCGCGTGCCACTCGGGCGCGAGTACCGACCAGATCTCGGTGTCCTGGCGGACGCCCCGGTGCGGATAGTTCGCCCGCAGCAGGCCCTCACGGCTCATGCCCAGCCGCCGCGCCACGTTGATGCTCGCTTCGTTGGCGGACGACGCGTGCCACTCCACACGGTGGATGCCGCGTACGTCAATCGCCCAGTCGATGAGGACCCGCATCGCGCGCGTGATCAGGCCGCGTCCGGTACCGGCCGGTTCCAGCCAGCAGCCGACCTCGCAGTTGCCGTGCTCCGCACTGAAGTTGAGGAACAGGACGCCGCCGACGAGCTTCCCGTCCAGCCAGATGCCGTGCAGCGACCCGGTGTCGGCGGCGCGCTGGTCGGCGTACCGCTGGATCTGTTCCCGCGCGGAGTCGAGGTCCGTGGACTTCATGCCGAACGGGATGTGCCGGGTGATGAAGTCCCGTCCCCGGTCGAGGTGCGCGAGGAACTCCTCGGCGTGCCAGGGCTCCAGGGGTCGCAGTTCGGCGCCGTCGTCACCCAGGGATATCGCGTACATCCTGCGGTTGCTCCTTCACGAGTACGTCCATGACGCTCATGACATCCACGTCAGTTACGTCCGGCATGCTCGCACGGGCAGCCTCGTCGACGCCCGGCATTTGCGCGCCGGCGTCACGGCGTTCGGGCGGCTCGATACTGATGCGCGGCAGGCGCCGGTCGAGCCAGCGGGGCAGCCACCAGTTGGCGCCGCCGAGCAGATGCATCAGCGCGGGCACCAGGAGCGTACGCAGGACGAAGGCGTCGAGGGCCACGGCGGCGGCCAGCGCGATGCCGAACATGGCGATCACGCGGTCACCGGAGAGGACGAAGGCGAGGAAGACGGAGATCATGATGACCGCCGCGGAGTTGATCACGCGGCTGGTCTCGGCGAGGCCGACCCGGACGGCCCGCCGGTTGTCGCCGGTCTCCAGCCACTCCTCGTACATCCGGCTGACCAGGAAGACCTGGTAGTCCATGGAGAGCCCGAAGAGGACCGAGACCATGATCACGGGCAGGAAGGGCTCGATCGGGCCCGCGCTGCCCAGGCCCAGCAGCTCGCTCCCCCAGCCCCACTGGAAGATCGCGACGACGACGCCGAACGAGGAGGCGACGGCGGCGACGTTCATCGCGGCGGCCTTGAGCGGGATGCCGATCGACCGGAACGCGAGCAGGAGCAGCAGACAGCCCAGGCCGATCACGACGCCGACGAACAGCGGCAGCTTGCCGATGATCACATCCGCGAAGTCGTCGTAACTCGCCGTGACCCCGCCGACCTGGAGGTCGAGCGAGGTGCCGGTCTCCGCGCGCGGGAGCACGTTCTCGCGCAGCCGCTCCACCAGGTCACTGGTCCTGGCGGACTGCGGAGAGGACTCCGGTACGACGGTGAGGTACCCGGCGGAACCGTCCGCGCTGTAGGTCACCGGCGAGGCCGAGGCGACGCCGTCGGTGGTCCGGATGGTGGCGGCGAGGTTGTCGAGGACGAGCTTGTCCTCGGCGTCGGAGACGGGCGTGACCAGGGTGAGCGGGCCGTTGACGCCGGGGCCGAATCCGTCCGCGAGGAGGTCGTAGGCCTGGCGGGTGGTCGTCGACCGGGGGTTGTTCCCCTGGTCGGAGGTGCCGAGGTGGAGCGAGAAGGTGGGCAGGGCGAGCACCGCCATGACGACCAGGGCGGCGGCGCCGAGCAGCTTGGGGTGGCGTTCGACGAACGCGGACCAGCGGGCGGCGAACCCGGTGGGCAGCTCCGGCTCGGGCCCGTGCTCGGCCAGCCTGCGCCGCTCGCGCCGGCTCAGGGCGCGGGGCCCGATGAAGGAGAGCAGGGCCGGGAGAAGGGTCACGGAGGCCGCGACGGTCAGGACCACCGTCAGCGAGGCGGCGATCGCGACCCCGTTGAGGAAGCCGAGCCGCAGTATCAGCATCCCGAGCAGCGCGATGCAAACGGTCGCACCCGCGAAGACGACGGCGCGTCCTGTGGTCCTGACGGCGTTGACGGCCGCCTCGGCAACCGGCAGGCCCCGTTTGAGCCCGCGTCGGTGCCTGGTGACGATGAACAGGGCGTAGTCGATGCCGACGCCGAGTCCGATCAGCATGCCGAGCATGGGCGCGAAGTCGGCGACGGTCATGGCGTGGCCGAGCAGCACGATCCCGGCGTAGGCCGTGCCGACGCTGACCAGTGCGGTGGCGATGGGCAGCGCGGAGGCGGCGAGCGAGCCGAAGGCGAGGAACAGCACGACGGCCGCGACGACCACGCCCACGGCCTCGGCGAGATGCCCGCCGGACGACTCGGTGAGCGCGATGGCCCCGCCGCCCAGCTCCACCTGGAGCCCGTCGGCCCGCGCCGCCTCGGCCGCGTCGACGACGGCCTGCGCCTCGCCCTTGCCGATGTCCTCGGCGGACTCGTCGAAGGTGACGGTGGCGTACGCCGTACGCCCGTCGCCGCTGATCTGGCTGCTGCTGCGGCCCTCGTACGGGCTGCCGACCGAGGCCACTCCGGGCAGGTCGGCGATCGCGTCCAGGGTGCCGGTCATCGTCTGTTCGACGTCGGCGGCACGGACCGTGCCGGCGGCGGTGTGCCAGACGACGGTGTCGGTGTCGCCGCCCAGACCGGGGAAGCCGTCCTCAAGGAGCTGGGTGGCGCGGCCCGACTCGGTGCCGGGGGCTTCGTAGTCGTTGGAGTACGCCGAGCCGACGACGGCAGCGGCGGTGGTCACGCCGGCGAAGGCGGCGAGCCAGATCAGAACGACGACGAGGCGGTGCCTGACACACCAGCGTGCGAGGACTGCCACAGACATGCTCCCTGGGTGAAAAGTGGATCTTTGCCCGGGAACAGTAGTGAATGAACAGAACAGCCCGCAAAGAAACGAATGAGCGCAAGAGTGATGCCGAACCACTGTCGCAGGCGATCGCGATCGTTTGAGTCGTTCGTGCCCTTACTCACAAGAGTGCGAGTCACGTCACAGGACAATCAGATGAACTCTGTCGCCTCTGTCGTTTCAGTCGAATCTGTCGTTTCAGTCGAACTGGTCGCCGAGTGCCATCACCATCACCCCGGCGATCAGCAGCCACAGGGCCCGCCGGGTACGCCCCCGCGCCCCCAGCACCGCCGCGAGCGCGCAGACGGCGGCGCCGAAGGCGTACGCGCCGGGCACCAGCACGGGCGCGGAGCCCGTGACACGGAGCGTCGAGGCCGCGAGGCCCGCGAGGGCCAGCAGCGCCCCGGTCCCGGTCGCCGTCCAGCGGGCCCGCCGCGCGTCCAGCACCGCGTCCTCGTACTCCTCCTCGTCTTCGTCCATGGCGCGGGAGCGTACCGCGCCCGCCTGAGAAATCCTCATGCGGGCGGCGGACGCGCACTGCTAGCGTCCGGTCGTCGACTGTCCGTACACGGCTTGTGGCCGCCCAGCTGAGCAGGTGCGTTTTTTGAAGGTCCGACCGAGCTCCTACGCATTCCGTTCTTCGTCGTCGCAGAACCCAAGGAGCCCGTTCACCGATGTCCGACATCACATCCAGGACCTCGAACGACCCTCTCGACCAGCTCACTGACCGGCTGACCCACCCCCGCCACCCGCGCAGCAACAGCTACAACGCCCGCTGGACCATCGACAACCAGATGGGCCCGCACGCCCTGTGGCTGCTGGAGTGGCTGGCCCCGGCGCTCGGCCTCGACGCCCTCCCGCCGGGCGCCCGGGTGCTCGACCTGGGCTGCGGCAAGGCCATGACGTCGGTCTTCCTCGCCAAGGAGTACGACGTCCAGGTCACCGCCGCCGACCTGTGGATCGAGCCCGCCAAGAACGCGCGCCGCATCGCCGAGGCGGGCGTCGCGGACCGGGTGCTGCCCGTGTACGCCGAGGCGCACCAACTCCCCTTCGGCGACGAGTCGTTCGACGCGATCGTGAGCATCGACGCCTACCAGTACTTCGGCACGAACGACCTGTATCTGCCGAGCCTCACCCGGCTGCTGAAGCCGGGCGGGCGGATCGGTGTCGCCATGCCCGCGCTGCGCGAGGAGCCGGACGGCGTCGAGCCGCCGGAGCACCTGAAGCCGTTCTGGGAGCCGGACTTCTGGGCGTTCCACTCCCCCGCCTGGTGGCGGCGCCAGTGGACGCGCAGCGGGGCCGTGACGGTGGAGGCCGCCGACTGGCAGCCGGACGGCTGGCGGGACTGGCTGCTGTGGAGCGAGGTCTGCGCCCAGGAGAGCACCGAGGAGTTCATGGCGGACATGGCCCGCGACCAGGTGCAGCTGATGCGCGCCGACCAGGGCCGGTCCCTGGGCTTCGTACGGGTTGTGGGGCGCCGCACGTGACATAGCGCAAGCCGAAGGGGCGCATCGGAAACCCGATGCGCCCCCAGGTACTGCCACGTGGCTCAGTCTCAGCCCTCGCTGACGCCCAGCTGCTCAAGGATCAGTTCCTTGACGCGGGCCGCGTCGGCCTGTCCCCGGGTCGCCTTCATGACCGCGCCGACCAGGGCGCCGACCGCGGCCACCTTGCCGCCGCGGATCTTGTCCGCGATGCCCGGGTTGCCGGCGATGGCCTCCTGGACAGCGGTGTTGAGCGCGCCGTCGTCGGAGACGACCTTCAGGCCACGCTTCTCGACGACCTCGTCCGGGGTGCCTTCGCCCGCGAGAACGCCTTCGATGACCTGGCGGGCCAGCTTGTCGTTCAGGTCGCCGGCGGTGACCAGTGCGGTGAGCCGGGCGACCTGCTCGGGCGTGATGGCCAGTGCGTCGAGCGAGGTGCCCGACTCGTTGGCGCTGCGCGCGAGTTCACCCATCCACCACTTGCGGGCCGAGGCCGCGTCGGCACCGGCGTCGATCGAGGCGACGATCAGGTCGATGGCACCGGCGTTGAGGATCGACTGCATGTCGGTCGCCGTGACGCCCCACTCCGCGAGGAGCCGGTTACGGCGGACCAGCGGCAGCTCCGGCAGCCCGGCGCGGATCTCCTCGACCCACTCACGCGAGGGGGCCACCGGCACCAGGTCCGGCTCGGGGAAGTACCGGTAGTCCTCGGCCTCCTCCTTCACACGGCCCGAGGTCGTCGACCCGGTGTCCTCGTGGAAGTGCCGGGTCTCCTGGATGATCGTCCCGCCCGAGTTGAGTACGGCGGCATGCCGCTGGATCTCGAACCGGGCGGCGCGCTCCACCGAACGCAGCGAGTTGACGTTCTTGGTCTCGCTCCGGGTGCCGAACTTCTCACGGCCGTGCGGGCGCAGCGACAGGTTCACGTCGCAGCGCATCTGGCCCTGCTCCATGCGGGCTTCCGACACACCGAGCGCCTTGATGAGCTCGCGCAGCTCGGCGACGTACGCCTTGGCGACCTCGGGAGCGCGCTCACCGGCGCCCTCGATCGGCTTGGTGACGATCTCGATGAGGGGGATGCCGGCGCGGTTGTAGTCGAGGAGCGAGTGCGAGGCGCCGTGGATACGGCCCGTCGCGCCACCGACGTGCAGCGACTTGCCGGTGTCCTCCTCCATGTGGGCGCGCTCGATCTCCACCCGGAAGGTCTCGCCGTCCTCCAGCTGGACGTCGAGGTAGCCGTTGAAGGCGATCGGCTCGTCGTACTGGGAGGTCTGGAAGTTCTTCGGCATGTCCGGATAGAAGTAGTTCTTCCGGGCGAAGCGGCACCACTCGGCGATCTCGCAGTGGAGCGCGAGGCCGATCTTGATGGCCGACTCGATGCCGATCGCGTTGACGACCGGAAGCGCGCCGGGCATGCCGAGGCAGGTCGGGCAGGTCTGCGAGTTGGGCTCGGCGCCCAGTTCGGTGGAACACCCGCAGAACATCTTGGTCTTGGTGCCGAGTTCGACATGGACTTCGAGGCCCATGACTGGGTCGTACGACGCCAGCGCGTCCTCGTACGCCACCAGTTCGGTGTCGGTCGTGGTGGTCACTGTGAAACTTCCCTCTCAGCCCAGCAGGACGTCGTCGTCGCCCAGCCGCTTCAGCTCGCGGTAGAGGATGGCGAGGCCGGTGACGATGGCGGCGGCGGACACGGCCGCGTCGATGAGGCGCAGCGTGTCGCTCTCCAGGCGGGCCTTCTTGGCCTGCTTGGCGACGCTGACGGCACCGAACGCGGTGGTCGCGATGGACAGATACGTGCCGGACCTGGACTTCTTGAAGCCCTTGGCCTTCGAAAGAGCCTTGCTCACAGCGACGGAGCCTCCTCGAGCAGCGGGTGCCCCCACTTTTCCACGAAGGCGGCCTCGACGGCCGCGCCGACCTTGTAAAGACGGTCGTCCTGGAGTGCCGGGGCGATGATCTGCAGACCGACCGGGAGCCCGTCCTCCGGTGCGAGACCGCAGGGCAGGGACATGGCCGCGTTGCCGGCCAGGTTGGTCGGGATGGTGCAGAGGTCCGCGAGATACATCGCCATCGGGTCGTCGGCGCGCTCGCCGATCGGGAAGGCGGTGGTGGGCGTGGTCGGGGAGACGATCACGTCCACCGACTCGAACGCCTTCTCGAAGTCCCGGGTGATGAGCGTACGGACCTTCTGGGCGCTGCCGTAGTACGCGTCGTAGTAGCCGGAGCTGAGCGCGTACGTGCCGAGGATGATGCGCCGCTTGACCTCGGGGCCGAAGCCCTCCGCGCGGGTGAGCGAGGTGACCTCTTCGGCGGAGTGCGTGCCGTCGTCGCCGCTGCGCAGGCCGTAACGGAGCCCGTCGAAGCGCGCGAGGTTGGAGGAGCACTCGGAGGGCGCGATCAGGTAGTACGCGGACAGCGCCAGGTCGAAGGACGGACAGTCCAGCTCGACGATCTCGGCGCCCAGTTCCTTCAGCAGCGCCACGGACTCGTCGAAGCGCTGGATGACGCCGGCCTGGTAGCCCTCGCCGCGGAACTGCTTGACGACGCCGACGCGCATGCCCTCGACGCTGCCGTTGCGGGCGGCCTCGACGACCGGCGGGACCGGGGAGTCGATCGAGGTGGAGTCGAGCGGGTCGTGCCCGGCGATGACCTCGTGGAGGAGCGCGGCGTCCAGGACCGTACGGGCGCAGGGCCCGCCCTGGTCGAGGGAGGACGAGAAGGCGACCATGCCGTACCGCGAGACGGCCCCGTACGTCGGCTTGACGCCGACCGTGCCGGTGACGGCGGCGGGCTGACGGATGGAACCGCCGGTGTCCGTACCGATGGCCAGGGGCGCCTGGAAGGAGGCGAGCGCGGCGGAGGACCCACCACCGGAACCACCGGGGATGCGGGTGAGGTCCCACGGGTTGCCGGTGGGCCCGTACGCGCTGTTCTCGGTGCTGGACCCCATGGCGAACTCGTCCATGTTGGTCTTGCCGAGGATGACGACGTCGGCGGCCTTCAGCCGCTTGGTGACGGTCGCGTCGTACGGCGGAATCCAGCCTTCGAGCATCTTGGACCCGACGGTGGTCGGAATGCCCTCGGTGGTGAAGATGTCCTTGAGCGCGAGGGGTACGCCGGCCAGCGGACCGAGCTTCTCCCCGCGCTCGCGCTTGGCGTCGACGGCACGGGCCTGGGCGAGAGCGCCCTCCCGGTCGACGTGGAGGAAGGCGTGCACCTTCTCGTCGACGGCCTCGATCCGCGCGAGGTGGGCCTCGGTGACCTGGACGGCCGTCAGCTCGCCCGAGGCGACCTTCGCGGCGGTCTCGGCGGCGGTGAGCCGGATGATGATGTTGTCCGTCATGGTGATTAGTCCTCCCCCAGGATCTGCGGCACCTTGAAACGCCGCTGCTCCTGGGCGGGGGCGCCGGAGAGCGCCTGCTCGGGGGTGAGCGACGGACGGACCTCGTCCGCGCGCATGACGTTCGTCAGCGGCAGCGGGTGCGAGGTCGGCGGTACGTCTTGGTCGGCGACCTCGCTGACGCGGGCGACCGCGCCGATGATGTCGTCGAGCTGGCCTGCGAAGTGGTCGAGCTCTTCGCCCTTCAGCTCCAGACGCGCCAGCCGTGCGAGGTGGGCGACCTCCTCGCGCGTGATGCCAGGCATGCAGCGATCCTCTGGGTGAGTGCGGTGTGGGTTTTGGCCCCAATCCTAGAGGGCAGGCGGGACAACCCATGCACGGGTTTACCGCAGCGCACCCGAGGCCGCCGATGGCGAGTGACCCCCACAGGCGACGTCAGCCTCTTGAGAGACGGTAAACGGGTGGTGCGCGGGTGGGAGATCTCCCCGAATCACTCCGCGGCCGGCAAAGCCGCCCGCGGCCGCTGCCACCCACGAGTCCCCCGCGCCAGCAACCACGCCGTGGCCTCCTCAGGAGGCATCGCGGCGGCGACCAGCCACCCCTGCACCGCGTCACACCCCAGGTCCCGCAACCGCTCCCACGTCTCGTCGTCCTCCACGCCCTCGGCGACCACCAGCAGCCCCAGAGAATGCGCGAGATCCACCGTGCACCGCACGATCTCCGCGTCCTCCGTGTCCACCACGAGCCGCCCCACGAACGACCGGTCGATCTTCAGCTCGCTCACCGGCAGCCGCCGCAGATGCACCAGCGACGAGTACCCGGTCCCGAAGTCGTCCAGCGACATCTTCACACCGTGCGCGGTCAGCGCGGCCAGCGTGTCCGCGGCCTTCTGCGGGTCCTCCAGGAGCACGTGTTCCGTTATCTCCAGCTGGAGCGCCCCCGGCGGGACCCCGTGCCGGGCCAGTCGCGCGGCGACCGATCCCGCGAACCCGGGCGAGTGGACGTCGCGCGGGGAGACATTGACGGCGACCGGGACGAACAGCTTCTGGGAGCGCCACTTCGCGACCTGTTCGAGCGCCGTCTCCAGCACGTACTCCGTGAGATGGGGCATCAGCCCGGACGACTCGGCGATCGCTATGAACTCGTCCGGCGGTACCTTCCCGCGCTCCGGGTGCACCCACCGCACCAGCGCCTCCAGGCCTGCGACCTGCCCGTCGAAGCGCACCTTGGGCTGGTAGTGCAGTTCGACCTCGTGCGCGTCGAGCGCGCGCCGCAGGTCACCCAGGAGTCCGAGCCGGTCCGGGGTGTTCGAGTCGCGCTTGGACTCGTACACCTCGACGCCCGTGCGGTCCCGCTTCGCCTGGTACATCGCGACGTCCGCGCGCCGCAGCAGCCCCTCCGCGTCGAGCGAGTGGTCGGGGAAGACAGCGAGGCCGGCGCTGGCCTCCAGGACGAGGGTGAGTCCGTCGAGGTCGAGCGGGGAGCCGAGCACGGTGACGAGGTTGCGGGCGACACGGATGGCGGACGTCGTGGAGTCGACGACCGGCAGTAAGACGGCGAACTCGTCACCGCCGAGCCGTGCGGCCTCCGCCCCGCGCGGCAGGGCGAGGCGCAGCCGGTCCGCTATCTGGAGGAGGAGGCGGTCACCGGCGAGGTGGCCCAGCGTGTCGTTCACGGAACGGAAGCGGTCGAGGTCTATGAGCATCAATGCGGCCCGCGCGTCGATGCGTTCGGCATCGTCGAGGGCCGTCCAGGTCCGCTCCAGGAGCCACTGTCTGTTGGGCAGTCCGGTCAGCGGGTCGCGCAGTTGTTCCTCGGCCCGGGCCCTGGCTATCCACAGGGTGGAGTCGAGGGCGATGAGGGGGATCGCGAAGAGGGGCAGCAGGATCGGCAGGGCCACGGCGACCACGCAGATCAGCGGCGCGATACCGAGCAGTGCGATCGCGACCAGGCCCTGTCTGACCAGGGCGGAGCGGGCGACGGTGGGCAGTCCGCCGCGCGGGGCGTGCAGATACCAGAGCAGGGTGCGGGTGACCGCGAGGTAGGTGACCGCGATCAGGATCACCTCGGGCGCCGTGTAGACCGTCCAGGTCTGCGGGTTCCACGGTGTCTCGACGGACGGGACCCGGCCGAACGCGGCGAGCACGAGCGCGCCGGCGCCGATGCCGAGGATGTCCACCGCGCCGTGCAGGATGCCCTGCCGCCAGCGGTGGCGCCGGGCTATGCCGACCAGGACGACGACGGTGAGGCTGACCATGCCGGCCGGCACCCAGCCGTACAGCAGGAGTACGGCGAGGGTGAGGGCGGCGCCCGATCCGGTGCCGCCCCACCAGCGGGCGCGGCCGAGGGCGACGAGGTGGCCGACGATGACGCCGGTGAGCACGGCGAGAGCCCAGCCGACGGTGCCGGACGGGAAGAGCGCGTCATGGCCGGTGAAGCCGCGGTAGAAGCCGGCGCCGAGGACGAACCCGGCCACCGAGACGACCACCGGGGGCAGCGCGGGCCATGACAGCTGGCGATCGGGGTCCTGGTCGTGCAGCCGCTCGGCGCGTTCCTCTGCGGTGAGATGGGCCGTCAGTTGGGCCGACACCCTGCTGTCCGCGACGATGCGCTGCCCGGTGCCGCCTGTCCCGCCTGCCTGTCCGGTCGTACGTGCGCCGACGCCCGCCCGTTCCAGGAACCGTGCCGCCCGGCGGGCCGCCCCCGGTTCTCCACCGGGCTCGGGCCGGCCCGCGAGGAGGGCGGAACCCCAGCGCCAGGCGCCGGATATCCGGCTCCGGCGCAGCCGCGAAGGAGGGGCGGCGCTTTCGGTCGGTTCCATTCCCGTCCCTCTCACAGCCGGCGGTGCCCACGCCACGCGGTCCGATGCCCGACAACCGTCAACGGCACCGCGTCCGAACCGCATCCGAGCACGGCAGGCGCATACGTCAACAGTAGGCCGCAGAAGGCTTCCAGGGGCAGCGGTCGACGACGGTTGCCCGAATGCGACCCGGCCACCCGTATGCATCTGGTATGCGCCGATCGGGTGGTGTTCAACCCCGCCCCTCCCCTGCTCCTCTGGTGCTCCTGCGCTACTCCTCGGTCGGAAGAGCTGCTTCGGCCGCTGCCTCCGGTCCCTGTTCGAGCAGGACGGCGAAGCCGTCCTCGTTCAGAACAGGCACCTTCAGCTGCATGGCCTTGTCGAACTTCGAACCAGGATTGTCACCCACAACCACGAAAGACGTCTTCTTCGAAACAGAACCGGTCACTTTTGCTCCACGGCTCTGCAGTGCCTCCTTCGCGCCGTCCCGGGTGTGGTGTTCGAGGGTGCCGGTCACCACGACGGTGAGTCCTTCGAGCGGGCGCGGACCCTCGTCCTCGCCGGACCCCTCCTCCTCCATACGGACTCCGGCGGCCCGCCACTTGCGGAGGATCTCCTGGTGCCAGTCGACCGCGAACCACTCCTTGAGCGAGGCCGCGATGATCGGGCCGACCCCGTCCGTGGTGGCCAGCTCCTCCTCGGAGGCCTGCTCAATGCGCTCGATCGAGCGGAATTCGCGGGCCAGCGCCTCGGCGGCGACCGGCCCGACGTGCCGGATCGACAGACCGGTGATGACCCGGGCCAGCGGACGGTCCTTGGCGGCGGCGATGTTGGCGAGCATCGCGACCGCGTTCTTCCGGGGCTCGCCCTCCTGGTTGGCGAAGACCGTGGCGATCTTCTCCTCGCCCGTCTTCGGGTCCCGCTTGGGCAGCCCGCTGTCCTGGTCCAGGACGTACGCCCTGATGGGCAGCAACCGCTCGATGGTGAGGTCGAAGAGGTCGCCCTCGTCGACGAGCGGCGGCTCGGCCGGCTCCAGGGGCTTGGTGAGCGCGGCGGCGGCGACGTACCCGAAGTTCTCGATGTCCAGGCACTTGCGCCCGCCGAGATAGAACAGGCGCTCCCTCAACTGGGCCGGGCAGGTACGGGCGTTGGGGCAGCGGAGGTCGATGTCGCCCTCCTTCATCGGCCGCAGCGGCTCCTCGCACTCAGGACACCTGGCCGGCATCTCGAACGGCTTCTCCGTGCCGTCGCGCAGGTCGGCGACCGGGCCGAGGATCTCCGGGATGACGTCACCGGCCTTGCGCAGCACCACGGTGTCGCCGATCAGCACACCCTTGGCCTTGACGACGTCCTGGTTGTGCAGCGTGGCGAACTCGACCTCCGAGCCGGCCACCGTCACCGGTTCGACCTGCGCGTACGGCGTGACCCTGCCCGTACGGCCCACGCCCACGCGGATGTTGATGAGCTTGGTGTTGACCTCCTCGGGCGCGTACTTCCAGGCGATCGCCCAGCGCGGGGCGCGGGACGTCGAGCCGAGGCGGCCCTGGAGCGGGATCTCGTCGAGCTTGACGACGACCCCGTCGATCTCGTGCTCCACGGAGTGCCGGTTCTCGCCGTAGTTCGCGATGAACGCCCGTACGCCGTCGAGGTCGTCGACCACCTCCGCGTACCGCGTGGTCGGCAGGCCCCATTCGTGCAGCAGCGTGTACGCCTCGGAGAGGCGGCTCAGCGGGTCGAAGCCCTCCAGGGCGCCGATGCCGTGGACCACCATGTGCAGCGGGCGGGTGGCGGTGACGCGCGGGTCCTTCTGGCGGAGCGAACCGGCCGCCGCGTTGCGCGGGTTGGCGAACGGCTTGTCGCCGCCCTCCACCAGACGGGCGTTCAGCTCCTCGAACTTCTCCATCGGGAAGTAGACCTCGCCGCGGATCTCCACCAGCTCCGGGACGCGGTCGCCCTTCAGCCGGTCCGGGATCTCCGCGATCGTCCGCACGTTGGGCGTGATGTCCTCGCCCGTGCGGCCGTCACCGCGGGTCGCCGCGCGCACCAGACGCCCCTTCTCGTACGTCAGGTTGACGGCGAGACCGTCGACCTTCAGCTCACACAGGAAGTGGTGCGCGGAGGCGCCGACGTCCTTGTGGACGCGCTCCGCCCACGCCGCCAGTTCCAGGTCGTCGAAGGCGTTGTCGAGGGAGAGCATGCGCGAGCGGTGCTGTACGGAGGTGAAGTCCGTCTCGTACGCCCCCGCGACCTTCTGGGTCGGGGAGTCGGGCGTGCGCAGCTCCGGATATTCCTCCTCCAGCGCCTCCAGGGTGCGCAGGAGCTTGTCGAACTCCGCGTCGCTGACGACGGGAGCGTCGTTCACGTAGTACCGGAAGCGGTGCTCCTCGACGCGCTCGGCGAGCTGGGCGTGCCTGTCGCGCGCCTCGGCGGGCACCGATGTGGTCTGTGCGTGCTGTTCGCCGGCCACCGTATTGTCCTCCCGTTACTCTGGGTTGTCCGCGAGTGATCTCGCCGCCTGGGCGCAGTGGGCGAGTGCCTGTCGCGCGTACTGCGGGGAAGCGCCCGCGAGTCCGCACGACGGAGTGATCGTGACCGCCTCCGTGAGAAGCCCCGGATGCAGCCCCAGCCTGCGCCACAGCGACCTGACACCACTGACGCTACCGGCAGGGTCTGACAACGGGGCATCCGTGCCCGGCACGACACCGGCGAACAGTCGCGTGCCGCTTTCGACGGCCTCGCCGATCACGTCGTCGTCACGCTCGGTGAGGAGCGAGAAGTCGAAGGAGACGGCCGCCGCACCGGCCCGGCGGAGCAGGGCGAAGGGCACGTCCGACGCGCAGGAATGGACGACCACCGACCCGCCGCCGTCGCCGTGTACGCCGATGACCTCGCGGAGGGTCGCCTCGACGACCTGGCGGTCCGGGGCGCGGTACGTGTGGTAGCCGCTGGCGGTCTTCACCTGGGCGCGCAGTACGGCGATGAGGGACGGTTCGTCGAGTTGCAGGACGAGTTGGGCGCCGGGCACCCGGCGGCGCAGCTCGTCGAGGTGGAGGCGGATGCCTTCGGCGAGGGAACCGGCGAGGTCGCGGCAGGCGCCGGGGTCGGAGAGTGCCAGCTGTCCGTTCCTGAGTTCGAGGCTCGCGGCGAGGGTCCAGGGGCCCACCGCCTGCACCTTCAGCTGTCCCTCGTACCCCTGGGTGAACTCCTCCAGCGCGTCGAGGTCCTCCCCGAGCCAGGAACGGGCCCGCTTGGTGTCCCGTCCCGGCCGGTCCCCGAGCCGCCAGCCGCTGGGCTCCACGCGCGCGTACATCTCGACGAGCATTCCGGCGGTGCGGCCGATCATGTCGGCGCCGGGGCCGCGGGCGGGCAGTTCGGGGAGGAAGGGGAAGTCGTCGAAGGATCCGGTGGCCGTCTTGACGGCCTCCAGGGAGTCGCTGCCGGGCAGGGAGCCGACGCCGGTGGCCGGGCCGAAGGTGGGGTTCGCGTTCACCTGGGGAAGCCTACGTAGTTCGTGGAGCGGGCGGTGCGCTGGTGCGGGCCCTGGTTTCCTCGCCCCCGCCGCCCCTACCCGTCCCATCCCTGGGGCTGCCGCCCCAGACCCCGCTACGGCCCTCAACGGGCCTCGTCCTCAAACGCCGGACGGGCTGAAGGTCAGCCTCGGCCCGGGCGTACCGTCACGTCGTTGATCTCCGCGTCGCGGGGGAGGTCCAGGGTCAGCAGGATGGTCGTGGCCACCGACTCCGGGTCGATCCACTTCGACGGGTCGTACTCCTTGCCCTCCTGCTGGTGCACCTTCGCCTGCATCGGGCTCGCCGTACGCCCCGGATAGACCGTCGTCACCCGCACCCCCGCCCCGTGTTCCTCCTGACGCAACGAGTCCGCCAGGGCCTTGAGACCGTGCTTGGACGCGGCGTACGCGGACCAGTCTGCGCTCGCGCTCAGGCCGGCGCCGGAGTTGACGAACACCACCTGGCCCTGGGACAGCCGGAGTTGGGGCAGGAAGTGCCGGGTCAGTTCGGCGGGGGCGATCAGGTTGACGTTGAGCTGGTGGCGCCACGTCTTGGGGGTCAGCTCGCCGACCGGGCCGAGATCGACCACGCCCGCGATGTGGAGGAGGGAGTCCACCCGCTCCGGGAGCGTCTGGTGGGAGAACGCCCAGGACAGGCGGTCCGGGTCGGCCAGGTCGCCCACCAGGGTCCGCGCCCCCGGGAACTCCGCCGCCAACTCCTTCGCGCGGCCCGCGTCACGCGCGTGCAGCACGAGTTCGTCCCCGCGCGCGTGCAGCCGCCGTGCGACCGCCGCCCCGATGCCGGACCCCGCCCCGGTGATCACATGTGTAGCCATGCCCTCCATGCTCGCATCACCCGGCGCTCACTCGACGCCCCGGCTCTCTTCCAGGTACGCCAGCGCGCCCACCGGCTCCTCCGCGAAGAACACCAGGTCGGTAAGCGGGCGGGGCAGGAAGCCCTCGGTCTCCATGCGGCGGAACTGTTCCTTCAGGCCGTCGTAGAAGCCCGCCGTGTTCAGCAGCACCACCGGCTTGTCCGTCCTGCCGTGCTTCTTCAGCTCCAGGATCTCCGTGGCCTCGTCGAGCGTTCCGGTACCGCCGACCATGATCACGACCGCGTCCGCTTTCTCCAGGAGGAGCCGCTTCCTTTCGGCGAGGTCCCCCGCGATCACCATCTCGTCGGCGCCCGGCCGCGCCTTGGCCGCCAGGAAGCCCACCGAGACACCCAGCAGCCGGCCGCCCGCCTCCTGCACGCCGTCCGCGACCACCTTCATCAGCCCGACGTCCGAGCCGCCCCACACCAGGGTGTGCCCGCCCTTGCCCAGGAGTTTCGCGAACTCCCGCGCGGGGCGCGTGTAGCGGTCGTCCAGATCGGCGGCGGAGAGGAAGACACAGATGTTCATGCCGTTCACCGTACGCGGGAGGATCCGGGAACAACTGGGGCTCCCCGAACGCTTTTCCGGTATGGCTGAAGGACACACGATCACCATCGAGCAGAACACCGAGCGCGTACGGGTCGTCCACGGCGGCCAGGTGCTCGCCGAGAGCACGCGGGCCCTCGTCCTGCGTGAGACCGGCTGTCCCCCGCGGTACTACCTCCCCGCGGAGGACGTCCGCCTCGACCTGCTGACGCCCTCCGAAACCCACTCGTACTGCCCGTTCAAGGGCACGGCGTCCTACTGGTCTCTCCCGGACGCCGCCGACCTCGTCTGGGCGTACCCCGAGCCGAAGCCCGAGGTGGCGCAGATAAAGGACCACCTCTGCTTCTACGAGACGGAGACCGTGGAGACTGTCTGATCCGCAGAGACTGTCTGGTCCTCGACCGGTTCCGTCACGAACCGCACCCCCGCCTCCAGTTTCCGGGCCAGTGCCTGGGCCTCCTCCGGGGTGTCCGCGCCGACCGCGATATGGCCGACGCGGTTCCAGACGGAGCGGTGCTCGGCGACGACGGTGCCGGGGGCGATGGCCAACTCCGCGTGGATCAGGGCGGGGTGGGCCAGTACGTCGTCCCAGCCCTCGATCGCCGTCAGGCGGCCGGGCGGCGGGGTGAGGAAGCGGATCGCGGAGCCTCGTACGGGCTTCAGCGCGGCCTTGTCGATCGGCCTGCCCAGGACGTCGTCGTAGACGATGCCGAACCACTCCAGGCCCGGGATGACGTGCGGCAGCATGCGGTGGATCCAGCCGCCGGCGTTGCGTACGTGGACCTCGCCGAGGACCACGCCCCGCTCGGTCCACCACAGTTCGACGTGGAACTGGCCGAAGCGCAGCCCCAGGGCCGTCAGGGCGGCGAGGACCTGCTTCTCGATCTCGGCGGCCGTCGTGTCCGGCAGGATCGCCGGGATGACGTACTCGATCTCGAAGAAGTTGGGCGGCGGGAGCAGTTCCTTCGAGGTCA
Organism: Streptomyces sp. NPDC020898; assembly: GCF_044333925.1. NCBI lineage: Bacteria > Bacillati > Actinomycetota > Actinomycetes > Kitasatosporales > Streptomycetaceae > Streptomyces > Streptomyces sp. NPDC020898. Next base: position 207,758 of record NZ_JBIRRV010000010.1, read on the forward strand.
GGGCCAGCACGTGGGGAGCGCCGTCGATGAACACCCCCTCCGCGCTGTACTCCGGGCCCTCCACGAACTCCTCGACGATGAACGACGCCCCCTGAGCAGGCCAACCGGGCAGGAAGGCCAGGGCCGACGCCAGCTCGTCCGCCGACTCGATGCGGGTGACGCCCTCGCTGCCCATCGCGTCGCGCGGCTTCACCACCCAGGGGCCCGTGGAGTCCGCCAGGAAGTCGCGGGCCTCCTTCTCGTCCGCACAGACCCGGAAGGCGGGCTGGAGGAAGCCCGCGGCGGTGAGGTGGGCGCGGGCCTCGTCCTTGGTGCGGACGCGGTGGACGGCGTCCGGCGTGTTGCCGGGCAGACCCAGCGCGTCGGCGACCTCGGCGACCGCCTCCTGCGCCATCTCCCGTACGCCGAACACGACTTCGTACCGGTCACCGGCCGCGATCCGGTCGCGCACCCACGCGGCGCTCTCGCCGCGCACGGAGAAGTCGACCGCCGAGACGGTGTCGGCCAGGGCGCTGACCGTCGGAGTGGCCGCCAACGTGGCTTCCTGGTTGGTGACATGGATGCGCAGGCCACGGGCCTGGGCCTCCCTCAGGGCCGCCTCTACGACGTCCACGCCAAGGGTGGCGTTTCCGGCGCCGCCGACGAAGAGGAGGTGAGGGCTGCTCGCCTCGGCCATGTGTGCTCCCGGGTGATGGAATTACCGACGGTGGTGGGGGTGTGGGGTGTTGGGGTGATCTGGTTACTCATGCGCACTCTTGGATCAGGGCGTGAGCAGGAGCTTGCCCTGGGTGGCGCGGCTTTCCAGGAGGCGGTGTGCCTCGGCGGCGTCCGCGAGCGGGAGGGCCGCGTGGAGCAGGGGTTTGATCACCCCGGCCGCGAGGTGGTCGAAGACGGCGCCGCCTGCCGCGCGCAGCGTCCGGGCGTCGTACACGTAGTCCTTCATCGTCGGGCGGGTCAGGAACAACGAGCCGCCGCCGCGCAGGAGTTCGACGTCGAGCGGCGGTACGGGCCCGCTGGACAGACCGCACAGGGCGAGTGTGCCCCGGCGGCCTAGGCTGCGGAGGCTGGTGAGGTGGGTCGTGGCGCCGACCGAGTCGTAGACCACGTTCGCTCCCTGACCGTGCGTCAGATCCCGTACGGCCTCGTCGAATTTGTCGTAGCCGAGGGTGTGGTGGCCGCCCGCCGCGCGGGCGGTCTCCTCCTTCTCGGGGGTGGAGGCGACGGCGACGACGGTGGCCCCGCGGGACGCGGCCAGCTGGACCAGGAGCCGGCCGAGGCCGCCCGCCGCCGCCAGAACGACCACGGTCTCGCCCGCGGCGACCGGGTGCGTCTCGTGGGTGAGGTAGTACGCGGCGAGGCCCTGGAGCGTCACGGCGGCGGCCTCGGTCAGGTCGACGCCGTCAGGGACCGGAATCAGCTTGTCCTCGGGGACCAGCGTGTACTCGGCGTAGGCGCCCAGCTGGGAGGCGTACGCGACCCGCGCACCCGGCGCGAACCCGTTCGCGCCCTCGCCGACGGCCTCCACCACACCGGCGGCCTCCTGGCCCGGGGTGAAGGGGGGCTCGGCGGGATAGGTGCCGTCGCGGTAGTAGACGTCGATGTAGTTGACGCCGGCGGCGGTGTTGCGGACCAGTACCTGGCTGGGGCCGGGGACCGGCAACTCGGTCTGTTCCAGGCGGAGTTCGGACGGGCCGCCGGGCCGGGTGACGCGGATGGACTGCATGGTTGTCTTTCCACTCCAGGATCGTGCGGTGCGGGTCGTGGGTTCGGGTCAGGACGGGGCTACGGGTGTGCTCTCACCGAAGACCCCGAGGAAGTAGTTGATGTCCGAGGTGAGCCCCTTCACCATCTCCCCGAGGCGGGACTCCCCGCCCACGGCGAGGCTCTGTTCGTTGTCCCTGCGGGTGCGGGCGGAGAACGGCAGTGATCCCGTGGCGAAGTAGCGTATGGCACCGTCGGCCGCGCGGCGCGGAATGATCTCCGAGCGCGCCGAACGGCTGGCACTGAACGGGATGTCGATCCGCCCCTCCTCGAAAGCGGCCGGAATCTCCTTGTACAGATCGGCAGTTGAGAGGATCGGTTCGACGATCTCGGCCACCTCCCGCAGGATCCACTCCAGTTCGGTGCCGATGCGGTCCTCGTCGAGCCTGATGAAGTCGAGGAGCGGGGAGTTGGCGCGCGAGGCGAGCAGTAGTCCGTCGATGTTGGCGCGGGTGTCGGGGATGCCGTGCGCCTCCTGGTACGTCTTGCTGATCAGCTTGCTCGCGCCGCCGAGCCGGGCGACGAGGGCGCCGTAGAGGATGAGGTCCTCGGCATGGGGCCGCTGCTTCGGGAACACCCCCATGAACTCGTGGAGTACGGCGTGGACTTCGATGTCCGTCGGCAGATAGCGGGCCGCCAGTTCCGGGATGGCCCGCAGGGCGGCCACATCCTGCTCGAAGTGGCCGCCCTGCGGATACGCCACCGAGATGCACCGCACGCCCTCGCGCGCCGCCGCCACCGCCTCCAGCACACTGATCGCCAGCGAGATCGACGGCGGGATGAGGACGGCGGTCAGGGTGCCGAACGTCTCGCGGTCCACCACCAGTCCGTGCCGGGCCAGTTCACCGCAACGGGCGTCCACGTCCCGCCAGGCCGCGAGCGACTCGGCGAGCGGCACGTCCTTGCAGTACGGCAGGTTGTACGAGATCCCGCCGCCCTCGAAAGAGGTGATGCCGGACGCCACCGTCACCTCGAACAGCAGCCGTGCGTCGGGCGTCCCGTGCCGTATCTCCAGCGGCGCGGCCACCGCCTCGTTGAGCTGACGCCCCTTGACCCAGCCGTGGGTGACCAGCGGATAGCCGTTCAGGTCGGCGGGGTTGTGCTCCAGGACCCTGCGGGCGCTGTCGAACTGCTTCAGTCGCGTGTACGAGTCGATGGTGAGCGTGAGGATGTCCGGGCGGGCGTGCCGTTCCAGGTCCTGGAGCAGGGTCGTCATCTGGGCGTGCGAGCCGACCCCGCAGCGGGGTTGCAGCGCGAACCGCCCCGCCGCCCGCGCTTCCCGCAGCACCTCGGCGACGGTGGGTTTCCCCAGCTCCCGTACGTAGGCCACGGACTCGGCGAGCTCGGGAAGCGGCACAAGGGCGTCGCTCATGAGGCGGCGACCGGGGCCGCTGCCGTGCTGCGGGCCCTCAACTCGTCCAGTGCCGTGGGCAGTTCGCCCAGGTCGGACAGGACGACGTCGATGCCGAGCGCGTACAGCCGCTCATGGTCGGCGGCGCCCTTGTAGCTGCCCACGGACAGGTTGCCGCCGAGGATCACCGGGCAGCGCAGACGGCCGGCGGCACGAGCGGCGGGCAGGTCCTGGAGGTCGGCGTGGGCGTGCCCGTTGAGGCTGCCGATGATCACCGCCTCGGCCTCGGGGTGTTCGGCGTGGGCCGCGGCGAACTCGGCCACCGAGGTGCAGGCGCCGAGATTGACCACCTGGAAGCCTTCGGCGCGCAGCGCGTGGGCGATGAGGTGATTGGCCACGACATGGCTGTCGCTGGCCGCTACACCGAGAATGACGGTACGTGTTTCTGTGTCCTGCCGCATGGAGAGCCCCCGGGGTATTCGAAAGGAATCACTGGGCGAATGTCGACCCATTCCGGCCAAATGTCGACCGGCTGTTGGCTGAGCGCGGGCGGAGTTTGCGCAGTGCGGGAACTCAGTCGTCGAATGCGGCGAAGAGTTCCCGTTTGCTGACCTCACGCAGCCGCGCGACATTGAATTCCTCCGGGTCGGCGACGGACAACGAGTCGAAGACCAGATTGATCGCGGGCACGAGGCCCCAGACCTGAATGTAGGGCGGCCAGCCGGGGCTGCCCTTTTCCAGGTCTGCCTGGCGTTCGAAAATATAGTTGGCCCACCGGGGTGTGGACGGATACCGGTGATGGAAGTCGTGGACGACCGTGTCCCCGGTGAGGACGAGATAGCGCGCCGGCGCGTGCACGAACAGCATGCGCAGGGCCCACCCTCCCCAGGCAGCGGCCTTCCGCAGCGGCGGCAGTTCGGCGGTGGGGGCCGCCTCGCCGATGAAGATGGCGTTGGTCAGGCCGCCGAAGTACTCCTTGCCGCGCCGGACGGTGAGGTCCCGGCCCGGGAAGGTGTGCTTGACGCACAGCCGCAGGGTGTTGCTGATCTGGAAGAGCAGGACCAGCGGGACGAACCAGACGATCAGCAGGGCCTGCCAGGTCCCGGTGAGGACGGTGGCGGCGACGGCGGTCGGGTAGAGGACGAGGAAGGTCGCCTTCTCGGCCCGCGCCGAGCCGTGCCAGAACGAACGGGCGCGCGCCACCAGGAAGTTCAGGTGGAACCAGGGCGACACCAGCTTGCCGAGGACGCGTCTCCACATCTGCCGCCGGCTCATCCCGGGGTGCAGGTTCAGGCTGATCAGGAAGGCCTGGACGGTGGGGTCGCGCAGGGTCATGTGGTGGGCCGCGTGGTGGTCGCTGACGTGCTCGCGGCTGTAGCGGACGAAGTTCTGGATCACCAGGACGCTGGAGGTGAGCCGGCCTATCGCGGTGTCCAGGCGCCGTCTTCGGTACATGTTCCGGTGGGAGCACTGGTGGTAGATCATCATGCGGAGGTTGCGCATGCCGTGCAGGGTGACGGCCCAGCCCGCCGGCACCAGCAGCAGCCAGGCGCCGCCGAGGGCCAGTCCGGTGCAGCCGGCGGCGACGCCGAAGGCCATGGAGAGATATGCCGTCAGGAGATGGAATCCCGGTGTCCACCAGGACAGGGGGCTCTGTCCGGGCAGTGCCTTTCCGGTGAAAAGGGTGAGTGGGTACTGGGTGAACCGGGGCAGAGCGCGCATGGTTTCGCGAGGATCTGAATAATCCGCAATGCCTTCGGTCCGGTAGCCACTGTCGATGGCTGCCATCGCACTCCTCTAGGTCAGGGATCTGAGGCGTCTGATATCCGGTGGCCCGGTCGGGAACTCGGGATATCGACGCACGAAAGGTCTGTGACTGGGTGCGTGGTCGATCCTGACAGGCGGTCACCCGCAAGGTCAACCTTTTGTCGAGAAGCTGAACGAATCACGATCGACGGACGATCGAGGGGCAATCGATTGGCAAGGAAATGGACAGGGAATCGCCAGGGAATGGCGGAGGAATACCGAACCGCCACCCGGCGACTCAGCCGGAGGGAACAGAACACGGGAATGCCCGATACGCGCGCGAATTCACGCGGGTGTGGCGGGGGCGTCCTGGGTGCGGGGTGGTTCCGGCTCGGGGACGGGCTCGGGCAGGACCCTGCGGACCCGGACCGGCGAGAGGAAGACGGGCAGGAAGGCCGTCGCCATGAAAACGCCGCCCACCCACAACGTGGCCTGGACGCCTACGAGTTCACCCAGCACACCGGAGATCGCGGCACCGACCGCCAGGGCGCCCGTCAGCAGGAACCGGAAGGTCGCGTTCATGCGGCCGAGCAGCGAGCCGGGGGTCATCCGCTGGCGCAGGCTGACGCCGAGCACGTTGTCCATGCCCACCTTGAACATGGCCAAACACCATCCGGCGCCCGCGAGAAACAGCCATGGCCCCCGGTCGACCAGCGGCACGAGCAGTCCAGCAGGCGCCAGACAGACCCCGGCCAGACCGAGCGTGCGGCCGAATCCGAGCCGGGCGGCGATGGGCCGCGCACTGCGCGCGCCGATCAGCAGACCGATCCCGCCGGCCCCCCAGAACAGGCCCAACGCGGCGCCGGGGAGGTCGAGTTCGCGGACGAACCAGATCGGCAGCATGGTGTTGATGACGGACGAGCCCAGGTTGGCCAGGGCCGCGGTGAGCACCAGCGCCCGCAGCTCCCGGTTGCCGAAGACATGCCGTACGCCCTCGGCGATCTGGGTGCGCAGCCGGTTGCCCGCCCCGGTCCTCTTCGCGGCGGCCGGCGGGGTGCGCCGGATCGCGATGAGCCCGAGCCCGGAGGCCAGATAGGTGCCGGCCGAGACCAGTACGGCCGCGGGTGCGGTGAGCAGCGAGACGAGCCCGCCGCCCGCGCTGCGGCCCAGTACGTTGCCGGCGGCGATCAGCGTGTTGATGTCGGCGTTGGCCTGAACAAGCGCCTCTTTGCCGACCAGTTGGGGCAGCACGCTCTGTGAACCCACGTCGAAGAACACCGTGGCGCAACCGCTGACCAGGACGACCGCGTAGAGCTGGCCCAGGGTGAGGGCGTCCAGCCACCAGGCCACCGGTACGGAGACGTAGAGCAGGGCGCGGCACAGGTCGGCGGCGATGAGCACCCGGCGGTGACTGAGCCGGTCCACCCAGGCCCCGGCCGGCAGGCCGATGACCAGGAAGGCGATCGTGCTGAGGGTGGCGAGGGCACCGACCTGGCCGGGTCCGGCGTCCAGCGCCGCCACGGCGACCAGGGGTATGGCCACGTAACTGATGTTGCTGCCCAGCTGACTGAGCGCGGAGGCGGTGAACAGCGTGCGGAAATCGGCTGTCCGCCATGGGGAGTCGGGTCGCATGATCCGTTCGTCCGGTGGGGTCGGTGAAGGCGGAGAAGAGAGCGCACGACAGGGCGGGAGCAGGTGGGGGGCTCCCGGGAACCTACGGGCGCGGCGGGCCCGGCCGGGGCGCGGCCCGACGTACGGCCGGGTCGGCCGGCGGGTCTGACGCAGCCCGACAGAAAGGCGCAATTCCCTGCCGTCTTGGCTGGAAAACACCCGCCAGAAGATTGTTCACTCTTGCCCCCGTTCCGCTTCTGCCTCTTCGGGATGGCCGAAGACCGCCCCTTGAGGATGGCGCCTGAACCGGTTCGCTTCCCAGGTTCCCGACGCCATTTCATCGACTGTTCACAGTACTTGCCCGAGCGGTGCAGCATACTTCCGAAGCGCCCGGACGACCGGCGCACACTACCCGGTCGGTGCGGTGTGAAAGCAAGGATCGCCGGTATCCGTGTGTCACGGCAAGCATGCGAGGGAATTTCCGGAACTCGTTGACAACGACCGAAGTCAGATGTGATCGTCTTGGAGGTGCCGAGGGGGCGGCCACCTTCTGTGCCAGTTTGTTGCGTGCGTCGGAGCGACACCGCAGACCGTACTTGCAACACAGCACACATCGTTCGCGTCACAGCACACACCATCGCCACTCGCAGCCCGATCACGACTCGGGCCGATTGGCGTGGCGTTCTACCGAGCTTCCCTCACCAGGGCCCTGCTCGTTCAGGGTCGCCGACATCAGTAAAGTTTGGGTGAAAAGCAACGTGACTGCTCGTACCGCGCTTCTGATCGGTGCCGCCGGGGGAATTCTCTCCGAGGTGGCCAGAGGTCTCGCGAAGGAAGGCACCTCACTCGTCCTGTTCGACAGGAACGAGGAGACGGTCACCCGCCTCGCGGACGAACTCGCCGGCGTGACCAAGACCGAGGCGGTCGTCGGCGACATCACCGACATCCCGGCCGCCGAGCGGCAGCTGACGGAGATCGTCGCGCGCCACGCGCCGTCCGTTCTGGTGAACGGCGTCGGCGGCGACACCCGGGTCATCGGATACACGGATCTCGACCGGAGCCATTTCGAACAGACCCATCTGGAGAACGTGATCAGCACCTGGATCGCGATCAAGGTCTGCGCACCCCGGATGGCCGAGGACGGATACGGCCGCATCGTCAACTTCGCCTCGGCGGGCGGCCGTACATACAGCCACTTCAACAACGCCGCGTACGTCGGCGCGAAGGCCGCCGTGATCGGTATGACCAAGCAGCTGGCGTACGAACTGGCCGGAACCGGAGTGGTCGCGAACGTGGTCGCGCACGGGCCGATCGCCACCGACCGGGTCGCCGGCGCCTTCGAGCGCCGTACCGAGGAGTCGAAGAAGGACGTCCTGGGGCGGCTGCCCATGGGGCGGTACGGCACCGTGCCCGAGGCCGTCGGCAGCGTGCTGCACCTGTGTTCCGAGAGCGCCGGCTACTCCACGGGGGCCGTGATCGACATCAACGGCGGCCTCTACATGTGACCCGTTCGCGGGCGGATCTCCTCACTCGCCTCGCGCCGCTCTACGCGCGTTGGCCTGATTCCCACTGCAAGGAGCTTGGTGTGGCGAAGTTTGTCGTCGAATTCGAGTACAACGTCGACCGGGCCGGGCGCCAGGGCCTGCATCCGGCACACGCCGAGAACCTCTACCGGCTGGCCGACAGCGGTGTGCTGCTGCTCGGCGGACCACTCGTCGGCGAGAACTCCGGACTTCTCCTGTACGAGGTGGAATCCCGCGAGGAACTGCAACGAATTCTCGACGAGGAGCCCTATGTCAAGGGCGGCGTCGTGGCCACGACGCGAATTCGTGAATGGGCGCCGGGAAAGGGAAGCTGGATCGCCCGGCTGAATATGCCGGAGGAAGTACCGGCCGCGAAGGGAACCCACTGATATGACCGTCACGACGGAACCGACCGGCACGGCAGCGCCGGTGTCTTTCGCCCTCGACTCCCTGCATGCCGGAATCGCCGATCCCAGCATGGATTCCATGCGCATCCTCAGTGAGACGGCGCTGCGTTTCCCCGACGCGCTCTCCTTCTCGTCGGGAGCGCCGTATGACGGAAACCACGATCTGGCCAATCTCACCTTCTACATCGACCGCTATGTCAAGCATCTGCGTGACAAGGGCGTCCCCGAACAGCGCATCACCCGGCTGCTGTTCCAGTACGGACCGGTCAACGGTCTGATCCAGGACGAGGTCGCCCTGATGCTGAAGCAGGACGAGGGCATCGATGTCCCGTCCGAGGCGATCATGATCACGCACGGCTTCCAGGAAGCCGCACTGGTCGCCCTGCGCGGCCTGTTCGCCTCCCCCGACGACGTCCTGCTGTCGGTGTCCCCGGCGTATGTCGGCATCCTCGGCGCCGCCCGGATGCTGGACGTTCCCGTGCGGGGCGTCCTGGAGGGCCCCGAGGGGCTCGACCCGGAGGCGGTGCGCGCCGCGGCCCGCGCCGTACGCGCCGAGGGCAGGCGTCCGGCCGCCCTCTATCTGGTGCCGGACTTCTCCAACCCGTCGGGGACGGTGCTGCCGCTCGCGGCGCGGAAGAGGCTCCTGGAGGTCGCCGCAGAGGAGGACTTCCTGATCCTGGAGGACAATCCGTACGGACTGTTCGCGCGGGACGGCGAGTCGATGCCCACCCTGAAGTCCCTGGACGCCACCGGCCGGGTGCTGTATCTCGGCTCGTTCGCCAAGTCGGCGTTCCCCGGTGCCCGGCTCGGCTATCTGGTCGCCGACCAGGAGGTCACCGACGCCGGCGGCACCACGCGGACACTGGCCCAGACGCTGTCCAAGGCGAAGGCGATGTACAGCGTCGGCTCCTCCACCCTCTCGCAGGCCGTGATCGGCGGTTTCCTCGTCGAGCAGGGCTACGATCTGCGGTCGGCGACCCGGGAGTTGGCGGCCGTCTACCTGGAACGCCTCGACGCGGTGCTGGCCGCGCTGGCCGCGGAGTTCCCGGCCGGCGGCGACCACGGCGTCACCTGGAACACCCCGCGCGGCGGCTTCTTCCTGACCCTGAAGGTGCCGTTCACCGCCGACCTCGCGGTCATGGAGCGCTCCGCCCGTGATTTCGGGGTGAGTTGGGCGCCGATGAGCATGTTCTACCTCGAAGAGGGCGGCGACCGCGAGATCCGGCTCGGCTTCAGCAACCTGGCTCCCGAGGCGATTCGGGAAGGCATCGCCAGGCTGGCACGCTTTGTCGCGGACACTCCCCGCGACATACCCGGAGGACAGCAATGAGCACCACTCCCGATACCCGCACCCCTGAGCACCCGGCTGCCGATGTGTCAACTCCCGTCGCTCCCACGGTTGTTGTGGTCGACGGCTACGGAGCCGGCAACTTCTACCCCGCCGCGTTCGCCGCGCTCGGCGCCCGGATGGTCCATCTGCAGACCACGGTCGATCTGATGCCGACGATGACGGCGCCGAACCTGACGGCGTACGAGCAGAACATCGTGAGCCCGGACGAGGCCGCGCAGGCCGAGCTGGTGGGCGCGCTATCCCCGGTCGCCGTGGTGCCGGGGCAGGAGTTCGCGGTGGAGGCGGCCGACCGGGTCAGCGAGGTGCTCGGGGTGAAGTCCAACGGCACCGCGCTCACGCCGGCCCGCCGGGACAAGTACGAGATGATCGAGACGCTGCGCCGCGCGGGGGTGCGCTGCGCCGATCAGTTCAAGAGCGACGACGCCTCACTGATCGTCAAGTGGGCTGAGGACCACGGCAGTTGGCCGGTCGTGGTGAAGCCGCTGGACTCCGCGGGGTCGGACTCGGTGTTCGTGTGCCGGGACGCCGGTGAGGTGCTCAGCGCGGCCGGGACCATCCTGTCCGGCGAGACGCTGTTCGACGTCGCCGTGACCACCGAGGTGCTGGTCCAGTCGTATCTCAAGGGCACCGAGTACATCGTCGACACGGTCAGTGCGGACGGCCGGCAGTATGTCTGCGGGGTCTGGGAGTACGAGAAGACGCTGCTGCCGACCGGCCGGAACATCTACAACCGGGACATCCTCGTGGCCCCGGACGCCGACCCGGTGCCGGCCCTGATCGCGTACGTCACCGAGGTGCTCGCGGCGCTCGACGTGCGCTGGGGGCCGACGCACGCGGAGGTCATCGTCACGGACGAGGGCCCGGTCCTGGTGGAGATCGCCACCCGCCTCAACGGCAACCTGAACCCGGCCTTCCACGATCTGTGCCTGGGCCACAACCAGGCGGGGCTGGCCGCGCTGGCGTACCTCGCCCCGGAGGAGTTCGTCCGGCGGTACGGCGGCGGGGTGTACCGCAAGCTCCAGTCCGGCTACACCTACAACGCGCCCACCGCCCTGGACGGCGTCGTGGCGGCCGTGGACCAGGAGGCCGTGGCGGCGATCGAGGCGTTGTCCAGCACCGTCGTCACCGGCGTCAAGTACCGGCCGGGGGCGCGCATCCGGCCCACGGCCGACCTGATGACAGCCGCGCTGCGGATCTGTCTGACCTCGCCCGACGACGACCGGCTGGCCGCCGACTACGAGCGGGCGCGGGAGCTCAAGGACGCGGTCTACCAAGTGAACTGACGTTACGTCAGTTCCATTCAACGGCGCTCAGTCCCAGGGGGAGGATTCGCAGTGCACAGCCGCATGGGTCTGTTCCTTTCGCCCGTTCACGAGACGGGTCAGGATCCGCATCTGGCGATCCACCGCGACCTCGACCTGGTGGAGCTCGCCGACCGGCTCAACTTCGACGAGGCCTGGTTCGGCGAGCACCACACGCTGGGCTGGGGGCTGGTCGGCGCCCCGGAGACCCTGATCGCCGCCGCCAGTCAGCGGACCCGGCAGATCAGGCTGGCCCACGGCGTGGTGCCGCTCTCCGGGCACCACCCCTTCCACGTGGCCAGCAGGGCCGTACATCTGCACCACCTCACCCGGGGCCGCTACATCCTGGGCGTGGGTCCTGGCGTGCCGTTCGACGCCACGATGTTCGGTCTGGACGGCGCGGAGCAGCGCAGGCGGCTGGCGGAGACGCTGCCGACCCTGCTCGAACTCGTCAACGGCGAGGAGCGGGTCACGCAGCGGACCGACTGGTACCAACTGGTCGACGCCAAGCTCCAGTTGCCGCGTTTCGGCCCCGGCCCGATCGAGGTGGCGCTGGCCACCTCCGGCACCTCGGTGGCCAGTCCCCGGCTGATCGGCCGGTACGGGCTGAGCATGACGTCCTTCGCGCTGCCCTTCGGACTGCCGGCGAAGGGCGCCTCGGAGCACCTGGGCCTGGCCCAGCAGTGGAAGCACGCCGAGGAGGCGGCCGACGAGCACGGGCGGACCCTGCGCCGCGAGGACTGGCGCATCGCCCTGCCGGTGCATGTCGCCGAGACCCGCGCCCAGGCCTTCGCCGAGGTCCGCGAGGGCTACGACCGGTGGCTCTTCGAGTACTTCGGCCGGATCTCCGGCCGTGATGTCCTCCCGCCCGGCGCCGATCGTCACCGGGCGCTGGAGGACCGGGTGGCGGCGGGCGGCGCACTGGTCGGTTCGGTCGACGACGTGGTGGCCCAGATCCGATGTATGGAGGAGGCGACCGGCGGCTTCGGCACGCTGCTCGTGTACGTCGCCGACTGGACGTCGTACGAGAACACCAACCGCAGTCTCGGGCTGCTGGCCCGGCAGGTGGCCCCGCGGATCAACGGGGCCGCCGCCCGCCCGCAGGAGGCCGTCGACCGGGCGGTCGCGCGGCGGGGCCGGTAACCGGACCCGAACAGCGTTCACATCCGACGGTGTTGTCCCGGAGAACCCGGTGGCAGCGCCGCCCGAATCGAGCCAACAAGCCGAGGGAGAAGCTGAAGCCGTGGGCGGTTCGTACTGGCAAGAGCACTGGAACACGCGTCGCGTCCTCTTCCAGGAGGAGTGCCGGCGGGCCCGGGCGGCGCTGTCGGCCGACCTCGGGGACCCGGCGGCCACCCAGCGGCGGGTCCTCGCGGACGTCGTCGAAGTGTGCCGGGACTCCCTGCACTGGAAGGAGCGCGGCTACGACACGGTCGCCCCCGACGACAAGAGTTTCCGGGACACCCTCCCGGTGCGGCGCTACGACGACTTCGCGGCCGAGATCGACCGCGAGACCCGGACCAAGGGCGGCGTCCTGTCGTGCAGCCCGGTCCTGCGCTGGCTGAAGACGAGCGGCACGACCGGGGCGCCGAAGCGCGTCCCGTACACCCTGCACTGGCTGCTGACCTACCGGGTCCCGGCGATGCAGGCCATGTGGGGAACGTACCTGGACCTCCACCCGGCGCTCCTCGACCACCCCTACGCCACCCTGGACACCCAGACCGTCCACGAGAACGTCGACGACTTCCTGTACGGCGTCCAGTACCAGGCGATCAGCAACCGGCATCCGCGGATCAACAGCCGTGACTGGAACCCGCCCTGGTCGGCGGCGCCCTGGTTCGGTGTGGAGGCGCCCACCTCGCACGGGGGCCGGATGTACCACCGCATCCGCCATTTCGTGGGCCGGCGGCTGGAGTTCGTGTCGGCGATCAACCCGAGCACGCTGATCTCGCTGCGTGACCTGATCGCCGAGTACGGCCCGGACCTGGTACGCGATCTGGCCGCCGGCACGCTGGAGGGCCGGCCCTACGGCGACCCCGACCCCGAAGCCGCCGCGCACCTCCAATCGGTCCTGGACCGGGGCGAGTTCACCCTCAAGGACGTATGGCCCTCGCTCGGCGCCTACAGCTGCTGGCTGTCCTCCTCCGCCGGTCTCTACCGGTCGAAACTGGACGCCGTACTGCCCGGGGTGCGCGCGATGCCGTTCATGAGCTGCGGTACGGAGGGGGTCACCACCCTTCCCGTCGACCACTCCCTGGACAGCCAACCGCTCGCGGTCAACCAGGCGTTCTTCGAGTTCGTACCGGCGGAGGTGGAGCTGGGGAAGCTCCTGGACGCGGGTGAGCGGGTCGACACGCTGCTGTTCGACGAGGTCGAGGCGGGCCGCGACTACCACCTGATCATGACGCAGGCCAACGGTCTCTACCGGCTGTGGAGCGGCGACATCTACCGCGTCGACCGGGTCACCGACGGCGTCCCCTGGATCCACTTCGTGCACCGCGACGGTGTCTTCCACTCCTTCACCGGCGAGAAGATCACCGAGGCCCAGGTCACCCAGGCGATAGAACAGGCGCTGGCCGCGTACGGCCTGGAGGGCGGCCTCTATCTCTGCGGGCCCCGCTGGGCGGAGCCCCCGCACTACATCGTGGTCGGTGAAGTCCCGCTCCCCAGCCCCGAGTTGGACCACCGGCTGTCCGACGCGGTGGACCGCGCGCTCGCCACCATCAACATCGAGTACGCGAGCAAGCGCACCAGCGGACGCCTCGGCCCGCTGGAGTTCCACACCGTCGGCCACGACACCATCGCCGCCCACACCGAGTCCCGGCGCCAGCGCGGCAACGCCACCCAGTACAAGTACAGCCCCTTCCAGAAGGACACCGATTTCGTCGCCGACCTGGTCGGCGGGGCGGGAGTACCCCGGTGATCGAGACCAAGAGACCGCCGCAGAACGTGCGCCGCGAGATCATCACGCTCTCCGGCGGGGGCGACGACGACACCGACCTGGCGCTGCACCTCTGGCGTCCGCGCGGGGAGACCAAGGGCGCGGTCTTCTACTTCCACGGCCTCCAGAGTCACGCGGGCTGGCTGTGGGAGGTGGGGCCGCAGTTCGCCGACAACGACATCGCCTTCTTCGTGCTCGACCGGCGCGGCAGCGGCATCAGCGGCGGCGAACGCCAGGACGTGCCGGACGTCGACACGATCATCGCGGACTATGTCACCGCGATCACGCACACCCGCGAACTGATCGGCGACGACGTCCCGTTGACCCTGTTCGGGCACTGCCTGGGCGGCTCCTTCCTGGCCGCCCTCCTCCACCACCCCGACTTCACCGTGCGCTACGACGCCACCGTCTTCTGCTCGACCTGGCTGGGCCGCCTGCACGCGGTGCTCGGCGAGGAGGAGCAGGCGGCACTGGCCGCCGAGACGAGCACGGAGCCGTGGGACGCCGGCCTGAAGTCGGCGGACTTCACCGACGACCCCCGCTACCAGCGGTTCATCGACCACGACGACCTGGCCGCCCGCACCCTCACCCGCCGCTCACGAGCGGTCCTGCTGGCCCTGGAACGCCTCTACCTGAACCCGGCCCGCCCCCGACTGCCGGACGTACCGGCCGCGTTCGTGTCCGGGCTGACCGACCCCATCGTCGACCTCGACGCGACCCGCACGGTCTTCCAGGAGCTGTTCTCCGACGGCGGCCTGGCCGTCCAGTTCCCCACCGACCGGCACTACCTCTTCTACACGGACGTCAGCCGCACCCTGGTCGACTGGACCTCCACGCACACCCTGCTCCAGGGGCTGGACCGTGGGGTCTGAGGCGCGGCTGTACCGGGTGGCGCTGCCGATGCGCATCGGCTTCGACCACCCGGCGGCCCGCCGCCGCACCAGCGACAGCCTGGTCCTGCGCCTGACCATCGACGACGCGACCGGCATCGGGGAGTGTGCCCCCCGCTCGTACGTCACCGGCGAGACGACCGACACCGTGACGGAGGCGCTCCAACACGTCCCGCTGCACGCGCTGTTCGGACGCCTGCGGACGACACCACCGGCGGACCTCGCGGCCCAACTCCGCACCGACGGCTTCGAGTCGACGTTCCCCGAGCTCTTCGCCCACACCCTGGGGACAGCCCCCGGCACCAACCTGGTGTGCCTGCTGGAGACGGCCGTACTGGACCTGCTGTGCCGTCAGTTGTCTGTCTCCGTAGGCGAGTTGGTGGCACCCGGCATCCCCGTACTCCCCTCCCTTCCCGTCTCCCAGGTGCTGGATCTGAGCATCGGCGTCGAGGAGTTCCTCGACACGCGCGGGCCCTTCCACTTCGTGAAGGTGAAGGCGTCCGACGACATCGAGCGGGATGTCCGCACAGTGGGCGCGATCAGGCACCGGCTCGGTGCGGACGTGCCGGTGATGGTGGACGCCAACATGAGCTGGGCGCCCGAGACGGCCGTGCCGTACGCGCGCCGGCTGCGCGAGGCCGGCGTGGACCTCGTCGAGGAACCGCTCCCCCGTCGCTCCTGGGCCGATCTCCGGGCCCTGCGCCGTGCGACCGGCGTCCGCGTCCTGCTCGACGAGTCGGTGTGCACGGCGGCGGACGCGCGGGCGGCGGTGGCCGCCGAGGCGTGCGACGCGGTGAACGTCCGGGTGTCGAAGAACGGCGGCCTGCTGGCCTCCGCCCGCCTCATCGAGTACGCCCGCTCCCAGGGCCTCGGCTTCCAGATCGGCGTCCAGGTCGCCGAGACCGGTCCGCTGATCAACGCGAGCCGGGCCCTGGCCCTGCGCAGCCCGGACGCCCTGACCGTCGAGGCCGGCCAGTCCGACCGCTTCTTCGCCGACACCGACGCGATCGTCTCGCCACGCCCGCTGGTGGACCGCGTCACCAACACGATCGCCCCCGTCGAGGGCCCTGGATTCGGCCTGGTCCTGACGGAACAGGCGGCCCGCTGGACCGCCCTGACCTGGACCGACCACGGATGGCAGCCGCCCGGCGCTGTCCCCGCCCCGCGCCCCGAGCTTGAGGAGAGCACCCGATGACGGCCCTGTTCGAATGTGTGTACAACAGTGAGCGGTACATCGGGCACGGCGCCCCCGAGGACACCGTCCTCGCCCTCTTCCCCCTCGCCGGCACCGACCCGCGCGCCGCGATCCTGGCAGCCGACGGCGACACCCCGGCCCTGCTGGCCGCGCTGACCGACGGCCGCGAGCCGGTGACCGCGGCCGTGACGGACGTACGCTTCCGGCCCCCACTGCTGCCCGATTCGGTCGGGGACGCGCTGGTCAGCGGGTTCATGGCCACCCACAACGTGAAGGCGGACTCCGGGGCGCCGGCTCAGCCCAACTGGTTCTTCAAGGGGCTCGGCGACGTCCTGAAGATCTCCGGCGAGCCGCTGCGCGTGCCGCAGGACGCGATCGCGGTGACCGAGGAGGCGGAGGTCGTCCTCGTGTACGTCGGGGACGCGGACGGCGCTCCGCGGTACGCCGGGTACACCTTCGGCAACGACCTCACCGACATCGGCCGGTTCAAGCGGCACGCGGGGCATCTGTCGTACGCGAAGCTGTGCGACGCGGGCGTGGCGCCGTACCTCTTCCTGGGCACTCCGCCGCAGCAGGTCACCGGGCAGGTCACCATCGAGCGGGACGGGGAGGCCGCCTGGCAGGGGCCGTTCAGCACCGGGGTGAAGGCCCTGCACTACGGGCTGCGGGACATGACGGCCGGGCTCTTCGCGAACGCGTCACTGCTGCACCCCGGCCGGGTGCACTACGTGTACCTCGGCGCGGACCGCAGCAGCTTCCATCACGGCTTCACGACGGCCGACCGCGACCGCGTGACGATCGAGTTCGCCACGCACGATGTGACGATGTCCCATCCCCTGCACTGGGGATGAGGACACCGGGCAGCCCGTGTCCGCCGGCTCAGGCCACGCCCGCCGTGGCCCGGGTCGTCGTGGCGATCGTCGCCGAGCCGACGACGCGCGTGCCGTCGTAGAGGACGATCGCCTGGCCCGGCGCCACCCCGCGTACGGGCTCGGTGAACGTGACCTCCAGGGTGCCGTCGATCAGCTCGGCGGTGGCCTCGGTCTCGCCGCCGTGGGCGCGCAGCTGGGCGGTGTAGGTGCCGGGGCCGGTGGGGGCCGCTCCGCACCAGCGGGGCTTGATCGCGGTGAGGGCGTTCACGTCGAGGGCCGCGACCGGGCCGACCGTCACGGTGTTGTTCACCGGGGAGATGTCCAGGACGTAGCGCGGCTTGCCGTCAGCGGCCGGGGTGCCGATGCGGAGCCCCTTGCGCTGGCCGATGGTGAAGCCGTACGCGCCCTCGTGGCTGCCGATCTTCGTGCCGGACTCGTCGACGATGTCGCCCTCGGCGCGGCCCAGGCGGTTCGCCAGGAAGCCCTGGGTGTCGCCGTCGGCGATGAAGCAGATGTCGTGCGAGTCGGGCTTCTTGGCGACGGCGAGACCGCGCCGCTCGGCCTCCGCGCGGATCTCGTCCTTCGTCGTGAGGGTGTCGCCGAGGGGGAACATGGCGTGCGCGAGCTGGCGGTCGTCGAGGACTCCGAGGACGTACGACTGGTCCTTGGCCATGTCCGAGGCGCGGTGCAGCTCGCGCGTGCCGTCCTCAAGGACGATCACCTGCGCGTAGTGGCCCGTGCAGACCGCGTCGAAGCCGAGGGCGAGGGCCTTGTCGAGGAGCGCGGCGAACTTGATCTTCTCGTTGCAGCGCAGGCACGGGTTCGGGGTGCGCCCCGCCTCGTACTCGGCGACGAAGTCGTCCACCACGTCCTCGCGGAAGCGCTCGGCGAGGTCCCACACGTAGAAGGGGATGCCGATGACGTCGGCCGCGCGGCGGGCGTCGCGGGAGTCCTCGATGGTGCAACATCCACGCGCGCCCGTGCGGAACGATTGCGGGTTCGCGGACAGGGCGAGATGGACGCCCGTCACGTCATGGCCGGCTTCCGCCGCCCGGGCGGCGGCTACGGCGGAGTCCACGCCGCCGGACATGGCGGCCAGTACGCGAAGGGGTCGCTGCGAGGTGTGAGTCATAACCCTTCAAGAGTACGGGGCGCCGGGAACCGGGGCGCGCGAGTATCCGTTGACGCTCGTATGGAGGAACTACAGGCTCGGCAGGACACCGGCCGCGGCCTTTCGCAGGACGGGCAGGACGCGCAGAACGGTCACCGGCGGGCTCCGAAGGACGGCGACCGGCGTATCGGCCGGCGCTCCCTGCTCATCGGCGGGGCGGTGGCCGCCGTCGCCACGGGTGTGCTCGCGCGGGACGAACTGGGGCGGCTGTGGTGGCGGGTGCCCGGGATGGCGAAGCCGCGCAAGGACGGCGAGGTCGACTACGCGGGGGCGCGCTGGGTGGCGGCCTCCTCGGCGAACTGGCGGCTGGCGGACCGGCCTGACGACTACGGCGTGGACCGGGTGATCATCCATGTCACGCAGGGCAGTTTCGACAGTGCGGTGAAGGTCTTCCAGAACCCGGCGCACGGAGCCGCGGCGCACTACATAGTCCGCAAGGACGGGCACGTCACGCAGATGATCCGCGAGCTGGACGTGGCGTTCCACGCGGGCAACCGGGAGTACAACGAGCGGAGCGTCGGCATCGAGCACGAGGGCTTCGTGGACAAGCCCGAGGACTTCACGGACGCGATGTACGCGGCCTCGGCCCGCCTGACGGCGAGGGTCTGCGCGCGGTACGGCATACCCGTCGACCGGGAGCACATCATGGGCCACGTGGAGGTGCCGGGCACGGACCACACCGATCCGGGGACGGGCTGGGACTGGGACCGGTATCTGCGGCTGGTGCGGGAGGCAGCGGGCGCCGCCACGACCGAGGCCTGAGCGCTCCGCTGGAAGTGCCGCGAGGGGCCGTCGGTCCGCTGCGGCACCGTCGTGGCTGGTCGCGCCCCGCGGCGGAGCCGCAGATCGACACAGCCCCGCGCCCCTTGCAGGGCGCTGCCGAACCGCAGCCGATTTCGCCCGACCTGCTCAGCGGCGAAACTGACAACCGCCTGACGGCTCCCGCACTTTCCAGGCGGTGTGACACAGGTCACTCGCACTCGATTTCGCGAACACCTCCGCACCTTCGGCTGCCCGATGTGTCCCGGACCCCGATCTTGACCTGCGGTACGCCAACTCAGCTCTCCCCACAGGGAGTTGATGCCCGTGACCACACACGGTGTTTCCACAGCCGCCCCGGCTCGCTCCTAACTTCGCCTCAGTCCTCACACAGCCCTCGGATCAAAGCTCCCGTGCCATGGCACACACCACAGATCCTTCTTCGGGCGCGGACCAGCAGGGCAGGGGCGCTCACGCGAAACGCGACCGGGGCGACAAGGGCGAGCACACCAGGACCGGGGGCCGGGGCGGCAAGGGCCTGCACCGGCGGAAGTTCCTCGGCGGACTGGCGGGGGTCGGGCTGGCCTCCGTGGGGGCGGCCGGGGCGACCTTCGCCCTGCTGACCGACGGCAACGCCTTCAAGGCCGCCGCGGCCGACACCGCCCTGAACATCCCGGACCTGCTGGAGGGCACCACCGCCGACGGCACCACCACGTTCGCCCTGACCGCGCAGACTGGGACGAACGAGGTGCTCAGCGGCGTCACCAGTCAGACGGCCGGCTACAACGGGTCGTACCTCGGCCCGACCATGAAGTGGACCAAGGGCAGCACCGTCCTGCTGAACATCACCAACAACCTGGGCGACGAGACCAGCGTCCACTTCCACGGTGCCCACATCCCTCCCGACATGGACGGCGGTCCGCAGAACTCCTTCGCCGACGGCGAGACCTGGTCGCCCACCTTCGAGATCAAGGACGAGGCCAAGACCCTCTGGTACCACCCGCACGCCCTGGGCACCACCGCCGAGCAGGTCGTCCGCGGCCTGGTCGGGCTGATCATCGTCGAGGACGATTCGGACGCCTCGGCCGCGCTGCCGAGCGAGTACGGCGTCGACGACATCCCGCTCGTCCTGCAGTGCCTGTCCGCCGACGCCAGTGGTGACGTCAAGTACAACCTCACCGGCTATCTCAGCGCCGGCAACAGCTACCCGGTGCTGTGCAACGGCACCAACGTCGACGCGACCACCCTGGGCTTCACCGCCACCAAGAAGCGCACCCGCTTCCGCGTCCTGAACGCCTCCCCCTCCGACATCCTGACCGTGCAGCGCGGCGACGGCGGCACCCTCACTCAGATCGCCACCGACCAGGGCTACCTCGCCGAGGCCGCGGAGGTGACCTCCATCCGGCTGGTGGCGGGCGGCCGCGCCGAGTTCGTCCTCGACCTCGACGCCGCGGTCACGCTGCAGACGGTGGTCACGACCGGCTGGGTCCGCGGCGGCAGCGGCACGTACGACTTCCTGACCGTCACGCCGGACGCCTCCGACACCCCGGCCGACCTGCCGAGCACGCTCAACACCATCACCCGGTACGACACGTCGGCCTTCGCCGCCCGCACGATCACCCTGGGGCAGAGCGGGCTGCTGATGAACATCAACGGCGCCGTGGGCACCACCATGGACGCGATGGCGACGATCATGACCACGCTCGACGCCGAGGAGGTCTGGACGATCTCCAACCTCACGCAGCTGGAACACTCCTTCCATCTGCACGACGTGCCGTTCCAGTTGATCGAGATCAACGGTGAGGCACCCACGGGCACCGACCTGGGCTGGTTCGACACCTACGAGGTGGTCGGCGGCGGCTCCATCAAGATCGCGATGAAGTTCACCGACTTCGCCGACGACACGTACATGTACATGCTCCACTGCCATCTGCTCCAGCACGAGGACGAGGGCATGATGGCCGCCCTCATGGTGATGGACAGTTAGGCCCTGCCCGACACTCCCTGCGACAGCTGCCGCCGGCGGTGGAAGCACCGGCGGCAGCATCAGCAGATCACTTACGGACCGTCAGTTTCCTTGGCCTGCCGGGCTGTTGGGTTCATGCTGTGATCCATTCCGTGATCCATCCATGAACTCCCGTGCCCCGGAGGACCATCCGTGTCATCCCCCACACCCAGACGCATGCTGGCGGCCGTCGGAGTGGCGGCCACCGCACTCCTCGCCCAGTTACTGACCGGGACTGCGACCGCGGCCACCACCCCCAGCACCCCCACCCCCACGACCCCCATAGCCTGGGAACCCTGCGAATCCCCGTACGGCGAGGGCGACTTCGAGTGCGGTACCCTCACGGTCCCCGTGAACTGGCAGCACCCGGACGGCACGACCGTCGACCTGGCCCTCGCCCGGCACCGGGCCACCGACCCCGACCGCCGGATCGGCTCGCTGCTGCTCAACCCGGGCGGCCCCGGCCAGTCCGGTGTGGACCTCGCGTTCAGCGCGCCGTCCTCCTTCTCCCCCGAACTCGCCGCCCGTTTCGACTTCGTGGGCTTCGACCCGCGCGGTATCGCCCGCAGCGCCGAGATGCACTGCGCCGGGGACAAGGTGACGGCCCGGCGGGCCGCGCTGGGCCCGACCGACGAAGCCTCGTTCCAGACCCTCCGCCAGGCCAACCGCGCCCTCGCCGACAGCTGCCGCGAGGTGTCGGGACCGCTCGCCGACCACATGGACACCCAGAGCGTCGCGCGGGACATGGACGCGATCCGCTCGGGCCTCGGCGAGCGGCAGATCAGCTACTGGGGCGGCTCGTACGGCACGTTGATCGGCCAGCAGTACGCCGAACAGTTCCCGCACCGGGTCCGGGCGATGGTGCTGGACTCGAACATGGACCACAGCCTGGGCGCGTGGGGCATCCTCAAGAGCCGCACCGAGACCCTGGAGGCCTCGTTCGGCCTGTTCGCCGACTGGTGCGAGCGTACGCCGAGCTGCCTGCTGTACGGCAAGGACGTGCGCGCCCTCTACGAGTCGTACTACCGGGCGGCCGAGGAGGGCCGCCTCGTCTACACCCTCTCCAACCGCCCCTTCCCCGCCTCGTCGCTCCGGGGCACCACCTACAGCTACATGTACGACCCCGACGACTGGTCCTCGTTCGCCCTCGTCCTGTCGTACCTGAGCATCGTGCCCGCGCCGCCCGCACAGACGGCGACGGAGACCGCGGTGACGGCGGCGGCCGACCCGGTGGCGTTCACGTACGACCCGGTCCTGTGCCAGGACTTCGACCTGGACGTTCCCTCGTACGCGACGATGGCCCGGTACGAGACGGAGCTGGCGCGCATCGCCCCGCTCACCCGGGTCGCCTCGCTGAGCTGGTCGTACATGACCACCTGCCAGAACTGGACGGACCGGGTGGCCAACCCGCAGCACCCGCTCCGGGTGGACGGCACCCCGCCGATCCTGGTGACCAACAGCCGGTACGACGTGGCGACACCCCACGCCTGGGCGGCGAACGCGACCCGCCAGATGGGCCGCGAGGCACGCCTGCTGACGTACGACGGAGTCGGCCACATCACCTACTGGCGCAGCCCCTGCATGCGCGCGGCGACAGACACCTACCTCACCACCCTGACAACACCCCCGAAGAACACCCACTGCCCAGCAATCTGGCCGGGCAGCAGCCAGGCGGCAGCAAACCAACTGACACCAGGCGCAGGCCTCGTGAACCCGATGCCGCACCTGTAAACCCGGTCGCACACCCGCGCCCCCTTTTTAGGGGCGCGGGGAACTGCGCGACAAGCCCCCACCGGGCCCGCGGCAAAAGAACCGCCAACCCCGCGGAGCGCTCAGCTCAACTCAGGCCCGCCGCCCGAGCCCGCTCAACGGCAGGGCCAATCCCCTTCGCCACCGCCTCCACGTCCGCCTGCGTGGAGGTGTGGCCGAAGGAGAAGCGGAGCGTGCCGCGAGCCAGGTCGGGGGCCGTACCGCAGGCCAGGAGGACATGGCTGGGCTGGGCCACCCCGGCCGTACAGGCGGACCCCGTCGAGCACTCGATGCCCTGCGCGTCCAGGAGCAGCAACAGGGAGTCGCCCTCGCAGCCGGGGAAGGTGAAGTGGGCGTTGGCGGGCAGCCGGTCCACCGGGTCGCCGCCGAGGATGGCGTCCGGCACCACCCGGCGTACCTCCTCCACCAGGGAGTCGCGCAGGGCGCCGATCTCGTTCGCGAACCACTCCTGCTGCTCGGCGGCGATCCGGCCGGCCACCGCGAAGGAGGCGACGGCGGGCACGTCGAGGGTCCCGGACCGCACGTGCCGCTCCTGACCGCCACCGTGCAGCACGGGTACGGGGCTGTACTCACGGCCGAGCAGCAGCGCGCCGATCCCGTACGGGCCGCCGATCTTGTGGCCGGAGACGGTCATCGCGGCGAGCCCGGAGTCGGCGAAGGAGACGGGCACCTGGCCGAAGGCCTGCACGGCGTCGGCGTGCAACGGCACGCCGAACTCCCTTGCCACCTCGGCGAGTTCACGGACCGGAAAGACCGTACCGATCTCGTTGTTGGCCCACATGACGGTGGCCAGGGCGACATCGTCGGGGTTACGGGCGATGGCCTCGCGCAGGGCGTCGGGGTGGACCCGGCCGTACGAGTCGACCGGGAGGTACTCGACGGTGGCGCCCTCGTGCTCACCGAGCCAGTGCACGGCGTCGAGCACGGCGTGGTGCTCGACGGGGCTGGCGAGGACGCGGGTGCGGGCCGGGTCGGCGTCGCGGCGGGACCAGTACAGGCCCTTGACGGCGAGGTTGTCGGCCTCGGTGCCGCCGGAGGTGAAGACGATCTCGCTGGGGCGGGCGCCGAGCGACTCGGCGAGCGTCTCGCGGGCCTCCTCGACCGTACGCCTGGCTCTCCGGCCGGCCGCGTGGAGTGAGGAGGCGTTTCCGGTGACGCCGAGCTGCGCGGTCATTGCCTCGACCGCCTCAGGAAGCATCGGGGTGGTCGCGGCGTGGTCGAGGTATGCCATGGTGACGTGATTCTACGGCGCCCCGGTGACGGGGCCGGGGCCGCGTAGGGCTTGGCGCGGACACCGACGGATCAGAAGCTCCACGACACGGTCTGGTCCAGCTGCATCAGGGTGACGAGCACGACCAGGTCGGCCACGCCGAGGCCGAGGCCCAGCAGTGCCCGGCCGCGCCGCTTCGTACCGCGCCAGAGGGCGACGATCGCCAGCGTGATGGCGACCGGGCCGAGGAGGAGGTTGAGGACCAGCAGGCCGAGCAGGCCGAGGATGAAGGACGCGACGGCCATGCCGTCGGCCTCGCGGGGAACGGTGCGCTCGGTACGGCCGGTGGCCGATGCGGTGAGTTGCATGGTGATCAGCTCCGACGGGCGTGGCGCTCACGGAGCGCGAAGATGCCGAGCCAGAGGGCGATACCGGCGGCGGCGAGGACGGTGAACGAGACCGGGACGTGGGCGACGGTGCCCAGCACCATGCCCAGCAGCAGAAGGACGGCCACGAGGAAGAACATGGGGGGAGATCCCTTTCGTTACAGCTCTTCGGTACAGCTCTCGTTACATTTCAGTGAACGCTTGTAGTTACAGTTGTTCACTGACTCTTGAGTCTAGCGCGCTTCCCGGCTTTTCAATTACAGAGAACAGTTGTTAACTGCATGGCATGAGTCACACTCTCGGCATCCGCCAGGCCCAGAAGCAGAAGACCCGCCAGGCACTCCTGGACGCGGCGCTCGGCCTGTTGGAGGACCAGAGCCTGAGCAGCCTGGGGCTGCGGGAGGTCACCCGCGCCGTCGGTGTCGCCCCGACCGCGTTCTACCGCCACTTCCGCTCCACGGCCGACCTGGGGGTCGCCCTCGTCGAGGAGGCACTCGGCAGCCTGCACCCGATGATCGCCACGACGGTGTCCGGGGGCGGCGACAGCGAGGACCGCATAGTCCGCGCGGTCGATCTGATCGCCCGTCACGTCCAGGCGCAGCCCGCCCACGTCCGCTTCATCGCCCGCGAGCGGCACGGCGGGGTCCAGCCGGTCCGCGACGCCATCCGGGACCAACTCGCCCGGTTCGCCGAGGAGGTACGGGACGCGCTGGCCGAACAGCCCGAGTCCGAGGGGTGGGGCGAGGAGGACCTGCTGATGCTCGCGGGCCTGTACGTCGACCAGATGCTGGTGACCGCCTCCCAGTTCATGGAGACGCTGGACGCCACCGAGGCGGAGCGCGAGCGGGTGGCCCATCTGGCGACCCGCCGGATGCGACTGATCGTCATCGGCCGCCGCAACTGGCTGGGCTGACCCGCGCGGAGCGTCCCCGGAACGTACGTGGGCGGCGCGCCCGTCCGTCGAGCGCGCCGCCCATGTCGTACCCGCGAGGCTCCCGGGCCCCGCCGCTGTCAGCCCTGCTGCTGAGCCTGCTGGCCCTGCTGACCGCCGGGGCCGCCACCACAGCCACCGCCCTGGCCACCACCGCCGGGACCGCCGGACGGCATGCCCGAGGGAGCACCGGACGGGGCCGCGCCGGTCGGCTGACCCGATGGGGCCCCCGAGGGCGCACCGGACGGAGCGCCGCTCGGCGCGCCCGAGGGAGCACCGGACGGAGCCTGGCAACTCTGGCCTGAGGTACCGGAGTTGCCGCTGTTCGAGGACGACGACGAGTCACCGGAACCGCAGGCGGTGAGCATCAGCGGCGACAGCGCCAGCAGGGCCACGGCAGGGACGAGACGCACACGCTTCATGAGAAACAACTCCAGGAAAGATGAGAGAGCTTCGAGGCGGGCATCGAATCAACGGCGCCTTGCGCTTCCTTGGGCCCGCGCTGTCCCTTGCCTGTGCGTGCGGCAAAGCGCGCCTCAAGGCACCTCTCTGACCTGGACTTTCTCTTCGGCAATCACATTACCCACTGGTACAGCCCCGTGACAGAAGCCGCACCCGGGGGCAGGTCAGCCGAGCCGTACGCTCGCCAACTGCCGCGACTGGGCGACGAGTCGGTCCGCGCTGTCCCAGACCTCGGCGTCCTCCTCCAGGAAGCCGCCGGCCAGGTTGCGGGTCGTGATGCAGACCCGCAGCGGGCCCGGCGCCGGGCGGCAGCGCACATGCACGGTCAGCTCGACCGTCGGGACCCAGCCGGACAGGCCGATCTCGAAGGCGGTCGGGGGCAGCGCGTCGACGGCGAGGAGCAGCGAGAGCGGGTCGGCGTCACGACCGTCGGCGAGTCCGAACCAGGCCCGCATCTCCCCCTTGCCGGAGGGCGAGCCGAGCGCCCACCCGAGGGTGGCGGGGTCGAGTTTGAGCATCAGCCGGTCGGTGATGGCAGAACTACCGGGGATCGGGGCTGGTGCGTCCTGGGACCCGAAGCACTGCTCGACGGGCGGCATCGCGGGCGGCTTCGCCGTCGTACGGACGTCGTCGGGGAGGGCGCCCAGGTCGCCGTAGGAGGCGAGGACGCGGATCCGCTCGACCTCCTGGCCCTCGTCGTCGTACTGGAAGAGCGAGGCCGTGCCGGTCGACAGGGTGCGGCCGGTGCGGACCACGTCCGTGCGGACGACGGCCGGGCCGGGGCGGGACGCGGTCAGATAGTGCGCGGAGATGCTGAAGGGGTCGCCGTGCGGGAGGGCGTCCGCGAGGGCGCGGCCCAGAACGGCCAGCAGATAGCCGCCGTTGACGGCGTTGATGATCGTCCAGCCGGCGGAGAGATCGATGTCGTAGACACCGGGCGCACGCCGGGTGACGGCGGTGTCGCGGTCGAACTCGCTGTCGCCGATGCTGGCTCGCACGGCCTGGACGGAAGCTGCTTCTCGCATGCGTGAACGGTACAACAGAAAAATACTAAGCGGTAGCTTTTATGGTGACGCGCACTTGGTAAGTGACCGGAATGTCTTGGGTAAGGGTTTGTCCGCGTCCGTGACCGACGCGGCCGGATTCCCCTCCTCGGAGACATGAGCCTCACCGGTACGCCGTTCCTCCTCACGACGATCGCGCTCGCCGCCGTCGCCGTACTGCTGCCCCTGGCCGTCTGGTCCCGGGTGCGCGGGCCCGCCCTCGTGCGCGGCGCGGCCCGGCTGCTGATGGTGCTGTTCGCCCAGGCCACAGCGATCACGCTGGTCTTCCTGCTGGTGAACAACTCCAACAACCTGTACGACAACTGGGGCGACCTGCTCGGCACGGGCGACCACGTCCAGGCCGCCGCCGACCTCGGCCCGGACGGCACCGGCGGTATCTCGCTGCGCAACCTGCCGAAGGTGCGGCAGACGTTCCGCGAGGCCGACGGACCCGGCATGCACGCGGCCGGCGGCGTCCAGGTCACCGACCTCAAGGGCCAGGTCTCGGGCGTCGACGCCGAGGTCTACGTATGGCTGCCCCCGCAGTACCACCAGGCCGCCTACCGGCACCGCAGGTTCCCGGTCGTCGAGCTGCTGCCGGGCTATCCGGGCTCGCCGAAGTCCTGGTTCGGTTCGCTGCACACGCCCGCGCAGCTGCTCCCGTTGATGAGAAGCGGCCGGATCGCCCCCTTCATCCTGGTGTCGCCGCGCACCACCCTCATCGCCGACGCGGACACGGGCTGCGCCAACATTCCCGGCCGGGTCAACGCGGACAGCTGGCTCAGTATCGACGTACCGAAAATGGTCACGGACAACTTCCGCGCCGAGAGCGGGCCGGGCGGCTGGGCGGTGGCCGGGTACTCGGCGGGGGCGCACTGCGCGGCAAAGCTCGCGGTCGCGCACCCCGACCGCTACCGGGCCGCGGTGTCCATGTCCGGCTACAACGACCCGATCAGCGAGCCCCTCTCGCTGGCCGCGCAGACCCCGCGCCTGCGGGCCGCGGACAACCCGTACCTGATCCTCCGGCACGACCGCACCCCGCCCGCGGTCGCGCTCTACGTCTCCGGCGAGTCCGGCGACGGCTACGAGGCCGGCATGGCCCTCCAGAAGGTGGCGAAGTCGCCGACAGCCGTGGACGTGGTCTACCTGCCGCGCAGTGCGGGCGGCCACAACATGGCGCTGTGGCGGCCCCAGATCACCACGGTGTTCCGCTGGCTCACCCAGCAGTTCGACGCGGGCGGCCAGAAGGCGGGCGGCACGACGAACACC
Source organism: Streptomyces sp. NPDC020898 (assembly GCF_044333925.1). Lineage (NCBI taxonomy): Bacteria > Bacillati > Actinomycetota > Actinomycetes > Kitasatosporales > Streptomycetaceae > Streptomyces > Streptomyces sp. NPDC020898. The sequence goes on from NZ_JBIRRV010000010.1 coordinate 235,713, forward strand.
ACGGGCTCCCCTAGGTCTGCGCGGCCTCTTCCTCACGAGCCGTCGACCGCCGGTGCCACGCGCGCGGCGCTCGCCAGTGGAACCGCATCGCGAGCAGTCGCAGGACGAAGGCCGTGACGACCGCGAGCCCACTGGTGAACGGGGTGAGCGCGTCGTAGCGGATGCAGAGAACGACCAGCGCGGAACCGACGATCGCCGGGACCGCGTACAGGTCCCGGTCCCAACGCAGCAGCGAGGGAACCTCGTTGGCGAGGACGTCACGCAGCACTCCGCCGCCCACGGCGGTCGCGAGACCGAGGGCGGCGGAGGCGGTGAGGCCGAGGCCGTGGTCGTACGCCTTGACCGTGCCCGTGACACAGAACAGCCCGAGCCCCGCCGCGTCGAACACGTTGACGCCCGCCTGGATGCGCTCCACCTCCGGGTGGAGGAAGAAGACGAGCAGGGCGGCGAGCAGTGGCGTCAGGAAGTACCCGAGATCCGTGAACGCGGCCGGCGGCACGGCCCCGATGACCAGATCCCGCAGCAGCCCTCCGCCCAGCGCGGTGACCTCGGCGAGAACGGCGATCCCGAAGACGTCGAAGTTCTTGCGTACGGCGAGCAGGGCACCCGAGATCGCGAAGACGAAGATGCCGACTAGATCGAGGGTGTGCTGGACGGAGGGGCTGAAGAGCTGCTGGATGTCCATGACTTCGCCAACTCGCCATGCCCTACTTGTCCGTCGACTTCTCCGACTTCTCCGACTTCTCCGGCTCCGGGGCGTCGGACGGAGTGGTGTCGGTGGACTTCTCCTCGGTGGGCTCCGTCGCCGCCGGTGTCACCAGCTCCACCGCCTCCCGGGCCGCCGACAGCAGCACGGTGTCCTGCGGGGCCTGGTCCTCGGCGTTCTCCGGGTGGTGGCAGGCGACCTGCTGACCGACCTTCAGCTCCAGGAGCGGCGGCTCGGTCGTCCGGCAGATCTCCGTCGCCTTCCAGCACCGGGTGTGGAAACGGCAGCCGCTCGGCGGGGCGATCGGCGACGGGACGTCGCCCTTGAGGAGGATGCGCTCGCTCTTGGCACCCCGGCGCCGGGGATCCGGTACCGGGACCGCCGACATCAGGGCCTTGGTGTACGGGTGCATCGGCGCCTCGTACAGGGACGACCGGTCGGCGAGTTCGACGATCTTGCCGAGGTACATCACCGCGATCCGGTCCGAGACATGGCGTACGACGGACAGGTCGTGCGCGATGATCACGTACGTCAGGCCGAGTTCCTTCTGGAGGTCGTCCATCAGGTTCACGACCTGGGCCTGGATCGACACGTCCAGCGCGGACACCGGCTCGTCGGCCACGACCAGCTTCGGCTTCAGGGCGAGCGCGCGGGCGATGCCGATGCGCTGGCGCTGGCCGCCGGAGAACTCGTGCGGGTAGCGGTTGAAGTGCTCGGGGCTCAGGCCCACCAGCTCCAGGAGCCGCTGGACCTCCTTCTTCACCCCGCCCTCCGGCTCCACGCCCTGGAGCCGGAAGGGCGCCGAGACGATCGAGCCGATGGTGTGACGCGGGTTCAGGGAGCCGTACGGGTCCTGGAAGATCATCTGGATGTCCCGCCGCAGCGGACGCATCCCGGCCGACTTCAGCCGGGTGATGTCCTGGCCCTCGAAGTGGATCGAACCGGCGGTCGGGTCCTGGAGCCGGGTGATGACCCGCCCCATGGTCGACTTGCCGCAGCCCGACTCACCGACCACGCCCAGGGTCTCGCCCTTGCGCACCTCGAAGTCGATGCCGTCGACGGCTTTGACCGCGCCGACCTGACGCTGCAGGATCCCCTTCTTGATGGGGAAGTGCTTGGTCAGCCCCTCGACCTTGAGCAGCACCTCACGCTCGTCGGAGGAAGCCGCCGTACCGGTCGCTGCCTCAGGTTTCTTCGAATCGCTCACAGCTTCGGCGCAATCTCTTCGGTCCAGATCCGCGTACGGTCCTCCTGCGAGAGGTGGCAGGCGGAGAAGTGCCCGCCGTCGACCTGTTGCAGCTCCGGGCGCACGGTACGGGTGACGTCGCCCTTGGGGATGTCCGCGTACGGGCAGCGCGGGTGGAAGGCGCAGCCCGAGGGGACGTTGATGAGGCTCGGCGGCTGACCCTTGACGGGGATGAGCCGGTCCGAGGTCTCCCGGTCGATGCGCGGCATCGAGCCGAGCAGACCCCAGGTGTACGGGTGCTGCGGCTGCTCGAAGATCTCGTAGACCGGGCCGCGCTCCACGCACCGGCCGCCGTACATCACGAGGACCTCGTCGGCGATCTCGGCGACCACGCCGAGGTCGTGCGTGATGAGGACGACCGCGGACCCGAACTCCTTCTGGAGGTCCCGGATCAGGTCGAGGATCTGCGCCTGGACGGTCACGTCGAGGGCGGTCGTCGGCTCGTCCGCGATGAGCAGCTCGGGGTTGTTGACCAGCGCCATCGCGATCATCGCGCGCTGGCGCATACCGCCGGAGAACTCGTGCGGGTAGCTGTCGGCACGCTTGGCGGGCTCCGGGATGCCGACACGGTCGAGCATCTCGATCGCGCGCTTGCGCGCGACCTTCTTGCTGACGTCGTGGTGGACGCGGTACGCCTCCACGATCTGGTTGCCGACCGTGTAGTACGGGTGCATCGCGGACAGCGGATCCTGGAAGATCATCGCCATCTCGCGGCCCCGCAGCTTGCGCACCTCGTCCGGGTCGGCGCCGACGAGTTCCTTGCCGTCGAGCCAGATCTCGCCGGACATCCGGACGTTCTTGCCGCGGGCACCGAGCCGGTGCAGGCCCATGATCGCCAGCGAGGTGACGGACTTGCCGGAGCCGGACTCGCCCACGATGGAGAGGGTCTTGCCCTTCTCCAGCTGGAAGCTGAGTCCGTCGACGGACTTGACCAGACCGTCGTCGGTCGGGAAGTGCACCTTGAGGTCACGGACTTCGAGGAAGGCACTGGGCGCGTTCGAGGGCGAGGGTTCGCCCACCGCGGCGCCGGTCTTGGACAGTTCGGTCACGAGAGCCTCACCCGAGGGTCGGCGGCCGCGTAGAGCAGGTCCACCAGAAGATTTGCGACAACGACGAAGAGGGCGGCGAGCAGGGTGACGCCGAGGATCGGGGGCAGGTCGTTGTCCTTGATGCCCTGCACCGCGTACTCGCCGACGCCGTGCAGCGAGAACACCGTCTCGGTGATCAGCGCACCGCCGAGCAGCAGGCCCAGGTCCATGCCGAACACGGTGATGATCGGCGTCAGCGCGGCCCGCAGACCGTGCCGGACGACGACCTTGCGCTCCCGCAGGCCCTTGGCGCGGGCCGTGCGGATGAAGTCCTCGTTCATCGTCTCCAGCATCCCCGAGCGGGTGAGCCGCGCGTAGATGGCGGAGTAGAGAAGGGCGAGCGAACACCACGCCGGGAAGAGCGTGTTGGCCCACTGCGCCGGGTTCTCGGTGAACGGCACATACGTGCGGCCGAAGATCGGCCACTGGTAGGTGAAGAGCAGCAGGGCCAGGTTGCCCGTGAAGAACATGGGGAGCGAGACACCGGCGAGGGCGACGCCCATGAAGGACCGGTCGAAGACCGAGCCCGGCTTGAGCGCGGAGATCACACCGACCGTCACACCGGACACCAGCCACAGTACGGCGGCACCGGCGGCCAGCGAGATCGTCACCGGCAGACGGGAGGTGAGCTGCGGCCAGACCTCGACGTGGGTCTTGAAGGAGTAGCCGAAGCACGGCGCGCTGCAGTGTGTCGTGGTGGGCCCCAGGTCATAGGTGGCACCGGACACGATCCCCTTGATGAAGTGCCAGTACTGGAGGTAAAGGGGGTCGTCCAGACCGAGGTTTCGCTTCACCGCGGCGATGTCCGCCGCCGTCGGGCTCTTCCCGATGTACTGCTGGGCCAGCTGGTCGGCGCTCTGGCCGGCGAGCCGTGGCAGCAGGAAGAAGATGGCGAAGGTGACCGCGGTGACGACCAGCAGCAGGATCACTGCCGCGAACGTCCGACGGAGAATGTACGAGATCACGGGGACCGGCCTGGTGCCCGCGGGCTGCGAAGCCCGCGGGCACCAATGCCTTCACCTGCCTTCCGGGCTACTTCTTGGTCGTGCCGATGTTGAGGTAGTCGTACTGACCGCTGAACGCCGCCGTCGACACCAGGTTGGTGAAGTTGGCCGGGCGGTACAGCAGGACCTTGAAGTAGGTCAGCGGGACGAGGGCAGCCTCGTCCATCGTCTTCTTGTCGATCTCGGTGTACATGGCGTCGCGCGCGGCCTTGTCCTCCGTGCCGATCGCCTTCTCCAGCAGCTCGTTGACTTCCTTGTTGTCGAACTGCGAGAGGTTGGTGTTGCCCGAGGCGCCGATGGCGTCACCGTGCAGGATCTGCTGCAGGAAGCCGTAGCCGGACGGCCAGTCGGAACCCCACTGCATCATCATCAGACCGACGTTGTTGTCCGCGTCCCACTTCGGGACACCCGCGTAGTCGGTGAAGTACTTGCCCGCCGGGAACTGCTTCATCGTGGCGTTGATGCCGGCGGCCTTCAGCGAGTTGATGATCGCGGTGGCCGCGTCGATCTCCGCCGGACGGTCGCTGCGCGCGGTGATGCTGGTGTTGATCGTGGTCTGACCGCAGGCCTTCAGGTGCTCCTTGGCCTTGGCCGGGTCGCCCTTGTTGCCGTCGGTGGCGTAGATGTCGGCCTTCTCGTAGCCCGGGATGTCGGGCGGAAGGACGGTCGTGGCGATGTCACCGCGGATCGGGCCGCCCTGGGCGGTCTGCACCGAGGTCTTGTCGATGGCGTACTCGACGGCCTTGCGGCACTCGACGTTGTCGAACGGCTTCAGCTTGGTGTTGATCGCCATGTAGACGAGACGGCCACCGTAGGTGTTGTCGGTGCTGGCCTTCTTCTCGGGGTCGCTGACGACATCGGCCTGGGTCGCGGCCTGGACACCCGTACCACCCAGGTCGATCACGTTGCCGGCCTGGACGTCCTGGTCGATGGTCTCCGGGTTGACCTTCAGGTTGACCACGATCTTGTCCGGGTACTGCTTGCGCAGCGGGTCGGTGCTCGCGTCCCAGTTCTTGTTGCGGACGAGGACGGCCTGCTTGCCCTCGTCGTAGCTCTGGAACTGGTAAGAGCCCGAGGACACGATGCTCTTGACGTAGTCGATGCCCTTGTCCTTGGACTGGGGCACCGGCGCCGTCTGCGGCGTCGCGACCAGGTAGTCGAACTCCTGGAAGGCGCGGTTGAGCTTGAAGACGACCGTGGTGTCGTCCGGCGTCTGGATGGACGCCAGGCCCTCGGCGCTCTTGTCCTTGTACGGGCCCTTGTACTTGTCGCCGCCGTCGAGGAACTGCTGGAAGTAGTTCGGGCCGAGGGAGAGCACGTCACGCGCGAAGTTGGAGCGCTCGACGGCGTACTTGACGTCCTTCGAGGTGATCGCCGTGCCGTCCTGGTACTTCAGCCCCGCACGGAGCTTGTACGTCCAGGTCTTGCCGCCGTCGCTCGGCACGCCCGCGCTCGCGGCGAGGTCGGGGACGAGCTCGTTGCCCTTGTCGCCCGCGGCGGGCTTGAAGGTCATCAGCGGGCGGGCGTACAGCCGGCTGAAGTTGTACATGTACGCGTAGTACGTGTTGCCGGGGTCGAAGGAGTCCGGCACGTCGGAGTACGCGTAGGTGACCGTGCCGCCCTTCTGCGTGGAGGCGTTGACGACATCCTTGGTCGCTGCGTCGGCTCCAGCCGCCTTGGTGTTGTCCGGGGAATCGTCTTCGGCTTTGCTGCAGCCTGCGAGCAGCAGGCTCACAGTTCCGATTGCCGCAACCGCGGCCAGCCCTGACCTTCGCATGATGGTCTGCTTCTCCTCCATTGTTGGAAACGTGCTGAACTCCCGCCGCGACCGCATCAGCGGCTGCGCGGGTCGAGAGCGTCTCGGAGACCGTCGCCGAGCAGGTTGAACGCCAGGACGGTCACGAAGATGGCAAGACCGGGCACGATCATGAACTGCGGGTCGACCTTGTAGAAGTCGACCGCATCGTTGAGCATTCCGCCCCAGGACGCCTGCGGGGGCTGGATACCGACGCCGAGGAAGCTCAGCGACGCCTCGAAGATGATGTTGGTCGGGATGAGCAGCGTCGAGTAGACGATGATCGGGCCGACCAGGTTCGGCAGCAGCTCCCTGAAGAGGATGTACGGCCCCTTGGCCCCCATCCCCCGGGAGGCGTCCACGAACTCGCGCTCGCGCAGGGCGAGCGTCTGGCCCCGGACGATGCGTCCCAGGTACGGCCAGTTGAAGAAGCCGATGACGAAGATCAGCACGCTGATGTGGAGGGGCAGCCCCTCCAGGCCGAACGCGCCGCCCTGGAGGGTGGCGGAGATGGCGATGGCGAACAGCAGGAGGGGGAAGGCCAGGAAGGTGTCCATCAGCCGGCTGATGACCGCGTCGACCCGGCCGCCGTAGTACCCGGCGACGACGCCGAGGATCGTGCCGATCACGTTGGACAGGATCGTGGCGCCGAACGCGACGACCAGCGAGACCCAGGAGCCCTCCAGGATGCGGGTGGCGATGTCACGCCCGAACTTCGGCTCGACACCGAGCGGGTGGTCCCAGCTCATGCCGCCGAAGTCACCCTTGGGGAGGGATGTGTTGGGGTCGATCAGGTCCTGGTTGAACGCGTTGGGGTCGAGGCCGAACAGTGCCTGGATGGGCCGGGAGAGGATCGCGAGCAGTATCAGCAGGATGACGACGACCCCGCCGGCCACCGCCACCTTGTCCTTCTTGAACCGGGTCCAGGCGATCTGCCCAAGGGAACGGCCCTCGATCTGCCCCTTACCGACACCGGCGAGCACAGCCTCCGGCTGTGCCTCGGCTGCCGCTGCGGTGGTCTCGATCGGTGCGGTCACAGTGACCCGACCCCTCTCGCCGGTGGTGACCGGCCTACGCCTGCCGCTGTCTGCGGCTTGATTCACTTGCTGACCGGGTACCGGCCGCAGATGGTGCGGCCCGTGGACACGGCTGTCCTGCTGAGCTGTTGTCGCTGAGCTGTTCCTGCTGACTCCCGCTGACGATCCGTGCTGATGAGTCGACTTAGCCATGCACTGCCGACTGAACGGATCGATGACCCCATCGTCTGACAGGCGAGTCTTCAGTGATTCAGCGATCACGTGGAAGGTCTGTCGGCGAAAGTATGCGCAACCGTGATGCTGTCCTGGGGAATCCGTTATCCGAACAGCGGGTAACGGCTCTCGGACGCGGGGCAGTTGGGACACAAGGGACACGAGGTGATAATAGCGACTATCCGCCGCGATCTACGCGCGAAGACAGCGGCTCGCCGATTCGACCGTCTGTGTGAAACTGCGGTCAGTAACGACCCCGCGCCGGCGGATACCCGTATCCCGCCGCCGGAGCCTGGTGCGTCTGGGGCGGAGCGGCGATCGCGTGGGCCTCACGGTCGTAGAACGGGCGGGCGTTCGCGCGCAGCCACATCACGACCGGGTCCTGCTCGTCCGACATCGCGACCGTCGACACCGGCAGCCCGTCCGGCACCGCACCGATCGACTGCTGCATCATCGCGCGCACCGAGTCGACGGCCGGCGGCGAGGTGTCGTACACGTCGAGCCCGATGGCGAGATACGGCGCCCCGAGCGCCGGCTGCACCCAGGCGCGGCGCAGGGAACGGACCGCCTGGGTGCGGTGGGCGTTCTGCGAGAGCAGGGCGTAGAACTGCGGGATCTCGATGCCGGGTTCGGCGAGGCGCAGGGGTCCGGCGGGCTGTCGCTCCAGGCCCGTCGCGATCCGGCGCAGGTCGAGCCAGGGAATGCCGACGCCGCCGCCCGGGGAGTGCGGGTTGAGCCAGAGGCCGTACTGGTCCGGGTAGAGGGTGCGGGCCACGTCGAGGCCGTCGACCACCTCGTACGACCTGTTCCAGCCGCTGACCGACAGCTCCTGGGCCGAGGTCACACAGGGCGCGTAGCCGTACCCCTCGACCTGCATGTTTCCGTACTGCGCGTCGGGGGAGCCGGCCTGGCCGTGCCAGAGGAGCATCCAGATCTGGCCGGAGGACGGGGTCGCGAGGGCACGCAGGAGCGCCTCGTAGGCGTCGTAACGCCCGGGCGTCACCTGGCGCAGCATGTGCTCGACCTGACCGGCCGCGGCCGTGCCCGACGCGCTCACCATTACCGCCCCTTCGTAACCCTGACCTTGTTGTGCGTTCTAGCTTAGGTGCTCCGCGGGGTAAGCCGTTGAGAGCTCGGGGCTCGCTGTCGGCTGTCGGCCGCGGGTGCGTTGTGGCTTGTCGCGCAGTTCCCCGCGCCCCTGGGGGTTGCCCCTGCGGGGCTGCCCCCCGGGGCGAGTTCATCAGTAGCCGTGTTGGTAGAAGGGGCGGACTCGGTCTCTCAGCCAGTCTGTTACCGGGTCCTTTGCCGCGTCCAGGAAGACGAGGTTGACCGGCCAGCCGGGGTCTGCTCTGCCGAGGGCCCTGGCCAGGGCGTCCATCGGGATGGTGCGGGCGACCGGGTCCCAGGGGGAGAGTTCGACGCCCACGAACATGAGGGGGGCCGAGGTCTCGATGGTCGCCAGGCAGCGACGGGCCGTCAGTACGACGCCGGTGCCGGCGAACTCCGCCGACGCGGCGGTGAGGAAGTCGACGGGGTCCTCCTGCCAGTGGGGTTCGTAGAGGCGGACCCGGCCGCCGCCGGCGCCGTCGAGGACGGTGCGGCCGGAGCGGCAGAGTTCGGCCACGGCCGGCGGGGGCAGCGGGACGCCGACCAGGCCGTCCGGGTTCACGGCGATGCCGACCTGGGGCGGCAGTCCGCGGGCGAACTCGACGGCGGGCGCCACGGTGTACGGCACATGGGGGCCGACGACCTGCCGGTACTGCTCCTCGGAGCTGAAGACCGGTACGTACGCCTGGCCCTCGATGTCGAGCGTGGGCAGGTCGAGGGGCCCGGTGTGCGGGCCCCCGCCGGACGGGAGGGGGACCCAGACGAAGCTGCGGCCCAGGACCTCGACGATGCGTGCGCCCGCGCCGGGGACGCCGAGGGACGCCGAGAGCACCTCCTCCAGCTCGTTGCCGGGCCAGCCGCCGTGGGAACGGGGATGCGCCGGTGCGGGGAAACCCCCGGAAAAGTCCGGGGGGATGTCCGCCGGGATGTCCATCTGCCTACCGCCTGCTGTGAACCGCTGCCATGACTCCTCTTAATGAGCAAAACCCTAACCGGCCCCGGGAGGTACGAGGGTCAGTCCGCGAAGTCGATCCTGCGCAGTACGTCCGCCGCGTCCCGGTCGATCAGCACCGCCGAGCCGCAGCCCTCCGGCAGAAGCCCCTTCTCCGCCGCGCGCAGCAGCCGCGAGGCGGCCTGGCGGTGGCGCAGGAAGGCGTAGCGCGAGACGCCCCGGCCGCGCTCGCGCTGACCCTCCAGGGCCTGGTCCGGGGTGACGTCCAGGAGCAGCATGTGCAGGGTGCCGCCCCGGCGGCGGGCCTCGCGGGCCAGCCAGCCGCGCACCCATGCCTGCGTACCGCAGTCGTGCACGACGACTCCGGCGCCGGAACGCAGGGCGCGGTGCAGCCCGGCGTAGTGGGCGAGGCGGACGAGGGGGCGGTAGACGGCATAGGGGAGGAAGGAGGGCGTACGGGCGTCCCAGCGGTCGCGGGTGTTCTGTGAGTCGATGCCGGTGCCGCGCACCGCCCGGCGCATCAGCGTGGACTTGCCACTGCCGGGCAGGCCGGTGACCACGACGAGGTCGCGGGCACCGAAGGTGAGGCCGTGCGGGCTGTGGCCCGAACGCTCCCGGAGGTCGCGGATCACGGGTGCCGAGTGCGAGGCGCACACCTCCCGGGCCGGGGCGGCCGGCTGCTCGGGCAGCGCGAGGGCTGGGGTCGTCGCGTACGCCGTGGTCCTGTTCACCGTGATCGTCCTCCCATGGGGTTGGGAAACCCATCCCCGTCGAGTGTAAAGAGAAGGTAATACGCGGTGTCTCTTGATTGGGTCCCCTTACTGCAACAGGCCTGCTACAGGGCGATATGCGCGCCTGTCGCGGAGCCGTGTGTCCTCTGTGAAGGGTCCCCCTGCCGCGCCCGGAGAATGCGTGCGATGATGTGCGCGCCAACTGCATACCGGCCGCTTGAATCCGCGCGGGAGAGTTCCGGACACCTACGGGTGGCCGGGCGCCGAAGGAGCAAGTCCCTCCCTTGAATCTCTCAGGCCCCGTTACCGCGCGGGCGAGGCACATCTGAAAAGCGGGCCGCCGGTCCTGGTGACCAGCGGCTCCACCCACGGTGCAAGCCATGTCTTCATGGCGAACCTCTCAGGTTCCGATGACAGATGGGGAGGAACGACCTCGCCGTCATGCCCTGGGAGCACAACCGATGAGCAGCACTTCTGCGCGTAAGACCGCCCTCGATGCCCTGCATCGTGCGCTCGGCGCGACCATGACCGACTTCGCCGGCTGGGACATGCCCCTGCGGTACGGCTCCGAGCGCGACGAGCATCTGGCCGTGCGCACGAAGGCCGGCCTCTTCGACCTCTCCCACATGGGCGAGATCACCGTGTCCGGGGCCGAGCCGGCCGAGTTCCTGAACTACGCCCTCGTCGGCGACCTCGCGGCGGTGGGCGTGGGCCGCGCCCGCTACACCATGATCTGCGTCCGGGACGGCGGCATCCTGGACGACCTCATCGTGTACCGGCTGGCCGACGCCGAGTTCATGATCGTGTCCAACGCCTCCAACGCCCAGCACGTCCTGAACGAGCTGAGCAACCTCGCCGAGGAGTTCGACGTCGAGGTCCGCGACGACCGCGACGCCTACGCGCTGATCGCCGTGCAGGGACCCGAGTCTCCGGGAATCCTGAAGTCGGTGACCGACGCCGAAATCGACGGCCTCAAGTACTACTCCGGCCTGCCCGCCACCGTCGCCGGCGTCCCCGCGCTGATCGCCCGCACCGGCTACACGGGCGAGGACGGCTTCGAACTGTTCGTGCAGCCGGAGCACGCCGTGGAGCTGTGGCAGGCCCTGACCAAGGCGGGCGAGGGCGTCGGCCTGGTCCCCTGCGGTCTGTCCTGCCGGGACACCCTGCGCCTGGAGGCGGGCATGCCGCTGTACGGGCACGAACTGTCACTCTCGCTGACCCCCTTCGACGCCGGGCTCGGCAGGGTCGTCAAGTTCGACAAGGCCGGCGACTTCGTGGGCCGTGCGGCCCTGCGCGAGGCCGCCGAGCGCGCTTCGCAGGAGCCGCCGCGCGTCCTCGTCGGTCTGGTCGCCGAGGGCCGTCGCGTCCCGCGCGCCGGGTACCCGGTCGTCGCCGACGGCCAGGTGATCGGCGAGGTCACCTCGGGCGCCCCCTCCCCCACCCTCGGGAAGCCGATCGCGATGGCGTACGTCGACGCCGCGCACTCGGCACCGGGCACGCCGGGCGTGGGCGTGGACATCCGGGGCAGTCACGAGCCGTACGAGGTCGTGGCGCTGCCGTTCTACAAGCGCCGGAAGTAACTTCGGCAGCGTCGGAAACGACCCGTTTCCTGCCCGCTCACGGGCAGGCAGTCTCCCTGTAGTACCCCATGCAGGACCAGTCCCCCGCGTACAGGAGAATTCAGGCCATGAGCAACCCCCAGCAGCTGCGCTACAGCAAGGAGCACGAGTGGCTGTCGGGCGCCGAGAACGGCGTCTCGACGGTCGGTATCACCGAGCACGCGGCCAACGCGCTCGGCGATGTCGTGTACGTCCAGCTTCCCGAGGTCGGTGCCACGGTGGCCGCGGGCGAGACCTGCGGTGAGCTGGAGTCGACCAAGTCGGTCAGCGACCTGTACTCCCCGGTCTCCGGTGAGGTCACCGAGGTCAACGAGGACGTCTCCAACGATCCTTCGCTGGTCAACTCCGCCCCGTTCGAGGGCGGTTGGCTCTTCAAGGTGCGGGTCGCGGACGAGCCGGGCGACCTGCTCTCCGCGGACGAGTACACCGCGTTCTCCGGCAGCTGAGACACCCGGGCTTGAGACACAGGCTTAAGACAGGCGTAAGGACGTACTGAACCCATGTCGCTTCTGAACACTCCCCTGCACGAGCTCGACCCGGACATCGCCGCCGCCCTCGACGCCGAGCTGAACCGCCAGCAGTCCACCCTGGAGATGATCGCCTCGGAGAACTTCGCTCCGGTCGCGGTCATGGAGGCCCAGGGCTCGGTCCTCACCAACAAGTACGCCGAGGGCTACCCCGGCCGCCGCTACTACGGCGGCTGCGAGCACGTCGACGTCGCCGAGCAGATCGCGATCGACCGGGTCAAGGAGCTGTTCGGCGCCGAGTACGCCAACGTGCAGCCGCACTCGGGCGCCTCCGCCAACCAGGCCGCGCTGTTCGCGCTGGCCCAGCCCGGCGACACCATCCTCGGGCTGGACCTGGCTCACGGCGGCCACCTCACCCACGGGATGCGGCTGAACTTCTCCGGCAAGCAGTTCGCCGTGGTCGCCTACCACGTGGACGAGGCCGGTCTGGTCGACATGGCCGAGCTGGAGCAGCTCGCCAAGGAGCACCGGCCGAAGGTGATCATCGCGGGCTGGTCGGCGTACCCGCGTCAGCTGGACTTCGCGGAGTTCCGCCGCATCGCGGACGAGGTGGGCGCGTACCTCTGGGTCGACATGGCGCACTTCGCCGGTCTGGTCGCGGCGGGCCTGCACCCGAACCCGGTGCCGTACGCGGACGTCGTCACCTCCACCACCCACAAGACACTGGGCGGCCCGCGCGGCGGCATCATCCTCGCCAAGAAGGAGTTCGCGAAGAAGCTGAACTCGTCCGTCTTCCCGGGCTTCCAGGGCGGCCCTCTGGAGCACGTGATCGCGGCGAAGGCCGTCTCCTTCAAGGTCGCGGCGAGCGAGGAGTTCAAGGAGCGCCAGAGCCGTACGGTGGAGGGCGCGCGGATCCTCGCCGAGCGCCTGGTGCGCGCGGACGTCGGGGAGCACGGCGTGTCCGTCCTGTCCGGCGGTACGGACGTCCACCTGGTCCTCGTCGACCTGCGGAACTCCGAACTGGACGGCCAGCAGGCCGAGGACCGCCTCCACGAGGTCGGCATCACCGTCAACCGCAACGCGATCCCGAACGACCCGCGCCCCCCGATGGTGACGTCGGGCCTGCGGATCGGCACGCCGGCGCTGGCCACCCGCGGCTTCACCGCCGAGGACTTCACGGAGGTCGCCGACGTCATCGCCGAGACCCTCAAGCCGTCGTACGACGGCGAAGCCCTGAAGGCACGTGTGAAGGCGCTGGCCGACAAGCACCCGCTGTACCCCGGTCTCAACAAGTAGTTCCCTGGCGGGGGCACCCGACGACGTGTGCCCCCGCCCTCTCTGGAGGAGTCCCCGTGGCCATCTCGGTCTTCGACCTGTTCTCGATCGGTATCGGCCCGTCCAGCTCCCACACGGTCGGCCCGATGCGCGCGGCCCGGCTGTTCGCCCGCCGGCTGCGCAACGAGAAGGTCCTCGGTGCGGTGGTGTCGGTCCGCGCGGAGCTGTACGGCTCCCTGGGCGCGACCGGACACGGCCACGGCACGCCCAAGGCGGTACTGCTCGGCCTGGAGGGCGCCTCGCCGCGCACGGTGGACGTGGAGGGCGCGGACGAACGGGTGGAGCAGATCAAGGCGGCGGGCCGCCTCCGCGTCCTCGGCGAGCACGAGATCGACTTCTCCTTCGACGACGACCTGGTCCTGCACCGCCGTAAGACGCTCCCCTACCACGCGAACGGCATGACCCTGTGGGCGTACGACGCGGCAGGCGCCGAACTCCTCACGAAGACGTACTACTCGGTGGGCGGCGGGTTCGTCGTCGACGAGGACGCGGTGGGCGCGGACAAGATCAAGCTCGACGACACGCCTCTGAAGTACCCCTTCCGCACGGGCGACGAACTGCTGCGCCTGGCGAAGGAGACGGGCCTGTCGATCTCCGCGCTGATGCTGGAGAACGAGCGGGCCTGGCGCACGGAGGACGAGATCCGCTCCGGGCTGCTGGACATCTGGCGCGTGATGCAGGCGTGCGTGTCCCGCGGTATGTCCCGCGAGGGCATCCTCCCGGGCGGGCTCCGGGTCCGCCGCCGCGCGGCGATGTCGGCCCGTCAACTCCGCGCGGAGGGCGAGCCGTTGGCCCGCGCGATGGAGTGGATCACGCTGTACGCGATGGCGGTGAACGAGGAGAACGCGGCGGGCGGCCGGGTCGTCACGGCCCCGACCAACGGCGCGGCGGGCATCATCCCGGCGGTCCTGCACTACTACATCAACTTCGTGCCGGGCGCCGACGAGGAGGGCGTGGTCCGCTTCATGCTCGCCGCCGGCGCGATCGGCATGCTGTTCAAGGAGAACGCGTCCATCTCCGGCGCGGAGGTCGGCTGCCAGGGCGAGGTCGGTTCGGCCTGCTCAATGGCGGCGGGCGCGCTCGCCGAGGTGCTGGGCGGCAGCCCCGAACAGGTCGAGAACGCGGCCGAGATCGGCATGGAACACAATCTCGGCCTGACCTGTGATCCGGTGGGCGGCCTGGTCCAGATCCCGTGCATCGAGCGCAACGGCATGGGCGCGGTGAAGGCGGTCACGGCGGCACGGATGGCGATGCGGGGCGACGGCTCGCACAAGGTGTCCCTGGACAAGGTCATCAAGACGATGAAGGAGACAGGGGCCGACATGAGCGTCAAGTACAAGGAGACGGCCCGGGGCGGGCTTGCGGTGAACATCATCGAGTGCTGAGGGGGTGGCCCTGACCAGCGCGTTCGTGTCTTTCGGCGCTGTCGGGGCCTTCCCTGGTTACGCGGCGGAAAGTCCCCGGGAAGTACCCTTGGAAGGAGCTCTTGACCTGCGGTTTCGCAGCACGTGATCAACACCGGATACGCCGCTCATCCGCCACTGGACGTATCAAACCGATCCCCTAAGTCAACCCGAGGGGTATCATTTGATACATGGACGCTGCGGAAAACTCGCGCCTGGAACAGCGGCTGGTCGGCCTCTCCCACACATTCACGACGGCGCAGGCGCGTCAGGCCCTGCTCTCCCCCCGCGACCTGGCGCACTTGGTCGCAGAAGCACAGATAGACGAACTGTCCCGCGGGGTGTACCGGCGGGCAGACGCCCCGGAGACGGCGCACTCGGATCTGCTCGCCGTGTGCGCACGGGCCCCTCGCGCCGTCGTGTGCGGTGAATCCGCCCTGGCCCTGCATGAACTGATCGACGACATCCCCGCAGCAGTACACATCGCCGTGCCGCGCGGTACACGCCGCCCGACGATTTCCTACCCGCCGACCGTGGTGGCGCAGTACGCCGCGAAGACCTTCGACCTCGGTATCGAACGGTTCGAAGCAGCCCCGGGAGAGACCATCCCCATGTACAACGCAGCCCGCAGCGTCGTCGACGCGATGCGCCACCGCAGCCGCATCGGCGAGACCCTCGCCCTGTCCGCACTCGGCCGCTATCTGCGCCGGGGTGGACGCAGCGACGTCGGCGAACTCCAGGAATTCGCACGCGAGTTGGGTGCTCTCTCCGTCATCCGCCCCGCCGTTGAGGCGGTGCTCGCCTGATGGCCAACCCCGCGCGTGACACCGCCGCCGGTCGCGTCTACAACGACCTGCGCAACCTGGCCCGCCGCACCAGCCGGTCCACGGACGAGATCATGGTCGAGTACGTCCTCGAACGCTTCCTCTACCGCTTGGCCGCATCGCCCCTTGGCCGGGAACACTTCGTCCTCAAGGGCGGCCTGCTGCTGGCCCAGTTCGGCGCCCGCCGGATGACCCGCGACATCGACATCCTCGGCCGCTCGTTCCCCGGCACCGAGACCGAGATCGTCCACAGGATCGCGGCCATCGCCGCTACCGAGATCGACGACGGAGTCGTATTCGATCCCGCGACGCTCAAGACCGTGCCCATCCGCGAGGAGGACGAGTACCACGGCCTACGCCTGTCCATGGCCGGCTCCATCGCCCGCGCACGACTCAAGCTCCAACTGGATGTCAGCTTCGGGGATCCCGTCACTCCCGGCCCCCGGATCATCGACTACCCACAGCAGCTCACGACGGACAGCTTCCAGCTCCTTGGCTACCCACTCGCCACCGTCATCGCCGAAAAACTCTCCACCGCCGTCTCACTCGGCGACCTCAACACCCGCGACCGCGACTACGGCGACCTCTACCGCTTGCTTACCCTCAACAACCTGGACGGCCAAGAACTCACCACAGCACTGACCGCCACGGCCACACACCGCGGCATCACTCTGAAACCGCTCAGCTCCACCATCACCGACCTCGGCGAGCGCCGCCAGAATTCCTACACCGCTTGGCGCCGCCGGCAAGGCCCCGCCGCAACCAGCTACCCCGAACGCTTCACGGACGTCGTCTGGCAGGTCGCCGCCTTCGCGGACACACTTCTCAACGGCGAGGCCCTCACTCTCACTTGGAGTTCGGCGACCCTCACGTGGTCATGAACCAGACCCGGCCGACCGACCAGGCCTTCAGGGCGAACCCGAGACCTACGCATTACGAGACCGTGAGGGATCGTGTCGCGTGGTGTTTCGCCGTGCCACGTAGTGACGTTGTGCCTGATCAGAGCACGTGCAACAGGTTGACCCGTGCCACCCGATGCTGCACCGTCCAAAGGCGTCCGACCACCGGCTGGCCACCGGGAAGGCCGCCAGAGGTGGCAAGAGCAGACTCACCGAGATTGTGGGCCTCCCACAGACTCTTCGTACGTGTACCGGGTAAGTCTCCCGCGGGTCACTCCAGAGACGGCCCCTTCCAGCGTGGCCGGTTGGCTGTTCCCGAGACAGTCCTTCAGGTCCGTTCCTGACCAGCTAAATCCCCTGGCCATCGACCAACCAGTGGTGACAAGATCCGCAGCATGACCTATGGAATCGAGTCCTACCCCACCCGATGAGCGCCCAGGCAGGCGGTGGAGTCCCCGCCCCTCGGCCCTCCCTGTACGCATACGCGCTACGCCTGTACCAGTCGAAGCCCGACGGTCGACTGCCCCACGGTGGCTACCCCTTGCCTGACTCGCCGCAAAGGCGCGCAGGGCTGGGTTGGCGCGAGGCCGAAGCAGGTGTGCGGGAGACCCTCGCTCCCCTGCTGTCCGATCCGGACACGGCCCGCGCCGCCGACGAGATCCACCGCAGGCTGCACACACTGGGCATTCGGGATCGTCATGTCCAGACTGCGATGGCTGATCTGCCCCTGGAGGACACAGCGGCAGCCCGTGCTCTCGGCCGCCATCTGACGCGCACCGGCACCAGCACCCTGGCCGTGAACGTCGGCATCGCGCTCCTGGCTCGCCTCGGTGAGCCGGAGGACGTGCCCTACCTCAAGGTTCTCGGCCTGCTGAGGGTTCTCGCCACTCCCGTGGTCGGCGCGCTCACCGCCCTCGACTGCCCGACAGCAGCCCTGGTATGGCTGGCCAACCACGCCGAGAAGCGTGCACTGCGCCACCTGATCGACGCGATCGCCGCGCGCGATGACGACGAGGCCCGCACATGGCTGATCAATGCCCCTCTCGACTCAGGTGCTGTCGGACCGTCCACCGCCCGCAGGATTGCCAAGGCCGTCCAACTCGCCGACATTCTCAGCGAGGAGCAGATCGACACCCAGGTCGTGGCCCAGGCCGGACGTCTCCTCTCCCGAATGACGGGACTGCGCGACTACCAGCCCGAGATCCTCAGCTACCAACAGGCCACCACCGCCTACGACGCGTTCGTCGCACGCGCCTCCCAACTGCCCCCGACGCTGGACCACTACGCCATCCTGCTGTCCGTCGCCCTGGACCTGCACAGTGGCCCCAGCGTGCTCCTCGACTGGCAGCCGGGACAGAGGGAAGCCCTCCTGCGCGCCCTGGAAGCCGTCCTGAGCAACCAGTCCTGGACAGCCGTCGCGGAGAGCGAGCCCGAAGAACCCGCCGAACGCCGCCGGGTTCATTGGATACGGCGCGCGGCACGGCAGCCTTTCCACCGCGCGACGGTCTCCCGGTTCCGGGTGGAGGCCACCGTGCGGGACCCGGCAGACCTGGACACGGTCGAGGCACGGCTGTTGATCGACGGCCGGCCCCTGGTACCCGAAGCATTCGGCAAGGGTTCAGCCAACTCCCCCGAGTACCTTCTCGACAGCGGCCGTCTGCGGGCCGCGGCCGAGCCCCGAGAGGTGCAACTCGCCGAGGCGTACTGCACCGAGGGCTGCTGCGGCGCGCTCTACGTGACCATCTGCAGGGAAGGTGACCAGGTCGTGTGGCGTGACTGGCGTCGCCCGCCGACGCGGCAACCCCGGGCGGAACTCCCCGAGTACCGCTTCGATGCGGGCGACTACGAAACGGAGATCGAGCGCGCCGAGAACGACCGGTCCTGGGCCTGGCCGGCTCGAAACACCGCCCGCCTGATAGCCGCGGGGCTACGCGAACAACCCGATCTCCTCACCCGATGGGACGGCCAGGTCGGCTGGATCGGCACCGACTTCCAGAATCAGGACTCGACCATGATCTCCTTCACATACTGGCCAGGCCTTGCCGCCGGGCAGCGTGACAAGGACGGCCCCTGGTTGCAGTTCATCTGGAGTCTCCCCGACGACGGCACACCTCCCGAGAATCAGGCTGCCGCGGCGCTGCGGCAACTCACCGAGCAGGACCCGAAGACCTACGCACAGGTCAGCGGAGGCAGCCGCTCGCACGCCGAGGCACTCGGCTTCCCATGGCCCGAACCAGGAGACTCGGAAGAGAGCGCCTGACCGAACTCATCCGGCCTGCGCCACGCTCCCCGGCAGGAGAAGCGGCGCATCTCCGGGCACATAGCAGGCGTTCAGAGGCAGTAGGACCCTGGCGGTACTTCTCCGGCCAATCCGTACGGGTGGCTACGACGTCGTCATTCGGCCCCGTTTCGTGAAGATCCATAACGGCCCGAAGCGGTACCGGCCGGCATCCCGGTCTCTGCCGGAGCCTGCGAAGGCCGCCGCTGCCCAAGTGGGGCCGCCTCAACTCGCCCGGGTGGGCCCGCCGAACGGCTCTGGCACAGATCTTGTGGAGTCGTCGCAGAGTGTCACCACGGTGTTCGAATGTGGAGAGCTGCTTCCCTGTGAGACCGCGTGCGCCGTGCCCCCGAACAACGGATACTGACGCTCCATCAAGTCGGTGCGGAACTCCGCTTTTCGCAGCGGCAGCCAGTGACGGTGCCGGTTATGCAGACCGACGCGCTGTTCTGGAAGACGCTCGTGTTCGACGGAGTCGACGAGGTGGACGTCGAGAAGGTGACCGCCGCCTTCGGGACGATCGACATCGTGGCCAAAGGCCGCACGACGGGCGCGACCTGCCCTGACTGCGGCAGCCCCTCAGAGCGCGTGCACGGCTCTTACCAGCGCAGACTGCGGGATCTGCCGCTCGGTGAGCGGAGCGTCGTGATCCTGCTGAAGGTCCGGCGCTTCGTCTGTGACGCAAGGACATGTCCGCGCCGCACGTTCGTCGAATCGTTCGCGTGGCTGACCTGCCCGTACTCGCGATTCACCACCCGGCTCGGCCGTCCCCTGGAGCACATAGGGCTCGCACTGGCCGGACGGGCCGGCGCCCGGATGGCGGCCCAACTGGGCCTTGATGCCGGGCGGATGACGCTTCTGCGCCGAGTGATGACCTTGCCGGATCCGCAGTTCAACACGCCGCGGGTGATCGGGGTCGACGATTTCGCCACCCGCCGCGGCCACTCGTATGCCACCGTGATCACGGAAGGTGAACGCCACCACCCCATCGATGTCTTGCCCGGCCGCGAGGCCGCGCCGCTTGCGACCTGGCTGAGGGCGCATCCAGGAGTAGAAGTGATCTGCAGGGACCGTGCGGGAGCGTATGCCGAGGGCGCCGCGCTCGGCGCCCCGGACGCGCTGCAGGTCGCGGACCGGTTCCACATTCTCCAGAACCTCACCCAGGCCGTCGAGAAGTGCGTCGCAGCGCATCGCGACTGCCTGCGCACCGCCGCCCCGCCACCGGAACCTGCGACCACCAACACACGGACCGCAGAGAGTGAAATCGAGCTGCCCGTCACCGTGGTGCCCGCCGGTCGCCGGGCCGAGCGGATGCAGGCCCATCACGCCTTGGTCCACGGCCTGTTGAGCGAAGGAATGGGACTGCGGGCCATCGCGCGCCACCTCGGCTGGGGACGGCACACCGTCCAGCGATACGCACGAGCCGTCCGCTGGCAGGACATGGTCACCGGACGACGAAACGTTCCAGCCACCTCGACATGCACCAGTCCTACCTGCAACGGCGCATCGACGACACCGACGGCGTGATCACTATCAAGGACCTGCGCGAGGAACTCGCCACGCGAGGCCACCGAGTGCCCTACAGCAGCCTGCGGGACTGGGCCCGCAGCCGCTTGGAGTGGCCCAACGCCCCCGCGCCGACCGCTGCGGCGCCGTCCGTGCGCACCGTCGTCGGCTGGATCACCCGCCACCCCGACACCCTCACCGAAGACGAAACCACCCAGCTCAAGGCCGTCCTCGACGCCTGCCCCGAACTGGATCAAACCCACCAACACGTACGGGACTTCGCTCAGATGCTCGCCCAGCGCACCGGTGCCAACCTGCCGGACTGGATCAGCACCGCCCGCGCCGCACGGCTGCCGGGGGTGACCGGCTTCGCTCACGGACTCACCACCGATCTCGAAGCCGTGACCGCCGGACTCACCGTGCACTGGAGCTCCGGCGGCACAGAAGGTGCCGGGAACCGCATCAAGAAGATCAAAAGGCAGCTCTACGGCCATGCCGGATTCGAACTCCTCCGCAAGATGATCCTGCTCCAGTAGCGTCTCACCACAGGCTCGGCAGCCAACCCTGGTCACGCCCGCGACTGTGACGGGCTGAGAAGATCGCCGCGACACTTCAGATTCCCTCGAGACCGCGAAGGACAGGAATGTCGAGGAGACTGCCCATAGAGCAGGCCCAGGAGCGACTTCGACATGAGGTGAGCCCTGGACAACAGCCTCTCGTCGAACTGGACTTGGACGAGATGTGGCTGAGGTTCGTGCGCTTCGGCTCACAACGCTTCGACACCGCGAACACACCCGACGCAGATGGCCTGCTCTGCCAGTACGGGACCCACGCCTTCGATGGGCCGCCTGCCTTCACGCTGGACTTTGCCCGCCAGTTCGAGGTCAACGACGCTTCCGGCGAGCATGATCATTACATCCAGCTGCACTGCGAACTTCGGTACGAACCCGTCCTTCAACTTCGGGCGCTGGGGCACTTCGAGTCCTGGTTCTTCCACGACACGGACGAGGAACTCGACGGCTGGGCCGACGGCCTCGGGCTTCACGAATTCTGGACGATCGTCCGCAACTTCCATCCCACGGAAATCAGGGTCTACCAGGAACAGGTGTGAGCACACCCACGAATCGACCTGCCCGGTGACGCTCTGCGACGACGCCACAAGATCTGTGCCAGAGCCCGCCGAACGACGTCGCAGCCAATGACGTGTTACGCGGGTGAGGTTCAGGTATCGACCGGGTCATGGCCACGCGCCACCAGCGGCAGGTCCTGCACAGCCAACCGTGTTTGCGGTGGACGCCAGGCAGTACGACCCGGAAGAAGTCCGTCGGGCAACCTCCACCCATCTAAGCGCCTGCTCCTTCCGCAAGTACAGCCTCAAGCCTCGGCCAGCGAGCCGAGGTTGACCCCCGAACGATGAGCTCGGGCTGGAGCATGAACTCACGGTGCTGAGTCGTACTGCTTACGCCGTCCGCCAGAAGGGTAGCGATGGCGGTCATGGCGATGGACTCGACCGGCTGACGGACGGCGGTGAGCGGTGGCCTCGTGAATTCCATGAACGGCGAGTCATTGAAAGTGACGACCGAGATGTGCTTGGGTACTGAAAGTCCACGCTCCTTCAGTGCCTGGATGACGCCCAGGGCGGCCAGGTCGCTGTCACACAGGATTCCTGTACAGGCCTTTTCGAGCAGAGCACCCACCGCCGTACGACCGCCTTCGATTGTGGGCAGAGTGTGATGAACCCGATCCGCCGCAGTCGCCGCATCAGGACAACGCGCCTCTTCCAATGCGGCAACGAATCCATCGCTTCTCCGCGCGGATAACTGATTCCGGTGGTGCCCAACGACCATCCCTATGCGATCGTGTCCGAGTTCGACGAGATGCTGCACGGCCATCCGCATCGCGGCGTTGTGATCGACAGAGACGAACGGAGCATCACCCGCCCCGTCAGGCCCGTTGACAAAGACGCAGGGAAGCTTGAGCCCTCGTAGTCCAGCGCGTGTGTCAGCCGAGAGCGTGCTCGTGCCGGGCCAGCCGGAAACGAAAATAATACCTCCCACTCCGCGCTCGACAAGCAGATCGACCGCCTCCTGGGAAAAGACTGTATCGGACGCTTGAACACATACGGCGGCTACATATCCACTCCGCCGAATGGCTTCCTCGAGCTCTTGGACCAGCGAGGCGACCAGCGTCTTCGTCAGCTCGGGAGTGACGAGCGCGATAAGGCCCGCCGGCGCAACCGATCGGCCGCTCGCCACTCCGGATTCCTGAAGAGCGTCCAGCACAACCTGCCGCGTTCGGTGGGAGACTCCATTTTTGTCGTTGAGTACGCGAGAGACGCTCGCCTCGCTCACTCCCGCCTTCTTCGCTATGTCCGCCAGACGCAACCGAGCCATGGCTTCAGCTCCCGACCTAAGTAGCACTGCGACCCATACTCGCCAAGCACATGGAGTTTGGGAAGTCCATATTACCCGCAGGACAACCCGCACCAGCTCCCGGCTGCTGTTCGACTTCCAAGTTGGACAAGGACTTGACCAACCAGCCAGGCGCCTGTATGAGCAGGCTGGCACCTTTCAGCAAGCCGCCATCGCGAAACGAGTCAGCAAGCGCCTTGAAAGGCCGCCCGTGGATATTGGTGAGCCCCACAGGATTCTGCTCTTCGCACCACCTCATTTCCTGCCTCACTCGGTCCTTCGGAGTACACATCGATGAAGTGCCTCTACATCACTCAGGAATACGCCCCGCTCTTCTCTGAAGGCGGACTGGGGCTGGCAAGCGCTTCACTGCCGGCCGCTCTCGATCGTCTGCACGCTACGCATCACGATTTGGTCCTCCCCTACTATCCACGCCTGGTGGATCAATTGGGTCTGCGGACCGAGGAAGTGTCCGTCCTTTCCGAACGGCAGGTGACTGGCATCCGGTCCGGCGCCACGGTGCACCGGCTCCTCGACCACCGGCACAGCGGTGACATCTTTCTGGTCCGGGCCGATGCCTGGTACGACCGTCCGGGAATCTACCGGGACGAGGAGTACCGCCCGTTCACGGACGAGGCCGCCCGAGGCGCCTTCTTCGGCTGGTGTGTGGCGGAGTGGGTGGGCACCGGCCGCCAGGACTACGACCTGGTGCACGGCAACGACTGGCAGTCCGGGGCGGCAATGGCCCACTTGCGTGACCGGTTCCCGGCCTTGCCGCAGATTCTCACCATCCACAACGGCCTCTACTCGGGCGACGTACGCGCCCAGGAGCTGCCCGAACTCGGTCTCCCCGCCGGCCAGATCGAGCTTCTCCGCCAACACGAGCAGGCGCGGCCGAGTCTGCTGCTGGCCGCACTCCTTGCCTCGGACGCCGTGGTGACGTGCAGCGGTGGATACGTCGAGGAACTGCTCACCG
Source organism: Streptomyces sp. NPDC020898 (assembly GCF_044333925.1). NCBI lineage: Bacteria > Bacillati > Actinomycetota > Actinomycetes > Kitasatosporales > Streptomycetaceae > Streptomyces > Streptomyces sp. NPDC020898. Next base: position 259,310 of record NZ_JBIRRV010000010.1, read on the forward strand.
AGACCCGGGGCAGCGCCATCGGAACCGTCCTGGAGCGAACACGGCCGACCGGCATCGTCTTCGGCGTCGATGACGACCTGTGGGATCCCTCCGCGATCGACCGGGCGACGTACCCCTACGACGTGTCGACCGTGCAGGTCGGCAAGCACCTGAACAAACAGGAACTGCAGAAGCGCCTGGACCTTCGCGCGGACGGCTCCGTGCCGGTGGTCGGCGCATGCTCCCGGTTGGTTCCCGAGAAGGGCACCGACCTCCTGCTGGAAGCCCTGGAGCCGCTGGTACGAGAGGGGCGACTCCAACTCGTGCTCGTAGGTCCTGCCGACAGTGTGCTGAGTGAGCGGTTACGTGCGCTGAGCGCGGATGCTCCCGAGCACCTGGCCCATGTCCCCCGCTTCGACCAGGACATCGCCTGGCTCACCTATGCCGGGGCCGACCTCACCGTGATGCCCTCACGGGTGGAGCCCTGCGGTCTCAACCAGCTGATCGCCTACCGCTACGGCACGCTCCCTGTGGTCAGTCCCGTCGGCGGGCTCCGCGACACCGTGACCGATGTGCGGGTGGATCCGGTCCATGGCGGTGGCTTCCTGATCCCCGAACACACTGCCGTATCCGTACGATCCACTGTCCTTCACGCGCTGGAGTGGCTGGAACGCGACCCCGCCGGACTGGCCGAGGTCCGTACCAGGGTGATGCGCCAGAACTGGTCGTGGGCCAGAACAGCGGCGCGGTACGCCCAGGTCTACGCCCGCTTGGGCGAGCGGGCCGCCTGATGTCCGGCCGGCGCCCCATGGTGGTGGCGACAGACCTGGACGGCACGCTCCTGCGCGGTGATCTGACGGTCTCCTCCTACACCCGGGCGATGCTGCGCCGCCTGGACGAGACGGGCATCCGGCACATCATCGTGACGGGCCGCCCCGCGTCGGGCTGTGGCGCCCTCTTCCGCTCCCTCGGATACCGGGGCCTCGCCGTGTGCGGTCAGGGCGCCCAGATCTACGACGTGGACAGTGACGTCCTGCTCTCTCATGCCGAACTGGACCGAGGAGCCGCGCAGGCGTTTGTCGCCCGGCTGACCTCCCGGATCGGCCCCGTACACCTGGCCGTGGTCACATCCGGGCCCCGGGGCGAGTTTCTGACCACGTCGGCCTTCAGCCGGGGAGACGAGCGAGAGCTCTCTCCCTTGCCTCCGGTGCACAGCGGGGATCTGTGGAGCCGCCCCATCGACAAGGTCCTGCTCCGCCACGACACGCTGTCCGACACCGAACTGGTCGCCGAAGCCGACGTGTGTTGTGCGCCCGGCTTGCGGGTGACGCACGCCGGCCCCCGCATCGTCGAACTGCTGCCCACCGGGTTCGACAAGGCCACCGGCCTCTCCCGGGTCTGTGCGGTCATCGGCGCCGCTCCACGAGACGTCGTCGCGTTCGGCGACATGCCCAACGACATCCCGATGCTCACGTGGGCCGGTCACGCGTTCGCCATGGCGAACGGACATCCGCGGCTCAAGGCCGTGGCTGACGAAATCGCCCCCCACCACGACGAGGACGGGGTGGCCGTGGTGCTTGACCGGTTGCTACGCGAGACGGTGCCCGAGCCAGGCGGCAACCGCCGCCGGCTGAGCCCTCGGTGAGCGGCGGCGGGCGGCTGAGTGGAGCGGAGCGATCGCCTCGTTCTCAGGGCCGCGTGGAGTTCATGCGCGATCACGGCCCGGCAACCACAGACTGCTGACCGCGATCGCGGCCAGCACGGGGACGGCGGCGGCGAACATGGCCGCCCGGTAGCCGTCTGTGAGGTCTCCGACTCCCGTACCCCGGGTGAAGGTGGCCGCGACGGTGCTCATCAACGCGAGGCCCAGTGCACTGCCGATCTTCTGGGACGTGCTGAGCAGACCGGAGGCGGCGCCGGTCTCCCGCTCGTCGAGCCCGCTGGTTCCGCACACGGTGAACGTGACGAACACGAACCCGCCGCCGAAGCCGATGAGCAGTTCGGGAACGAGCACCTCGGCCCAGTAGGTGTCACCGGAGATTCCCCCGAGCCACACCAGACCGGTCGTGAAGAGCGACAGCCCGCCGATCGTGACCGCACGAGCGCCCAGGCGTGCCAGCAGGGGGCCGGTCAGGCGTGAGGAGACCGTGACGGCGGCGACGATGGGCAGGATGGCCATGCCCGCAGCCAACGGTGTGAAGTCCAGGACTTGTTGGATGTAGAGGCTGAGGAAGAAGATGACCGGGCCGACAGACATGTTGACCAGGGCCGCGACCGCGTTCGCCCCTCGGATCTCCCGGCTGCGCAGGATGCGGAGCGGAAACAGCGGGTCGGCGCTTCGGTTCTGACGGACCACCACGGTGAACAACAGCGCCAGGGACAGCAGGACCAGTCCCCAGGTGCGCGGCGCGAAGAGGTTCGTCGGATCCGATCCGACGAAGGCGTACACGAGCAGGGTCAGACCGAGGCTGACCCCCGCGGCACTGACGAAGTCGATGTGCGTTTCCGCCTTGCTCACGGAATCCCGCGGCAGGATCCGGCGGGAGAAATAGGCCGCCGCCACTGCCGCGGGTACGTTGACGAGAAAGGTCGCCTCCCAGCCGACGACATCGGTGAGCAGCCCGCCGAGAAAGTACCCGGCCGTGCCACCGGCCGCCGCTACCGCGCCCAGCGTCCCCAGGGCCTTGTGCCGTTGTGCCCGTTCATCGGCTGTGCGGTCGGGGTAGAGCCCGACCAGCACGGACAGCGCGGTGGGTGAGATGACGGCTGCGGCAAGGCCCTGGGCGGCACGGGCCAGGATGATGGCCTCGGGTGAGGAGGCGAGTCCGCCGAGCAGGGAGGCCAGCGCGAACGCCACGAGTCCGCCGGTGAGCACCCGACGTCTGCCGAGCACATCCCCCAGTCTGCCGCCCAGGAGCAGGAAACCGCCAAAGGTGAGGATGTAGCTGTTGGCGACCCAGGAAAGGCTGGAAAAGGAGAATCCCAGCTCATCTTTGATGGTCGGCAACGCGACCTCGATGATCGCGGAGTCCACGTTGAGCATGAAGTGACTGCTCACCAGGAGTGCCAGCGCGGCGGTCCGATGGGTGCTGGGTGGGCTGAGTGTCACGGCGGAGTCGCCGTCCGCCCCTTTTCCTGTCAGTGACACGCGGGTTCCTAGCGAATGGGTGACGATGACGGGCAGAACCCTCATTGGAACGGCGGCTCCGGACCCGGGCAAGGCAGCGGCCGACCAGACGTCTGACACGGGGAAGCCAGGCGTTCAACTGTTCAACTGCGCCGGTGCCGCAGTTGAACACCCGGGGCCCGCTCAGTCCGTGAACACCGCGCGGAACCACACCTGGTGACGTTCTCCCGACACCGTGGCATGATCCGTCCGTGCATTTCTGTGTTCTCGGTTCATTGCGGATCTCGTACGGTGGAACACCGCCGATAACTCCGGCTGGAGCGATGGACAGAGCGTTTCTGGGGGAATTGCTGGCGCATGCGGGGCGCGCGGTTTCCATCGATCACATCATTGAATCGATATGGCCGCACAACCCACCGGTCAACCGAGCCAACGCCGTCTATGTCAGGGTTTCGCGCCTCAGATCGCTTTTTCGGTCCATGGCCGGCCCGGCGAGCGATCAGACGGTGATCACGACCCAGCCCGGCGCTTATCTCCTCACCCCGGAGGAATGTGACGCCAGGCGATTCGAGCAACTGCTGACAGCCGGGATGCGGGAACAGGAGAAGGGCTTCCTCGACTCGGCCGCCGCCTTGCTGGACCGCGCGCTGTCCCTCTGGGAGGGCGAGGCCTTCACCGACGTCGCCAGTGAATGCGTCGTGACCGAGGCGGGAAGGCTGACCGAACTGCGCCTGGTCGCCCTGGAACGGCAGGCTGAGGTGTTGCTTGCCCTCGGAGCGCACTCACAGGTGGTGAACGTGCTCAAACCCGTGGCCGAGAGGCATCCCCTGCGCGAGACCCTGCACGGCCACCTCATGGCTGCCCTGCACGCGTCGGGCCGCTCGGCCGAGGCTCTCGCCACGTACGCCAGGCTGCGTTCCACGCTCGTGGAAGAACTCGGTACGGAACCGGCCGCCACCCTGCGCGACCTGCACTGGAACCTGCTGCGGCACCATTCGACGGATACCGACGGGCCAGTCGTGCGGGTGTCGGCCGCAGCGGCGCCGAGTCGCTGGTCCCCGCCTGCCCAACTTCCCGGCGAAATAGCCGACTTCGTGCCGGGCGAGGACATGGAGTTGGTGGCCGACGTACTGACGAAAAGCGGTCGCGCCACAGCCGCCGTCACAGCGATCACGGGCCAGGGCGGGGCCGGGAAGACCACGATCGCCGTGCATCTGGCCCGGCGTCTGCGGTCCTCCTTCCCCGACGGCCAGCTCTACATCGGTCTGGGCGGTGGCAGTCCGAACCCGACGGAGCCCGCGGAGGCGCTCGCCCAGCTGCTTCGCTCGGTCGGCCACCCGGCGTCGGCCCTGCCCGAAGGCGTCGACGCGCGGGCCGCGTGTTTCCGCGACCGGCTCGACGGCCGCCGTGTCCTCGTCGTCCTCGACAACGCCGCGGACGAGGCGCAGATACGTGACCTGCTGCCCGGGAACGCGGAAAGCGGCGTCATCGTCACCAGCCGGTCCTGGCTCACCGGTATCCCCTTCGACGCGCGGGTGGAGCACAATCGCATGAGCCCGTGCGATGCCGTCCTGCTCCTGAGCCGGGTCGCCGGCGCCGACCGGACGGACCGGGAGCCGACGGCGGTCCGCGAGGTGGCACGCCTGTGCGACCACCTGCCGCTCGCCCTGCGCATCGCCGGCGCCAGGCTCGCCGCGCGACCGCACTGGAGCGTGGGGGATCTGGTCCAGCGCCTGACCGATGGCTCCGGCCTGCTGACCGAACTCACCCACGGGGCGCTGAGCGTACGTTCCTGCTTCGAACCCGCCTACCACCGCCTGGCCGAGGGGGACCGCCGGATGTTTCGCGTACTCGGGCTGAGCGGTGCGGGTGTCTATACCGGGTTCGACGGCGCCGTGCTGCTCGGCCGACCCGAAGCCGAGGCCGCGGAGGCGCTCGAACGGCTCACGGACGCCCGGCTGTTGAGCGTCTCGCACCCGGGCCGCCGAGGGAGCGTGCCCACGTTCCGGCTGTCCGGCCTCGCAGGCGCTTATGCCAGGGAACGGGCGGACATCGAGTCGCCGGAGAGCGAGCGGGACCAGGCAGCGGTAAGCGCTTGCGCGCTATTCAAGATCAACTTATCGTGACCTCGTGTGGGATATACAACGGGGATTCATGTACTAGGACAGGTTCGGCTGCACGACGGTGCCCCGATCATCAAGGGAACCAAGACACGCGCGTTACTGGTGACACTCATGCTGCGTGCCAACGGCGGAGTATCTCTGGAGACGATCACCGAGAGCCTGTGGGACGGTGAACCGCCGAGATCCGCGGTCGCCAACATTCGCACCCAGGTGAGTGCCTTGCGCCGCGTGCTGGACGCGAAGGCGACTCTCGCGGGGGTGCCGGGCGGATATCGTCTGGACGTCCCGATCGACTTCTGTGATCACCTGCGGTTCCTCGATCAGGTGGCCGTCGGCCGGGCCGCCTTGGCCGACGGCGACATCTCGCACGCGATCAAGCCGTTGGCCACCGCACTGTCCCTGTGGGACGGCGACCGGGCCGCCATCGGCGTGCCGCGGTACGGCCCCCTCCACGGATGGCTCAACCACCTCGACGAGGAACGGACGCGGGCGGCCGAGGACCTGGCCGACGCCCACATACGACTGGGCGAGCCGCATGCGGCACTGAGCCACCTGTCAGACCTGCTGGCTGTCTCACCTCTGCGTGGCCGCAGCTGGGAGTTGCGCATGCTTGCCCATCACCGGCTCGGCGAGCTGGGCCAGGTGAGCGACGCCTACCGGACGGCTGTGGCGACGTTCCGCCGAGAGCTGGGCATTGCCCCGGACGACCGGCTCAGCACCCTGCACCGGACCCTGCTCCAGAGCTGACGTCGGGCCGTCTGCCGAGCAGCGTACGGGTCCCGCATACACGCCGCCTACTCGTGTGACGAGAGCACTCGAGTACGTGGTGCGCGGGACCTCGGCCCGCGCGCGGGCCGGCGGAAAGGGCCGTCAGACGACGGCCCGGTAGACGTCGGCGACCAGGTGTGCGGCCCGCTCCCAGGAGAAGTGGGACAGCACGCGGAGCCTGCCTGCCCGACCCATGCGGTCCGCCGTCGCCTCGTCCTTGAGCAGCTCGTTCACCCGGGCGGCCAGCTCTCGGGCCAGGACGGACGGCTCGTCCACCCCGTCGCCGCGTCTCGTCGCCGCCCGCAGCGGTACGAGGTACCCGGTCTCGCCGTCCACGACGGCTTCCGGAATGCCCCCGACCGCCGTCGCGACAACGGGAGTCCCACAAGCCATGGCTTCCAGATTGACCAGGCCCAGTGGTTCGTACAGCGAGGGACACACGAAAACCCGTGCATGACTCAGGAGTTGGATCAGAGCCCGTTTGGGGAAGGGTCCGCTGACCCAGTGGACCTCGACGGCGCTGTCCCGCATCCCCTCCACGGCCCGGGCGAATCGCGCGCCCTGGGCTGCCGTGTCGGTGGATTGGGCGACCAGCACCAGCTGGGTACCCGGTACGAACTGCCGGGCCGCTCGCAGCAAGTGCGGCAGGCCCTTCTGGGCACTGATGCGCGCCACACAGACCACGGTCGGCCGGCTGATGTCGATGCCCTCTGCCGCCAGGGCGTCCGTGCCGAGGTCGGGCGCGTAGCGGTCGGCGTCGACCCCGTTGTGGACCACGACGACCCGCTCGGGGTCCACGCCCGGGTAGATCTCCGTGATGTCCCGGGCCATGGCGTGGGACACCGCGATGATTCTGTCCGCACCCGTCAGTGCCTCCCGCTCCATGAAGCGGGAGATCTCGTACCCGCCGCCCAACTGCTCCGCCTTCCAAGGGCGCAGCGGCTCCAGGCTGTGCGCGGTGACCACATGCGGTATGCCGTGGAGCTGCTGGGCGAGTCGGCCGGCGAGGTTGGTGTACCAGGTGTGGCTGTGCACCACGGATGCGCCCGCGACCATGTGCGACATGGACGCGTTCACCGCGAGTGCCTGGAGGGAGGGATTGGCTGTCGCGAGGTCGCTCGGCACAGCATGCGCCTGGATCGAGGGGTCTGTGTCCGCCGGCCCGAAGCAGTGGACCCGCAGGTCGACCAGGTTGCGCAGGTGCTCGGCCAGTGCCTGGACGTGCACTCCCGCTCCCCCGTACACATGGGGCGGGTACTCACGGGTGAGCAGGTCCACGCGCATCGGAACCTCCGTCCCCCTCATATCGCCTGACGGGACGAGACACCGTTGTCCTCGCCCAACTGCACCGCGATGCCCTGCCATATCTCGGCATAACTCAGCAGAAGTTCCGCGACCGGCTCGCGGCAGTGGGCGGGCAGACTGTCGAGAATCCGTGTCCGTTCCTTGGTGGCGGCCGCGCAGGAATCGAACAACCGCAGGACGAGGCGGCCCGTTTCACTGAACCGGAGCGAGGGGTCCTTGCACAGCGTTTCGAAGGTGGGCAGAAGTTCGGAAAAGGGCCGGCTTCGCCGCAGTGGCACCGCGCCCTCTCCGGATGCCTGGTTCTGCGGGTGTTGGTGAGTCGTCCTCGTGCGCAACTTCGTGGGCACAGGGTCGTGTCCCTGACGCAGACGGTCGCGCACGTCCGCCACCGTGGCCGGCGAAATACCCGCTGCCTTGGCTATCTGACGCAACGAGGCCCCCGGGTCGGCCCTGATCAGTTCACCCGCCAACTCGCGCCCCCGGACGCAGTTCACAGGCCGTGCGCGCCCGTCGATACCCACGCGGACCGCGGACGTTCCGCCTTCCCCCGGGTCATTACGGCGAATCTCGGCCACCTTCTTGGCCGCCAGACCCGACACCGTGGCGATCGCACGGTCGGACCATTCGGGGCGGAAGCCCAGAATACGGCTCGCGGCCGCGAGCCGGTCCGCGCGGGACAGCGGCAGTCCGTGTGACGTGTTCGCCGCGACGGAGAGCACGAAGGCATCCGCCCGCTCACCGTCGAAGAACCTCACAGCGATCTCCGTCCAGCCCCGCAGCTTCGCGGCTCTGAGGCGGTGCATCCCGTCGATGACCCGCATCGAGTCGTGGTGGACCGTGATCGGCGGGAACGCGTCCTCGCTCTCCGCGAGCGTCCTCACATACTCGCTGTCCTCACCGGCCACCCGCGGAGAGTCGGCGGCGGCGAGTGCCGCCACCGCCACCGTCACCACAGGCGACTGTTCCACCATCTGCCGACACTCCGCGACATGGGCCAGGCCCTCGCTCGCAGGATCCCCCGTACGCCCCGCAGAACTCACCGCAACTCCTTACAAAACGTACTGGAAATGGCTCGGCCGCAGCACGCAGTACGTTCAGCGGCCGGGCGGACCGATTCCGCCGCCATTGACGCCGCGACCGATTGATATCACGTGTCAACGGCCGCCTGAATCGTTTTAAGCCAGAGCCGTCGCCGAGTGCCAGGACATGTCCGACATACATTCCACCTACTCGCACGCCGAAATGGCCCGTGTATCCGGCACTCGTAGCGTTTTGGAAGCCTGACCCCTTACGGGTTTCGCCGTTCGAGCAGAGGAAGCATGTGAAATCAGCTACCGAAGCAGGACCTGCCCCGCTGGAGTCCCATACAGGGAGTGGCGTCCATCTTTATATCGAGGGAAAGAAGTACATTGACTGCGCTTCCGGGACATTCAATGTCTCCCTCGGATATGCACTGCCTGAAGTCACCGAAGCCGTACACGCGCAGCTGGACAGGTGCGCGCACCTGTCCTCGGACCTGACCGGACCGAAATCCCGGGAGATCTTCGAACTCTTGCGCGAGTTCCTGCCGGACCATATCGAGAGCTACTGGTTCAGGGACCTCACCGGCTCGACGGCCAACGAATGCGCCGTCCGTATGGCCCAGAAGGCCACCGGGAAAACAGACATCGTCTCCCTGTTCCTCTCCCACCACGGCCAGAGCATCACGGCCACCGGGATGTCCGGAAACGCGTTCCGGCAGCGCAGCTTCACCCTCCCGTTCGCGGGCTCCCTGAAGATACCGGCGCCCGACTGTGCCAACTGCTTCTACCGCCAGGTGCCGGAGAGCTGCGGCATGCTGTGCGCCCGGCGACTCGAGGACTTCGTCGAGTTCGCGTCGAGCGGACGGGTCGCCGCGGTCATCGTCGAACCCGTCCTCGGTAACGGCGGCAACATCACACCGCCCGTCGAATACTACTCCGTATTGCGGGAGATCTGCGACCGGCACGGCATCCTCATCATCGCCGACGAGGTACAGACCGGGTTCGGCAGAACCGGCACGTTCTTCGCGTCCAATGGATTCGCGAAGGAACTGAGGCCCGACATCATCACGTTCGCCAAGGGGGCGGGAGGTATCGGTATCCCCGTCGCCGGCGTGCTCATGCGCAAGGAACTCGACGTCCTCGAACCCTGGGAGCATTCCACCACCTCGGGAGCGAATCCGCTGGCCCTGGTCGCCCTTGAGGCAACGGTGAAGTACATCAGGGACCACCGAGTCCTCGACAATGTGGCGCTGGTGTCCAAGGTACTCAGGGACGGACTGACCGAACTCTCGGCGGACTTCCGGTGCGTCAGCAATGTCAAGGGAATCGGGCTGATGCTCGCATTCGACCTTCCCACAGCTGCCGACATGTCCCGATTTATCGCTGTCTCGCGGGAGAACGGCGTGATCGTCCGTGGAAGTCGGTACGGGTTCGGCAACACGGTGAAGGTCAGACCTCCGCTCACCATCTCCGAGGCAGAAGTACAGGACGTCCTCGATTCACTCCGATCGTCTCTTCGTCAACTGGAAAGTGAGTAATCCGCATGCGAGCTCTCAAGTACCACGGCGCTTGGAACGTCGCACTTGAGGAGGTCCCCGACCTCCATGCCTCCGGCCCCGACGACGTGGTCGTCGACATCAAGTTCTGCGGAATATGCGGAACGGACCTCGGCATCGTGTCGGGCTCGTACCCGATCGCCGTTCCCGGCGTGACCCTCGGGCACGAGGCGACGGGTGTCGTGGCCGAGTGCGGGGCGGCCGTCACGAACGTCAAGGTCGGGGACCGAGTGGTCATCAACCCGACGCCGTACTGCGGACGGTGCAGGATGTGCCGTACGCAGCGGATCAACCACTGCGTCAACAAGATGGGCACCGAGAGCGGCGTCAGTTACGACGGTGCCTTCGCCGACCGCTTCCTGACCACGTCGGAATTCGTCCACGTGATCCCCGATCACGTGTCGCTCCAGGCAGCGGCCCTGACCGAGCCCCTCAGCTGTGTGGTGTCCGGAGTGCGCAAGATCCAGCCGCCGACGATGGCCGCTCACACCTATGTCTTCGGGGCCGGACCGCTCGGGCTGCTGTACGCCTGGGCCCTGAGCCTGAAGGGTCTCGCCTCCGCCGTGATCGAGACCTCGCCCGAACGCCTCGCGTTCGCGCGAAGCCGCCTCCCGGTCGGAGCAGCCGCCTACGCCTCCTTGGCGGAGGCCAGGTCCGGCCACTTCAACGATCCCGACGCACCACTCGACGTCGTCGTCGACACCACCTCGGGACTGCTGGAGGAGCTCTATCCGCTGATGGCGTGCGGTGGCACCTTCATGTCGATCGGCCTGAAGGAGAAGGAGTTCACGATCGACGGCATGCACCTGGCTGACCGCAGCCTGTCGGTGATCGGTTCGATCGACTCCCTCCACGGTTCCTTCCTGGAGGCGTTCCACCTCATCACCAGCGGACGCGTTCCTGCCGAGCGACTGGTGAGCCACGTGATGCCGCTGTCCGACTTCGCCGATGGACTCGCCACCCTCGGGTGCGACATCGAGAACAAGTCGATGACGACGACGCGTTCGGCGAGCTGCAAGGTTCTCTTCGACATCGCGTCCGCGGGAAGCTCCGAGTGAGCGCCATGAAGTTCAGCATCGTCATCCCGTACAAGCAGCGGCTGGACAACATCCGGCTCTGTTTCGAGTCGCTGGCCGAACAGACTCTGGACAGGTCCCGGTTCGAGGTGCTGGTCGGGGCCATGGAGTACTCGCCGGAGTACGTCGCCCTGTGCCGGGAGTTCACGGACCGTCTCACCATCGTCTCCGTGCTGTCCGCCGACGAGTGGCAGATCACCAAGGCCAGAAACCTGGCCATGCGGCAGGCTTCCGGACAGGTGACGCTCCAGCTGGACGTGGACATGGCGCTGCCACCGCGGTTCCTGGAGAACCTCTATCAAAAGCACTTCGCCCACGGCCAGAACGTCTGCGTCATCGGCCAGATGATCGGCTACGACAACAACAACAGCGATGTCGACACCGTCGACGTCAGGCCGTTCAGCCACTACCGGGAGCAGCTGGCCGAGCTCGACGCGGCGGACGGGGTCCGGCTGGACATGCGGATGCACGTCGACCACGTCATCCCCTGGGCCTTCGCCTGGACCGCTCTGATCGCGCTGCCGACCGCGCTGGTCCGGGAGCACGACCTCTACTTCGACGAGGACTTCCGTGGATACGGCGTGGAGGACCTCGAATGGGCCCACCGCATCTGTGCCACCGGGACACCGCTGGTGATGGCCCAGGATGTGTACGGCATCCATCTGCCGCACACCCGCAGCATCGCGGGAAACCGCACGACGGAGAAGCTCAACTACCGTCGCTTCGTTCGGAAGTGGCCGGGGGCCGAGGTGGAACTCGCCGCGGCCTTCGGTGACTTCGAGGCCAACGGCAAGGTGATCGACTTCAGGCGGGAGCTGGCGGCCGTCCTCGGAGCCGACGACCACGGGCTCGCCGTGGTCGCGGGCGAGGTGGGCGGAGAGAGCGTTCTGGTGATCGGTGCGGTCGTCGACGCCGGGCAGACCCGTCTCCCGGCCGGCCTGGGCGTCCGGTTCGACGCCCATGTGCGGCCGGAGGTGCTCCCGATCGCGGGGCTGGCCCTGCCCTTCTCCGACCAGAGCATCGACACCTGCTACGTGCTGCCCCCGGTGGCACGGCTGTCCGACGAATACCGGAAGATCATCCTGGGTGAGGCCGACCGCGTGGCGAAGGCTGTTGCCGGGCCCGTGGAAGAGGAGCCGCACCTCACCGCCTGACCCCGAGTCAGTCGTCCCGACCCGCTTCTGGAGGGCCCACGTGTTCGATGACATGCAGTGGCTGAACGAGCCGCCCCGCTGGTCCGTGAACGAAGGCACCCTGGTCGTCACCACCGCCGACAGAACCGATTTCTGGCGGGAGACCTTCTACGACTTCATCCGCGACGACGGACACTTTCTCGCAAGGGAGGTGACCGGTGACTTCACCGCGCAGGTCACGCTGGCCGGGGAGTACGAGACGCTCTACGACCAGATGGGACTGATGCTGAGGGTCGACCAGGCCAACTGGATCAAGACCGGCGTCGAATTCACCGACGGCCGAGCCCACCTCAGCTGCGTGATCACCCGGGACCACTCCGACTGGTCCGTGGTCGCGACGCCCGAGGTCGGCGACGAGATCACGCTGCGGATGACCCGGCACGGCACCGCGGTCCGGGTCCAGTACCTGACGACGGGCGGGGAGTGGCAGCTGCTGCGGCTCGGGTATCTGCCGCTGCCGGTGACCTGCCAGGTCGGCGTCATGTCCTGCTCTCCCCAACGGGCGGGGTTCACCGGTCGGTTCAGCGACTTCGCGATCACCGAGCCGATCTCCCGGGATCTTCATGGGTGAGACCGTGCCGGCCGCCACCGTCGACCGCGGCGGTTTACGGCTGGCGCGGGACAGAGCGTTCATCTCCGCACTGGTCGCCACCGCGGTACCGGTCACCCTCCAGGCCCTGATGTCGACGTCCCGCACCATGGTCGACACCGTTCTGGTGGCCCGCCTCGGCACCGACGAGATCGCCGCCATCGGCTACGGCAGCCGCGTCGTCTTCGTGGTCATGCTCGCCACCTTGGGCATGGCCGACGGCGGTGCTGTGATCATCGCCCAGTTCCGCGGCAGCGGTGCCATGGCACGGGCCCGCCGGGCGACCGCGCTGACCACGGCCATCACTCTCGGCATCGCCGCGGTCTCCTGCACGGCCTGTCTGCTCTGGGCCGAGCCGATGGTCGCCGTGGCCACGGAAGACCCTCGGGTGGTCGACCTGGGTTCGCAGTACATCAGGGCCGTCATCGGGATGATCATGCCCTTCGCGGTCATCTCGTCGCTGGCGGCCGCCCTTCGGTGCGTGGGCCAGGCCAGAGTCGCCGCCAGCTGCGCGCTCGTGGGGGTCGTCCTGCACCTCCTGCTCGCCTACGCGCTCATTTTCGGCCACTGGGGTCTGTCCGCGTACGGCGTCCGGGGCGCCGCCTGGGCCACCCTGGCCAGCACCTGCGTAGAGGCGCTGTTACTCGCGGGCTATGTGTACCTGACCCGGAACGTCATGGCCTTCCGGCTCCGCGACATCGTCGACGGCGTCAAGGACGGGATCCTCACGAAGATCCGCCGGGTCGGCGTGCCGGTCTCCCTCAGCTCCACCTCCTGGGCACTGGGCATCCTGGCCTACAGCATCCTGGTGGGCAGGGCGGGCACCATGGAGCTGGCCGTGCTGTCCATGGTCAACCCGCTCGAGTCGTTCGCCATAGCCGTCTTCATCGGCGTCTCCACAGCGGCCGGCGTCATGGTCGGCGGCAGCCTGGGCGAACGGGACCCGGAGCGGACCTGGAACCTGAGCAAGGCACTCCTGGTCTGGACGGCGGGCATCGCACTGATCACCGGCCTCCTCCTGATGTCGGCGTACTTCTGGCTGCCGGTGCTCTACGACGGGGTCGGCCCCGCGACACTCGACGTCGCCCGCGACACCGCTCTCGTGCTGGGAGCCGTCTTCGTCTTCCGGGCGATGAACATCACCGTCCAGAACGGTCTGCTGCGCGCGGGCGGAGACACCTTGTTCGTCCTCCGGGTGGACCTGCTCACCCAGTGGGCGCTGGCGGTGCCGCTGACCGCCCTGATGACGCTTGTGTGGGACGTCCCGTTCCCGCTGGTGTTCCTGGCCATCAACGCCGAGGAGATCGCCCGGTTCTTCATCAGCGGAATCAGAGTGCTGCGTCGCCGGTGGATGCGCGTCCTGATCGATTGAGAAGTGAACGACGAAAGGCACACCCTTGTCCCATTCCCCTGCCCCCGCCCCTGCCCCCGCCCTGCTGGATCTCGCGGTGCGAGCGGCCCGGCTGGGTGGCGGCGAACTCCTGCGCCGGGTCCACAGTTTCGTGCAGACCGGCGCCAAGTCCTCGCCCACCGACCCCGTCACGGACGCGGACCTGGCCAGCGAGTCGGCAGTGGTCGGCCTCCTCACCTCCGAACGCCCCGCGGACGGCCTCCTGGGAGAGGAGGGCGCCGAGAGAACCTCACGCAGTGGACTGCGCTGGGTGGTCGACCCGCTGGACGGCACGGTCAACTACCTGTACGGCATCCCGCATTCCGCCGTGAGCATCGCATGCCAGCGGGCGGACGGTGACGGCTGGCAGACGATCGTCGGTGTCGTGTACGACGTGGCCCGGGACGAGATGTTCACGGCGGCCCGCGGCCAGGGCTCCCGGCTGAACGGCGAGCCGCTGTCGGTCAACAACCCCGTCGGTCTCTCCTCGGCACTGGTCACCACCGGCTTCTCGTACCGCTCCGGGGCGCGGGCCCGCCAGGCGGCCGTCCTCCCCGCCCTGCTGCCGGCGGTGCGCGACATCCGCAGCAGCGGCAGCGCCGCGCTGGATCTGGCCTGGGTCGCGGCCGGCCGGTGCGATGCCTGCTACGAGGACGAACTCGCCCTCTGGGACCGGGCCGCGGGCGAGCTCATCGTGACCGAGGCCGGCGGCATCGCCCTGCCGTTCGACGACGGCGTCATCGCCGCCGGACCCGCGCTGTACCCCGGCCTTCGCGCACTGGTCACAGCCGGACGGCATCCGCTCGGCCGAAGTGGTATGCCCCAAAGGGGAGGTCCCTTCTCCGCCTCCCAGGTCCGAGACTGAAGGGCAATGCCCCGTTCGATCTTCAGGAGACCTCGTGCCCCGTCCGATCGCGGCTGAGGCCGCCACCGTGCCGGTGAACCTCAGGGAACTGGCTCAGCTCCACAAGGTCGACAGCGAGTACCGGACCGAGGAGGGCGTCCTGCTTCAGGTGCCCGCGCGCACCCTGGTGGCGGTCCTCGGTTCTCTGGGGGTCGACGCCGGCACACCGGAGGCGATCACCGGGGCGATCGCCGCACAACGGCGGCGTGCCGCGGAAAGACTGCTCGGGGGCTGCGTGGTGCTGCGCGAGGGAAGTCCCGTCACTCTTGGCGTACCGGGCTCGGCTCACGTGTGGATCGAGCTGGAGGACGGCGGCACGCTGGCTGTCCCTCCCCGGCAGGTGGAAGGCGAACCGAGGCACATCCTGGAGCGGGTTCCGCTCGGCTACCACCGTCTTCACGCGCGGCTCGGCGAGCGCCGTGACGCGGCGGCGCTGATCGTCTGCCCCAGGCGGATCGCCGAACCGACCCGGCGGCTCTGGGGGTTCGCGGCCCACCTGTACTCCCTGTTGTCCGAGGAGTCCTGGGGGATGGGTGATCTCTCCGATCTGGCCGGCCTCGCGAGCTGGGCGGGGCGGACGCTCGGCGCCGGATTCGTCGTGGTCAACCCGTTGCACGCGATGTTGCCCGCTTCCTTCGCCGACCACTCGCCGTACTGGCCGTCCGACCGGAGCTTCGCGGACCCGGTGCACATCCGGGTCGACGCCGTGCCGGAGTACCGGGGACTCGATGCCGGCACCCGTTCCGTCATCAACCAGCTGAACGCCACGGCCGCCGGGCTGCGAGAGGACGTACTCCGGGGGGACGGGCTAATCGAACGCGATCAGGTCTGGGACCTCAAGAGCCAGGCGTTACGAGCCATCCACCGGACCGGTCTGACCCCCGAACGCGCCGTCGCGTACGCGTCGTTCAGGGAGGAGCGGGGTCAGCGGCTCGACACGTACGCCACCTGGTGCGCGCTCGCCGGCAGACACGGGCCGGACTGGCGGAACTGGCCCGGCGCGCTCTCGGACGTCCACAGCGCCGACGTCGTGCGCGCCCGCGAGCAGTACGAGGAGGACGTCGAGTTCCATCGCTGGTTGGCCTGGGTCACCGATGAGCAGCTGGCGGGCGTGCAGCGGGCCGCGCTCGCAGCCGGGATGCCGATGGGCGTCATCCACGATCTCGCTGTCGGGGTTCACCCGAGTGGCGCCGAGGCATGGGCTCTCCGGCGGTGCATCGCCTCCGGGATCTCGGTCGGCGCGCCGCCGGACGTCTTCAACGCCCGGGGACAGGACTGGTGCCTGCCTCCCTGGCGTCCTGACATGCTCGCCGCCGAGGGATACGCGCCGTACGCGACGGTTCTGCGGAGCGTGCTGCGCCATGCCGGGGCTCTCCGGCTCGACCACGCGATGGGGCTGTTCCGGCTCTGGTGGGTGCCGGAGGGGTACCCGGTCGGCGAGGGCACGTATGTGCACTACGACCACGAGGCCATGCTCGCCGTCCTGACGCTCGAAGCGCACCGGGCCGGTGTCCCGGTGATCGGGGAGGATCTCGGCACGGTGGAGACCGGAGTGCGCGAGCAGTTGAGCGACAGAGGAATCATGGGGACCTCGATCCTCTGGATGGAGCGCCGCTCCGACGGACAGGGCGGTTCGGTGCCACGTCCGGCGTCCGAGTGGCGGCGTTCCTGTCTGGCCGCGCTCACCAATCACGATCTGCCCAGTACCGCGAGCCGGTTGACGGGCCGCCACGTGGATCAGCAGCACCGGCACGGGATGCTCCCCGGCCCGTTCGGTGAGGCGCGGTCGGCCGCCGCCGCCGAACGGGGCGAGTGGCTTGAGGCACTGCGTCACGAGGAGCTGCTTCCCGCCGATGTCGAGGACACGGACGGCCTCGCCCTGGCTCTGCACCGCTTTCTGCTGCGCACCCCGGCGGGCCTCGTGTGCGTGTGGTTGCCGGACAGTGTGGGAGATCTGCGCTCGCCGAACCTTCCCGGGGTGTTCGGCTCCTACCCGAACTGGCAACTGCCGGTGTCCGGTCCGGACGGCAAGGCGGTGTCCCTGGAGCGACTGACGGCCTCGGCATCCGTGCGGGCACTGGCGGAAGTCCTGCGCGAGTGCTGTCGATGAGCTACCGCGATCGGTCCAGCAGTGTTCCGAGCACCCGCTGAGCCCGCAGTCCGTCCTCGAACCCGGCGAGCCAGCCGCTCTCCTTGCCGTGGACGACCATGTCGGTCCACTCCTTGAACTGGAGGCGGAAGGAGTCGGCCCAGCCGGCCACTTCCCCGGCCGGGTCGGGGAAGTGGCCGGCTGCGGCCAACTCCTCGTGGCGCCAGTCGATGTCCGACCTCACCCGAAGGAGCCGGGGAGCGCGGGAGTGGTAGACGAACTCGCCCCGGGTGCCGACGACCTTGATCGACAGGCCGGCTTCCTCCAGGGGCGCTGACTTCGACGCGGTCAGCTGGACGTACACGCCGTTGTCCAGCCTGCCGGCGACAAAGGCGTGATCGTCGACATCGACCATGCGTCCCTCCTTCTCCGGTACGTGCGTGCGAAGGGAGGACACGCAGGACGTCGTGTCCAGCTCGCTGCGAAACAGAAAGTGCAGCAGGTCGATCAGATGGATGCCCAGGTCACCCAGGGCACCGCTGGTCGATCTGCCCAGGCTGCCGTCACGCCAGGTGAAGGTGGAGCGGGTCAGCGCGCTGCTCCGGCGGAATCCGGCCTGCACCAGCAGCGGCGTGCCCAGCTGCCCGGATGCCATGGCCCCGCGTATGCGCTGAACCACCTCCAGGAACCGGTAGTTGAAGCCCATGCCGCAGCTGAGACCGGCGCGCCGAGCGGCTTCGACCATGTTCTGCGCTTCGGCGGTCGAGACGGCCATCGGCTTCTCGCACAGGACGTGTCTGCCCGCGTGCAGGGCGTCTGTGACGATCTTGGCGTGGGTGTGGTTGGGCGAGGCGACGACAACGGCGTCGACGTCGCGGTACAGACTCTCGGCGGAACGGAAGGTCCGGCATCCGAAGGCGGCCGCGGTCGCCAGGGCGCGGCCCTCGTCGATGTCGTGGAGGCCCACCAGTTCCGCCTCGGCGCTGTCCTGGACGGCGCGCATGTGCGCGGAGGCGATGTTCCCCGCCCCCACTATTCCTACCCGCATGAATGCGTTCCCCCTTCCGAGAACAACTCGGGGATGCTCTGGATCGTGTGTCGGATCGCAGCCGCGTAGGAGTGCGATGCCACGTGGGGGTGTGCCACCCGGGCGTCCGCCGTCGCGTTCGCCACCAGGAGTCCGCGGTGCACGCCTCTCAGCATCTCGATGTCGTTCCCGCTGTCGCCGAAGGCGAGGGAACGGACCGGGGCGAACCGGTGGCACAGGTGGTCAACGACTGCCCGCTTTCCACCACCGCGCGGGATGAAGTCGACGTCGAAGGAACCGTCGGGGTCCCCGGCCTTCGGATTGCACCGGCTGACGCTCACCCCGAGCCCATGGCGACGGCAGGCCAGCTCGATGTTCCGTACCGCGACGGCGTCCGGTCGCTCACCGAGCGAGGTGTAGTAGTAGCTGTCCAGGAACTCGGTCCGCTCCTGCCCGCCCTGCGGGCGCAGCACGACGTCGGCCTCGTGCAGCTCCTCGACCACCCGCGTGACGGCCTGCTTCGTGTATCCGCTCTCGCGCATCCGCCGGTGCCACTGTGGATCCCGGCGGCCCTGACCGCCTGTGAAGAAGGTCAGCTCGGTTCCCAGCGAACTGGCCAGGAAATGCGGCAGGACTCCGAGCCGATGGCGCTCGACCCTGGACATCACGGAGCTCAGCGAACTGCCCGTGACCCACCCGAACAGCAGACGGCCCTGTCCGGCGAGGTCGAGCAGGAGATCCTCCAGCTCCGCCAGATCCCTGCGCTGTTCTCGGCTCGGCTCATGCGCGAGATAGGTCTCGTCGAAGTCCGAGAACACCGCGCCTCTCACTCCGCCCGGGCCGGGAGGAGGCAGTTCGGACGGACGCCTATTCGGCATGACGTACGCATTCGTAGAAGGCCTCGATGACGCGGTCCTGCTCCGCGATCGACAGAGCGTTGTGCAAGGGAAGATGCAGTACCCGGGAGTGGAGGTGCTCGGTCCGGGGGAGAGCGGAAACCGGCACCCTGCCACGGTGGGCGTACGGCTTCTGCTGGTGGGTCAGGACCGGGTAGTAGATATCGGTCTCCACGCCGTGCCGAGCCCACAGCCGTTCTCTCAGAAGGTCCCGCCCGCCCGCGGCGAGCTCCACCTGGACCGGGAACAGGTGCCAGACGTGGTCGGGGGTCAACTCCGGGAGGCCCAGGGTTCCCGATTCAGCCAGGGGGGCGAGGGCGTCCAGGTAGCGGGCTGCCAGGAACATCCGGCGGAAGTTGTTGAGGCTCAGGAACGGCAGCAGTCCGAGCGCTATCTCCGCCTGGGTGTTGTCCATTCCCGAGTTGAATCCGAAGAGTTCGGCCTTCACGTTCTTCGACCCCGGCGCGAACCCGTGATAGCTCACGACTCGGCATCTGTGCGCCAGTTCCGGAGAGCGGGTGACGACTGCTCCCGCCTTTCCGCAGACCCCGAAGTTTTTGTAAGGGTTGAAACTCAGTACTGCCGCGTCCGCGTGCTGTGCCACACCCGTGCCCCCCATCGCCTGGCAAGCGTCCTCGACAAGAAGGAGGCCGTGCCGCTCGCAGACCGCCCGCAGCCCGCCCATGTCGGCCAGTTTCCCGTGCAGATGCACAGGCAGTACGGCCTTGGTCCGCGCGGTGATCCGCGCTTCCACGGCAGCCGGGGCCAGGGTGTAGTGGGAGTCGACGTCGGCGAGCACCGGCTCTGCCCCGCAGGCCAGGACCGCGTTCTCGGTGGCCGCGAAGCTGTTGGCGGGCATAACGACCTCGTCACCAGGTCCGACGCCCAGCGCACGGAGCACGATGATCAGTGCGTCGGTGCCGCTGCTGGTGGCCACAGCATGCGGTACGCCGAGAAAGTCCGTCAGCGCCTCCTCGAACGCGCTCACTCCTGATCCGCTGGTGAACTCCCCGGTCCGGAGCACGCCGGTGAACGCGCGCAGCGCGGCCGCACGCTCCGCGTCGGACAGCAGTCGCTCCCGTGGCAGGAAGCGGACCTCTGAGTGCGGGCTGTCCCAGGTGAAGACCGAATTCCGTGGAGCGGGCCGCAGCAGCGTGTCCTGGTCCCGCAGGACGCGGGCTAGTTCCTGGTTGGCGAGCGCCGGACCGATGCCGCGCCGCGTGCTGCGCCGCCCCGCGCGGACGTCACCTACCAGGCGGAAAAGGCCGGCGCTGTCCCCCGCCATCTCGTCGGAGTCCTCGGTCTGCTCCTCACCCGGCGGCCCGGTGGGATGACGGTGCGTCAGCATGTCGGCAGCTCCTGTGTACTAGTGGGCGCGAGGGAGGTGCGGCCCCGGACCCACGCATGTCCGGGCGGCGGACGAGCCTCGGCGCGGCAGTGCGGGGCCGGCGCGAGCGAGGCCCCGCACAGGCACCGTACGGCCGCGGACCGGCCGCGGACCGGCGCCGTCGGTCCTCGGGAGCAGGCCCGCCCGGCGGTACAACCGGCTCCGACCTCTGGCGACGCGGTCACCGCGGAGAGCTTGGACCGCCGCCAAAGCGCGGCCCGAGTGGTGGACAAGGGGCTATACCCGAAGCGGCTCCTTGTCGGTCTCCCCTGCCCGTCGGTAGCGTCGCCCGTGGCCCTGCCGGTCGTACCGACCAGTCTGCGGGCGGGCAACCCGGCGGTGCTCCTCCCTCGTGGACGGCTGTGCCGTCGACTGCCACACGAGCCGACCGAGGGCGGGGGACAGTGACCGAGGGCCCGGAGTTCACCGATGCGAGTTGTTATCACGCGGCGTTCGCAGTCCTCCTGAAGTCCACGGACGAGCGGGCGGACCCGGTGGCCGTCATCGGAGGAAGTGCTCTCACGGGGGCATGGCTGGACGACAGCGGTCTGCTGGTCTTCGGCGATCCGCTGTCGGTACTGTCCGTGGCCTTCGACCGCTGGGACCTTCCGCTGGACCGGCACCGGGTGGACGGAGCGGCGTCCTGGGAGGCGGCGGAGCGCGCCATGGGTCGTGGTCAGACCGTCGCGGCCGCCGCGGACCCCTTTCATCTGCCCTACTACTGGCCCGCGTACGGCCGAAGCCACGACCTGCACACCGTCGTCCTGCGGGACCTCGACCCGAAGGCGGAAACCGTACGTCTGCTGGACGCGGGTGAAGAGGTCTTCTTCGACGCCAGAGTCCCGCTCGCCGAGGTCAGGGCGGCCATGTACGCGGACAACCACGGCCAGTCGTGGGTGGAGGTCACCGCGAGTTCACGCCCACCGGAGCGGCCCGCACCCGAGCCGACCGCCGAACTCCGGCGGCTGGCAGACGAGTTGGCCGGTCAGGCCGGCCGATGGATCAGCGGGACCGGGCTCGTCGAGGCGCTCACGAAAGGCCTCGACGACTACCTGGACGCCGTACGCGACCGCACCCGGCCACGCGACGACGCCCCGTCGCCGCACCGCCTCGGCCGTACCCTGCCGCTGGGCCTGCTCTGGTACCACCACACGCTGCGCTGGCTGGCCCGACACCTCGAACTCCTCTCACAGCCCGCCGAAACGGTGGAGGCCGTCCGCCGGGCGGCCCGCGACCTCGTCGTCGCGAACGGCCTCATGACGCGCATCGGCATCCTCGCTCCCGGGGCTCCCCGGGCCGCGGCCTTCCGGTCCGAACTGGAGTCCCGCCTCGCACGTATGCTGCGCGACCTCACCGCCGTCGCCGCAGAGCTGACCGGCCGTACCGGAGCAGCGCTGTGACCGGCACACAGCCGTGGATCACCGGCCCGGCGCTGGACCTCTCGGAACACCGCAACAACACGGCCTGCTGGGCTCCGGGTGCGGGGGCGTCCGACGGCTTCGACGGCTTCGGACGTGCTTTTCCCGCCCATGCCCTGGAGCCGCACGAGCGGGAGCTTCGGTTGCCTTCGGGCTTCGGGCGAGGGGAAGCGGACAACGTGACCTGCGAGGGTCAGACAGTGTCGGTCGGCGACGAGCCGACGGTGATCGCGATCCATGTGGTCGGGGCCGGAACCCAGGGAGTGGTCCGCGAAGTGTTCCGCCTCCACCCCGCCGGTACGGGAACACAGGGCGCCGATGTCGCCCTGCAACTGGGCGACTTCCTGACCCGTGGACACGTGCCCGGTGCGAGGTGTTACCAGCAGGCCGACTTCCTGTACGACACCGGGGGCCGCCCCGAACCGAGCGTCTGGCCCCGGCTGTGGCACGCCACCGCCCGGCTCGCCGAGCCGGTCGTGTGCGCCCGGGTGGACCTGCCCTTCAACCCCGACCTACATCTCTTCGGTATCTGGCTGACACCGGCCGACATCCAGGGACGTACGCCATGAGATGTCTCTATCTGACCCAGGAACTGGCGCCCTTCTTCGCGGAGGGAGGGCTGGGGCTGACCTCCCGGGCGCTGCCCGCCACTCTTCAGCGTGCGCACGGGCTCGTACATGACGTGTTCCTGCCGTACTACCCGCGGCTGGTGCGCGAGCAGGGGCTGCGGACCGAACCGGTGCTGCGGTTGCCGGAGTCGAGTGTGGGCGGCGTCGTGACCGAACCGGTCGTCGAGAGACTGCTCGGTACCGGCGACGGTCCGGAGGTCCTTCTGCTCAGGGCGGACGAGTGGTACGACCGCGAGGGCATCTACCGCGACGGGCTGTACGTGGAGTTCCCGGACGCCGGGGATCGTGCGGCTTTCTTCGGTCGCGGCGCCGCGCAATGGGCACACAGGTCCGGACGGCACTACGACCTGGTCCACGGCAACGACTGGCAGTCCGGAGCGGCCCTGGCCCATCTGCGCGCGCAGCGGGGTACGAAGGAGTCTCCGGCACTGCTTCTCAACATCCACAGCGCCCACTATCGGGGTGAACTCCCGCCCGAGCGGCTGCCCGCCCTGGGACTTCCGCCCGAGTACGCCGACTCGCTCACCCGGTGCACCGGCGAACCACCGAGCCTGCTGCTGGCCGGCCTGCTGGCCGCGGACGCGGCGACGACCGGAAGTCCCGGCTACGCGAGGGAACTGACGGACGATCTCGCGGGAACGGCGCTGGCCGACGCCCTCGGCAGACTGGAACTGACCGGGATCGTCGCGGGAGTGGACACCCGGATCTGGAACCCGGGAACACCCGGCCGGGCCTCGCATCCGTACTCCCCCGCCACCGTGGAGGCGGGCAAGCGGGAGAACAAACGGGCTCTGCAGCGACGGCTGGGGCTGACACCCGATCCAGCGGTGGCCCTGTTCGGCGTCTGCTCGCGGCTCGTGTGGGAGAAGGGCACCGATCTGCTGCTGGAGGGCCTGGAGCCGCTGGTGACGGCGGGTCGAGCCCAACTGGTGGTGGTCGGGCCGGGTGACGACGTCCACCTCAAGGCTCTCGCCGACCTCATGGCGACCGCCCCCGGCGCGGTCCACCACAGCCCCGCGTTCGACCAGGGTCTGGCCTGGCAGGTCTACGCGGGATCCGACTTCTCTCCCATGCCCTCCCGGATGGAGCCCTGCGGGCTCAACCAGCTGATCTCCATGGCCTACGGCACCATTCCCCTCACCACGCCCGTCGGGGGTCTGCGCGACACGGTGACGGATCTGACCGCCGACGCGTCCCGCGGGACCGGGCTGGTCGTCCCGGAGCACACCGCGGAGGCGGTCCGGAACACGGCTGAGCGCGCGGTGCGTCTGCTCGCCGACCGCAGCGCCGAGGTCACGGCGCTGCGGCGACGGCTGATGGAGCAGGACTGGAGCTGGGAGCGCAGCGCGCGGGAGACGGCCGCTCTGTGCACCGAACTGGTGGAGGCCGTCCGACAGCCCGGGCACCACACCTCTCGCGGCACCATCCCCCGGACATCTCACATTAGAGAACAGGCACCCTGACTATGGGAAACAACGACGACCGCCATTCGGACGTCCTCGACTACCTACGCGGGCTCAAACAAGCCATCGACGAGATCTCGCCACGCGATGTGGTCACAGTGGCCGAGCTGCTGGAAGAGGCGTACGACAACGGTCGCGCCATCTTCACCTGCGGCAACGGCGGCAGCGCCGCGACCGCATCACATTTCGCCGTGGACCTGGCGAAGAACACCCGCTGCGACGGAGCCCCTCCGCTGCGGGTGCACTCGTTGGTCGATCACGTCGCCGCGCTGACCGCGTGGGCCAACGACGTGGGCTACGACGTAGTCTTCAGCGGACAGCTCGACGGACTGGCCGGGCCGGGTGACATCGTCATCGGGATCAGTACGAGCGGCAATTCGGCGAACGTTCTGAACGCACTGCGCGCGGCCCGGAAGCTGGGTGCCCGCCCGGTGGGTCTGCTCGGCCCGTCCGGCGGCCAGGCCGCGGAACTCTGCGACCACTGGATCGCGGCTCCGGCCCGTTCCATCGAGGAGCAGGAGGACGTCCACATGTCGCTGGCGCACATCCTGACCCGGCACATGCGCGATCACATCAAGGCCCGGGCGTCGATGGTCTCCACGGCGCCGGGCACTCCGTGGTGATCGGCCGCCCCGCGGTCTTCCTCGACCGGGACGGCACCCTGACGGAACCCCGCCACTATCCGAGCAGCCCCGAGGACCTGGTTCTGAGCGCGGGAGTCGGGGCACCGCTGCGTGCCCTGTACCGGTTGGGCGTGGCACTCGTGGTGGTGACCAACCAGTCAGGAGTGGCCCGGGGGCTGTTCGGCCGCCCGGAACTCGATGCCATGCACCGGCATCTGCGGGACCGTCTCGCCGAGCTGGGCGTGCCCCTGGACGCCGTGCTGGACTGCCCGCACCACCCCGACGGCGTGGTGACCGCCCTGGCAGTGACCTGCGACTGCCGCAAACCGGCCCCCGGCATGCTCCTGCGCGCGGCACGGCAGCTGGACCTGGACGTGGCCGGCTCGTGGATGATCGGCGATTTCGACAGCGATGTCGAGGCCGGACGCCGGGCGGGCTGCCGTACAGCGCTGGTGCGTGCGGGATCGGACGACGGCTCGTACCCGTCGTCCGGTCGGCCGGACCTGCGCGTGCCGAGTACCGAGCAGGCTCTGTGCCACATCGTCGGCCTGCACACGGCGGCACGCACCATGGTGAAGGAACACTCGTGACCCGGGCGCCCGGCTCGTTCCGACGGGGCGACGGCCGTTGGGTCCACGTGTACGCCGACGGCTGTCACGGCTCGCCCCCACGCGACCTGGCGGAGTCCTCCGCGCCGACGACGGCCGGGACACGCTCGCGGCTGCGCTGGGACGCCGTGGCCGAGGAATGGGTGGTGATGGCCGCGCACCGGTCGCGGCGTCCGTTCCACGCCGAGTCCCTGTGTCCGCTGTGCCCCGCGCCGGCATCGGAGGAGTGGGAGACCGAGGAGTGTGAGATCCCGGGAGGTGAGTACGACGTCGCGGTGTTCGACAACCGGTACCCCGCGTTCGCCGGCCTCCCCCTGCGTACGCCGGTCCCCGGCGCCCCCGGGCTGCTGACCGACGCGCCCGCGGCCGGAGCCTGCGAAGTGGTGTCCTTCGACAGCGGCCACACACGGACCCTGGCCGAGCTGCCGCTGCGCCGCCTCCGGACCGTGATCGGGGCGTGGGCGGACAGGACCCTCTTCCTGAACGACCGCCAGGACATCGCCCAGGTCGTCTGCTTCGAGAACCACGGTGCCGAAGTCGGGGCCTCGCTCTCTCATCCACACGGTCAGATCTACGGCTATCCGTTTCCGCCGTCCAGGTTCCGGCAGATGCGAGAGGCGGCCAGGCGGGTCCGGGACGCTCGTGGGACGTGTGTCTTCTGCGACATCGTGGCGGCCGAGTCGGCGGCGGGCGAGCGTGTGGTGGTGGCCGGCCGTCGGTGGATCGCGATCGTTCCCTTCGCGGCCCGATGGCCGTTCGAGGTACATCTCTTCGCCCGTCGTCATCTACCGGACCTGCCCGCCCTGGACGAGGAGGAGCGAGCGGAACTGGCAGTCGTCTACCGCTCGGTGCTGCGGCGTTTCGCGGCGGTGGGCGAGAACCCCCTGCCCTACATGGCGGTGTGGGTACAGGCTCCGGCCCGGCAGGACCGCGAACTCAGCCACCTGCACGTTCAGATCTTCTCCGACCGCGGCGCCACGGGACGGGTCAAGCGGCTGGCGGCGGGCGAACTCGGTACCGGAGCGTGGGTCAGCGAGGCCGACCCCGAGCAGGCCGCGGCGGCGCTGAGGAAGGCGGACCCGTCGTGGCGGCAGCCAGACGGAGTCCGCACGGCCGGGGACGGATCGCGGCAGCGAGGGGGACACCATGTGGGTCAGTAGCGCTCCTCTGCGTATCTCCCTGGCCGGTGGTGGAACCGATCTGCCGAGCTACGCCCGCCGGTTCGGCGGCACGGTGCTGGGCGCGACGATCGATCTGCGCGTAACGGTGGTGGGCCGGGAGGGGCCGTCCGGATCGGGTATTCGCGTCTGTCTCGACTCCTGCGGTCGGCCGGAAACGGTGCACCGGATAGCGAATCCCTACGCGCGTGAAGCCGTGCGGCGCCATTGGCGCGGAGGCCCCCTGGAGCTGGCGTCCTTCGGGGACGTGCCCGGCGGTACCGGGCTCGGCAGTTCCGCGGCGTTCTGTGTGGCCCTCACCGCGGGCCTCGCCCAGCCCTCTCCCACGGGCGCGGCCCTGGCGGAGGCCGCGAGTGACATAGAGATGACCGGACTGGGCCGCCCTGTCGGCAGGCAGGATCACTACCTGGCCGCGCTGGGCGGTTTCCGCCTGCTGCACTTCGCCAATGACGGCGGTGTCGAGACCGAGGACGTCGAGGTCCCGGGTGCCACCCGGCACCGTCTGGACGAGGAACTGCTGTTGTTCTTCACGGGTACCACCCGGGACACCGGATCGGTGCTGGCGGACCAGCACACCAGGGTGGACAGAGGCGACGCCGACACAGAGCGGAGGCTGCACGAGATCAAGGACATGGTCCCGCCCGCGGTGGCCGCGCTGCGAAACGGCGACCCGGCCACGCTCGGCCGCCTGCTGGGCCGGCACTGGGAGCTGAAGCGTGAGCTCGGCCGTCGGGTGACGTCGCCCGGTGTGGACCGCGCCTACCAGCACGCCGTGGAGGCCGGCGCCATCGGCGGCAAGCTGCTCGGCGCGGGCGGCGGAGGCTACCTCCTGCTGTACACCGAGGTGGCCGCACAGCCCGATGTGCGCGCCGCCATGGCCGCGTTGGGGCTCGCGGAGCAACCTTTCCACTTCGATTTCGCCGGTGCGAGCCTGACACGGCTCCCGGCGGCGTCGGTCACCACCGACACCCGACGCGTCAATCACTAAGGAGAGCCACTTGCTAGCGCCGTACCGCCGTCTGTTCTCGGCACGAGGGAGCATCGCGTTCACCATGGCGGGGTTCTTCGGACGCCTTGCCCTGGCCATGTACGGTGTGAGCACCGTCATCATGGTGGCTACCCTGCGTGACTCCTACACTCTGGCCGGCGCCGTGGGGGGCGTTTCGCTCGCCGCCACCCTTATCACGGTCCCGCGGATCAGCCGGCTCATCGATCAGTACGGTCAGACCAGAGTCGCCGTTCCCGCCGCCGCGATCTCGGCGCTGGGGTCCGTCGCACTGGTGCTCTGCGCCCATAACGGAGCACCGGTGTGGACTCTTTTCGTGACCGGATCCCTCTCCACGGCTCCCAACGCTGGCGGCCTGGTGCGAGCGCGCTGGGCCGAGATCTACCGGAACGACGAGAAGTCGCTCCACGTGGCGAACTCCTTCGAACAGGTGCTGGACGAAATCTGCTTCATCCTGGGCCCCATCATCACCGTCGCCCTGTGCACAGGGCTGTTCCCGGAGGCGGGCCGCCTGGCGGCCGGGGCGCTGACGCTGGGCGGCACGCTCCTACTGGTGGCTCAGAAGTCGAGCGAACCCCCTGTGCAGGAACTCGACAAGACGGCCAAGTCCCCGCTGCGCAACCGTGGGCTGCAGGTCGTCATGGTCACCCTGTTCCTCACCGGCACGACCTTCGGCTCTCTGGAGATCGTCTCCGTCGCGTACACGGAGGAACTCGGACACGCGTCGTCGGCGGGTGTGGTGATCGCCCTCCAAGCGGTGGGGTCCGCCGTCGCCGGATTCCTGTTCGGGCTGGTGACACCCAGGGGCCATAACACCACGAGGCTTTTGACCGGGCTGTTCGCGATGGGCCTGCTGATGCTGCCGCTCCAGTTCGCGGAGAACCTGCCCGCCCTCTGTCTGCTGATGTTCGTCGCGGGCATGGCGAACACCCCGACCATGGTGACCAGCATGACCATGGTGCAGGAACTGGTTCCCCGGGCGCAGATCAACGAGGGCATGGCACTGGCGGTCACCAGCATCCTGGGCGGTACCGCTCTGGGTTCGGCGCTGGCGGGTCTGGTGGTCGACCGGGTGAATCCCCTCACCGGATACTGGATGGCACCGGGCGCCGCGGCACTGGCCCTGATCGTCACTGCGGCGGGCCGGCGTCGGATCAGGGCCGCTGAGCACAGGCCGGAACCCACGGCGGAGGAGCCCCAGCCGGCCGAGGCCTGATCCGGCGGCCCGCGCCCGAGGACAGGGTGCGGCGTGGGGCTCAGGGAAGGGCCGGTCAGACCAGCCCTTCCCTGAGCGCCGTGATCACGGCGGCCGTCCGGTTGGGTGAGCCCAGCTTCAGGAGGATCGACCCCACGAGGCGTTTGGCACCGTGGGTGGATATCCCCAGAACCCTGGCGACCTGCTTGTTGCTCAGCCCCTTGGCGAGCAGACCGAGCGTCTCGGTCTCCCGCGGGGTCAGCGAGACCTTGCGGGCCCCTTGACCCACCACGCGAGTCCGGGTCTGACTGCCGGAGAGCAGCCGCCGGGCCAGCGTGGTCGGCATCGGCATCTCGCCGGCCAGCGCACGGTGCAAGGTGTCGTCGAGCGAAGACGCGGTCAGTTCACTGAGGGCGAGGAAGCCGTCGACCGGAAGAGAGACGAAAAGTTCGCTGTACCGGTCGTACGGCGCCTCACCGAGCACGAGGACGGCCGGTAATGGCTCGTGGTTCTCCCCGCTGCGGGCGCCGAGCAACTCCCACTGCTCCAGGCTGACGACGAGGACGTGGAAGTCGCCCGAATCCACTTGCTGGGACCAGTTGGAGGCGTCGCAAGTGGCGACGTCGCCCACCCTGGCGAGTTGCCGCAGCACTGCCTCCAGGCCCGCCTCGACCACGGGGTTGTCGACCAGAAGGATCACATTGCAGGTGCGTACTCCGGGTCGTACCGGAGCGATGTCCTCAAGTTGCGTCACGGCTTCCCTCGTTCGTCCACCCGTACTGTCAGCCGTGATGCTGACAGTGGTTGAACCGCCGGTCAGGGTAGTACGCCCCCCGTCCGACGCCCCGTAATGTTAATTCCCAGGCAAAGGGCCTGCAATCGCTTTCATGGTCTTACATGCATCTTGCAGGCACAAGATCAGACACCAAGGGCCTTGCTGAACACGGCAGTTCACTCCAGCTTGAACACCTGTGTACCGCTCTGGGCGGGGTCCCCGGGCCGTATGTGCAGTTCCCCACGCGACGGCACCATGACCACTGCGGCGACGGTCCGCTCCGCGCGCACATCGCCCCGGTCCGGGACCCGGATGGGTCCGGTGGCGAGCAGCGCGAAATGCTCCTCCGGGTCCGCCGACGGCGCCAGTTCGCCCAGCCCGTCCCGTGCGGCTCGCAAACGGCGCAGCGAGGACCTGCGGGCGAAAACGTTCAGGCCATCGGCCCGGGCAAGGTCGGGATGCAGGAAGTGATTGGTGTGTACCACCTGGCGTTCGGCCGTCACCACCCTGATCTCGTTGTCGGACATCTCCACGTATGCGGCGCCGGCCGGGTCGCAGAGAGTGATCGACCGCGAGCTCGCGAGCGGTATCAGTCTCCGAAGGATCGAAATCGCCTGTTCGACACTCGACGCGCTGTCCAACAGGTGGCGAATGGCGAGATAGGGGGGAAGTCCCGGACCCCATCGGCCCCCGAGCACGAGGTTGAGTCCCACAGCGAGCCCGTCCGTGTTGATCCCCAGGTAGCCGAGGAGCCCCCCGAAGCTCAGCACCAGGGCCCGGCGGCCCGAACCCGTCCTGCCGACGTCCAGGACACAGATCTGGTCGTCGAGATTGCCATTCAGGTCGACGGTCTGCGCCAGAACCGTCGGTCCGGTACGACCCGGCGGGCAGATCGCGTACGTGGTGCAGTCGCCCGCGGTAGGCACCCGGCGGTACCCCATGATCTCGCGGCGGAGCTGGAGCAGGAGAGCCTCGTCCGCACTGAGACCGGCGCCCTGGGCCAGTCCCATGATCTCGTCCAGGAGTTCTGGTGCGGTGGCCTCGATCGCGGCGCGGTAGCCGGCCATACCTGGACTCAGCTCCGCCAACGAGGTTTCCTTCGGCAGGACGAGGTTCAGGCGGGCGACGCCGTCATCCAGAAAGGCTCGAAGGGCCTCGGCCCGGTACTCGCCGTGCCGCACCCCGAGGTCGAAGGGACTGCCGGTGGCGCGCACGAACGGCAGTGACCGGTCGGCCACGGTCAATGCGGCGAACCTGGCGCGGCAGGTCGCCCCTTCGCCGACAACCGGCGCTTGACAGCGGGCCATTCCGCGCGCAGGACGCTGTAGAAGACGGCGTCACGGCGTCGGCCGCCGGGCATGGGGTTGAAGCTGCGCAGGACACCCTCCTCCTGTGCGCCGATGTTGCTGAGTCCCTTCCTGGCCTGAGTGTTCAGCTGGTCCGTCTTGAACTCGACGCGCTCGACGCCGAGTCGCTCAAAGGCGTGCTCCAGCAGGAGGTACTTGGCGCAGCCGTTGATGCCGGTGCCGTGGAAGTCGACGCCGAGCCACGACCAGCCGATCTCGATCCGGCCGTCGCTCTCGGCCAGGTTTCCGAAGCTCATGCTGCCGGCGGTGCGGCCCGTGCTCTTGTCGGTGATGACGTATACGGTCCGGCGTCCGGCGTCCTGGTCCGCGAGCATGGCGTCGAAGAGTCGCTCGAAGTCCGCGTCGGACTCGACTCTGGAGACGAAATAGCGCCAGATCCGCGGGGCCATCGCGACGGCCCGCAGCGAGTCCCGGTCTTCCGGAACCACGGGGCTGAGCAGCACGTACTCGTTTTCCAGCGGTTCCTTGAGGAATTCGTTCCAACTCATAGAAGTCACCCTTCCGATGATGTCCTGACCGGTTCGGGATACACGCCCCCGCTGTCGTCCTCGACCTCCGAGCGGTACGCGTCGAGGATGTCGCCGCGCCTGGGCTTGTACTGGGAGGTGAGCAGACCGTTCTCGATGCTGAAGGGGGAGCGGGCCACCACCGCCCTTCTGATCCGGAAGTCCTTGCCGAAGGCCGCGTTGGCCTCGGCGAGCCGTTCGGCGATCGCCTGCTCGTCGCCCGTTCCCGGCCCAGGGGACACCACAGCAACCAACGCGGCCCTGTTCGGGCAGAAGAGAACGCACTCCTCGATCGCCGGGCTACCGCGAAGGAACTCCTCGATCGGTCGGACATCGATTTTTCTGCCGTTCTCCAGGACCAGTACGTCGTCCCCCCGGCCACGTATGAAGAGGAAACCGTCGCCGTCGAGGTAGCCGAGATCCCCGGTTCTGACCAGCCCGTCCTCGCCGAACACACGCTCTGACTCGCCGGGCGCCGCATGGGCGTACGCCACGTTCACCGGGTGTGCGCTGCGCACGCTGATGACACCGTCCTCGTCGAAGAGGACCTCCTTGCCGCGCACGACACGCCCCACGCTGCCCACCCGATGGGCACCGGGGTGGTTCTTGGCCACGATGCAGGTCTCGTTCAGGCCGTAGCCCTCGTAGAGGGGCAGGCCTACCTCGTCGTAGAAGCGCAGCATCGCCGCGTCGGCGGGTGCCGACCCCGTCCACAGGTAGCGGATCCGTCCCCCGAACACCCGGGACGCCTCCGACCGGAGCTGGTCGCCGGTGGGCGCGGGTGTCGGGACAGCCCGCTCGGACCACGCCTCGATCCTCCGTCGCGCCAGTTCGTAGAAGGCCGGCACGCCCATCACGACTGTTGGCCGCGCACGCCTGAGTGCGACGAAGGAGTCGGCGTACGACGTCACGGTCACGTCGTGTCCGAAGCGCAGGGCAGAGTAGATCCAGTACCGCTGCTGGAGCAGTGACAGCGGAAGGAACACGAAGAGGTTGTCCCCCGGGCGATGGGAGAACATCTCCTGAACCGCCCCTATGGAACCGTCGATGCTCGCGACGGTGGCTGCCAGTGCCTTGGGTTCTCCCGTGCTTCCCGAGGTGAACTTGAGCGTCGTGGTGTCCTCAGGGCGATACGTGACGGGAGGTGGCACGTCGCGGCTGTCCAGGTCGGCGGCAGCCCGCGCGACCTCGGTCAGCTGCCGCACCCCGGGGGTGTCCGACGGCTGATCGGTGAACAGGAATCTGAGGCGGTAGCGGTCCAGGAGTTCAGGCGTGGCGTCGAACTTCCCGTGTTCGAGGCCGGCGATGACCACACCGAGCCTCAATCCGGCCAGGTCCAGCAACACCCACTCCAGGCAGTTGGCCGCGAGCACCCCGATCCGGTGTCCCCGCCGGGCTCCCAGATCTGCCAGGAACCGTGCCACCCGGCCGACCTGTTGGTACAGCTCGGTCAGTTCGACGGACTGTGTCGAACCCCGCCGGTGCAGAGTGATCCGGTGACCGCGGGCAGGAGGAACGGAGACGATCCGGTTGATCACCGTCTCGTTCACGAGGGATCCCCCTCGTGAACGAGACGGAAGAAGACCTCCTGGCTAAGGTGGACGCGGCTTCCGGCTCTCAGCAGTTCCACATCCTTCGGCCAGGCCGATGGCGCGGCTTCACCCAAGGCAGCGGCAAGCCTGGCGGAGAAGCGCGGCATAACCGGAGCGGCGCCGTGGGCCAGCAGCCGTGCCGCCGCGAGTTCCAGGGCGGTCGCCGTACGTGCCTCGGCGCGCCAGGCGCCGTGACCCATCAGTGTCGCGTTCTCGGCGCGGTTGAAGCGGATAGAGTCCTGGACGATGCCGTCGAGCGCAGCCGCCGCATCATTGAGCGAGAACCTGTCCTTGCCGAGACTTGTTGTCAGTTCGGCAAGCCGGTCTCCCAAGCGACTGAGGAAGGCGCTGTGCTCCGGGGTCCATCTCCCGGCATCCGGTGCCTCACCCGCGTACTCCTTCTCCACCCGGTCACCAAGGGCGTTCAGCCATGCCTGCCAGCCGCCGAGCAGCGTCTCCCGCAGGACGGCCTCGTACGTCTTACGTTCGAAGTTCGTACGTCGCCCCTCGGGCCGCGTGAGCGAGAGGTGGAAGCGCACCGCGTCCACGGTTTCGGGACTCAAGATCTCCTTGCCCCAGATCGCGTGCCGGCGGCTGGTGGAAAACTTTTCACCCTCAAGCAAATAGAACTCATTGACGTGGTAGTCGATTCGCGGTGTCCATGAGGGGAAGGCGAGCCGGTAGAGGGCCGGGTAGAGGATTCCGTGGTAGAAGCTGTTGTCGTAGCCGAAGAAGTGGACCAAC
Organism: Streptomyces sp. NPDC020898; assembly: GCF_044333925.1. Lineage (NCBI taxonomy): Bacteria > Bacillati > Actinomycetota > Actinomycetes > Kitasatosporales > Streptomycetaceae > Streptomyces > Streptomyces sp. NPDC020898. The sequence continues at coordinate 292,845 of NZ_JBIRRV010000010.1, forward strand.
TGCCAATCAGTCTGCGGGCTTTCGGCACGCCAGTTCTCGCCGAGGCCGCGCCCGAGCAACTCGATGCCATGCAGAAATCCGTACGCCATCTCCGGCCAGACCCAGATGACTTGGCCGGGTGTCCCGGACTCCGCTGGTGACACCCCCCAGGAGGAGGGGTGGGTCAGCGCCACATCCAGTGCATACCGTTCGGAGAGCCGCTCCGCGAGCTCGCGCAGTCGGGCGGGTACCCGGCCTGATCCGTGATGTTCCATCAGGTGGGAGCGCAACATGTTGTGCAGCGAAAGGGAGAACCGGGTGGCGGTGCCAACCACGGGAGGTGCCGTCGACTGGGAGGCCCTCGGGTCGACGAGGTCGGCGCAGTGATTCGGCTCACCGCACTCCTCGCATATGTTGCCGCCCGCCGCAGACAGACAAGACGGACAGACACCGTGCACATCCACCTCGTAGAGATAGCGGCCGGTTTCGGCGTCGAAGAGGGCGTCGCCCTCTTTCGGTGCGACCGCTCCGGAGTCGACCAGCCGGGAGAAGAACGCCCTTAGGCCGTCCGGATATGTGGGGTCCTGGTTGGTGGCGGTGTACTGGTCGGGCTCGATGTCCATCAGCTTCAGTGTGGCGGCGATTTCGGCGCTGTAGTGCGCCGAGGTCTCCGCTGGCGTTCTACCCTCGCGCCGGGCAGCGTCGACTACGTAGCTCTGGAAGTCATCACTGCCCGTAAGGTGCCAGGCGTCGACCCCGTTCAGACGCTGGAACCGCACGAACACATCCGCTCCCAGGTACGGGCCGGACAGGTGTCCGAGGTGGAGGTCACCGTTGGGGGTGGGCGGGGTGGAGAACACGAAGACCGGGCGGTCGCCGAACACGTGGTGTGCCCGGTTCTTCACCACGCCGGCTGTCCGCTCCGCGTCACGCCAGTACAGGCTGAGGAAGACCAGATCGGTGGCGGAGGTGTTCTCGATCATGTGCGCCTCGAATGGGTCGAACGACACGACCGTGCCCGCCGAGACCAGGTGAGGTTCGCCGTTCACAAGGACGGTGCCCTCACCGGCGACGATAACGATCGTCTCACTCTCGTCATGTCGGTCCATGTCCGACCTGGAGCCTGGCGGGACCCTGGCCCAACTGGCACCGACCCCGAGTCCCTCCACCGCGCCCATGTCGATCCCGAACATGGCTCGCAGGGCAGTCGAGGTGTAGGTACTGATGATCACAAAGCGCTCCTCATACAGTCGGTGGCGCCAATACGTCGGCGACCTGCGCGGCGATGGCGGGTGCCATCCGGTATCCGGAGCCATTGGCGGCGCCGGCAAAGAGGAGACGACGATCGCCACTCAGATCGCGCACTTCCGGTTCCCGACTGCTGCTGTACGCGTCGCAGAAGACCCGGCCCGCGGCCGGACCTTCGGCGAGCGGCTGGGCGTAGCGGCGCAGGATCGTCCGTGCTTCGTAGAGGTCCTCTGCAGACAGTCCGGTGGGGGCGGCGTCCGGATCGACGTCCCACTGCCGGCAGGTGTAACTGAAGAGCCAGTGACCCCGGTTTCGCAGCGGAAGCAAAAACGCGTCCTCGTCCTCGAAGACGACGACCGGATCGTCCGGCGCGGGCCGCTCGGCGAGGTGCAGGGCGACCACCTTTTTCACCCGGGCGGCCAGCGGCGCCACCAGCCCCTGCCAAGCCGGATCAGCCAGCCAGGGACCCGGCGCCAGCACCACCCGGTCCGCCACCAGGTGTTCTCCGTTGCTGAGGCGCAGCAGCACGTGGTCCGAGCGATGCTCGACCGCTTCGACGCGGATGCCCTCACGGATACGGACCCGCTCCGGCAAGGCGTCGGCAAGTGTCCGGGACAGGGCGCCGACGTCGGCGTACTGACAGCCGTCGCCCTGCCACATCCGGGACTGCGACGGCAGCGGCCCCAGGCAGGCTGGTGCGGTGGAAAGGCTGGTCAGGCCGGCGCCGTCGAGATAGTGCTCCCGCAGCAGCGGGGCCCGGTCGGCCGAGGCGACCACGGTCATCGGCATCGCGTGGATCGGCAGGGCGTGTCCGGTGCGGGCCGGCCAGTTCTCCGCCAGACGCCGGTAGAACTCCTGGCTGTACTCCGTCATCGCCCGGATTCGCGGGGTGGCCCCACGGGGGAAGTGCAGTCCGGCCGATCGTCGGCTCGCTCCGCTGCCTATGGCGTCCCGCTCGACGAGCACCACTGAGGCCTCGGCAGAGCGGCAGGCGATTTCCCTGGCGATGAGGCATCCCACGATGCCGCCGCCCACTACGGCGAAATCAACGTGGCCCGCGTTCATCGCGGGTCTCGTGTTCGGGAAGACTCAGGAGAGGCCCACTCGATGAAAGAGGGCAGCTGACTGTCTGTACGCATCCCCGCGATGCGGTCCAGGATGCGCTGACTACGCCATGCGTTCAGGCTCAGATTGCGGTCGGCGAGTCCGCGTTGGCGGTGGGTCGCGTTCTGGAAGAACACGTTTCGATCGGCCGGGCCGTCCCAGCGCACCGCGAAATCCGCGTCGATCCGGAACTCGCGGCCCTCGCGTTCCATGCGGTGTGCGATGGGGGCGAGGAAGTCGAGTGGCGCCTGCTGAAATCCGGTGGCCCACACGATCACGTCGGCGGTGAGCGTCTCCGTGGCGTTGGGGTCCTCGTGATGCACCGTCGTGAGATCCCAGCCGCGGTCGTCGTCCCCTGTCACCTCGACCACCTCGCGGCTGGGCAGCAGGCAGGTCACATCCTTCGCTCCGGACAGGAACCGCAGGCGATATATCTGCTGGTAGACAGCACGGAGTGTCGACTCCGAAATGCCGTCGCTGGTCAGAACGTGCCGGGTGATGAACCCCTCGCGAGCATGACGCGGCAGATCGAAGAAGTGATCCGCGTGAGAGGGCGTGTAGTAGTCGTTGGTGAACGGCGAGTCGTCGATCGGGAAGTAATTCGCCCGGCGGGAGACCCAGGTGACACGTTGCGGACGGTCGCCGTCCGAGCGGGAGATCAGATCGAGGAACGCCTCGGCCCCGGATTGTCCGCCACCGACGACGCAGACCCTCTTGCCGCCCATGTCCTGGGCCCGGCCCAGGAATTCGCCCACATGGAACTGGGTGGCGCCCAGGAGATGCTGGGCCTGCGGTGGCACCCAGGGCGCCCTGCCGACTCCCACCACGATGTTGTCGGCGGTGACCGTCTGCTTGGTCGAGTGCACGGTGAAACGGCCGTCGAACTCGACCCGCAACACGCGCTCACCGAACACGACATGGCGATTCTTCCGGCTGGCCCAGTCCAGGTAGTCACGGAACTCCTGCCGAGGCACATCACTGAACTGAGCGTTGAGGAAGTGATGGATCCGCCCCTGCTCGTGCAGGTAGGCGAGGAAGGAGAAGGGGTTGGTGGGATCGGCAAGTGTCACCAGGTCCTTGAACAACGTCACTTGCAGAGAGGACCCGGCGATCTGCTGGCCGTCGTGCCAGCTGAAGGCCGGCTTGCCGTCCAGGAAGAGGTGAGGCAGCGCGGGATGCCGGCACAGCAGGGAAGCCAGGCTCAGGTTGGCCGGCCCGACCCCGATCCCGACACACGTGTAGTGAAGTCGTTCGGCGGCGGCACCGTCATGTCCGCCGGCCAGGGCACGCGTGCCCGTGTCCAGCCTTTCGGGGAGAGGTTCCATCTGACGACCACCACGGCATTCAGGCTTGGGACTGGCTCCCCGGTCCCCACCGGGAGTCGAGGAATTTCCGCTTCAGCTTTCAACACGGAGCCGCACCGCGGCAGCCCCTCCTTGGGCTATGCCTGATTCGTCAGGTCCCTGGAGCGTCCTTCCGAGCCTTGTGCGACCCCGGCGCCCCCGAGAGGTTGAAGCAAGTCGCCGTCACCGGAGTGACAGTTCGCAACCGCTACAGGGAGGTTGAGGGTGAGCGCAGCAGCCAGTCCCCAAGACAGCCGTGACATAGCCGCCGAGGTGACGGGGTCACTCGCCCGCATGCTGGGCCGTGCGCCCGAGACGTTCTCACCCACGACCCGCCTGGTCCAGGACCTGGACTTCGACTCCACCAACGTTCTCGAACTGCTCATGCGCGTGGAGGCCGACCTGGGGGTGGAATTCGATCCGGATACCTTCGGGCCGAGCGCCTTCGAAACCGTCGACAGCCTCGTCGGCTACGTGCGCCGCCACCTCGACGCCTAGTGGCCTCGATGCCCTTCACGCCGGCGTACACACCGGACCGGATCTACGATACGGCGCGGTCTCATGGCCTCCGCATGGCACTCACCGCCCAGCATAGTGCCCTGAGCGAGGGCATCCCTGTACTCGGACCCGGTGGGCACGCTGTCGTGCCTGCGGCTCTCGACCGGAGCGCGGCTCTCGCCCGGACACCTTCCGGGCACCGCGTGCCCCTACGCGCGGAACCGCTCTCCGCGCCCATCCTGGTGGGCGCCGACATGGCCGCGTTGCGCTGCGCCGATATGAGCGGCATGGCCACCGCGGTGCCCGACGCCGCGTATCACCAGTGGTGCGAGGCACTCACCTGGCTGCGCCTCGGGCTGTGCGACCGGCTGCTGGACATCGTTCTCGCCCATCTGTCCGAACGGAGTTTCGATGGTGAGCCGTTGCTCCGGCAGCAGTTGCTGAAGGGATCTCTGGCCGACGTCGAGATCGAGCGCCTCGAGTTGCTCAGCGTGCTGGCCACCACAGCTTCCGGCTCCTGGGAACTTCCCACTCTTGCGGTACTGCACGAGCGCATCACGGACAACGCGCGGACACTCCTGCACCTGTGCGGTGCTCACGGATTCACCCTCGAAGAACCTGGCGTGCTGGCTTACACATCCGAATTGCTCAGTGACGTGTATCTGGGCACGTGCGACGTGGGCGCGGCGATATGAGCGACGTGGAAATGGAGGAGAAGGAGCTCTCCTCTCTCCGGCGGCAGGCCAGGGAGTGGGCCAAGGAGATGCGGTCGCACTCTCTGGTCTGGGACGCCGCCGGTTCCGGAGTCACCACGCACCACCGGCCTCCGGAACTGGAACTGCACACCGCGTTGGCCACCCTCTCCGTCCCCGAACGGTACGGCGGCACACCCGTGCTGGTGCGGGGTCGGCGCCTGCGCACCATGTCGGCTCTGGAACGGGTCGTCCTCTATGAGGAAGGCGCCTGGGGGGACGCGGCCCTGTTGATGGCCGCGCCGGGAGCATTGACGGCCGGCCCGGTCGTGGAATCGCTCGGCGACCGTACCCAGCAGGACTGGTTCTACGAGCGGCTGCTGGGCGGGGCGGCCTGGAGTCTGCTGGCCATGACCGAGGCGGCACACGGGTCGGACGCGGGCGGGATGCGGAGTTCCCTGAGCCCTCTCGCTCGAAGCCGGACGACGGACGCCACCGGGTACAGCCTGAACGGAGCGAAGACCTACGTGGGCAACGCCACCCGGGCGGGCACCGGCGTGGTGTTCGCCCGCACCGGCGAAGGGCCACTGAGCTTGCGCGCCGTGCTGGTGGAGACGGACGCGCCGGGCTTCGCCTCCGCGCCCGTGGCGACAATCGGACTGTCCGGTGCACTGGGACGCCTCACGTTCGACGCGGTCGAGATCGACGCCGAGCGGGTGCTCGGGCAGCACCTGTCACCCGTCAAGCGGGGCATGTGGGGGTGGCTGCGGGCCTTCAACCTCCTGCGAGTGGCCGCAGCGGCGATGGGCGTGGGAATCGCCCGGGCCGCCCACGAATACGCCAGGGAGCACCGTTCGACGCCCAGCGCGCGGGAGCGCGACCGTCTGGACCGGATGGCTCACCGCATAGACACCGTGCGACAGCTGACCTACCAGGCGGCCCGCGCGGTCGACGCCGACCCCGGCCACGGACACCTCTCGGCCGCGGCCAAGGTCGGTGCGTCCCGGCTCGCCGAGCGGACCACCCTCGAAGTGCTCCGCTTCTTCGGCTGCGGCGCCCGCCTAAAGCACCCGCTGCTCGACAAATGGGCCAGGGACGCCCTAGGCCTCGAATACATGGAGGGCACGTCCAACATCCAGAGACTCCAGGTCTTCAACACGCTCGCCCGGGGCGGCCCCGCCGCCGCAGGTCCGCCGCCGTCTCCGTCTCCTGGGACGGGGTGAACCATGGGACGTGCCCCGGCGCCGCCCGCCCGTCTCTCGCTGCCCGCCCATGACCTCGCGCACCTCTGGTGGATCGCCCTGGACGGTCAGGACCCCTATGAATGCGACAGGCTCTTCGACGTGCTCGATCCCTCCGAGCGACAGCGCTGCGGGAAACTGTCCTCGCCCGGCAGTCGTGTCCGTTTCACCGTCTCGCACGGTGCCGCCCGCTGCGTCCTGGCCCGCTACCTCGGCATACGACCGCACAACATCCGGACGACCACGAGCCGGTGGGGCAAGCCCGAACTCGACGGGATCAAGCCGATCCTGCGCTTCAACCTGTCCCACGTCGACGGGATCGCCCTGCTGGCGATCGCACGTACCCGCGAGATCGGGGTGGACATCGAGCGCCGCCGCGACGCCGAGTTCGTGTCGGCCGTGTCGGCCCGTCACTTCGCGCGGAATGAGGCGCGTTGGCTGGCCGCCACACCGTGCGGCCGGCGTGAGGCTGTTTTCCTGCGCCTGTGGACCCGCAAGGAAGCGAGCGTCAAAGCGGTGGGGGGCCGACTGGGCGACGGTCTGCCCCTCCCGGTCGCGGGCCGGTGCCGCTCCCTGGTCGTCCCGGCCCCGGGGAACCGGACCGGTTCGCTACGGTTGCGTGACATACGCGCTCCACGCGACCACGCCGCGGCGGTGGCACTGACGGGAGCGCTCCCGTTCCGGGCCGTACACCACTGGTGGCGCCCGGAGTTCACGGAATCAACCGGTGCCGCAGTGGCTCCGGCGATCACACGACAAGGGTGATGAGCTGAATGATCATCATGGGCCTCAGCGGCCTTCCCCACGCTCAGGATCGGCTGGCCAGGGACACTCCGGCCATCGATCGTCTCGACGCACGGAACTGTCAGGGGCTGGACAGCGCGGCCGCCCTAGTGGTCAACGGCAGGGTGGTGGCCGCCGCGGCCGAGGAGCGCTTCTCCGGTGACAAGGGAACCGGGCGACTGCCCCTGGGCGCGATCGACTACTGTCTGGCGGCGGCAGGCATCGGGCCACAGGATGTGGACGTCGTCGCACACGGCTTCAACTACGACCGTTACCGGCGGGTCTTCGCGGGATCCCTGGACTACTTCGACCAGGTACTGACGGGCCGTACGGTGGTGGACGGCCTGAGCAAACACGGCTGGGACGGTGTCGCCGACCGATTCCAGCCCGTGGATCACCATCTGGCACACGCGGCTTCCGCATACCTGCCGAGCGGCTTCGGCTCCGCGCTGTGTGTGGTCTCGGACGGGATGGGTGAAACTGAGTCGCTCTCGGTGTACCACGCGCAAGACGGGCAGTTGGAGAAGCTGCTCAGCCAGCCGATCTCCGCTTCGCTCGGCTTCCTCTACTCGATCTGCACCCGTTTCCTGGGCTTCTCCTCCAACTCCGACGAGTACAAGGTGATGGGCCTGGCGGCCTACGGAGATCCCGCACCGTACCGCGCTCTGTTCGCGGATCTGGTTCAATTCGACACTGAAACCGGTGGTGTGCGGGTGAACTGGCCGCGTGGAAGCCTGCGTTCACCCGAGCTCGGCTATCCGAAGGCCATGGCCTTCCTCGCGAAGGCGGCCTTTCCGGTGGCCAGCCAGGAAAACGGCCACCGGCCCGAACACGCGGATTTCGCCGCAGCGCTCCAGGCGAGACTCACCACCGTCCTGACCGAGCTGGTCTCCTACTGGCTCGCCAGGACGGGTGAATCGTCTCTGTGCCTGGCCGGCGGGACCTTCCTCAACTGCAAGGCCAATCAGTCACTGTGTGATCTGCCGACTGTCGACCGAGTCTTCGTCCAGCCTGCCGCTGGCGACGACGGAACATCCCTGGGTGCGGCACTGTACGCCTCGCATCAACGGGGGGTGCCCTACGTCGGCCCGTCCAGCGGATTCGACCCCTACTCGGGGCCTTCGTACAGCACCGAGCAAGTACACGAGGAACTGGAACGCGCAGCGTCCCGTCGCTTCCGCTGGCGCCATGTGGGTCTGACCAGTGAGTATTTCTCCGCCGCGGCCGCCGACCTCGCCGCCGATCGCATCATCGGCTGGTTCCACGGACGTATGGAGTTCGGTCCGCGCGCCCTGGGTAACCGCTCGATCCTCGGCTTGCCAAAGGGAGATCGGATCAAGGAACGCATCAACAGCATGGTGAAGTTCCGTGAGCCGTTCCGGCCCTTCGCCCCGGCGGTACTGGAAGAAGACTGCGACAGGATTTTCCAGACCCGCAGGCTGTCCCCCACGGCATACATGCTGTGCACGGCGCAGGTGCGCGACGAGCACCGATCCGCCGTCTCCGGCATCGTTCACGCTGACGGTTCGGCGCGTGTCCAGGTAGTTCGCCACGAGACCAACGATGTCTTTTGGACCCTGCTGAGCGAGGTCAAGAGGCGAACCGGGTTCGGCTGTGTGGTGAACACGTCGTTCAACGTGAAAGGACAACCCCTAATTATGGCTCCGTCCATGGCCATCGAGACGTTCCTGAGGACATCCATGGACCGTCTCTACATTGAGGGGTTCCTCGTGGAGAAGACAAGCGACCAGTAAGACGGGCATCTGTCTCGGCCTCGCCCTCAGCCTCGGAATCCTCTGCGCCTGGTGGACGCGCCGTCGCCTGACCTGACGCGACGTTCAGATCGTGTTGTATAGAATCGATAAAACCATGGCGCCCCGATCAGCGACTACCACCCGCACCACAATCCGCCCGATGCACCGACGCCGCACAGATGGCCACCACTTGGCCACCCCACCCTCCGCGGACACTGTCCAGCCATTCAGCAGTACATAAGAAAACCGCAGGTCAGAACCACGCATGCGGACCACAGACGCGCAACCACTGCCAGATAGTGAACCTCTGACCTACGCATTACATGCAGAGCCTCAAGAAGCCCTCGGCACGCACATTCCAAGGTCAAGAAATCGAAGAAACCGCAGGTCAGAGGCCTGACCTGCGGTATTCTTTGGAGCCGCCTTCGGGATTCGAACCCGAGACCTACGCATTACGAGTGCGGGGCTCACCGAAGCCATCGGATGCCGCCCGAGCATCAACGACCCAACCCCACAGGCGTCTCACGCAGCATGGGATACGTTGTCATCAGCCCCCGACAAGAAGTCCCAAAAAAAGTCCCTGACGTGATTCAAGGCAAGCCTGGGTATATCAAAACCGCAGGTCAACCCCATGATCACCAGCCGCCCGCATGTCCGTCAAGTACAAGGAGACGGCCCGGGGTGGGCTTGCGGTGAACATCATCGAGTGCTGAGGGGGTGGCCCTGACCAGCGCGTTCGTCACTTTCAGCGGGGTAGGCCGAGCGACGGGAAAAGGTCGAGGAACGGCTGGGTGGTGACACCGAGTCCCCGGGTGAAGGGATCGTCGAAGTCCCAGATCAGGAACAGCAGAAAGGCGATCAGCGCGCTGAACGCCCCTGCCAGCAGCAACTCCCGCGCGGACCGGCGGATCTGCAGGGTGAAGATCATGCCCACGGTGACCACGGCACCCGCTATCAGGCCGAACCACACGAGGCCGGGCATCGTCGGCCCCGTGTTCTGCCCACGGATGTTGCGGGCCTCGTCGGCCTCGGCGACAAGATCGACCATGGACTGGTACGTCTGGCTCTCGAGGTCGCTCTGCGGGACGCGGGTCGTCACGTCGTGGCGTACCTTTCCGAGCAGTTCCGCCCCACGCGGAGAAAGGGCGCCGTGCTCCCGCATGTGCGGCCACTCGGTGTCGACGACGTAGGTGACGTAGGCGTCGATGTCGGTCCGGACCTGGTCACGCACCGCGGCCGGGTAGACCTGCGCACGCGCGCTCATCTCGTGGAGCGCCTGGGCCTCGTTGAACGCGTTGTCCTGCGCGGTGTTCCTGGCCTCCCATACGCCCGAGATGGCGAGGCCGAGGACGATCGCGTAGATCACGCCGATCATCATCGCCATGTACTCGATGACGTCCGGGGTCTCGGACGGGTCGTCGTCTTCTCCGACCCGTCGCTGCTGCAGTACGACAACTGCGATGACTATGACGCACGCAGCCGCCATGGCGATGGCGAGCACCACCCACTCCGACATGCATAACTCCCTTGAAGAATTTGATCGACGAGTACAGGGACCCGGCGGGGTCAGGAGCGTCCGGCGCGCCGGGACGAACGTGAACGTGGGCGCAGAGCGACGGCTACGAGCAGCGCGGGAACCGTGATCACCAGCATCGTGGTGACCATGGATGATCTCTGACCGTCAGGAGATGAGGACGCGTCGCGGCGGCTCGGGACGAGGTACGTCTTCGCGGGCCGCGGGGAAGCGCCACTCTCACTTGCCTGTGCCGACGGGGCGGTCGATGCGAACGCCTTCGGGGCGCGGACCGTCTTCGCCGAGGCGGAAGACAGCGATGCGGACGGAGTCGGCGTGGTGGACGGGCCGGGCTGCGGGCGGGCCGCGCTCCCCGCCGGGACCGGTGTCACGGGGGAGGACGGCGCCGGAGTGGAGGGCGGCGCGGGAGTGGAGGTGGGCGCCGCAGTCGACGAGGGCGCAGGAGTGGACGGCGACGTGGAAGGGGAAGGTGGTGGGGAAGGGGAGGGTGGCGCCGACGGTGTCGGTTCGGGGCAGTCCGGGAGATGCACGGGTGGGCCATTCGGCGGCAGGTGCAGCGAGGCTCCGAGGTCCACCCCCACTGTGCCGGGAAGCAGGGGCAGTTCAAGAGCCAGACATATTCGGACCCCGATACCGGGACGGTCGTTTTTGGAGCCTTCGTCGACGGCCCCGCCCGACGCACCGACAAGAAGCGAGCACAGCACAAGAGTTCCCACCGCTGCCCCGGCACGTCGAGTCGTCCACCTGGCTGTCCGGCGCCTGTTGAGGTGCAGGGAAACGTCGCATCCGCTCACGTCGAAGATCGTAAGTCCTTGCGAACGGCGGAATGATCACGGCCGGCAGCTCAGTCAGTAGGCCGGTGGTGAGGGACGTCAGCTCTGAACTCAGTACCGTATACGTCCATTTGACAGACTCTATGATTACAAAGATGATCACCCGAACGCCTGTGCGCGGTGCAAGTGCCGGCCAACTGGACAGACTTTCCCGGGGCGGTGGCCCGTTTCGGCTCCAGCCCGTTTTCATGTCGGCCAGCAAATGAGGGGATTGCCGTGACGCAAGCCGATGGCGGTGCGCAAGCCGGCCGCGAGAGCGACGCCGTGCTGATTGCCGCCGGAGTGGCCGACCTGGCTCTGAGCGGTATCGGGGCGGCCTTGCGGGGAGTGCGGGGGCTGCTGGGCCGGTCGGACCTGGCCGAGCTGGCGCAGGACGGTCAGCAGGAGATGAGGGAACGGGGGCGGCTGGCGATCCAGCGGTACACCTCCGTGCCCGAGCCCCACATGGAGTTGCTGGCCCGGCGGGTCGCCGCTCGTCGCGGTCGGAGCGATGTTTCAGAAGATGCCTGAACCTGAAGCAGAGGACCAGGTCGCACTCCGAGCGCGCGTCGACGCGGCGTTGCAGGCGTTCGCGCGGCAGGAGACGGACCAGCTCATCGCCATCGATGCCGAACTGCTGCCGGTGGTGGAGCAGTTGACCGTGGCCGTGACCGGTGGCAAACGTCTGCGCGCGGCCTTCTGCTACTGGGGGTGGCGGGCAGCCGGGCAACCGGACAGTGACGCGCTGGTGCGAGCCGCCGCCGCGATGGAGCTGGTGCACGCCGCAGCCGTCGTCCACGACGATCTCATCGACGACAGCTCGATGCGGCACGGCGTACCCAGCGCCCATATCGCTCTGCGGGCGGCGTTCACCGACCGTGCGCGCAGCAGTGCCGGTGGCAGGGCTCTGGCCATGATGACCGGTGACCTGCTGATGTCATGGGCCGGGCAGCTGTTCACCTCCTGCGGCCTGCCCGCGGCCTACCTGGCCCGCGCCCGCGGACTGTGGGCGGTCATGGCCAGGGAGCTGATCGCCGGCGAGTGCCTGGAGATCCTCCGCACGGGGGCCCTGCCCGACACGGGCAACTCCCTCCAGACGATCCGGTACAAGACAGCCAAGTACACGGTCGAACATCCTCTGCACATCGGTGGCGCACTGGCCGGCGCTCCGGATCGGCTGATGAAGGACTTCACCGCCTACGGGTTGCCCCTCGGCGAGGCCTTCCAGCTGCGGGACGACCTGCTCGGACTCTTCGGTGACCCGGAACGCACCGGCAAGTCGAACCTGGACGACATCACCGGCAACCGGCCCACCGCCCTGCTCGCCGAAACCTGGTCGGCCGCCACCACAGCCGAGCGCAAAGAACTGCGCGGCCTGCTCGGCCGACCGGGCCTGGACAGCGAGGGCCTGCTGCAGGTCCGAGCGATCGTACGGCGCACCGGAGCACCCCACCGCGTCGAGGAAATGATCAGTCAGCGCGTCAGCGCCGCGACCGCCACCCTCACCCGTGCGAATCTGCCGGCCGGCGCGACCCGCGCACTGTCCCAGCTGATGACCTCGGCCACAGCCCGCCAGTCCTGACCTGCCGAAAGGACCCCATGTCCTACACCGACCAGTCCATGAACGCCCTGCGGGACATGGGGGACGAACTCGCCGACGCGACGGTGAACACCCTGTTCGAGCGCGGTGAGATCGGCAAGTTCAACACCCTCATGCGCTACTTCTCCACCGTCGGCCAGGACCTGCCGGACGGCCTGCCCGACGTGGCCCGTGACTACCTGCACGCGACCAGCACACCACCGAGCTGGGTGGACTGGGGCGAGATGGAGAAAGCCCGGCTGTTCTTCATCGACAACAACGTGCACATCTCCACCGCCCTGTCCTTCGCGGCGATGCCCGCCTGCTACGCCATTCCGCACGTGGCCAAGCTGCTCAGCGCCACCCACTCCCTGGAGTACCCCTCCCGGCGCATGGCCGAGACCGGGCAGTTCACCGTCTACCTGATGCAGCCCGACGCGTTCGAAGCGGGCAGCCGGTTCATCCCCGCCGCACAGAAGGTCCGCCTGCTGCACGCTTCCATCCGCTACCACCTGCGCCGCGAGGGCCGCTGGGATGTGGCCGCCCTCGGCACACCGATCTGTCAGGAGGACATGATCGGCGGCCAGATGATGTTCTCCATCCAGGTCCTCGACGCACTGCACCGCCTGGGCATCCACATGTCGATCGACGGCGCCGAGTCCTACTTCTACGCCTGGCGCGTCGTCGGCGACATGCTCGGCATCAGCCTCGACCACACTCCGACCGACGTGGGCAGCGCCCGGCAGTTCTCCGACCTCTACATGACCCGGCACATGGGCCCCTCCGAAGAGGGAGCGCGCCTGACCCGCCAGCTCATCGACCTCTACGAAGAGGTCGTCCCCGGGACCCTCCTCGACCCCGTGGTCGCCGCCCTCATCCGCTACCTCATCGGCGACACCTGCGCCGACTGGCTCCAAGTCCCCCGCACCGCCTGGGACACAGCCGTCAAAGCAGCCCCCGCCCTCCTCGGGATCCTGGAACGCATCGAGGACAACTCGCCCTTGGGGGCCTGGGTCCTGGATCACCTCGGCAACATCACCACCCACCTGGAACTCAGCTCCCTCACCCGCGGCCGGGTCATGCAGTACGCCATTCCCGAACAGCTCAAGAGCGAGTACGGCGTCACCTCCACCACCCCCCGCACCAACCGGTGGACCCCACCACCGGTGACAGCCCAGCCCTGAGACCTCGCCGAGGCGGCCAGCGGACCGTTCTCGTCCCCTGCCCCTGGGCGCGGTGAAGGCCACGATCTCAGCGTCCTGTTCGACCGAGAGGTTCGGAGAGTGCCGCCCGGCGCAGGTGCTCGGCGAGCGCCGCGGTGGCCGTCGGTGAGGCTCGGTCCTTGACGCCCCAGGCCAGCAGATGGTGACGGCGGGCCCAGGGGTCCTGCAGCTCGCACACGTCGAGGGGCTGGTGGGGGTCGATGGCGCGGCGCGGCACCACGGCGAGCCCGACACCGGCGCCGGCGAGAGCGACGAGGACGTTGAGGTCGGCGACGGTGGTGCGGTAGCGCACCACCGGAGCGTGTGGCCCGAGGTGCTTCTCGATCCAGCGGCGCAGCGAGGAGTCGGCGTCGAGCCCGACGAGAGGGTGCTCGGCGACCTCGTCGTAGGTCAGCGCGGTCCGCCCGGCGAGGACCCCTCCGGCCTGGCCGACAACGACAAGGGAGTCGTCACCGAGGGGCTCCAGGAGCACACCGCGGTCGCGGGCCTCGTCGTCGAGGACGACTCCCAGGTCCGCCTCGCCGTCGGCGAGCATGCGCACGGTCTGCGGGGTGCGGCTCTCGGACACCGTGACGTCGACGTCCGGGTGTGCCCGGAGGAACGAGACCAGGGCCCGCGGGACGAGCCGATGCATCGCTGAACCGCCTGCCAGCAGGATCAGCGGAGCGGTCGGTGACCGGGTGTAGCTCGCGACCGCGCTTTCGAGCCGCGCGGTCCGGTCGAGCACGTCGCGTGCATGGCGGGCCAGAGTCGTCCCCGCCGGCGTGAGCCGCACGCCCCGCCGGCCGCGGATCAGCAGCGCCACGCCGGCGTGGTGCTCCAGCGAGCGCACCCGGGCGCTGGCCGAAGGCAGGCTCAGGTGCATCCGGTGAGCACCCGCCGTGATCGACCCCTCCGACACGATGTGGAGAAAGAGCCTCAGGTCGTCCAAGTCATAGCGCACCGTCCCAGCCTACGGATCAGCCTTAGGCTGGGTGCGTCGATCACACATTGTGGAGCCCCTGGTGACGGGGTGATGCTCGGCGTGTGTCCGAGATACTGCTTGTCCTGCTGGCCGGTGCCGCCGCCGGAGCGCTGAACGCCATCGGCGGTGGAGGTACGTTCGTGGCGCTGCCCGTTCTCGTCGCGCTCGGCCTGTCACCGGTGACGGCGAACGCGTTGTCGCGGGTCGCCCTCGTACCCGGCGCCGTGGCCGGCGCGTGGGTCTACCGACGCGAACTCACCCCGGTCGGGCCGACATCCACGAGGGCCCTGACAGCGATCAGTGTGATCGGTGGCGGAGTCGGTGCCGGCCTGTTGCTGGCGCTGCCCGCATCGTCCTTCGACGCCGCGGCGCCGTGGCTGCTCGCCTTCGCCACGGTGATCCTCGCCTTCGGACCCCACCTCTCCAGGGCGTTGAACAGCGCGCTCGGCCGCTCGGTGGGCATGAGTTCCCGAGTCGTCCTGACGGGTCAGTTCGTCCTCGCCGTCTACGGCGGATACTTCGGCGGAGCCGTAGGCATCATGATGCTGGCCCTGTGGAGCATCGGCCTCGGCCTCGACGCGGCGGTCAGCAACCCGATGCGGATCGCGCAGCTCGCCGCCATCTATCTCAGCGCGACCGTGCTGTTCCTCATCGCCTCGGACACGCTGAGCGCTCCGCTTCTCCTCACCGGCATGCTGGTCGGCGCGGTGGCCGGCGGCTTCGCCGGCGCCCACCTCGCCCGCCGTCTCCCCGCCCGGCTGCTTCGGGGCGTCATTCTGACCACCGCCGTGATCATGACCGTTCTGTATTTCCTGCGCGGCTGACCATGCGGGGAACCGCGGTGATCAGCCCCCGTCGTCGGAGCCGAGGCTGGCTGACATGACCGAAAGCGACACCGGAGCCACCGCGCCGTACACGGATGCTGCGCGCGCGAGAGTGGTGATGGCCTACGAGGCATGCGAGGTGGCCGACCGCGCGCGTGCCGTCGTCCCGATCGGCGAGGACGAGCTGCAACCCGACGGCACCACCCGTTCGCCGGGTGCCGTGCTGGCCGACGCCGCCCGGGTGCTCGCCGCCGCGCAGCGGTTCCTCGAAGCCGCGGCCGTGTTCGAGCGCGTGGGCGGCGCCGACTGGCAGCTCATCGGTGACGTCCTGGAGGTGTCTCCGCACACCGCGCGAGTGCGCTTCGCGATGGCCGAGGCCGGCTTCCGGGACGGACTGCTCTGCCCGGAAGGGATCGGAGCCGCCGGTGAGGTGACCCGGTTGCGCGTCTGCATGGCCAGGGAACCGCTGGAAACGGCCCTCGACCTCGACGACTGGGTACGACGCCACGAGGACGGCGACAGCGACCTCGGCACCACGCCGGTCTCCGGCGGTCTGGTCCGGACGGACCCTCTCCGGCCGATCCGGCAACCACCGCGGCGCAGGCCGGACGGCCGTCTGCCGTGACACGGCCCTGAAGCGGTGACCCGCCCCTCAGACGGCTCGCTCAGACGGCTCGCAGGGAGCCCGGGTGACGGCCGGCGAGGCGGTCGAGGGCGGCCGTGGTCGCGCTGTCGGCCGGGAGGTGCACGACGATGCGCTGGTCGTCGTCGGCGGGCAGTTCGAGTGTCTCGTACGCCAACCGCAGTTCCCCCACCTCCGGATGGGCCATCCGCGTCACGTCACTCGCCTTCGGCAGCCCGGGCAGCGCTTCCAGCCGCCCGGCGAACTCCGCACCGCTGGAGACGGTCAACTCGTCCACCAACGCGGCGACATGAACGTCGGAGCACCCCGGCCCCGCCTTGAGCCAGGCGACCTGTTCGTCGGCCACACGGTTCCAGTCCGGGTAGGCGGTGCGTGCCCGTGGATCGGTGAAGACGAAGCGCGCGAGGTTGGGCCGGCTGCCGTCCAGCAGTCCGATCGGCCCGGCCAGCCGCCGGTACGCATCCGTGCAGGTAAGGATTTCGCACAGCCGGTTCAGCAGCACGGCGGGGGCCGGCTCCAACCGGTCGAGCACGGCCCGTACGGCGGGGCGCACCACCCTGTTCGGTCCGGCTCCGCCCATGCAACTGAAGCCCGGGTCGGCGCCCTTGGCCAACCGGTGCAGGTGGACGCGCTCACTGGGCGAGAGCCGCAGTACGTCGGCCAGCGCCGACAGCACCGGGGCCGACGGCCTGCGATCCCGGCCCTGTTCCAGCCTGGTGACGTACTCGACGCTGACCCCGGCCACTGTCGCCAGCTCCGCGCGGCGCAGTCCGGGCGTGCGACGGCGGGGCCCGGTGGGCAGCCCCACGTCGGCCGGTGTGACGGCCTCACGGCGCAGGCGCAGAAACAGGCCCAGCTCATTGTCGCTCACGCCCCCGAACGTAACACCCGCTGCCGGTACGGATCGTGGCCCTGCCACTACCACTCTCGGCCCGGTCTTCCTCCGCCTCGCCCGGCCCGGAAACGTGATCGTCGGCAGTGTCCGGGAGGGCCGCTTCGGTCCGGTGGTGGCCGACTGGTTCCGCCACCAGGCCGATCTGCACGGGGAGTTCGCGGTCGAGCTGATCGATCTGGCCGACACCGGGCTTCCGCTCGAACTGCCGGCCGTGCCGCCGGCACTTCAGCCCGACCTGCTCCGGCCGGCCGGAATGACCGACCTGACCGCACGCCTCGATGCCGCCGACGCGGTCGTCGTGGTGACACCCGATTACAACCGGAGCTTCCCCGCCTCCCTCAAGGCGGCCATCGACTGGCACTACACCGAGTGGCAGGCCAAGCCGATCGGCTTCGTCGGCTACAGCGGCTCCAGCGGCGGCCTGTTGGCGATCGAGCAGCTGCGACAGGTCTTCAACGAGCTGCACGCCCACACCGTCCGCGACTACGTGTCCTTCCCCCGCTACTACGAGCTCTTCGAAGCCGACGGCACGCTCCGCGACCCGCAGGGCGCGGAGGCCGCCGCCAAGGTCATGCTCGACCAACTGCTCTGGTGGGGCTCGGTCCTGCGGAACGCCCGCCGCGACCTCCCGTACGTCACGAACCGGTGACTCGCCTCTGACCGACCTCCCGGTTTCCGCGGTGTGGGCCCCGATAGCATCGAGTGCGACAACAGCAGCGACGGACTCGATCACGTCAGGGGACCAGGCCAAGGGTGACAAGCGGGGCGGCGTGGTTGCGGGTACCGGTGGGCGAGGACGCGGAGCGGTGGATCACCCGCGTGGGCTGTCGTCGCGTCCTGTTCATCGTGCACAACGTGACGTCCGCGACGCGTCTGCTGGACATCATCCCGTTGTTCCACAGCGATGTTCGCGTGCAGATGTTCGCCACCTGCACCGGCTCGTCGCCCTTCCTCGCCGGAGTGCCCGAGCTGCTGGCTCAGGCAGGGCTGCCGGTCCTCTCCTGGGAACAGGCCAAGGACACGACGTTCGACCTGACGGTGGCTGCGAGCTACGGCGGCGAACTCGGGGCGGTACGAGGCAAGTTGGCCGTGTTGTCCCATGGGGTCGGATACAATAAGAGGCTGGCCACACCGGACACCGGACACCGGACACCGGACACCGGACGACCGGTCTTCGGCCTGGCCCCCGAATGGCTCCTGGAAGACGGGCGTCCCCTCGCGACCGCTACCGTGCTGTCCCACCCCGAGCAGCTGACGAGGCTGCGCTCGGCCTGTCCGGAGGCAGCGCCCACCGCGGTGCTCGCGGGGGACCCGTGTTACGACCGTATCCTCGCCGCTCTGCCCGAACGCGACCGCTTCCGTCGCGCCCTGGGCGTGGGGCCCGGCCGGCGGCTGGTCGTCGTCAGCTCGACCTGGGCGCCGCGTTCCCTCTTCGGCGGCACGGACGACCTGCTGCCGTGGCTGCTGGAACGGCTGGCGGCTGAGCTGCCGGCCGACGAGTACCGGACGACGGCTGTCCTGCATCCGAACATCTGGTACGGCCACGGTCCCGGACAGGTCCGCGCGTGGCTGGACAACGCGCGTCGAGCCGGCCTCGACGCGATCCCGCCGCTCGACGGGTGGAGACAGGCCCTGATAGCCGCCGACTGCGTCCTCGGGGACCACTCGAGCGTCACCTACTACGCGGCGGCCATCGGCATCCCCGTCGTCCTCGGGGCGTTCCCCCAGGACGACCTCGACCCGCACTCCCCGGTCGCCGCACTCGGCCGTACGGCTCCCCGGCTCCTCCCCCGCGGTAGCCTCCGCGCCCAGATCGACCGGGCGATCGCGGCGCACGACCCCGGCCGCTACAAGGAGCTGGCGGAGCAGACCAGTTCGTCGCCGGGAGAGTCGGCCGTTCTCCTGCGCCGCCTGTTCTACGGCCTCCTGGGCCTCCCCGAGCCCGAAGACCACCCGGCGCTGCTCGACCCGCTGCCGCTGCCGCCGTACCTCCCCGCCCGCGTCACCGCACCGGTCCGGGTCCTCGCCCGGCACATCGGCACGGCCCCGCCGGAACTCGCCCTCGTCCGGTACGCCGTCGCCGGAGACGAGCCCGGCCCGTCGGAGGACCCGGCGGTGCAGGTGGACACCGCGCACACGGTGGTCGACGAGGAGACCCGGGAGACCGGCCGGTTGCGCCTCGCCGACATCGTCGTACGGTATGCGGCGGCCGACGACGCACGGCTCGGGCCCCCGGCCGCCTGGGCGTCGGAGGCGCTCGACCGCTACCCGTACTGCGGGCTGGTCGCCTACGTCGACGGCCCGGACCGCTGTGTCGTCCGCACCCGCGAGGGCGACCTCGTACGGCTGTCCGCCGCCGCGGATCCCGACGGGCGGCCCGACCTGTGTGATCCCGCCGTCTACGCCTCCGCGCTCTACGCCTGGACGGCGAGCGGCCGGCCCCTGGCGCAGGCCGCCCCCGAGATCAGCGTGCGCACCGGTGCCACGGTGCACCGCGTCGCCGTGGAGCCGCTCCCCTCAGCAGCACCGTGAGCCGGCCCCTCACGCCTCCAGCTCGGCCAGCCGGACCCTGACCCGTTCGAGGCCGGCCTGGTCGCCGTTCTCCTCGAAGCACGCCGCGGCGGTGCGCAGATCCTCCGCTGCCTGCGCCGGACGGCCGGAACCGCGATGGCCCTCCGCCCTCGCCATGACGGCCTCGGCGAGTTGCAGCCCCGCGCCGGCCCCGGTCATGGCCTTGACGGCCTCGTCCAGGCACACGATCGCCTGGTCCGCGTCTCCCTCGGCCAGGTGCGCGTCGCCCAGACTCATGTACACACGGCCCTCGTTGTAGGGATCGCCGCCCGGCAGCCGGCGGAACCGCGCGAGGGCGTCGTTCAACCGGGCGACGGCGGCGGTGCGGTGTCCCCGCTTGGTGAGGGCTCGGCCGATGTGGTGTTCCAACAGGGCGGTGGCACGCGGCACATCCTCCCAGCCGTCGTCACCCCGGCCGATACGGCCCAGGATCTCCTGCGCCTCCTCGAAACACCGCTGGGCCGCCGCGAACTCCCACTGTCTGAGGCGCAGAAGGCCCAGCGCCTCGACGGCGGTCGCCTCCCCGCGGTGGTGGCCGCAGGCCCGGTCCGCGGCCCTGGCCCGGTCGAGGGCGGTCTCGGCGTCGACCGCCCGGCCGAGCCCCATGTGACCGAAGGCGAGTTGCGTCCACATGCGGCCCACGGCACGCGGGTCACCGAACTCCGCCGCGCTGCGCCGGGCGGCCTCGGCCCCGAGCTCATGGGTGTCGATCCACTGGGCGTGGAAGCCGAGCAGCAGATGCAGGCCCCACATCGCCTCGCACAACTGCCACACGAGGTCGTCGAAGCCGTGGTGCGCGGCGGCCCTGATCACCGCCGCGAGGTTCTCCCGCTCATCGCGCAGTTCCGCCAGCGCGAGCTTGCCGTCCCCTTGGCCACGGCCTTCCGGGAGGACGAGACCCTGATAGGCGGGGCCGAGCCGCCACCGCAGCGGCATGACCCGGAAGTCCGCGCCCGCCGCGAAGCGCAGCTGCGCGACCGCCACCCGGCGCACGGCGGCCGCCATACGGCCGTGGCCGTCCTCGGCGGACGCGAGCTCGCGGGCGTGCACCCGGGTCAGATCGTGGAACCGGTAGCGCTCCTCCCCGACCTCCTCCAGCAGATGCACACGGGCCAGTTGCTCCAGCAGCGCCCGGGCCTCCGCCTCGGCGACACCGGCGGCATGTGCGGCGCACCTGACGGTCACGGTCGGCCATGCCCACACCGCGATCGCGCGGTACAAGGCGGCGCAGGCGGGCGTCAGTTCGCCGTACGAGACGTCCTGGGCGAGGCGGACGGGATCGGCCGGAGCCTCCGGGGCGTCGGGGCTTCCGTCTCCCATGGCGGCGCCTTCCCGGTGGTGGCCGTGGAGCCGGTCGGACAGCTGACGCGCGACGCGTTCCCAGGTCAGGTGTTCCCGGACGGCCAGGCCGGCGCCCGTGGTGCACACCGCGAGGGGGATCCCACCGGTGCTCTCCGCCACGGCCCGGACGATCGCGTCCGCGGCGGGCGGGCGGTCGCCTCCGACGACGCGTCTGATCAGACGGACGGAGTCCTCGGTCGACAGCGGCCCCAGCGGGTAGGGCCGGGCCCCATGACCGGCCACGAGGCGCCCCAGCCGGTGCCGGCTCGTCACCAGGACCAGACACCCCGGCGAGGCCGGGAGCAACGGGATGACCTGGGCGTCGTCATGAGCGTTGTCGAGGACGACGATCATGCGCCGGTCGGCCGTGCAGTCGCGGTACAGATCCCGCTGCCGTGCCTCGTCGCCCGGCACCATGGCGGGCGGGACCCCGAGCCGTTCCAGGAACCGAGCGAGCACGTCGGAGGGCGCGAGAGCACTGCCGGCCGACGCCCCGTCCAGGTCCGCGAACAGGACACCGTCGGGGAACCGCTCCCCCAACTCGAACGCGCACTGGACGGCGGCCGCGGTCTTGCCGATGCCACCCGGTCCGGTGAGCGCGACGAGCGTCGGCGCACCCGGCGTGCGGCCCTCCTCGTCCAGGAGTGCCGTGATCCACGCGAGCACGTCCGTCCGGTCCGTGAACACCGCGGTCGTCGGCGGCAGCATCTGCGGACGGGAGGCACCGTGCGCCACGGCGGGCACGGCACGCGGCGCCAGCCACGAGGCCTCACGAACCCACTCCGCCACCTCCCGGGCGGACTCCGGTGAGCTGCGCGCGAGTTCCACGAGCCGTAACCCGGCCGCCGCCCGCTCGGACTCGGTGACGGGCAGGGCAGGCCGGCCCGGATCGCCCCCGCCGGCCCCGGTGTCCGCTTCCCCGTTCCCGGCGCGGCCACGGCTCAGCAGGTCGTAGAGCCTCTCGGAGGTCCGCCTGCCCATCTCGCCACCGGCTCCGGAAAGAGCCCCCGAAGCGACCGTACCGACGGCCGAGACGACCATGCCCATCAACGCTTCCACGCCGGCTCCCCCAACTCTCCGTTGCCGCAATGGTATCGACGACATCACATGCGCCCGCAGAATCACTTGTGCAAAGGTGGTGAGTGCCAACTCCTGTCCCCCCAACGGCACTTCAGGGAGCTCCCCATGTTGCGCGGCATTGACGTGAGCGCGTACCAGTCCTCCACGTACGACACGGACGGCCTCTCCTTCGTCTTCATCAAGGCGACGGAGGGCCGTTCGTACGTCAACCCCAAGCTCGCGGCCCAGACGAAGCGGGCCCGCGACGCCGGCTGCGTCGTCGGCTTCTACCACTTCCTGTGGCCCGGCAACCTGACCGCCCAGGCCGAGTACTTCGTCAGCAAGGCCCCGGAGAAGGCGGGCGACATCCTCGCCGTCGACTGGGAGACGACAGGCGACGGCACCCACGCGTCGAACGCCGAGAAGGACCGCTTCATCCGCAAGGTGAAGGAACTCCGGCCGGACAACCGGGTCGTCCTCTACTGCAATCGGAACTACTGGCTGAACGTCGACACGACCTCGTACGCGGGCGACGGACTCTGGATCGCCGACTACGTGACGGCGGGCAAGCCGCGCATCAAGGCCGACTGGATGTTCCACCAGTACACCGACGACCCGGTCGACACGAACGTCGGCGACTTCGCGACCAAGGCCGCACTGAAGGAATGGGCGGCCGTCGACTGACGGGTCCCGCGCGCGCCCCTCGGTGCCACACTGACCCTCTGCACACCCGCGCACTGGGGACCGGGGGGCGCTCCATGGCCGACGCACACATGACGGGCAGCGGCCGTCCTGCCACCTTCTGGGAGGCTCTGGTGCCCGCGGACCGGGCCGCGCTGCTGCAGGCGGCGACGCGCGCCTCGCTGCCCGCGGACGAGCAGTTCCTGACGCAGGGCGAGGACTCCGACCACCTGGTGGTGCTGTTGCGCGGGTGGGTCAAGGTCGTCGCCCAGTCGCATGCCGGCTACCGCGCGCTGCTCGCCCTGCGGGGGCCCGGTGAACTCCTGGGCGAACAGGCGGGGTTGGAGCGCAGACGACGCTCGGCGTCGCTCCTCACGGCGACGCCGGCCGACCTGCTGTATCTGCCGGCGGCCCGCTTCCAGGCGCTGGCCCGCTCCGGTGCCGGTATGGCCGCCGCGCTGGAACAGACGCTGTCCCAGCGCCTGCGCGAGGCCGACCTCCAGCGCACCGGCATCACCGAACCGGTCCCCGTCCGCCTCGCCGCCCTCCTCCTCGACCTGGCCGAACGCTGCGGCCGTCCCGAGCCGGACTCCACCGGCGTACGCATCGCCCTGCCGCTCTCCCAGGACGACCTGGCGGGGCTGGTGCTCAGCTCGCGGCGGACGGTGAGCCGGGTACTGGAGCAGTGGCGGAAGCAGGGCTGGATCGTGACGGGGCGGCAGTCGTTGCTGATCCGGTCAGTGGATCGGCTGAAGGGGCAGGCGTTCGGGGAGTGACGGGCGTACGAGCGCAGGCGGCGGAACCGGGCTCCCCGTGTCGGTTCCGCCGCCGGCTCTTCCCGCTCGGCCGCCCTGAGCCGGAGCTCCCCCTCGTGCTCCACCGGGCGGCTCCCCCGGATCCGCGGGAAGTCCGGGTGGCTTCATCCAAAGGCCTGACATGAGCAGCGTCTACGCCAACTGGCGCACAGGGGCGCACAGCGAGGGGCGCCCACCGATGATCCGGCGGGCGCCCCACACGCATACGCACGTACTGCTACTTGTTCAGGTACGTCCAGAACTCGTCGAACGACAGGAGCTTGTCGCCGTCGAGGTCGCGGGAGGCGATGATGACCTCTGCCACGGACTCGGTGACGTTCCAGTCGCCCTGCTGTGCCAGGGCGGACTTGAATTCGGCGGCGGTGATGAAGCCGTCACCGTTCGTGTCGATCCGCTCGAAATGCTTGCGTGCTTCCTCGATGTCCGCCACCGGGCCCCGCCCCTTCATGTACGTACTGCTGACGAGGTCAGATTAGCTGGCCGGGCGGGCACGCAGCGCGGCGGTCACCCACGCGAACTCCTCCCGGTGTGCCGCCCCGGATTCCTGGCCCTTCACCGCGAGCAGCAACTCGCGGTAGCGGGCAGCCGCGTCGTTCGTCGGCGACTCCAGGCGTGCGAGTACGTCGGCGGGGTCGGCGTCGCCCAGCAGGTCCCGCAGGATCTCGGCGGCCTCCGGGGCGTCGGGGGCGACGCCGCGTTCACGGGCCTCGGCCGCCAGCTTGATCATGCGCTGGGCAAACCACAGGGACGCCCCGTCCTCGGTGTCGTAGCCGCGGTCGGCGGCGTTGAACTCGGCGACCGCCCGCATCTGCGCCTTGAACTCCGGGTCCTGCAACAGCTCGGCCAACTCCACCCAGGCGTCGACCTGTTCGGGCGTCGGGTCGTCCGGCAGGTCGGTGGCGACGGTCCGCATCCGCTCGCGGATCACCGGGTCCGCCGTGTCGAGGCCGTGGAACATCTCGTCCACGAACTCCTCCAGGATGCGTTTCCGTTCGGCGGCCGACAGCCGCGCCAGTTTGTTCATGAGCGTCATCTCCTCTGCGGTCGAACCGCGTCTCGCCACGGTCGACAGCACGGCCCTCGTCACCTTCAGCGACCTGATCTGCGCATCGAGCGCCGCCACATGCGTGGCGGCCACCTCCGCGACCGTCGTCTCCCCGGCCAGCACCGCGCGTACGTGGTCCAGGCCGAGGCCCAGTTGCCGCAGGGTGCGGATCAGTTCGAGGCGGGCCACGGAGCCGGCGTCGTACAGGCGGTAGCCGCCCGCCGACCGGGTCACGGGCGGCAGGGCGCCCTCGTCCGACCAGTAACGGATGGTCCGTACGGTCAGTCCGGTGGCCCGGGCCAGTTCGCCGATGGTGAGATGTCCGGTGCCGTCGTCGATCATGATGGCGAGTCTGGGCCTTCCAGCGGGTGGAGACTCAAGAGGCCGGGAGGGGCACTGTGGGGGAAGCGCTGAAGGACATTCTCGACCGCGTGGCGCGGGGCGTCTTCCCGCCCGCCGACGGCCGTACGACCGTCGTACCCCAGGCCTGCCACCGCGACGCCGGAGTCCTCGCCTTCACCGCGCACGCGGTCGTCTTCACGG
Organism: Streptomyces sp. NPDC020898; assembly: GCF_044333925.1. Lineage (NCBI taxonomy): Bacteria > Bacillati > Actinomycetota > Actinomycetes > Kitasatosporales > Streptomycetaceae > Streptomyces > Streptomyces sp. NPDC020898. The sequence goes on from NZ_JBIRRV010000010.1 coordinate 318,016, forward strand.
ACGAGGATCCGGACTGGGTGCGCCGGACCCTGGCCGGCGTCGACAGCGACGCGCTCTCCGCGCCGATGAACCCGCGTTTCCTGGCCGCCCTCATGGACCGTACGGGCCGCTCGAACGAGACGATCGACGTGCTCGCGGTCGCCTCCCCGGTGCGCGGCGAGCCGCCGTTGCCGCTGACGGAGGTCGACGACGCCGGTCATCACCGGGTCGCCCGGGCCCACAAGCACCGCGACGATGTCCGGGTGTGGGCCACCGAGGGCGGGATGCTGATCCTCGGGCGCGGGGTCGCGGGCCGGCTGGAGGCCGCGGTGGAGGTGGACGAGGCGGTACGGCACCGGGGGCTGGGCCGGGCCCTGGCGGGTGCCGCGCGGCAGCTGAGCGGTGGGGAGGCTGTGTGGGCGCAGATGGCTCCGGGGAACGCCCGCAGTGTGCGGGCGTTCCTGGGGGCGGGGTTTATGCCGGTGGGCGGGGAGGCTTTGCTCCTCGCTCACTGATTGCTCCGCGGGATGTGTGGTTCTTTCGCTGCCGGCCCGGTGGGGGCTGGTCGCGCAGTTCCCCGCGCCCCTTTCGGGCGCTCCTCACGGGGCGCTCCTCATCCGCTCAGTGCCAGGCCTCGTAGTGCGGGTTGCTCTGGCAGCCGCTCATGTTCTCGACCTTGGTGGTCTTGTTCACCGGGCAGACGCCGATGATGTACTTCCGCTCGATCCCGCCGGGGAAGGCGACCTCGACCTGGTCGGCCCATTTGTGGGTGTCACCGATGGTCTTGTTCACGTCCACGCCGCCCGGGGCGTCGATGTAGTAGTTGTAGCCCGCCTTCCACCACGTCTTGTACAGGTCGTGGTCGTACGTCGTGGAGACGTACGGGGAGGGCTGGTTGACCAGGACGTACTGCTCGATGTCGTACTGGCCGTTGATGACGTCCTTGGGCTTGAGGCCCTCCGCGAAGACGATCTCCGGGCCGCGGCCGTCGCTGCGGTAGAGGGTGCCGCAGGTCTTCCGCCAGACCGGCTCGGGCGTGATGCGGTCGACGTCGACGCGACGGTCCACGGCGGCCTTGATGGGGTCGTCGAACTGGGGACAGACGGGGGCGGCCTTGGCGGCGGCCTTCGGAGCGGCTGCCGGAACCGTGGCGGCCGAGGTCGCGAAGACCGCGGCCAGGGAGAGGACGACGGCAGCGGTCCGCCGCCGCAGGCGAGTTGTGATCATGGATGCACCATGTCGGGTCTGCGGCGGCGGGCCGGGGATCATCACTCGATCGGCGGCGTGTCACATGACGTCGCCTGGCGAAGGCGAGCCAACTGGCGCCGGATCAGCGGAAGATGCCCGTGTGGCCGAGCGAATAGCGGCCGGGCTGCGGGTAGACGGCGAGGCCGTGCGGGCCGCGGCCCACCGCGATCCGGGCGAGCTGCTTCCCGGTCCGGGTGTCGATGGCGTACACCTCGTCGTCGTAACGCCCCGACAACCAGAGGACGTTGCCGTCGGCGGAGACGCCGCCCATGTCGGGGCTGCCGCCGTCGGGCAGCCGCCACTTCCGGGAGACCTCCCCCTTCTGGAAGTCGAAGACGGAGACGGTGCCCTCGCCCCGGTTGGAGACGTACATCTCGCGGGAGTCGCGGCTGACGTACAACCCGTGGGTGCCCTTGCCGGTGGGCAGGAGCGTGGGGGTGTCGAACTTCTCCCCGTCGAGGACCCACATACCGTCGGCCATCATGTCGGCGACGTAGAACCGCTTCCCGTCCGGCGAGATCTTGACGTCCTGCGGCATCGCGCCCTCGAAGGGAAGCTTCTGCTGCCCGACGACCTTCATCTTCTCCGTGTCGACCTTGAGCAGCTCGCCGCTGAACTCGCAGGACACGATGAAGTACCTGCCGTCGAGGGAGAAGTCGGCGTGGTTGACGCCGTAGCAGCTGACGGGTTCGGTCTTGACGGTCTTCATGGTGTGCGGGTCGCGGAAGACGAGCTCGCGGTCGAGGGAGGCCATGACGACGGCGTACTTGCCGTTGGGCGTGAAGTAGAGGTTGTACGGGTCGTGGACGTCGACCGGCTTGCCCGCCTTCCCGGTCTTCGGGTCGATGGGCGTGAGGGTGTGACCGCGGTTGTTGTTGACCCAGAGGGTCTTCAAGTCCCAGGAGGGGACGACGTGTTGGGGCTGCCGCCCGACGCGGATCGTCTCGACGATCTCGTACGTCTTCGGATCGATGACGGAGACGGTGTCGGACTCGGTGTTGGGCACGTAGACGCGGGACGGGAAGTCCCGGACGACGGGCGAGAGTTTGCCCGGCCGGTCGGCTGCGTAGACGTCACGCGGGTCGAGGACGGGCGGCATTCCGGGCAGCCCCTGGACGACGGGCCTGGCCGGTGCGGCGGGCTTGGCGGGTTTCGCCGGTTTCACGGCGCCGAGGGTCCGGTCCGGCCGGTCCCTGGTCTCGGTGCCGCAGGCGGCGAGTCCGGCCAGGACGGTGAGGGCTGCTCCCGTGACGAGGGCACGGGCGACGGGAGTGCGGGCAACAGGGGTGGTGGGCATCAGCTCAGCAGCTCCGTGGTGGTCACCGCGTGCAGGCCGCGGCGGTCGAGTTCGTGCAGGAGGCCGGGCAGCGCGGCAACCGTGTCCGCGTACCCGAAGTGCAGGCTCACGATCGATCCGGCGCGGACGTCTGCCATGACGTTGCGTACGACGGCGGGGGCGCCCGGCGAGGTGAAGTCGAGGGAGTCGACGTCGTAGGACAGGACGTGCGGGTAGCCGGCCCGGCGGGCGAGCCGTTCGACGAGCGGGGAGGCGCGGGATGCGCGCGAGGGCCGGAACCAGGTGCCGATGGACCCGGTGAGCGCCTTCAGCCGCTCGGCGCACCCTCTGATCTCGGCGTCGGCGTCCGTCTGCGGCATGGCGTTGATGTCGAGGTGACGGAGGGTGTGATTGCCGAGTTCATGGCCGCCGTCGAGGATGCGGCGAGCGAGGGCGGGGTGGGCGTCGAGCCAGGTTCCGACGGCGAGCACGGTGATTCGGGAGCCGTGTTTCTCGGCGGCGGAGAGCAGCGTGTGCGCGGTGGCGGGGTCGCCGTTGCCGTGGAAGGTGAGGGCGACTTGGGGGCGGTCGCGGGGTCCGTGGCGGATCTGGGCGGGGTAGCGGAGGAGGGGTGCGGGAGCGGGGGCGGGAGTGCGCCTGGTCGGGGCACGGGACGAGGGGGCGGTGGGAGGATCGGCGGCACCGCCGGTCGCGCACCCGGTGGTCAGCACCCCCGAGGCAACGATCCCGGCACCCGCACGCAGCACCGCCCGACGGTCGGTCGTGGTCACCCGCACCATTTAAGGGGGGTTGGGGAGGAAAACGGGCGATTAGCCCGATCGGCGGCCCGCCCAGGCGGCTGCGCAGCCGTAGCACCGTGGAGCGGTACGGCCGTAGCACCACAGTGCTACGCAGCCAGTAGCACCACAGTGCTACTGGGCCGTAGGGCACCTACCGGTCGGCGACCCGCATCTCGAACCACGTCGTCTTCCCGCGCGGCAGCAGGTCGACGCCCCATCGGTCGGAGAGCTTGTCCACCAGCATCAGCCCCCGTCCGCTGATGTCCATCTCCTGCACCGGCATCAGACACGGCAGCCCTCGCGAGGGGTCCCGGACCTCCACCCGGATCCATCCCCGCCGGCGGCGCATGCGCAGGCCGAACACTCTCGCGCCGGTGTGGCGCACCGCGTTGCCGACCAGTTCGGAGACGAGCAGGACCGCGTCTTCCGTGATCTTGGGGGTGAGCCCCCACTGGCGCAGGACCACCACCTGGGCGAGGCGGCGGGCGGTCGCGGCGGACTCGGGGCGGGACGGCAGCGGAACCTCGGCCTCCGTCGGGTTCCCGAACAACTCGAGCGCCTTGAGTGCCCGTTCGTCCTCCACCGCAGGCGACCAGCGCGCCGCGGTCGCACGGCCGTGTCCCCGCGGCTGTTCGATGCCCTCCAGCCCCGCCATGCCCCCATCATGGCCGCCCGGGCCATTCCCCGGGGCCGTTCCCGAGGAATACGCCCCCCGGAACACGTCATTCCGAATTGACCCTCCGGCATATTCCGGAGGCATTTCGTTGGCCGCTAAAGCCTCTCTGACCTGCGGCGGAAGCTCACTTTCGGGCAAGCGACAGGCCCTCTCGGCAGGACAGGCTCAAGGTTGCCCCAAGGCTCCCATAAACCGCCCCATCGAGGGACCCGGATAAGACAGCGCGTCAACTGCAAGCGCTTTAGAGGAACTTCGCCTTACCGGGACCTTCGGCCACGAAGCTGCGCATCCCGATCTCCCGGTCCTCCGTCGCGAACAGGCCCGCGAACCAGTTCCGCTCGATCGCGAGCCCCGTCTCCAGGTCCGTCTCCAGACCCGCGTCGATCGACTCCTTGGCCGCGCGCAGCGCGATCGCCGGACCCTGCGCGAGCTTCGCCGCCCACGCGTGCGCCTCGGTGTACACGTCGGCCGCCGGTACCACCCGGTCCACCAGGCCGAGGGACAGCGCTTCGTCCGCCTTGACCATCCGGCCGGTGAAGATCAGGTCCTTGGCCTTCGACGGGCCGATCAGCCGGGCGAGGCGCTGTGTGCCGCCCGCGCCGGGGATCACGCCCAGCAGGATCTCCGGCTGGCCGAGCTTCGCGTTGTCGCCGGCGATGCGGTAGTCGGCGCAGAGCGCCAACTCGCAGCCGCCGCCGAGCGCGTAGCCCGTCACCGCGGCGACGACCGGCTTGGGGATCCGGGCAACGGCGCTGAAGGAGTCCTGAAGGGCCCTGGACCGTACGACCATCGCCGCGTGGTCCATGGCCTGCATCTCCTTGATGTCCGCGCCGGCCGCGAACACCTTCTCCCCGCCGTAGACGACGACCGCCCGCACGTCCTCGCGACGGGTGGCCTCCTCCGCGAGCTCCCTGAGACGGTCCTGGGTGGCGACGTCCAGCGCGTTCATGGGCGGCCGGTCCAGCCGGAGCGTGCCGACACCTTCGGCGACTTCGAGATGCACAGTCATGCAGAGCAGGTTAACCGTGGCTAACGCCAACGGGCCCGGTGCCGTCCGTCACACCGGGCCCGCCACCACATGACCGTGGTTACGCCTTCCACTTCTCCCAGGACATGTTCCAGGCGTTGAGCCCGTTGTCCGGGTCGACGATCCGGTCGTTGGAGTTCTTCACGACCACCACGTCGCCGATCATCGACCGGTTGAAGAACCAGGCCGCCGCGATCTTGCCGTCGTAGCCACCGCGTACGTCCCGCAGGCCGATGCAGCCGTGGCTGGCGTTGTAGTTGCCGAAGGCGTCGCCGCCCCAGTAGTTGCCGTGGATGAAGGTGCCGGAGGTCGTCAGGCGCTGGGCGTGCGGGACGTCCTTGATGTCGTACTCGCCGCCGTAGCCGACCGTCTCGCCGTTCATCCGGGTCACTTCGAGGCGCTCGGTGATGACCATCTGGCCGTTCCAGGTCTCGTAGCCGGGCGCGCCGGTGGTGACGGGGATGGTCTTGACGACCTTGCCGTCCCGTCGTACGACCATCGTCTTGGTCTTGACGTCGACCGTGGAGACCTGACTGCGGCCGATGGTGAAGGAGACCTGCTTGGCCTGCTTGCCGTAGACGCCGGGGCGCCCCTCGACGCCGTCGAGGGCGAGGGAGACGGTGACCTTCGTACCCGGCTTCCAGTACTTCTCCGGGCGGAAGTCGAGGCGGTCGTTGCCGAACCAGTGGCCCTCGACGTCGACGGCCGGCTCGGTCTTGACCGTGATGGCCTTCTCGACGTCCTCGGGATGCGTGATGCCCCGCGTGAAGCGGATCGAGAACGGCATGCCCACGCCGACCTTGGAGCCGTCCTCGGGCGTGAACGTGCCGACGAACGTGTTCTTCGGGGTGAGGGTGGTGAAGGAGGACTCCTCCGCCGCGGTACGCCCTTCGGCGTCCTTCGCCACGACGTGCACCTTGTACGTGGTGGACGCGGCGAGATGCGCCGCGGGCGCCCACTTGGTGTCACCGGCGGCCAGCGCGCCCGCTACCGCGTTGCCCTTGGAGTCCTCGACCTTGACCTCGGTCAGCTTGCCCTTGGCGGCGCTGACGGTGAGGGCGCCGCTGGTGTTCACGGACTTGGCGCCGTCCTTGGGGGCGATGGTGACGACCGCCTCCGACTGCTGGGTCTGCGCCGTGCTGGAGTCCTTGCCCTTGGGCTTGGCGTCGTCGGTCCCGGGGTCCGAGTCACCGCCGCCGCCGCACGCGGTGACGGCGACGAGCAGAACTCCGGCGAGCAGTGCGCCCGTTACCCCCGATATTGGTCGCGCGTTCAATCTTTCTCCCCTCCCGTGGCCTGGTCAGGCCCACTTCCCCGGCGCGTCCCGCGCACCCCGGCGCATATTAAGCACAAGGTCACACCCCCCGGCGGCCCTCGAAGGTCACCGTTCCGTCCCAACATCATCAGATAGTCGGACCCGACTCTTTACGTCGGTTCAGTGACCGTTACTTCACGGCACCGCCCGTCTTCCACTCCTTCCAGCCCATGTTCCACCCGCCGAGCCCGTTGTCGGGAGCGACCTTTTTGTCATTGCTGTGGACGACCTCGACGACGTCACCGACGAGGCTCCGGTCGAAGAACCAGCCCGCCGGACTGTCCGAGCTACCGCCCTTCACATCCCTCAGACCGACACACCCGTGGCTGACATTGGTGTTGCCGAAGACGCCCGACGCCCAGTAGTTGCCGTGCAGGAAGGTGCCGGAGGTGGTCAGGCGCATCGCGTGCGGCACATCGGGGATGTCGTACTCGCCCTTGCCGTCCTTCTTCTTGAAGCCGACCGTGGCGCCGTTCATCCGGGTCAGCTCCAGCATCTCCGTGACGACCATTTTCCCGTTGTACGTCGTGGTCTTCGGCGCCCCCGCCGTGATCGGCACCGTCGCGAGCAGCTCGCCGTCGCGCCGCACCTGCATGGTGTGGGCGGCGGCGTCGACCAGCGAGACCTGGCTGCGGCCGACGGTGAAGGTGAACGTCTTCTGCTGGATCCCGTAGACCCGGGGCGCCCCCTCGACGTCCCGCAGCCGCAGGTCGACGGTGACCTCGGTGCCCGGTGCCCAGTACTCCTCGGGCCGGAAGTCGAGGCGGTCGTCGCCGAACCAGTGGGGCCGGATCTCGACGGCGGGTTCCGCGGTGACGCGGACGGCGCGTTCGACGGCCGCACGGTCGGTGATCTCCCGGTTGAACTCCAGCGACACGATCATTCCGGTGCCGACGGTGGCGCGGTGCTCCGGGGTGACGTATCCGATGAACCGCTCATCAGGTACGTACGTGGTGAAGGTCGTGTGCCGTGCCGAACGGCGTCCGTGGCCGTCGAGCGCCACGGCGTCGACCGTGTACCTGGCGGCCAGCGCGAGCCGCGCGTCGTCGGGCCGCCAGGAGAGCCCGTCGTCGGAGATCCGCCCGGGCACCGCCGACTCCTGCGCGTCCTGGGACCTGACGACCTTCACCGACTCCAGGCGCCCACTGGGCACCCGTACGAGAAGGGGGTCCCCAGGACGCACGGAACGGCTTCCGTCGTCCGGCGAGACGCGGATCACGTCCTTTGGTGCCCGGGGTTTCCCGAACACCGAGTCCGTCCCGCCCACCTCCTCCGAAGTGCAGCCGGCGGCTCCGGCCAGCAGTCCTGCCCATGTCATTACGGCGGCCAGCCCGGCCCTCGCGCGCCGAGCGCGCCCTTGTACGTGCCTCACGCACGACCCAACGACGCGGCCCGCCCTGGGGAAACGTGAGTGCGAGCCGCGCTCTGGGCAGAACAGGGAGGAGAACGACGCGACAGGGCGCCGCGGCCGGGATGCCGTACACCTTGTTCTCGCTTCGTTCCACGAGCCGCGGGAGGCGGAAAGGTGTCCAGCGCAGCCGAGCAGAAGGCGGTGGCCCAGCAGCACGCCGTCGAGGAGGGGCGCCCCGACTCCGTGTTGCCCGACACCGGCACCGACACCGTGCTGAACGGCGCGTCACGCGCCGCGCTGCCGGCCGTGCCCGTGTGGCCGGGGACACCGATGCCGTTGGGCGCACGATTCCGCACCGGCCCGGACGGGGTGTCGGGCACCAACTTCTCGCTGTGGGCGGGCGGGGCGGAGGCGGTGGAGCTGTGCCTGTTCGGAGAGGTGGAGGACGCCGGTGGAGAGGACGGCGGTGGGGAGGGGGGCGGTCGAGAGGTGGAGACCCGCGTCCCCCTCACCGAACTGACGCACGAGATCTGGCACGGCTTCGTGCCGGGTGTCATGCCAGGTCAGCGGTACGGCTACCGCGTACACGGCCGCTGGGACCCCTGGACCGGCGCCCGCTGGAACCCGGCGAAGCTGCTCCTCGACCCGTACGCGCGGGCCGTCGACGGCGACTTCAGCCTCCCGCCGGAGGTGTACGGACACGTCCGCGACTGGCCCCAGCAGCAGGTCGCGGACACCGTGCGCGACGACCGCGACTCGGCACCGCACGTCCCGAAGGGCGTCGTCGTCCACGATGACGACGACTGGGCGGACGACCGCCGCCCGAAAACCCCCTGGGCGGACTCGGTGATCTACGAGGTCCACGTCAAGGGCTTCACGAAGTCGCACCCGGGCATCCCGGAGGAACTGCGCGGCACCTACGCGGGCCTGGCACACCCGGCAGCGATAGAGCACCTGACGAAGCTCGGCGTGACGGCGGTGGAACTGCTCCCGGTGCACCAGTTCGCGCACGAGGACCATCTGCTGCGCCGGGGCATGAAGAACTACTGGGGCTACAACTCGATCGGCTACTTCGCCCCGCACGCGGGATACGCGGCCACGGGCACGGCGGGCCAGCAGGTCGGCGAGTTCAAGCGCATGGTGCACGCACTGCACGCGGCGGGCATCGAGGTCATCCTCGACGTGGTCTACAACCACACGGCGGAGGCGGACGAACGCGGCCCGACCCTGTCGCTGCGCGGCATGGACAACAGGGGCTACTACCGGCTCCAGCAGACCGACGCCCGCCGGTACGCGGACTACACGGGCTGCGGAAACACCCTGCACGTGGTCCAGCCGCACGTACTGCGCCTGATCACGGACTCGCTGCGGTACTGGGTGACCGAGATGGGGGTGGACGGGTTCCGGTTCGACCTGGCGGCGGCCCTGGCCCGCTCGATGCACGACGTCGACATGCTCTCCCCCTTCCTGGCGGTCATCGCGCAGGACCCGGTGCTGCGCCGCGTCAAGCTGATCGCGGAGCCGTGGGACGTGGGCTCCGGGGGCTACCAGGTAGGCGCGTTCCCCCCGCTCTGGACGGAGTGGAACGACCGCTACCGCAACGCGGTACGGGACTTCTGGCGGGGCGCGCTGCCGGACGTACGGGATCTGGGATACCGGTTGTCGGGTTCGAGCGACCTGTACGCGTGGGGCGGCCGGCGCCCCTACGCCTCGGTCAACTTCGTCACGGCGCACGACGGTTTCACGCTCCGGGACATGGTGTCGTACGAGCGGAAGCACAACGAGGCCAACGGTGAGGGCAACCGGGACGGCACGGACGACAACCGGGCCTGGAACTGCGGCGTGGAGGGCGAGACGGACGACGAGCACGTACAGGCGCTACGGCGCCGCCAGTTGAGGAACCTGCTGACAACTCTGTTGCTGTCGACGGGCGTTCCGATGCTGGTCGCGGGCGACGAACTGGGGCGCACCCAGCGGGGCAACAACAACGCGTACTGCCAGGACAACGAGATCAGCTGGGTGGACTGGGGGTTGCTGGAGGAGCCTGGTTGGCGGGCTCTGACCGAACTGACGTCACGGCTCATCGCACTACGGCATCGCCATCCCGTACTGCGCCGCCGGGCGTTCTTCTCGGGGCGGGCCCATTCGGCGGACGGGCTGCGGGACTTGGCCTGGTTCACGGCCGACGGCACGGAGATGACGGAACGGGACTGGTACGCCCCGGCGGCGACGCTGGGCATGTATCTCTCGGGGCGCGACATCCCGGGACGCGATGCCCGGGGCGCCCCGATCGTCGACGACAGCTTCCTGGCGGTACTGCACGCGGGCGACCGCCCGACGAGTTTCGTACTGCCGGGGGCGCCGTGGGCACAACGGTACGAGGTGGTCGTCGACACGTCGCGGGAGGAGCAGGGGGAGGCGCCGGGGGTGGTGCATCGGGCGGGGGCGGGGATCGAGGTGCCGGGGCGGGCTGTTCTGCTGTTGCGGGTGGTGGGGTGAGGTGACCGACGCACGGCGCTCCGCGTCTCCTGAAAAGGGCTGGAAGGGCGAACACCCCCGGTGTTTACATGGGCTCCATGGTGTCTACCGACCGCTTGCTCGCCTTCGCTGCCATGTCGTTCCTGCTGATCGTGATCCCTGGGCCCAGTGTGCTGTTCGTGGTGGGGCGGGCGCTGTCGCAGGGGCGCCGTGCCGCGCTGACCACCGTCGTGGGGAACACGCTCGGTGCCTACGCGCTCGTCGTGGCCGTGGCGTTCGGGGTCGGGGCCGTCGTGGAGCGGTCGGTGCTCGTGTTCACCTTGCTCAAGGTGGCGGGTGGCGCCTACCTCGTGTACCTGGGTGTCAGGGCGTGGCGGGAACGCCGGTCGCTGCAGGCCGTGTTCGCCGGTGACCAGGCGGCGCACGGCGGGCGGCGTACGTTCTGGGAGGGGTTCGCGGTCGGGGTGAGCAATCCCAAGACCATCGTGTTCTTCGCCGCCGTGCTGCCGCAGTTCGTCGATCCCGCCCAGGGGAATGTCGCCGTTCAGATGCTGGTGCTCGGTCTGGTCTTCACTGCCATCGCGATCGCGTCGGACTCGGTGTGGGGGCTGGCCGCGGTCACCGCGCGGAACTGGTTCGCCCGCTCACCCCAGCGGCTCTCCATCGTCGGCGGGATCGGCGGGATCACGATGATCGGCCTCGGCGTCACCGTGGCCGCGACCGGGCGCAAGGACTGACCGAGCGGCTTCTTCCCGCTCGCCGCCCGCAGGTGCGGTTCAGGCCGGGGCGGAGAGGCCTGTACTCGGGGTCCCCGGTGTACTGGGTTCGCCCTGTGCACCAGCGCGTGTGAGGCGTTGTTCGAGGCTCGCCCGGCAGGTCGGCCACTCCTCCGCGGTGATCGAGAAGATCGCGGAGTCACGGAGGCGGCCTTCCTCGCCCGGTACCCAGGAAGGGGACCAGTTCCGCAGTACGCCCTCGAACTGTGCGCCCGTCTTTGCGATCGCGGCCCGTGAACGGTCGTTGCGGGCGTCCGTCTTCAGGTCGACGCGGGCCACGTCCCAGCTCTCGAACGCGTGCCGGAACAGCAGGTACTTGGCCTCGGTGTTGAGCCCGGTGCCCTGGGCCGACGCCGCGAGCCAGGTGAAGCCGACCTCGATCGCGCACAGGCCGTCTCCCGTCGGCCACAGCCGCGGCTCCCAGTAGGCCGTGACCCCGACCGCACGCCCCGACGCCCGGTCCACCTGTGCGTACGGTGCCAGTCGGCCCGCAGCGGTACGGGCGAGCTGGGCGTCGATGTATGCGCCGATCTCGGGCGCCCTCGGTACCCAAGTGAACCGGTACGAGCTGCGGTCCTCCTCCGCCGCGGCGGCCAGGTCCGGCGCGTGACGGTGGTCCAGGGGCTCCAGGCGCACGAGCGAGCCTTCAAGAACCGGTCCGTCCAGCGTGAAGCCCATCGATCTCCCCCATCCAGGTCCGGGCCGGGGCCGGCCCGGTCCCGTAGCGTTCCAGAGTCGTCCCGCGCTGTCGCGTGAGTTTCACCCCGGGTTCCGGTCCGTGGATACCTTCTTGACGCCCCCGCCGTCCCCCTGGCACCGCGACTCAGGCGAGTTAGCGGAGTTAGCCGAGTTAGCCGAGGATCCCCCGCTGGTACGCCGTCGCCACCGCCGCTGCCCGGTCCTTCACGCCCAACTTGGTGTACAGGTGGGTCAGATGGGTCTTCACCGTGGCCTCGCTGATGAAGAGTACGCGGGCGATCTCCCGGTTCGACGTGCCCTTGGCGACCAGGGCCAGGACCTCGCGTTCGCGGGCGGAGAGGGGCTCCTTGCCGGGAGATCGGGGAGAACGGACCGCCGAGACCAGGCGGGAGGCGACCGCCGGGGAGAGGACCGTGCGGCCCTGGGCGGCTGCCCTTACCGCCGTGAAGAGTTCGTCCCTCGGGGCGTCCTTGAGGAGGTAGCCCGTCGCGCCCGCCTCGATCGCGGGGAGGGTGTCGGAGTCCGTGTCGTAGGTCGTCAGGACCAGGATCTTCGCGCGGGCGCCCGTTCCCGTCAGGCGCGCGATCGCCTCCACGCCGCCTCCGCCCGGCATCCGCAGGTCCATCAGGATCACGTCCGGGTCCAGGGCGGCGGCCTTCTCGACCGCCTCGACGCCGTTCGACGCCTCGTCGAGGACCGTGAATCCCGGTGCCGACTCGAACATGCCGCGCAGACCGTCCCGTACGACGGGATGGTCGTCGACGATGAGGAGAGAGATCGTCTTCTTCTCGGGCGCGTCAGTTGTCATGGCGTACCAACGGTACGCGGGCCGAGACCGCCGTGCCGTGGCCCGGCTCGGACTCCACGGTGAGTGAGCCCGCGATGCGTTCGGCGCGGGCGCGCATGCCGTCGAGGCCGAAGCCGCCGGTGCCGGTGCGTTCGCGGGCCGCGTGCGGGTCGAAGCCCTTGCCGTCGTCGCGGATGTCGAGGATCACCTCGTCGCCGAGGTAGGTGAGGGTGACGCCCACCCTGGTCGCGCGGGCGTGGCGGGAGGCGTTCGACAGGGCCTCCTGGACTATGCGCAGGAGCGTGGCCGAGAGCTCGGTGTGGAGGCGTTCCGTCGGGCCGGCAACCGTGAACTCGGCGCGTACGCCCGTCCGTTCGGCCCATTCGGCGACCGTCTTCTTCAGGGCTTGCGGCAGGCCGTCGTTCTCCAGTGCCACAGGAGCGAGGTTCTGTACGGAACGGCGGGCCTCGCCGAGGCTGTGGCGGGCCAACTCCGTTGCGCGGCGGGTGTGTTCACCGGCGGTCGCCGGGTCCGGTGTGTTCGCCACCACCTGGAGCTGGGCGATGATCCCGGTCAGGCCCTGGGCGATGGTGTCGTGGATCTCGGCGGCGAGCCGGCGGCGTTCGTCCGCGACGCCCGCTTCCCTTGCCTGGACGAGGAGTTGGGCGTGGAGGGCGGCGTTCTCGTCGAGGACCTGTTGCAACGCCGTGTTGGTGCGCTCCAGTTCGGCGATGGTGACGGCCCGGTCGCGGGAGCGCTGCTCCTCCTGCTGGGTGAGATGGCCGATCATCATGAGCAGGGCGTTGTTCGCGACCACCATCACGCCGAACAGCACCCACTGGACCGGGTTGTGGAACGGCAGCCCGCCTGCCTGTGCGCCCGCCACCACGACGATTGTGGCGAAGAGGCCGAGCCGCTGCCGGCGCGTTCCGGCCACCACTTCGTCGGTGTCGAAGTAGCCGGTGGACGCGTAGAACGCGAAGAACGGGTTCAGCCAGGTGAGGGCGAAGGAGATCACCCAGCGCAGGACGTAGTAGACGGTCCCGCGGCGGGACGGGGTCCGGCGGCCGCGGCGAGGCCCGTGCCACAGCTGGAGCGCCACCGCGGCGACCACCAGCGCGCCGGCCGCGTACCACTCGGCGGGGCCCGCCATCAGCTCGCCGGCGAGGATCGAAAGGACAGAGGAGACAACGAGCAGCCCGTACGGACCCCAGGTGTGGAGCTGGTCCCAACGATGCTCGAGTTGCTGGTCCGCCGCGGTCATCTCCCCAGTCTGCCGAGTCTCCCCGGTCTGCACGGGCTCTCCCCTCACTCCCAGCGGAACCAGCGCGAGGCGCCCGCCGTGAGCAGCACGGTCCAGGCCACGAGCACGCCCAGGTGGTCCCAGCCGGGCCAGTCTCCCGCCGCCGCCTGGTTCAGGGCCTCGGACGCCGCGCCGAACGGTGTGTAGCCGACGGCCTCGGCCAACACGTCCGGCATGGTCTGCACCGGCAGCCACACGCCCGCACAGAACATCGCCGGGAAGAACACGGCCGAGCCGATCGCGCCCGCGATCTTCGTCGTCCGGGACAGTGCGGAGATCACGGCGCCGAGCGCGAGGGCGACCAGGACCGTCAGCAGCAGGGCCGCCGCGTAGCCGAAGGGCTGCTGTGGCAGTCGTACGTCGAAGGCCAGGCGCCCGACCGCGAGGGCGAGCAGCGACGACGTCAGGGCCGCCCCGCCGTACACCAGCATCTGCGCGGAGAGAAGGGCTGCCGGGCGGACCGGGGTGGTGGACATCCGGCGCAGGACGCCGTGCTCGCGGTAAGCGGTGAGGGTCTGCGGCATGGCCTGGATCCCGCCGACGATCAGCCCGAGCAGCACGGCCACGGGGACGTACACGTCGATCGTCCGCAGGCCGCCCAGGCCGGGTTCGTGGTCGTGGAAGGCGGGGATCGCGCCGAGGATCACCAGGAGGAGGGTCGGGAAGAGCAGGATCCAGAAGAGGGCGCCGGGTTCGCGGCGGAGAAGGCGGAACTCGGTCTTCAGTACGGCGGTGTTGACGACGGACGTGCTCGTGGCACTCATGGCGCTCATGCCGCTTCCTCCTTCGTGAGGTCGAGGAACGCGTCGTCCAACGTGGCGTCGGTGACACGGAGTTGGTGGGCGGTGACATGGCTGCGGGCGAGGAGCGTGAGGACGGCGTCGACGGTCTCGTCGGTGCCGGAGAGGGTGACTCGGCTGTCCTTGTACTCGACCGAGGCGAGCGCCGGAAGCGTCCGCAGCGCGTCCTCGGGCAGCGGCGCGGACGGCGTGAAGCTGATCAACGTGGCGCCCGCCGAGCGGCGGATCAGGCCGGCCGGGGTGTCCAGGGCGGCGATCCGCCCCTTGTCGATCACGGCGATCCGGTCGCACAGTTGCTGCGCCTCCTCCATGAAGTGGGTCACCAGGAGGACCGTCACGCCGCTTGCCCGTACGTCCTCGATGAGTTGCCAGGTGTCCCTGCGGGCGCGGGGATCGAGGCCCGTCGTCAGTTCGTCGAGGACGACCACCCTCGGGTTGCCGATCAGTGCGAGTGCGATGAACAGGCGCTGTTTCTGGCCGCCGGAGAGCTTGCCGAACCTGGCCGTGAGGTGGGCGGTCAGGCCGAGGCGCTCGGCCAAAGGGTGCCAGTCGGCCGGGAGAGGATAGAAGGCGGCGTACAGCTCCAGGGCCTCGCGGACGGTGAGCTTCGCCTGCAACTCGCTCTGCTGGAGCTGGGCGCCCAGGACACGGCTGGTGGCCTCGTGGTCGGCGACCGGGTCGAGGCCGGTGACGCGGACCCGGCCGGCGTCGGGGACGCGCAGGCCCTCGACGCACTCGACGGTGGTGGTCTTGCCGGCGCCGTTCGGGCCGAGGATGCCGAAGATCTCGCCCTCCTCGACGGCGAAGGAGACGCCGTCCACGACCGGTCGGCCGCCGTAGGACTTGCGCAGTTCGCTTACTTCGATGACGGACATGCCCATCAGAGTCGCGGTACGGGAACGGACGGCACATCGGCCGACGCGCTCGGACCGGCATCAGCCGATCGGTTGATGCACACGTACGACTTCACATACGACTCTTCGAACACGCAGGTCGTAGGACCTGCGCCCGACCCGATCCGGGCCAAAACCCGGTAGGCACTGTCAGTGGGGATCCGTAGGCTCGGCTCTGATGTCCACGACACGTGCAAACACCAAGGAACCTGAAACTGCAAACACCCGCGGCCGTTCCGCCGTACGCACGCTGCTGCGCCTGTGGCCCTATGTGCGGCCGGTGCGCGTACGGCTGTTCACGGCCGCGTTCGTCGCCGTCCTCGCGTCGTGCATGGGGCTGGTGATCCCGCTTGTCCTGAAGTGGATGGTGGACGGGCCGATCGCCGACGGGGACTCCCGCGGCGTGTGGTTCGGGGCGCTGTGGCTGCTGCTGCTCGGGCTCGGGGAGGCGGTGCTGTTCGGGCTGCGGCGGTGGCTGGTGGCCCGGCCGCTGGCCGGGGTCGAGGCGGCGATGCGGGCGGATCTGTACCGGCGGCTCCAGCGGCTGCCGGTCGCCTTCCACGACAGGTGGCCGTCCGGTCAGTTGCTGTCCCGGGCGACCTCGGACCTGATGCTGCTGCGGATGTTCCTGGCCTTTCCGCTGACGTTCCTGCTGGTCAACGGGGTGACGATCCTGGTCGGCGTGATCATCATGCTGGTTCAGGACTGGTCGCTCGGGCTGGTGATCCTGGGGCCCGCCATCCCCGTACTGATCGTGTGCATCATTTTCGAGCGGCGCTACCACCTCGTGGCCCGGCGGGCCCAGGACCAGGTGGGCGACCTGACGACGGTCGTCGAGGAGAGCGTGCTCGGCATCCGGATCATCAAGGGGTTCGGGCGGCACCGGAGTCAGGCGCGGGCGTTCCGTGAGCTGTCGCGGACGTTGCGCGGGACCGAACTGCACAAGGCCCGGCTGCTGTCGGGGATCTGGGCGGTGATCGTCACGCTGCCGGAGCTGGCGATCGGGGCGGCGCTCGTGCTGGGGACCGTGCAGGTCGCCGACGGTGAGTTGTCGGCGGGCACGCTGGTCGCCTTCCTCTCCACCGCCCTCGCCCTGCGCTGGCCCGTCGACTCCATCGGCTTCCTGCTCGCGATGAGCCAGGACGCGGCCACCGCCACGGAACGGTACTTCGAGGTGATGGACGAGCAGCCCGAGGGGGCCGGGGAGGCGGGGAACGAGGCGCTTCCCAACTCCGGTGCCCCCGCTGCGTCCGACGGGCACGCGACCCCCCACGGTCACTACGGCGCCCCCGAAGGGGCGCGGGGAACTGCGCGACCAGCCCCCACCGAGCCCGCAGCCGAAATACTGCGAACCGGCGGAGCCGGGCTGCGCTTCCACGGCGTCACCTTCCGGTATCCCGACGCTCCCGCCGACTCCCCGCCCGTCCTGGACCGCGTCGACCTCCACATCCGGCCCGGCGAGTCCATGGCCCTCGTCGGTACGACGGGCAGCGGCAAGACGACGCTCACCGCGCTCGTCCCCCGGCTGCACGAGGTGACCTCGGGACGCATCACCCTCGACGGGCGCGACATCGCCGCCCTGCCCAGAGAAGAGCTGCGCGCCCTCGTCGCCGTCGCCTTCGAGGAGCCCACCCTCTTCTCGGCGAGCGTCGGCGACAACGTCCTCATGGGCGCCGGGGACGAGGCGGGCGAGACCGAGTTGCGGCACGCGCTCTCCGTCGCGCAGGCCGAGTTCGCGCACTCGCTTCCGCACGGGACGGACACCCAGGTCGGCGAGCAGGGCCTCAGCCTGTCCGGCGGCCAGCGGCAGCGGCTGGCGCTGGCCCGGGCGGTCGTGGGCAGGCCCCGGTTCCTCGTCCTCGACGACCCCCTGTCCGCGCTGGACGTGCACACGGAGGCCGCCGTCGAGGCCGCGCTGCGCCGGGTCCTCGCCGACACCACGGCCCTGATCGTGGCGCACCGCCCGTCCACGGTCCTGCTCGCCGACCGGGTCGCCCTGCTCTCCGGCGGCCGGGTCGCCGCCGTGGGCACCCACCACGAACTCCTGCGCACGAACGCCGAGTACGCCTGGCTGATGGCCGGCGCGGACGAGGAGACCGATCGCAGCGACACCGCTCACGGCACCGACAGTTTCGAGGAGGCCGCCCGATGACGGCGCCCACGACCACCGCGCCGACCCCGGACGAACACCCCCGGCAGGACTCCGACGCGGACACCTCCCCTGCCCCCGGCGCTCCCCAACTCCCTGCCACCGGCGACCCGTTCGACCAGGACGACCTCCCCACGCCGCCCGGTGCCACCGCCGGCCTGCTGCGCTCCCTGCTCGCTCCGATGAAGGGCCGGGTCGTCCTCACCGCCGTGCTCCTGCTGCTCCAGCAGGCGGCCGTCCAGGCGGGCCCGCTGCTCGTCGCGTACGCGATCGACAGTGCCGTACCGGCCTTCCGGGACCACGACAACGGGCCGCTCGTCGCCGTCGGGGTCGGCTATCTGCTGTGCGCGGTGGCGTCGGGCGCGCTGCAGTACTGGTTCGTCTCGTCCGCCGCCCGGGTCAGTCAGGACGCGCTGCTCGATCTGCGCGGGCGTATCTTCCGGCACGCGCAGGCGCTCAGCCTCGACTTCCATGAGCGCTACACCTCGGGCCGGCTGATCTCCCGTTCCACGGCGGACGTCGAGTCGCTGCGCGAGCTGCTGAACGACGGGCTCCAGGAACTCGTCACCGTCGCCCTGTCGTTCGCCTACATCTCGGTGGTCCTGCTCTGGCTGGACTTCGGCCTCGGCGCGCTCGCCGTCGCGTCCTTCGTCCCCCTCGGTCTCCTCATCCGGCTCTACCGGCGCCGGGCCGCCCGGGTGTACGGGCGGCGGTCCACCGCCATCGCGACCGTCATCGTCAAGTTCGTCGAGACGATGAACGGCATCCGGCCGGTGCGCGCGTTCCGCCGCGAGCGCGCCAACGACGCCGAGTTCGAGGTGCTCAACCGGCGCCACGAGCGCACGAACGGCGACGCGCTGCTGGAGATGGCCCGTTACGTCGTCGGCTCCCGGATCGTCGCCAACACCGCTGTCGCGGGCATGGTGTTGTGGGGTGCCCACCGGGTCGCGAACGACTCCCTCGAACTGGGTGTGCTGGCCGCCGCCGTGCTCTATCTGCGCCGGCTGTACGACCCCATCGACCGGCTCGGCATGTTCCTCAACTCGTACCAGTCGGCCACCGCCTCCCTGGAGAAGATCTCCGGGCTGCTCGCCCAGACACCTTCCGTTCCGGAGCCGTCAACTCCCGTACAGCTCCCGGTACTCGAGTCGGAGCACCCGGGTCGCGAGGTCGTCTTCGACGGGGTCCGGTTCGCCTATCGCACCGGCGGCGAGGTGCTGCCCCGCTTCGACCTCACCCTCCCGGCCGGGCAGACCGTCGCGGTCGTCGGCTCGACCGGCGCAGGCAAGTCCACCCTGGCCAAGCTGCTCGCCCGCTTCTACGACCCCACCGAGGGACACGTCCTCCTCGACGGCGTCGATCTGCGCGACCTGTCGGGCACCGACCTGCGGCGCGGGGTCGTGATGGTGACGCAGGAGGCCTTCCTGTTCTCCGGGAGCGTCGCCGACAACATCGCCATCGGCCGCCCCGACGCCGAGCGCGAGGAGATCGAACGGGCGGCGAAGGCCATCGGCGCCCACGACTTCATCAGCGCCCTGCCCGAGGGCTACGACACGGACGTACGCAAACGAGGTGGCCGTATCTCCGCCGGGCAGCGTCAACTGGTCGCGTTCGCGCGGGCGTTGCTCGCCGATCCGGCGGTGCTGATCCTCGACGAGGCGACCAGCTCGCTCGACATCCCGGGGGAACGGGCCGTGCAGCGCGCGATGTCGACGGTGCTGAAGGGGCGTACCGCCGTGGTCATCGCCCACCGGCTGTCGACCGTCGGGATCGCCGACCGGGTGCTGGTGATGGAGCACGGACGGGTCGTCGAGGACGGGCCACCGGACGAACTCATCGCCGGTACGGGCCGGTTCGCGGATCTGCACCGCGCCTGGCGGGACAGCCTGGCGTGAGTTCGAGAGTTCGTGACGTCGTGAGTTCGTAGGTGCAGGACGGGAACCGGGTCGGAACGGGGACGAGAAGGAAAATGATCGACGCGTACGAGGATCCCGGCACGCCCGACTCCCGTGGCTCCGCCCGATATCTGCTGTGGCTGGTGCGGCAGCAGTGGCGGCGGTGTGCCGTCGGGGCGCTGCTGGGCAGCAGCTGGACGACGCTGATGGCGCTGTCGCCGTATCTGATGTCGCGGGCCATCGACGACGGTCTCGAACCGGGCGACCAGGCGGTGCTGGCCGGCTGGGCCGCCGGGATACTCGCCGCCGGGACGTTCAGCGCGTGGCTGAGCATCATGCGGCACCGCACGATGACCCGGGTCCGGATGGACGCCAACTTCCGTACGGTCAAGGTCGTGATCGGGCAGGCCGTGCGGCTGGGGGCGGCGCTGCCCCGGCAGGTCGGGGCCGGGGAGGTCGTCACGATCGGCGTCGGCGATGTGTCGACGATCGCGCAGTCGCTGACCTTCGTCGGGCCGGGCGTCGGCGCGATCGTCTCCTACGGGGTGGTCGCCGGGCTGCTGCTGTCGGTGTCGCCGACGCTCGCCGCGGTGATCCTGCTGGGCGTGCCGGTCGTCGCGCTGCTCGTCGGACCACTGCTCGGGCGGCTGCAGGGAGTGGAGTCGTCGTACCGGGAGCGGCAGGGTGTCCTGACCGCCCGGATCGGGGACCTCTCGGGCGGGCTGCGCGTCCTCAACGGACTCGGCGGCAAAGGGCTGTTCGCCGACGCGTTCCGCCGTGACTCGCGCCGCCTCCAGGAGCAGGGGTACCGGGTCGGGGCGGTGAGCAGCTGGATCCAGGCGCTCGGGGTCGGGCTGCCGACGCTGTTCCTGGCCCTGGTGACCTGGCTCGCGGCCCGGCTGGCGGCCCAAGGGGACATCTCCATCGGCGAGTTGGTGTCGGTGTACGGCTATGTCGCCGTCCTGATCGTGCCGGTGGCCTTCTTCATCGAGTGCGGTTTCCAGATCAGCCGCGCCCTGGTGGCCGCCGGGCGGGTCGTGCGATTCCTGCGCCTCGAACCCGACCACACCGACACGGGGGCGGACAGCGGGGGTTGCCTGGACGCGCCGGTGTCGCCCGCCGCCCTGCACGACCCCGAGTCGGGAGTACACGCCGTACCGGGGCGGCTGACCGCGCTCACCGGTGCCCGGCCCGCCGATGCCGCCGTCGTCGTCGACCGGCTCGGCCGGTTCGTGCCGTCGGCGGTGACCTGGGGCGGCGTACGGCTCGACGGGATGTCGCTGGCCGAGGTCCGCGCCCGCATCCTGGTCGCCGACAACGAGGCCGATCTGTTCGCCGGGACGCTGCGCGAACTGGTCTGCGGGCGCCGGGAGTCGACCGACGAGGCCATCGCGCGGGCGGTGCGGGCGGCCGTCGCCGAGGACATCGTCCTCGGGCTGCCGGACGGGCTCGGCTCGGCGATCGACGCACAGGGCCGCAACCTCTCCGGCGGGCAGCGGCAGCGCGTACGGCTGGTGCGGGCGCTGCTCGCCGACCCCGAGGTGCTGCTCGCCGTCGAGCCGACCTCGGCGCTGGACGCGCACACCGAGGCCGCCGTGGCGGACCGGCTGCGCGCCGAGCGCGGCGACCGCATGGACCGTACAACCGTGGTGGCCTCCACCTCGCCGCTGCTGCTGGACCGGGCGGACACCGTGTACTACCTGGTCGACGGCAAGACGGCGGCCGTCGGGAGTCATCAGCGGCTGCTCGCGGAGGAACCCGGATACCGGGCCCTGGTGGCGCGCGACGCGGACGAGACCGACGAAGAAGAAGAGCTGGCAGGCATCGCAGACATCGAGGAGTCCGTACGGTGAGTGCCCAACTGCCCATCGCCGGCGCCGCCGACGTACGCCGGGCCGCCGTCCGGCTGATCCGCGCCGACTCCCGTGCCTTCGCCGCCGTGCTGCTGCTGAACTCGGCTGCGGCCGGTGCCGGGCTCGTCGCGCCCTGGCTGCTCGGGCGGATCATCGACGAGGTGCGGGCGGGCGCCGGGGTCGGGGCCGTGGACCGGCTCGGGCTGGTCATCGTGGTGTGCGCGGTGGCGCAGTTGCTGCTGGCGCGCTGGGCGCGGTACGTGGGGTACCGGTTCGGGGAGCGGACGCTGGCGCGGGTGCGCGAGGAGTTCGTGGACCGGGCGCTCGCGCTGCCCGCCTCGGTGGTGGAGCGGGCGGGGACCGGCGATCTCACGGCCCGGGGGACGGCCGACGTCAACACGGTCGGCGCGACGCTGCGGGATGCGGGGCCGGAGCTGCTCATCGCCTCGGTGCAGTGTCTGTTCATCGTCGGCGCCGTGTTCGCGCTCGACCCGCTGCTGGGCCTGTCCGCGCTGCTCGCGCAGGCCGGCATCTGGTTCGCGCTGCGCTGGTATCTGCGCCGGGCGCGCACCGCGTATCTCGCCGAGGGTGCCGCGAACTCCGAGGTCGCGGAGATCCTCGCGGCGACCGCCACCGGGGCCCGCACGGTCGAGGCGTTCGGGCTGGCGGAGCGGCGGGTGGCGGTGAGCCGGGACGCGCTGGACGAGTCCCGTCGCCGGCGCCTGCACACGCTGTATCTGCGGACCGTGTTCTTTCCGCCGGTGGAGGTGTCGTACGTCCTTCCCGTGGTCGCCGTGCTGGTGGTGGGCGGCGCGCTGCTCGGGGAGGGGGCGGTGAGCCTGGGTGCGGTCGTGGCGGCTGCCCTGTATCTGCGGCAGTTGGAGGCGCCGCTCGACGAGGTGCTGACCTGGGCCGAGCAACTCCAGTCCAGCAGCGCCTCGTTCGCACGAGTGGAGGGGCTCGGCCAGGCGCCTGGGGCCTGTCGTCACATTCCCGTCGTCCGCCCGAAGGGCGGGCCTGGCGGCGTCAGGTGCGTGCTCTCGGCGTGCCGGGCACTGGCCCTCGTACTGGTTGTACGTGGGTCTGTGCCCGGTGCGGCGAGAGGGCGTGCATGGCGTCGCCAGGCAGGCGGGAATGTGACGACAGGCCCCAGCGGGTCGGAGGAGTCCCCGGTGCCGGTGGACGACCGGATCGACGTGGTGGGTGTGCGGTATGCGTACGACCGTGGGGGCGAGGTGCTGCGCGGGGTCGATCTGACGGTGCGGCCGGGTGAACGGCTCGCGGTGGTGGGGCCGTCGGGTGCGGGCAAGACGACGTTGTGCCGGCTGCTCGCGGGGATCGACGAGCCGCGTTCGGGCACGGTGACCGTGGGCGGCGTACCGATCGCCTCGCTGGGGCCCGAGGAGCTGCGGCGGCAGGTCGTGCTCGTCACGCAGGAGCACCATGTCTTCCTCGGCACGGTCCGGGACAACCTGCTGATCGCCGAACCGGCCGCCACGGACGCCCAGTTGTGGGCGGCGCTGGCCGCAGTCGGCGCCGAGGACTGGGTGCGCGGGCTGCCGGCCGGGCTGGACACCGCGCTGGGCGGCGACGGGGAGTCGACCGACGGTTCGCAGGCCCAGCAACTGGCCCTGGCCCGCGTGGTGCTGGCCGACCCGCACACGCTGATCCTGGACGAGGCGACGGCGCTGCTCGATCCGGCGACCGCGCGTCATACGGAGCGCGCGCTGGCCGCCGTACTCGAAGGGCGGACCGTGATCGCGATCGCACACCGGCTGCACACGGCGCACGACGCGGACCGGGTGGCCGTGATGGAGGAGGGGCTGCTCACCGAACTCGGCACGCACGAGGGGCTGGTGGCGGCGGACGGGGCGTACGCGGCACTGTGGCGGTCGTGGCACGGGGAGCAGCCGGAGTCCCACTCCGGGGACGCGCGGCCAACTTCTACTAAATAGCCCGTATAGCGAACATGACCATCCGGACAACGGACCGTTTCCAGCCAACTTATTGACGCGGTCCTGACAGGGCAGGCGCTCGCCTGCGACTCTTCCCACGGCACCTTCACAGCGGCTCCACAGCCACACCGCTGTGTTCTCGCCGCGCATCCGCACGCACCTGTTCTGCCCCGGACGGGCCACCACCGTCCGGTCCCCCCTGGCCGCTCGATCAGTGGCCAAGCAGAAGGAGTCAGTGTTGAGACGCCAGTCCCACAGACGCACCCCCCACGCGACCCCCACCAGCACCTCCCGGTTCTCCCGCAGTACCCAGCGACGGGTCGCCACCGGCGCCCTCGTCGCGGTAACCGCCCTACTGGCAGCGGCCGTTCAGTCCGGTGCCGCCACCGCAGCCCCGGAGAAGGCACCTCTGGCCGCGGGCAAGGTCATACCGGGCTCCGAGTCCGTCAAGCTGTCCCCCGCCCAGCGCGCCGCGCTGCTGGCCGAGGCCAACGCCACCAAGGCGCAGACGGCCGCCGAACTCGGTCTGGGCGCCAAGGAGAAGCTCGTCGTCCGTGACGTCCTCAAGGACGGCGACGGCACCCTGCACACGCGCTACGAGCGCACGTACGACGGACTCCCGGTGCTGGGCGGCGACATGGTGGTCGAGACCGCCAAGTCCGGTGCCACGGAAGGCATCGTGAAGGCGGCCAGGGCCACCATCAAGGTCGCGTCCCTCACGCCGAAGATCGCCGCCTCGAAGGCGGAGAGCCAGGCGCTGGGCGCGGCGAAGGCGGAGGAGGCCAAGAGCCCCGACGTCAACAAGGCGCCGCGCAAGGTGATCTGGGCGGCGAGCGGCACCCCCGTCCTCGCGTACGAGACGGTCGTCG
Source organism: Streptomyces sp. NPDC020898 (assembly GCF_044333925.1). NCBI lineage: Bacteria > Bacillati > Actinomycetota > Actinomycetes > Kitasatosporales > Streptomycetaceae > Streptomyces > Streptomyces sp. NPDC020898. Next base: position 342,145 of record NZ_JBIRRV010000010.1, read on the forward strand.
GCGGCTTCCAGCACGACGGCACCCCGCAGGAGCTGCACGTCATCACGGACGCCACCAGCGGTGAGCAGCTCTTCGAGTGGGAGGCGATCGAAACCGGAACCGGCAACACGGTGTACAGCGGCACGGTCAACCTCGGCACCACGCAGTCCGGGACGACGTACAACCTCACGGACGCCGCGCGCGGCGCCCACAAGACGTACAACCTGAACCGCGGCACCTCCGGCACCGGCACCCTCTTCTCGGGCGCCGACGACATCTGGGGCAACGGCCTGCCGGCCAACCTGGAGTCGGCCGCCGCCGACGCCCACTACGGCGCCGCGCTGACCTGGGACTACTACAAGAACGTGCACGGGCGCTCCGGCATCCGTGGCGACGGTGTCGGCGCGTACTCGCGCGTCCACTACGGCAACAACTACGTCAACGCGTTCTGGCAGGACAGCTGCTTCTGCATGACGTACGGCGACGGCTCGGGCAACGCCAACCCGCTGACGTCGATCGACGTGGCCGCGCACGAGATGACGCACGGTCTCACCTCTGTCACGGCGGGGCTGAACTACTCCGGCGAGTCGGGCGGTCTCAACGAGGCGACGTCCGACATCTTCGGCTCGACGGTCGAGTTCTTCGCGAACAACTCCTCCGACGTCGGTGACTACCTCATCGGCGAGGAGATCAACATCAACGGCGACGGCACGCCGCTGCGTTACATGGACGAGCCGGACAAGGACGGGTCGTCGCGGGACAGCTGGTACTCGGGCATCGGGTCGATCGACGTGCACTACTCGTCGGGCCCCGCGAACCACTTCTTCTACCTCCTCTCCGAGGGCAGCGGCGCCAAGACCATCAACGGCGTCAACTACAACTCGCCCACCTCGGACGGGCTCGCGGTGACCGGCATCGGCCGGGCCGCGGCGGAGAAGATCTGGTTCCGCGCGCTCACCACGAAGTTCACGACGACCACCAACTACGCGGCGGCCCGCACCGGCACCCTCGCGGCGGCCGGCGAGCTGTACGGCACCGACAGCGCCGAGTACGTGGGTGTGCAGAACGCGTGGGCCGGTGTGAACGTCGGCACGCGTCCCGGTGGCGGTGGCGGTGGTACCGGCACCAACTTCGAGTCCACGACCGACGTATCGATTCCGGACAACGGCGCCGCCGTGACGTCGCCGCTCGCGGTCACCGGCATCACCGGCAACGCGCCGACCAACCTGGTGGTCACGCCGGACATCACGCACACCTGGCGCGGCGACCTCGTCGTCGACCTGGTGGCGCCGGACGGCACGGTCTACAACCTGAAGCCGTTCAGCTCAGGTGACTCGGCCGACGACGTGAGCGAACCGTTCACGGTCAACGCCTCCTCCGAAGTCGCCAACGGAACCTGGGTCCTGAGGGTCCAGGACCGGGCGGCGCAGGACGTCGGCAGGATCAACGGCTGGAAGATCACCTTCCCGACGACCTGAACACACGGCCCGTAGGGGCTCAGCGGGAGGGGTGCCGCCCCGGTGGAACAACTCACCGGGGCGGCACCCCTCTTGGCTGCCCCGGCACTGCTCCGGATCGCGTCCGGTCGTGTCGTGTTACGTGCACGAAATATTCACCCGGCAGTTGATTTTCGGCCAACATCACTTTGGGGTCCTGACATGTACGCGCCCCCGATGTCACTCTTCCACCGCACGCCGCAACAGCACTCCAACTGCACAGGTACCACCTCCGGACGATCACCCCAAGACCGTCCGGATCCCCCACAAAGGAGTTCGCGTGACCCCCATCTACGCGCGTCACAAGCGCACGACCCTGGCCATCGCCACCGCCCTCGCGGCCGGAGCCCTCCTCACCACCGGTCTGACCACCGGCGCCTCCGCCGAGACCGAGCCGACCGCCACCAAGGCCGGGGCCGCCGCCGTACCGATGACGCTGACCCCGGCCACGCGCACGGCCCTCATCCAGGAAGCCGCCGCCGAAGCCCCGGCGACCGCCGACGAGATAGGCCTCGGCGCCCAGGAGAAGCTCGTCGTCCGTGACGTCCTCAAGGACGCCGACGGCACCCTCCACACCCGCTACGAGCGCACCTACGCGGGCCTGCCGGTCCTCGGCGGCGACCTCGTCGTGCACGAGAACGCGGCCGGTGAGACAGCGGGCGTGACCAAGGCGCACAACGCCGCCCTCAAGGTCACCGACCTCTCCCCCGAGGTGACCACGACCGCCGTCGAGAAGCAGGCCGTCACGCTCGCCAAGAAGGCCGGCTCCACCGAGTCGAAGGCGTCGAACGCCCCCCGCAAGGTGATCTGGGCCGCCTCGGGCACCCCGACCCTCGCGTACGAGACCGTCGTGGGCGGCCTCCAGGAGGACGGCACCCCGAACGAGCTGCACGTCGTCACCGACGCGGCCACCGGCAAGAAGCTGTACGAGTACCAGGGCATCGAGACCGGCACCGGCAAGAGCCTGTACTCCGGCACCGTCGCCCTGACCACGACGCTGTCCGGCTCGACGTACCAGCTGACCGACACCACCCGTGGCAGCCACAAGACGTACAACAAGGCGCGGGCCACCTCCTCCTCCGCGGGCACCCTGTTCACCGACGCCGACGACACCTGGGGCACCGGCGCGGCCTCCAGCTCGACCACCGACCAGACCGCGGCCGTCGACGCCGCGTACGGCGCGCAGAAGACGTGGGACTTCTACAAGGACACGTTCGGCCGCTCCGGCATCAAGAACAACGGTGTCGCCGCGTACTCCCGCGTCCACTACGGCAACGCGTACGTCAACGCGTTCTGGTCGGACAGCTGCTTCTGCATGACGTACGGCGACGGCGAGGGCAACACGCACCCGCTGACCTCGATCGACGTGGCCGGCCACGAGATGACCCACGGCGTCACCTCCAACACGGCGGGCCTGAACTACTCGGGCGAGTCCGGCGGCCTGAACGAGGCGACGTCCGACATCTTCGGCACGGCCGTCGAGTTCTACGCGGCGAACTCCTCCGACGTCGGTGACTACCTCATCGGCGAGGAGATCGACATCAACGGCGACGGCTCGCCGCTGCGTCACATGGACCAGCCGAGCAAGGACGGCTCCTCGGCCAACTACTGGTCGTCGACCCTGGGCAGCCTGAACGTGCACTACTCGTCGGGCCCGGCGAACCACTTCTTCTACCTTCTCTCCGAGGGCAGCGGCGCCAAGACCATCAACGGCGTCAGCTACAACTCCCCCACGTACAACAGCTCCACGATCACCGGCATCGGCCGCGCCAAGGCCGTCCAGATCTGGTACAAGGCACTCACCGAGTACATGACGTCGACGACCAACTACAAGGGAGCCCGCACGGCGACCCTGTCGGCGGCCTCGGCCCTGTACGGCGCCACCAGCACGGAGTACGCGGCGGTGAACGCGGCCTGGGCGGCGGTCAACGTCACCGCGTGACGACCGGCGCACAGGCAGCATGAGCGGTGGCTGACCGGCGGGGCGGTACCCGGAACGAAGGCATTTCCGGGGACCGCCCCGCCGTACGCGTGTCCGCACCCCCGCGCTTCCCGCACCTCCACGGTTCCCGTACCCCCCGCCGGACAGCCACCCCGACCCCCCTCCCTACCCTGGGTCCCATGTCCTTCACGTACACGGAGGTCGGCGCGACCCGCGAGCGCGGCTTCCGTTGCCCGCCCGGCTTCCACCACCTGCATGTGCGCACCCGCATAGGCGAGGGCGAGGCGGTCTTCCGGCGTGCCTCCGAGGCCGTCCTGACCTGGGAGATGCACCGCGCGATGGGCGTCGGCATCGACGCGAGCGCCGACCGCGCGGCCCCCGACGTCGACGTCACGGTGACCCTGGCCGCCGTCATCAAGGCACCCTGTCGCGTGGTCTGGACGGTGGAGGAACACCGCCGCGCGGGCTGGGCGTACGGCACGCTGACCGGCCACCCGGAGTGCGGCGAGGAGGCCTTCGTCGTGGACCGCACGGGCGACGGCACGGTATGGCTGACGGTCAGCGCGTTCAGCCGCGGCGCCAAGTGGTACGCCAAGGCGGCCGGGCCCGCGACGCGCGGCCTGCAGCACGCCTACGCACGGCGGTGCGGGGTCGTGCTGCGGCGGCTGTGCGGGGAGTACGGCGAGGACTGACTGCGCCGGGCGACTCGGCGCGAGTACCTGGCCGCGGATACCGGGCAACTCCCCTGTCGCACAAGCGTGCTGCCTCAATCTTGAGGAGGACCTGGTCCGGGTCGCGAGGTGACCGCCGCCTCCGACGTCTTCTCGCCGGCCGCCACCCTGACGTACGCCGTCACGGGTCAGGCGCCCTTCGGTGACGGAACGGGCGTCGATGTCCTGTTCGGGGTGGCCTTCGAGCCGCCCAGGAGGGTGGGCCCGGACCGAGGCGCTGGGCCGAGCGACCGTCCGCCGGCCCCACCGGCGAATGTCAGCCACGGCAGCGAAGGCTGCTGGGCCACCCCTGGCTCACGGTAGTCGCACACCCCGCCCGGGAAGGTCTTCCGCAGCTGTTTCCACTGAGCCTGGGTGAGGTCGACGGAGTAGTCGCCGCGGTTGAGGGGCTTGACCCGGCACTTGAGGATGTTGTCGGCCAGTGGGCCTCCGGCGGAGATGCGCGGGTCGCCGAAGTACGGGAACTCCTCCCGGCAGACCGACATGTCGGTGACCTTCTTGCCGGCGATCCAGCACGCGTCGACCGCGGCGGCGGGTTTGTTGCGCAGAACCTTGGTCTCGAGTGGAACGGTGGATGTGTCCGCTTCGATGGCGGACAGCCACGTGTCCATCAGCAGGAACGCCTGCTCGTTCGCGGTGGGGTTGCCCTGCACGGGTTCGGGACTGGTCCAGATGATCTGATTGCCGGCATGACCGTTGGCCGCGATCAGCCGCTCCCGCATCGCATAACTGTGGAAATCGGTGTGGATCTCCAGGTTGCTGGAGCCGCGCAGGTCGATGATCGGCACCTTCGCCGCCTCACGCGGAAAGGTGACCCGTCCCGAGCGGTACGCGATCTCCAGCGCTTCCCAGTCGGCTTTGCTGCGCTCGGGCTGCCAGTTCCCGTCGATGTCCAGCCCGCCGATGTTCTCGTTGAGGTCGATGAACTGCTCGGCGGTGATCTTGCCGGATTCGAGAGCCTTCAGGCCGTACTGGACGCCGACGTTGTCGTACGGCCGGTTGGCGAACCCGTCGTTCTGCCGGCGGCCGAAGACCGCGACCATGTAGTCCTGCAGGGTGCAGCGGACCCCCTTGGGGTTGGTCTTCGCGTCGTACACCCAGGGCGGGTTGGGCTCAGAGCCGGTATTGCCGCCGAGCCGGCCGCCCAGGCAGGCCACGCCGTTGTCCGGGTCCAGCCAGATCTTGGCGTAGTTCGCGATCTCCGTGGCGTTGTCCCACGAGCGGCAGGTGGCCTCGGTGGCGTGCCCCGCGGCAGCGGCGCGCTGCGCGGTCACCGCCCACAGCGGCGAGTTGTCGAAGTGACGGTCGAGCAGGTGGCAGTCCTCGGCCTCCTGCATCGTCTCCCAGATGTCCGGGAAGCTGCAGGAAGGCAGGATGCCGTCCACCAGGCCCGGGTAGTTCGAGGCGATCCAGTGCTGTTGCATCGATCCGCCCGAGCAGCCCTGGCCGATGGTGTAGCGGATCGGACCGTACGTCTCGACGAAGTGCTCCTTGAGCATCATCAGCGCTTCGGCAGACACCACGTCGTTGCAGTTCTGCCCGAGCGTGTTCAGGCTTGAGGTGAACACCGCGAAACCGCGCGACAGGGCGTGATCCTGCAACACGCCGCCGCTGAGGAAGTTGTCCGGCGAGCCTTGCGTGTGCCGCGGTGTGCAGTCCCCGCCGAACGGCACCAGCACCTTGCCGTCGAACCCGCGCTGCGGAGCCCACGGCTCCCACGGCTTGCCCGGCTCGTAAAGAACCGCGATGTCGTAGATGCCGCGATCCATCGTGCCTCTTTCCCGGCGCACGATGTACGGGACGCTGTGACCCTGGTCCGTGGTGGTGCGGGCCAGGTCCAGCGGCGGACTGCTCGGATCGTAGGTGCTGAACTGCCCGGTCGTGGAAGACTTGTAGAACAGCTCGTACTTCCTCGGGGTGTTGCAGGCCGCGTCCTCCGGGCTGCCGAGACCGTTCTCCTCGGTGGCGCAGACCCACGGCTGTACCTGGCGCCCGGCGAACACCGGTCCGCCGGGTGGATGGTTGGTGACGGTGAGACGGGTCGCACCTGCCTGTCCGTGGGCCGTCAGCAGGTTCTCGCCGACCTTGAGTCCGGTGATCAGGCCCAGGAAACGACCGTCGGGCCGGACGGCGAAGGCAGACGTCACATCTCGCCCGTCGACGCCCACGCGCACTCCCGCGGGCCTTGCCCTGGAGGGCAGCACCACCTCGACCAGGGCGTCACCGCCGGAAACCAGATCCGCCCGATTCGACAGCACCCTGATCTGGAGCGACGGTGATGTGGTGGAGTGAGCGGCTCCAGGCACGAGTACCGAGAACGCCACCATGAGAACGACGAACCATCTGGTCCTCGCCTCAGAAGTGAGCTTCCTCCGGGGGCGGTCTACAGCGTGAGCCATCGTTCCTCCGAGTTCATCGACTGGCGGGAGTGATGTCGCGTCACGGGCCAACGGCGCCTCCCCCTGCGACAGTTACCGGAACGTCCCGGGAGGTTCGCGGGTCACCGAGTGCGATGTGGACCAGGATCCCGCCCCCGGATGCAACACCTCGCGGGCCACCTGGCCGCGAACGGGACCTCGGTCATCCCCTCGGGAACCTGCTGGTCGCTCACAGGACTCCTCGTGTCCTTGCTCGTTCGGGCGGCAGGTGGGCCGTCCCGCGGGCACGTCCCACCTGCCGTCGAGATCAGGAGGTCGTGACCGCGGGGGCCCCCGGTACCGCGGCAGGCCCGCCGTCCATGACCACGTCCTTGGTGTCCTTCATCGCCAGCAGGCACAGAGTGCTGATCAGCCCGAGCGCCGTGAGGTAGAACCCGACCCCGATACCGCCGAACTCGGCTGCCAGCGGCGGTGCCACGATCAGCGGGACCGCACCGCCGAGGATGCCGCCCAGGTTGTAGCCCATGCCGGCGCCGGTGTAGCGGTACCGGGTGTGGAAGAGCTCCGGCAGGTAGGCGGCGGCCGGGCCGTAAGGGATGCCGAGCACCACCATCAGCAGGCTGATCCCGACGAAGAACGACAGCATGCTTCCGGGCTGCATGATCAGGAACGCCAGGGGCCCCACGATCATCGAGGCGACGGTGCCGACCAGCAGGACCCGCCGCCTGCCGATCCGGTCGGAGTACAGGGCCGAAGTGATGACGACAACGCAGAAGACAAGCCCTGCGATGATGCCGCCGACCAGGACCGTGGGGCGTGACAGGCCCAGCACGCCGACACCCGGCGCCTGGCCCGCGTAACTGGTGAGGTACACGCTGCTGGTGTAGAAGACTCCGAACGTCATGGTCAGCATGCCGCCGGTCAGCAGCACCTGTCGCCACTGGTCACGCAGCGCCTCCACGAAGGGCAGCTTGACCTGCTCGCGGCGGGCCGTGGACTGTTTGAAGGCCGGTGTCTCCTCGATCTTCAGCCGGATGTACAGGCCGACCGCGACCAACACGAAGCTGAGCAGGAACGGGATCCGCCAGCCCCAGGCCGCGAAGCTCTCCGGGCTCATCGCCAATGCGGTGATGAGGAACGTGGTGCTGGACATCGCCAGCGCGATACCTGGGCCGAGCTGCGGGAACATGCTGTACAAACCCCGCTTGCCCGACGGCGCGTACTCGGCGGTGAGCAGCGCCGCACCGGCCCACTCGCCACCGACCGCGAGCCCTTGCAACGCCCGGAGGGTCACCAGCACGATCGGGGCTGCTACACCGATCGTTTCCGCGGTAGGCACCAGACCGATCGCGAACGTGGACGATCCCATGAGCAACAGGGTGGAGACCAGCGTCTTCTTCCGTCCCAGGCGGTCACCGAAGTGGCCGAACAGGATCGCGCCCACGGGACGGAAGAAGAACGCCACGCCGAACGTCGCGAACGAGGCGACCGTCGCCGCCGCTCCGCCGAGCGCCGGGAAGAACAGGGGCCCGAAGACCAGTGCGGCCGCAGTTCCGTAGATGAAGAAGTCGTAGAACTCGATGGAGGTGCCGAGGAGCGAGGCGGCGGCTACCCGACGCATCGGTCGCGGCCGATTAAGCGAGTCGCTCGACGGCCCTCTCGCAGATTGTTCGGTACTCATTGATCACACCTCAGTGGTTGGGAGCATCCCTGATGCAGCCGGCGCTTACTGGGAGGGTTCGAGCCGAAGCGGGGAGTGACTCGTTTCGTGCAGGCGTGAACCGACCCGGCGGGTGGCGTCGGGACGGCATGCCCGGCCCCGCGACATGGTCAAGACCGCGAACATGTGTGGGAGCGGGAGACTCTGCAACGTGCTTCGCCTCGGTGGGGGTCCCGGATGACGGTGTTCTTCGTCGCTTTCCCCGCCTGCTCCGGCGGGTGGCGAGATACTGCGCGTCCTGGCAGCGGCCTGACAGCTCCAAGTGGAGGTCTCCGAGCGGAGGTCTCCACTTGGAGGTAGCGCGGGAACCCAGGAGCGGTGACCATCGGCCGCAGGACTGTATTACGGGCTTGTTATTAAGCCTGGTGGCCCGACGGAAGGCCTCATAGCATGTCTCTTGTGGCACTGAAGCGGCACAGGCCGCCGCAGGTGAACCTGCTCTCCGAACTCACCGATGGTTACAGCCAGATCCTGGCCCTCTTCGACGGTTCCACCGCAATGCGCCGGATCGTGGACGACGTCCCGGCCTCGTGCGGGGTCGATGTGGCGTGGGTCGGCGAACCGGTCGGCGGCGATCAGATCGTGCTGCGACACACGGTGAACACCCGCACACCCGCGATCGACGGACTCACCGTGCCCAGAGGCCGCGGACTCGGCGGGCAGGTGATCGAGCACCGCCGTCTGCTTTCGGTGAGCGACTACCAGTGCGCCGAGAACATCACGCACCACTTCAGGTCGCAGGTGGAGAGTGAGGGCCTGCACGCGGTCATCGCCGTTCCCATGATCTATGAGGACCAGCTGCTGGGTGTGCTGTACGGAGCCAACCGGTTCACGTCGTCGTTCGGCGACCGGGCGACACAGGCGCTGGAGCAGGCCGCCGGCCGTGCCGCTGCCGCCGCGGTCGTCGCCGAGCGGGCCAAGCACGCTGCCGAGGTCGCCGTCCATGAGGATCGGCGCCGCGTCGCCGTCGACCTGCACGACACCGTCGGCGCCATGCTGTTCACCATTGGCGCGGGGATCCGCGCGCTGATCGACGACCCGCCTTCCGGGGACGCCTTTCAGTCTCGGCTGGGCGACATCGAGCAGCAGGCTGTGGAAGCGGCGGCGGCCCTGCGCGGGTCACTGCACGCGCTCAGCGCCCCGCCCGAGCAGGTCCGTCTCGGCGTGGCCCTGCGCGGCGACTGTCGCGCCTTCGAGGAGCGCACGGGCATCGTCGCCCGCCTCATCACCGTCACCGAGTTGCCGGCCATGCCCTCGGCACGCATCGGGGCGCTCTCCGGCACGGCCCGGGAAGCGCTGCTGAACGTGGAGAAGCACGCCAAGGCCCGCTCCGTCGTGCTCAGCGTGTTCGCCGTCTCCGACGGGGTGACGGTGAGGATCAGCGACGACGGTGTGGGTCTGCCGACCACGGGGAGGGGCCTGGAAGGACTCGGTATGTCGACCATGTCCGAGCGCCTGGCACGGGTCGGCGGGCGGCTGGACATCGGTGGCAACGAAGACGGCGGCGTCACCGTCCAGGCGTGGGTCCCCGCATGATCACAACAGCGATTCGGGTGCTGGTCGTGGACGACCACCCCATCGTCCTCGACGGCGTCACCATGGCGCTCAGCAGCACTCCATGGATCACCGTCTCCGGATACGCCCGCTCGGGGCGTGAGGCCATCACGGCTGCGGCACGTCTCCAGCCCGATGTCGTCCTGCTCGACCTGCGGTTGCCCGACATGCTCGGCCCTGAAGTGATACGCGCGCTGCGCTCGCACTGTCCCGGCGTCAAGGTGGTGATCTTCACCGCGTATCCGGAGCACGCGGCTCTGGACGCGGCACTCGACGCCGGAGCCCACGCCGTCGTCGTCAAAGACACCGAGCGTTCCGATCTGGTGGACATCATCCGCCGGGTGAACGCCGGCGAATACGTGGACTGCACCGACCTCGAGCCCGACTTCAATGTGCTGCTGGCCAGGAAGCTCAAGGAACGCGGTCTCACCCGCCGCGAGTACGAGATCCTGCGCAGGGTCGCGATGGGTGAGACCAATCCGGAGATCGGCGAGGCTCTCGGCCTTACCCGCAACACCGTCAAGTCCTACCTCCAGCGAACTCTGGAGAAGCTGGGCGCCCGCAACCGCGTCGAAGCTCTGGCCCGGGCCAACGAATACGGAATCCTCTAGCAGTGTGGCGTTACCCCCCCAACTGCCTTGACAAACAAGCGCAACCGGTTCTGCTCGTCACTGCGCCCGACGAACGTGTCGCTCGTCAGTCCCCCGAATCCCCCGGCTGTGCGGGCCGCTGAGCGTGCCCGCACAGCCCTCTCGACACCCTTGGCTGTCGCTACTTCTCCGGCATCATTACGCCCGGTTCTCATGTCCGGCAGGAACACTCCGAGCTCACCGCATCAGAACCCCCGCCCCCTCCCCCAGCTCCTCCGAAGGCACCGCCACCAACCCCATCTCCGCGCCCGACGCCAGCAGCCGGTGCGCCGGCAGGATCCGCACCGTGTATCCGTAGGGCCCCGTCCGATGCAGGGACAACGGCCCCTCGTACAGCCAGCGCCCCTCCGGATCAGGCCCGCCGACCGCTTTCAGGGGCACCGTCGACGCGTCGGTGATGCTGTCCTCCGAATCCACCCGGCCCGAGACCGCCTGGACGTCGACGTCGTCCGGAGCGAGCGCACCCAGCCCGACCCGTACCCGGAGCGAGAGTGTGCTCCCCAGTTCCGCCGTCAGGGCAGGGGCGGTCGCCGCCGAGGTCTCCACGTGGTCGACCGTCACCGTGTGCCAGGCGGAGCGGACCCGGGCCTTCCAGGTCGCCAACTCCCTTGCCGTGTCCGGGGTCATGGTGCGGTGGGCGCGGGCGGCGGGAGCGTACAGGCGTTCCACGTACTCGCGGACCATACGGCCGGCCAGGACCTTCGGGCCGAGGTGGGTCAGCGTCTCGCGGACCATCTCGATCCAGCGGTCGGGCAGGCCGGTCTGACCGTGCTCGTAGAAGCGGGGCGTCACCCGCTGTTCGAGGAGGTCGTAGAGGGCCGACGCCTCCACGTCGTCCCGGTGGTCGGCGTCCGTGCCCGTGCCGTCCGCCGTGGGGATCGCCCAGCCGAAGTCCGGCTGGAACCATTCGTCCCACCAGCCGTCCAGGACCGAGAGGTTGAGGCAGCCGTTCAGTGCGGCCTTCATCCCGCTCGTGCCGCACGCCTCCAGCGGACGCAGCGGGTTGTTGAGCCAGATGTCGCACCCCGGGTACAGCTTCTGCGCCATCGCCATGCCGTAGTCCGGGAGGAACACGATGCGATGGCGGACGCGCGGGTCGTCCGCGAAGCGCACCAGCTCCTGGATGAGTCGTTTCCCGCCGTCGTCCGCCGGGTGCGCCTTGCCCGCCACCACGATCTGGATGGGGCGTTCGGGGTGCAGAAGCAGGTCCAGCAGACGGTCGCGGTCGCGCATCATCAAGGTCAGGCGCTTGTACGAGGGGACACGGCGCGCGAACCCGATGGTCAGGACGTCGGGGTCGAGCACCCCGTCGATCCAGCCCAACTCCGCCGTCCCCGCGCCGCGTTGACGCCAGGAGGCGCGCAGCCGTTCCCGTACCTCCACCACCAACTGCTCGCGCAGGGACCGTCGTAGCTCCCAGATGTCCTGGTCGGGGATGTCCGCGACCGCGTCCCAGCGGTCCGAACCGCCGACCGTCAGCGCGTCCTCGGTACGCTCCGCGCCGATCTGCCGGGCACCGAGCCTGAACACCTCCGGCGCGACCCACGTGGGCGCGTGCACACCGTTGGTGACCGAGGTGATCGGGACCTCGTCGGGATCGAAGCCCGGCCACAGCCCGGCGAACATCTCGCGGCTGACCTGACCGTGGAGCAGCGACACCCCGTTGGCCTGCCGGCCCAACCGCAGGCCCATCACCGCCATGTTGAAGAGGTTCGGCTCGCCGCCCGGGTAGGTCTCCATGCCCAGCCGCAACACGCGTTCCACGTCGATACGCGGGAGTTCGGCCTCGGGGCCGAAGTGGTGGGCGACCAGTTCGCGGTCGAAGCGGTCGATGCCGGCCGGGACGGGGGTGTGCGTGGTGAACACCGTCCCCGCGCGTACGGTTTCCAGCCCCGCGTCGAAGTCCAGGCCCTCGTCGCAGAGTTCGGCGATCCGTTCCAGGCCGAGGAAGCCCGCGTGCCCCTCGTTGGTGTGGAACACCTCGGGGGCGGGATGGCCGGTGAGCCGGCAGTACGTCCGGACCGCCCGCACTCCTCCTATGCCGAGCAGCATCTCCTGGAGCAGCCGGTGCTCGCTGCCGCCCCCGTACAGCCGGTCCGTGACGCCCCGTTCGCCGAGGTCGTTCTCCTCCACGTCCGAGTCGAGGAGGAGCAGCGGGACCCGGCCCACCTGGGCCAGCCAGACCCGGGCCCGCAGCGACCTGCCGCCGGGCAGCGCCAGGGAGACCTGTGCCGGGGAGCCGTCGGGTTCCTTGAGAAGGGCGACGGGGAGTTCGTGGGGGTCGAGGACCGGATAGTGCTCCTGCTGCCAGCCGTCCCGGGAGAGGGACTGGCGGAAGTAGCCGTGCCGGTACATGAGTCCGACGCCGATCAGCGGAACGCCGAGGTCGCTGGCCGCCTTCAGATGGTCGCCGGCGAGGATGCCGAGGCCGCCGGAGTACTGCGGGAGGGCGGCGGTGATGCCGAACTCGGGGGAGAAGTAGGCGACGGCGGCCGGGAGTTCGGCCCCCTGTTGCTGGGTCTGCGTCTGGTACCAGCGGGTACCGGTGACGTAGTCGTGCAGGTCGTCGGCGACCGCGGTCAGGCGGCGCAGGAAGCGGCGGTCCTCGGCGAGTTCGGTGAGCCTCGCGGGCGAGAGGCTGCCGAGGAACCGTACGGGGTCGCCGTCCGCGGTGGTCCAGCGCTCGGGGTCGACGGACTGGAAGAGTTCACGGGTCTCCGCGTGCCAGGACCAGCGCAGATTGCGGGCCAGGTCACTGAGTGGCCGGAGGGGTTCGGGGAGAACGGGACGGACGGTGAACCGACGGATCGCCTTCACATTCCACCTCGGTGGTCGTGCGTCGTGTCATGCGTTACGTCATGCGTCATGTCGTGCGCTGCCAGGACGCACGGCCGTGTGCGTCCCGTCATCATCCCCTTGACGGTATCCGGGAGAGGGCGTTGGAACCACGGCGCGTATTGCGCGCCCGCGTCGGAAACCGTCGGCCGATATGGCCGATTCCACCCCCGTAGGCCACCTTGTAACACTTCTCCCCGCACGAGAGGCTGCCCAGAAGGCCGCCCGGTGACGGCGGCCTCGGAGGGGGAACTCCAACCATGAAGCGGACGCGTACAAGACGCCTGCGCTGGGCGGCGGGCCTGACCGCGGTGACCACGGCCTCGGTGCTTTCGGTCACCGCACCCGCGCACGCCGCCCCGGAGGGGCGCATAGTCGGCGCCGGTGAACCCGGTTCCGTCCACGGAAGTTACCTGGTGACGCTCAAGGGAGGTACGGCTGCCCCTTCGGCGGACGGCAAGAGACTCGCCGCGAAGTACGGGGCGAAAATAAGCCATACCTACAGCACCGCCCTGAACGGCTACGCCATCAAGGCCGACGAGAGACAGGCCAGGCGCCTCGCGGCGGACTCCCGCGTGGCCTCGGTCGTCCAGGACACCCGGATCACGTACGACCGGACGCAGCAGAGCGTCCCCAAGCGCAGCCAGCAGAATCCGCCGTCCTGGGGCCTGGACCGGATCGACCAGGCCGCCCTGCCGCTCGACGCCAGGTACACGTCGCCCGAGTCGGCGGGGAAGGGCGTCACGGTGTACGTGATCGACACCGGGATCCGGGTCTCGCACCGGGACTTCGGCGGCCGGGCGAGCTACGGCTGGGACTTCGTCGGCAACGACAGGTGGGCCGGCGACGGCAACGGCCACGGCACCCACGTCGCCGCCACGATCGCCGGTACGGCCCTCGGCGTCGCGAAGAAGGCCAAGGTCGTCTCCGTACGCGTCCTCGACAACGCGGGCGGCGGCACGACGGCGCAGGTCATCGCGGGCATCGACTGGGTGACGAGAAACGCCAGGAAGCCCGCCGTCGCCAATGTGAGCCTCGGCGGCTACCGCAACGCCCAGTTGGACGCCGCCGTGCGGAACTCGATCGCGTCCGGGGTCACCTACACGGTCGCGGCAGGCAACGACGGCGTGTCGGCGGGGTCCTACTCGCCCGCCGCCGTCAAGGAGGCGATCACGGTCGGCGCGAGCGGGCGGACGGACGCCCGGGCCGCCTTCTCGAACTGGGGATCGGCTCTCGATCTGTTCGCCCCGGGCGTCTCGATCACCTCGGCGTCGTACGCGAGCGACACCGGCCGGGTGACCTTCTCCGGTACGTCGATGGCGGCCCCGCACGCGGCGGGGGCGGCCGCCCTCTGTCTGGCGGAACGTCCGAAATTCACTCCGGCCCAAGTCGCCAAGTCGCTGACGTCTTTGGCGACGCCCGGGAAAGTCTCCGACAGAAAGTCCGGTTCGCCGAACAAACTCCTGCGGATACCGCCCGCGTAGGAGCACCTGTGCCGTTGTCGGCCCCGTCCGCCGGACGGGGCCGACCTCGTTCGCGGACCTGGCCGGTCTTGGGTACAGACATACGCGTGAGTAGTTAGCAAAGTGCCGGATTGCTCACCCGAATAGGGTGGGAAGGCTCCCCCGGTACACAGCCCAGTAAGCAACGCAGGACCCCCTCCCCACATCCATCCGCCCACCCACGTTGACGCGGACAGGAGCGGTCATGCCCGCCACGCACCACTCGTCAGCACCCCCGACGCCCACCACCGGCGAACCGCCGATACCCACGAAGGACACCACCGTCCCGCCGACCCCGGAGACACCCTCCCCGGCCCCGTCGACATCCCCGGTGACGTCCTCCACCACCCGGCCCACGACCCCGGAGGCCTCCTCCTCCCCCCGGCCCACACCCCCGGAGAAACCCGTTCCCGCCATCCCGCCGGCCCGTGACACACCCGCCGGCACCGCTCCCACGCCCCGGGACACCCCCGCCGCCACGGCCCCTCCGGCCACGGAACCAGCCAGGGAGCCGGCCGCGGTGCCGAAGGCCGAGCCCCTCCCCGTCGACGCGGGCACCGCGGTCGGCCGTATCCCCGTCCTCGACGTCCGCCCCCTCGTCACGAACGGGCGCCGTCCGGCAAAGGCGGTCGTCGGCGAAGCCTTCGAGGTGTCGGCCACCGTCTTCCGCGAGGGCCATGACGCGGTCGCCGCGAACGTCGTGCTCCGCGACCCGAAGGGCCGCCCCGGCCGCTGGACCCCGATGCGCGAACTCGCCCCGGGCACGGACCGCTGGGGCGCCACCGTCGAGGCGGACGCGCCGGGTGAGTGGACGTACACCGTGGAGGCGTGGGGCGACCCGATCACCACGTGGCGGCACCACGCGGGCATCAAGATCCCGGCCGGCATGGACACGGAACTGGTGCTGGAGGAGGGCGCGACGCTGTACGAGCGTGCCGCCGCCGACGTACCGATGAGCAAGAACAAGAACAAGGCCAAACGGGATGTGCTCCTGACCGCCGCCGAGGCTCTGAGGGACGCCGAACGCCCGGCCGCGGCCCGACTCGCGGCCGCTCTGACGCCGGCGGTGGACAAGGTGCTGGCCCGGTATCCGCTGCGGGAACTGGTCACCTCCTCCGAGCCGTTGGCGCTGCTGGTG
>NZ_JBIRRV010000011.1:0-330236 GCF_044333925.1 Streptomyces sp. NPDC020898
CGGTCCGGGGGCGGGGCCCCCCCCCGCGGGGGGGGGGGGGGGGGGGGGGGGGGGGGGGTTGCGGGGGGGGGGGGGGGGGGGGGGCAGAGAAGGTGGCGCTGGACGGGCCTTGTCCTCAAACGCCGGACGGGCTGAAGATGCTGGGCCTCGTTCTCGAACGCTGGACAGGCTGAATGGGCCTCAGGGGGCCGGTAGTTTGCGGAAGTCCCAGGAGACGGTTTTTTCCGGGGTCAGGCGTATCCAGGCGTGTCTGCCGTCGTGGGGCATTTCGTCCAGGTTGAAGTTCTTGCGGGCGAACAGGGTTTCGGGGACGTCGAGTTCGGCGCGCAGTTCCCCGGTGCGGGGGGACTCGCCGACGAAGTCGACGGCGCCGGACAGTTCGACGCCACGCAGTTCGTCGTAGTCCTCGCCCGTGTCGACGACGATCGCGACCCGTGGGTCGCGGCGCAGGTCGGTCCAGCGCCTGCTGCGGACCACCGAGTACAGCCACATCGAGGTGCCGTCCCAGGCGAACCAGAGCGTGCTCACATGCGGAGCGCCCTCGGCCGACACGGTGGCGACCCGGCAGGTGCGCTGGGTCGTCAGGAATTCGTCCAGCTCGCCGGGGGTCATCATGATCTTCCGGCCCCGGCGCTGAGTGACAGTCATACGGTTCCCCCTTCTGTTCCCACGTCGTGTCAGAGGAGATCCTCTGACATCACGTCAGAAAAGAATGAGCCGTCTTCCGCCCGCATGCAATGGGCGTTACTCTCGCCCGCCCACCGGTACCGTCCGCGGCCAGGGAGCGCCATGCCGTCGTACGAACAGCTCAGCGAACTCCTCGACCCCGCGACCACGGTCCTGCTCACCGTGGAGTGCCAGCAGGGCGTCGTCGGACCGGACAGCGCCCTGCCCGAGCTCGCCGAGGAGGCAAGGGCGTCGGGCGTGCTCCATCGGATCGCCCGGCTTGTCGCCGCCGCGCACGAGACCCGTGTCCAGGTGATCCACGCGGTCGCCGAACGGCGTCCCGACGGACGCGGTGCGAACCGCAACGCCCGGCTGTTCCGCGCCGCCGAACGGCTCCCCGTCCAGCAGCTCTCCGGCACCACCGCGGTGCGCGTCGCGCCGCCCGTCGAGGTCGCCGACCAGGACTTCGTCGTACGGCGACTGCACGGCCTGTCGCCGATCCAGGGCACCGACGTCGACGCCCTGCTGCGCAACCTGGGCTGCCGCACGTTGATCGTGACCGGGGTCTCGGCCAACGTCGCGATTCCCAACGCCGTGTTCGACGCCGTGAACCGTGGATACGCGGTCGTCGTGCCGGGAGACGCCATCGCGGGAGTGCCCTCCGAGTACACCTCCGCGATGATCCGCAACACCCTCGCGCTGGTCGCCACGATCGCGACCACCAACGAGGTGCTGGCCTGCTTCGAGCGGCCCCGCCGGGACGGGCGGTGATGGCTCAGGCGAGCGTGATGGAGCCGCTGGACACGATGATCTCCTCGGCGGGCAGCGCCTCGGTCGCGGGGCCCTTCTGCACGCTGCCGTCGGTCACCGAGAACTCGCTGTTGTGGCACGCGCAGCTGATGACACCGTTGGCGACGCCCGTCACCGCACAGCCCGCGTGCGTGCACTTCGAGGAGAACGCCTTGTAGGTGCCCGCGGTCGGCTGTGTGACCACCACGCCCTGGTCCTTGAAGATCTTGCCGCCGCCCTCGGGGATGTCGGAGGTCTTCGCGAGGGCCGTGCCGGCGGCGGCGCCCTGCTCGGTGGCGGAGTCGGACGAGTCGTCCTGTGACCCGCACGCGGTCAGCGCGACGGTGAGCCCTGCCGCGCCGGCTGCCGCCATGACGGTACGACGGGCCGGTCCCGAAACGTGCTGTAGCGGGGCGCTGCTCATGCTGGCGTTTCCTTCCGCAGGGTTTTCCTGGATCTGTGCGGAGATACGAACCCCGTGCACGCCGCGTTCAGGCGGCGCGGGCATCCGGCCGTGAACGCCCCAGTAACCTGGGGCGATGCTCAAGGAAGTCATCGCGACCCGCTACATCACGCCCCTGCGTGAGGGCGGCTCGCTGCCGGGACTCGTCGAGGCCGACGACCTCGGGACGTACGTCATGAAGTTCACCGGTGCGGGGCAGGGCCGCAAGACACTCGTCGCCGAGGTCGTCTGCGGTGAACTGGCCCGGCGGCTGGGCCTGCGGGTGCCAGGGCTCGTGACGGTCGCCCTCGACCCGGTGCTGGGCCTCGGCGAACCCGAGCAGGAGGTGCAGGAGCTGCTCAGGTCGAGCGGCGGCACCAACCTCGGCATGGACTTCCTGTCGGGGGCCCTCGGCTTCGATCCGCTCGCCTTCCGGGTGAGCCCCGAGGAGGCCGGGCGGGTGGTGTGGTTCGACGCGCTCGTCAACAACGTCGACCGGTCCTGGCGCAACCCCAACCTGCTGATGTGGCGCGGTGAGTTGTGGCTCATCGACCACGGCGCCACCATGATCTGGCATCACCACTGGCCCGGCGCCCGGACCTCCGCCGCCAAGCCGTACGACGTCTCCGAGCACGCCCTCGCCCGGTTCGGCCCGGACATCGCCTCGGCCGCCGCCGAACTGGCGCCGCTGGTCACCGAGGACCTGCTCGCCGAGGTGACCGCCGAGATCCCCGACGCGTGGCTCGCGGACGAACCCGGCTTCGACTCGCCGGACGCGCTCCGGTCGGCCTACGCGGAGCCGCTCCTCGCGCGCGCCGCCGTCATCCACGAGCGGATCACCGACGGGGGGACCGAGTGAGCGAGCGGGTCGTCTTCGAGTACGCGCTGCTGCGGGTCGTACCGCGGATCGAGCGCGGCGAGTGCTTCAACGCCGGCGTGCTGGTGTACTGCCGGGCCAGGTCCTTCGTCGTGGCGCACACGCATCTGGACGAGGGCAAGCTGCGGGCGCTGGACCCCGAGGCCGACGTGGCCGGGGTGCGGGCCGCGCTGCGTGCCGTCGAGGGTGTATGTGCGGGCGGGGAGGCGGCAGGCCAGGCGGCGCTCGACGATGCGGGGCGGCGGTTTCGCTGGCTGATCGCGCCGCGCTCGACGGTCGTCCAGCCGGGGCCCGTGCACACGGGGCTCACCGCCGATCCGCGGGCCGAGGCGGCGCGACTGCTCGACCTGCTGGTCAGGTAATGGATCACACCGGCACGGCATGCCGTTGACACCGGGTGTCAGGACTTCTAGCGTCACGTGTACTGAAGGTACTAAGCGGTCGCTCACCTGAGGGCGTACCGTGGGCCGCAGGCTTTTCAAGGGCGAGGAGAACCAGCAATGTCCACCACTGAGCAGCGGGTCGCCGTGGTCACCGGCGGTGCGCGAGGCATCGGCGCCGCCACCGCCGTACGACTGGCCGCGGAGGGTCGCGCCGTCGCCGTGATCGACCTCGACGAGGCCGCCTGCAAGGACACCGTCGAGAAGATCACCGCCGCCGGTGGCAAGGCGATCGCCGTCGGTTGCGACGTCTCCGACGAGGCCCAGGTCGAGGCCGCCGTCACGCGCATCGCCGCGGAACTGGGCGGTCCCACGATCCTCGTCAACAACGCGGGCGTGCTCCGCGACAACCTGCTGTTCAAGATGAGCGCGTCCGACTGGGACACGGTCATGAACGTGCACCTGCGCGGCGCCTTCCTGATGTCGAGGGCCTGTCAGAAGTACATGGTGGACGCCAAGTTCGGACGGATCGTCAACCTGTCCTCGTCCTCCGCCCAGGGCAACCGCGGCCAGGTCAACTACTCCGCCGCCAAGGCCGGTCTCCAGGGCTTCACCAAGACCCTCGCCCTGGAACTCGGCAAGTTCGGCGTCACCGCGAACGCCGTCGCCCCCGGCTTCATCGTCACCGACATGACCGCCGCCACCGCCGAGCGCGTCGGCATGGGCTTCGAGGACTTCCAGGCCGCCGCCGCGACCCAGATCCCCGTGCAGCGCGTGGGCAACCCGGACGACATCTCCAACGCGATCGCCTTCTTCGCGGGCGAGGCGGCCGGATTCGTCTCCGGCCAGGTCCTGTACGTCGCCGGCGGACCGCTCGACTAGGGCCGGGGGACACAGACATGACGACCACGGAACTTTCGGGCAAGGTCGCGCTCATCACGGGCGCCAGCCGGGGCATCGGCTACGGCATCGCCGAGGCGCTGATCGCGCGCGGTGACCGCGTGTGCATCACCGGACGCAACGAGGACGCGCTCAAAGAGGCCGTCGAGACCCTCGGCGCCGACCGGGTCATCGGCGTGGCCGGCAAGGCCCACGACGAGGCCCACCAGGCCGTCGCCGTCGAGCGCACCATGGAGGCGTTCGGACGCGTCGATTTCCTCGTCAACAACGCCGGTACGAACCCGGTGTTCGGGCCGATCGCCGACCTCGACCTCAATGTGGCACGCAAGGTCTTCGAGACCAACGTCGTCTCGGCGCTCGGTTTCGCCCAGAAGACCTGGCACGCCTGGCAGAAGGAGAACGGCGGCGCGATCGTCAACATCACGTCCGTCGCCGGCCTCTCGGCCTCGCCGTTCATCGGCGCGTACGGCATCAGCAAGGCCGCGATGGACAACCTGACGCGGCAACTGGCGCACGAGTACGCGCCCCGGGTGCGGGTCAACTCGATCGCGCCGGCCGTCGTGAAGACGAAGTTCGCCCAGGCGCTGTACGAGGGCCGCGAGGAGGAGGCGGCTGCCGCCTACCCGCTCGGCCGGCTCGGCGTACCCTCCGACATCGGCGGCGCCGCCGCGTTCCTGACCTCGGCCCAGGCCGACTGGATCACCGGCCAGACGCTCGTGGTCGACGGCGGGATCTTCCTCAAGGCGGGCAACAGCTGACGTAGACCCCCCAAGGGGTACGAATCGGGGTGGGCGTTCACCGACGAGGGAGCGCCCGCCCTGCCTCGTTGTCGGTTTTTATGTCTCCACCGGCATCCACCGGAAGATGCGCGGTCGGAAGTCTCTATGTCGACTGGTGCAAACATATGCGCCCTGCCTGACAGAAAATGCTCCGGTGTCGACGTACGAGGTCACACAGTCCGATAGTGGCGCCGGCGGATACGAGCTGATCAAGTGGCCTACCAGGGAGCTGGACCACCCGGTGGGGCGCTGCGGTATGGTCTGCCGACCGTTGGCTTGGTATGGCAGATCGAGGAGCGTGCACGTGTTCAACCGGAACCGGGGCCTGCGGCAGCTGGCAACAGCCGCGTCCATATCCATGGTCGCCGGATGTGGAGTCTTCTCCTCCGACTCCTCCGGCGAGGGGAAGCCGATCGCGGTCGGAACGACCAGCGAGCCCAGCACACTGGATCCGGCGGCCTCCTGGGACAACTCGTGGGAGCTGTTCCGCAACGTCCACCAGACGCTGCTCAACTTCGAGACGGGCGGCTCCGAGCCCAAGCCCGACGCCGCCAAGAGCTGCGAGTTCACCGACAGCTCCAGCACGGTGTACAGCTGTGAGCTGCGCGAGGGGCTCCAGTTCTCGGACGGACACGCGCTGGACACGAAGGCCGTCAAGTACTCCATCGACCGCATCAAGGCGATCAACGTCAACGGTGGCCCCGCCGGCCTGTTGACCAGCCTCGACCGGATCGAGCTGAAGGGCGAGCGCGAGATCGTCTTCCACCTGAACCAGCCCGACGCGACGTTCCCCTTCGTGCTCTCCACGCCTGCCATGTCGATCGTGGATCCCGATGAGTACCCCGCGAAGTCGCTCCGCGAGGACGGCGAGATCGGTGGCTCGGGGCCGTACACCCTGGAGTCCTACAAAGAGGGCGACAGGGCCGAACTCGTCAAGAACGAGAGCTACAAGGGCATCGCGGATCCGAAGAACGACGCCGTCACCATCCGCTACTTCCAGCAGTCGGCCGACGTGGCCGACGCTCTCAGGGACAAGAAGATCGATGTCATCTACCGCGGCCTCAGCGCGGAGGACATCGTGGACATCCAGGACAACGAGAAGGAGCACGGACTCCAGCTCGTCGAGAACGCCACCACCGAGATCAGCTACCTGGTGTTCAACCCCAAGGACCCCTGGTCCAACAAGCTCTCGGTCCGCCAGGCGATCGCCCAGATCGTCGACCGCCCGGCGCTCGCGCACAACATCTACAAGGACACCGTCGAGCCGCTGTACTCCATGATCCCCCAGGGGCTGGTCGGCCACACCACGGGCTTCTTCGACAGCTTCGGGAATCCCAGTTCCTCCAAGGCCAGGCAGATCCTCCTGGAGGACGGCATCACCGAGCGGGTCCCGCTCACCCTCTGGTACACGAGCGACCGCTACGGCTCCCAGACCAAGCCGGCCTTCGAGGAACTGAAGCGCCAGCTGGACGCCTCCGGCCTGTTCACCGTCACGCTCCAGAGCCGCCCCTGGAAGACCTATGTGGACGGCTACCAGAAGGGCGAGTACCCGGTGTTCGGGCGTGGCTGGTTCCCCGACTTCCCCGACGCCGACAACTTCATCGCCCCCTTCGTGGGCGAGCAGAACGCGCTCGGTACGCCGTACACGTCACCCGAGATCACCGGTGAGCTGCTGCCCGCGTCACGCAAGGAGAGCGACCGCGGGGCCGTGTCCGAGGAGTTCGAGGAAGCCCAGCAGATCCTCCTGGACGACGCCAGGCTGCTGCCGCTGTGGCAGGGCAAGCAGCACGTGGCGGCGAACGAGGAGGTCGGCGGTACCGAGGTGGCCATCGACCCGGCGACGATGATGGTGATGTGGGAGCTGTACTGGAAGACCAGCTGGTAGCGGACCGGTAGCGGAGCAGACGGACGGAACCGGCGCCCTGTTGTCAGTGGGCGCCGGTAGGTTCTTCGGTGAGTGGAACACACCGCACACCGGAGGAAGTTCACGTGACCGACATCGCCATGCTGCCCGAGTCCTGGCGCGGCGTCCTGGGTGACGAGCTGCAGCAGCCCTACTTCAAGGAGCTGACCGAGTTCGTCGAGGAGGAGCGGGCGAAGGGTCCTGTCTTTCCTCCGCGCGAAGAGGTGTTCGCCGCGCTCGCCGCGACGCCGTACGACCAGGTGAAGGTCCTGATCCTCGGTCAGGACCCCTACCACGGCGAGGGGCAGGGCCATGGCCTGTGCTTCTCGGTCCGGCCAGGGGTGAAGACCCCGCCCTCGCTCCGCAACATCTACAAGGAGATGAAGGAGGAGCTGGGCACGCCCGTCCCCGACAACGGCTATCTGATGCCGTGGGCCCAGCAGGGCGTGCTGCTGCTCAACGCCGTGCTCACGGTCCGCTCCGGCGAGGCCAACTCGCACAAGGGGAAGGGCTGGGAGAAGTTCACGGACGCCGTGATCCGGTCCGTGGCCGACCGTCCCGACCCGGCGGTCTTCGTCCTGTGGGGCAACTACGCGCAGAAGAAGCTCCCGCTGATCGACGAGGAGCGGCACGTGGTGGTGAAGGGCGCGCACCCGTCTCCGCTCTCTGCGAAGAAGTTCTTCGGCTCGCGTCCGTTCACGCAGATCAACGAGGCGGTGGCCGGTCAGGGGCACGAGCCGATCGACTGGACGATTCCCGACCTCGGCTGATCCGGCGGCGGTGAGTCGCGTCGCTGGTCCGGTTCCCGTCCGTCACGGGGCCGGGCCGGCGCCGCACCGGGTCGCCTGACCGGGATTGTCAGTGGCTGCCGTTAGCGTCGTGAGGGACAGCGGACAGGGCGCGGACAAGGGCGGAGTGCTCGGTGACGGAGCGGCAGGAACAGGTGGTGCCGGACGCCATGATGACCCGGATCGGACAGACCGTCATGTTGCATCACGGCGGTGACCGTGAGGAGGCACGGGGGCGCTTCCTGGGGCTGTGGGCGGAGATCGGCGAGGACGGCGACCCGTTGCACCGCTGCACGCTGGCGCACTACATGGCCGACACGCAGGACGACCCCTTGGACGAACTGGCGTGGGACCTCCGGGCGTTGTCGGCGGCGGAGGAGCTGTCGGACGACCGGGTGGCGGAGGTGGTCCGGCACGAGGGCGCGCTCGCGGTGCGCGGCCTGTACCCCTCGCTGCACCTGAACCTCGCCGCCGACTACGTGAAACTGGACCGCCCCGAGGCCGCCCGCACCCACCTCCGCCGGGCCCGCGGCGCGGCCGACGCGTTGGGCGACGACAGTTACGGCGACGGGATCAGGGCGGCCATCGGACGGCTGGAGCTGCGGCTGGGGGAGGGGGACTCCTCCGGCGGGCCGGGAGGGGATTCCTGGGGGCCGTCCCGGCCGCGGCCCTGAGCCGACCTGGAGGGCCCTGTGCGGCCCTGTGCGGCCCTGGAGGGTGCCGTCCCCTGCCGCTCCCGGCGGTGGCCTCGCCGACCGTGCCACGGCGGGCCCGTACACGCTCAACGCCCGTACGTCTCCTTGCAGATGACCGTCTGCGGACTGTCCTTGCCCCAGCCGCCGTACTTCTCGCCGAGGGCGCACACGTCCGTGTTCTCGCGTACCGGGCGGGACACCTCGGGGAGCTCGACGCGGGGCGGGGTGTGGCGGCGTTCCGGTTTCGGCGGGCGCTGCTTCGGCCGGTTGCGGCGGGGCGAGGGCTCCGGAGCGGCGGTCGACGGGGCCGGAGGCGCCGAGGCAGCCGGGCGGTGCGGCTCGCTCGGGGCCTTCGGGGGCCTGCGGTCGGGGCCGATGAGCTCCAGCGCCTCCAGGGCGGGCGCCTGCACGATCTGCGGCTCGGCCCGCCCACCGGGCAGGGGCACCGACGGCCGGGACGGCACCGACGGCACCGACGGCGCCGGGGATGGGCCGGGAGCGGGTGGGTGCTGGATCGTGACACAGCCGGAGAGGGCCGAGACAGCCACGGTGACCAGAAGCGTTGCGGTGGTCGTCGTTCGATGCATCCGCGCCACTCTGCTGGGTCCGGCCCCTTCCGGAACGGTGGTCCAGCGCAGGATGCCCCGCACGGGTGATCTCCGGCCCCGTACGGAGGGTGTGCGACAACCCCGGCTGACGGCCGTCCCTGTCTCGAACCGTCCCGACGGCGTACCTGTCCGCCGGCCGGGCTCAGTCCCCCGTCACTCCGTCGAGCCGTTCGCGGACCAGGTCGGCGTGACCGTTGTGGCGGGCGTATTCCTCGATCATGTGGGTCAGGATCCAGCGCAGGCTGAAGGGCTCGTCGTTGTACTTGCTTCTGCCCTTGGAGAGGTCGTCGAGCCCGAAGCCGCCGGCATGGCGCCCGGCGATCCCGATCTCGGCCTGCCAGGTGCCGTACGCCTCCTCCCAGGTGTCCGCATCGGTCAGATGGAACTCGGCGTCGGGATCCTCCTTGGTGCCGTAGATCGGCCCTGTGTCCTCGTCCACGAGGATCTTGCGGAACCAGAAACGCTCGACCTCCGCCATGTGCCGCACCAGGCCCATCAGCGAGAGTTCGGACGGTTCCACCGAGGCGGTTCTGAGCTGGGCGCCGGTCAGGCCCTCGCACTTCCATGCGAGCGTCTGCCGGTGGTAGTTCAACCAGCCCTCCAGCATGGGTCGTTCGCTGTCGTTCGGAGCGGGTTCGTTGCGCTGAGTCGTCGTCATGTTCGAATCCTGGCCCAGCCGCCCGCACACCGGCCAGTCAATATAGGAGCCGCGACCCGCCCTCCTCCTGCGGAGTTTTCGACGACCGTCGCCGACGGACGGCCACGGCGGCCGCCGTATCCTGCCGAGTAGGCGCGGGGGGCCGCCAGGAGCCAAGGGCTCACCAGCGGCCCGACCGACAAAAGTGCAGGCAAGCGCGATGTGACGAGTGGAGATCCGTGTGAAGGTCGGCTGTGTCGGACTCGGTGACATCGCGCAGAAGGCGTATCTGCCGGTGCTGGGCGCACGGCCGGGGATCGAGCTGCATCTGCACACGCGGACGCCCGCGACGCTCGCCCGCGTCGCCGACGGCCTGCGACTGCCGCCCGGGCAGCGTCACGCCGACCTCGACGCGCTGATCGCCCAGGGCCTCGACGCGGCCTTCGTGCACGCGCCCACGGTCGTGCACCCGCAGATCGTCACCCGGCTGCTGGAGGCCGGCGTACCGACGTACGTCGACAAGCCGCTCGCGTACGAACTCGCCGACTCCGATCGGCTGGTGAGGCTGGCGGAGGAGCACGAGGTCTCGCTCGCCGTCGGGTTCAACCGGCGCTTCGCGCCCGGCTACACCCAGTGCGCCGACCACCCGCGCGAGCTGATCCTGATGCAGAAGAACCGCATCGGCCTGCCCGAGGAACCCCGGGCGATGATCCTCGACGACTTCATCCATGTCGTGGACACGTTGCGGTTCCTGGTGCCGGGCCCCGTCGACGACGTGACCGTGCGCGCCCGCACGGAGGGCGGTCTGCTGCACCACGTGGTGCTCCAGCTCGCCGGGGACGGATTCACCGCGCTCGGGGTGATGAACCGGCTCAGCGGCTCCGCCGAGGAGATCCTCGAAGTGTCCGGGCAGGACACCAAGCGTCAGGTGGTCAACCTCGCCGAGGTGATCGACCACAAGGGACAGCCGACCGTACGGCGGCGCGGCGACTGGGTGCCGGTGGCGCGGCAGCGCGGTATCGAACAGGCCGTGCTCGCGTTCCTCGACGCCGTCCGCGCGGGCAAGGTGCTCAGCGCCCGGGACGCACTGGCGACTCACGAACTGTGCGAACGGGTGGTAGGTGCGGTGCGGGAGCAGATCGACGCCGCCTGAGCACGCGGGCGCCCTCGACGCCGCCCAGGACGAGAAGGACGAGCACGGCGCCGTGCACCGCCCAGTCGCCGAAGCGGACGTACGGCGTGACTCCCCGGGCCAGCGGTACGTCGTACACCGCCGCGGTGCTCGCGTCGGTGCCGAGCCATGAGCCGACGCGCTCGCCGCTCGGGCCGTAGACGGCGGAGACGCCGGTCAGCGTGGCGTGCACCATGGGCCGGCCGGTCTCGGCCGCGCGCAGGGCCGCGATCGAGGCGTGCTGCTCGGGGGCCCAGCTGTGCTGGAACGTGGAGGTCGACGACTGGGCGATCAGTACGTCGGCGCCGTCCTGGGCGAGATGGCGGCTCATGTCCGGGAACGCGGACTCGAAGCAGACCATGGGGCCGATACGCAGCCCGCCCCCGATGGTCATCACCACCTGCTCGCTGCCGCGCCTGCGGTCCTCGCTCGCGGCCTTGCCGACGGAGGTGGCCCAGCTCAGCAGCGAACGCGCCGGAATGTACTCACCGAACGGCACGAGCCGCATCTTGTCGTACCGGTCACCGGTCGGGCCGTCGGGTCCCACGAGCACCGAACTCTTGTAGATGCCGGGCCGGTCGGAGCGTCTGGCGTCCACGTTGACGAGGATGTCGGTGCCGGTGGTGCGCGAGAGCGAGGCAAGCCGTTTCGCCAGGTCGGGCCGGCCGGCGAGGTCGAAACCGACGCTGCTCTCGCCCCAGACGACCAGGTCGATGTCCTCGCCGGCCAGCTGACGCGTCAGCGCTTCCTCGCGTGCGAAACGCTTCTCGACGCTGCCGGATCCGCCGATGATCCCCGGCTGTACGAGAGCGATCCGCACCCGGCCGTCCGCCTCCGGACGCGGCGACCAGACCCAGGCCGCGGAGGTCACAGCGGCGGCGGCGACCAGACCGGCCACGGCCGGGACGCGGGACTCACGCACCGCGACCAGGACGGCGACCCCGACGTTCACGGCCACCACCAGGAAGCTGAGCAGCCACACCCCGCCGACCGAGGCCAGCCGCAGCGCGGGCGCCACCTGCCACTGGCTGGAACCGATCATGCCCCACGGCCCGCCCAGCCCCTGCCACGAACGGATGAGCTCCACCATGAGCCACCCCGACGGCAGTACGACGAGCCCGGCGGCGACCTGCCCGGCCGAGGGCCGGCCCGCAAGGAACCGGCGTACGAGCAGGCCCCAGGGCACCCACAGCACACCCATCAGCGCCGCGATGACGAGCGTGAACACATGCAGGCTCGGCAACAGCCAGTGATGCACGGCCAGGATGAAGCCGAAGCCGCCGAACCAGCCGTCGTACGCCGCCCGTTTCCAGGTCGGCGCGGACCGGACGAGCAGAATCCAGGGCACGAGTGCGACGTACGCGAACCACCACAGGGACGGCGCCGGGAAGGCGAACATCGGCAGAGCCCCGGCCAGCGCCGCGACCGCGGAACGCCGCCACGGGGAGGCGAGCCAATGGCCAGGCAGTTTCATACGGCGCCTCCTACCAGTCGGTTCCCCGATCAGTACCCAGTCAGCACCCGGTCGGTCACCCAGCCGGTGGGTCCAGTGTGCGCGGTGGGGACGATCTCGGGCCAGCAGGACTTGGGACAGGGGTGGCGCATTCCTCGTACGGCGGATCGTTCGCGGGACGGGAGAGACGGAGAGGGCGCACGTGGCTGTAGGCCGCCGGCCGCCAGTCGCCGTCGCTCAGTCGGCGGCCGGTTGCTGGTACTGCTTCGGCGCGCGGCGCCATTTCTCCTGGACGACCACTTCGCGAAACCTCCAGCCGTCCGGCGTACGGATCAGCCCGAAGGAGTACCGGCCGCCGCACACGAAGTCCGGTGCGGTGGACCCGCCCTCGCCGTCACGGTCCGCGAGGCGCATGGGATTGACGTAGTCGGCCTGGACGCGGGCCGTGTCGCCGGTGTCCTGCTCCAGGAGGTCGAAGCGCACCCGCCGGTTGACGATCAGATGCTGCCGCATCGGAAACAGCTCCATGCTCCCCGCGAGCCACCCGGCGACCTGCCCGGCATCCCCCTCGATACCGCCGGCCGAGCGGTAGTCGGCCCGCCCGTCCGGCGCGAACAGTCCTACGTACGCCTCCCAGTCACCGTCGTCCACTGCCACCGCGTACTCGGTGACGATTCCGTCGAGGGAAAGCCGGTCCATCACGGTCGCGAGCTCTACACGCTGCGTCATCGGCTCAGTGTTGGGCACGGGGCGGGCGGAGCCAAGGGAATCGCTGATATCGCGCGGAAATTCGGTGCCTCCCGGGCGTGTCCGACTCCGCTGCCGGTCGGCCGCGTGCAC
This sequence comes from Streptomyces sp. NPDC020898, assembly GCF_044333925.1. Classification (NCBI taxonomy): domain Bacteria; kingdom Bacillati; phylum Actinomycetota; class Actinomycetes; order Kitasatosporales; family Streptomycetaceae; genus Streptomyces; species Streptomyces sp. NPDC020898. The sequence goes on from NZ_JBIRRV010000011.1 coordinate 12,929, forward strand.
CGGCACGGCTACCCCTGGGAGCTGCTGCGTCTGTCGTCCGAGGGCACCTGGGGGACGGCGGAGTGGGGGTCGAAGCCCGCGAAAGCCAAGCCGATGACGAAACCCGCCACCTCCTCCAACTGGCGGGCGCGATCCAACGCCCCCAGAGTCGCCGGGGTCCCACCGACGTCACGGACCAGTGCGCCGACGACATGCAGGGCCGTCGTGTCGTCGCCGCACATCGCCACCGTCACCCGGGACCGGCCGCCACCGGGCGGGCTCGTCCACTGCCCGGCGGGAAAAAGATGGAACGCCTTCACGACCCGGGCTCCTGGAGCGAGCCCGGCGATCCGCCCGGCCATCGACTCCCCGTATCCGGTGAGCAGAGTGCCGACACCATGGGCGACAGCGTTCGTGGGATCGATCAACGGCGTTCCGTCGAGTACGCCGTCTGACGCGCCCACCGATTCCAGCGTGTCCTCGACGCCGTCCCATGTCACGGCGAGCAGTACCGCATCGCGCCCGACGGCCACCTCACGCGGCGCCATGGCGAGCGCGCCGTGCCCGAGCCGATCGGCAAGCCTCTCGGCCTTCACCTGCGACCGCCCGCCGATCACCACCTCATGCCCCGCACGTGCCCAGCCCTCGCCCAGGGCCGCCGCAAGTGTCCCTGTTCCCAGGATTCCGATGCGCATCGTCGCTGCCTCTCGAACAGTGATTGGTTGGGTAGGCACGGTATGAAAGGCGTTACGCACTGATCGGTGCGTGACCAACACAGGACGATGGGCGGCGAGATGACTGATCACGACGCCCACTGCCACGCCTTTGTCGCCGACTGCCGCCTGCGCGCGGCCACTGATCTGTTCACCCACACCTGGGATCCCGTCGTACTGGCGGCTCTTCGCGAGGGACCGCGCCGGCGCCGCGAGCTGCGCACGGTGATCGGGGGCGTCAGCGACAAGGTTCTCACCGATTCCCTGCGCCGCCTGCTCGCCGCCGGACTGCTCGAACGCCACGCACACCGCGAGGCTCCGCCTCGCGTCGAGTACGCCCTGACCCGCTTGGGACAGAGCCTGGTCGAGGGCCCGATGACGGCGCTCGGCCGCTGGGCGACCGAGCACGGTGACGAGCTTCTTGAAGCCCGGGAGAGCGGTACCTCAAGGGGTCTGTGAGCACTGCTTGCTGATGGCCCTGGCTGTCCTCAAGTGCTACGTGCCCCGACCGGAAAGCTCAACTGTTGCTCTGAAAGGGCGGGGGACAGGGTTGTGCGATTTCCTGCCGGGTGACACTCCAGGAACAAGGTGTCCGATGGGGGGAATCGACATGGGAGTTGCGTTTCGGCGGCCTGTCTCGGCGATAGAGGGGCCCGAGGCCCTGGACGTCTATGAGGTGGCCTTCCTGGCAGGCGGGGCCCAGCGGGTGGTGGACAGCGCGGTGATCGCGCTGGTCGAGCGCGGGCTGCTGAAGCTCAGCGGTTCACGAGTGCGTGCGGTGGGTGAGGTGCTGCCTGAACACCCGGTCGAGTGTGCCCTGTTCGCCTCCTGCCCGCACCACAGGAGCGCCGCCTCTGTACTCGCCGCCCTGCGACGCTCTTCGGAGGTGCAGAAGATCGCCCGCCGACTGGCTGCGCGGAACCTGGTGTCGGGGTCGCGGCGCCGGCTGACCCGGTCGGGCCGACGGCAACTGCGGGCGGCCGAACGGGGCGAGGGTCTGCCGGACTACGTCTTCGGCGGTCCCGCTGTCCTCCCGGACGGCCTGGTCCGACGCGGCGTCGTCAGCGCGCGGCCGCTCCCGTCCGGTCTGGGCCGGGCTCTGATCCGTATGGGTAAGGCCCTGGACAATTCCGCCGACACCGGATCCGACTCCGGTTCCGGGTGCGACTCGGACGCAGGATCGGGCTTTGCCTCCAGTTGCGGTGGTGGGAGCAACAGTGGCTGAAGACGCAGGTGGCCCTGCCGACCGTCGAGATCCACGGGCTCGTACGGGTAGGTGAACTGGCCCGTGCGGCTGGGCTGTTGCCCGTGGAGTGGTCCTGTCCGCTCGGCGCGGACGCGGTCGCGTTCCTGCGATCGTAGGGCGCGTGCGAAACACGGAGGTACGTCCATGAGCGGGTCGTCTGTCACGGTGGTCACCGGTGGGAGTCGGGGGATCGGTGCCGCGACCTGTCTGCGGCTCGCGGCGGACGGGCACGATGTCGCCGTGGGGTACGTGCGGGACGTCAGGGCCGCCGAGTCGGTCGCGGCGGAGGTGCGGGCGACAGGGGCGCGCTCCGTGACCGTGCCGGTGGACACCTCGGTCGAGGCGGACGTGGACCGGCTCTTCGACACGGTGGAGGAGCGGCTCGGACCGGTCACGGGGCTGGTGAACAACGCCGGGGTGACCGGCCCGCTGGGCAGGCTCGCCGACGCGGACCCCGCCGATCTGCGGCGCGTGGTGGAGGTCAACCTGCTGGGCACGCTGCTGTGTTCGCGTCGGGCCGCGCGGGCCATGACGGCGCGGGGGACCGGCGTGATCGTGAACGTGTCCTCGGCGGCGGCCACCCTCGGCAGCCCCGGTGACTACGTCCACTACGCGGCGACCAAGGCGGCCGTCGACGCGCTGACTGTGGGGCTGGCGAAGGAACTGGGACCGGACGGCATCCGCGTCAATGCGGTGGCCCCGGGCATCATCGACACCGAGATGCATGCGGCGATGGGCGACCCGGATCGGGCGAAACGCGCGTCCGCAGCGATTCCGCTCCGCCGGCCGGGGCTGGCGGAGGAAGTCGCCGTTGCCATCGCCTGGTTGATGTCTCCGGAAGCCTCGTACACGACGGGTGCGGTGCTGCGGGTGTCGGGCGGACGGTGACGCTGGGTGATGGCAGGAGGGGGTTCAAGGGCTCGTCGGGCCGGGCAAGTCGCGCCGTCGACAGGTGTCCGGCGGCCCTGTTGTGCACCGCGATGGTCAGGCGGCCTCGATGACCTCGCCGCGTATCGCCGCGGCCCACTTGACCACCAACAACTCGTACTCCTCCCGCTCTTGGGTGGAGAGAGAGCCGTTCGCGCGGAGCCAGAGTGCACGGATCTGCTCGTTCAGCGCGGCAGCAGACCGCACGGAACCAGGGGCCACGTAATCGGGGGACATGCGCACCAGCGTAGGGGCAAGGACTGACACTGCGCTACCACGTGGCTACTCACACGGTATGTGGTTGGTCACGGTCGACTTGATCGCCTCGTGAGTCCGCCCGGCAGTCCGCCCCGTGAGCCTGTCAGGGGCGCTCCAAGGCGGGCGTCAGTTCGCCGACTCCGCCGCGTGCGGGCTCAGGGCGCCCGTCGCCACCAGGGCGATGATCACGATGCCGAGGGCGATGCGGTAGTAGACGAACGGCATGAACGACTTGGTGCTGATGAACTTCATGAACCACGCGATTACGGCATATCCGACCGCGAAGGCGATCACCGTCGCGAAGGCCGTCGGGCCCCAGGAGACATGGCCACCCTCCGACGCGTCCTTGAGCTCGAACACGCCCGAGGCGAGCACGGCCGGCATGGCCAGCAGGAAGGAGTAACGGGCCGCCGCCTCACGGGAGTAGCCCATGAACAGGCCGCCGCTGATGGTCGCGCCGGACCGGGAGACGCCGGGGACCAGCGCCATCGCCTGGCACAGGCCGTAGATCAGACCGTCCCGTACGTTCAGGTCCTTCAGGCCCTTGCGCTCCCTGGCCGCCCGGTGCTTGCCGCCGGTCTCGTCGCGCGCCGCGAGGCGGTCGGCGATGCCGATGACGATGCCCATCACGATCAGCATCGTCGCGGTGATCCGCAGATCCCGGAACGGCCCCTCGATCTGGTCCTTGAGCGTCACCCCGAGCACACCGATCGGAATCGAGCCGACGATCACCAGCCAGCCCATCTGCGCGTCGTGATCGCTGCGCATCGCCTTGTTGGTGAGCGAGCGGAACCACGCCGAGAGGATGCGTCCGACGTCCTTGCGGAAGTAGATCAGCACCGCCGCTTCCGTACCCAGCTGGGTGATCGCGGTGAAGGCCGCTCCCGGGTCTTCCCAGCCGGAGAACGCGGCCGTCAGGCGCAGATGCGCGCTGGAGGAGACGGGGAGGAATTCGGTCAGCCCCTGGACGAGTCCGAGGATGAGGGATTCAAACCAAGACATGAAGTTACGTGGTCCAAGCGCTGATCGTGGAAGGGCCGACGGACGCCCCGGGCCACCGTGCGCGAACGCGCGAAGGTCGGCGGAGATCAGGTGCGTTGGGGGCAGCCTAGCGGCCCCCGATGACAGGCCGAGCACAGGGGCCGGGGTCAAGGGGTGGCAAAGGGCGGGTGCCGCTGTGGCCCGCGCAGCAGCATCCACCCCGTGGACACCCTGGCCGTGGTGTTGACCGACCGCTCGGACGGAACATAGTTTGCGAGTGAAGGGAAAGCGCTTGCTGCCCCCGGGGAGTCCGGAGTCGTCACGCGTTGGCCCACGTCAGACATCGCGTCCGATGGAGTGCTGATCACGACCATGGCCACACCCGCAACCAGCCCCGACACCTTCCCAGCCTCGCCGAGTCACCCCCCGGTCGACCCGCCCGCCGACCTGCTCTCCCGCACGCCCCTCGCTCCGCTCACCGGCCGTCGTATCCGGGCCGCCGTCATCGGGGCGGGCGCCATCGGGCGCGGGTCCCACCTGCCGGCGCTCGCCCAGCTGGCCGACGAGGGTGAAACGGAGGTCGTCGCCGCGGTCGACATCAATGCCGACGCGGTGAAGGCGTTCTGCGCGGAGAGCGGGATTCCGCACGCGTACACCGACCTGGAGGAGATGCTCCGGGAACAGCGGCCCGACCTGGTGACCATCTGTACGCCGCCCACGCTGCACCGCGAACAGACCGTGGCCGCGCTGCGCGCCGGGGCCTGGGTGTGGTGCGAGAAGCCGCCGGTGCCGACGCTCGCCGACTTCGACGCCATCGAGGCGGAGGAAGGGATCGGGGGCGGTCCGTACGCCTCGATCGTCTTCCAGCACCGCTTCGGCTCCGCCTCCACCCATGTGCGGCGGCTGCTCGCCGACGGAGCCCTGGGACGGCCGCTCGTCGCGCACTGCCAGACCACCTGGTACCGCGACACCGCCTACTACGCCGTGCCCTGGCGCGGGCGTTGGGAGACGGAGGGCGGCGGGCCCGCCATGGGGCACGGGATCCACCAGATGGATCTGCTGCTCGATCTGCTCGGGCCGTGGAGCGAGGTCCGGGGCATGGCCGGGCGGCTCGTGCACGACGTCGAGACCGAGGACGTCTCCACCGCGCTCGTCCGGTTCGCGAACGGCACCATGGCGACCGTCGTCAACAGTGTGCTCAGTCCCGACGAGGTGAGCCGTATCCGCATCGACTGCGAGCGCGCCACCGTCGAACTCACCCATCTGTACGGGCACAGCAACGCCGACTGGACCATCACCCCGGCGCCGGACGTGTCGGAGGCGGAGGTGACCGCGTGGCGGGACTTCGGTACGGACGTGCCGAGTTCGCACCTCGCGCAGTTGCGTGAGCTGGTCGCGAGCATGCGCGCCGGTGAACGGCCGCGCAGCAGCGGGGCGGACGGGCGGACCAGCCTGGAACTGATCACCGCGCTGTACAAGTCCGCCTTCACGGACGCGACCGTCAGGGCCGGCGACATCGGCCCCGGCGACCCCTATTACGCCGCGCTGCACGGCGGTGCGCCCGGCTGGGCGCCCACGCACGACGATGATGACGACGGCGATGTTTCCGCATCCGCTACCGAGGAGGCGTCCGCTTGACCACGTCCAACGACCTGCGCATCGTCCACGCGCACGGCGACCGCATCACCGTCACCGAACCCGTCACCGGGGTCGAGCTGTTCAGCTACGTGTACGGGGCCGAGGCGGCCTGGGAGGCGCCGAAGCCGTATCTGCATCCGATTCGGACGCTCGCCGGAAACGTTGTCACCGACTACCGGCCCAACGACCACCGCTGGCACAAGGGCCTCCAGCTGACGGCCTCGCACCTGTCGGGGTCGAACCTGTGGGGCGGCAACACCTATGTGCACGGCGAGGGGTATCTCGCCCTTCCCGAGCGAGTCGGCTCGATGGCGCACGTCGGCTTCGACGAGGTCGCATCGAGCGCGGGCCGGGTCGTCATCGCGGAGCGGCTCACCTGGCACCCGTACAGCGGGGAACTCTGGGCCGACGAGGAGCGGCGGGTCGAGGTGCACGACGTCGATCCCGCGGCCGGGTCCTGGGCGCTGACCTGGACGAGCGCGATCACCAACCGGCGTGACGAGCCGCTGCTCTTCGGCAGCCCGACCACCGCCGGGCGTGAAGCGGCGGGCTACACCGGCCTGTTCTGGCGCGGGCCGCGCGCCTTCCGGGACGGTCGTGTCCTCGGCCCCGACGCCGAGGGGCCCGAGCTGATGGGCGAGCAGGCACCGTGGCTCGCCTACTCCGGCGAGTTCGACGGCGCCGACGGGCATGCCACCCTGGTCTTCGAACATGCCCCCGAGAACGACCACTTGGGGGCCGAGGGCGCCCATCCCGCCCACTGGTTCGTGCGCAACGAGCCGTTCGCCGCCGTCGCCCCCTCCTGGGCCTTCCACGACGAACTGGAGCTCGCGCCCGGCGACACGCTCACCCGCCGCTACCGGGTCGTCGTCGCCGACGGGGAGTGGGAGCGCGAGGGCGTCGCCAAGTACCTGGACGAGCACCCGTGGTGAGCGCGGCGGACGGGGTGACGGTCTTCGCCGGACTGCCCGGTGGTGTCGCGGTCTCGCATCTCGCCGTCTACGACTGGCCTGCCGTCGACGGTGTGTGCGGCGGAACTCCCCATATGCATCTGACCTGTTCGGAGGCGTACGTCGTCACGGGCGGGCGGGGCGCGGTGCAGACGCTCACGACGTCCGGGTACGAGGTGACACCCCTCGCCCCCGGTACGGTCGCCTGGTTCACGCCGGGCACCATCCACCGGCTGGTCAACGAGGACGAGTTGCGCATCACCGTCCTCATGCAGAACAGCGGGCTGCCGGAGGCGGGGGACGCCGTGCTCACGCTGCCGCCGGAGTACCTGACCGACCCGGAGACCTACGCCGCCGCGACCGTGATCCCGGCCGACGTGCCGGTGCCCGAGCAGGAGCGGATCGCGCGGGCCCGGCGCGACCTCGCCCTTGACGGGTACCGGGCGCTGCGGGACGCGGACGGGCCGGACGCGCTGGCCGCCTTCCACAATGCGGCGGCGGCTCTGGTGCGGCCCCGGCTCGCCGACTGGCGTGAGCGCTGGCGGCGCGGCGCCGAGGCGGCGGCCGGCGCGACGGGCGACCAGCTCGACCGTCTCGAACGGGGCGACGCGTCGCACCTCGCGGGTGCCGTCGTACAAGCCGAACAGCCTTCGGCGCACGGGAAGTTCGGGATGTGCGGGCGACTGGACGTGTACGACGTGTACAAGGGCACCTCTTAGGGAGTGTGCCCGGGCTGCTGTGGGCGAGCGCCGCGCTGGACTGCTCAGTGGCCGCGCAGGTGATGCCGCTTGCGCCAGGCCACCACGGCGCCCACCACGGCCGGTACGGCGATGAAGGCCATCGCGATCAGGAAGGCGGGCGAGGTCGGCGACGAGGCACGGGCGCCCGCGACGACGTACGCGGCCGTGTTGGGGATGGACCCGAGCGCCGTCGCGGCCAGGAACGGCAGCCAGCCCATGCGGGAGACGGACGCGCAGTAGTTGGCGGCCCAGAACGGCACCCCGGGGAACAGCCTCGCCGCCATCATCGAGCGGAAGCCGTGCCGGCTGAGCTGGCCGTCCGCCGCCTGGAGCCAGCGGGCGCGCAGCAGCGGGCGGAGCGCGTCCTGACCCAGCATGCGGCCCAGGCCGAAGGCGATACCGGCCCCCAGGACCGTGCCCGCGAGAGCTGCGGCGAGGCCCATCTGGGAACCGAACAGCGCGCCCGCCGCGAGGTTCAGCAGCGGTCGCGGCACGAACGCCACGGTGCACAGCCCGTACGCCGCCCCGAAGGCCACCGCCGCCGCGGCACCGCCGAGCTGGGGTGGCCAGCCGTCGGCGAGCAGTCGCTGGGGTTCGAAGAGCAGGACGCCCGATGCGGCGGTGGCGAGCAGGACGACCAGGAGCGACAGCCGCGACCACGGCGAGAGCAGGGCTCTTGTGCAGCGCGCGGCGAGGCCGCTGGGCGGGGCGACGAGGAGCACGGCCGGGGAGAGCTCCGTGGCGATGGCCCGGGGAGTGGCCGTGGCGGTGCCCCCAGAGCGGGTGGTGGCATCGAGCATCCGGCGACACTAACCGAGGAGTATGTGTGATCGCCGTATGGATCGTCCCAACGGGGTCACAAGCAGGCGAACACCCGGTGCGCTGCGTGACGCGCGAGCCGACACCCTGCGGAAACGGCCCGTCGTGACATGCGCCACTGGCGCCCCCGTTTCCCCGGAAACCGCACCCTTCGAAGCTCCTGCCCCCCACGTCCCACGAAGTCCCCGTGCGCGAAAAACCATTCGACGTGCGGCGACGCGTCGGCAATGATCGGCGTCATGTTCCGGTACGCCTTCCTCCTCGCAGCATCCGCAGTCGCGGATGCCCCGAAGGCTGCCGTTCCGATCATCGTGGCAGCCGTCGACGGCGCCCGAAGCTGACCCTTCCCGGATCGTCCGGCGGACCCCGCAGGGGGAGGGTCGGCGAACTTCCTCGGGGTCCCCGTCCCGGCCGCGTTCTCCGCACCGGGACCTTCACTCAGTACCGCTGAAGAGGCTTCGAGGTACCGCCATGTCCAAGACGGCATACGTCCGCACGAAACCGCATCTCAACATCGGCACGATGGGCCACGTCGACCACGGCAAGACCACCCTGACCGCGGCCATCACCAAGGTGCTCGCCGAGCGCGGCTCCGGCACGTTCGTTCCGTTCGACCGGATCGACCGTGCTCCGGAGGAGGCCGCGCGGGGCATCACCATCAACATCGCGCATGTCGAGTACGAGACCGACACCCGGCACTACGCGCACGTGGACATGCCGGGCCACGCCGACTACGTCAAGAACATGGTCACCGGCGCCGCCCAGCTCGACGGGGCGATCCTCGTCGTCTCGGCGCTCGACGGGATCATGCCGCAGACCGCCGAACACGTCCTGCTGGCCCGGCAGGTGGGCGTCGACCACATCGTGGTCGCCCTCAACAAGGCCGACGCCGTGGACGACGGCGAGGACACCGTGCTCACCGACCTCGTCGAGCTGGAGGTCCGCGAACTGCTCACCGCGCACGGTTACGGCGGCGACGCGGTACCCGTCGTACGGGTGTCCGGCCTCAAGGCCCTTGAGGGGGACCCTCGTTGGACGGCGTCGATCGAGGCGCTGCTCGACGCGGTGGACACGTATGTGCCCATGCCCGAGCGGTATCTGGACGCGCCGTTCCTGTTGTCGGTCGAGAACGTCCTCACGATCACCGGCCGGGGGACGGTGGTCACGGGCGCGGTCGAGCGTGGCACGGTTCGGGTGGGCGACCGGGTCGAAGTGCTGGGCGCGGCCGTGGACACGGTCGTCACCGGCGTGGAGACCTTCGGCAAGCCCATGGAGGAGGCGCAGGCCGGGGACAGCGTGGCGCTGCTGTTGCGTGGGGTGCCGCGCGACGCGGTCCGCCGCGGGCACGTCGTGGCGGCGCCGGGGAGTGTGGTGCCGCGACGGCGGTTCTCGGCGCAGGTGTACGTGCTGTCCACCCGGGAGGGCGGGCGGTCGACGCCCGTCTCCACCGGATACCGGCCGCAGTTCTACATCCGTACGGCGGATGTGGTCGGGGACGTGGACCTGGGGGAGGTCGCCGTCGCGCGGCCGGGGGAGCGGGTTTCCATGACCGTGGAACTCGGGCGCGAGGTGCCTCTGGAGCCGGGGCTCGGGTTCGCCATCCGTGAGGGTGGGCGGACCGTGGGGGCGGGGACCGTGACTGCCGTCGAGTGAGGGGGGCTGGTGTGTGTGGGGGACTGCGCGGCCGTTGTGGCTGGTCGCGCAGTTCCCCGCGGCCCTTTGGGGCGCTGCAGTACAGGCACAATGACAAGGTGACCGAGTCCATACCCGTTGCCCGTGCCGTCGATCATGGGTTCGCCAAACTGATGCCCGATGTCGACCGTGAGCGCGCCTGGCTGCTCACCGTCGACGGGGCGCCCCAGTCGTACGTCGACCTGGACGAGCCCGAGTATCTGGAGTTCGAGTACGCGCGTCGGCTCGGGCACGTCCTGGACACGGTCGCTCCGGCCGGACGCCCGTTGGACGTGCTGCACCTCGGTGGCGGCGCGCTCACCCTGCCCAGGTACCTCGCCGCGACCCGGCCCGGTTCCCGGCAGGACGTTGTCGAGGCCGACCGCGGGCTGCTCGACCTGGTCGTCGAACACCTTCCGCTTCCCGCCGGCGCGGGCATCGCCCTGCACACCGCTGATGCCCGCGCCTGGCTCGAAGCCGCCCCGGCCGACTCCGCCGACGTGCTCGTCGCGGACGTGTTCGGCGGCTCACGGGTCCCGGCGCACCTGACATCCCTGACGTACGCCGGTGAGGCCGACCGGGTGCTGCGCGGCGACGGCGTCTACCTCGCCAATCTGGCCGACTCCGCGCCTTTCGCCTTTCTGCGCTCCCAACTCGCCACGTTTGCCAGGGCGTTCGAGGAACTGGCGCTGATCGCCGAACCGGGCGTCCTGCGGGGCCGCCGCTTCGGCAACGCGGTCCTCGTCGCCGCGCACCGCCCCCTGGACACGGCCGCCCTCGCCCGCCGGGTCGCGTCCGACGCCTTCCCGGCGCGTCTCGAACACGGGCCCGCGCTACGGGACTTCATCGGGGATGCCGCGCCCGTACGGGACGCGGAGGCGGTGCCGTCGCCGGAGCCGCCGGAGGGGGCGTTCGGTATCGGGTGAGGACCAAGTGAGCGCCGGATGAGGGGTGATCACCCGCCGGAACTCTCCAACTCGCCGTTCACCGGCGTCCCCTGAGGAGTGTCCTGGGCCACCTTCTTCGTGCGCCGGGTGAGGTTGCGTACGGCCGGTACACACAGGGCGCCCGCCGTGACCACGACGACCAGGACCGCGCAGCCCCACAGGGCCGGTGTGCGGCCGAAGGTGTGTTCCGCCGGGCCCGCGAGTGCCATGGCGAGCGGGAGTATCGCGACCGAGCCGAACCAGTCGTAGGCGGCCACGCGGGAGAGCTTCTCCTCGGGGATCTCCTGATGCAGCGCGGTCATCCAGCTCACGCCGAACACCTCGATCGTCACGCCGGTCACGAACATCACCGCACAGAGGGTGGCCATCGGTACCGGTACGGCGAGCGCGGCGGCGGGCAGGGCGAGCGGGAACACGCAGAGCGTGCCGGCGAGGAGCAGCCGGCGTGGTTTCCAGCGCATCATCAGCACGGCGCCGGCGACCGTGCCGGCCCCGAACACGGCCAGCGCCAGTCCCCAGGGCCCCGCCCCGCCGAGGTGGTCGCGGGCCACGAGCGGGCCGTAGACCGACTGGGCGGCACCGATCACCGCGTTGGCGACGGCGAACTGGATGACGATCACCCACAGCCAGGTCCGCCCGGCGAACTCCTGCCAGCCCTCCCGCAGGTCGGCGAGCATCCCGCCGCCCGGTTTGCGCACCGGGATGTGGCTCACGTCGAGGAAGGCGCGCAGCGCCCCGGCGACCGCGAACGCCACCGCGTCGACCGCGAGGACCCAGCCGGGCCCGAGTACGGCGACCATCGCGCCGCCCACGGCCGCGCCGCCCAGCGCCGCGCTCTGCATCGCCATCCGGAACACCGCGAAGGCGCGGGCGGCCTGTTCGCCGTCGACCGAGGACAGCAGCATGCCCTCGGAGGCCGGGCCGAAGAACGCCTGCCCGGTGCCGCCGAGCGCCGTCAGGAGCATCATCTGCCACAGCAGTGGCTCCCCGGCCAGTACGAGCACCGCGAACGCCCCCTGCGAGACGCAGTTGAGGGCGTTGGCGGCGACCATCACATGGTGCCGGGGCAACCGGTCGGCGACCGCGCCGCCGATCAGCAGGAAGAGCACCAGCGGCAGCGTCCGCGCCGCCGCCACCAGCCCCACGTCCCCGGCGTCGCCGCCCGCCTCCAGCACGGCGAACGCGGCGGCGATCAGCGCCCCGTTGCTGCCGAGGTTCGTCACGACCGCCGAGGCGGTCAGCAGACTGTAGTTGCGGCCGGCCCAGGAGGGTCGGCGCGGGCGTTCGGCGGGGGCGTCGGCGGAGGTCACCGGGCGACTATCGCGGCCCACCGCCGACTTGCCAATCCATTTGCCGCCCCGGCACGACCGTTTTCAGCCGGTCACGACAACCGGGCCCTGTCCGCACAGGCCCCGGGCGAGTGCACCGGCTGCAGTTTCCCGGGCGCGGTCCGGCCAGAGCCGTCCGGATCCCGACGGCTCACGCGCCCTGCCCGGGCTTCACCGGTCGCCCCGCCCAGTTCCCGGCCGGTCACGCCAACGGCACCCCGTCGGCCGCGCCGCCGTGGGAGCCCCGCCGGTCACGAGCCGCCTGCTTCCAGCCGGACACGCCCGCCGGTCCGGCGGATCGGAACCCTGCCGGGCTTCCCCTGCGGCAGCCACTCGGGTACGCCGCCGGGACCCTGTCGGCTGCCCCCGGTGGGAGAACCGCCGGCCATGAGCCCTCTGCTTCCGGCCGGACACGCCCGCCGGGGACCCGAGCGGCTGCGCCCACGTGTGGGCCCGCGGGTTCCGCCGGTCGGGACTCTGCCGGGGTTCGCCGGCGGCAGACGCTCGGTTCCCGGCCGGTCACGCCGCCGGGACCCCCTCGGCTGCGCCCCGGTGGGAGGGCCGCCGGTGATGAGCCCTCTGCTTCGGGCCGGGCACGCTCGCCGGTTTCGGCGGGTAGGGATCCTGGTGGGCTCAGCCGGTGGCAGCCGCTCGGGTCGCTGCCGGGATGCCGCCGGGGCCCGTCGGCTGCGCCCCGGTGGGAGCCTCGCCGGTCACGGATCCCTCCGTTCCTCAGCGGGCACGCCCGCCGGACCGGCCGGACCGGACCTGCCGGGCGCAGCCGCTCGGGTTCCTGGCCGGCCGTGCCGCCGGGAACCGGCGGGCGCGCCGCCGTGGGAGGCCCGCCGGTGACGAGGCACCCGGTCCCGGCCAGGTACGCCCGCCGGTCCGGTCCGGTGGGGCCAATCGGCGCCCCGCCGGTCCGGACCGGCCGCGTCTGAGTGTCCGGGTTTCACGCCCCCGTCGGATCCCCGTGCAGTCGTACCGTGCTCAGGATCTGCATGATCGTCTTGTCGGGGACCTCTCCGGTGACGCCCGTGGCGCCGTACAGGCTCCATGCCACGTAGTCGCCCACCGAGTTCTTGAAACCGAAGGTGATGGCCTTGCCGTCGCTCGCGCACTTGCCCGTCTGGGGCGTGTTCTTCGAGTGGGCCCGGGCGAGGCTGCCCGCGATGCCGGACTTCGTCGTGTACGGCGTCGCCTTCTCGTCGAAGATCAGGCTCTTCTTGTCGGGCTGCGTGTAGCCGCCGTAGACCCACCAGGGCACCTGGTTCACGGCCACCTCGTCGGCGTTCTTCGCGCCGCTCGCGCCCTTGGTGCCCACGGCGGCGAGTGAGGTGTCGGACGTACGGCCGTCCTTGTCGTCGTCGGACACGCACCACTTCGACTTGAAGTACGCGGGCGCCGACATGGTGATGAGCGGCTTGGCGCCGGCCTTGGCGTCGGCGTCCTCGAAGCCGATCAGCGTGCCCGGCGTCTCCACCTCCCAGTCCGCCGGTACGTCGAAGGCGGTGCCCCACTTCGGATTGACGACCACCTTCCAGCCGGCGACGGTCGGCTGCTCGGCCGCGGAGTCCCGCGGGTTGTCGTCCGAGGCGGACGCCGACGCGGAGGGTGTGTCGCTGGGGTCGGTGGAGGCCGGGGCGGATGGCGAGGCGGGTGCCGACTGGGCGGTCTGCTTGCCCTTGTCGCCCCCGTTCGCCTCCTCGTCCTTGTCGCCGCCCAGGACGAGGAACCCGGTCACCCCGGCCGCGACCACTACCGCGGTGGCCGCGACGATCGCGGTGATCTTCGTCCGGTTTCCGTCGCCGCCCGACGGCGGCTGCGGCGCGCCCATCGGCGCCGGAGTGCCCCAGCCCGGCTGCGGTGGTTGCTGAGGCGGGGCTTGGGGATAGGAGTTGGGCTGCGGATACCCGGTCTGCTGGTATCCCGGCTGCTGGTACGGATTTGGCTGCTGATAGCCCGGCTGCTGGTACGGATTGTGCGGCGGGACCTGCGGATTCTGCGGGTCCTGCGGGTTCTGCTCGCCCCCGGGCGGCTGCTGTTCTGGCCACATGGCCGGTAACGATACGGCGGTTGCCGGGCCGAGGATGGTCAGAACTTTCTACCCGTGGGTAACATATGGGTCATGAGCGCAGACCGGATGCCGATCGGCGAACTTCTCACCGCCTCGGTGCCGATGGTTCGTACCCTGAACCTCGAGTACCTGGAGACCACCCCGGAAAGGGCCGTGCTGGCTCTGCCTGACCAGGGCGAGTACCGCAACCATGTCGGCGGACCGCACGCCGGAGCCATGTTCACGCTCGGGGAGTCGGCCAGCGGCGCGATCGTGCTCGCGGCCTTCGGTGACCAGCTCTCCCGCGCCGTACCGCTGCCCGTCACCGCCGAGATCGCCTTCAAGAAAATCGCGCTCGGCCCGGTCAGGGCCACCGCGACCCTCGGCCGTCCGGCCGCCGAGGTCGTCGCAGAACTCGACGAGGGCAAGCGCCCCGAGTTCCCGGTGACCGTCGCCATCCAGCGCGAGGACGGCGCCGTCACCGGCGAGATGACCGTCATCTGGACGCTGCGCCCGAATACCTGACGGTCATTCAGAGGCCGCCCGCAGCGCGGTCGTTGGTAGAATCGGCCGCTTATGGACATCAGCCTGGAACCCGAGACGATCGCGGTCCCACCGGGACGCGTGACCCTGTCCGACCGGCGCACACAGCGCAGCTGGCCGGTGGATCTGGCCCCCTATCGTCTCGCGGTCTGTCCGGTCACCCGTAGTCAGTACGAGCGGTTCACCGGCGGCCTGCCGGGCACCGCACCGGGTGACGGGCTGCCCGTCGAGGGCGTCTCCTGGCTGGACGCGATCCGGTTCTGCAACGCGCTCTCCGGGAGTGAGGGACTGGCCCCCGCCTATCGGCTGAGCGCCGACGACGTTGTATGGGACGCCTCCACCGACGGGTATCGGCTGCCCACCGAGGCCGAGTGGGAACACGCCTGCCGGGCCGGTACGGACGGCGCCCGCTACGGGCCGCTCGACGACATCGCCTGGCATCGCGGCAACTCGGACGGGCGGATGCGCGCGGTGGGCGGCAAGCAGGCCAACGCGTGGGGCCTGTACGACATGCTGGGCAACGTGTGGGAATGGTGCTGGGACCTCTACGACCCCGAGGTCTACGGCACCTACCGGGTGCTGCGCGGGGGCGGATGGTTCGACGAGCACTGGAGCTGCCGGGCCTCGGTACGCCGCCGAAGCCACCCGACCTTCCGTATCGATGACGTCGGCTTCCGCGTCGCACGGTCCGTCTGAGTCGGTCCCCGGCCTCTCGGGCCGCGATCCGACGGCTGCCGTCGTCGTCGGCCACCTGTGCACTCCCGTCGTCGGGCCCTGCGGTCAACTCCTTGAGTCAGGACGCGAATTCGGGCCCCAGGTCCGACCGGTCGCAGACCGGGCGGACGACGACGGTGCGCAGATCCTGAGCCCCCGCCCGGCCAGAACCAAAAGTTGGAGATTGTGTGTGCCATCCGGGTGCCCATGCACACAACTTGGCGTCCGTTCGACGCGTGATTTCGAATGCCGGTACGGATACCGCTGGTAACACATCTGAATTCCCTTCGTTTTGAACATCGGTCACTCGAACTCCTTGTTTCCTGTGAGACGTGTGTGCGAGTGTGAGCCTCCCCGCGCGGAGGTAAAGGTCAGACCCCCTTTCCCGCTCGGGGATTCCGTATCGACCGACCCGAGCTGTCGTGGCTGACGAGTCGTAGGTACACACCAATCAGGCACCGGCTTTCCGGTGGACGAGCATTTCACTCATGCCGTCCTGCGGCTTGGAAGGAATTGGTTCTGTGCAATCCCCTCACCCACCGCGCCCGCCCTACCCGCCGCGTCCTGGTGCGAGCCCCGGTGAATCCGACATGAACCTCGCCGCGCAACTGCGCGGCCGGGTGGAGAGCGAGAGCGCGTACGCCGTCGCACTGCTACTGGCACGCCACTGGCAGGCGGCGTACGACTACGCGGCCATCTGTCTCGCCACGGCGGGGGATCTCGCCGCCATGGCGGCCACTTCGGCCTTTCACCGGGTGCTCGGCCAGTTGGAGCGCGGCGAGTCGAATCAGGCGCTGCGGCCCCAACTCCTCGTGGCAGTAAGGGAAACGATCCGGGAGTGGTCCGCCGAGGACGGTATTTCGGTGCTGCTCCCGGAACTCCGCAAACCCACCGGTGCCCGTGGTCTACGCGCGGCAAGGGCCCGGACATCCGAAAAGCGGCAACTCGCCGAGCGGTCATTCGCCACCCTGCCGAGAGCGGCCCAGTGTCTGCTCTGGCACACCGAGGTCGAGGCCGAGCCCATTTCCGTACCGGCCGATCTCCTGGGGGTCGACCCCGGAAGCGCTTCGACGGCGCTGGATCAGGCGCGTGAGCAATTCCGGGCCGGCTGTGTACGCGCCCATCGTGAACTCGCGCCGAGCAAGGAATGCCGCTTCTACAACCGCCTCCTCGACGTCCCGATCCGACGCGGTGGCGCCCTGCTGCCCGATGTCGAACAGCATCTGCTGGCGTGCCGCCACTGCCGTTACGCCGCCGAACAGCTCAGCCATTTCGAAGGCGGACTCGGCCCGCTGCTCGCCGAGGCGGTGCTCGGCTGGGGTGCCCGCCGCTATCACGACTCCCGTCCGGGCCGTGGCGGTCCCGGCGCCTTCGTCCACAAGCCGGCCGGCCGGAGCGGCGGACGCCCCGGCAGCGGTGGCCGTCACCGTTTTATGGCCCATCTCCCGCTGCCCGACGAGCGGTTCACCGTTCCGAGGTCGCGCACGCGGAGCGTGGCCGTCGGGATCGGTGTCATGTCCTTCGTACTGCTCGCGTCCGTGCTCGCCGCCCGCGGCTGGTCGGACGAGAACACCCTGCCGATGGCCACCTGGGGCGCGGCGAGCGGCTACTCGGCCGACCCGGGTTCCGCCTCTCCGGGCTCTCCCGACCCTGGCTCGGTCGCCCCGCCGCAGGCCGCCGACTCGCCGGCGGCCAGCCCCGCCGGCTATCCCGGCCTGGCGGAACGCGGCAGGCTGCGCCACCTCGCGACGGGCCTGTGCCTGGACATCCAAGGTGGCCGGGCCGAGGCCGGCGCCGGGACCCAACTCGCCACGTGCTCGCATGCCGTGACCCAGCGGTGGTCCTACGAGTACGACGGTCTCCTGCGCAGCCTCGCCGATCCCAGCCTGTGCCTGGACTCCCACACCGCCGACGGAGGCATCGCCCTCGCCGGCTGCGTCGGGGCCACCGCGGCAGATGCCGACGAGGTCCGCTACGACCTCACCGTCCAGGGTGAACTGCTGCCCCGCTGGCGCGAGGAACTGGTCGTCGCGCCCGTATCGCTCCGCGCCGGCGCGGATGTCGTGGTGAGGACGAGGTCCGGGTCCGCGGAGGAGACCTGGACGCTCGTTTCCGAGCCGTCCGCATCCGAAGACGCCACCGAGAAGGGCGAACAGCCCGGGAACGGAGGCGCGCAGGGCAACGAGGGCGGCAAGGACGACAAGGGCGCGCAGGACGGGCAGTCCGGAAAGCAGGGGGAGGAAGGCGACCAGGGCGGTACCGGGCAGAATCCGAAGTCCGGGACCGGCGACGGAACTCCGGGCTCCACCGGTTCGCCCGCGCCCTCGCCCGAGCCCACTTCTGGCGGGCAGTTCGAGAAGCGGTACGTCGAGGCCGACTGCTGCGAGGAGCCCGCGCCCGTCGTCCCGGCGGTGGCCGTACCGCCGCAGCCGCTGGACGTGACGGAGCCGGTCATCGGCTCGGTGGTGCAGGCGGTCGGCTCGATCACGGGGGCCGTCGGTTCACTCGTCGTGGGATAGCTGTGGGATGACTGCGGGATGACAGGCGGAAGGTGTCGGCACGCCTGTGCCGACCGACCTTCCGCCGTTCCGTCGCCGCTCAGTACTCATCTTTGGTCATCTGTGTTCATCGGTGCCCAGGTGATTGACACGAGTCACTGGCGGCTCTAGTTTCCCCGGCGCGGATCACCCCCCACCGAAGGAGTGACGACCATGACCGATGTCGATCACCGGAGATCAGTTTCCGCCCCCGGGACGGACGGGGAGGAGGTGGTCGCGTGTTACGCCGGTTAGTGGTCGGTCTCCTGTCCGTCGCCGCCCTGCTCGTGGCCCCTGTTCCGGCGGCGCAGGCCGCACAGGACGGAACCCTCGTCCGTACCGACGCGGGCTGGGTACGCGGTGAAGTCACCGCCGAGGGGCGGCAGTTCCTCGGTATCCCGTACGCCCAGCCGCCCGTCGGCGCCCTCCGCTGGAAGAACCCGCGGCCTGTCGAGCCCTGGCAAGGGGCGCGTACGGCAGGGGAGTTCGGCAACCGCTGTGTACAGACGTCGAGTTGGGACCCCGGATACGAGCAGCCGAGCCACACCGAGGACTGCCTCGACCTCAATGTGTACGTCCCGCAGGGCGCCGTACGCGGTCCGGTGCTGGTCTGGCTGCACGGCGGCGGGCTCACCGCGGGCGCCGGTGAGGATGTGGTGCCGGACACCTTCGCCCGACGTACCGGCGCGGTCGTCGTGACCGTCAACTACCGCCTCGGAGCCATGGGATTCCTCGCCACGGACGCCCTCGACGGCGAGGCGCGCGACGGGGTCTCCGGCAACTTCGGCATGCTCGACCAGCAGGCGGCACTGCGCTGGGTGCGTGCCAACATCGGCCGGTTCGGGGGCGATCCGGGCCGGGTGACCATCGCGGGCGAGTCCGCCGGTGGCCGTTCGGTGTGCACGCAGCTGGCCTCGCCGACCTCAACGGGCCTGTACCGGGCGGGAATCGTGCAGAGCGGCGCGTACAACAACTGCTCGGCCCGCACGCACGCGTCGGCGACGGCCCAGGGCGCGGCCTTCGTCGAGAAGCTCGGCTGCACCGGTGCCGACCGTGTCGGCTGCCTGCGGAGCAGGTCCGCCGCCGAGATCCTGGCCGCCCAGAGCGGCTTCGAGTGGGGCCCGGTGACCGGCGGTGCCTTCCTGCCCGTGCAGCCCTTCGAGGCGTTCGAGAACGGCGCCGCCGCAAACGTCCCGGTGCTCAACGGCGCCAACCAGGACGAGGGCAGGCTCTTCGCCTTCGCCGCGTTCGACGTGAACGGCACTCCGCTCACCGCCGAGCAGTACCCCTCGGTGATGCGGGCGGCCTACGGCGACCGTGTCCTGGCGCGCTACCCGCTGTCTGCGTACCCCTCGCCGACCGTCGCGTACGGCACCGCCCAGGGCGACCAGCGGTTCGCCTGTCCCGCGCTGCGGCTCGACACGGTGCTCGCGGCGCGCGGTCCGGTCTACGCGTACGAGTTCGCCGACCGCACCTCGCCGCCCTTCGCCTCGCTGCGGAATCTGGACACGGACTTCGACTTCGGGGCGACCCATGTGAACGAGGTGCAGTACCTCTTCGAGCACTTCGGTCTGACGTCACCGCTCGACGCCGAGCAGCGGGTCCTGTCCCGGCAGATGGTCGAGTACTGGGGGTCGTTCCTGCACGGTGGCGTCCCGCGCGCCGACGGGCAGCCCGCGATGCCCGACCGCCCCGGCCTGGTGCTGTCGCTGCGGACCCGGTCCGCGGGCGGGAACGCCCTGAGCGCATCCACCGGGCACGAACACCAGTGCGACCTGTGGGGCTCGGAGGCATCCTCGGTGTCACCGTGACCCGGTAGGCTTCCCGGCGTGCGCCCGGGGCCGGGCGCACGCCGGGAACGCAGACGTACCGGGCGTACGGCGAGATCGGAAGGAAACCGGCGTTGCACGTGCAGGAATGGCTGGAGACGGTCCCCGCGGTCAGTATCTACGCACTGGTGGGACTGGTCATCGGGCTGGAGAGTCTCGGCATTCCGCTGCCGGGCGAGATCATTCTGGTCTCGGCCGCGCTGCTCGCCTCCCAGCACGGTGAGATCGACCCGTTCATCCTCGGCGCCTGCGCGACCGCCGGCGCGATCATCGGTGACTCCATCGGATACGCCATCGGCCGCAAGGGCGGTCGGCCACTGCTGGCCTGGCTCGGCGGGAAGTTCCCCAAGCACTTCGGTGAGGGACATATCGCGACCGCCGAGCGGTCCTTCGAGAAGTGGGGCATGTGGGCCGTCTTCTTCGGCCGCTTCGTCGCGCTGCTGCGGATCTTCGCGGGGCCGTTGGCGGGTGTGCTGCAGATGCCCTACTGGAAGTTCCTGATCGCCAACGTGCTGGGCGGGATTCTCTGGGCGGGCGGTACGACGGCGGTCATCTACTACGTGGGTGTCGTCGCGGAGTCGTGGCTGAAGCGGTTCTCTTGGCTGGGGCTGGTGTTGGCGGTGCTGTTCGGTGTGGGGTCGATGCTGGTGTTGAAGCGCAAGGCCAAGAAGTCGCAGGGTGCTGTGCGTGAGGTGGAGACCGTAGGGGCTGGGGAGTGAGTTTGGGCGCGGGCCGTGCGTGGCTTGTCGCGCCCACGCGGCGGAGCCGCAAATTGACACAGCCCCGCGCCCCTGGGTGGGCTGCTCTAACCGTGGATTTGCTGGTGGGCCTTCGCCAGTTCCGCGTAGTGCGTGCCGTTTAGCGTGACGCCCTGGCGTTCTTCCTCCGTCAGCTCCCGGCGTACCTTTGCCGGTACGCCTGCGACCAGTGAGCCCGGCGGGATCTGCATGCCCTGCGGTACCAGTGCCTGGGCCGCCACCAGGGATCCCGCGCCGATCACCGCGCCGTTCAGGACCGTCGCGCCCATGCCGATGAGGCAGTCGTCCTCCACCGTCGCGCCGTGCACCACCGCGTTGTGGCCGACGGAGACGCGCTCGCCGATGGTCACGGGGAAGCCAGGGTCGGCGTGCAGGGTGCAGTTGTCCTGGATGTTGCTCCGGGCGCCGACGGAGATCCGCTCGACGTCGCCGCGCAGCACCGCGCCGTACCAGACGCTCGCACCGGCCTGAAGGGTCACGTCCCCGATCACCGAGGACGTGGGCGCCACGAACGCCTCCTCGTCCACCTTCGGTTCCCTGCCGCCGATGCCGGTGATCAACGCCTTGTGCGTCATCTCGCCTCCTGGGTCCTGGATACCCAGACCGTACGCCACCTCTGTGGGGCGAAGATCACAGGTGTACGGCATGCCGGCCCGCCCCGCCGTGAGTACGGTGTGCGGGTGTCCAAGCCCAAGAACACGTTCTCGTCATGGCGGCGTCGGCTGGCGCAGCGCGCGGTGCACGCGGGCTGGGCCTGGGTGCAGCGCACGGGTTCCGTCACCGTCGAGAACCCCGGGCGGCTGAACTTCAGGGCGATGGGAACAGGTACCAGGCTCGCCTTCCCGCTGGGCACGGTCTTCGGTGAACCCTGGATCGAGATGGGCTCGCACTGCATCGTCGGTGAGCAGGTGACCCTGACGGCGGGACTGATGCCCGGCCTCGACATGGGGCCCGATCCCATACTGAGGATCGGCGACGGTGTCGTCCTCGGCCGCGGCAGCCATGTCATCGCCGACACGACGGTGACCATCGGCAGCGACTGTTACTTCGGGCCCTATGTGTATGTGACGTCCACCAACCATTCGTACGACGATCCGCACGAGCCCATCGGCAAGCAGTGGCCGCGTATGGAACCGGTGGAGATCGGTCCGGGCTGCTGGATCGGAACCGGCGCGGTGATCCTGCCGGGGGCGCGGATCGGGCGGAACGTGGTGGTGGCGGCCGGTGCGGTGGTGCGCGGGACGGTGCCGGATCACGCGGTGGTGGCGGGGGCTCCGGCCAAGATCGTACGCCGGTGGACACCCGACGGTGGCTGGCGGCCGCCGTTGCGGACGCCGGCGCCGATTCCGATTCCTGACGGGATCACTCCGGAGCAGTTGCGGGCGTTGGCGGAACTCGATGCGGGGGCGGCGGCGCGGCTTGCGGAGCTGGATGCCGGGGAGTACTGACTCGGTCCGGTGTGAAGCTGCGGGTTCGGTGGGGGCTGGTCGCGCAGTTCCCCGCGCCCCTGGAGAGGCGCTCCTGCAGGGCTGCCTCTCCAGGGGCGCCTGTTCAGCCCGTTGCCAGCATGAGTGTTCCCACCAGGGCCAGGGCCGCGCCCGATGCCTGGATCGCGCGTAGGCGTTCGCTCAGGAAGCCGCGTGCCGCCAGGGCGGTGACCACCGGGTAGAGGGACGCGAGTACGGCGGCCACTGTGACCGGGCCGTGTTGGGCCGCGATCGAGTAGGTGCCGTTGGCGGCGACATCGGCGAGGCCGACGAAGCCGAGTGCCGGGAGCATGCGCCAGGGGAAGCCGCCCGGCGGGAGGGCCGCGCCGCCCCGGCGGACCGAGACGTACAGTGCGGCGCCTCCGACGGCGACGTTCGTCACGCGCTGCACGAAGAGCGCGAGGAACAGGCCGGTGAGGGTGGTCGACGCTTCCGCGATCAGGGCGAACACCGTGCCGAAGCCGAACGCCGCGAGCAGGGTGAGGAGGATCGCCTGCCGTTGCACGGGCGCGCCCCTGAGCTGGGGTCCGCCCGCGAGGACGACCCCGAAGACGGCGACCGCGATCCCCGCGAACTGGATCAGCCCGGGACGTTCACCGAGGAACAGCCCGACGCTGATGGGGACGGCCACGCCGAGGGAGCCGAGCGGGGAGACGACGCCCATCGGACCCAGGGCGAGCGCCTTGTAGAAGGAGAGCAGGGCCACCGGTCCGACGAGGCCTGCGGCGAGCGCGAACCACAGCCGGGGACCGGCTTCGCTCCAGCCGCCGGTGAGGATCACGATCGCGCCGAGCACGACCGCCGCGATCGACTGCGAGACCACGACCACCGTCAACGCGGACATGCGCCGGGTCAGCAGTCCGCCGCCGAAGTCGGCCAGCCCCCAGAGGAGGCTGGTGGCCAGGGCGAAGAATGCGGTCATCGGGACGCCTCGCAGTACAGTGGAGTGAACGATTCGGTTCACCACACCGTAGTGCAGTGGAGTGAACTCTGTCATTCGGTATTTTGCACTCGGTATCTTGGCACCTCGGAATCTTGTCCTCAGGGTGGAACGTTGTCGGATCTCGACCTGCTGACCCAGTCGCTGGCGCGCAGCGTCAAACGCTGGCGTGCCGAGCGCGGCTTCACCCTGGAGACGCTCGCCGCCCGTGCCGGCGTCAGCCGCGGGATGCTCATCCAGATCGAGCAGGCCCGTACCAACCCCAGCCTCGGCACGGTCGTGAAGATCGGTGACGCGCTCGGCGTCAGCATCACCACCCTGCTCGACCAGGAGCAGGGCCCGAAGGTCCGTATCGTCCCCGCCGACCAGGCCGTACGGCTGTGGCACACCGACGCCGGCAGCTTCAACCGGCTCCTCGCGGGCACCGAGGCGCCGGGCCCGCTGGAGTTGTGGGACTGGCACCTCATGCCCGGCGACAGCAGTCCGTCCGACCCGCATCCCACGGGCACCTTCGAGATTCTCCACGTCACGGCGGGCGAACTGACGCTCACCGTCGACGGGGTCGAACACCGTGTCCCGACGGGCGCGAGCGCCACCTTCGAGGCCAACGTCCCCCATACGTACGGCAATGACGGCGCCGTACCGCTGGAGATGATGATGTCGGTGTCGGTGCCGGGGGTGAGCTGAGCCGCCCGGTTCAGGGGGCTGGGCGTCGGCTGATCTGTCTCAGTGGTCGGCGTCCCTGCCGATGTACACGTCGGCGAACGCGGCTGCTGCGGCAGGGGAGTTGAGGATGCGGCGCAGGCGGGCCAGGGTCGTGCCGGAGCGGAAGGGATCGCCCGACGACGCCCCGTGGTAGATGTCCGACAGCCACAGGGAGAACTCCTGGTACTGCCAGACGCGCCGCAGACACGCCTGTGAGTAGCCGTTCAGGGCGTCGGGGTCGCCCTTCGTGAGGTAGTCGACGAGTCCGTCGCCGAGCAGGAAGGCGTCGTGCAGGGCGAGGTTCATGCCCTTGGCGGCGATGGGCGCGGTGAGATGGGCCGCGTCGCCGGCCAGGAACAGCCGCCCGAACTGCATGGGTTCCACCACGTAGTTGTGCATGTCGAGCACACGCTTCTCTATCAGGCGGCCCTCGTTGAGCGGCGGCGCCCCCAATGCGCCCAGCCGTTCGTGCAGTTCGGCCCAGACGCGGTCGTCCGGCCAGTTC
Source organism: Streptomyces sp. NPDC020898 (assembly GCF_044333925.1). Taxonomy (NCBI): domain Bacteria; kingdom Bacillati; phylum Actinomycetota; class Actinomycetes; order Kitasatosporales; family Streptomycetaceae; genus Streptomyces; species Streptomyces sp. NPDC020898. Next base: position 37,200 of record NZ_JBIRRV010000011.1, read on the forward strand.
TCCGGGTCGTCGCCGGGCGGGCATTCGAGGTAGTAGCGGGTGACCTCGGGGCCACGGGCCATGTGCCCGGCGAAGCCACGTGGATGGATGCCGAACATCACGCAGTCGTTGGACGGCGGCGCCTCGGCGAGCAGCGCCAGCCAGCCGATGCCGTAGTCGTGCCGCGCGACGCGCGTGTGCTCCGACGGAATCGCCGTCCGGGTCACCCCGCGTGCACCGTCGCATCCGGCGACGAACTCGCCCTGCACATACTCCCGTTGGCCTGTCTCCGGGGAGACGTAGGACACCGCGGGACGGTCGGTGTCGAGGTCGTGCACCAGTACGTCCCGTACGCCGAACCGGATGTCGCCGCCGCGTACGTCCGCGTACTCGCGCACCAGGTCCGTCACCAACAGCGGCTGGGGATAGGCGAAGTGGCGGTGGCCGGACAGCTCGGCGTACTCGAAGCGATGCCGTATACCGCCGAACCGGAACTCGCACCGCGTGTGCGTACCGGCCCGCTCCAGCAACGTGTCGGCCAGGCCCCGCTGTTGGAGCCCGCGTACCGCCCACTCCTCGATGAACCCCGCCCGGGGATGCTGCTCGATGAACTCCCGGCTCTCGGTCTCCAGCACCACACAGTCGATGCCGGCGGCCCGCAGGATGTTCCCCACGGTGAGTCCGGCGGGTCCGGCGCCCACGATCACGACCGGGAAGTGCTGCACGGAAGGGGAGTTGGGCGCGGAGCCGGGGGGAGGGGAGGCGAAGGTCACCCGAGCATTATGGCGACCGCGCATCACTTTTCGTTATCGGCGGTCCTGGGCCGCGTCTCCTCTCCGAACGCCTTCGTACGCGCCTGTCGCGTCCGTATGCACCTCACCCCCCAGACTCAAGGACCGCAGCTTTGAACACACAGATCAGCCGTCGCGGCATGCTGAAGTTCACCGGCGCGACGGCGGGTGCCGTCGCCATCGGTACGTCCCTCGCCGCCCCGCAGGCCGCGGCGGTCGGCGCGAGTCTCGTACACCCGGGCCTGCTGCACACCCGGACGGATCTGGACCGGATGGCGAAGCAGGTGAAGGCCAACGCGGCGCCGTACACGGCGGGCTTCACGCGGCTGACCGCCAACCGCCATGCGCAGAGCGGCTGGACGGCCAACCCGCAGGCCACGGTCTACCGGGGTGCGGGCTCGCCGCAGAACTACGCGATCCTCTACAACGACATCCACGCCGCCTACCAGAACGCCCTGCGCTGGCATGTCACCGGTGAGAGCGCCTACGGGGACACCGCCGTCGCGATCCTGAACGCCTGGTCGGCGAAGCTGACCGAGCTGGCGGGCTCCGCCGACCGGTTCCTCGCGGCCGGACTGTACGGCTACCAGTTCGCCAACGCGGCCGAACTCGTCCGCGACCACGCCGACTTCGACCTCGCCCGCTTCCAGAAGATGATGCTGGACGTCTTCCACCCGCTCAGCGAGGACTTCCTGGCGAACCACAACGGCGCCGTCATCACCAACTACTGGGCCAACTGGGACCTGACAGCCATCGCCTGCGTCCTGGCCGTCGGCATCCTCTGTGACGACCGCGCCAAGATCGACCGGGCCGTCGAGTACTTCAAGCACGGCGCCGGCATGGGCTCCGTCAAGAACGCCATCCCGGTCGTCCACGAGGGCGAAGGCCTCGCCGAATGGGTCGAGGCCGGCCGGGACCAGGGGCACGCGCTGCTCGGCGTGGGCCTGATGGGCACGATCTGCGAGATGGCGTGGAACCAGGGCATCGACCTGTACGGCTACGACGACAGCCGCTTCCTCAAGGGCGCCCAGTACGTGGCCAGGTGGAGCATGGGTGGCGAGGTGCCCTACACGGCGAACACCCGCCAGAAGGGCGCGATCAACGGCTGGTCGGGGAAGGAGACCGCGACCGAGGCCGCCGCCGTGGACCCGGCGATGACGCGCCCGATCTGGGCCATGATCGCCAACCACTACACCAAGCGCCGTGGCCTGTCGGCGACCTACCTGACCCGCATCGCCGCCCAGGCGTCCCCCGAGGGCGGCGGCGGGGACTACGGCCCCAACAGCGGTGGATACGACCAACTCGGCTTCGGCACCCTCGCGTTCACGCGGGACAGGGCGAGTGTGAGCGCGAGTCCGAGTTCGAGTTCCAGTCCGAGTCCCAGTGAGAGTGTCAGCCCGAGTGAGAGTGCCAGTGGGGCGGGCGCGTCACCGGCAGCCGGTGCGACTCCCCAGGGCGGCAAGGAAGAGGACCTGGCCGCGACCGGTACGACGGACGTCGTCGCCTGGACCGCCGCGACCGGTGTCACCGCGCTCGCGGGCGGGCTCCTGCTGCTGCGCCGACGCGGGCGGTCCGGGGGCGCGGCACACTGAGGGCGCCGCTCGGGGTCAGCCGAGCAGGGGGAACTCGATGGCCGGGCAGTAGTCCATGACCATGTCGAGCCCGGCGGCGCGGGTCCGGTCGTATGCGGCCTCGTCGATGACGTCGAGCTGGAACCAGACGGCTTTGGCGCCGATGGCGGTGGCCTCGTCGGCGACCGGACCGGCGAGGTCGCTGTTCACGAAGACGTCCACGACGTCGACGTCGAAGGGGATGTCGGCCAGGGAGGCGTAGCCCTGCTCGCCGTGGACCGTCTCGGCCTTGGGATGGACGGGGACGACCCGCTTGCCGTAGCGCTGGAGGACATCGGCGACTCTGTATGCGGCGCGCTTCGGGTTCGACGACAGGCCGACGACCGCCCAGGTGTCGCCGCTCTGGGTGAGGATCTTGCGGATCGTGTCCGGATCGCCGTACATGGTCGGGCTCCTTGGGGTTCGAGCAGGCTGCTGTGCGGGACAACAGCGGACGGGGCGCGGTGATTCCTCGCGGACCGATGCATGATGTGCGGTGTGGTGGCTGACGTGGGACGGCGAGAGAGCGTGGCGGGTGGAGCGGCGGGGGTTCGGTCGGCGGAGTACCGGCCGGGCGCCGACACCCAGGAGGGGCCGAACCGGACAGGGCGGCCGAGGGTGACCTCGCGGGCCGCGCTCGAACGGCTGGGTTTCGAACTGTTCGCCCGACAGGGCTTCGACGCCACGACGGTCGACGACATCGCGGCCGCCGCCGGCATCGGCCGACGTACCTTCTTCCGCTATTTCGCGTCCAAGAACGACTTGGTGTGGGGCGACTTCGAAGACCAGTTGCTGAGGCTGGAGGACCTGCTGGCGGCGACCGATCCGGCCGCCCCGATGATGGACGCGCTGCGGGGCGCGGTGGTCGAGTTCAACCGGTTCGACCCGGCGGTGGTGCCCTGGCACCGGCAGCGGATGACGCTCATCCTGCGGGTGCCGACGCTGCAGGCCGACTCGACGGTGCGGTACACCACGTGGCGGGCGCACGTGACGGAGTTCGCCGCGAGGCGCACGGGGCGGTCGGTGTCCGACATGCTGCCGCGGCTGGTCGGCCACGCTGCACTGGCGGCGTGCATCGCGGCGTACGAGCACTGGCTGACGGACGAGGACGCGAGCATCGGCGCGTTGTTGGATCAGGCGATGCGGCAGATTGCGGTGGGGTTTGACGGAGTCGGAACGCTCGGTTCATGACCCGGGTGCGCTGGGTTTTCTGCTGCTCCGCCGTCGTGGCTTGTCGCGCAGTTCCCCGCGCCCCTATCGGGGCGCTGTACTGCACCGGGGTTCGGAAGCGCCCCAAAGGGGCGCGGGGAACTGCGCGACCAACCCCCACAGGCCTGTAGACAACGAACCGCGCAACCGGCGGAGCTCACCGCATCGCGTCGGCGATCAGCTCGCCGATGAGGACGGCGGTTGCCGCCGGGCCGCGCAAGGGGGCCGTCGGGAGGATCGAGGTGTCCGCGACGCGTAGGGCGTGGATGCCGTGGACCCTGCCGTAGGGGTCGACGGCGGGGCCCATGGGGACCGTCGCGCAGGTGTGGTGGGAGGTGCCGAGGTGGGCGTGGATCCACGCGTCGAGGGACCGGTCGTCGTTCAGGGTCTTGGGGCCGGGCTCGATGAGACCGCCGGACACCTCGTCGTAGGCTGGGTCGGCGAGCAGTGCGGCGGTGGTCCGGATCGCCTCGCGCATCCGGCGTCTGTCCTCGGGCGTCTTGAGGTAGCCGTAGTCGAGATCCGGGGGTACGGCGGGGTCGGCGGACCGGGTGTGCATACGGCCCCGGAGGTGCGGTGACTGGTCGGACACCAGGAACGGGAGGGGCGCGCCGGGGACGGTCACCGTCCCGGCGGCCAGGCCGGCCAGGGGGACGAGTGACTGAAGGATCTCCAGGTCGCCGCCGGGGTGGGCGCCGTCCGACGACGGCAGATGGAGCGCGCCGCCGAGCCAGGAGCCGGTCGATGCGGGCGGCGGTGAGCGGGGTGTCCACTCCAGTACGACCTGGGGGTGGTCGCTGAAGCGGACGCCGACGGCGGGAGCGTCCCGGACGAGCGGGATGCCGAGCCGGTGCAGGTCGTCGCGCGGTCCGATGCCCGACAGGTGCAGCAGGTGGGGCGAGTGCAACGCCCCTGCGGACAGGACGACTTCGCCGCACTCCAGGGTCTCGCGGTGGCCGTCGCGCTCGACGACCACGCCGGTCGCGCGACCGTGCTCGACGATGATCCGGTGGACCGTACTACCGCCCCTCACCGTCAGGTTGGGCCGGTCGAGCGCGGGCAGCAGATAGCTGACTCCGGTGTTCAGGCGCACTCCGTCGACCGTGTTGCACGGGACCGGCCCGAACCCCGGTGCCTGTTGGGCGTTCTTGTCGGGCTCCGGGGGAAAGCCCAGGTGGTACGCCGCCTCCCGGAACGCGGTGGCGGCGGGGTGCCGCAGGTCGGTGCGCCGGAGCCGGACCGGGCCCGCTGTCCCGTGCACGTGGTCGGCGCCGTGGTCGAGGTCCGTCTCCAGGGCCCGCAAAAACGGCAGCACTCCGTCGTACGACCAGACGGCACCGCCCGCCGCCGACCACCGTTCGAAGTCCTCGCGCCGGGCCCGGACGAAGTACCCGCCGTTGACGGTGGTCGAGCCGCCGAGGAAACGCCCCCGGACGACCGTGTACGGCCGCCGCGGTGTGAGGTGCGCCGGGTACGGGTGGACGGCGGGGTTCCCGGGCTGCGCGCCGGGCACGAGCCGCGCGTCCAGCAACTCCGGCGGGAACGCCGAGAGTTGGCGTGGCACCGGCCCCGACTCCAGTACCAGCACGGTCCGATCGGGGTTCTCGGTCAGGCGGGCCGCGAGCACCGCGCCGCTGCCGCCGGCCCCTATGACGATGACATCGGGCCTCATGTGCGCCTGGTTCATGGGGAGTTGACCTTCTCCTAGGTTCCTCGCAGTTCTCGTACCGTCGGGCCTCTTCACTTTCGGCACCCGGTGCCATTATTCTCCGGATGTCCTGTGGGAGCGATGCCAAGGGAGAGTCGCATGAACGAGCCGCACGTCACCCAGCCCGTCCCGGCCAGCGAGATCCGGCACGGGGAGACCCCCGTCGAGGAGTCGCTGGAGTCGCTGATCGAGGCCGACGACCTGGTCGAAGAGGTCTCCATCGACGGCATGTGCGGCGTCTACTAGGCCGCCCGATGGACCTCGACCAGGCCTGGGACCTCCATCCGCAGGTCTCCGTGCGCCCGGAACCCTTCGGCGCGCTGCTCTACCACTTCGGGACCCGCAAGCTCTCGTTCCTCAAGGACCGCCGCCTGCTGGCCGTCGTCCAGGCCCTCGCCGACGCGCCCACGGCCCGCGCGGCCTGCCGGGCCGCGGGCCTCGGTGATGACGAACTCCCGCGCTACGGGCGGGCGTTGGCCGTTCTCGTCCAGTCGTCGATGGTCGTCGGAAGGACCCCATGACCGGCTCCATGACCGCTGCCGTCACTGCCCCGTCACGGCTGGTCGACCTGTTCGAGCTCGGGCTCGACGCGCCGATCTGCCTCACCTGGGAGCTGACGTACGCCTGCAACCTGGCCTGCTCCCACTGTCTGTCCAGCTCCGGGCGGCGCGACCCCCGTGAGCTGAGCACCGAGGAGGCCAAGGCCGTCATCGACGAACTGGAGGCCATGCAGGTCTTCTACGTCAACATCGGCGGCGGCGAACCCACCGTCCGCGCCGACTTCTGGGAACTCCTCGACTACGCCACGGCACATCACGTGGGCGTGAAGTTCTCCACCAACGGCGTCCGCATCACCCCCGACGCCGCCGCGCGACTGGCCGGCAACGACTACGTGGACGTCCAGATCTCCCTCGACGGTGCGACCGCCGAGGTCAACGACGCGGTGCGCGGGGCGGGTTCGTTCGCCACAGCTCTGCGGGCGCTGGAGAACCTCGCCGCCGCCGGGATGCGGAACTTCAAGATCTCCGTGGTCTGCACCCGGCACAACATCCCGCAGCTGGACGACTTCAAGGCACTCGCCGACCGCTTCGGCGCCCAACTGCGCCTGACCCGGCTGCGACCCTCCGGACGCGGCGCCGACGTCTGGGACGAGCTGCATCCGACGGCCGGGCAGCAACGCGAGCTGTACGACTGGCTGTTGGCCCACGGCGACAACGTGCTGACCGGGGACTCCTTCTTCCACCTCTCCGCGTACGGCGAGGCACTGCCCGGCCTCAACCTGTGCGGTGCCGGACGTGTCGTCTGCCTGATCGACCCGGTCGGCGATGTGTACGCCTGCCCGTTCGCCATCCACGACGAGTTCCTCGCGGGCAACGTCCGTGAACCGGGCGGCTTCCGTGGGGTGTGGCGCGATTCCGAGTTGTTCCGGCGGCTGAGGGCCCCGCAGCACGGCGGAGCCTGCGCGTCCTGCGCGTTCTACGACACCTGCAAGGGCGGCTGCATGGCCGCGAAGTTCTTCACCGGGCTGCCGCTGGACGGCCCCGACCCCGAATGCGTCCAGGGATACGGCGAGGAACTGCTGGCCCGCCGCGACGGAACCGGGGTGCCCAAACCGTCCGGGGACCACTCCCGCAGGACGACCAGTACGACCAGGACGACCAGGACGACGGTGGACCTTGTCCTCACCCGTCGAGAACCGGTCGGGCCACCGGTGAGGCCACCTGTCAGTGACTGCGACGAACACCCGCTGGCCGGGCTCGACCTGACGCCCACCGGAACGAAGGACGCGACACATGCCTAGGAACCCCTGGTTCGAGACGGTCGCCGAGGCCCAGCGCCGGGCGAAGAGGCGGCTGCCGAGTTCGGTGTACGGCGCGCTCGTCGCGGGTTCCGAGCGCGGTCGCACCATCGACGACAACCTCGCGGCCTTCTCCGAACTGGGCTTCGCCCCACGCGTCGTCGGCCACCACGCACAGCGCGACCTGTCCACGACGGTCCTGGGCGTGCCCACCGCGTTTCCCGCGCTCATCTCACCGACCGGGGTGCAGGCGGTCGACCCGGACGGGGAGGTGGCCGTCGCCCGGGCCGCCGCGAACCGGGGCGTCATCATGGGCCTCAGCTCGTTCGCCGGCAAGCCGGTCGAGGAGGTCGCTGACGCCCAGCCGGACTTCTTCTACCAGCTGTACTGGAGCGGCACGCGCGACACGATGGTCCAGCGCATGGACCGGGCCAGGGCGGCCGGCGCCAAGGCGCTCATCGTCACCCTCGACTGGTCCTTCTCCCACGGCCGCGACTGGGGCAGCCCCTCGATCCCGGAGAAGCTGGACCTGAGGGCCATGCTGAAGTTCGCCCCCGACGTGCTGCCCCGGCCCGGTTGGCTGTGGCGGTACGCCAGATCCGGTGGCATCCCCGACCTCACCGTGCCCAACCTGACGGCACCCGGCGGCGCGGCGCCCACCTTCTTCGGCGCCTACGGCGAGTGGATGCAGACCGCGCCGCCGACCTGGGAGGACGTCAAGTGGCTGCGCGGGGAGTGGGGTGGCCCCTTCCTGCTCAAGGGGGTGACCCGGGTCGACGACGCGAGGCGGGCGGTCGACGCCGGGGTGTCGGCCCTGTCCGTGTCCAACCACGGCGGGAACAACCTGGACACCACCCCGGCCACGATCCGGGTGCTCCCCTCCATCGCCCACGCGGTCGGCGACCAGATCGAAGTCCTCCTGGACGGAGGCGTCCGGCGCGGCAGCGACGTGGCGAAGGCCCTCGCCCTCGGCGCCCGTGCCGTCCTGATCGGGCGTGCCTATCTGTGGGGCCTGGCAGCCAACGGGCAGGCCGGCGTCGAGAACGTGCTGGACATCCTGCGCGGCGGGCTCGACTCGGCCGTACTGGGCCTCGGCCACTCCTCTGTCCATGAACTGTCGCCCGAGGACCTGGTGATACCGCCCGGCTTCCCGCTCACCCTGGGCGGCGGGGACATCCCGGCGACCCGTCCCGACCCGGTCGCCTGACCGTGGCGGCGCGCGTCCTGGCCGACGCCGTCTGGCCGGCCGTACCGTCCGATGCGCTGGTCCTCGTCCCGGTCGGGTCCACCGAGCAGCACGGCCCGCATCTGCCGCTCGACACCGACACCGTCGTCGCCCGCGCCGTCGCACAGCGCACGGCGGACGCCCTGCCCGCGTCGTGGGTGGCACCAGCGCTCGCGTACGGCGCCAGCGGCGAACACGCGCACTTCCCGGGAACCGTCTCGATCGGCCACGAGGCGCTGTGCGCGGTGATCGTGGAGCTGACCCGCTCCCTCTCCTTGTGGGCGGGCCGCATCGCGTTCGTCAACGGCCACGGCGGCAACACCGCCACCCTCGACACGGCCCTCGGCCAACTCCGCGCCGAGGGCCACGACATCGCCTGGACCGGCTGCGAGGCACCCGGCGGCGACGCGCACGCCGGCCGCACGGAAACCTCCCTGCTGCTGCACCTGACACCGGAGCGGGTACGGCTCGACGCGGCCGTCGCCGGTGACACGCGCCCCCTGGCCGCCCTTCTGCCGGACCTGATGGCCCACGGAGTGCGCGCGGTCTCGCCCTCCGGTGTCCTCGGCGACCCCGCCGGGGCCTCGGCCGAGGAGGGCCGGCGGACGCTGGACGCGATGGTGTCGGCCACGGTCCGCCGGATCACCGCGTGGACGGTCGACAGCCGGGGCCGCCTCGTAGATCCGGCCCGGCGGCCTGGGCCGGTGCACCAATGACGCTTCCCGCCAGCACGGTTGTCGCGTTTGACACGCAGACCGGGATGATCGACGGACGGGGTGTCCTGGTCGGTGGTTTTCCGACGACGATGCGCGTGATGGCCTCGGCCCCGGCCCGCCGACCCGGGACCGCACGCCGATGACGCTTCCCGTCGGTGCCGGCATCGTCGTCGAGTTCGACCGGCACACCCGGGTCGTCGACGGAGGCCGCGCCCTCGTCGGCGGGTTCCCGACCCGGCTGCTGCGGCTGACCCCGCGAGCCCGGAAGCTCCTCGTCGGCCGGACGGTTCCCGTGCGGGACGCGGCGAGCGCGCTCCTCGCTGACCGGCTGCTCGCTTGCGGCATGGCCCATCCCGTCGTCGCCTCGCTCCCGGCACCGCCCGACTCCCGGTACACGGTGGTGATCCCGGTCCGCGACCGCCCACGGCAACTGGACCGGCTGCTGCGCAGCATCGGCACCGGCCCGCCCGTGATCGTGGTCGACGACGCCTCGCACCGCCCGGCGGCCGTGGCGGCCGTCGCCGACCGGCACGGCGCCCGACTGGTCGCCCTCGACACGAACACCGGCCCCGGCGGCGCGCGCAACGCCGGGCTGCGCCTCGTCACCACGCCGTACGTGGTCTTCGCCGACTCCGACATCGTGCTGGACCCCGACACGGTCCCGACCCTGCTCCGGCACTTCGCCGACCCCTGGGTCGCCATGGCCGTACCCCGCATCACCGGACTGACCGGTGCCGCCCCGACCTGGATCGAGCGGTACGAGAACACCCGGTCCTCCCTCGACCTCGGCGCCCACCCGGCGCCGGTGCGCCCCGGCACGCCTGTCTCCTGGGCGCCGACGGCCTGTGCGGTGGCACGGGTGGACGCTCTGCGGGACGGGCACGGGTTCGACGAGGGGATGCGGGTGGGGGAGGACGTCGACCTGTGCTGGCGGCTGGTCGGGGCGGGGCTGCGGGTGCGGTACGAGCCCGCCGTCCGGGCCGCCCACGAGCACCGGACGCGGATGGGCGACTGGTTCCTGCGCAAGGCCGTGTACGGGACCGGGGCGCATCCGCTCGCCCTGCGGCACCCCGAGTACATCGCACCGGCCGTGTTCGCCCCGTGGAGCACGGTGTTCGCCGCCGCGCTGCTCGCCCAGCGGCGCTGGTCGGTGCCGGTCGCGGGAAGCGTCCTCGGGGTCGTCACCGTGCGGATCGCCCGTAAGTTCGACGGCACTCGGCACCCGTACCGGCTGGCCGTGCCACTCGCGGGCAACGGGGCCGTCGCCACCCTGGCGCAGAGCTCCGCGCTGCTGACCCGGCACTGGTGGCCGCTCGCGGCCGTCGGCTGCACGGTGTCCCGCCGGATGCGCCGGGCCGTGGCCGTCGCCGCTTTGGCCGACATCGCACTTGAGTACCGGCGTGGTGACGACTCGCTCGATCCCCTCCGCTACGGAGTCGCCCGCCGTCTCGACGACCTCGCCTACGGGGCCGGCGTGTGGTTCTCCGCCCTCAAGGGCCGCTCCACCGCCGCGCTGCGGCCCCGCGTCACGCGCTGACGCCGTCCTGTCCCGGTCAGCGGAAAGCGCTCAGCGGGCGTCGAACCGGGTCATGACACTGAGGTCATCCCGCCGCCGGCGACGCGCGGCACATGCGATGGATCAGTCACCAGGAGGTGTGCGGCGTGACGCATGAAGTGGTCGGCCGTGTCGAGGAGCTGGGTGCCGAACTGGCCGCCCTCGCCGACGAGAACGAGTCACTCGGCAAGCTGAGTGACCGGACCGTCGAACTGCTCCGCTCCGCAGGGGTCATCCGCCTTCTGCAGCCCAAGGAGTTCGGCGGATTCGGTGCTCATCCCAGGGACTTCGCGGAAGCGGTGATGGAGGTCGCCCGGCACGACGGGGCCGCCGGCTGGGTGTGCGGAGTCGTCGGGGTGCACCCCTGGGAGCTGGCCCAGATGGACCCCCGGCTCGCACACGAGGTGTGGGACGACAACCCGGACACCTGGATCGCCTCGCCCTACATGCCCAACGGCATCGCCGACCCGGTGGAGGGCGGCTATGTCCTCAGCGGGCGCTGGCCGTTCTCCTCGGGCAGCGACCACTGCGGCTGGGACTTCCTCGGCGCGCTCCTCGGGGACGGCAAGGGCAAGCCCGCCGGTCCCATCACGGTGCTGCACGTCGTACTGCCCCGCTCGGACTACGAGATCGTCGACGGCACCTGGGACGTGGTCGGGCTCTCGGGCACCGGCAGCAAGGACGTCGTCGTCGACAAGGCGTTCATCCCCGAACACCGCGTCATCCGGCAGGAAGCGGTCCAGGACGGCGCCGCCGCCGAGGCCGTCGGGCTCACCGACACCCTGTACAAGCTGCCCTTCAGTTCGATGTTCCCGCTCGGGATCACCTCCGCGGTCATCGGCATCTGCGAGGGCGCGCTAGCCCTTCACCTGTCCCAGCAGCGCGACCGGGTCGCCGTGACCGGCGTCCAGGTGCGCGACGACCCGTACGTCCTCTACGCCGCCGGCGAGGCCGCGGCGGAGATCGCCGCCTCCCGGGTCCAACTGATCGACGGCATCAGCCGGTTGTACGACCAGGTCGAGGCCGGCAAGCCCATCAGCATCGAGGACCGGGCCAACGTACGGCGCAACCAGGTCCGTTGCGCGTGGCGGGCCGTCTCCGCGCTGGACGAGATCTTCGCGCGGTCCGGCGGGAACGCGATGCGGCGCAGCAACCCGATGCAGCGGTTCTGGCGGGACGCGCACGCGGGGCTGGGACACATGATCCACGTCCCCGGCTCGGCGTACCACGCGAACGCCCTGGCCCAGATGGGGCTCGAACTGCCCGAGGCCATGCGCATTTTGATCTGACGCGGCGTCGGTGAGGAGCGGTCGGCGAGGTTGGAGAGGCTGGGAGGCCGTATGAGCGACGGCGTGGCGTGTCCCCGGACGACGGACGCGATCGACGGGCGTCAATTCCGTGACGTACTGGGCAACTTCCCCACGAGCGTGGTCGCGATCACCACCACGGACGCCGAGGAGCGGCCGCACGGGATGATCGTCGGCACCTTCACGTCCGTGTCCCTGGACCCGCCCCTGGTGTCCTTCCTGGTCGGCCGCTCCTCCACGACCCTGGGGACGATCAGGACCGCCGGCCGCTTCTGCGCCAACGCGCTCGCGGGCAACCAGGAACGGCTGTCCCGGAAGCTGGCCACCGGCCCGGCCCGGCAGCGGTTCGCGGACACGCCCTGGCAGACATCCCCGCTGGGCAACCCGGTTCTGGACGGAATCGTCGCGTGGGTGGACTGCACGGTGGAGCAGATCGTGGAGATCGGTGACCACCTGCTCGTCGTCGGGCGGGTCCACGGCCTGCTCGTCGAGTCGATGAAGACCCCGCTGCTGTTCTTCAGGGGTGGATACGGCGACTACCTGTCGAGTGCGGCGCTGCTGCTCGACAGGCTCGTCGGCTGGGACGAGATCGGTCGATAGCAGCAAGCGACAAAGGAGCCGCAGTGAAGAAGGACCTTTACATAAGACTGCAAAGAGTGTCGGCGTGGTGTGGCGTCCTCCTCTTCGTGGGATTCCTCGCCGCGTTCGCCGTGGGGCACCTCACCCCGCCGATGAGCCCGACGGAAAGCCCCGAGGACGTCGTCGCGTTCCTCAAGGACAACCGCACGGGAATCCTCACCTGTGTCGCCCTGATGGTTCTGCTCGTCCCGTTCGAGTACCCGTACGTGGTCGTGACGAGCATGCAGCTGCGCCGGGTCGAGGGCGGCTGGGGGCTGCTGTCCATGATCCAGCTCACCACGGGCGTGGTGGCCCCGCTCGGGTTCTTCTTCCCGCTCGCGATCCTCGCCGCCGCGGCCTACCGGCCGGAGCTCCACTCCGTCGACGTCCTGACCGCGATGGTCGACACCTTCTGGCTCATGTTCGTGGGCAACGCCTGCATCTTCGTCCTCCAGGTCTGGTCGATCGGATACGCCGCGTTCATCGACCACACCCGGGAGAAGCCGCTCTTCCCGCGCTGGTACGGCTGGCTCAGCATCGTGCTGGGAGTGACGCTCATCCCGGGCGCCTTCGTCTTCCTCAACCAGGACGGGCCGCTCGCCTGGAACGGGCTTCTCGCGAACATCATCCCCTCGGTCGCGTACGCCCTGTGGAAGATCGCCACGCCGTACGTGCTGCTGAAGGCGATCACGAACGAGGAGAAGGAGCTGGCCGACAAGCCGGCGAACGAACCCGTGACCGTGTAGGACCGCCGGAACAGCTGTGGCCCCAGGACGAAAGTCGCGGGGCCACAGCTGTGTTTGTCCTCTCCTCGGCGGCTGGACGGCTAGACCGAGAGTGCGAACCCGCCCGTCACGCGCAGCGTCTCGCCGGTGACGAAGGAGGCCTTCGACGAGGCCAGGTAGAGCAGCGCCTCGACGATGTCCTGCTCCGTGCCCTCCTGGCCGAGGATCTGCTCCCCGAGGACGCGCTCCGCCTCGGCGCGGGACAGCTGGGCCCGTACGGCGTCGGTGAAGATCAGGCCCGGCGCGATCGCGTTGACCCGGATGCCGTCGGCGGCGAACTCGCGCGCGAACGACACGGTCAGGCCTCGCACGGCGAGCTTGGAGACGCCGTAGATGCTGCGGTTCGCGTAGGCCGCCGACGACGAGATGTTGACGATGGAGGCACCGGGGCGGCCCTTCATGGCCTCCCGGGCGGCGAGTGAGCAGATGACGACGCCCATGACGTTGACGTCGAGCACCCGCCGTACGGCGGCGAGGCCCAGTTCGGTGAACGGCTTGTTGTAGGCGGCGTGCAGGCCCGCGTTGTTGACGAGGATGTCGAGTCCGCCGTGGCGTTCGGCGACCGCGTCCACCACCGCGCCGACCGCGTCCTCGTCGGCCACGTCGCAGGCGACCCCGGTCGCACCTCGGCCCAGGGCCGTGAGCTCCGCCGCGGCCTCGGCCGCCGCGGCGCCGTCGATGTCGGCGAGCACGACGTGTGCGCCGCGGGCCGACAGCGCCGCCCCGAACGCCTTGCCGAAGCCGCGCCCGCCTCCGGTGACGAGCGCCACCCTGCCCTCGTACTCGCTGCTCTGCTGTGCGTGGTCCGGCATCAGAACCTCACTCACTTCGGTGCGAATCGCTGGCCGGCGTCCAGACGGAGGCACTGGCCGTTCAGCATGGGGTTGTCGACGATGGCGAGGGCGAGCTTGGCGTACTCCTCCGGGCGGCCCAGGCGCCGGGGGAACGCGGCGTCCTTGACGAGCGCGGCCCGTACGTCGGCGGGGATCTTCTCGGTGGCGCCCGTCTCGAACAGGCTGGGGGCGATGGCGAGGACGCGGATGCCGAGGGAGCCGAGGTCGCGCGCCATGGTGAGGCACATCCCGGCGATGGCGGCCTTGGCGGCCGAATAGGCGACCTGGCCGATCTGTCCCTCGAAGGCGGCGCTCGACGAGGTGTTGATGATGACGCCGCGTTCGCCGGTGGACTCGGGGTCCTCGGGCTCGTTGCGGCTCATGTGCGCGGCGGCCAGCCGGCTGACGTTGAAGGTGGCGACGGCGTTGAGGTCGAGGATCCGGCGGAAGGTCTCCAGGTCGTGCGGCCCGTCCCTGCCGAGCGTGCGCCGTACGCTGCCGCCGCCCGCCGTGGTGACCGACACATGCAGTCCGCCGAGGGCGTCCACGGCGGCGGCCAGCGCGCTCTGAGTCGCCTCGAAGTCGGTCACGTCGACAGGGTGGAAGCTGCCGCCGATCGCCGTGGCGATCTCGGCTCCCGCCGAAGCGGGACGGTCGAGTACGGCGACCTCGGCGCCGCGCGCCGCGAGCAGCTCGGCGGTGGCCCGGCCCATGCCGGAGGCGCCGCCGAACACCACGGCCTTCTTGCCCTTGATCTCCATGGGGAACCTTTCGGAACGTGGGGTGACTCAGGCGGACGCGGGGGAGGACCGCAGGAGGGTGCACAGCCGGTCGCGGTGGACGGCGGCGTCGCCGTACAGCACGCTGTCCGCCCTGGCGCGGCGCAGGTAGAGGTGCAGGTCGTGCTCCCAGGTGAAACCGACACCGCCGTGCAGCTGGAGCGCCCGGCCCGCGACCTCGCCGGCCCCCGCCGCGACGTACGAGGCAGCGGCACAGGCCGCCCGGGCCGCGTCGTCGGCGCCCGCGTCGGCGGCCATCGCCGCGTAGGAGGTGGCCGCGTGGGTGCCGTGGACGAGGAGCGCCATGTCGGCGGCCGCGTGTTTGACGGCCTGGAAGGTGCCGATCGGCTGCCCGAACTGCACGCGGGTCGTGGTGTGTTCGACCGTCAGCTCCAGCATGCGTCGCATCGCCCCGAGCGCGTCGGCGCACCGCAGCACCGACGCGTCGTCGAGCAGCCGCTGGATCTCCTCGGGCCCGGCGGCGAGGCGCCGGTCGTGCGGGACGCGTACGCCGTCGAGGAGGACCTCGTGGAACGCGCGGGTCGGATCGAGGACGCGCTGACGCCGGACGGTGACCCCGGAGGCGTCGCGGTCGACTACGAAGGATGCCGGTACGCCGTCCTGCCGTGCCGTGACGAGCAGCCAGCGGGCGCCGCCGGCATCCTGCACCGCCGTCTTCACCCCGTCGAGGACGAATGCGTCCCCGTCGGCGCGGGCGGCGGCGCGGACGCCGTCGAGGGACCAGGGGGCCCGCGGTTCGGCGAACGCCCAGGTGGCCCAGGAGGATCCGGCGGCCAGGGCGGGCAGCACCTCGGCCCGCAGTCCTGGCGAGCCCGCGTCGGCGAGTGCCCGGCCGACGATCGCGGTGGGCGCGAACGGACCCCGTCCGAGCGCGCGCCCCATCTCCTCGGCGACGAGCGCGAGTTCCACCAGGCCCTGGCCACTGCCGCCGTACTCCTCGGGCAGACCGAGGCCCGGCCAGCCGAGGTCGGCGGTCAGCCGCCACACCTCCGGGTCGACATCCTCGTCGCGTTCCATCCACGCCCGTACATGCGCGATCGGGGCCCGGTCCGACAGCAGGTCGCGCGAGGCCTCGCGCAACATGCCCTGCTCCTCGCTGAGCTCGAAGTTCACCCGAACAAGGTATCCTCTATTCTGGATCAGGTCGAGATGATCGGCGGATATCGCGGAATCCTGTCGAACTCCTGCCTATTTAAGTACTCTTAATTGCATGGTTGATGCCGTACTTCTCTCCGCGTGCCGCACCGCGATCGGAACCGCCCGACGCGGCACCCTGCGGGACACCAGCGCTTTCGATCTCGCCACCCTCGTCGTGCGCGAGGCCGCGTACCGCAGCGGTCTGCCCCTGGAGTCGATCGATGACGTCGTCCTCGGTGAATCCCTCGCCGGAGGCGGGGACATCGCCCGGTACGCGGCGCTTCAGGCCGGGCTGACCCACGCCCCGGGACTGGCGCACAACCGGCACTGCGCCTCCGGGCTGGCCAGCGTGGCGACCGCCGCCGGGAGCGTACGGGCCGGAATGGACCGGGTGGTCATCGCGGGCGGGACGCACTCGTCGTCCACGGCGCCGGTGGCCCGGCGGCGGATTCCGGGCACCGACGACTGGCAGGACCCCTGGATGGCGCCGACCCATGTCCCGACGCCCGAGGCCCCCAACAACGACATGGGGGTCCTCGTCGGCTGGAACACGGCCCGGCTGGCCGGCCTCACCCGCGAGGAGATGGACGCCTGGGCACTGCGTTCCCACGAGCGGGCCGTACGCGCCACCGACGAAGGCCGGTTCGCCGACGAGATCGTGCCCGTGAAGGTCATCGGCCGGGACGGAGCGACCTCGGTCTTCCACACCGACGAGCATCCCCGGCGCGACACCACCATGGAGAAACTGGCGGCGCTGAAGGTGCTGCACCCCGAGATCGAGGGCTTCTCCATCACGGCCGGCAACTCCAGCGGGGTGAACGACGGCGCGGCGGCGGTGGTGGTCGCCGGCTCGGACGTGGCCGCCGCGCACGGACTACGTCCGCTGGCGACCGTGCGGTCCTGGGCGAGCGTGGGCGTCGACCCCGTCGAGACGGGACTCGCGCCGATCGCCGCGATCCGCAAGGCGCTGACCAGGGCCGGGCTCGGCATCGACGACGTCGACCTGTTCGAGGTCAACGAGGCCTTCGCCGCGGTGGCCGTCGCCACCACCCGCGAACTGGGCCTCGACCCGGAGCGGGTCAACCCGTTCGGCAGCGGGTGCAGCCTCGGCCACCCGATCGCGACCACCGGAACCCGCATGGTCGTGACCCTGGCGCACGAGCTGCGCCGCCGGGGCGGCGGGACGGCGGTCGCGGCCATGTGCGCGGGCGGCGGCATGGGCTCGGCCATGGTCCTGACGGTCTGACGGCCGATGATCGCGGTCGGGGCCGAGGGACTGGACTGTCACTGGACGGACGGCGTGCTGTGGCTGACACTCGCCCGGCCACAGGCGCGCAACGCGATGACGATCGCGATGCGCCGAGGGCTGATCGAGGCGGTGCGGGCGGCCGACGCCGACGCGGAGACCCGGCTCGTCGTCCTCACGGGCGCCGATCCCGCGTTCTCGGCGGGCATCGACCTCAAGGAGGCGCTGGGCAACGGCTCGGGCTCCCCGCGTGGGGCGCGCACGGACCCCGCGGAGGTGGTGCGGGCCGCCCGTACGCCGGTGCTCGGCGTCATCAACGGTGTTTGCTGCACGGGGGCGTTGGAGCTGGCCCTGTCGTGCTCGTTCCTCATCGCCTCCGACCGGGCTCGGTTCGCCGACACCCATGCGGCGATCGGCCTCACGGCGGGCTGGGGGATGAGCGCGCTGCTGCCCCGGGCGGTCGGCGTGCGCCTCGCCCGCCGGATGATGCTGACGGGCGAGGCGATCGACGCGGAACAGGCGCTGGTGGCGGGGCTGGTGACGGAGGTTGTTCCGCACGATCAGTTGATCGACCGTGCGCACGGGATCGCGGCGCAGGTGCGTGCCGCGCATGCCGGTGCGGTCGCGGAGACGCTGGCTCTGCTTTCGGCGGGGGAGGGTACGAGTCTTGCGCATGCTCTTGCGTTGGAGGCGCAGGCGAAGTTGGGGCGGCGGCGGGATGTGGGGGAGGTTGCTCGGCGGTTTGCTGCGAGGGGGGATGGGGGCGCGTGAGGGGGTGGGGGGTTGTCGTCGTGGGCGGGTGCGGGTTCGTTGTGGCTGGTCGCGCAGTCCCCGCGCCCCTTTCGGGGCGCCCCCACCCTGGACAAAGAGGCGGCGCAGCCAGCCTCTTTGTCCAGGGGCGCGGGGAACTGCGCGACCAGCCCCCACCGGCCCGCAGACTCATCACGTCCCTTCCAACGCCGCACCCAGCGGAGCGCTACCGTGCGGCCCAACTCACCGTCTTCGTCTGGAGATACTCGTCCAGCCCGAACTCGCCCCACTCCCGGCCGAGTCCGCTCTGCTTGTACCCGCCGAACGCGGCCCGCGGATTCACCCCGGCGCTGCCACCGTTGATCGCCACACCGCCGGCCCGGATACGGGACGCCATCTCGTGCGCGGCCACGGTGTCCGCGCTCCAGACGGCGCCGGCGAGGCCGTACGGGCTGTCGTTCGCGATCCGTACCGCCTCCTCGTCGGTGGCGAACGGGATGACGACGCCGACCGGTCCGAAGAACTCCGTACGCGCGATGGTCATCGAGTTGTCGACGCCGGTGAAGAGGGTGGGTTCCAGGAAGTGGCCCCGGTCGAGGCCGGCCGGGCGTTTGCCGCCGTGGACGATCCGCGCCCCCTCCTCCTCGCCGACCCGGATCAGTTTCTCGACCTTGTCCCGCTGTGCCTCGGTGATCAGCGGGCCCATGGTGGTGGCCGGGTCCGCGGGGTCGCCGACCCTGACCGTGGCGAGGGCCGCGCTCAGCCGGGCGACCAGTTCGTCGTGGACGGACTCGTGCACGAGTGTGCGGGTCAGCAGTGAACAGCCCTGTCCGGCATGGGTGATGATGCCCGTGAGCGCGGACCGTACGGCGCCGTCGAGGTCGCCGTCGGCGCGGACGATGCTGGCCGACTTGCCCCCGAGTTCGAGGACGACCTTCTTCAGGGAGGCCGCGGCCTGGGCGTAGACCGCGCGCCCGACGGTGTCCGACCCGGTGAAGCTCACGAGGTCCACCATGGGGTGGGTGGTCAGCTCGTGACCGGCCTCGACATCGCCGGTCACGATGTTCAGCACGCCCGGGGGCAGCCCGGCCGCGTCGGCGAAGTCGCCGATCAGCAGGGACTCCAGGGGAGTCACGGGCGCCGGTTTGAGTACGGCGGTGCAGCCCGCCGCGAGGGCCGGGATCACCTTCATCATGCTGAGGAAGAACGGGAAGTTGTAGGCGGAGATCAGGGCGCACACGCCGAACGCCTCGCGGCGCAGCACCCCTTGGGAGATTCCGATGCCAGGCGCGACGGTGGGAGCCATCGGGCGTTCCCAGACGAAGGCCGGCATGACCCGCTCGGCCATGTCACGCAGATGCGTCACCGGGACCCGGGTCTGGAGGCTCTCCGCGAGCGGACGGACCGAGCCCGCCTCGGCGATGTTGACGGCGACGAGGTCCGGGAGCCGGCGCTCCATCTCCTCGGCCATGCGCAGCAGCACCGCGGCCCGCTCGGCGGGCTTCAGCCGGGGCCACGGCCCCTCGTCGAACGCCCGGCGCGCGGCCTCGACGGCCCGGCGGACATCGGCGCGGGAGGACTGGGGGACCTCGGCGATCGGCTGTTCCGTCGCCGGATTGCGCACGACGAGAGAGGCGTCCGAATCGCCGTCCGTGCGGCGCCCGTCGATGTAGAGCTGCGAAGAGAACGAGTAAGCCGTCGTCATGTGCGGTCTCCTGATCGACTGGGACACCATGGGCAACCTTGAGGGCATCTATTGAGTTGAGTGTACTTAATTGAGGGATCGAGGGAAGGGGCGTAGGTTGATCGGCCCTGTGTCAGTCGTTTGTCAGGTTTTGCGGCGGGAGGGTGGCCCCTCAATCCGTGTGCTGAATCATTGACTAGACCGATCGGTACAGGTAACTTCGGCCTCATCCGCGGGGTGGATTCTGCGCGAACGACGAGGTTCGAAAGAGGTACCGCCTGTGTTCAAGGAATTTGTCGTCTCCGGTGATTCGCACATCATCGAGCCGGTCGATCTCTTCAAGACCCGGCTCCCCAAGAATTTGCGTGAACGGGCCCTCTGGGAAGAGGAGTTCACGCTCGACGAGCCGATCGTGCCGGGCGGGCACACGGAGTTCAAAAAACTGCACACCATCGGGTTCGACGGCTGGACCATCTCCAAGTACCGCCAGACCGGCGGCGAGACCCCGGACGGCGATCCCGAGCACATCCTGCGGGACATGAACATCGACGGCGTCGACGCCTCGGTGATGTTCCCCAACCTCTCGCTGTTCGTCCTGTTCACGGACGACCACGAGCTCTCGATGGCCCACGCCCGCGTGTGGAACGACTACCTCGTCGAGCGGTACCTGCCCTACAAGGAGCGGCTGCGCCCGACCGCGGCGATCCCGCTGACGAACGTCCCCGAGGCCGTCGCGGAGATCGAGCGGATCGCGCGGCTGGGCCTCCAGGCGATCCTCCTCCCGGAGATCCCGCCGCTGCCCTACTACGCGCGGGAGTACGACCCGATCTGGGCGGCGGCCCAGGCGCACGGTCTGCCGGTGTTCATCCACGTGGCGACCGGTGGCGTGAAGGTCAAGGAAGAGGTGTCCGAGACGGCGGTGACCGTCCGGGGCCTGATGAACGCCATGAATATGGGCAAGGGCAACCTGACCGACGACATGGTGGCCGGCCGGACCATGGGCACCGCGGTCGGGGCGGCCGTGGCCGGTCCGCAGGGCATCATCGCCAGCCTTGTCGGCGGCGGTGTGTGCGAGCGCTTCCCCGACCTGCACTTCAACCTGATCGAGTACACGGCCGGCTGGCTGGTCTCCTTCATGGGCTACATGGACAAGGCGTGGAAGACCGGCACCGGCCAGGACCCCGACTGGTGGCTCGGCTTCTGGGACGACAACCGTCCTGCCACGGAACAGCCCTCCATGGGACGGCTGTTCGCCATCAACGACAAGTGGCCCTACCCGCTCAAGCCCACGGACTACGTCCGGCGCCAGATCCACGTCCAGTTCGCGGACGACCCGACCGCCGTCAAGGCCCGTCACATCACCGGCCTGTCCACGGTCATCTGGGGCAACGACTACCCGCACGCCGAGGGCACCTTCCGCGACAGTGCCGAGTGCATCGCGGAGAACTTCGAGGGTGTCGGGGACGAGGACCGCGCGGCGATCCTCGGCGGCACGCTCGCCGACGTCGTGCACTTCGACAAGAGCAAGAAGCTCGCGCCGCTTCCCCAGGAAGCCTGATCCACGGCCCAACCACACCTGATCCACGCCTGATCCACGGCTGAGCCGCAAACCGGCCCCGGAGCGCTCACGCTCCGGGGCCGGTCGTTTCCGTGCCTGTGCGCGTCAGACGCGTTCCGGTACGTCCGGTACCGCGCCGATCAGGGCGAGGCCGGCGCGGGCGTACGCGGCCCGGCGGCGCGGGCTCACCAGGAAGCTCGGCGGTGCGAAGTAGCCGACATCGCGGGGGAGCGAACCGGCGCGGCGGGCGAGCGTGTCCTTGGCCTCGGCGGTCGTCCCGCAGACGGCGATCTCGGTGACCATCTCGTCGGTGACCGCCTGTGCCATCGCATCGGTGTCGCCCGCCCGGAACGCGGCCCGGAGCCGTGCCACCGGTTCCTCCCAGCCGTGGTGGGCCACATAGGGGTCGTACGTCTTCACCGTGAGGTAGAACGCGATCATCCGGCGGGCGTCGGCGACGGCGCGTTCGGGCGCGGCGTCGTCGACCGCCGTGATGATCCAGCCGTGTTCGAGGGAGCGTGCGGGTGCGTCGGCCCGGTCACCGTCGCCGCTCACCTCGCCCGCGCCGCGCTCCACCGAGGGGCGTACGACGTCGTTCCACCAGGAAGGGGTGAACAGTCCGTGCCCGATGACTCCGTCGGCGACCCGGCCCGCGGTGGCGGCCATCCGGGTGTTGAACGCGGCGAGCAGCACGGGGATGTCCAGTCGGCCGAGCACCGGGGCCCGGACGTCGGCGTCGAGCGAGTAGAACTCGCCGGAGTAGCGGACCTGTTCGCCGTTCTCGGCGTGCAGCCAGGCCCGCACGGCGCGGACAGTCTCGGCGATCCGGGCCACGGGACGCTCGCCGGGCACGCCCAGCCAGTCGCGGTTGATCCGGAACGCGGCGCTGCCCAGGCCGAGGAACAGCCGGCCCGGCGCCCGGGCGTGCAGTTGGCGCAGGGCGGTGGCGTGCGCGTAGGGGGTGCGGGCGAACGCGTAGGCGATGGCGGGGCCCGCCAGGGCGTGTTCGGTGTTCGCCACGATGTCGGCCACGGTGAGGTAGGCGTCGTGGTCGGCGAACTCCCCGGCGCAGAAGGCGCCGACACCTGCCTGCTCGGCCTCCCGCGCGACGTCCCGGCCGGGCCAGGGCATGCCGAACAGCATAGGAGCCTCCCCTTCAGAACGCTGATAAAGTACACTCTTTTGATTCAGGCTAGGGGAGTGTCAGCGCAGTGTCCACTGCCCCCGCTGCACCGCGGAGCGGTCGACCTGGGCCTTCCCGACGGGGTTCCCGATCTGCGTGTACGACAGTCCGGTGCGCAGCGCCTGGGTGCGCGTCGAGTCGAGCGACTCCCAGATGGCCCGGACGGTGCCCTGGACGGCGGCGGGCGGTTTGGCGGCGATGATGCGCGCGATGCCGTCGGCCCGGTCCCACAGCTGCTCGCGCGGGAGCACCTCGCTGACCAGGCCGATCTGGAGGGCGCGCGCGGCCGACACGCGCTCGTCCAGGCCGAGCAGCGCGATGCGCAGGGCCTCGCCGAGCGGGATGCGCCGGGCGAGCCCGATGGGTTCCATGGCCGCGGTGAGGCCGTAGCTGACGTGCGGGTCGAAGAACGTGGCGTCCTCCGAGCAGATCATGATGTCGGCCTCGTTGAGCCAGTAGAAGGCGCCGCCGGCGGCCATCCCGTGCACCGCGCAGACCAGAGGTTTCCACACCTGGTTCAGCTTCGGCGAGAGGTACTCCCCGGGGTCGGTCTGCGACCAGACGTTGGGGTGGCGGTCGATGCCCTCCTTCACGTCCATGCCCGTGCAGAACGCCCGGTCACCGGCCCCGCGCAACACGACGACGTGCACGTCGTCGTCGGTCTTGACGGTCTGCCAGATGGCGGAGAACTCCTCCAGCATCTCCTGGTTGAAGCCGTTCATGACCTCGGGCCGGTTCAGGGTGATCGTGGCCACGTGGTCGGTCACCTCGAACAGGACGGTCTTGAGTTCCATCGGCATCTCCGTTCGTCGTCCCGCTACGGCACATCGCGTCGTCATCTCGACGTGATCGAGGTAAGTAGTATACTTTTTTATGGTCTTCGGGCGCCGGAACGGAACAAGATCCGCGGAGGAACCTGCGATGAGGCCACGTGTGGGGCAGATGCTCGCCAGTACGGTCGATACGACGGCGGTGATCGTCGTGCGATGCCAGGACGCCGAGGTGGAGATCACCTGCGGCGGGGCGCCCATGACCGAGGCGAACGGGCCGGGGCACGCAGCCATCGGCACGGCCGACCCCCAGTCGATGGGCGGTGCGGTGCTCGGCAAGCGGTACGCCGACGAGGACCTCGGTCTGGAACTGCTGTGTACGAAACAGGGGCAGGGCACGCTGGCGGTGAACGGCGTCCCCCTGCCGATGAAGAGCGCCAAGCCGCTCCCGGCCTCGGACTGAGGGGCGGGGCGGCCGGTGAACATATCGATGCTGTTGGACATGGCCGCCGAGGGTCTCGGCGACCGGGTCGTGATCGGGACCCGGGACGAGGGGCTGAGCGCCCCGCGACTGCGTGAACTGGCCATCGGTGGGGCCCGATTGGTGTGCGCGGCCGAGGCCGACGCGATCGTGTACCTGGCGGTGAACGGCCCGGCCCTCCCGGTCGCACTGTTCGCCGCGGCCCGCGCCGGAGTCCCCCTGGTGCCGGTCAACTACCGCCTGGGCGACGCACAACTCGACGCGCTGCTGGCGAACCACCCCCGGGCCCTGGGCATCGCCGACCCGGAACACGGTGAGGCGTTGCGCCGCGCCGGGCCGGCGGTACGGAGCCCGGACGCGTGGCTGAAGGAGGCAGCGCGGGCCACTGACCCTGCCGGCGACGACGATCCGGCGCCGACCGACTCCCCGGCCGTCCTCATCTACACGAGCGGCACGACCTCGGCGCCGAAGGGCGTCGTCCTGCGCCACCACAACCTGGTGTCGTACGTGCTGGGCACGGTGGAGTTCGCCGGTGCCGGCCCGGACGAGGCGGCCCTGGCGAGCGTGCCGCCGTACCACATCGCCGCCGTGTCGAACGTACTGACCAACCTGTACGCGGGGCGCCGCGCCCTGAGCCTCGAACAGTTCACGCCGGAGGGCTGGCTCGACCTCGTACGGCGGCAGCGTGTCACCAACGCGATGGTGGTGCCGACGATGCTCGCCCGCCTCATGGACACGACCGGCCTCGACCGGTCGGTGCCCTCGCTGCGCGCGCTCGCCTATGGCGGGGCCAGGATGCCCGTGCGGGTGATCGAGACCGCGCTGCGCACCTGGCCGGACATCGACTTCGTGAACGCCTACGGGCTGACGGAGACCTCGTCCACGATCACGGTCCTGGGCCCGCAGGAACACCGGACCGCCGTCGCCAGCGACGATCCCGCGGTACGGGCCCGGCTCGGTTCGGCCGGTCTGCCGGTGCCGGGGGTCGAGCTGGAGGTCCGGGACGCGTCCGGCGCGGTCGCCGGCCCGGGGGAGACCGGACAGATCTGGGTGCGCGGCGAGCAGGTCTCGGGGGAGTACGCGGGACAGGGCTCCGCGGTCGACGAGCGCGGCTTCTTCCACACCCGCGACCAGGGCCACCTCGACGCCGACGGCTACCTCCACATCGAGGGCAGGGCCGACGACACGATCATCAGGGGCGCCGAGAACATCGCGCCCGCCGAGATCGAGGACGTCCTGCTGCTCCACCCGGACGTGCTCGACGCGGTCGTCGTCGGGGTCCCGGACGAGGAGTGGGGCCAGCGGATCGAGGCCGTGGTCGTGGTCCGCGACGGTGCGGAGATCGATGCCGGGGGCCTGCGTGCGCAGGTGCGCGGCACACTGCGCGGCTCGAAGACACCGGAGCGCATCACCCGCTGGCCCGAACTGCCTCGCACCCCGACCGGCAAGCTCGTGCGCCGCGACATCGTCGCGGCGCTGACCGCCGAACGCCATGAGGCCGTCGGCCGACAGGGATGAGAGACCGGTTCATGAGCGTCGTCACCAACAGCACTGATCTGATACCGGAGTTGACACGGCGCACGGCTGCCGCACTGCGCGGCTGGGCTCCCGAGGGCACGGTGCAGTCCGTCGAGCCGCTCGCCGGCGGCACATCGAGCCTCACCTACGTCGCGACGCTGTCGGGCGTTCCCGCCGGCCACGAGCGCGTCGTCCTCAAGGTGGCCCCGCCCGGCCTGGAGCCGGTCCGCAACCGGGACGTGCTGCGCCAGGCGCGGCTCATGCAGGTCCTGGCAGGCGTACCCGGCGTACGGGTGCCGAAGGTGCTGTTCTCGGACAAGGGCGCACCGCCGGCCCACCAGCCGTTCGTGGCCATGGAGTTGGTGCCCGGGGACTGCGTGGAACCGGTGCTCGCACCGCGCGGGACGCTGTCCGCCGGACAGGTACGGTCCCGTGCCCTCGACGCGGCCCGGATGCTCGCCCACCTGCACCGCGTGGACCCCAAACGAACGGCCCTCGCCGGGGAGCCCGTCGTCACGCCCGGCGCCGAGATCGACCGCTGGACCCGGGCGTTCACGACGGTCCCCGAGGACCTGCGCACCGGCTACGAGGCGGTCGCGGAACGGCTGCGCGCCGCCCTGCCCGCCGCGATGATGCCGGTGTTCACCCACGGCGACTACCGCCTCGGCAACACCCTGTGCGACGCGGACTCGGTCAACGCGGTCATCGACTGGGAGATCTGGTCGCTCGGGGACCCCCGGGTCGACATCACCTGGCTGACCTTCTTCACCGACGAGGCCCACCACCCGGCATCCCCGTCCCCGGATCCGACCGGCATGCCGACCAAGGCCGAACTCATCGACGCCTACCAGGAAACACGCGGCGAACCCCTGCGGGACCTGCGCTGGTTCGAGGCACTGACCAAGTACAAGGAGTCGGCTGCCACAGCCTTGCTGATCAAACGCGGCAGGAAGGCAGACCATCTGACAGACATGCACCACCGCATGCTGCCGGCCTTGCCGGTACTGCTGTCCGAGGCGATGCAATTGCTTGGTCGAACTGTCTGAACGATCTTGGGAAAGCCGACCGCAGA
The DNA here is from genome assembly GCF_044333925.1 of Streptomyces sp. NPDC020898. Classification (NCBI taxonomy): domain Bacteria; kingdom Bacillati; phylum Actinomycetota; class Actinomycetes; order Kitasatosporales; family Streptomycetaceae; genus Streptomyces; species Streptomyces sp. NPDC020898. The sequence continues at coordinate 63,533 of NZ_JBIRRV010000011.1, forward strand.
CCCGCGCCCCCTCAGGGGCGCGGGGAACTGCGCGACCAGCCCCCACCGGCCCGCAGCCAACCACCTGCCTAATACAACCCGCCGTCCACCCGAATAAGCGCCCCCGTCGTATAACTGGACGCATCACTCGCCAGATAAAGCGCCGTACTGATGATCTCCTCCGGCCGCCCGGGGCGCCCCACCGCACTGCGCGACACAGCCCGTTTCTCCTCCGCCCACGCCTTGGAGATGTCGGTCAGAAAAGGCCCCGCCGAGATCGTGTTGACGCGCACCGTCGGCCCGTACTCCAACGCGAAGACAGTGGTCAGCGCGTTCAACGCGGCCTTCGCTCCGGCGTACGGACCGAACCGCGGCTGGGGAAACAGCGCACCGGACGACGACACGTTGATGATCGAGCCGCCGTCCCCCGCCGCCATCCGCTCCCCGATCAGTGAGGCGAGCCGGAACGGGCCCTTGAAGTTGACCCCGATCACCTTGTCGAAGAGTTCCTCGCTCGTCCCCGCCGACGAGGGCGCCAGGGGCGACATCCCGGCGTTGTTGACGAGGATGTCGACCTTCCCGAACTCCTCGTACGCCGTGTCGGCGAGCCGGCCGAGGTCGTCCCAGTGCCCCACGTGTGCGGCGACGGGCAGGGCACGCCGGCCCAGCTCCCGTACCTCCGCGGCGACCTGCTCGCACGCGTCGGCCTTGCGGCTGGCGATCACCACATCGGCGCCGGCGGTGGCGAAGGCGCGCACCATCTCCAGCCCCAGGCCCCGGCTGCCGCCGGTGACGAGGGCGACCTTGCCGGACAGGTCGAACAGGTCGGCCGGAGCGATGGACTTGGCGTCACGCCCGCGTGCCCCGCGGCCGCCGCTCATATGTCCACCCGGCCGGAGAGACTGTCGTCGTCGATGATGTGCGCGTACCGCTTGCGGGCCGCCTCCCGCTTCGGCGGGATGTGCTCGCTGGGGAACAGCCCGTCCGCCGGCCGGTAGTTCTTCAGCAGCCGCTTGGCGATCGTGGTGCGGTGCACCTCGGTCGGGCCGTCGGCGAGCGCGAGGTTCGGTGCGGCCATCCACCACTTCGCGAGCGGCAGTTCGTTGGTGGTGCCGAGCGAGCCGTGCAGATGCAGGGCCCGCTGGATGACGTCGTGCAGCACCTTGGCCGTCTGCACCTTGCACATCGCGATCTGGGTCCGGGCGGCGCCGTGCGGCTGGGTGTCGATGATCCAGGCCGTGTGCAGGACGAGCAGCCGGAACTGCTGCAACTCCACCCAGGAGTCCGCGATGAACTGCTGCGCCGCCTGCTTCTCCGCGAGCAGGGTGCCCTGCGTACGGCGGGACAGCGCGCGTTCGCACATCATGTCGAAGGCGCGCGTGCACTTGCCGACCGTACGCATGGCGTGGTGCACACGGCCCCCACCGAGGCGGGCCTGGGCGACCTCGAAGCCCTCGCCGGGGCCGCCGAGCATGGCGTCGAGCGGGACCCGGACCTGGTCGTAGCGGATGTAGGCGTGGATGCCCTCGTCGAGGTTGTCGCGTTCGTCCATGGTGCCGACGTTGCGCTTGATCTCGATGCCCGGTGTCTCGGACGGCACGATGAACATCGACATCCGGGCGTGCGGCGGGGCCTCCGGATCGGTGACGGCCATGACGATGAGGAAGGCCGCATACCGGGCGTTGGAGGAGAACCACTTCTCTCCGTCGATCACCCACTCGTGGCCATCCTGCCGGGCGTGGCAGACGAACTCCTTGGGGTCGGCGCCCGCCTGCGGCTCGGTCATCGAGAAGGTGGAGACGATGTCCCCGTCGAGCAGCGGCCGCAGATAGCGGGCCTTCTGTTCGTCGGTGCCGAACATGGCGAGGATCTCGGCGTTCCCGGTGTCCGGGGCGGCGGTGCCGAAGACCGTCGGGGCCCAGTAGGAACGGCCGAGGATCTCGTTGAGATACGCGAGCTTCACCTGCCCGTAGCCGGGGCCGCCCAGTTCGGGTCCGAGGTGGCAGGCCCACAGGCCCTGGGCCCGTACCTGCTCCTGGAGTGGCCGCAGGACCGCGCGGGCCTTCTCGTTGCGGGTGTCGTACGGGTCCCCGCCATGCGGGAAGAGGAGGTCGAGAGGCTCGACCTCCTCGCGTACGAAGGTGGTCGCCCAGTCCAGCTTGGCCTGGAAATCGGGTTCGATCGAGAAATCCAGCATGACTAAAACAGTATACTTTTTAGAGCCTCCGGTCCATACTGGAGCGCGCAGTTGGTCGATTGGGTATGCGCAATAGCGATCAGGCTCGGAGGAGTTGGTCCGATGCAGAGGCCGATGGAGGGCGTGCGCGTTCTCGAAGTCGCCCAGTTCACCTTCGTCCCGGCGGCGGGCGCCGTGCTCGCGGACTGGGGCGCCGACGTCATCAAGATCGAGCACGCCGAACGGGGCGACGGCCAGCGGGGGCTGGTCCGGGTGCTCGGGTACGACGCCGTCAGCAAGGAGTCCTCGTTCTTCCCCATCGTGGAAGGACCCAACCGAGGAAAACGCAGCGTCGGCCTCGCCCTGGAGAAGCCGTCCGCGCGCCGTGTGCTGGACGAACTGATCCGCACCAGCGATGTGTTCCTCACGAACTTCCTGCCCGACGCGCGGGCGAAGCTGCGCATCGACGTCGAGGACATCCGGGCGGTCAACCCGGACATCATCTACGTCCGGGGCAGCGGCTTCGGCGCCCGCGGGGAGGAGGCGCGCAAGGGCGGCTACGACAGCACCGCCTTCTGGGCGCGCGGCGGCAGCGCCGCAGGCGTCACCCCGCCCGGCGCGGAACGGATGATCCGGATGCCCGCCGGTGCCTACGGTGACGCGATCGGCGGTATGACCATCGCCGGAGGCATCGCCGCCGCCCTCTACTCCCGCGCCACGACCGGCGAACCGTCCGTCGTGGACGTGTCGTTGCTCGGTGTGGGCGCCTGGGCGACGCAGTTCACGGTCAACATGGCGCTGATGAACGGCGGCCCGCTCCCGGTGAACACCCAGCCCCGGTACGGCTCGGTCACCAACCCCCTCATCGGGGCCTACCGCACCTCGGACGGCCGCTGGATCGAGCTGTCGATGCTGCAACCCGGCCGGTACTGGACCGAGTTCTGCAAGCTGTCCGGCCGCGAGGAACTCGCCCGCGACGAACGCTTCGACAGCACCGAGAAGTTGATGGCGAACGCCGCCGCGGCCGCCGAGATCGTCGCCGGGCTCATCGCTTCCCGCCCGTACGAGGAGTGGGTCGAGATCCTCTCCCGGGGCGAGGGCCAGTGGTCGGCCGTGCAGAGCGCCTGGGAGGTCGGTCAGGATCCGTCCCTGCGCGCCAACGGTCTGATCGCCCCCGTCGTGGACGCCGACGGGATCGACCGTGAACTGGTCGCCAATCCGGTCCAGTTCGACGAGACGCCGGCCGTGCTGACCCGGGCCCCCCAGTTCGCGGAACACACCGACGACGTCCTGCGCTCGCTCGGCATCGGCGAGGAGGAGCTCATCGCGCTCAAGATCGAGGGCGCGGCGACGTGACGAACGTACGACGAGAGGAGCCGTGATGAGTACGACGCTCGAACCCGACGGAACCCATGACGGAGTGCCCGCCTACCACTTCGACAACCGGCTCAGCGGGCCGGTCCTCAGCCACCAGCAGCGCTGGGACGAACTCGCCGGTACCCACTCCGGGTTCCGCAGCACCATCGCGCAGGGGTACTGGGTCGTGACCGAGAGCGAGGCGATCCAGCGGGCGCTCCAGGACTGGCGGACGTTCTCCAGCGAGTCGGTGACGGTGCTCAATCCGAACCCGCGGTTCCTGTGGATCCCGGAGATGCTGGACCCGCCCCACCACACCGAGTGGCGACGGCTGCTGGGCAAGAACTTCTCGCCGAAGGCCGCCGCCGCCGACGAGCCGAAGATCCGGCGGATCGCCGGCGAGCTGATCGACGGTCTGAAGGACGCCGGAAGCGTCGATGTCCTCGACGCCTTCGCCCGCCAGTTCCCGACCCGGATCTTCATGGACCTGATGGGACTGCCCGCGGAGGATCTCGACCGGTTCCTCGCCTGGACACACGATCTGCTGCATCTGACCTACACCGAAGACCCCCAGGGGCAGCGGCAGTTGGCGGCCATGACCGCCGTGTCGGACTACTTCGACGAGCAGATCGCCCTGCGCCGCGAGGCCCCGCGCGACGACCTGCTCTCGCGTGCGATGACCTGGACGATCGACGGCGAGAAGATCAACGACCGGGACATGCACGCGTTCTGCGTCCTGTTCTTCCAGGCGGGCTTCGACACCGTGCCGATCTCGGTCGGCTGGGCGTTCTACCACTTCGCCACGCACCCGGAGCAGCGCAGGGCGATCGTCGACGACCCCTCGCTGATCGGCACGGCCGTGGAGGAGATCCTGCGGGTCTACTCGCCCGTCGTCCCGGCCCGCAAGGCGACGCGGGACGTCGAGATCGGCGGCTGCCCGGTGAAGGCCGGCGACATGGTGATGCTCCCGGTCGCGGTCACCAACCGCGATCCCGAACGGTACGACAACCCGCTGGAGGTGGACCTGCACCGGACGGCCACCAACCACATCGCCTTCGGCTCGGGCCCCCACCGCTGTCTCGGCTCGCACCTCGCCCGCCTCGAACTCAACGTGGCGATCGAGGAGTGGCACCGGCGCATCCCCGACTACGAGATCGCCCCCGGCCAGGACATCGAGGCGCACGGCAACATGTACGGCATCAAGCAGCTCCGGCTCACCTGGTGAGCGGCGCGATGACCCCTCCGATCAGCGCGGCCGACCTCTACCACACGGGCATCGTGGTCAGGGACGTCGACGAGTGGAAGGCCCGGCTGACCGAGGTCGCGGGCTACCGGTGGACCGAGACGATGACCGCCGAACTCCCGGTGCGCACGGCGGACGGGGTGCGAGTGCTCCCCCTGTGCTGGACGTACTCGCTCGACGCCCCGCACATCGAACTCACCCAGGAGATCCCCGGCACACCCTGGACGGCGACCGGGCACATGGCGACGCACCACCTCGGCTACTTCTGCGACGACCTCCCGAAGACGTCCAGACGGCTGGAGGACGCGGGCTTCGCGCTGGAGGCGTGCGCGGTGGCCGACGGGGAGCCCACGATCTTCGCGTACCACCTGGCCCCGTCCGGCCTGCGCATCGAGATCGTGGACCGCACCCGGATGCCGGACTTCGCCGCCTACCTGCGGTCGAAGACACCCCGGTGACAGAGCCAGTGACAGGGAACGAGGAAGAGGGCACGACGCTCGTGGCACCGACCTTCACCGAGGAGCACGAAGCCCTCCGTTCGACGCTGCGCCGCTTCCTCGCGGACAAGGCGCCGAGCGAGGCGGTGCGCCGCTCGATGGAGTCGGCGGAGGGCCATGATCCGGTGCTCTGGCAGCAGATGGCAGCCCAACTCGGCCTGCACGGACTCGCGTTGCCGGAGGAGTACGGCGGTTTCGGCGGCGGGCCGGTCGAGTTGGGGATCGTTCTGGAGGAGCTGGGGCGGGTCCTGCTGCCCTCCCCGTACTTCGCCAGCGTGGCCCTCGCCGGCCAGGCCCTGGCCGCGTCCGGCGACGAGGCGGCGAAGGCGCGCTGGCTGCCCTCGATCGCCGACGGTTCGCTGACCGCCACCCTGGCGCTGGCAGAGGAGGGCGGGTCGTGGCGTGTCGAGGACGTGGCGGCCACGGCGACGCACGGCGACGAGGGCTGGCAGGTGACGGGCACGAAGATGTTCGTCATCGACGGCCACAGCGCAGACCTGCTCCTCGTCGCGGCGCGCACGGACACCTGCCCCGGGCTGTTCGCCGTGGACGGCGCGGCGGCCGGGGTGACCCGCACCCGGCTGGAGACGCTGGACCCGACACGGCGGCTGGCACGGATCGACCTCGACGGCGCGTCGGCGCTACGGGTCGGTCCGGAGGGCGACGCCACGGCGTATCTGCGTACCGTCGTCGACCTCGTGGTGGTGGCGCTGGCCGCCGAACAGGTCGGCGGGGCGCAGGCGTGTCTGGACGCCGCGGTGGAGTATGCCAAGGTCCGGGTCCAGTTCGGCCGACCCATCGGGTCGTTCCAGGCGGTCAAGCACAAGTGCGCCGACATGCTGCTCCAGGTCGAGGCCGCCCGGTCGGCGGTCTACCGCGCGATGTCCGTGGCGGCCGGGGAACCGGACGAACTGCCGGTGTCCGCCGCGCTCGCCGCGGCGTACTGCTCGGACGCCTTCACCCACGCGGCGAAGGAGAACATCCAGATCCACGGGGGCATCGGCTACACGTGGGAGCACGACGCGCATCTGTATCTGAAGCGCGCGAAGTCGTCCGAGCAGCTCTTCGGCAGCCCGGCGACGCATCGGGCCCGACTGGCCGACCTGGTCGGGATCTGAGCGCAGCCGCTATTTCAGGTCACTTAATCACGTGGTTCTTGTCACTTGATGCCTGAAACCAGGGACTCGGCGGCCGGTGACCATTAATTCAGTGTACTTTATAGGCCTGGTGACGAAAGGCTGCTCCCGTGGGAATTCGCGACCGCCTGTCCCGGCTGCTGACCGAGGCCCCCGCCGATGCCGAGGCGATCGAGTACGAGGGCGAATGGTGGACCTGGGGACAGATCCAGGAGACCGCGCGCGGTGTCGTCAAGGCGCTCGACGCGGTCGGGCTGCCTGCCGGCGGCCGTGTCGGCGTCGTCCTGGAGAACCGGCCCGAGCACGTGGCCGTCGTCGCCGCGGTGATCGCCTCCGGGCGGTGCCTGGTGATGCTGAGCCCGTTGCAGCCCGCGGCGCGGCTCGCGGCAGACATCGACCGCTGCGCGCCACCCGTCGTCGTCGCCGGTGCCGAGGTCCTGGCCCGAGCGGGCGTCCTGAGCACGGTGACCGCCCACGGCGCGGCCCTGGAGGTAGGCACCGACGGCACCGTCCGGCACCCGGGCGGCACGGTGTCCCCCGGGGCGCCCGCCGCCGGCGCGGACGTCGTCGTGGAGATGCTCACCTCGGGCACCACCGGCCCCCCGAAACGCGTCCACCTGCGGGTCGCGCAGCTGGACCAGGCGCTCGTCTCCGGCGGGCAGACCGCGAAGAAGGCGAGGCTGCTGTCGCGGTCGGCGTCGCTCGTGGCCACCCCGCTCGTGCACATCGGCGGTCTGTGGCGGGCGCTCGCCTGTCTCGCCACCGGGCGCCGCATGGTCCTCATGCCCAGGTTCGCCGTCGAACCGTGGGTGGGCGCCGTGGAGCGCCACGGACTCCGGGCCGCGAGCCTCGTACCGGCGGCCATCCGCGCCGTGCTCGACGCGGGCGTCCCGAAGGAACGGCTGACGAGCCTCCAGGTCGTCACCTCCGGTACCGCGCCCTGCCCGGCGGAACTCGCCGACGCGTTCTTCCGTGCGTACGGCCTGCCCGTGCTCATGACCTACGGGGCCACGGAGTTCGCCGGGGCGGTGGTCGGCTGGACACTGCCGCTGCACGAGCGGTGGTGGGAACGGAAGGCGGGCAGCGCCGGACGCGCCTTCGCCGGCGTCGAACTGCGGGTGACCGGGGAGGACGGCGCCGAACTGCCTGTCGGCAGAAGCGGCCGTCTGGAGGTCCGCACCGAGCAGAGCACCCTCGGCGGCCGGGACTGGACCCGGACCAGCGACCTCGCCCGGATCGACGCCGACCGGTTCGTCTGGATCGAGGGCCGCGCGGACGACGCCATCATCCGCGGCGGCTTCAAGGTGCAGCCGGAGACGGTCCAACGCGCCCTGGAGACCCACCCCGCCGTCCGCGAGGCGGCCGTGGCCGGGCTGCCGGACCCGAGGCTCGGCGAGGTGCCGGTCGCGGCGGTCGAGGTCGAACCGGGCCTGCCCGTCCCGGACACCGCCGAACTCGTCGCCCTCTGCCGCGCCCGGCTCACCCCCTACGAAGTGCCGGCGCACATCGTCGTCGTCGACGCCCTGCCCCGGACCCCGTCGAGCAAGGTCAGCCGCGTGGAACTGCTGGACCTGGTCCGGGCCCGGCTCGCACAACAGGAGCGCGGCCGGCGCATCAAGGAGGAGCAGCGATGACGGGCACGACGGAGACGCAGCCGGAGACACAGCCGGGGAAGGGCACGGAGCCGGGGAAGGGCACGGCCAAGGCCGCCGAGCGGTTCGGTGTGCTGACCGACGAGGCGATCGAGCGCTCCCGCCGACGCCTCGGCGTCCCCCAGGCCCAGCACAACCCCCCGCACAACTACGAGGTCACCTGGGACGGCGTACGCCACTTCGCGTACGGCTACGGCGACGACAACCCCCTGTACTGCGACCCCGACCACGCGGCCACCACCCGCTGGGGCTCGCTCGTCGCCCCGCCCACCTTCCTGTACACGATGGGGGAGGACGCCGCCCCGAAGCCGGACCCGGAGACCAAGGCACTGCTGAAGGGCGACCCCTTCGCCGGGCTCGGTTCCTACCAGGCGGTGATGGAGTTCGAGTGGTGGCGACCGCTCCGACTGGGCGACCGGTGCCGGGTGTTGCAGGCCCAGGTGGGCGTCCACCTCAAGCGCAGCAGCTTCGGCGGGCGCACGGCACACGTGGTCCGCGACTACCTCTACGCCAACGGGCAGGGCGAGATGCACGCCCTGCGCCGGGGCACGTGGATCAACGCCGAACGGCACACGTCGAAGAAGCGGGCCAAGGAACACCTCGCCCAGCAGCCCTACACCCCCGAGCAACTCGCCGAGATCGACGCGGCGTACGCGGCCGAGAGCCGGCGCGGCGCCGAACCCCGCTACTGGGAGGACGTCGAGATCGGCGACGAACTCCAGCCCCGGGTGAAGGGGCCGCTGACCACCACGGACGTGGTCGTCTGGCATCTGGGGTGGGGTATGCAGCTCACGCCGCCCGGGGCCTTCGGGATCGCCGCGCGCGTCCGGCGCAAGGCCCCGGGGCTGTACCCGCCGAACCCGTTGAACATCCCGGACACCGTGCAACGCCTGCACTGGGAACCGGAGCGGGCGAAGGAACTCGGGCTGCCGAACCCGTACGACTACGGAGGGATGCGCGAGACCTGGCTGTGCCATCTGCTCACCGACTGGATCGGCGACGACGGCTGGCTCTGGAAACTCCGTTGCGAGCACCGCAAGTTCAACTATCACGGCGACACCACCTGGGTGCGCGGCACGGTCGTCGACAAACGGCAGGTGGACGGGCGCAACGAGGTGCACATCGAGGTGCGGTGCGAGAACCAGCGCGGCGAGGTCACCACGCCCGGTACGGCCGTCGTCCTGCTGCCGACCCGCGACAGCGCGGTCGAGCTCCCGTCCCCGCCGGCCGAGGACCTGGACGGCATGGTCGCCCACGAACTGGCCCGGTTCGCGGTAACGGGCAATTAGGTATCACCAACTACGACCACTATGACTTAGAGGAGGCAGCGTGTCGGACGAGGTGCTGGTGGAGCGCCGTGGCGCGGTCCAGGTCATCACGATCAACCGCCCGGCGGTGAAGAACGCGCTGGACGCCGGGGTGGCCGCCGGGGTGGCGGCAGCGGTGGACGAGCTCGACGAGTCGGACGAGCTGCGCGTCGGCGTGCTCACGGGCGCGGGCGGCACGTTCTCGGCGGGGATGGACCTCAAGGCGTGGCTGCGCGGCGAGTCGCCCGCGATCGAGAACCGCGGGCTGTGCGGGATCACCCTGACGCCGCCGCGCAAGCCGGTGATCGCCGCGGTCGAGGGCTGGGCCCTGGCCGGCGGCTTCGAACTGCTGCTGGCCTGCGACCTGGTGGTCGCCGCCCGTACGGCACGGCTCGGCGTGCCCGAGGTGAAGCGGTCCCTGGTCGCCCGCGCCGGCGCGGCCCTCCACCTCCCGCGCCGCATCCCGTACGCCATCGCGCTGGAACTCCTGCTGACCGGCGAACCGGTCAGCGCCGTACGGGCGGCGGAGGTCGGCCTGGTCAACCGGCTCACGGACGAGGGCGGCGCGCTCGACGGAGCCCTGGAACTCGCCGAGACGATCGCGGCCAACGGTCCGCTCGCCGTCGCGGCCACCAAGGAGATCGCGAGCCGGACCACGGACTGGACGCTGGAGGAGGGGTGGGCGAGGCAGTTCGACATCGCCGCGCCGGTGTTCGTGTCGGAGGACGCCAGGGAAGGGGCCGCCGCGTTCGCCGAGAAGCGAGCACCGGTCTGGAAGGGCCGCTGACGACAACGTACCGACAACGTACGCAATTAAGTGTCCGTAATGTGAGCATGCTGGGAGGGTGACCATGACGACGGGACCTCTCGTCGGCTGCCGGGTCGTGGAACTCGGCGGCATCGGTCCCGGCCCGTTCGCCGGGATGCTGCTGGCCGACCTCGGGGCTGAGGTCGTCCGGGTGGACCGGCCCGGCCGGGCGGACGAACCGGACGCGGGCGGACCGGCGGACGTCCTCAACCGGGGGAAGCGGTCGGTCGTACTCGACCTGAAGCAACCGGCCGGAGCCGCCGCGCTCCTCCAACTCGTGGAGCGCGCCGACGTGTTGATCGAAGGGTTCCGTCCCGGCGTCACCGAACGGCTGGGCATCGGACCGCACGACTGCCTGGCCCGCAACCCCCGGCTGGTCTACGGCCGGATGACCGGCTGGGGCCAGGACGGACCGCTGGCCGCCGCGGCCGGGCACGACATCACCTACATCGCGCTGACGGGCGCCCTCGGCGCCATCGGCGAGGCGGGCGGACCCCCGAGGATCCCGCTCAACCTCGTCGGCGACTTCGGGGGCGGCGGCTGCTACCTCGTCATCGGCGTCCTGGCCGCCCTGCACGCCGCCGCGCGCACCGGCCGCGGCCAGGTCGTCGACGCGGCCATCGTCGACGGCACCGCCTCCCTCCTGGCCAGCACCTTCGGCAAGCTCGGGCGCGACGAGTGGAGCGACGAGCGGGGCATCAACCGGTTCGACGGCGGCTGGCCCTTCTACGCCGTGTACGGCACCAAGGACGACCGCCATGTGGCCGTCGGCGCACTGGAGCGCAAGTTCTACCGACGCCTGGTCGAGTTGCTCGACCTGGGCGTCGACCCGGAACAGCAGCACGACAGGTCGACCTGGCCGCAGCTGAGACAGCTGCTGGAGAAGCGGTTCGCGGAGCGCACCCGGGACGAGTGGGCGGCACTGTTCGAGGGGACCGACGCCTGCGTGGCCCCCGTCCTGAGCCTCACCGAGGCCGCCGCCCACCCGCATCTGGCAGCGCGCGGCACGCTGACCGCACCGGGCGGCGTCGTCCAGCCGGCCGCGGCACCGCGCTTCTCGGACACCCCGGCGGGCGCCGGTACCACCGCACCCGAGGTCGGCGCGGACACCCGCGCAGTGTTCCGGGACTGGCAGGTCGACGGCATCGACGAACTGCTCGACACCGGCACCGCCGTGCAACTCACCGACTGAACGAGACCGGCCCAACGAGACCTACTGAACGAGACCTACTGAACGAGAGGGAGACCCTTCCATGCGAGACGCTGTCATCGTCGACGCCGTACGCACCCCGATCGGCAAGCGCAACGGCTCGCTGGCATCGGTGCACGCGGCGGACCTGTCCGCCGAGGTGCTCAAGGCCCTCGCCGAGCGCACCGGCATCGACCCCGGCACGGTGGACGACGTGGTCTGGGGCTGTGTGACCCAGATCGGCGACCAGTCCAGCAACGTCGGCCGGTTCGCCGTGCTCGCCGCGGGCTGGCCCGAACACGTCCCGGCCGTCACGGTCAACCGGGCCTGCGGTTCCAGCCAGCAGGCGGTCGACCAGGCCGCGCACGCCGTCATGGCGGGGCAGTACGACATGGTCGTGGCGGGCGGCGTCGAGACCATGAGCCGGGTGCCGCTCGGCTCGCACCGGACCACCGGCCAGCCGTACGGACCCGCTGCCATCGCCCGCTACGACGGATTCGAGTTCAGCCAGGGCGTCGGAGCCGAACTCATCGCCGAGCGCTGGAAGTTGAGCCGCCGACAGCTCGACGAGTTCGCCTCCGCCTCGCACGCCAAGGCCGCCACGGCGATCGACGCGGGCGTCTTCGACGACCACATCGTGCCGATCGAGGTCGACGGCACCAAGTTCACCGTGGACGAGGGGCTGCGCCGCGAGACGACCCCCGAGACCCTGGCCCGCCTCAAACCGTCGTTCAGGGAAGACGGCGTGATCCACGCCGGGAACGCCTCCCAGATCTCCGACGGCGCCGCCGCCCTGCTCATCACCACCCCGGAGCGCGCCCGCGACCTCGGCCTCACCCCGATCGCCCGCTACCACCACGGCGCGGTGAGCGGCGCGGACCCGATCACGATGCTGCTCGGCCCGATCCCCGCGACCGAGAAGGTCCTGCACCGCTCCGGCCTGTCCATCGACGACATCGGCGTGTACGAGGTCAACGAGGCGTTCGCCCCGGTCCCCCTGGCCTGGCTGGCCGAGACCGGCGCGGACCCCGAGCGCCTCAACCCCTTGGGCGGCGCAATCGGCGTAGGCCACCCCCTGGGCGGCTCGGGCGCCATCCTGATGACACGGATGCTGGCGCACATGCGGCAACAGAACCTGCGGTACGGCCTCCAAACAATGTGCGAGGGCGGCGGCACGGCAAACGCGACGATCATCGAGCTGATCTGATCCAGCCGGGGGCACCCTGTAAGGGGCTGCTTTTAGGGGCGCGGGGAACTGCGCGACAAGCCACAACGGCGCAGCACCCGAAAACCACCCCCCCCGCGCCCCTCCCCACGCAGCGCCTACCGAGGCAACCCAAGCCCCCGCTCAGCAACCTGCGTCCGCAACACCTCGTTCGCACCCCCAGCAATCGTGTACGCCCGCGCATACAGATGCGCGTCCTGCCACCACCCGCCCGCCACAGCCCCCGCATCACCCTCGATCAACATCCCGTCCGTCCCCTGAAGCCGCAGCCCGAAGTCCGTCAGGTCGTGGTTGAGTTCGCTGAAGAAGATCTTGCCCAGGAGACCGGCGGAGGCCTCCTCCGTGCCGTGCAGCATCCGCGACTGGGCGAGCGAGATCATCGCGGCGTTCACCTGCACCCGCGCGGCAAGCTCACCGATCGTCTGCCGGGTGGCGGAGTCGTCCAGCGCGGGCCGGCCACCCACCGGCGTCGCCTCTGCCAGCCGCACCAAGTCGTCCAGTACGGCGAGCAGTTCGGCCCCCCGCGCGGCCACACCGGAACGCTCGCGGCCGAGGCTGCTCATCGCCACCCGCCAGCCGTCGTTCACCTTGCCGATCACGTTCGCCGCGGGGATCCGGACCCCGTCGAGGAAGACCTCGTTGAAGTCGGTGGTCCCGGTGATCTCCCGCAACGGACGGATGCCGACCCCCGGGCTGCGCATGTCCAGCGCGAACGCCGTGATCCCCTTGTGCTTGGGGGCCTCACTGTCGGTGCGCGCCAGCAGGTAACCCATGTCCGCGTGCTGGCCGTTGGTCGTCCACACCTTCTGGCCGTCCACGACGAACACCTCGTCGTCGCTCCCGGCCTCGCCCTCACGGCGCGCCCGCGTCCGCAGCGCCGCCAGGTCACTGCCCGCGCCCGGCTCGCTGAACAGCTGGCACCACACGTCCTCGCAGGCACGGATGCGGGGCAGGAAGTGCGCCCGCTGCTCGTCGGTGCCGAAGTCGAGCAGGGCGCCCGAGGCCAGCGAGGCCGCGCCGACGGGCGGCCAGGTGCGGGCGCGGGCGATCTCCTCGGCGACGACTGACGGTTCGAGGGGATGGGCGTCGGGCCGGCCGCCGTACTCGGCGGGCCAGTCGATGCCGAGGAACCCCGCCTCGTACAGCTTCGCGGTCCACTCCCGGATCGCCGGCATCAGCGCGGGGCCGGGCGCGCGTACACCGGAGTGCGTCTTGACGCCGGGCGCGTGTTCCGCGACGAAGGCGCGCACCTTCATCCGGAACGCTTCGAGTTCGGGCTTGGGCGTAAGGCGCATCGCTGCGGGCTCCTCGTCGTCGTCATGCGCAGTCGTCATCATGCGCACGATCTCGAAATGAGGGTACTCTAACTGGGTCGGATGGCTCTCGCCAGAGATCGGGAGCGGGAAACAGTGACCCGATCTCGGTGTCAGGTGCCCGGCCCGCACGTCTCCTGCCCTGGTGGCGAATAGACTGGGGATCCGCAATATCCCTCAGAGGAGTTGGCCCATGGCGACTGCCGCCGTCGACCACGAGCCCGCCGACGGCGAGGCAGCCACCCCGGTCGGCAAGCTGGCCGCACAGACCGCGCAGCGCATCGAGGCGACCGTGATCCGCCAGGGCTGGCCCGTCGGCGAGTCCCTGGGCTCCGAGGTGGACCTGCGGGAGCGCCTGGGGGTGAGCCGCGCGGTGCTGCGCGAGGCGGTACGGCTGGTCGAGCACCACCAGGTGGCCCGGATGCGACGCGGCCCGAACGGCGGTCTGATCGTCTGCGCCCCCGACGCGGGACCGGCGACCCGGGCCATGGTGATCTACCTGGAGTACGTCGGCACGAGCGTCACGGACCTGCTCCAGGCCCGCCAGCTCCTCGAACCGATCGCGGCGGGACTCGCCGCGGACCGGATCACCGAGGAGGGCATCGCCACCCTCCGCGCCGCGCTCGACGCCGAACTCGCCCACTGGGACGACCCGTCGGTCCACTCGCAGGACCCGCTGCACCCGGTGCTCGGCCGGCTGTCGGGAAACCCGGTGCTGCACCTGTTCATCGACGTGCTCACCCGCCTCACCGCCCGGTACGCGCACACCTCCCGCCGTATCTCCAAGGCGGAGATGCACGCGGCGAAGGAGACCTCGCACCAGGCGCACCGCGCGGTCGTGGACGCCGTGATCGCCGACGACGGCGCCCGCGCGCAGACGGAACTCACCGCCCATCTGGAGTCGGTCGCCGCCTGGATCGAGAAGCACCGGGTGCGGCGCGGGCAGCGGATCTCGGGGAACGTGATCGAGCCCGAACTGGTCGAGGGGGCGCGGGCGAAGCTCGCCGAGGTGGTGTCCGCCCGGATCCATGACGACATCGCCGCGCGGGGCTGGCAGGTCGGCATGGTGCTCGGCTCGGAGGCCGATCTGCTGGCCCGCTACGGCATCAGCCGGGCTGTCCTGCGGGAGGCCGTCCGCCTCCTGGAGTACCACCAGGTCGCCCGGATGCGCCGCGGCCCCGGCGGCGGACTGGTCGTCACCGAGCCGGAACCGCAGGCCAGCATCGACACGATGGCCCTCTTCCTCGAATACCAGGGCGTCACGGCCGACGACCTGCGGATCGTCCGCAACGCCATCGAACTCGGCATCATCGCCAGGGTGACCGCCCGGCATGCCGCAGGCGACACCGAGGTCGTCGAACGCCTCACGAAGGCCGTCCGGTGGGCCACCGAGGGCCCGGCCGAGGACCTTCGCAAGGCCGACCTGTTCCACTCCGAACTGGCGGCCCTGGCCGACAATCCGGTGCTGTCGCTCTTCCTCGCCATCATCACCGAACTGTTCCGCCGCCACGCGTCCGGCCACGACCGGCCGCTGCCCGGTGACACGGCGGCCGACGAGGTCCAGCATGTGCACCAGCGCATCCTCGACGCGATCGTGCAGGGCGACGCCGGCGTCGCCCGCCACCGGATGGGCCGCCACCTGGACGCCCTCATGCCCTGGTGGCACTGATCTGCGGCAGGGCCTTGCGGCCCTGATTTACTGACACTGATTGACCACGCCCCACGAGGTGTTCGGCCTCGTGGGGCGTTCTGCTGTGCCGGTAGAGGTTAATTAGGTATACTGAATAGGGTCGATTCAAAGGAGATCCGATGCGCCGGACCCTGTTCGAACGGGATCATGAGGACTTCCGTCTCCTGGTCCGTGACTTCATCGCCCGCGAAGTGCTCCCGGTGTACGAGGACTGGCGGCGCGCCGCACTCGTCCCCCGCGAACTGTTCACCTCGCTGGGGAAGCTCGGCATCATCGGTACGGCGATACCCGAGGAGTACGGCGGGGGCGGCCAGGACGACTACCGCTTCAACGTCGTCATCCAGGAGGAGTGCGCCCGCGCGGGCGTCACGCTGGGCGGCCTGCGCACCCATCTCGACGTCGTCGTCCCGTACTTCACCGGACTGGCGAACCCCGAGCAGCGGGCCCGCTGGTTCCCGGGGCTGGCCTCGGGCGAGCTGTACACCGCGGTCGCGATGAGCGAACCCGGTACGGGCTCGGACCTGGCCGGGGTCACGACGAGGGCGGTCCGTGACGGCGATCACTACGTCCTTGACGGAGCGAAGACCTTCATCACCGGCGGCCACCACGCCGACCTGGTGATCGTCGTGGCCCGCACGAGCACCGATCCGGACAACCGGCGTTCGGGCCTGTCCCTCCTCGTGGTCGAGAAGGGCATGCCCGGGTTCACCGTCGGACGCAAGCTGGAGAAGATCGGCCTCGCCGTCCAGGACACCGTGGAGCTGTCCTTCGCCGGCGTCCGTGTCCCCGCCGCCAACGTGCTCGGCGAGGAGGGCGCCGCCTTCTCCCTCCTCGGCCGCAACCTGGCCCAGGAGCGGCTGGCCATCGCGGTCGGCGCCGTCGCCCAGGCCCGCGCCGCGATCGACCTGACCGTCACCTACGTACGCGACCGGACCGTCTTCGGGAAACCGGTCGCCCACTTCCAGAACACGAAGTTCGAACTCGCCGCCCTGGACACCGAGTTGACGGCCGCCCAGACCCTCCTGGACGCGGCGATCAGTGAACTCGTGGCCGGCGAACTGAGTCCCGCCGACGCGGCCAGGACCAAGCTGTTCTGCACCGAGACACAGGGCCGCGTGGTCGACCGGTGCCTCCAACTGCACGGCGGTTACGGCTACATCCTCGAATCGCCGATCGCCCGGCTGTACACGGACGCCAGGGTGACCCGTATCTATGGCGGCACCAGCGAGGTCCTGAAGACCATTATCAGCAAGTCCTTGGGCCTGTAAGGAGTTTGATGTGAACATCGACGGTTCATCGGCGCTCGTCACCGGTGGCGCCTCCGGCCTCGGCCTGGCCACCGCCCGCCGGATCATCGAGCGCGGCGGCCGGGTCGTCCTCGCCGACATCTCTGAGGAACAGGGCGTCAAGGCGGTCGCCGACCTCGGTGACGCCGCCCGCTTCGTCCGCGCCGACGTCACCGACGAGGCCGCGGTCACCACCGCCCTCGACACCGCCGCCGAACTCGGCCCGCTGCGCTTCGTCGTGCACTGCGCGGGCCGCGGCGGCGACCGCACCCGGATCATCGACCGCGACCGCACCCCCGGCGAACTCGACACGTTCGCCGAGGTCGTACGGGTCAACCTGATCGGCACCTACAACGTGCTGCGCCTGGCCGCCGCCCGCCTCGCCGGCAACGACCTCGTCGACGGTGACCGCGGCGCAGTGGTCCTGACCGCCTCCGTCGCCGCGTTCGACGGCCAGATCGGCCAGACCTCCTACACCGCCGCCAAGGCCGGTGTGCACGGCATCACCCTGGTCGCCGCCCGTGACCTGGCCAGCTGGCAGATCCGGGTGAACACCATCGCGCCGGGCGTCATGGACACCCCGATGCTCGGCCGGCTCCGCGAGGACATCCGCGACGGACTCGCCGCGTCCGTCCCGCACCCCAAGCGCCTCGGCACCCCGGACGACTACGCCCGCCTCGCCGTCGAGATGCTGGAGAACCCCTACCTCAACGGCCAGACCGTCCGCCTCGACGGCGCCATCCGCATGGCTCCGCGCTGAACAGGGGGAGCGCTCACATGACTTCGGCCGTACGAGACCGCCGCGACGACCCGACTGAGACCGACGGGGAGTTCCGGGCCCGCCTGCGCACCTTCCTGACGGACCGTCACCCGGGCCGTGGCCCGAAGGACCCCGCCGAGCGACTGCGCTGGCAGAAGGCCTGGCTGGCCACCCTGTTCGACGCCGGGTACGCCGGTCCGAGCTGGCCGCGCGAGTACGGCGGCATGGAACTGGGCTTCGCCCGCCAGGTGATCTACCAGGAGGAGTACGCGCGAGCCAGGGTGCCGGGACCGCTCGGCACCGGGCTCGGTATTGCGGCGCCGACCCTCATCAAATACGGCACCCCCGAACAGAAGGAGCGCTTCCTGCGCCCCATGCTGCGCGGCGACGCCGTGTGGGCGCAGGGCTACTCCGAGCCGGAGGCCGGCTCGGACCTGCCCGCGCTGCGCACGACCGCGCGGCGGGAGGGCGGCGGACCCGACGACCCCGGAGCCCGGTACGTCGTCAACGGGCAGAAGGTGTGGAACAGTTCGGCCGACATCGCCGACATCCTCTTCACCCTGGTGCGCACCGGACCGCCCGACTCCCGCCAGGAGGGCATCAGTTACCTGCTGATCGACGCGCACGCCCCGGGAGTGAGCGTGCGCCCGCTGCGGGACCTGACCGGGGACGCGCACTTCTGCGAGATCTTCTTCGACGACGTACAGGTGCCGGTGGCCGACAGGATCGGTGCGGAGAACGGCGGTTGGCCGCTGGTGCGGACCAGCCTCGGCCATGAACGCGCGGCCGGCGCGATGAACCAGGCGGCGCGGTACCGGCGCGTGCTCGACGAGCTGATCGAACTGGCGCGGGAGCGCGGCGCGACGGCGGACCCCCTCGTGCGCGACCGGCTCGCGGACTTCGAGATCCGGGTGCGGATCATGCGGCTCACCGGGATGCGGACCATCGCCGACATCATGGCGAAGGGCGAACCCGGGCCGGCCTCCTCGACGTCGAGGCTCTTCATCGTGACCTTCGAACAGGAACTGCACGAGTTCGCCGTGGAGTTGCTGGGCGCCTACGGCATCCTCGGCCGGCGCGATCCGCACGCCGTCCAGCGCGGGCGCTGGGTGTGGGGTTTCCTGCGCACCCGGGCCTCCTCGATCGGGGCGGGCACCGCCGAGATCCAGCGCAACACCATCGCCGAGCAGGTACTGGGCCTGCCCCGTGACCCGGCGATGCCCACGACCGGGAGGACGCGATGAGAGCCGCACGCTGTACGGAGTACGGGCCGCCCGGGGGACTCTCGGTCGTCGAACTCGGCGACCTCGAACCCGGCCCGGGGGAGGTCCTGGTCCGGGTCCACGCCGCCGCGGTCAACTTCCCCGACGTGCTGCTCGTGGCGGACCGCTACCAGGTCCCCGCGCCCCTGCCGTTCACGCCGGGCAGCGAGTTCGCCGGGGTCGTGACCGCGCTCGGACCCGGGGTGTCCGGCCCGCCGGTGGGCTCACCCGTCGCCGGGGCGGTCATGACCGGGGCCTTCGCCGAGCAGGTCGTGGTGCCCGTGTCCGGGCTGCGTCCCGTCCCCGACGGGCTCGACATGGTGCACGCCGCCGCGTTCCACGTGACCTACGCGACCGCCTACCACGCCCTGGCCACCGTCGGGCAGGGCGCGGCGGGGGAGTGGGTGGCGGTGCTCGGTGCGGCAGGAGGCGTCGGCTCGGCGGCTGTCGACGTCGCGACCCGGCTCGGGATGCGCGTGGTCGCGGCCGCGTCGAGCCAGGAGCGGCTGACGGTCGCCCGCAAACTCGGGGCGACGGCCGGCGTCGACTATGTCGGCGAGGACCTGAAGACGCGGCTGCGTGAACTGACCGACGGTGGCGTCCACTTGGTGGTCGACCCGGTCGGCGGCGACCACGCGGAGGCCGCCCTGCGCGCACTGCGGCGGGGCGGCCGGTTCGTCACGGTGGGCTACGCCGACGGGAAGATCCCGCGGATCCCGCTGAACCTCGTCCTGCTCAAGGACGCGGTCGTACGGGGCTTCGAGATCCGCATGCTGCGCCAGTACGCCCCCGACGCGGTGGCCGCCGGCGACCGGGCGCTCGCCCGGATGGTCCGCGACGGCATGCGCCCGCTCGTCTCCCGCGTCCACCCCCTCGCCGACGTGGCGACCGCCCTGACCGACGTGGCGGAGCGCCGGACCACCGGGAAGGTGGTCATCGACATGACGGGCGGGGCCTGAACGCCGGTCAGAAGGTCGGCAGTTGGGGGCGCCGCTTGACGTACCCGCCCGCGTCGACGCGCATCTGCATACCGGTGACGTAGCGGGACTCCTCGGAGATGAGGAAGAGCACCATGTCGGCGATGTCCTCCGGCTCGACGTAGGGGATGCCGAAGCCGGTCGTCGCGGGGAAGCCGGGCAGCGCGTCCTCGCGGGTCGGGTTCTCCAGGTCGGGCCGGAACGAGCGGTACATGAGGTCGCTGTTGAGCATGTCCGTGTTGACGTTCGTCGGGTGCAGCGCGTTGACCCGGATCTGCCGGGCCGCCAGCACTGTCGCCAAGTCGTGCACGAACGCGGCCACTTGGCGCTTGGCGAAGGAGTAGCCGAGGCCGCCCGGTCCGTTGGCCGGGTTGTCGGTGGTCGCCGGGATCAGCCCGGCGATGGACCCTGTCGCCACGATCGAGGCGCCGTCGGGCAGATGGGGCAGTGCCGCGTCGACGGCGTGGACCACCCCGTTGAAGTCGACGGTGATGGCGTCCAGGAAGGCCTGGGCGCTCTGCCCGGGGCCCAGCGGGCAGATCCCGGCCTGGGCGACGACCGCGTCGAGCCGCCCGAGTTCGGCGACCCCCTCGGCCACGGCCGCCTTGAGCGCCGCCGGATCGCGTACGTCGGCCTTGCGGGCGACGATGCGCCGGCCGAGCTTCTCGACCTGACGCACCGTCTCGTCCAGGTCGGCCTCGGTGGCCAGCGGGTAGCCGTTGGTGGCGACGTCCTCGCAGAGGTCCACGGCGATGATGTCGGCACCCTCCGCGGCGAGCCGGATCGCCTGAGCCCGGCCCTGGCCGCGCGCCGCCCCGGTGATGAAGACGACCTTGTCCTGCACTCGACCCATGGGGTCTCCTTCCGTCGGATAAAAGAGTAGCCTGAATCCCGATGGATGGATCTGGCTCACTTCCCATGATCTGTGAGAAGTAACGGGTTTAAGGATGTTCTTCCACTGAGTGGGACCCGATCAGTGCACGCAATGTGCTGATGCTGTTGAGTCTCCGAGACCGAGGGAGCGCAAGGATGCCGCTGCAGCCATGGATGAAGTTGCTGTCGACCGACGATCATCTGATCGAGCCCCCACGACTGTGGTCCGACCGTCTGCCGGCGAGGTACCGGAACGCGGGACCGCGGATCGTCGAGCAGCCGCGAGGGGAGGGCCAGGCGCCCGCCGAGGTGTGGGTCTACGAGGACCGGATCTACCCCTACATCGGCCTCAACGCGGTCGCGGGAAAGAACCCGGAGGAGTTCGGCCTCGAACCGACGCGCTACGACGAGATGATCCCGGGCTGCTACGACCCGAAGGCCCGACTGCGCGACATGGACCTCGACGGAGTGTGGGGCGCCCTGTGCTTCCCCTCCTTCCCGGGGTTCGCGGGCACCGTCTTCCTGGACGGCAAGGACCGTGAGCTGGCCCTGCTGTGCATCCAGGCGTGGAACGACTTCGTGCTGGACGAGTGGTGCGCCGCCGCGCCCGGCCGGCTCATCCCCCTGGTCGTCCTGCCGCTGTGGGACGTCCAGGCCTGCGTCGCCGAGATCCACCGGACCGCGGCCAAGGGGGCCAAGGCGATCTCCTTCCCGGAGAACCCGGCCCCCCGGGGCCTGCCCTCCTTCCACACCGACCACTGGGACCCCGTGTTCTCGGCGGCCGAGGAGACCGGACTGCCCCTGTGCCTGCACTTCGGCACCTCGGGCAAGCCGCCGAAGACGGCGGAGGACGCCCCGTTCGCCGTGACGATCGCCCTGTTCGGCTGCAACGCCATGTTCGCCACCGCCGACATCCTGTTCTCCCCGGTGCTCCACAAGCACCCCAAGCTGAAGATCGGTCTGTCCGAGGGCGGGATCGGCTGGATCCCGTACCTCCTGGAGCGGATCGACGGCACCTGGGAACGGCACCGCTTCTACCAGAACGTCGACCAGCGCGTGCGGCCCTCGGAGCTGTTCCACCAGCACTTCCACGGCTGCTTCATCGACGACCGGTTCGGCGTGGAGGTACGGCACCACGTGGGCGTCGACAAGATCACCTGGGAGTGCGACTACCCGCACTCCGACTCGTACTGGCCCAAGAGCCGTGCCTACGCCGCCGAGGTCCTCGCCGACGTACCGGACGACGAGGTGCACAAGATGGTGGAACTGAACGCCCGCCGCCTCTACAACCTCCCCGCATGAGCCGGCGACCGGAGTCCGAGCGCTCCGACTGGACCGACCTGGACCTGCTCACCATCGAGGAGGCCCACGGCAGGCTCCTGACGGAGATCGCCGACACGGACGTACGCCTCGCCGGACTCGGGGCCGGCCCCGCCGACGACGCCGAGCGTGAACTCCTCCAGAGGCGGCTGCGCGCGTTGCGTGAGGCCGCCGAGGATCTGACCGACCTGACCGACCACACGAAGAGCTGAGGTTGCCATGGGGCGAGTGGAGAACAAGGTCGCTCTCATCACCGGAGCGGCGCGCGGTCAGGGACGCTCCCATGCCGTGCGGCTGGCCGAGGAGGGCGCGGACATCGTCGTCACCGACGTCTGCCGGGACATCAGCGACGCGCTGCCCTACTCGCTCGCGGCGAAGGAACAGCTGGAGGAGACCGCCGAGTTGGTACGGGCGACCGGCCGGCGGTGCGTCCCCGTACAGGCCGACGTCCGCTCGATCACCGAGATGCGGGCCGCCGTCGACGCGGCCCACGAGGAGTTCGGCCGGCTCGACGTGGTCGTCGCCAACGCGGGTGTCATGAGTTCGGGTTCCGCCTGGCAGCTGACCGAGGAGGCGTGGGACGTCGTCGTCGACGTCAACCTCAAGGGCGCCTGGAACACGGCACGGGCGGCGCTCCCGAGGATGATCGAGGCCGGCGCGGGCGGCTCGATCATCATGATCAGCTCGGCCGCCGGAATCCGCGGTCATGTGCCGTACGCCCACTACGTGGCCGCCAAACACGGCGTGGTCGGCCTGATGAAGGCCCTCTCCAACGAACTCGGCACGCACCACATCCGGGTGAACACCGTCCACCCCACCGGCGTCAGCGACACGGGCATCACCGTCGGCGTACCGCTCGACGAACTCGCCGAGCGGGAACCGATGTTCGCCCTCGCCGCGATGAACACCCATGCCCCGTACGTCGAGCCGCGGGACGTGTCGAACGCGGTCCTGTTCCTCGCGTCGGACGAGGCGAGATACGTCACCGGCCTCCAGTTCACCGTCGACGCCGGATCGACCAACAAGCCGTAGAAACGCAGCCCGCATACGCACCCCGCAATTCGTAGTACGCAGACCGCAGTTCACAGATCGGAGCCGTTCAGTGAAGATCACCATCGACAAGTCGTCGTGCTCCGGCCACGCCCGGTGCGCGGTGGCGGCACCCGGACTGTTCCGCCTCGACGACGACGGTTACGCGCTGCCCTTCGACGGAGAGGTCCCGGAAGGCCTCGAGGAGGCGGCCCGCGACGGTGAACGGGCCTGCCCGGAACGGGCGAT
Organism: Streptomyces sp. NPDC020898; assembly: GCF_044333925.1. Taxonomy (NCBI): domain Bacteria; kingdom Bacillati; phylum Actinomycetota; class Actinomycetes; order Kitasatosporales; family Streptomycetaceae; genus Streptomyces; species Streptomyces sp. NPDC020898. Next base: position 86,860 of record NZ_JBIRRV010000011.1, read on the forward strand.
CACCGTCGAGTGAGAACCCGGACGACAAAAGAGCCCCACGGCCGCACGCCGTGGGGCTCTTCCGTATCGCTCGCTCAGCCGGCCGGCATCGGCGGCGGAGTGAAGTGGTGGCCCCAGAACGCGCCGTCGGTGATCTCGTAGACGGGCACCGGCGAGGGCACCTTCAGGCCGTTCCAGCCGAACTCGACGGCGTAGTTCTCCGGCGACCAGACGTAGAACGACACCATGTGGTCGTTGGTGTGCTTGCCGAGCGAGTGCATCATCGGGACCTCGAACTTCGCGGCCCGGTCGAGTGCGCGCCCCACGTCGTCCAGCGCCGCCCCCTCCACCATGAAGTGCAGCAGGCGCCCCGGACCCGGCATCGGCGTCACCCCGAGGGTGTGGTGCCGGTCGTTGCAGCCCATGAACCAGGTCGTGCCGCCCGGCGAGCGCATCGTGTTCCGCTCGATGAAGCCCAGGACGTCGACATAGAACTCGAACGTCGTCCGCGCGTCCTCGGCGGAGATGATGGCGTGCCCGAAGCCCATGTCGTCGGTGACGAACCTCGACACCAGCGGGGTCTGCACCGGCACATGGTCGAGGGTCGTGCCGTAGAACAGCTCGACCGGGTTCCCGCCCGGGTCGTTGAACTTGACGAAGCCCGTGACGCGCCGTTGGGCGGCGTCGGCCTCGGTGCCGGCGGTCACCTTGATCCCCGCCTTCTCGACGTCCGCGACGAGCTTCGCCAGCTCGCGCTCGTCGAGAACCTCGAAGCCCAGCGCCGTCATCCCGGGCTGGGCGCCCGGGGAGACCACGATGCGGGCCGGATAGTCGTCCATCCGGAAGTGGAGCGACTCGGGATCAGCGCCCTCGACGGGCATCAGACCGAGGAAGTCACCTCCGAACGCCTTCCACTTGTCGAGGTCGTTGGACTCAAGACGCAGGTACCCGAGTGAGCGAACACCCATCAGGTCCTCCCCTCACATTGCTTCGCATCGGTCAGGTCCGGGCGGCCCGAGGGCTCCCGGCACGGTTACGTCCCCGACGCTAGACAGCCCGCGGCGCCCCCCGCCGGGACCGTCCCACTGATCGGGAGACCCCCGACGAGCGCCGCCCGCCCGGTGGCACGGTGCTGCCATGACACTCACCTCCCTGACGTACGAGGACACCCTGCGCGAACTCCCCACGGACGAGGGCGTGTTGCGCTACCACGAGGCGGGCGACGGACCGCCGCTGCTTCTGCTGCACGGGTCGGGGCCCGGTGTGACCGGCTGGCGCAACTACCGGGGCAACCTGCCCGTGTTCGCGCAGCACTTCCGCACCCTTGCTCTGGAGTTCCCCGGCTTCGGCGTGAGCGACCCGACCGACGAGAACCCGATGGCGGCGGCCCCCAGGGCCGTACTGCGCTTCCTGGAAGGCCTCGGCCTCGACCAGGTCGACGTGGTCGGGAACTCCATGGGCGGATTCGTCGCCGTGGGGCTCGCGACCGCCCACAAGGACCTGTTCCGCAGGATCGTGACCATCGGCGGGGTCGGCCGCAACATCCTGTCCCCGGCACCCAGCGAAGGCCTCAACCTGCTGGTGGAGTTCACCGAGAACCCCACCCGGGAGAACCTCGTGCAGTGGCTGAGGTCGATGGTCCACGACCCGGCCCTGCTCACCGAGGAGCTGATCGAGGAGCGCTGGGTGAGCGCCACCGACCCGGCGACCCTGGAGGCGTCCCGCCGGATCTACGGCCGGCAGGCGATGGCCGCGATCCTGGCCGCCCAGGCCCAGTCCGACCAGCCCGTCTGGGCCGCGCTCCACAAGGTCACCGCACCCACGCTGCTGACCTGGGGCCGGGACGACAGGGTCACGCCGCTGGACAACGCGCTGCTGCCGATGCGCACCATCCCCAGGGCCGAACTGCACGTCCTCCCGGACTGCGGGCACTGGGCGATGATCGAGCAGAAGGCGGCCTGGGAGAGCACGGTCCTGGCCTTCCTGACCCGCCCGGAGGCCTCCTGAGCGACGCCGCGGAGATCCATCAGAAGCCCCCTGGACGACATGAGGGACGACGACGTGGCGAGAACCGCGGAGGTACGACGACCCGCCGCTCCGATGTCGAGCCGTCAGGCCGCCCGCCGGGTCCGTATCCTGCGCGCCGCCTCCGAACTCGGGGCGCGCGAGGGGCTCGCCGGCGTCCAGATGCACGAGGTGGCCAAGGAGGCCGGCGTCGCGATCGCCACCCTGTACCGCTACTTCCCGTCCAAGCCCTGTCTGTTCCTGTCCGTCCTCGAATGGCACATCGAGCAGTTCCTCGGGGGCCGGGACGGTGGCACCTCCGCCGACGAGGGGAACGACCCGGCCGCGGAGGCGGCGGAGACGCTCATCGCGCTGAGCGGGAAGCTGCTGGACAGCCCCCTGCTGGCCTCGGCGGTGGCGCTCTCCTCGTTCACGGAGTACGCGAGCGTCGTCCCGACCCGCTTCGACATCGCCGAAGGGGCCCTGGCACAGCGGCTCCTGCGCCTCCTCGGAGGCCGCGGGGACACGGAGAGCCAGCGCGGCAGGGTGCGGCTGCTCGTCTACGGCTGGTGGGGTCTGTTCGTGGCCATGCTGACCGAGGAGATCACCACCGCGCAGGCGGAGGCGAACCTGCGCCTGGCTGTACGGCTGATCGCCGCCCCCTGAACGCGCGCCGCTGTGCCCGGGACACCTGTCGTGTCCCGGGCACAGTCATGAGGTCAGTCCGTCACACCGGCCATGTCCAGCACCGCCAGGTACGAGAACGCGACACTGGAACCGATCGGGGTCCCGGCGCCCGGGTAGACGCGCCCCGACATCGCGGCCGCGGTGTTCCCGGCCGCGTAGAGCCCCTCGATCGGCCGGCCGTCCGGGCGCAGCACCCGCGCGTGGTCGTCGATCTTCAGGCCGCCCTTGGTGCCGAGGTCGGTCGGGACGATGGTCGCGACGTAGTACGGCGGGGTGTCGAGCGGAAGCAGCAACGGGTTCGGCCAGTCGGGCGTGGGCGGCGCCGGGAAGTTCATCTCGGGCAGATGGGCGAAGAAGAGCACGTGATGGAACATCTGGTCCCAGGGTGTCTCACCACGATGGAACCTCTCGTCGACCCCGGACTGCGCGTAGCCGTTGAACTCCTCGATGGTCCTGCGCAGCGCCTCCAGCGGTACGTCGATCAGCTTCGCCAGTTCCTCCAGGGTGTCGGCCTTCTTCAGCGCGCCCGACTCGAACCACTCGGAGCGGACCGGCTGGTCGGCCGGGCCGCCGAAGCTGTCCCGGTCGAGCTGCCGCTGGTCGAACACCCAGTGGGCGGGGATGTGCGAGACGTCCGTGGTGGTGTGCAGCCGGACGATCTCGTGCCCGGCCTGGTCGTAGGGGCGTGTCTCGTTGACGAACCGTTCGCCGGCGGCGTTGACCCAGATCCCGCCCCGCGTGCCCGAGTGGAAGGTCGGACGGCCGTCCGGCTGTACGAGGCCCGGCAGATACCAGGCCTCGTCGAGCAGGTCGGTGGCGGCACCGATCGCGATCCCGGCCTGGAGCGCGTCGCCCGTGTTGCCCGGGGAGCCGTGGGACCACTCGCTGCTGCGGGGGATCGGCTGGTACTTCTCACGGAACTCGGGGTTCTTCTCGAAGCCGCCGGCGGCGAGGATCACGCCGCGCCCGGCGCGGAACGTGACCCGTTCACCGTCGCTCACCGCCACCACGCCGACGACCCTGCCGTCCTCGACGACGAGGCTCTCCAGCGCGGTGTTGACGCGGAGCGTGCCGTTGCCGGTCTCCAGGAACGCCGACAGTGCCCTGCCGATCAGCGCGCGGCCACCGCTGAGGACCGGGCCCTCGTCGATGCCCCACCGCTCGGCGGGGATGGAGGTGCGGACCAGCCGGGCGTTCTCCCCGAGGTCGGCGACCGCGACCGGCGGCGGGAAGATGGTGTGCCCCGCGGCGGACGCGCCGGGGGCCGACGGGTAGTACTCGGGCACGGGACCGTACACGAACGACTGGAACCACTGGTTCTTCTCGAGTTCGTCGATCACCTGGACGCCGGCCCGCAGATAGGCGTCCTGGAGCGGCTCCCGCGAGCTGTCGTCGACGACGCTCCGCAGATACGTCCGGGCGTCCTCGGCGTCCTCGATGCCCGCCCGGCCGACGGGCGCGGAGCCCGGGAACCAGAGACCCGCACCGGAGTAGGAGGTCGTGCCGCCCACCAGACCGGTCTTCTCGATGACAAGCGTGCGCAGGCCGCGGGACGCGGCCACGTACGCCCCGATCAGACCTCCGCCGGACCCTACGACGATCACGTCGTAGGCATCCTCGTTGATGCTCATCCGAACCTCCTCATGACTGCCGACGTTCTTGGTGGGGAGTGGGGGGAGTGGGGGACCGCGTGCAAGGGGGACGGGACAGGGAGCATCGCCGTGCGGCCCCGGCGACGGTAACGAGACAGCGCGGGCCCGCCCTTGAGCCATCTCGCTCAGCGAGACCCGCTCGCCTCCCGGCCCCCGAGTCCCGCTGAGCGGAACGCTCAGGGGTGCCGCCGCGCACCGCGGCTCACGCTGGAGGCCGGCACGAGCTGAGGATGGCAATGACAGACGTTTGGGAACCGGCGGCCGTCGCGAACCGTGAAGCGGCCGTGGCCGAGGCGGTCGCACGACTCACCCGCGCAGCCCAGGACCACACGCCATGCGCACCCGTGCGGGACCTGCTCGGCAGGGCCGACATCAGCCTCGCGTACGCCGTCCAGCAACGCGTCATCGGCGACCGGATCGCCGCCGGAGCACGCGTCGTCGGCCGCAAGATCGGGTGCACGTCCGAGGCGGTGCAGCGCCAAGTAGGCGTCGACCGGCCCGACTTCGGTGTCCTGCTGGACGACATGGACGTCTCCGGGCTGCCGGCCGTCCCCAGCGACCGGCTGCTGCAACCCAGGGTCGAGGCGGAGATCGCGTTCGTGCTCGCCGCCGACCTGGACGACGACGACCTCGACATCGAGCGGGTCCGGGCGGCGGTCGGACACGCCGTGGCCGCCCTGGAGATCGTCGACAGCCGGGTGGCCGACTGGGACATCGCGATCACGGACACGGTCGCCGACAACGCCTCCAGCGGCCTGTTCGTCCTCGGCCGCGAGCGGGTCGACCTGAAGGAGTTCGAACCCCGGGACGTGACCATGCGGTTGTACGCCGACGGCGCGCTCGCCTCCGAGGGCAGCGGCGCCGCCTGTCTGGGCGACCCGCTCGCCGCGCTGCTGTGGCTGGCGCGCACCGCCCGGGAGTTCGGCGACCCGCTGCGCGCCGGACAGGTCGTGCTCTCGGGCGCCCTGGGCCCGCTCGTCCCGACCCCGCCAGGCATCACCGTACGGGCCGAGATGTCGGGCCTGGGATCGGTGACGGCGACCTTCTCTCACCACTTCTCACCCAAGGAACAAGGATGACGAAGACCAAGGTGGCCGTTATCGGCTCCGGCAACATCGGCACCGACCTGATGATCAAGGTGCTGCGGCTGTCCGACACTCTGGAGATGGCCGCGATGGTGGGCATCGACCCGGACTCGGACGGCCTGGCGCGCGCCGCCCGTCTGAAGGTCCCCGCCACCCACGAGGGTGTGGACGGCCTGATCGCCATGGACGGCTTCGACGAGATCGACATCGTCTTCGACGCCACATCCGCCAAGGCCCACGTCGAGAACGCCAAGAAGCTTGCCCCGTACGGCAAACGCCTCGTCGACCTGACCCCGGCGGCCATCGGCCCGTTCGTGGTGCCGCCGGTGAACCTGGACGAGCACCTGAACGCCGACAACGGTGTCGACAACGTCAACATGGTCACCTGCGGCGGCCAGGCGACCATCCCGATCGTCCACGCCGTCAGCCGTGTCACCCCCGTGCCCTACGCCGAGATCGTCGCCTCGATCTCCTCGAAGTCGGCCGGTCCGGGCACCCGGGCCAACATCGACGAGTTCACCGAGACCACGTCCGGCGCCATCGAGAAGGTGGGCGGCGCCCGGCGGGGCAAGGCGATCATCGTCCTGAACCCGGCCGAACCGCCGCTGATCATGCGGGACACGGTGTACTGCCTGATCGGGGAGGCGGACCACGACGCGATCCGTGCCTCCGTCGAGGAGATGGTCGCGGCGGTCGCCGAGTACGTGCCCGGCTACCGGCTCAAGCAGCAGGTCCAGTTCACGCCGGTCCCGGCCGGCGACCCGGTGCACACGCTGCTGGCCGACGGCGACACCTCCCAGGCGACCACCAAGGTCTCCGTCTTCCTCGAAGTCGAGGGCGCCGCCCACTACCTGCCCGCCTACGCCGGCAATCTCGACATCATGACCTCGGCCGCCCTGCGCGTCGCCGAGCGCATCGCCCAGCGATTCCCCACCGAGGTGACCAAGTGACCGCGACCCGCAGGCTCTACGTGCAGGACGTCACCCTCCGGGACGGGATGCACGCCATCCGGCACCGGATCACGCCCGAGTTCGTGGCGAAGATCTCCAAGGCCCTCGACCGGGCGGGCGTGGACGCGATCGAGGTCGCCCACGGTGACGGTCTGGCCGGCGGCAGCCTCAACTACGGGCCGGGCAGCAACACCGACTGGGAGTGGATCGAGGCGGCGGCGGACGTCATCGACCGCGCGGTCCTCACCACGCTCCTCCTGCCCGGCATCGGCACCATCGTCGAACTCAAGCGGGCCTACGCCCTCGGGGTCCGTTCGGTGCGCATCGCCACCCACTGCACGGAGGCGGACGTCGCGGCCCAGCACATCTCCGTCGCCCGTGAACTCGGCATGGACGTCTCGGGCTTCCTGATGATGGCCCACATGGCGTCCCCCGAGACCCTCGCCGGCCAGGCGAAGCTGATGGAGTCCTACGGCGCGCACTGCGTGTACGTCACCGACTCCGGCGGCCGGCTCACCATGGACGGGGTCCGCGACCGCATCCGCGCCTACCGGGACGTGCTCGACCCGGGGACCCAGATCGGCATCCACGCGCACGAGAACCTCTCCCTCTCGGTGGCGAACTCGGTGGTGGCGGTGGAGGAGGGGGTGACCCGGGTCGACGCGTCCCTCGCGGGGCAGGGCGCCGGCGCGGGGAACTGCCCGATCGAGCCGTTCGTCGCCGTGGCCAACCTCCAGGGCTGGAAGCACGACTGCGACCTGTTCGCCCTCCAGGACGCCGCCGAGGACCTGGTCCGTCCCCTCCAGGACCGACCGGTGCGCGTCGACCGGGAGACCCTCACCCTCGGCTACGCCGGCGCCTACTCCAGCTTCCTGCGCCATGCCGAGACCGCGGCGGAGCAGTACGGCCTCGACGCCCGCACGATCCTCCAGGAGGTCGGCAGGCGCGGGCTGGTCGGCGGCCAGGAGGACATGATCGTGGACATCGCCCTCGACCTCACCCGGGGCTGACCCCCGACGGACGTACCGCTCCCCGGAAGAACCCTTCCGGGGAGCGGTACGTTTTTGCGTCCCATGAAGAATGGACCGACCGTCCGAATTAATCGGTGCACGGCTCTTTCTCTGCGGCCCTTGACGTTGATAGCTTGACGCCGAAGCCGAACTAGAATTGATTTCAGTTTGAGCAGAGAGGCCCGGACGATGACGTCTGCCCTTCGCCTGAGCTCGCGATCCTCCGAGGCCGACGAGCAAAGCCTGCCTCCATCGATGATGGAGCGCGTAACCCTGATCATGGACCTCTTCGAACGCCCGCAGACTCACCTGACACTGGAAACGGTCTCGCGCCGGACCCACCTTCCGCGCTCGACGACCCACCGGATTCTCGACCAACTGGTCCGCCTGGACTGGCTGCGCCACACGGTCGCCGGGTACACGCTGGGACGGCGGGCGCTCGGCCTGGGCGGGCGGGAGATCGGCCACAGCGCGCTGCGGTCCGCCGCCGCGCCCCACCTGCTCGACCTGGCCGTCCGTACCAGGATGGTCGTACACCTGGCCGTGCTCGACGGGCCGGAGATCTACTACCTGGACAAGGTGGGAGGCCGGGCGGCGGTGGAGATCCCGTCGAAGGTCGGGGGCCGTGCGGTCGCGCACTGTACGGGGCTCGGCAAGGCGATGCTCGCCTGGCTGAGCCCCGAGGAGATCGACGCGCGGTACGCGCAGCTGATCGAGCGCCGCACCGACCACAGCATCGGCCGCCTCGACCACCTGCACCGCGAACTCCGCACGGTACGCCGCCGCAACGGCCTGGCGATCGACCGCGGCGAGTGCTTCCCCGACCTCGGCTGCGTCGGCCTCGCCCTGCGCGGCCCCGAAGGCCCGGTCGGCGCGATCTCGGTGGTCGGAGACGGCCGTTCCTCACTGGAACTTGTCGCTCCGCTGGTGGTCAGCGCGGTGAAGTCGGTGACGGAGGAACTGTTCGGCACGCCGCGGCAGGAGCGTCGCGAGATGCCGAACCTGGTCTGCTGAGCGGTTTGTTGGCTGCGGGCCCGGTGGGGGCTTGTCGCGCAGTTCCCCGCGCCCCTTGCGGGGCGCGGGTGCGCACCCGGCTTCACCAGGCCGTCCAGCCTCCGTCCACCGTGATGGTCGTCCCCGTGACGAACCTGGACGCGTCCGATGACAAGAACACCGCCGCGCCGCCGAGTTCCTCCACGGCACCCACCCGCCCCAACGGAGTGCCCCGTACGATTCGTTCGCCCCAGCGGCTGTCCAGCAGGCCGGAGCTGAGGTCTGTGCGGAAGTAGCCGGGGGCGAGGGCGTTGACGCGTACGCCCCGGTCCGCCCACTCGACGGCGAGCGACTTGGTGAGCGCCTCGACCCCGCCCTTGCTGGCGGCGTACGCGGCGATCCGCTCGAAGCCGGTGCTCGCGTGCACCGAGGAGATGTTGACGATCGAGCCGGAGCCCTGCTCCAGCATGACCCGGCCGGCCTCGCGGCAGACGTAGAAGGTGCCCTGGAGGTTGATGGCCAGCACGCGCTGCCAGTCCTCGTCGGTGACGAACTCGCTCCGCGTGAAGTGCGGACTGACGCCGGCACAGTTGATGACCGCGTCCAGCCGGCCCGACCATCCGGTGATGCCCTCCACCATGGTCCGTACGGCGGCGGAGTCGGCGACCGAGCCGGGCAGTACCAGCGTTTTGCCGCCGTACTCGGCCAGTTCGGCTTCGAGGCTGTCCAGGTCGGCGGCCGTACGGGCGGTCACCGCCACGTTCGCGCCGGCCTGGGCGAGGGCGACCGCGATGGCACGGCCGAGGCCCTTCCCGGCTCCTGTCACCCAGGCGGTTCTGCCGTCGAGCCGCAGGTCGGTGTTCACATCGGCCATGGTTCAGCTCTCCGCGGGGATGTCGCGCAGTGTCCGCTTGAGGACCTTGCCCGAGGGCGTACGGGGGAGTTCGTCGACGATGTCGAAGCGGGCGGGCACCTTGAACTTCGCCAGGCGCTCCTGGCAGAACTCCCGCAGTTCGTCCGCCCCGGCGCTCGCTTCGGGCCGGAACACCACGAAGGCGCGGGGGACTTCGCCCCAGCGGGGGTGGGTCAGGCCGACGACGGCGGCCTCCAGGACGGCCGGATGTTCGTACAGGACCCGTTCGACCTCGGGGGTGGCGATGTTCTCGCCGCCCGAGACGATCATGTCCTTCTTGCGGTCGTCGACGTAGAGGAAGCCCTCCTCGTCGACGTGTCCGATGTCGCCGGTGTGGAACCAGCCGTCCTGAAGGGCCGCGGCGGTGGCCTTCTCGTCGCGCCAGTAGCCCGCGAAGACCTTCGGGCCGCGCAGCGTGATCTCGCCGAGCTCGCCCGCCGGGGCCTCCTTGCCGGTGTCGTCGACGATCCGGATCCGGGTGTGCGGCACGGGTCGTCCGACCGAGCCCAGTTTGGACAGGGCGTGCTCGCGGTCGAGGAAGGTGTCGCCCGAGACCGTCTCGGTCAGGCCGTAGGCGTCGGCGAACCAGGCGTTCGGGAACGCGGTCATGATGCGCCGCAGCACCGGCTCGGGCGTCTTCTCGCCACCGCCCACGATGAACCGCATCGACGTGGTGTCGTACGACTCCCGGTCCGGGACCTCCAGGACGGCGTTGACCATCACCGGTGCCAGCCACGCGTTGGTGACCTTGTGCTCCTCGATGGCCCGCAGGACGCCCGGCGCGTCGAACTTGCGCTGGAGGACCACGCCGCCGCCCGCGTACAGCACCGCGAGGGCGGGCATGTCCAGGCCGCCCACGTGGTAGAGCGGCCCGGCCACGAGCGTGGTGTCCGCCGCGGTGAGGCCGAAGTGGACGATCTGGGACACGTTCTTGGCGTGCAGGTTGCCGTACGTGATGCGCACGCCCTTGGGGCGTGAGGTGGTGCCGGAGGTGTACATGAGCCGCTGGAGATCGTCGGGCGCGACGTCCACCGGGTCCACCCGGGCGCCCTCGTGCCGGCCGAGCAGGTCCTCGTATCCGGTCCACCGGTCGGGGGCGGGCTCGCCGTCCACCAGGACCAGGTGTTCGAGGTCGGCCAGCTTCCCGGAGATCCGTTCCGTCTGCCTCAGGAACTCCGGCTCGGTGACGATCGCCTTCGCCCGGGAGTGCTCCAGGATGTACGCCCATTCCTCCTCGGACAGGCGGTAGTTCAACGGCAGGAAGACCGCTCCGATGCGATTGGTCGCATAGACCAGTTCGAGGAACTCCGGCCGGTTGTAGAGCAGCAGCCCGACGACGTCGCCGCGCCGGATGCCCAGTTCCGTCAGGCCCGCGGCCAGCCGGTTGACCCGCTCATGGAGTCCGCGCACCGTCAGGCGGCGGTCCTCCTGGGTGACGGCCACGGCTTCGGGCCGCTGGGTCAGGTGGTAATCGAGGATGCTCGCGAAATTGTGCACGGGTCTCTCTCGCTCTGTGTCTGGGCGGTGAATGTTTCTTGCCACCACTCATACGGAAAGGCGGGTTCCGGCCGGTTGGTTGCCCGCTCCCATGATTTAGTGTACCTCTTGGTCTATAAAACTTGTTGCCGAACTGTACGACGACGTGAACGCCTCGACAACCATCTGGGCGCCGGTGAGTCCGCGTCGCTTCCGCCGATGAGGAGGCTCCTGTGCCGCGCATCCGTCTCGACACCGACGGACCCGTTGTCACGGTCCGCCTCGATCACCCGCCGATGAACGCCTTCGACACCGTCCAGCGCGACGAACTGGCCGCCCGCGTACGCGAACTGGCCGACGCGCGCCAGGTGCGCGCCGTCGTGCTGTACGGGGGCGAGCGGCTGTTCGCCGCCGGGGCGGACGTCACGGCGCTCGCCGCGATGGACATCGACGAGGTGCGGGGCTGGAACCGGGCCCTGCAGCGCACCTTCGACGAGGTGGCCAGGCTGCCCATGCCGGTTGTCGCGGCGATCACCGGGTACGCGCTCGGCGGCGGCCTCGAACTGGCGCTCGCCGCCGACTACCGCATCGCGGCCGACGACGCGCTCCTGGGCCAGCCGGAGATACAGCTCGGGATCATCCCGGGCTCGGGCGGCACCCAACGCCTGACCCGCCTGATCGGCCCGTCCCGCGCCAAGAACCTGTTGATGACCGGCCGCCGGGTGGACGCCGCCGAGGCCCTGCGCCTCGGACTCGTGGACGAGGTCGTCCCCGCCACCGAGGTACACACCGCCGCCCTCCACTACGCCCGCCGCCTCGCCGAGGGCCCGGCGGCAGCCCTGGAGGCCATCAAGGAAGCCGTGAACCACGGCACCGACACCAGCCTCTCCACCGGCCTGGCCCTCGAACGCTCCCTCTTCACAGGCGTGTTCGGCACAAAGGACGCAGCCACAGGCCTCCAGTCCTTCCTGACCGAGGGCCCGGGCAAGGCCCGCTTCGACACCCCTGGGCAAGGCGCCCCGTAGGGGCCGCCTTGCCCAGGGGCGCGGGGAACTGCGCGACCAGCCCCCACCGGACCCGCAGCCTCACAACGAACCCCCAACGAAGCGCCACCCCAGGGCACCACGCACAAGTCGGTCACCAACAACCCGCGAGGACGGCAGAGCATGAAAGCACTGCGCTGGCACGGCGCCCGCGACCTACGCCTGGAAGAGGTCCCGGACCCGCCCGACCCGGCACCCCACGAGGCCGTCGTGGAGGTGACCTGGTCCGGAATCTGCGGCACCGACCTGCACGAGTTCCTGGAGGGCCCCCACATGATCCGGGACAGCCCCCACCCCCTCACCGGCAAAGCCCCACCCCTCGCCCTGGGCCACGAACTCAGCGGCACCGTCCTCGCGTTGGGCACGGAGATATCCGGCATCACCGTCGGCGACCGCGTCACCGCCGACCCCGTCTGGCGCTGCGGCGTCTGCTTCTGGTGCGCCCGCGGCGAGTACCACATCTGCCCCAAGAGCGGCTCCGTGGGCCTCGCCTCACCCGGCTCCTTCGCCGACCGCGTCACCGTGCCGCTCGCCGGGCTGACCAAGCTGCCCGACAACGTCAGCGACGAGATGGCGGCCGTGGCCGAACCGCTCGCCGTGGGCCTGCACGCCGTCACCCGGGCCGGAGTACGGCCGGGCGACAACGTCCTGGTCGTCGGTGGCGGCCCCATCGGCGTCGCCGTGGTCCTCGCGGCCCGCATCGCCGGCGCCGCCGGGCTCTATGTGAGCGAACCCCTGGCAGGGCGCCGGGAGTTGCTGCTCGGCCTCGGCGTCACCGAGGCGTTCGACCCGCGCGAGACGGACGTACGCCGTGAGGTGTTCGTGCGCACCGGACGCATCGGGCCGGACGTCGTCATCGACGCGACCGGCGTGCCCGCGCTCGCCGGACAGGCCGTCGCCACGGTCCGCCGCGGCGGACGGGTCGTGCTGGCCGGTGTCGGGCACGGCAGCGTCGAGTTCGACATGGGGCAACTCGTCTTCTACGAGCGTTCCGTCGTCGGCACACTCGGCTACAACTTCGACATACCCCGCGTGATCGACCTGATGAGCACCGGGCGCCTGGACGCCTCCGCTCTGGTCACCGGACGTTTCCCGCTCACGGAAGGAGCCGGGGTCTTCGAGGACCTGGCCGCCGACCGGGCCAAGCACCTCAAGGTGCTGCTGACTCCGAAGGGACTGTGACATGGATTTCGACCTGCCGGAGGAGACCCGGGATCTCCAGGACATGGTCCGCGAGTTCGCGGCGAGGGAGATCAGCCCGTACGCCGCGGAGTGGTCCGAGACCGAGACGTTCCCGACCAAGATCTTCACCAAGCTCGGCGAACTCGGCCTGATGGGCATGCTCGTGCCCGAGGAGTACGGCGGCGCCGGCTCCGACACCGTCTCCTATGTGGCGGTCATGGAGGAACTCGGCGCGGCCGACCAGTCCGTCGCCTCCTCCTGGAACGCGCACTCCACCATCGCCACGCTGCCGCTCCTGACGTACGGCACCGAGACGCAGAAGCAGCGCTGGCTGGCCCCGCTGGCCAGGGGCGAGGCCATCGGGGCGTTCGGCCTGACCGAGCCCGGCGCCGGCTCCGACGCGGCCGGCATCACCACCACGGCCCGTCGTGCGGACGGGGGTTGGGTGATCAGCGGCACCAAGATGTTCATCACCAACGCCGGGACCGACATCAGCCAGGGCGTCACCCTGCTGGCCACGACCGGTAGGAACGACGACGGGCGGAAACGGTTCGCCACGTTCTACGTGCCGACCGGGACTCCCGGCTACAGCTGCGGCGCCAAACTGAAGAAGCTCGGCTGGCACGCCATGGACACCCGCGAACTGGTCTTCGAGGACTGCTGGATTGCCGACGATCATCTGATCGGCGAAGAGGGCAACGGGCTGCGCCAGTTCCTCTCCGTCCTCGACAAGGGCCGGATCAGCGTCGCCGCGCTGGGCCTGTCGCTGGCGAGGGCGGCGCTCGCGCTCGCCGTCAAACACGCCACGGAACGGCACCAGTTCGGCCGCCCGCTGTCGGCCTTCCAGGCGGTCGCCCACAAGATCGCCGACATCGGTACGGAGTTGCAGGCCGCCCGCTGGATGGTCTACCGGGCCGCCTGGCTCGCCGACCAGGGCCGGCCGTACGGCACGGAGGCCGCCATGGCCAAGTTGTACGCCTCCGAGGTGGCCAACCGCGCCGCCTCCCAGGCCTTGCAGATCCACGGCGGATACGGCTACGTGCGGGAGTCGGAGATCTCGCGGTTCTACGCCGACGCCAAGATCCTGGAGATCGGCGAGGGTACGAACGAGATCCAACGTGACGTCATCGCACGGGCGTTGCTGAAGCAGGCGTGACACGAGCAAGCGGGCGTGGGACGCGAAGAGGCCCGCGGCGCGTGCCGCGGGCCCCTGCGCCGGCCGGGTCAGCTCGCCAGGGCGGCGGGCTGCCACACGGCCTCGGGGTCGAGCGGCAGGTCGGGCCGGTCACGCTTGAACGCCGCGGCCGCCGTCTCCACGTCCGGCAGGGTGGCGCCGGGCGCGCCGAATCCCCGCAGCAGGGTGTCGCAGTACTCGCCGGACAGGTACGAGGCGTCCCAGCTGCCGTCCGGCTTCACCCACTGGTAGGTGTGGTTGTGCAGATTCAGGAACTGCAGGGTGGCCAGGTGCGGTTCGACCGCACGGAAGGTGCCCTGCTCGATGGCCTCCGTGAGCAGTCCCCGGACCAGTTGCTCGAACTCCGCGCGCTGGCCGAGCAGCGTCTTGAGGTAGTCGCCGGTGAGGCTGCGGTAGTCGTGCTCGTAGACCCAGATGTGGTCGAGCCGGCGGAAGATGATCGTCAGCAGCGACTCCGACAGCAGGCGCAGCCGCACCAGGGGATCCGCGTCGAGGCCGGCGATCTGCTGGGCGCGGGACAGCAGCGGGTCCATCACCCGCGACTGGATCTCGATCAGCAGGTTCTCCTTGGACCCGATGTAGTAGTACAGGGCGCCCTTGGCGAGCCCGACCGCACGGCCCAGTTCGTTGATGGACGTCGCCGCGTAGCCGTGACGGGCGAACAGGGTGGCCGCGGTGTCGATGATCTTCTGACGTCGGACCTCGTAGTCCGGCCCGTGGCCCGGTGGTCGTGGCATGTGGTTCTCCCCGCCTGATGTGTCGACAAATTCGACGCGCTGATGAGACATGGCCTCGGTCCGCATCCGGACGGCCTGGGGCGCATCCGGGGGGAAGCGGGTCCGGGACCTCGTTCTATTGTGCTTGACCAGTTTGCTAGACCAGACGGTACATTAAAAGATGGACCCCGGCGGAGCGGCCTTGTACCGCCCGCGCGAGCATTGCGAGGACGCGCATGACGACCGAGGCACCCCAGCAGACGACGACCGGTTCCGGCGGTTCCGCGCACGCGGAACAACTCCTGGAAATGTACCGCCGAATGCGACGCATCCGGCGCTTCGAGGAGCGGGCCTCCGAGCTGTACAAGGCGACGGAGATCCCTGGCTTCCTGCACCTGTCGATAGGCCAGGAGGCCAGTGCCGTGGGTGCCTGCTGGCCGCTGGGCCCCCGCGACGGGATCACCTCCACCCACCGGGGCCACGGCCACGTCCTGGCCAAGGGCCTGGACACGGCGTCCATGATGGCCGAACTGATGGGCAAGGAGGCCGGCACCTGCCACGGTCGCGGCGGCTCGATGCACATCGCCGACCCGGGCCTGGGCATCTACGGCGCCAACGGCATCGTCGGCGCCGGCCTGCCGATCGCCGCCGGTGTGGCGACCGCGGCCAAGCTGCGCGCCGCCGGTGACGTGGTCGTGGCGTTCTTCGGGGACGGCGCGGTCGCCCAGGGCATGTTCCACGAGGCCGTCAACCTGGCCGCCGTATGGGACCTGCCCGTCGTCTTCCTGTGCGAGAACAACCACTACTCCGAGTTCTCGCCCGAGGCCGACCAGCACCGCGCCCCGCTCTCCGCCCGCGCCGCGGGATACGGCATCGACTACGCGCACGTCGACGGCAACGACGTCCTCGCGGTGGCAGGCCTGATGAACGACGTGGTGGAACGGCTGCGGGCCGGCGGCGGGCCCGTCCTCCTGGAGGCCGAGACCTACCGCTGGCACGGCCACTACGAGGGTGACCCCGAGCGCTACCGCCCCGCCGAGGAGGTCGCCGCCGCCAAGAAGCGCGATCCCCTGCTGGTGGCCCGCAAGCACCTGGCGGCGGCCGGCGTCCCGGCCGTGCTGGCCGACGCGGTCGACGAGGAGATCGACAAGGAGATCGAGGCGGCGGTGGAGTGGGCCAGGAGCCTGCCCGAGCCGGCCCCCGAGACGCTGCACGACTTCGTCTCCGCTCCCCGGGCCGCCGTACCCGAACCGGCCCCCGCGCAGGGCGAGATCTTCCGCACCATGGACGCCGTACGCCTCGCGCTGGAGCACGAACTCACCGCGGATCCCGCCGTGTTCCTCGCCGGCATCGACGTCGGGGCGGGCGGCAACGTCTTCGGTCTCACCCGGGGGCTGGCGGAGGCATTCCCGGGCCGGGTCCGCGACACGCCGATCAGTGAGAGCGCCATCCTCGGTGCGGCGGTCGGGGCGGCCATGGCCGGTATGAAGCCGGTGGTCGAGGTCATGTACATGGACTTCATCGGCGTCTGCCTCGACATGCTGCTCAACCAGGCCGCCAAGCTGCGTTTCATGACCGGCGGCCGGGCCTCGATGCCCCTCGTCGTCCGCACCCAGTTCGGCGCGGGCCGCTCCTCGGGCAGCCAGCACTCGCAGAGCCTGGAGGCGCTGCTCGCCCACATCCCGGGCCTGACCGTGGTGATGCCGTCCAACCCGGCCGACACGTACGGCCTCCTGCGCGCCGCCATCCAGGACCCGAACCCGGTGGTCTTCGTGGAGAACCGGCTCCAGTACGGCTTCAAGGGCCCGCGCCCGCCGGCCGACCACCTGATCCCGCTGGGCAAGGCCAAGGTGGTCCGTGAGGGCACCGACATCACCCTGGTCTCCTGGTCGCGGATGGTCCAGGACTGCCTCGCCGCCGCCGAGCTGCTGGCCGCCGAGGGGGTGAGCGTGGAGGTGATCGACCTGCGCACCATCGCCCCGCTGGACCGGGAGACCGTCCTGGCCTCCCTCGCCAAGACCAACCGCCTGGTCATCGCCCATGAGGCGGTACGGGACTTCGGCGTCGGCGCCGAACTGTCGGCCCTCGCCGTCGACGAGGGGTTCTGGCACCTGGACGCTCCGGTGACACGCGTGGCCCCGCCGCATGTGCCGGCGCCGTACGCGCCCTCGCTGGAGCGGGTGTGGCTGCCGTCGCGGGACACGATCGCGGAGACGGTACGGCGGATCGCGGCGGTCTGACCGGCGCATCGTAATATCAGAACAAGGCACAAGGGAGAGGCCCCAGGACCAGTCAGTCAGGTCCTGGGGCCTCTCCCTCGGGGAGTCCGTTGTCAGACGGTGGCCACCGGTGTCAGGGGGCTGCCCTGCGTGCCCGGGAGGTTCAGCGGGGGAGCGGTGAGCAGGAAGCGGCTGCGGTTGTGCTCCCGCAGCCAGGCGGCGAGAGGGCCGAGGTTCCACAGCTCGCCGAGCGGAACGCCCAGCTTGAACAGGCACAGGTGGTGGATCGGCAGGAGCGAGTGCGGGCCCGTCTCGTTGCCGACGCCCACCCCCTCGACCGCGTAGTTGTCCGCCACCAGGCCCGCGAGCTGTGACTCGGTGATCCACTGGAGGATCTCCGGGTCGTGGGCGTCGAGGTAGGCGGCCGTCTGGTGGATCGCCACCGGGTCCGGGTTCTTCGCCCAGGACAGGATCTGGGTGGCGAAGCCGGTGTGCAGCAGGACGATGTCGCCGGGCTCCACGACGACGTTGTCGGCGTCCATGATCTCCCGCAGCTGGCGGTAGTTGACGGCCTGGTAGCCGGTGCCGAGGTGGTGGGCGATGTCGATGAGGACACCCCGGCCCTGGACGCCGTGCTCCGCCATGTGCTCCAGACCGAGGTGGCGCGCGAAGCCGAGACTTCCGCTGCCGTCACCCTTGGCGTCCTCCTGCGGTCCGACCAGGTCGGTGCCCGCGCGGTAGCCGTTGTAGTAGACGGCCTCGGCGACCCCGTCGGAGTCCGCGTCGAACTCGGCGCCCTGGTGGGCGAGGGCGTCCCACTGCGTCGAGTACTGGAGCCAGAGGGTGACCACGTCGTCGGACCAGACGTCGATCAGGTCGGGCGAGAAGTGCTCGCTGGCCTTGATGTTGTAGAAGACGTCCTGGTTGTGCGCGAGGTCCTCGGTGGGCCGCAGGATCGGCGGGTAACGGCGCTGGTTCATGGCCGAACCGCCCGGATAGTCGAGCGGCAGGCTGAGGCTGAAGGCGATGCCGTGCTCGACCTCCCGCACACCCTGGAGGACCTTCTCCTTGGTGAGCAGGTTGATTCGGCCCAGCTCGTCGTCCTCGCCCCAGTCGCCCCACGTCGAACCCGGCGGACGCTGCTTCCAACGCTTCGTCATGACAAAAGCCTCCTCGTGCGACCGTCCTCGTCGGCGGTCGCCGTCATGCTATTTAGATTATACCGATCGGTCAACAAACCGAACTGTTTGGGTTCAGGTCTTTATATTGCCTTGCTTTGAGCAATAGACTCAGTGGTCGAAACATCGACTGTTGGGGAGATGATGAGCGAATCCACACAGGCGTGGGTCGCGGCGGGCGTGCGTGCCGTGATCGGAGCGCACACCCAGGCCCAGGACGCCGGCCGCACCGACGAGATCGTCGCGCTGTACACACCCGACGGGGTACTCGAACTGCCGGGCACGGACCCCCTCCAGGGGCACGACGCGCTCCGCGAGGCCTTCAAGGGCTGGGCCCCGGAGCTTCCGCAACTGCACCTGGTGACCAACACGGTCGTCACCTCCTCCACCGACGACGAGGCGAAAGCATCGAGCGACGTGGTCTTCCTCCAGCGCGGCGAGTCGGGCTGGGCGGTCCAGGTCGTCGGCCACTACGAGGACACGCTGCGCCGGATCGACGGCACCTGGCTGTTCGGGCACAGAAAGACGACGTACCAGATCTGACAGCGCTGCACCCCGTCGCCCCTTGATCCCTCGACCCCTTAAATCCTGGAGAGACATGAGCACAACTTCCGCCGACGCCGAGGCGTCGGTCGCAGCCGGCGTACAGGCCGCCATCGCCGCCTACGCGCAGGCGCTGGACGCGGGCCGCAACGACGACGTCGCCGAGCTCTTCGTGCCCGACGGTGTCGCCGAGATCGCCGGCATCGCCACCTTCGAAGGCCGGGACGCCATCCGCGAGGGCTTCGCGGCCTTCGCGCCGACCCAGCCGCAACTCCACCTGGTGGCCAACACGGTGGTCACGTCGTCCACCGGCGAGGAGGCCACGGCGGTCAGCAACCTGGCGTTCTTCCAGCGCGGCGAGTCGGGCTGGGCGGTGCAGATGGTCGGCCGCTACGACGACACGCTGCGCCACCACGACGGCGCGTGGAGGTTCCAGCGGAGGGTCACCACCTTCCTGCCGTAGCAGGCCACGCAATGCCGACGCTCGTGCCACCCGGCGGATCGGGCGGCACGAGCGTCGGCATTTTGCGTGCTCAGGCCTTGCTCTGAGGCTCCTCGGTCGCCTTGGAGAAGACGAAGGCCGGGAAGTCGTTCGCGACCGACTCGCGGATCAGCTCCTGGAGCATCCAGCGTCCGGACGGGTTCAGCAGCTGCTTGACCGGCTTGCCGGGGATGTTGCCCCCGTAGAAGTAGCTGCTCTCCAGGAAGGAGGACTGCGTGCTGTTGTTCACGCTGTCCGTCCACTCCTCCTCGGCTGCCTCGGTCACCTCGATGACGTCGTGGCCGTAGTCGCGCGCGTGGATGATCGCGTCGGTGACGATCTCCACCTGGTCGCCCGCGTACCGCGGGTTGTTGCCCGTCGCGCCGTGCGGACCGCCGGGGAAGAAGAAGTTCGGGAAGCCGGCGGTGGCGATCCCGAGGTAGGTGCGCGGGCCGTCCGACCAGTACTCCTTCAGCGGGAGGCCCTGACGGCCCCGCACGCCGAGCCGGTTGAGGGCGCCGGTGCCGAAGTCGTATCCGGTCGCCCAGATGATGATGTCGAACTCCTCGGCACCGGCGGCGGTCTCGATCCCGTCCTCGGTGATGCGGGTGATCGGCGTCTCGTTGATGTCGACGAGGGTGACGTTCGGCTTGTTGTACGTCTCGTAGTAGCCGGTCCCGAACGGGGGCCGCCGGCCGCCGTAGCCATGGGCCTTGGGGATCAGCTTCTCCGCCGTCGCCGGATCCTTGACGATGCCGCGGATCTTGTCGGCCATGAACGCGCACCACTCCGCGTTCACGGTCTCGTTCGAGAGCATGTCCATGTAGTGCTCGGTGAGCTTGGTGAAGCCGGGGCCGTTCCACCGCTCCTCGTAGAACGCCTGCCGTTGCTCCGGGCTGTCGTCGAGGCCGGAACGCATCACGATCTGGTGGAGGAAGCCGCTCGGTGAGGTGTTCAGCGTGTCGCGGATGGACTCGAAGTTCGCCTTGAGCTCCGCCTGCTCCTCGGGCGTGATCGGCCCGTTGTTGAGCGGCGTGAGCCAGTCGGCGTCCTTCTGGAAGACCGTCAACTGCGCCACGTCGTCCGCGATCGCGGAGATGATCTGCACCCCGCTGGAGCCGGTGCCGATCTGGGCCACCCGCTTGCCGGTGAAGTCGATCGGGGTCTTCGGCCAGCGGCTCGTGTGGTGCTGCTCGCCGCGGAAGTCCTCGCGCCCCGGGACGGCGGGGATGAACGGCACCGAGAGGTTGCCGGTCGCCGCGACGACGAAGCGGGCCCGGACCTCGGTGCCGTCACTGCCCCGCACGGTCCACGTCCCGGACGGCTCGTCGAAGACGGCCGCGGTCACCTTGACGCCGAGCCGGATGTCGCGCCGCAGGTCGAAGCGGTCGACGACGTAGTTGAAGTACCGCTCGATCTCCGGCTGGCCGGCGAACTTCTCCGACCACTCCCACTCCTCCCACAGCTCCTTGGAGAAGAGGTAGCCGTAGGTGTAGCTCTCGGAGTCGAAGCGGGCCTCGGGGTAGCGGTTCCAGTACCAGGTGCCGCCGACTCCGGTGCCCGCCTCCAGCAGCCTGGCCGTGAACCCGGCCTCCCGGGCCCGGTGCAGCTGGTAGATGCCGGTGACGCCGGCGCCGATCACCAGCACATCGACCGGGCTGCTCTCGCCGACCGTGGCGACCTGGTCCGGGCTCGTCTTCGTCGTGTCGCTCATGTGCTCTCCCGCGTGAGCTGATTCATTTGTCGACCGCTCGGTCGAATATTGAGTGAGAGTAGATGAGGGGGCGGGTCCGGGCAATGGAGGTGAATCTCGTTCGGGTCATTGATTGTACCGACCGTCTGATCTAACTTTCGCTCAAGGACGTGAAACCGCACCACAGGAGTCAGGCATGAGCGACAAGGGTGTCGAAGAGACCGCCGATCTGCGGGCCGCGGGCTGGAAGGCCATGCGTGCCGCCCTGCCGGGTGTGTTCCCCGAGGGCGACATCGATCTGAAGGACGGCCGCCTCGGCGAGGATCTCGTGGACATCGGTCTCGTCAGCGTCTGGGGTGGACTGTGGGGCCGTGAGGGCCTGGCTCCGCGCGACCGCAGCCTGGTGACGCTGGGGATCCTCATCGCCCTCGGTGCCGAGACCGAGCTGAAGACCCATGTCCGTATCGCCCTGACGAACGGACTGACCGAGGACGAGATCGCCGAGGTCATCTACCACTCCAGCGGCTACACCGGCTTCCCCCGGGCCGTCGCCGCCCGTACCGCGGCCCGCGCGGCCCTTGAGGGCTGACAGGCCCCGAGGGGGCTTCTGATGGATCTCCGCGGCGCCGGGCGCCTTGCGATCGCACGCACCAGACGCCGCTCCTTCCTCCGTGGAGATCCATCAGAAGTCCCCCAGTCCGCCGCCGGCCGGGCGTGAACCGCCGGCACCCCACATCACACGAGGAGCACGCATGACACTTCAGGGAAAGGTCGCGGTCGTCACCGGCGGCGCCCGTGGCATCGGCCGCGGGATCGCGACCGTACTCGCGGCCCGGGGGGCCGCGGTCGCGGTCTGGGATCTGAACATCGAGGGCGCCGAGGAAACTGTCGCCATGATCGTCAAGGAGGGCGGTACGGCGATCGCGGTGGGCGGTGACGCGGCTGACGCCGCCGGTGTGGCGGCCTCGGCCGCCCGCACCCGGGACGAGCTCGGGCCGGTCACGATCCTGGTCAACAACGCCGGAACGACCGCCTACGAGCCCTTCACCAGCATCAGCGAGGCCGCCTGGGACCGGATGATCGGGATCAACCTCAAGGGCCCGTTCCTGGTCACCAAGGAACTGGTGCCCGACATGCTGGCGGCGGGCTGGGGCCGGATCGTCAACATCTCCTCGTCGTCCGCGCAGACGGGCGCGCCCTCCATGGCGCACTACGCCTCGTCCAAGGGCGGTGTCATCGGCCTCACCAGGGCGCTGGCGGTCGAATACATCGACAAGGGGATCACCGTCAACCACGTCCCGCCCGGGTTCATCGACACCCCGCTGGTGCGTCAGGGTCCCGTCGACGTGGACCAGGTCGCCGCCATGATGCCGATGAAGCGGGCCGGCACCCCGGAGGACGTCGCCTACGCGGTGGCCTATCTGGCCTCCGAAGAGGCGAGCTACGTGACCGGTCAGACGCTCAGTACGAACGGTGGCCGCTACCTGGCCTGAGCGGTGCCCCCGGGAGACTCCTCCACGGGGCCCTCGTTTCGGGCATTGTTTGTACCGACCGCACGGTATAATTTATATAAAGGCATCGGCCCGCAGCTGCAACGGAGCACGCATGAGGAACGACGACCGCGTCAGGAACGGCACCCCTGGGGTGACCGCATGACGGCCCGTGTCCTGGTGGTGGGCGCCTCCGCGTCCGGCCTGTCCACGGTGGAGGCGCTTCGGCGCAAGGGGTACGCCGGTGGGATCACCGTGCTCGGTGACGAGGCGCACGCTCCGTACGACCGGCCGCCGCTGTCGAAGCAGGTGCTGTCCGGCGCATGGGAGCCGGAACGGGCCGCGCTGCGCACGCGGGACGTGCTGTCGGGGCTGGACGCCGAGTTCGTGCTGGGTGATCCGGCGGTCGGTCTCGACCCGGCATCACGGACGGTCCGTACGGAGTCCGGGCGGGAACTGTCCGCCGACGCGATCGTGATCGCCACGGGCGTGCGCGCCCGGCGCCTGCCCGGGCAGGACGGGCTGAGCGGTGTGCATGTGCTGCGCACCCTCGACGACTCGCTGGCGTTGCGGAAGGACCTGCTGGCCGGTTCTCGGCTGGTGGTCGTCGGGGAGGGCGTGCTGGGGTCGGAGACCGCGGCCACCGCGCGCACCCTGGGGCTCGATGTGACGCTGGCGGGGCCGTTGGCGGCGCCGATGGCGATGCAGGTGGGTCCCTTGGTGTCGGGCGTCCTGGCGGAGCTGCACACCGAGCGCGGGGTGCGGCTGCGGCTCGGTGAGGGTGTCGTCGGGCTCACCGGCGAGGGCGGTCGGGTCGCCGGGGTGCGGCTGGCCACCGGCGAGGTACTGCCGGCCGATGTCGTGGTCGTCGCGATCGGCGCCGTCCCGGCGACGGAGTGGCTGGAGGACAGCGGCCTCGGCCTCGGCAACGGCGTGGTGTGCGACTCCCGGTGCCGGGCCGCCGACGGGATCTACGCCGTCGGTGACGTCGCCCGCTGGCAGCACGAGGTTCTCGGCCGGCTGATCCGCCTGGAGAACCGGACCAACGCCACGGAGCAGGCCATGGCGGTCGCCGGGGCGATCCTCGGGGAGGACCGGCCGTACGCGCCCGTTCCGTACTTCTGGACCGACCAGTACGACGCCAAGCTCCAGGTCCACGGCTTCCTGCCTGCCGACGCCGAAGTGGACGTCGTCGAGGGCGACTTGGCGGCCCGTCGCTTCGTCGCCCGGTACCGCAGCGAAGGCCGGGTCACCGGTGTTCTCGGCTGGAACATGCCCAAGCAGGCGCGTCTGCGTCGGCAGGAAGTCGTCGACGCGTTCCGGGCCGCCCCGGCTCCGGCCGCCGGCCACTGAACGATCGCCCACCGGGCGACGCCCCCAGAACGATCAGGAGAGATGCCATGAAGGTTGTCGTCGACGAGGAGAAGTGCGTCGCCGCCGGGCAGTGCGTGTCCGCCGCCATGGACGTGTTCGACCAGCGTGACGAGGACGGCATCGTCGTCCTCCTGAACGAGTACCCGCCCGCGGAACTGGCCGCCGACGTGCGCGACGCCGCCGCGGTCTGCCCGGCGCTGGCCATCCGCATCGAGGAATAGAGCGTCCCGAGCTTTTCGCGCGTACCCCCACACGACTGGAGGAGAATCCATGGCTGAGACAGAGACCGGGCCGGCCCCCGACGAGCAGACGTACTTCTATCAGGACGACCGGGACGCCAAGTGCCCCTTCGCGCCGCCTCCCGGGCTGCGCGCCCTGAACGACAAGGCCCCGGTGACCCGGGCCCGCATCTGGGACGACAGCACCCCGTGGCTCGTCACCGGCCACGCCGCGCAGCGCGCGATCCTGTCCGACCCCCGGGTCAGCTCGGACGACAAGCAGGCCGGGTTCCCGTATCCGAACCACGTCATGGCGGAGTCCGCGCCCCACCACCCGCTCACGATCTTCAACGCGGACGGCGCCGACCACACGCGTATCCGCCGCATGATGACCCGTCCGTTCACGCGCCCCCGGATGGAGGCGCTGCGGCCGAAGATCCAGGAGTTCACCGACGAACTCATCGACAAGATGCTCGCGGGCCCGAAGCCGGCGAACCTGGTGACCGCGGTGTCGCTGCCGCTGCCCTCGCTGATGATCTGCGCGCTGCTCGGTGTGCCGTACGCGGACCACGACTTCTTCCAGGAACACGCCCAGTGGGCCACCAGGAGCGACAAGACGGTCGAGCAGCAGAACACGGCGAACGCGGCGCTCGGCGGCTACCTGGCCGAACTGCTCCAGAAGAAGATGGAGGAGCCGGCCGAGGACGTGCTCTCGGACTTCGCCGCGCGGATCAAGGACGGTGACCTCACCCTTCCCGAGGCCGTCATGCTGTCCATGATCCTGCTGATCGCCGGTCACGAGACCAGCTCCAGCATGATCACGCTGGGTACCGCGCTGCTGCTGGAGAACCCCGAGCAGCTGGCGAACCTGCGCGCGATCGACGACACGAAGGCCGTCGCGAACGCGGTCGAGGAGATCCTGCGCTACCTGACCGTCCCGCAGCTCGGGCAACGCCGGATCGCCGCCGAGGACTTCGAGTTCGAGGGCGTTCAGATCAAGGCGGGCGACGGCATCATCGCCGCGCTGCCCGCCGGGAACTGGGACCCGGAGGCCTTCCCCGACCCGGAGAAGCTCGACCTCGCGCGCAAGGCGAGCCACCACGTCGCCTTCGGCTGGGGCATCCACCAGTGCCTCGGCCAGCAGCTCGCCCGTATCGAGCTCCAGGTCGTCTACGGCACGCTCTACCGGCGCGTCCCGACCCTGCGCCTCGCCGTCGACCGCGACGAGCTCGACTTCCGTCCGGCCGACGCGCTCGCCTTCGGGATCAGCGAGCTGCCGGTTACCTGGTAGTACCCCGCCGGACGGCGACCTTCCCACACCCGCAGCGCAACAGGAGTCACCTATGAGCGAGTTCAGCTTCGAAGGACGCGTCGCCGTCGTCACCGGCGCGGGCCGCGGCCTCGGCCGGGCCTACGCCCGTCTGCTGGCGGAGCGGGGCGCGAAGGTCGTCGTCAACGACCTCGGCGGGTCGATGGAGGGCGACGGCGCGGACATCGGCCCCGCGCAGACGGTCGTCGAGGAGATCACCGCCGCGGGCGGCACGGCCGTCGCCGACACCAACGACGTGTCCACGCAGGCCGGCGGCCAGGCGATCATCGACTCCGCGATCGAGAACTTCGGCCGTATCGACATCCTCGTCAACAACGCCGGGATCATCAGGTACGCCGGCCTGCCGGAGATCGACGCGGAGAACCTGGAGCGCCACCTCTCCGTACACCTCGTCGGCTCGTTCAACACCCTGCGGGCCGCCTGGCCGCACTTCGTCGAGCAGGGGTACGGGCGGGTCGTGCTGACCACGTCCAGCGGCATGTTCGGGCTCGACAACAACCTGTCGTACGCGGCTGCCAAGGCCGGCACGGTCGGGCTGGCCCGCAGCGCCAGACTGGCGGGGGAGCCGCACAACATCAAGGTCAACCTGATCGCGCCGGCGGCGATGACCCGCATGGGCGGGGGCGAGCAGCCGGACGACGCGCAGCCCGTCCCCGGCATGCCGCACATGCCGTCGAACGCGGTGGCGCCGATGGTGGCGTACCTCGCGCACGAGAGCTGCCCGGTCAGCGGCGAGATCTACACGGCCGGCGCCGGCCGCTTCGCACGCCTCTTCATCGCCTCGACCGAGGGCTACGCCCACCAGGACGGCCGGGCCACGGTCGAGGACGTCGCGGCGAACTGGGACACGATCAACGACGAGAAGGACTACTACGTGCCGACCGACCTGATGGCGTGGTCCGGCTCTTTCCTCAAGCACCAGTTCGCGCAGAGCGCGGATCCCGCGGCCCCGTAGGCACGTGCACCGGCGGCGGCCGCCGGTGACCATGGGCCCGATCTGCCGGTGAGCGGCGCTTTGCCGCAGGACCCCCGGGAGGTCGGGCTCAGTGCTGGGCGCCCTCCCGGCCGTCGATCACTGAGCCAGCCGTAGGGGTCCGTAAGGCCTCCCCCTTGACCGGCACCTTCTCACCGCCGCACGCGGTGAGGCACCGGGGAACGCGGGACCGGCCCGCCGCTTCGGGGAAGCGGTCGGGCCGGTGCCGTGTGGTGCGTGAGGAGGGGAGAGGGGGAACCGTGGCGTCAGACCGCCTGGCCGACCTGGACCTCGTCGAGGCGCTTGCTCCTGGGGATCAGGAAGGTCAGCAGCGTGCCCACGGCACAGCATCCGACCACGAGCCAGAGCCCGTTGGTGAAGCCGGTGTCGAGGTAGAACTGCGTGCCGTGCATGACCGCCCCGTGCTGGGACATCACGACGAAGGCCAGCTGGGACACGACGATCTGCGCGACGCCCTGACCGAGGGTCTGGGCTCCGTTGGCGAGCGCCTGTTCCTCGGGGGTGACGACCTC
This sequence comes from Streptomyces sp. NPDC020898, assembly GCF_044333925.1. NCBI lineage: Bacteria > Bacillati > Actinomycetota > Actinomycetes > Kitasatosporales > Streptomycetaceae > Streptomyces > Streptomyces sp. NPDC020898. Next base: position 113,777 of record NZ_JBIRRV010000011.1, read on the forward strand.
GATGATCATGATGGGCACGATGGCCATGACCATGCCCGTTCCGGTGCCCGCGATCAGGCCCATCCCCACGATCTCCCCGGCGCTGTGGTGCAGTTGGGTGCCGATGCCGTAGCCGAGGACGGTGAGCGCGGAGCCGACGCCCAGCAGGATCCGTGCGTCCGTCCGGCGGGCGAGGAAGCCGGTGCCGACGGCCGCCACGATGATCATGGCGCTGATGGGGCTGGTGACGATCGCGTTGTGGGTGCCGGACCAGCCCAGGCCTTCGGAGACGTCGGGGATCTTCGGCATCAGGATCAGCATCTGGAGCACGACGCCGACGGCACTGAGCGAACCGGCCGCTATGGAGGTGGCCAGCAGGACGGTCCACACCGGGCGGCGCCCGGTCATGGCCGGCGGGAACAGCGGTTCGGCGACGCGGCGCTCCACGAGGACGAAGACGACCAGCGTGATCAGCGCCCCGGCGACCCAGGCGGCGAACCTGGCGCTGTCCCAGCCCCAGTGCGAGCCCTGGCCGACGGCGTAGACGAGCGCCGTGATCCCTCCGCCGAGGAGGATTCCGCCGATCCAGTCCATCCGGCCGCCGGCCGCGCGGATCGGGCTCTCGGGCACGAAGGCGGCCACCAGCACGAAGCTCACGGCGGTGCTGACGGCCATGAACCACAGAACGCCGCGGAAACCGTGGTCGTCCAGGAGCCAACCGGACAGGAAGGGCCCGCCGAAGGCGACCAGGCCGACACCGCCGGCGAGGATTCCGCTGGCGAGTCCGACCCAGCGGCGGGGGAACACGTCACGGGTGATCGCGTAGGCGAGGGGAGCGGTGGCCGCGTAGACGCCCGCGATGCCGCGCCCGATCAGCAGGGTGCGGTAATCGGTGGCGAAGGCGGCGATCAGGTCGCCGACGAAGCCGAGACCGATGGCGACGAGCAGCACCTTCTTCTTGCCGAAGAGCGCGGCGGCCTTGACCGCGAAGGGCAGGAAGAAGGTCCCGGTCAGCAGGGTCATCAGGGTGAACCACGCGATCTCGGTGGTCCGGAAGTGGATCGCGACCTCGGCCTGCGAGATGCCGGACAACGCGGCCATGAGCGCGACCAGTTGGACGGTCCACACGAGGGCGATGACGACGAGCACGTTACGTCTGGTGGAGAGCGGTCTCTCGTGTTCTTGCGGAGCGGCGGCGGTCTGTGTCTGTGACATGGGCGGCTCTTCCAGGGCAGGGGTGAGCGGAGGGGAGGTTGGCGCGATTTTGTAGACCCAACGGTCGGTACAATCAATAAGGTGCGCGTAAAGAGCCCTCCGGACCCGACCGATCCCGCTCAGCGGGACGAAGATGTCGGTGCGGAACGCGCCCCAAAGGGGCGCGGGGCTGTGTCGATCTGCGGCTCCGCCGCGTGGGCGCGACCAGCCCACCTGCGGAACGCGCCCCAAAGGGGCGCGGGGAACTGCGCGACCAGCCCCCACTGCCCGCACCAGATGAACCGCCTATGAAAGGGGCCGCGGGGAACTGCGCGACCAGCCCACCGACCCGGACCCGCGCCAAATCGAACCGCCCGACCAGCGGAGCGTTACGCTCACACCGTGCTCCGCATCTTCGACGCCCGAACCGGCGAGTCCGTAGTCGCCGCCCCGGCCCGCCGGGCCCTGACCCGTGTCGAGGCGCACGCCCCGGGCTTCGACACCACGGCCCTGCGTGTGCTCCTGGTCGCCGATGTCCTCTTCCGTGCCCTGGAGGTCGGCGGTACCCCCGTGTGGGCCGTGCTGGCCGGTGAGGAACAGGTGGCCGAACTCCGGGCGGGCGCCGCGGCTCTCGGTATCCGGCCCTTCGAGGACCGGAGTGATGTCGGACCGGAGCCCGCGCACACCCAGGTGATCCACGTGGTGAACCGGGGTGACGGCGTGACGGGCGGCGTCCGGCTCGACGTCGCCGCCGTCGACTCCGTGGGCGTCCCCAAAGACGTCGACCCCACCACCCTCCGCCTCGCCCTGCTCGCCCGCCCCCGCTCCGAGCCCGTCCACCTGGACCGGGCCGCGCTGGCCGACGCGGGCGACACACTCGCGCACTGGCGCCGGTCGGTCGCCGCCTGGGCCCGGCAGCCGTCCCGGCCGGTGCCCGACGCTGTACGCCACGACCTGCGAGCCGCCTGGGAGGACGACCTGGACGTGCCCGCCGTACTGGACGTCCTGCGTCGCGTCGAGACCCTCGGCGGGCTGCCGGACGGGGCCCGCTTCGAGGCGTATGCCTACGCCGACCGGGTCCTAGGCCTCGAACTCACCCGTGAGATCGGGTCGTTGGCGTGATCGCCCGCCACGGCGCGGGCCCGCTGCGCCGGCTGGTCGTCCTGCGGCACGCCAAGTCCGCCTGGCCGGCGGGCGTCGACGACCACGAGCGCCCGCTCGGGCCACGCGGCCTGCGGGACGCTCCCGCCGCCGGGCGCGCGCTCGCCGAGGCCGACTGCCTGCCGGACCTCGCCCTGTGCTCCACCGCCGAACGGGCCCGCCGCACCTGGGAGTTGGCAGCGGCCCAGTGGGGCACCCCACCGCCGGTGCGGGACGATCCGCGGCTGTACGGGGCCGACGTACCGGAGTTGCTGGCTGCCGTGCGCGAAGCCCCGCCCGAGGTGGGGACGTTGCTGCTGGTCGGGCACAACCCCGGCCTGGAGGAACTGGTGCTGGAACTGGCCGGGGACGGGCTCGACGACGCGCTGGACGACGTACGGACGAAGTTCCCGACCTCCGCGATCGCCGTTCTGGCCTGGCACGGCGACAGTTGGCGCGACCTCGCACCCGGCACGGCCCTGCTGACGAGCATGACCGTGCCGCGCGGCAGGAAGAAGAAGCGCCCCTAACCCACGTGGACGTGTGGGCGTCGTTCCAGGTCCGGTTCGGCGCGGCGGAGGACCTCGCGGGTGACCGGGGCGACCTCGCCGTGGCCGAAGATCAGGAAGCGGACCAGATGGCTGAAGGGGTTGCCCTCGGTCCAGTTGAAGTAGGCGTGCGGGACCTGGCCGGTGCGGTCGCGCAGTTGCATCAGCACCGCCGCGATGGTGTTCGGCACGGTCGCGCCCTCCACCCGCAGCCGGCGCGCTCCGTGCTTCTCGTCGCCGCGCACGGCGAGATCGGCGGTGAAGTCGGAGGAGTCCCGCACGAACACCTCAAGGAACAGCACGGGACGGCCGTCCGGGATGTGCGTCTGCTCGCGCTGGCTGTACTCCTTGGCGCGGTACTCCCGGGTGCTGTGCTCCTGCGGCTCGTTGGCGATCACGAGGAGCGGTCCGCCGGCCGCCGCCTCGTCGATGAACCGGGCCGCCGTCTCGTCGAACGTGACCTGTGCCGCCCGCAGTTCGAAGGCGCGGCGCACCCGTGAGGCGAACGAGGTGACGAGGATCGCCAGGATGAAGATCGCCGCGATCTTGATGCCGTCGGGCCGCTCGATCACGTTCGTGACCAGGGTGTAGGCGAACACCGCGGTGATCACGCCGAAGCCGATCGTGGCGGCCCGGTGCCCCCGCTTGTGCACGGCGACCGCCGACGCGAACGACGCGGACAGCATCAGCACCAGCACCCCGGTCGCGTACGCGCCGCTCTGGTCGTCGACGTTCGCGTTGAACCAGAGCGTGATGAACACGGCCGCCGCCATGAACACCAGCACCAACGGCCGGACGGCCCGCGTCCATTCGGGCGCCATGCCGTAGCGGGGCAGATAGCGCGGTACGAGGTTCAGCAGGCCGGCGAGTGCGGAGGCGCCCGCGAACCAGAGGATCGCGATCGTCGACACGTCGTACACCGTGCCGAAGGCCTCGCCGAGGTGCTCGTGCGCGAGATAGGCGAGGGCGCGTCCGTTCGCCGGGCCGCCGCTCTCGAACGCGGACTGCGGGATCAGGATCGTCGTCGCCAGACTGGACAGCAGCAGGAAGCAGCTCATGATCACGGCGGCGGTGGTGAGCAGCTTGCGGGTGTCGCGGATACGCCCCTCGGGCCGCTCGTACGTGTCCGTCGCATCGCCCTTGACCTGCGGCATCACCGCCACGCCGGTCTCGAAGCCGGACATGCCGAGCGCGAGCTTCGGGAAGACGAGCAGCGCCACACCGATCATCGCCAGCGGCGAGGAGTGCTCCCCGGTCATCGCGTCGGTCCAGTCACCGACCAGGACGGGGTGACTGAGCACCTCCCCGGCGGAGACGGCGAGGACGACGACGTTGAGGACGAGATAGGCGCCCACGAGCACCACGGCGATGCCGATGGCCTCTTTGAAGCCCTTGAGGAAGACCGCACCCAGCCCGACGACCAGGACGAGGGTGATCCAGACGTTCCCGCCGTGCATCCAGTGCGGGGCGAAAGGATTCTCCACGACATGCGCGGACGCGTCCGCCGCCGACAGCGTGATCGTGATCATGAAGTCCGTGGCCGCGAACCCGAGCAGCACGAGCACGAAGATCTTCCCCGACCACCAGGGCAGCAGCCGCTCCAGCATGGCGATCGAGCCCTCGCCGTGCGGACTCTCCCGCGCGACCCTCCGATAGACCGGCAGCGCGCCGAGCAGCGTCAGCGCGATCAGCACGAGCGTGGCGAGCGGCGACAGGAGACCGGCCGCGAGCGCGGCGATGCCCGGCTGGTAGCCGAGGGTGGAGAAGTAGTCGACGCCGGTGAGGCACATGACCCGCCACCATCTGTGCCCCTGATGGTCCTCGGCCGGAGCGGCATGCGGCCCCGGATGCCGGGCCGACCGCTCACTGAGCCCCTCCAGCAGCCAGGACCGCCACTTGCTCTGCACCTGGACGCCGGTCATGCGGTGATCTCCTTGAGGTCTTCTTTGTCTGCTGTTTACTTCTTTTACTTCTTTGTTGATGTCTCTGTGTATTCGGCCTGGCCTGCGGCCTTTGGGCAACGAGGAGTGAGTATCCACCACGCCAACCCCCGTAGGGTGACCGGATGCCGGACGAGTACCGCACAGTGGCCCACGCGGGAGTGCACGAGACCGAGGTCAACCGCTCCCGCTTCCTGTGCGCCCTCGCCCCGGCGGCCACCGAACAGGAGGCCCAGGCGTTCGTCGCCGCCGTCCGCAGGGAACACGCGGACGCCACACACAACTGCTACGCGTACGTCATCGGCGCCGACGCCTCCGTCCAGCGGGCGAGCGACGACGGCGAACCGGGCGGCACGGCAGGCGTCCCCATGCTCCAGATGCTGCTGCGCCGCGACATGCGGTACGTCGTCGCCGTCGTCACCCGCTACTACGGCGGCGTCAAACTGGGCGCGGGCGGCCTCATCAGGGCGTACGGGGGAGCGGTCGGCGAAGCCCTGGACACCCTCGACACCCGCACCCGCCGCCGCTTCCGGCTCGCCACGGTGACCGTCGATCACCAACGGGCCGGCAAGGTCCAGAACGACCTGCGGTCGACCGGCCGCGAGGTCAGGGACGTGCGGTACGGGGAGGCCGTCACGATCGAGATCGGACTCCCGGACGCCGAGGTGGAGACGTTCCGGTCGTGGCTGGCGGACGCGACAGCGGGGACGGCCGGGTTCGAACTCGGCTCAGAGGCCTACGGGGACGCGTGACGGGTGTGAGTGGACTCGGGTGCGTGTGCGTCACGGTGGCCTCGGGGGCCGCACATCGGGCCGATACGGGAGTAACCGCCCGTGATGTCAGACCCGGCTGTTAGTTTCGGGGATCATGAGGCTGCTGCACACGTCCGACTGGCATCTCGGCCGCGCTTTCCACCGGGTGAACATGCTCGGGGCGCAGGCCGAGTTCATCGGCCATCTCGTCTCCGTCGCGCGCGAGCGCGAGGTCGACGCGGTGGTCGTGTCCGGTGATGTGTACGACCGGGCGGTGCCCCCGCTGGCCGCGGTCGAGCTCTTCGACGACGCCCTGCACCGGCTCGCCGGCCTCGGTGTGCCGACGGTGATGATCTCCGGTAACCACGACTCGGCCCGCCGCCTCGGCGTCGGCGCCGGGCTCATCGACCGCGCAGGCATCCACCTGCGCACCGACCCGTCGGCCGCCGGTACCCCGGTGGTGCTCCGGGACGCCTTCGGCGACGTGGCCTTCTACGGCCTGCCGTATCTCGAACCCGCCCTGGTGAAGGACGAGTTCGGGGTGGAGAAGGCGGGCCACGAGAGCGTCCTCGCCGCCGCCGTGGACCGGGTCCGCGCCGACCTCGCCACGCGCGCGGAGGGCACCCGTTCCGTCGTCCTCGCCCATGCCTTCGTCACCGGCGGTGAGGTCAGCGACAGCGAGCGGGACATCACCGTCGGAGGGGTCGCCTCCGTGCCCGCCGGGGTGTTCGACGGCGTCGACTATGTGGCCCTCGGGCATCTGCACGGCTGCCAGACCATCACCGAGCGCGTGCGCTACTCGGGCTCCCCGCTGCCGTACTCCTTCTCGGAGGCCGACCACCGCAAGAGCATGTGGCTGATCGACCTGGCGGGCGACGGCTCGCTCACCGCGGAGCGCGTCGACTGCCCGGTGCCTCGCGCGCTGGCCCGTATCCGGGGGCCGTTGGAGGACCTGCTCGCCGATCCCGGCCTCGCCCGGCACGAGGAGGCCTGGGTCGAGGCGACGCTCACCGACGCGGTGCGCCCGGCCGACCCGATGGCCCGGCTCATGGAACGGTTCCCGCACACCCTGAGCCTCGCCTTCGACCCGGCGCGGTCACCGGAGGACCCTGACGTGACGTATGCGCGGCGCCTGGAAGGGCGCGACGACCAGGAGATCGCGGAGGACTTCGTCATGCATGTGCGGGGCGCGGGAGCGGACGAGCACGAACGGGGCGTGCTGCGGGACGCGTTCGACGCGGTGCGCGCCGACGAGACGGTGCGGGAGGTGGCCCGGTGAATCCGGCAGGGGCTGACGGGACCGGGCGCGGTGGCAGAGGCGGGAGCCGCAGGGCAGTGCCCGCGCGGGCCGGCTCGGGCGACGATACGGGCAGCCGCGCGCGGACGGACCGGCGCGGTGGCATCGCCCCGCACAAGGAGGGCGCCCGGTGAGGCTGCACCGGCTGGACATCACCGCCTTCGGGCCCTTCGGCGGCGCCCAGAAGGTCGACTTCGACGACCTGTCGGCCGCCGGACTTTTCCTTCTGCACGGTCCGACGGGCGCCGGCAAGACCTCCGTCCTGGACGCCGTCTGCTACGCGCTGTACGGCTCGGTACCCGGCGCCCGCCAGGGCGGCTCCCTGCGCAGCGACCACGCCGCGCCCGGCACCCGGACGGAGGTCACCCTCGAACTCACCGTCGCCGGACGCCGGTTGGAGCTCACCCGGCAGCCGCCCTGGGAGCGCCCCAAGAAGCGCGGCGCGGGCACGACCCTCGACAAGGCCCAGAGCTGGCTGCGCGAGTACGACGCCTCGGCCGGCGCCTGGAAGGACCTCAGCCGCTCCCACCAGGAGATCGGCGAGGAGATCACCCAGCTGCTCGGCATGAGCCGCGAGCAGTTCTGCCAGGTCGTGCTGCTGCCCCAGGGCGACTTCGCCCGCTTCCTGCGCGCCGACGCCGAGGCCCGCGGCAAGCTGCTCGGCCGTCTCTTCGACACGCATCGCTTCGCCGAGGTCGAGAAACGCCTCGCGGATCGCCGGCGCGCCGCCGAGGCCGAAGTGCGCGACGGGGACGCGGAGTTGCTGGCCGACGCCCACCGGATGCAACAGGCAGCCGGTGACGCCATGGAGCTGCCCGGCCTCACGCCGGGTGAACCGGGGCTGGCCGAGGCCATCATGGGAGCCGCCGCCGTCGCCCGCTCCACCGCGCGCGAGCGGCTCACCATCGCCCACTGTGCCCGCGCCGCCGCCGAGTCCGCGCAGGCCGCGGCCGACGGCGCGCTGGCCGCCGTACGCGAAGTGGCGCGGTTGCAGCGGCGGTTCGCGGAGGCGCGGGAGCGGGCCGGGCGGCTGGAGGAGCGGGCGGACGCGCACCGGGAGGATCGGCTGCGGATGGAGCGGGCCCGCAAGGCGGAGGCGGTGGCGCCCGCGTTGGAGCTGCGGGAGGAGGCCGAGGCCGAGCACCGGCGCGCGGCCGACGGAGAGGCACGCGCGCGTGCCCTGCTGCCGGACACCTTCGCCGACGCCGGTGCCGGTGGACTCGCCGCCGCCGCACGCCGGGCCGCCGAGGAACTGGGCGGGCTGGAGTCGGCCCGCCGCGCGGAGCAACGCCTGGCCCATGTCATCGACGAGCGCGCCGGCCTGGACCGCCAGGAGCGCGCCGACGAGGACGTGCTGCACGACGCCGAGAACTGGCTGGGCGGGTGGGAGGCGACGCGGGCGGGCCTCCAGAGCCGTATCGAGTCGGCGCAGGAGGACGCCACCCGGGCCGAACAGCTCGCCGTCCAGCGGGAACCCGCCCAGATCCGGCTCAGGGCAGCCCGGCAGCGCGACGCGTTCGCCCGGGACACGGACGAGGCGCAGACACACGTACTGGCCTCCCGCGAGCGCGCCACGGAGGCCAAGGCACACTGGCTCGACCTCAAGGAACAGCGCCTGAACGGCATCGCCGCCGAACTGGCCGCCAACCTCGCCGACGGCGAACCCTGCGCCGTCTGCGGAGCCACCGAACACCCGGCCCCCGCACGGAAGATCGCCGGGCACGTCGACCGCGAGGCGGAGGAAAGCGCGCTGGCCGCCTACCAGCGGGCCGACGAAAGGCGCGCCGAGGCCGAACGCCGACTGGGCCTCGTACGCGAGGCGCTGGCCGCCGCCACAGCCGAGGCCGGGGACGCGCCCACCGCACAACTCGCCGAGCAGACCGAGGAGTTGGAGCGGCAGTACGAGGACGCCCGACGGGGTGCCTCCGGGCTGCACCCGGCCCGCGAGGAACTGCGCAGGGCCGAGCAGGAGCACGAGCGCCGCACCCTCGCCCAGCAGGAGGCGGCACTCAGGACGGCATCCCGGGTCGCCCACCGGGACACCCTCGACCGCGAAAAGGCCACGCTGGACGAGGAGTTGGCGCAGGCCCGGGGCGGCGCCGACAGCGTTTCCGCGCGGGCCGCGCAACTGGAGCGGCGGGCGGCGCTGCTCACGGAGACAGCCGAGGCCGCCCGCACCGCCGAGGACACCGCCCAGCGCCTCAAGGACGCCGACGCCCGCCTCGCCGACGCCGCCTACCGCGCCGGATTCGACACCCCGCGGGCGGCGGCGGAAGCCCTGCTGGACGACGCGGCCCACCGTGAACTCCAACGGCGGCTGGACGCCTGGCAGTCCGAGGAAGCCGCCGTACGGGCCGTCCTCGCCGAGCCGGACACCGCGGCCGCCGCCCAGCAGCCGCCCGCCGACCTCGCGGGCGCCGAACAGGCGGCCTCGGCAGCTGCCCGGCGCCTGCGGGAGACCGCGTCCGCGCGCGACGCCGCCGCGAACCGCTGCGTGGAACTCGACCGCCTCTCCGCCCGCTCGGCCACGGCGGTCCGACGGCTCGCGCCGCTGCGTGCGGCCCACGACCGGGTGGCCCGCCTCGCCACCCTCACCGCGGGCACCTCGGCGGACAACGAACGCAGGATGCGGCTGGAGTCGTACGTCCTCGCGGCCCGCCTGGAACAGGTGGCCGCCGCCGCGACGGCACGGCTGCGGCGCATGTCGTCCGGGCGCTACACCCTCGTCCACTCCGACGACCGGGCCGGCCGGGGCCGCAGCGGTCTCGGCCTGCACGTCGTCGACGCCTGGACCGGCCGCGAGCGGGACACGGCGACCCTGTCCGGCGGCGAGACCTTCTTCGCGTCGCTCGCCCTCGCCCTCGGCCTCGCGGACGTGGTCACGGACGAGGCCGGCGGGGTCCGCCTCGACACCCTCTTCATCGACGAGGGCTTCGGCAGCCTCGACGAACAGACCCTGGACGAGGTCCTCGACGTCCTCGACTCGCTGCGTGAGCGCGACCGCAGCGTCGGCATCGTCAGCCATGTGCCGGACCTGCGCCGGCGGATCCACGCCCAGCTGGAGGTGGTGAAGGGGAGATCGGGGTCGGTGGTGCGGCAACGGGGCGGTGAGTGAGCCCGCCGACGCTCAGTGACCGAGGGGACGGCGGGGGAGCGGCGAGGAGTAGACGACGCTCGTGGTGACGGACCCCAGCGCGCCGATCTTCCCCGACACCTCCTCCAGGTGTCGCATCGAACGCGCGGTGACCTTGATGACGAAGCAGTCGTCGCCGGTCACGTGATGCGCCTCCAGGATCTCGGGCGTCACGGCGACCAGGTCGTGGAAGGGCTTGTAGTTGCCGTTCGGGTACCTCAGCCGTACGAAGGCGAGGATCGGCAGCCCGAGCCGCTCCGGGTCGACCACCGCCGCGTACCCCTGGATGACACCGGCCTCCTCCAGCCGCCGCACCCGATCGGTGACCGCGCTCGCGGACATCGCGACGGCACGCGCCAGCTCGGCGAACGTGGCGCGGCCGTCGCGCTGGAGGACTTCGAGGATGCGCCAGTCGGTGGCGTCCGGGGAAAACGTGCTCATGCCCGAGGAATAGCAGGGTAATCCCCGGCTGATCAAGCTGAAGGCCGTGGATCACACCTTCAGGTGAAGCGATCACCGGCCGTAGATTTCTGGCCATGGAGTCCTGCCCGGGGCTCCCACCAGGGAAAGGCCGGACCATGAGCGTCAGCACGACCGTCGTCAACCCCGTCCTGCGCGTAGCTCCGGCCTCCCCGGCCGAGGCCGCCGCCTACTTCGGCGCCAGCCTCGCCTTCCACGCCGACGTGTCCGACGTGGCCGCCGTGCTCGGGGCCGACGGCGAGCCCGGTTTCGTCGTCCTCGACTCGCGCTCCACCGAGTCCTGGGACCAGGGCCACATCCCTGGCGCACTCCATCTGCCGACGGCCCTGATCCCCGAGCAGGCCGACCGCCTCCTCGACAGGTCCGTACCGGTGGTGACGTACTGCTGGGGCCCCGGCTGCAACGGTGCAACCCGCGCCGCCCTCGCCCTCGCCCAACTCGGCTACCAGGTCAAGGAGATGCTTGGCGGCTTCGAGTACTGGGTGCGCGAGGGCTTCGAGTTCGAGACCTGGGAGGGACGCGAGCGCCGCGACCCCGACATGCTGACGGCCCCGGTGGAGGCGGCTGACTGCGGTTGCTGATTTACGGGTGCGCACTGCGTGTAGGTTGCTGTGCATGGCACGAAACGCGAATGCTGGCGCGGCAGTTGAGTGGGTGGAGTCGGGCGGCGGACCGCTCATCGTGGTACCGGAAGCGGTGTTGCCGTTCTGGTCCGGCGCGGACGGCGACGAGTTGTCGACGGACTACGACCGGGCCTGCGAGGTGGACGGTCGCATCGGGTTCGTGCCCGTCGGCGACATGACGGCTCTCGTCCTCGGCGACGAACCCGCCTCGACCGCGTTCCTGCCGGAGCACGACACCTTCGTACGGTGGTGCGCCGCCGACTCCGAGGACGAACTCCTGGCCAGTGTCCCGGCAGCGCTCGCCGCGGCGGAGTGGGAGGCGGACAGGGCGTGGGACATCCCGGGGGACGTGCTCCTCTTCGACTCGGCCTGGCCGGGCAAGGAGACGGACCGTACCGATCATCTGCGCGTGGAACTGGCGCCGGGGCGGTACGCGGTGCGGGCGGCGTACGTGGAACCGGGGCCGGAGACGTGGGTGGGGCTCGTACAGCTGCGGCGGCTGACCGGCTGACCGGTTGAAGGGCTTACGCGAGGACGGGGGCCGGGGGTGCGGGGCGTACCTCGAGCCCCACAACCCCCGTACCGCCCCGCCGAGTTACCTCACGGCCGCGTCGGCGTCAGTTGCTCACAGCTGTGACAGCTCGTCCACCAGGTCGTCCAGCCCCAGCGACCCCTGCGACAGCGCGGCCATGTGCCAGGCCTTCGCGTCGAAGGCGTCGCCGTGGCGGCGCTGGGCGTTCTCGCGGCCCAGCAGCCAGGCCCGTTCGCCCAGTTTGTAGCCGATCGCCTGGCCGGGGATCGTCAGGTACCGGGTCAGTTCGCTCTCCACGAAGTCCGCGGGGCGGCTGCTGTGGGCGCCGAAGAACTCCTGGGCCAGTTCCGGCGTCCAGCGCTCGCCCGGGTGGAACGGGGAGTCCGCCGGGATCTCCAGCTCCACGTGCATGCCGATGTCGACGATGACGCGGGCCGCCCGCATCATCTGCGCGTCGAGGTAGCCGAGGCGCTGCTCGGCGTCCGTGAGGAAGCCCAGCTCGTCCATCAGACGCTCCGCGTACAGCGCCCAGCCCTCGCAGTTGGCGCTGACACCGCCGATGGTGGCCTGGTAGCGGGAGAGGTTCTCGGCGACGTGCGCCCACTGCGCGAGCTGGAGGTGGTGGCCGGGGACGCCCTCGTGGTACCAGGTCGAGACGAGGTCGTACACGGGGAAGCGGGTCAGGCCCATGGTCGGCAGCCAGGTGGTGCCGGGGCGGGAGAAGTCCTCCGACGGGGCCATGTAGTAGGGCGCCGCCGCACTGCCGGGCGGCGCGATGCGCGACTCGACCCTCTTCACCCGCTCGGCGAGTTCGAAGTGCGTGCCGTCCAGCGCCTCGATCGCCTGGTCCATCAGGCCCTGGAGCCACTCGCGGACCTCGTCGACGCCCTCGATGTGCTTGCCGTGCTCGTCGAGATGCGCCAGCGCCACCCACGGTGTCGCGGCGCCGGGCAGGATCTTCTCCGCCTCCTGCTTCATCTCGCCGAGGAGGCGGTGGAACTCGGCCCACCCGTACGCGTACGCCTCGTTGAGGTCCAGATCCGTACCGTTCCAGTAGCGCGACCAGCGCGCGTACCGCTCCCGGCCCACGGTGTTCGGCGCGCCCTCGACGGCCGGCGCGTACACGTCCCGCATCCAGTCCTGGAGTGCGACGACGGCCTCGTCCGCGATCCGCGCCGCCTCGTCCAGCTCGGTGCGCTGAGCCTCGGGGCCGGCCGACGCGAAGTCCGCGAACCAGCCGATGCCCTTGCCGTCCAGGTCGGACCACTCGCCGAGCTGCTCGATGAACGTGGCGGTGGGACGCGGACCCGCGTACAGCTCGCGTTCCAGACCCAGGGCCAGGCTCTCCCGGTAGCCCCGCAGTGCGGTCGGCACCGCGCGCAGCCGCTGCGCGATCGCCGCCCAGTCCTCGTCCGTCTCCGCCGGCGTCACCGTGAACACCTCCCGCACCGAGTGCGCGGCCGTGTGCATGTTGCCGACGGCGCGCAGGCCCTCGCCGGCCTCGTGCACGGCGAGTTCGGCGGTGAGCCGCTCCCGCAGCAGGCGCCCGCAGCGCCGCTCGATGTCACTGTCCGCACCGGGCCGCCGCTCGGCCTCGTCCAGCCGCGCCAGCGTCGTCCGGGCCAGCTCCGCCAGGGCCTCCTGACCCGCGGGCGAGGTGTCCGGAAGCCTGCTCGAACTCTCCTTCACGCCGAGGTACGTACCGGTGATCGGGTCGAGGGCGATGAGCTCGTCGACATAGGCGTCGGCGACCTCACGGGGCAGCGGGCTCTTGGTATCTGACATGGGCCCATCCTCGTACGCGACGACGGTTGGCGTCACGTCGATTCGACGCCACCGTGCCCAGCGGGTCCGGCGTGGCGAGGCGCGGTTCGGCCACGACGGACCCGCCGACAGAGCACCGGGACTTGACGGAGCGTTCAGTCCCGCACGCTGTGGTCGTACGACAGCGGAGCGGCCACCGGGGACGCGTCCAGGCGTGCTGTGATCACCAGCGTGCCCGCCTCGATCTGGTAGTCGAGCGGCAGCCCGAGGCCGCGCATCGCGGCGACCATGCCGGTGTTGGAGGACTGCGTGACGGCGTACACGTGCTCGCAGTTCGCCTCACGCGCCATCGACACCAGGCGGCGAAGAAGCTCGCCGCCGATACCGCGCCGCTGCCACTCGTCCTCGACGACCAGCGCGATCTCGGTCTCGTCGCCGTCCCAGAGGAGGTGACCGAGGCCGACGACGCGCCCCGACGCCGTCTGTACGGCGAGGGTGCGGCCGAAGCGCGGGCTGAGCAGGTGGCCCAGATAGCGGTCGGCGTCGCCCATCGGGCCGTGGTAGCGCAGCGAGAGGGTGCGCGGTGAGCAGCGCTCGTGCATCGCCTTCGCCGCGTCCAGGTCACCCGCGTCGGCCCGCCGTACGGTGATGGCGTTGCCGCGCGGCAGCGTCAGCACGTCCTGGCCGTGCGGGACGCGGGCACCGAGCCGCGCGTCCAGCTCCACCAGGGCCCGCGCCCGCGCGAACTCGGTCGGGGTGAACGGCAGATACGGCCGCTCCACAGTGATCACTCCGCCTTCCGGCGCGCGCAGCCGCATCACCGTGTCCGTCTCTTCGAGGGCTCCCTCGACCGGTACGCCCGCCCGCGCCGGCTGGTCGCCGCCGGGCAGCGACCGGATCGTGCACCGGCCCAGCAACTGACGCAGCGCCAACGGCAGTTCGGCCCGGTCCAGGGCCGTACGAGTGGCCAGGCCCAGGATCCGGGTCGGCGCGTCGACGAGATCGTGGGCGTCGGCCCGCTCGATCCACGTCCCGGTGCCGCCCGCCCCGGACACCGACTCGGAGATCTCGGCCGCGCCGAGGTCACCGGGGGCACGCAGCAGGAACTCGTCGACAGTGCCCTGGGCCAGCGGGTGCGTCTGGAGGCTGAGGATGTCGATGTGCCGCTCGGCGAGGGCGATGCACAGCGCGGCGAGCGATCCCGGCTCGTCCTTCACCGTCGTACGCATCCGCCACAGCACACTCGCGCCGGTGTCGGGGGCGGTGCCGGTTTCGACACCGGGGTCCTCTGCCGGTGGAGCATGACCGTGGCGGCTTGCCCACCATGTGCGCAGCAGCGCGGCGAGCTCGACCGCGTCCCGCCGCCAGCGGCGCACGGGACGCCCGTTGTTCACGGAGGTTTCGTCACACATGTTTCGAGTCATGCAGCCACCTTGCGGTACCGGTGTTGCGTGATCACGAACGGACTGTGACCTAAGGGTTAAGTCACATTTCATACATTTCGTCAACTTTTATACGATTGCCATCGCGAGCTTCTACTGCCCCACCCGTCCCGGCTGCAGCACCTTCGTGAACAGCACCGTCCCGTCCTGCTCGCGCAGCCGCACCGTCAGTTCTCCGCTGTCGCCGTCGATGTCGACCTCGCCGAAGAACTGGTAGCCGCCGGCGGGTGAGATGTTCGCCGTGGTCGGCGCCTTCACGAAGACCCGCTCGGGACCGAACGTGCCGTCGAGCGCGCTGGCGGGGAAGGCCCCGGCGTTCAGCGGGCCCGACACGAACTCCCAGAACGGCTCGAAGTCGGTGAAGGAGGCCCGAGAGGGCTGGTAGTGCTGGGCCGAGGTGTTATGGACGTCTGCGGTCAGCCAGACCGTGCCGGTGATCCGACGGTGCTTGACGAACCGCAGCAGCTCGGCGATCTGCAGCTCACGTCCGAGGGGCGCACCCGGGTCGCCCTGGGCGACGGCCTCGATGTTGGCCTTGCCCTCGGTGGCGTCCGGCACGACCAGGCCCAGTGGCATGTCGGCGGCGATCACCTTCCACACGGCTCGCGAGCACGACAGCTCCCGCTTGAGCCACTCCAGCTGCTCCGCGCCGAGGATGCCCTGCGGGTCGACGGTCTGGTCGTCGGGCGAGTTGGCGTTGCGGTACGTCCGCATGTCGAGGACGAACACGTCGAGCAGCGGCCCCTGGTGCAGGACGCGGTGGACGCGGCCGTCCCGGGCACCCGGCCGGAGCGTGGAGACGGGAAAGTACTCGCTGAAGGCCCGCTCGGCCCGGCCGACCAGGGTGTCGACGCTCTTCTCGGTGTAACGGGTGTCCGAGTCGAGGATCGTCTGACCCGGGTACCAGTTGTTGCGCACCTCGTGGTCGTCCCACTGGACGATCGACGGGACCTGGGCGTTGAACCGCTGGAGGTTCTCGTCGAGCAGGTTGTACCGGAAGTTGCCCCGGAACTCGGCGAGGGTCTCCGCGACCTTCGCCTTCTCCTCGGTGGTGATGTTCCGCCAGGTGCTGCCGTCGGGCAGCGCGGCGGTCGCGGCTATCGGGCCGTCGGCGTAGATGTTGTCGCCGCTGCACAGGAAGAAGTCGGGGTCGAGCTTGCCCATCGCGTCGTAGATCCGGTAGCCGCCGAGGTCCGGGTTGATGCCCCAGCCCTGCCCCGCCAGGTCCCCCGACCACAGGAACCGCACTCCGTCGCGCCGCCGGACCGGCGCCGTACGGAAGGTGCCCGACACCGGCTCGCCGGTGCGGCGCGGGTCGTCCGGGTCGGCCAGCAGCACGCGGTAATGGATCTGCTCGCCCGGCGGCAGCCCGCGCAGCCGTGTCGTACCGGTGAAGTCGCTGTCCGCGCCGAGCAGCGGACCGTGCCACCGGCGGGCGTTGCGGAACGACTCGGTGGCGGACGTCTCGACGACCATCCGGGCCGGCCGGTCGGATCGCACCCACACCAGCCCCGAGTCGGCGGTCACATCGCCCGTCTGGACACCCCACCCTGCCTTCGGCCGCCCGGACAGGGCGAACGCGGGCGCCGCCGAACCGACGGCGGCGGGCAGGGCCAGGGCCGCCGACGCGGCGAGCGAGCCGCGCAGCACGCTGCGACGACCGGGCAGGGGAGAAGGTGACATGGGGTGTGCCTCCGGGGACGGGATCCGGCGAGTGTGCACAGCCACAACTACTCGCGCCCCGCAGCGCCCACGCAAACCACGAGTGAACAACTGCCCTGCGGACAAGGGAAGGCGGACAAGGGAAGGCGGAGAGGGGAAGCAGGCAAGGAAACCGGTCACCCGCCCAGCGCACCGGCCATGAGCCGGACCCCGGCCGCGATCCGCGCGGGCGACAACTGCGCGTACCCCAGCACCAGCCGCACACCTTCACCCTTCACGGGCGCGTGCGCGAAGTCCGTCAGCGGCCGTGCCGCGACCCCGGCCGCCGACGTCCGCTCCAGGAAACGGTCCTGCGGCCCGTACCGCTCCGGCAGCGCGGCGATGACATGCAGGCCCGCCGCGATCCCCGACACCTCCGCCCCGGGAAAGTGCTCCTCCAGCGCCGCCACGAGCACATCGCGGCGCTCGCGGTACGCGCGCTGGCAGCGACGCAGATGCCGGTCGTAGTCGCCGCGCTCCACGAACCGCGCGAACAGCTCCTGGTCGAGGGCGGGATGGCCCAGGTCCATCGTCCGCTTCCGCTCGACGACGTCCTCGGCGACCCACTCCGGTACGAGCAGCCAGCCGAGCCGCAGCCCGGGTGCGAGCGACTTGCTGACGGACCCCGTGTAGGCGACCCGCTCGGGATCGAGCCCCTGGAGGGCACCCACCGGCGCACGGTCGTACCGGAAGTCCCCGTCGTAGTCGTCCTCGATCACCAGCCCGTCGACCGACCGCGCCCAGTCGAGGAGTTCGGTACGGCGGCCCGCGGAGTAGGCGATCCCGGACGGGAACTGGTGAGCCGGCGTGGTCACCACCGCCCGCACCCCGGAGGCCCGCAGCGCGTCGAGGTCGAGGCCCTCGTCGTCCAGGGGCAGCGGTACGGCGTTCAGGCCGGCCGAGGTGTGGAGGGAGCCGTGTTCCGGGCTCCCGGGGTCCTCGACGCCGATGTCACGCATCCCGCGCGCGTGGAGCACGTGTCCGAGCAGCGTCGTCGCCTGCGCCACCCCGGAGACGACCACCAGCCGTTCCGGGTCCGCGACCACGCCCCGGCGTCGCGCGAGCAGCTCCGCCAGTGCCGTCCGCAGCCGGGGCAGCCCGCGCGGATCGGGGTAGCCGAGGGCGTGGTGCGGGACCTCCGCGAGCACCGCGCGCTGAGCGGCGGCCCACGCGGCACGCGGGAACAACGACAGGTCCGGGGTGCCGGGACGGAAGTCGGCCCGGGCACCGGGGGAGCGCGGAGCGAGGTCCCGCGCGCGCGGGTTCGCGGCCCGGGCGGCACCGCCCACCCAGGTGCCGGCCCCGCGCCCGCTGCGCAGATAGCCCTCCGCGGTCAGCTGCTCGTACGCCTCCGTGACCAGCCCCCGCGACACCCCGAGATCGACCGCGAGATCCCGGCTCGACGGCAGCCGCGTCCCCGGTACGAGCCGTCCCGAGCGGACCGCTTCCCGCAACGCCTCCTGAAGCGAACGCCCACGCGCGCGCGGCGGTGCGGAAGCCGCCGGGAGCAGCAACTCCCAGGCGGCGGAGCCCGGCAGGCCGTTCGGACTGGTCCCCGATGACGTCATGCAAGTGGACCTTAATCCGGCCCTCCGCGCTCCCTAGCGTCACCTCTATGAACGCCACGGCCCGACCCGCCGACATCACTGCCGCGCGCGGGGCCCTCCTCACCGCCCTCGCCGCCGTCCTCGTCGGCTGCTCCTTCACCGCCAACAGCGTCCTCGGCGAGTATCCGTACGCGGGAGGCCAGTTCCTGCGCTACGGACTGGCCTGTCTGCTGCTCCTGCCCCTGGTGGGCAAGGGAGGCGCCGCCCCACTGCGCTCGCTCACCGCCCGCCGGTGGACCCGCCTCGCGCTGCTCGCGGCCGTCGGCATGGTCGGTTTCAACCTGGCCGTCATCGCCGCCGAACGCAGCGCGGAACCGGCGGTGCCGGGGGTGTTCGTGGGCTGCGCGCCCGTGGTCGTGGCGGTCCTCGTCCCCTTCCTGGCCGGGCGGCGACCCCGACGGGCGGTGCTGTACGGGGCGTTGACCGTCGCCGTGGGCGCGTTCGCGGTCCAGGGGTGGGGCCGTACGGACGGCGTGGGCATCGCGTTCTCCGGGTGCGCGCTGGCCGGTGAGGTCGGGTTCGCGGTGCTCGCCGTGCCCCTGGTACGGCCCCTCGGGCCCCGGCTGCTGTCGGCGACCGTGTGCGGCCTCGCCGCCGCCGAGTCCGCGCTCGCCGGGGTGCTCCTCGACGGTGCCGCCTGGCTGCGCGTGCCCGACGCCACCGAGGCCGCCGCGCTGCTGTGGCAGGCGGCGGTCGTCACCGTCATCGGCTTCGTGTGCTGGTACATCGGCATGCAGCGGATCGGCGCGGAGCGCGCCACGCTCTTCTCCGGCCTCATCCCGGTCGCCGCGGCCTGCACCGCCCCGCTCGTCGGCACGGGCTCCTACGGCGCCGCCCAGGCCGCCGGAAGCGCCCTCGTCGGCGCCGGAGTCGCCCTGGGATCAGGTGCGTTCACTCGCGTACGCCGGTCAGCGACTGCCGTCGAGGAGGACGCGGGCGACCAGCGCGGGGTCGTCGTTCATCGGGACGTGTCCGCAGCCGGGCAGCCTGATCAGCCGGGCCTTGGGGATGATCCGCTTGGCGCGGATGCCCTGCCGGCGCACGAGCAGCAGATCCCGGCTGCCCCAGGCCACGGTGACCGGGATGCCCGGCACGTCGTCCGTGAACCGGATGTCGCGGCCGGTCCTGAGGGTCTCGCCGAACCGCTGGGCGTTCGCCAGGGCGAGCGTCTCGGCGACGACGGCAGCGGGTGAACGGCGGCCGGGACGGGCGTAGATGGTGCTCGTCAGAACCGTTCGGCCCGCCGCCGAGCGCGACAGCCGCTCGACCAGGGGCAACGGCATGCTCCGCGCGGCCCGCCGCATCGTGAGCAGCACCCCGAACGCGTACCGCCGCTCCGCCTGCGACCAGAACCCCGCCGGGGAAAGGGCGGTGACGGACCGGACGCGCTGTTCGCGGCCCAGTTCCAGGGCCAGCAGACCGCCCAGCGAGTTGCCCGCCACATGCGGCCGGTCCAGCTCCAGCGCCTCGCACAGGGCGCCGAAGACCGCGGTCATCGTCGGCAGGTCGTGCACGAAGTTGTCCGGCAGCGCCGGGGACGCGCCGAACCCGGGGAGGTCGACGGCGATCACATCGCGCTCGGTGGCCAGGATGTCGATCACCGGGTCCCAGGCCTGCCGGTGGTGCCCGATGCCGTGCAGCAGCAGAAGCGGTTCGCCGGCGCCCACGCGCGCGTACGACAGCTTCACGGTCGTGGTCTCGTCCCGCGGACCGTACGGAGACGGGACCTCGAAGGTGACGGTGGCGGACATGCGGTTGCTCCTCGTCGTACGTGTTTGTGCGGTGGTCTGTGCGGCTGCGCGCGGGCATGCGTAGACAGCTTGTCAGCAACTGCTACCGACGGGTAGCCCCCGTTGGTAACCGGCCGCCAACTCGCTGGACACGGCCCTCGGTGCCGGGTTGGGATGGACCCGTGACCGCCGACACCGTGACCGACGTCTTCGAAGAGCACCGGCCCGTCCTCATGGGCGTCGCCTACCGCATGCTCGGCCGGGTGGCCGACGCCGAGGACGTGGTCCAGGAGGCGTGGCTGCGCTGGTTCGCCGCCGACCGGACCGACGTACGCGAACCGCGCGGCTATCTCGTGCGCGTCACGACCCGGCTCGCCATCGACCGGCTGCGCCAGGTGAAGGCGCGGGGCGAGACGTACGTCGGCCCGTGGCTGCCCGAGCCGTATGTGACGGACCTTGTGGACACCGTTCCGGACGCGGCCGAGCGGGCCGTGCTCGCCGACACGGTGTCCCTCGCGGTCATGGTCGTCATGGAGTCCCTCTCGCCGCTGGAGCGCGCGGTGTTCGTGCTCCGGGAGGCCTTCGCCTACCCGTACGCGGAGATCGCCGCCATGCTCGACCGCGGCGAACCGGCGGTGCGTCAGCTCGCCGGACGCGCCCGCCGGCACGTCGACGAACGGCGCCCGCGGTACGAGGTCGACCCGAAACAGCGCCGTGACCTGACCGAACGGTTCCTCGTCGCCGCGGAGCAGGGCGACCTCGCGGGCCTCATGGAACTCCTCGCCCCCGACGTCCGCCTCGTCGCCGACAGCGGCGGCCTGGCGCGGGCGCCGCGCCGGATCCTGGAGTCGGCCGACCATGTGGGCCGCTTCATCGTCGGCACCGCGGGCAAGGGCCTCGCGGACGTGTCGTTCCGCTTCCTGGAGGTCAACGGCGGCCTCGCGCTGCTGGTCCTGTCCGGTGACAAGCCCGACAGCGTGTTCCAGATGGAGGTGGCGGACGGCCGTATCCAGTGCGTGTACATCATCCGCAACCCGGACAAGATGCGCGCCCTGGCCGCTCCCCACGCACACTGATTGGTCTTGACCAAGTACCGGGGCCGCCCTATGGTCGCAGGAAAGTGCAACAACCTTTAATAAACAAAGGCGCTAAAACGCCGCCGGACCACGGCGATTGCGGAGGACAGGGTGGGGACCACGCAGTTGGAAACGGTGCCGGAGCCGAAGTACTGGCATCTGAAGACCGTGCTCAGTGAGGCACTGGACTCCGAGTTCTCCGTGGGCGAGATCCTGCCCAACGAGCGCGATCTCGCGGCCCGCTTCGGCGTCGCCCGCGCCACGCTCCGCCAGGCACTGGAACAGCTCGAACTCGAAGGCCGCCTCCAGCGCCGCCGCGGTGTCGGTACGACCGTCGCCCCGCCGCGCATGGGCGTCGCCGTCGGCACGGCACAGCACGCCTGGCCGGGCACGGCGGACGACTCCTGGCAGCCCGTCGACAGCGCGCTGACCGTACCGGTGGTGGCCGTGGCCGCCGCCCTGGAGACCGGCCCGGACGAGCCCGTCCACACCGTGCGCCGCTCCCGCGTCTCGCGCGGCCAGCCGGTCGCCGCCGAGCTGCTCTACGTCCCGGCCTCCTCGGTGCCCGACCTGACGGCGATCGACGCCCCGTCCGGTGCGGCACGCGCGCGTGCGGTGCTGCGCGAGCTCCAGCGCCTGCAACTGGAGGGCCAGGACGGCGCCGTGGAACTCGGCTCGGCCCGCGCGGACGACGCCAAGGAACTGGACCGCCTCCCCGGGGCCCCCGTCCTCGTCGTCACGACCCGCTTCTTCGCCCAGGGCCGCACGGCCGCCCTCTCCGTCGCCACCTACCGCGCCGACACATGCCGCCTGACCTTCGGCGACTCCGGAGGAGTGGAAATACACCACGGCCCGGAACGCCGCGCGTCCTGACCGTCGAACGACCCCGCGCCCCCGAAGGGGCGCGGGGAACTGCGCGACCAGCCACGACGAACCCGCAGCCGCTACACCGCAGTCACTACCCCCCACTCCACGCGGAACGCTAACGCCGGGCCGTCACAGTCCCCTCCACCGCGAACAGCTGCTCCTCGACATGGTCGAGGGCCAGCCGTAGCGCACCCGTAGCCACCGCCGCCTCCCCGAGGAGCGACAGAGCCACGCCCGGCGGTCGCAGACAATACCGCGCCAGTTCGTCGCGCAACGGCTCCAGTACGCCGTCCAGTCCCGCCGCCCAGCCGCCGACGACGACCAGCTCGGGGTCGAGGGCCAGGACGAGCGCGGCCACGTCATGGACGAGCCGCTGGATGAAGCGGTCGACAGCCGCGCGGGCCTGCTCGTCGCCCTCGCGGGCGCGGCGGAACACCTCGGCGACGGCCACCTCGTCGAGGGGGTGCAGCGGCTCGCCCGTGGTCGACAGCAGCGCCTCCGGGGTCGCCCCCCGGCCCAGCAGATGCAGTGCGCCGATCTCCCCGGCCGCCCCGCCGTACCCCCGGTGCAGCCGCCCGCCGATCAGCGAACCGGCGCCGGGACTCAGCCCGGCCAGCACGAACACCACGTCGTCGGAGTCGACGGCGGCGCCCTTCCAGTGCTCGGCGACGGCAGCCGCGTTGGCATCGTTCTCCACCAGGACAGGACACTTGAAGGACCGGCTGAGCCGCTCACCGAGCCGCAGCCCGGTCCACTCGGGCAGCGCGGAGCACAGCCGGACGACTCCGTCGGCCTCCACGATCCCCGGCGTGGCCACGCCCACGGCTCGCAGCGAGTCGCGGGCCACCCCGGCGCGGCGCAACAGCTCGGCCACCGCCGACCGCAGCCGCTCAAGACGCTCGTCCGCGGGCGCCGCCTCGTCGACGTCCTTCACGATCGACCCCAGGAGACGCCCGTCCAGGTCGGACAGCAGCGCGGCCACCCGATGGGACCCGATCTCCAGGCCCAGCAGATGCCCGGCCTCGGCCCGGAACCGGAACCGCCGCGCGGGCCGCCCCTGCCGCCGGGCGACACTCTCGTCGGCGGCCTTCTCGACGACGAACCCGCCCTCGATGAGCCCCTCGACGACGCCCTCGACGGTCGGCCGGGACAGCCCGGTCACCCGGGTGATCTCGGTCAGTGTCGCGCAGTCCGTGGCACGCAGCGCGTGCAGCACCACCGCGGAGTTGATCCTTCGCAGCAGCGAGGGATCCCCGCCGGTCAGCTGCCCCAAGGTACGTCCTCCCAGCTCGTGCAAGTGTGGGGCGGATCGTACTCGGCGCGGAGCACCCGGGCGAGAGCCGGACGACCCCGACCTGTCCGGCGGCCCGGGATCATCCGGGCGCCACGAACCCGGACTCGTACGCCACGATGACCGCCTGCGTACGATCCCGGGCCCCCAGCTTCGCCAGCACCGCGCTGACGTGCGACTTCACGGTCTCGGTCCCGACGACCAGCCGGGCGGCGATCTCCGCGTTGGCCAGCCCGCGCGCCATCAGCCGCAGCACCTCCGCCTCACGCTCGGTCAGCCGCGCCCGCTCCAGCACGGCCCGTGCGGCCCGGTTCCCGCCCCCGTCGCCGTACTCGGCCGCCAGCCGCCGTACCGAGGCCGGGAACAACAGCGACTCCCCTTCGGCGACCAGCCGCACCGCGTGCACGATCTCGGCCGGCCGGGCCCGCTTGAGCAGAAACCCGTCGGCGCCGGCCCGCAGCGCCTCGTACACGTACTCGTCGTTCTCGAAGGTCGTCACCACCAGGATCTTCGGCGGCTCCGGCACGGTCCGCAGCAGCGCCCGCGTCGCCTCGATGCCGTCCATCAACGGCATCCGCACATCCATGGCGACCACATCGGGCCGCACCTGCCTGACCAACGGAATGACGGCGGCCCCGTCCGCGGCCTCCCCGACGACCTCGATATCGGGCTGCGCCTCCAACACGGCCCGCAGACCGGCGCGTACGAGGGGCTCGTCGTCGACCAGGAGCACGGTGATGGGCATCCGGCCAGCGTAGATCAGCGCAGCGGCAGCTCGACGTGCACCTGCCAGTCGCCCTCGTCGGGCCCCGTGCGCGCGCGGCCGCCCAGCAGCGCCGCGCGCTCCCGTATGCCGCGCAGGCCGCTGCCCCGGCCGGGGCCGGGTATCCCGGCGGTGAGCGGGTTGCGGACCTCCAGGGCGAGGGTGTCGTCGGCGACCCCGATACGGACCCGGACGGGAACGGCCCCCGCGTGCCGCAGCACATTGGTGAGCGACTCCTGGAGGATGCGGTAGCCCTCGCGGGACACCGGCCCCGGCACCCCGTCGAGAGGGCCGGACACCTCGATGTCGACCTTCGCCCCGGAGAAGCGCGCCGACTCCAGGAGACGGTCGGCCTCGGTGAGCGCCGGACGGCTGCTCGCCGGCCTGCCCGACTCGCGCAGGACGCCGAGGACGCGCTCCAGGTCGACCAGCGCGGCCCGGCCGGTCTCCTCGATGGCCTCCAGCGCCCGGTCGGTGAACGCGGGATCGCCGGCCGCACGGGCCGCGCCCGCCTGCACCACCGCCACCGTGAGCGCGTGGCCGATGGAGTCGTGCAGCTCACGGGCGATGCGATTGCGCTCCAGGAGCTGCTCGGTGCGCTCCTCCATGGCCGCGAGCCGCTCCGCGGGGGAGGGGCCGAGCAGACGCCCGGCCAGCCGGGTGATCAGCTCGCCCGCACCGACCACGACCGCGGCCAGCAGGGTCAGGGGCAGCGGCGTGAGCAGGGCGTACCACCAGTGGTGGCCCTCGACGCGGAGCAGGGCACCGTCGCCCGGGGTGTCGCCCAGCGCGGTCACCATCAGATTCTGGGTGGTGATGGGCAGTTGGACGGTCAGCATCGAGACGAGACCCCCGAGTACCAGCCGGGCCTCCAGCCAGAGCACCGTACGGCCGCGGTCGCCCCAGGTGACGGACGAGACGGCGACTATCTCCGAATCGCCCCTGTCGCCGACGCCTTCACTGTTGCTGTCCTGGCGGTGGTCGGTGAGCAGCAGTCTGGCCTGCAACCCCTCCACGGTCCGCATCGCGGGCACGAGCCCGGCGAGTCCGAGCAGCGCGGCCGACAGGAGCCAGATCCACCACTCGTCCTCGATGAAAAGCCACATGGCCGGCCACACGATGGCCATGAACAGATGGAGCCATCGTGTGTACGTGACGGCCCGGGTGAACGGGCGCAGGATGCGGACCATCCCGACATCCTGACAGCCGCCACTGACAACGGGCCTCCCCCGGGCGGGGGAGACGGAGCACTCCGACGGGGGAGGCGCCCGACCCCGGCCGGCGGTCAGGCTGCTGCCATGACCAGCATCGACGTCCAGAACCTCACCAAGGAGTACGGCACGACGCGAGCCGTCGACCACCTCACCTTCCGTGTCCTGCCCGGCCGCGTCACCGGCTTCCTCGGCCCCAACGGCGCCGGAAAGTCGACCACCATGCGGCTGGTGCTCGGCCTGGACCGGCCGACGTCCGGCACCGCCACGGTCGGCGGCCGGGCCTACGCCACCCTCGACGAACCCCTCCGCGAGGTCGGCGCCCTCCTCGACGCACAGGCCGCCCACGGCTCACGCACGGCCCGCGACCATCTGCGGGCGCTGGCGGTGAGCAACCGCATCCCGGAGCGCCGGGTGGACGAGGTCCTGGACGAGACGGGGCTCGCGTCCGCCGCCAGGCGCCGCGTGAAGACGTACTCCCTGGGCATGCGCCAACGCCTGGGCATCGCGGCCGCCCTCCTCGGCGACCCGCCCGTACTGCTGCTCGACGAGCCCTCGAACGGCCTCGACCCCGAAGGCATCATCTGGATCCGGGAGTTGCTGCGCCGCCTGGCCCGGGAGGGGCGGACGGTCCTGGTGTCCAGCCACCTCATGAACGAGACCGCCTCCTTCGCCGACCATCTCGTGGTCCTCGGCCGCGGCCGTCTCCTGGCCGACACCCCGATGCGGGAGTTCATCCACGCGCGCGTACAGCCACGTGTGCGGGTGCGCACGACAAAGGGCACCGCATTCAACGAGGTCCTCGCTCGCCACGGATACGAGGCCACCGAGCACGAGGACGGGCACCTGACCGTGCACCACGCGCGCGTGGACGACATCGGCAGGCTCGCGTCGGACGCCGATGTGCCGGTCCTCGAACTGGCCACGGAGGAAGGCACGCTGGAGCAGGCCTACCTCGATCTGACGATGTCCGAGACCGAGTTCGCCGGCCAGAAGCCCCCGGCGCAGCCACAGGAGGCCTGACCATGCCGTTCGCACCCGTTCTGCGCTCCGAGTGGCTGAAGATCCGGACGCTCCGCTCACTCTGCGGCGCACTGCTGGCGGTGTTCGCCGTCTCCACGGTGTTCTCCGCGCTCGCCGGCGTCTCCAGTACGTCCGACCCGGAGTTCGACCCGCTGTTCATGGCGCTCTCCGGAGTCGGGCCCGGTCAGATCGCCGCCATCGCCTTCGGCGCGACGGCCGTCTCGTCAGAGTTCCACGGCGGCGGCCTGCGACTCTCCCTGGCGGCGGTGCCACAGCGCGGACGGTGGTTCGCGGCCAAGACCGCCGCCATCGGCGTACCCGCCCTGTTGGTGGGGCTGGTCACCGGCGCCACCTCGCTCGCCGCCGGCCGAGCTGGCCTGGGCGACGAGGCGAGCGGACTCACCTTGGGCGAACAGGCGCGCGGTGTCGTGGGCTGCGGGATCTACCTCATGCTGATGGCGCTGCTCGCGGCCGGACTCACCGCCCTGTTGCGCAGCGGCGTCGCCACGCTCAGCATCCTGATCCCGTTCGTCCTCATCATCTCGTTCGTGATCGGGGACGTCGCCGGTGGGCTGACCGACTTCCTGCCCGACCGGGCAGGCCAGGTGATCCTCCACGAGACGTCCGACAGCATCCTCGGCCCCTGGACCGGCCTCGCGGTGACCGCCCTCTGGACGGCGGCCGCGCTGCTCGCGGGGGCGTGGAGCGTGCGGCGCCGGGACGCGTGACGGGGGTGCACGCACCCCACCCGCCGCACATCCTACGAAGCCGCTTCCCGCAGTCGCCCGTACTCCTCGGCCATGGTCGCCGCCGTCCAATGGGCGTTCAGGCCGCTCGGGTTGGGCAGCACCCATACGCGCGTGTCGCCGAACTGCCGCTCCTGCGGGCCCATTTGGGCCATGCGGTCGTCGAAGGCGGCCCGGTACGCCGTGACGCCGACGACGGCCAGCCAGCGGGGCCGCAGCCGTGTCACCTTCGCGGCCAGCAGCCGTCCGCCCTCGCGGTACTCCTCCGCGGACAGCTCGTCGGCCCGTGCGGTCGCCCGCGCGACGACGTTCGTGATGCCGAGCCCGTACGAGAGCAACTCGCCCTGTTCGGCGGGCTTCAACAGCCTCGGAGTGAAACCGGAGAGATGGAGGACGGGCCAGAAGCGGTTGCCGGGCCGCGCGAAGTGATGACCCGTGGCCGCCGTCATCAGGCCGGGATTGATGCCGCAGAAGAGAACACCGAGGCCGTCCGCGACGACGTCCGGTACGAGACGGTCGCGGGCGGCCTCCAGTTCGGCCTGGGTGAAGCGGGGCGAGCGGGTCAGAGGATCGCTCCGGGGGTGTAGGCCGCGGCCTCCGGGTGCTGCTTGGCGATCTCCTCGACGCGGGCGACGACGGCGGCTACCTGGTCGGCCGCGGCGCCCGTGAACGACAGCTTGTCGGCCATCAGCGCGTCGAGCTGCGCGCGGTCCAGCGGGATGCGCTCGTCGGCGGCCAGCTTGTCGAGCAGCTCGTTGCGCTCCGTGCCCTGCTCACGCATCGCCAGCGCGGAGGCCACCGCGTTCTCCTTGATGGCCTCGTGCGCGACCTCGCGCCCGACCCCCGCGCGCACCGCGCCCATCAGCACCTTGGTGGTGGCGAGGAAGGGAAGGTAGCGGTCCAGCTCACGCGCGACGACCGCCGGGAAGGCACCGAACTCGTCGAGGACCGTCAGGAAGGTCTCCAGCAGCCCGTCCAGGGCGAAGAACGCGTCGGGGAGCGCGACCCGGCGCACCACCGAGCAGGACACGTCGCCCTCGTTCCACTGGTCGCCCGCCAGCTCGCCCGTCATCGAGGCGTAGCCGCGCAGGATCACCATGAGCCCGTTGACGCGCTCGCAGGACCGGGTGTTCATCTTGTGCGGCATCGCGGACGAACCGACCTGGCCGGGCTTGAAGCCCTCGGTGACCAGCTCGTGCCCGGCCATCAGCCGGATCGTCTTTGCGGTCGAGGAGGGCGCGGCGGCCAGCTGCACCAGCGCGGTGACGACCTCGTAGTCCAGCGAGCGCGGGTAGACCTGACCGACGGAGGTGAAGGCGGTGGAGAAGCCCAGATGCCCGGCGATCCGCTGCTCCAGTTCCGCGAGCTTGGCCGCGTCGCCGCCGAGCAGGTCCAGCATGTCCTGCGCCGTGCCGACCGGACCCTTGATGCCGCGCAGCGGGTAGCGCCCCAGCAGCTCCTCGACCCGGCCGTACGCGACGAGCAGCTCGTCGGCGGCGGTCGCGAAGCGCTTGCCGAGGGTGGTGGTCTGCGCGGCCACGTTGTGCGAGCGGCCGGCCATGACCAGCTCGGCGTACTCCCCGGCCAGCTTGCCGAGCCGCGCCAGCACGGCCACCGTACGGTCGCGCATCAGCTCCAGCGAGAGCCGGATCTGCAACTGCTCCACGTTCTCGGTGAGGTCGCGGGAGGTCATGCCCTTGTGGACGTGCTCGTGCCCGGCGAGGTCGTTGAACTCCTCGATCCGCGCCTTCACGTCGTGCCGGGTGACTTTCTCGCGCTCGGCGATGGACGCCAGGTCGACGGTGTCGAGGACCCGCTCGTAGTCGGCGAGGGCGGCGTCGGGCACCTCGATACCGAGGTCCTTCTGGGCCCGCAGCACGGCGAGCCAGAGCTGCCGCTCCAGCCTCACCTTCTGCTCGGGCGACCAGAGCACGGCGAGCTCGGTGGAGGCGTAACGTCCGGCGAGGACGTTCGGGATGCGGGGCTTTGCGGGTGCGGCGGTCACGTGTACGGATTCTACTGGCGGTTCCTGCAGGTCCGCGCCACCGGCATGTTCGGAGGAAGCTACGAGAGGTGGTCGTACGGCGACAGCTCCGGCCGCTTCGCCGGCAGCCCGTCCCCGGACGGTGTGACACCCGCCCAGGTTCCCTCCACGACGATGAGCGTGATGGACACCGCCCTGCGCGACTCGCGGAAGGCTCTGCGGCTCTCGGGCATGCTGGAGACCCTCGACGCCCGCCTGGCCCAGGCCCACGGCGGCGAACTCGGCCACCTGGACTTCCTCCAGATCCTCTGCCAGGACGAGATCATCCGCCGCGAGACCGTCTCCTTCCAACGTCGCCTGCACCGGGCGAGGTTCGAGCAACAGGCCACCTTGGAAGAGTTCGACTTCGCCGCCTCCTCCAAGCTCCCTGCCGCCCAGATCCGCGACCTGAGGGCCCTGCGCCGGCTCCACGCTGGAGAGTCGGTCATTTTGTTCGGCCCGGTCGGGGTCGGGAAGACACATATCGCCCAGGCGCTGGGCCATCTCGCCATCCGCCAGGGCGCCAACGTCCGCTTCGCCAAGACCAGCCGCATCCTCGCGGACCTGGCCGGCGGCCACGCGGACCGCACCTGGACCAAACGGATCCGCGATCATCACCAGCAACAGGGCGCCCAGCGACTGGTATCCGCTCTTCCCCAACCCGGTCGTCGCGGAGTCGCTGCTGGACCGGCTGATCAACGCCAGCCACCAGGTCATCGTGAACGGCCCCAGCTACCGCCCCGACAAGCGCCCGAAGAACGGCAGTTGGTCTCGCCCCCGACCGACATCAAGGAGGTTCAGATGCTCGAAGGTGTGCTGATCGCCGAAAGCCTGAAGGCTGGAGCCGAGCTGACCGGGATCCCACTGCGGATCACCAAGCTGACACGGATCGAGATGACGGACGCCGGGGATGACCAGCCGCGGCTCTGGACCCTGCTGGACTTCGCCGCCGAGGAGCCCGAGGCCCAGCACCTCGCAGATCAGCTGGCTTCCTGCCTCTCTTCAACGGGAGGCTGGTACACCGACTTCCACACCTCGTCCGACACGTTCGTGATCTTTGCCAACAAGGTCTTCCGCTATCCACGTGGGCAAGCCGAGGGCCGCCGCGAAGCCCAGGACTACGGGCGCTCCGTCGGGGTCCCTGAACAGCAACTCGACTGGCGGGACTGACCCAGGGCTCCGCGAGAGCGGAGCCCTGCTCCCAGCACCTGGGGAATCACGTGACCGTCCACAGACGGTCAGTTCCGCCAGCCGCCGGCGGATCGACCGATACCAGCGTCAGGCCACGGCACACTCCTGTCGAGCCACACCGCACCGCCGACAGGATCCTGCCACCGGAGGGCGGCACATCAGGCTTTGCTCCCCCATGCTCTCCATGGTGGACATCCGGCCCGTCACCAACCGCGGAAGTAATCCACCGCTGAAGCAGGATGTTCCACGAGCCGCCGGATCCCCGTCAGGTCACCCTGGGCCAGCAGGCGCATGAGTTGCCGGTCTGTCGGCGGCAACTCGTCGAAAACGCTCTCGGGGACAGCCCTGACGAAGGAACGGGCGAGTGACAGTGCTTCGCCCAGAGCTTCGTCGTCGTGCAAGTGCAGCGCGCGGAGCCCCTGCCGGACGTCACCGCAGCACATGTCCACTGCGTATGGAGGGATGAGTTCCGGGGCGCGTAGCCTGATGACCTCGAACGTATCGAGCACCATGCGCATGCAGGCTGCGACATTGTCCGGTTCATCGCGTCGCTGCGTCCCCGATAGCGGCCCCTGTTCGCGGATTCGCCAGAGGTAGACGACCTCTGTCAGTACATCCACTGCTGACGCCTCGATGTGTGCGCGGATCATGACGGGGGCGTCCTCGTACCCGGACAACTCGAAAAACAGCTTCTGCTCGTCCCAGAACGAGCGTCGGATCACCTTGTTCCACACCATGCGGTCGCGCACCAGCGAGGTGTCGCGACGAATGTGGGTGCGGCTCCGGGCACAGGCGAACGTGTCGTGATATCCGGGATGCGGTCGCAAGCCGGCGCTGTGGAGCCGACGTACGTCTCCACAGGCGATGTCGGACCCCGTGGTCTCCAAGGACCCGATGAGCGAGGCGTACCCCGTTGCCGGCACGACGTCGTCGCTGTCGCAGAACGCGAGGTACTGTCCTCGTGCCGCACGAACGCCGACGTTTCGAGCGGCGCTCAATCCGGCGTTCGGCTGCCCGATCAGGCGGATACGGGAGTCCTGGCGCGCCCACTGTTCGGCGATGACCCGGCTTGCGTCCGTGGACCCGTCATCGATGACGACGATCTCAACGTTCGCGAAGTGCTGGCCGAGCAGTGACTCGAGACAGGCGGAGATGTAAGGCTCGACGTTGAACATCGGCACGATGACACTCAACATTGGTGACATGGCGCACATACCTTCCCTGGGGGACCACACCTGCTGGGCATCGACGTCGTCATACGGAAAGTCCCACCGCCTGCGAGCCCGTGGTGTCCAGCCCGAACGGCAGCTCCTGAGCGTTCTGTTCAGCCATCGCGGCCCGGATCTCGTCAGCTCTGCCTGGTCCACTGCTGAGCAGGAGAAAGCCACCGCCGCCCGCGCCGAGGAGTTTGCCGCCGTCGGCACCGGCCTCACGGCCGACCTTGTAGAGCATCTCCGTCCTGTCGTTCGAGATGCCCTCGCTGAGCCCGCGCTTCGCCTGCCAATGAGCGTCAAGCAGGGGACCGATGTCGTCGACCCGGCCTGTGGAGACGGCGATGAGCATCTCCGCGACCAGCGCGTGAATGGACTGGAGCGCACGCAGTGTGTCGACGTTGCCGCGACGCGTCAGCCGATCCTGAGCGGTGAGGACCTGGCCGGCGTCCCGGCTCACACCGGTGAAGAACAACAGCAGGCGTTCCCGGACATAGGCCTCGAACGCACTGTGGAGCGGCAGCGCCTCCGGGCTCACCCTCCTGTCTTTGCTGATCCGCAGCATGCGCAAACCGCCGAGGGCCGCCATGTAGTGGTCATGCTTGCCGACTGGACGGCCCAGGTCGCGCAT
The DNA here is from genome assembly GCF_044333925.1 of Streptomyces sp. NPDC020898. Taxonomy (NCBI): domain Bacteria; kingdom Bacillati; phylum Actinomycetota; class Actinomycetes; order Kitasatosporales; family Streptomycetaceae; genus Streptomyces; species Streptomyces sp. NPDC020898. The sequence goes on from NZ_JBIRRV010000011.1 coordinate 145,672, forward strand.
CTCGATCGCAGCGGCACGCTCCGCGAGTTCCCGGGGATCAGGGCCGTCCTGGTGCAGGAGGGCGTGCAGAAGCGCGACCGTGAACGCTCCGGAACCGCCGAGGCCGGAACTGCTCGGGGCGTCGGCGCACGACGCCAGCTGGATGTTGCGCAGCGTGCCGGTGTCCAGCAGGGCGGCACGCGCGAAACGATGGCGTAGCTGTTCGGCGTGTTCGACCTGCTCGACGTCCTCCCAGCACACCCGGACACCACTGCCGAAGGAACGGGGGAAGGCTGTCACGCTGACGTAGCGATCGATGGCCAGGCTGATCACCACGCCTCCGAAGCGGTCGGCGTAGCTGGGCAGATCGGTGCCACCGCCCGCAAGGGAGACGCGCAGCGGGGCACGGGCCACCACCAGGCGCGCTGCCGACCCGGCGCGGTCCGTGGCCGTGTCTCGCGCTGTCACCGCCGTACCTCCCGTAGCTGCGAGTGGGGATCGGTGGCCCTCAGCGCCGCAGCCGTCTCGGCCGGCCCGACCGGGGTGAAGTAGAGGCCCGTTGCCAGTTCCGCCGCGCCGAGTATCCGGGGCCGCCCGGGGCGGGAGAGCAGTCCGGCGACAGTCACCGACACATGGCCGCCCGGTGATCCGTGCGCCGAACGAGACGTCCACAGCTGGTACGGCATCGGCTCGTGGAACAACCGGTCGAGGCGGCGCACGGTACCGACCAGGGCCGTGGCGAGCCCGTCACGCTCGGCCGGGTCCAACTCCGCCAGCGACGTCACGTGCCGCGGGGCGGTCAGCCGCACGGTGTACGGCGCCGGCGGGGCGGGCGGCACAGCGGCACGCCAGCCGTCCCTCTCCTCGACCAGCAGAGCGGCGTCCGGCTCGGCGCAGGCCGGGCACGGCGGAGCCGACGGGCCCGGCTCCTGCGCCGGTCCCAGCAAGGGGGGAAGGACGGACAGTGCGAAAATCTGGCTGTGCGGGTGCTCCACAGTGGCTCCGGCGGCAGCTCCACGGTTCTCGAAGACGAGTACGCACCGGACGTCGTCGAGGCCGGCCAGCGCCTCGCCGCGCCGTGCCCACAGGTCGACCACGCGGCGTGCCTCACCCCTGGACATGGTGGCGAAGTCCTGGGCGTGGTCAGGACTGTGCACCAGCACCTCGCAGCGGCCGGTCGCGATCGGCGGCCAGCGGTTCGGGAACGCAGTCGTCTCGAAGTCCGCGGGTACCTCACGGCCTCCGGGGCAGAAGGGGCACCCCTCCGCGACACTCACCGGACGCCGGGCGCGCCCGCTCGCCACGTAGACGCGACGTGGTGTCAGGTCGTCGGCCACGAGCACCGGGGAGGCGGCCGGGCCCGGCACCGCAGTGCCAGTTGCAACGGCCCCGGTCGGCTCAGGCCCGCCGGATGTGGGTACGCCCGATATCGGGGCCAACCGGTCCATCACGTGATGCACGTTGAGCGGGTCCGCCGGCGGCCGGGTCCAGTTCACCAGGGCGGCCCGCTGATCCGCATCGGCCAGGCGTCCCACCGCGTGCCGTGCCTCGCGCTTCAGCCGGCTGGCCGTGGTGGGGGTGACGGCGCCTTCCGCCACGAGGCTCGCCAGCAGGCGCTGGTCCTTCCAGCACGTCGTTCCGCCCGTCGGCGGGAGCTCGAGATCGAGCTCCCGCTCCACAGCGTCGAAGCCCCAGGATCGTCGGCGTATCAGGCTCTGGGCTCTGACGTGCCACTTCACCAGCTCACCGCTGACGGGGTCGGTGCTCATGGCAACGGCGTACGACCTGCCGCGGTCCATCACATACGTCAGGTTGTACTCCGACCCGGCGGTGGTGGTCAGTCGCCGGCTTCCGCGCCGACCGTGCGCGCGGTCGGCACCGGGGCGGACCGCGTCCAGCCAGGTCGAGCCTGCCTGTACGCGGAAGACGAACCTCTGCCCGTCGTCGTACAGCACGGTGACGGGCAGCAGGCGCCGAGTGTGCTCGGCACGGACCTGCCGGAGCAGCACCTGCGAGCCGTCGGGCCACGGGCTGGGGCGTGTCGGCAGCCGCCGAAACTGAGCCGGCCGCAGGGGCCGGGCCGAGCGGAGGCGTCCCGAGCGGCTGGTCACGAGGCTCACGTGGTCTCCTCTCCGGGGGAGGCGACCGCCTTGTCATGCGGGGCGACATGCCGTACCTCCGCAGGTCCCTCGGAGTGCTCCCGAACCCAGCGCACCACGCTGTCCACACCCTTCTGGAGGTCGATCCCTGCTCGCCATCCCAGCTGCTCTGCAGCCCGCTCCGTGCTGAGGCGGACGTGCCGCATCTCTCCCGGCAGCGGAGCGCCGAAGACCGGAGCCTTCGTGAAACCGGTCGCGGCCGCCAGTGCGGCATGGATGTCGAGTACCGACGAGGGCTGGCCGGTACCGATGTTGATCAGCCCGCTGCCTCGTTCGGCGGCCAGGGTGAAGGCCTCCGCGACATCGTCGACATGCACGAAGTCCCTTGTGGTCAGGCCGTCACCGTTGACGACGCACTGCTGACCACGCAGCATCCGACGCGCGAAGATGGCGACAACCCCGGCTTCCCCGCCGGGGTCCTGCCGCGGCCCGTAGACGTTGCCCAGGGCCAGGGCCGCTGACGACAGTCCATGCACCTCCTCATACAGCCGCAGGTAGTCCAGAGCCACCGACTTGGTCAGGCCGTAGAAGGAACGGGGCACACGCTCCCACGTCTCCGTGGTGGGTCCCTCACCGTCCATCGACTCGCGGTAGATCGTTCCGCCGCTCGACGCAAAGACGACCTTCCGCGCACCCGCCGTCCGGGCGGCCTCCAGCATGCGCACCAGCCCCTCGACGTTGAGCCGTGCGTCCAGGACCGGGTCGCGCATGGAAACCTTCACACTCATCTGGGCCGCCAGCAGCAGGACGACCTCGGGGCGCGCCTCACGCACCAGGTCCGCCGTTGAAGGGGTGGCGATGTCGGCCTCGTGGACGGTCACATCGGGGTGAAGCTGAAGCACCGGGGCCAGGTTGCCAGGGTGACCGGTGGAGAAGTCGTCCACCACAGTCACCGTGTGGCCTTGGGCAGCCAGCCGCTCCACCACGTGCGAGCCGATGAATCCTCCGCCTCCAGTGACGACCATGCGGGTCATGCGTCAACCTCCGGTTCAGGGAGACGACCGTCCGAGCGTCGAGCACGTCGACGGTCAGCAGGTCGGTGTGGTCACGGCACATGTGGTCATCGGCTGCGACATCGCAGGTCCGGTTGTGACCAGAGCTGGTCCGGCCATGCCCGGCAATCAGTACCTGGATCCCGAGCACCGAGGTGTGCCCCGTCTCGCGATCACACGCCGGGAGTCACGCCCGAGTCGGAGTACCCGGGAACGTCACGGTGCTGGCCGGCGATAAGCGGGGCTGAGCTATTCGGCATATGAAGTCGTTTCCCGGCAGGACCGGTCGAAGGCGGGTTCCCCCGCTGCGCGTAGCCGACGACCCGCGAGTTCCACTGCTGCGGCCAGGTCGTCCACGACCGGCAGGCCGGTCAGGCCATGGCGATCGAGAGTGCGGGACTCTGCGGCCCCCCGGCCGGTCCGAACGAGGGCGCCGTGGACGCCTGCCGTTCGGGCCGCCAGCGCATCGGCCGCCGCGTCCCCGACGTACCAAGTCCGCGCCGGGTCCAGTCGCAGTTCTGTCACCGCCCGCCGGATCAGCGCGGGCTCCGGTTTGCGGCAGTGGCAGCGATGCTCGGGCCTGTGCGGACACAGGTAGCTCGCTGCCACTGGTACGTCGGCCGCGGCGAGTCTGGCAAGCAGCTCCTGGTGCAGACTCACTGCCTCGTTCACGGTCAGCAACCCGCGGCCGACCGGGGACTGGTTGGAGATGATGCCAATGGTGAACCCCGCGCGTACCGCATCGCGTAGCGCATCGACGGCGCCCGGAAGAATCCGGATGTCCTCGGACCGCAGGACGTACTCGGCACGGTTCTCGATGATCGTGCCGTCTCGGTCGCAGAGCAGGCCGGGTTCACCGGGGCCGTATTCGTCCATGGACCGGGACGGACCGGCGCCGCGTATCACGATGGGAGGTACGGCGTCTGTGCTCATTGCGCCTCCTCCTGGGCAGGGTCGCCGCCCCAGCCGTACCGGTGAGGTCGTCCAGCGCGGAAGATACGCACCATGGCGTGGTTCAGGGCCAGATGCAGGTCCTCGGCCAGGCCGTAGTCCCCGGCGCCCGCCTCGACCACCAGGTCACAATGCTGGGCCAACGTGCCGGCATTGCCCAGCAGGGCCACCACGGTCAGCCCTCGCTCCTGGGCCGCCTTGGCGGCTTGGACCAGATTCGGCGAGTCGCCGCTCACGCTGAGGAGCACCAGGAGGTCGTCCTCCGCACCGATGGCTCTGACCTGTTGCGCGAACACCTCAGTGAAGTCGATGTCGTTGGCCAGTGCGGTGACATACGCCGAACTACCGGAAAGGCTGATCACCCTGGCGACGCGGTGCCCCGCACGGAGCGCACTGACCGCCCAGTCGCAGGCCATGTGGTCGGCTGTGCACGCACTGCCGCCATTACCCGCGACGAATACGGTCCGGCCGGTGGAGATCGTCTCGACGACACAAGCCGCCACATCGCCGACAGCCTTGGCGTCGACGAGTAGCGCGCCGTCCGCGAGGTGGCGCAGGTACTGGGCGACGATCGACGCGTAGTGGGAATTCTGTTCTACCGCCGCGACGGGTAACGAGAGCTCAGAGACCACAGTATTTCCTCTGCATACGGGGGCGATCTTTGTCACATTGCTCGGCGGTCGAATCCCTGACGGTGAGCCAGGGCATGATCGTCCGAGGGATGTCGGTGATGGGGCGGACCATCGCGGCGGTATCAGCTATTTGAGGCTCTGCATCGCGCCGGACGCTGCGGAGGAGAAACGTGTTCTTCACCGCGATCGATGACGATTTTATTTGTACTGCCGTGCCCAAGGCTCAGCATGATCCTTCCCAGGGAAAAAGGAAAGGCTACGGGGCAATTTGATGATTCAATCCTGACATCATCCCTTCGGAGACCACTTTTCATGGTTCACGAAGATTCGACTCTGGGCGGCGAGAGGGCATCACATAGTGAGCGCTTACTGCGCACACAATGATCACAGCGCTTCGAGGTCAAGTCAAGAGGTGAGCCACGAAGTTGACCGCGGGCCGGCCGGGCGCAATCCGCAGAGTCGGCCTTCTTCGCCAGTTCCAGTGCCGTACGCAAGCGGGAGCAGGTGTCGCCGGGGACATGGCCGGCATGCGCGGACCTCAGGGCGATACCCCCGAGACGGAAAAAAATACACGCACCCCTCACCGATCCTTCCTCTTGCCGATCGCCTAACGGTCATATAAAGTCCCACGACAGTTTCAGCAGACGCCCTGTAGGTAAGTCAGCAAGGTCTGACAATTTCTTCCCTGAGTTCGATTTCTCGTGATTGCAGTTGTCACGGAAAAAAGGGGGAGACATGGGGAGACATGTAGAGTCCGGATCCAATGACGTTCAGTCATAACATGAATAGATCATCCAGAGTCTGTGCCGAATCACCCACTCGAACCCCTGCCAGGAACACCGAGTTCGGTCGCCTTCGCAAAATTTTCCAGCTGGCAGACCAGGAGTCTCAGTGGCACACGCCACGGCTCTCAAGGTGCCGCGATTTCCCGGCGTTGGCGGCGGAGAGCATTTACTCACCTGATCACAGCGCCGGCTCTGGCCCTTCGGCGGCTTGAATACCCCGAATTAACGACCGCGCCGCGGTTTTGGTGGTCCAGGTGAAGGGCCGTGGGTTGTCGTCCCAGGTGCCGATCCACGCGGCAATGTCGTCTTCCAGGGCCTTCACCGCACACGACTTTTGGTGATCGACACGATCGCCGAAGGTCAGTCGATATACGGAACGTGTCCATGGGTGTCGACGATCTCTCCCAGACTGTCGCCTATTCGGGTTGTTGCGACGATTTTTTCCGCAGAACTGCGCATACGGCATAGATCACCGTCTGGAGCGGCGCCTGTCAACAGTGATCCTGACAATTTGCCGGGCATTGGTGGGTGGCTGTCTCGCCAGCGAGACAGCCGGAGCTGACGGGTGGTGATCGTCGCACTATTGTTGGATCATCAAAATGAACTTTCCATTATGGGAGGGCCTGGATGACCAAGTTGAGCGCCATAGAGATCCCCTATTCAGGAGACAGGTCCGGCATATATCCCTTGACGTGGGGGCAGAAATGGCTATGGAGGGCCGTCTCCACGCAAGCTCCGCATTATACTCACCTTGGTATACCGATCCGAGTGGAGGTGCCGCCTGGGTGCAATGTGGACGGAGTATTGGCCATGCTGTCTAAAATGATTGAGCGCCATGAGGTGCTGAGAACGCGATATTTTGTGGATGATCAAGGCGTTGCGAAACAAGTCGTCTCATCTTCAGGAAAGCTTCATGTTCGGCTGTGCAATGTCGAAGGATCGTCCCCTTCTGAATTGGCGAAGCAGCTTGAGCTGGAAATGACCAGTGCTCCGTTCACCATGCCCGAGATATCAATTCGAGCCGCAATCGTCGCGGAATTCGACTTGCCAAGGTTTGTGATTTTGTCCATATTCCACATGGCGGTAGACGGCTGGAGTATTCCAGTTGTCACTACCGAGATGAAGCAACTCATGGAGGCGGCTGCAATCCATGCCGGGCAACCCGACCTGGGTGACATCGTGCAGCCGATAGACAGAGTTCAAGTCGAGCAGGGGCCTGAAGGGGTGGCCCGCTCGCGGCTGGCCCTGGAGTTCTGGAAGAGGGAGCTGGAAAGGTTTCCGCGGTGGACTGGTGAAGTAGTGCCAGAAGTAACCATTGAAGCCAGGTTTGAAGAGCACTCCATGCGGTCGAAACGGGCGGCCCTGGCTGTCACATTGCTATCGGCAAGGTTTAGGTCCAGCCCTGCCGCCGTGCTGCTTACTTATGTGCACAAGATACTCAAGGAAAATTACGGCAAGACGCGGTGCGGTTTTATGGTATTCTCGCACAACCGTTTCGGGCCAACGGATCTAAGTTACTCCGGACCGCTCACGCAGAGCGTTCCAGTGGCTTTGGAGCACACGGGTGCCGATATGAATGAACAGGTTCGCCTGACTCATCAGGCAATGCTGGAAACTTCACTATCTTGCGAATGTGACCCGGAGGCTGCACTGGCTGTGATCGACAGCCTTGAGGAGGCTGACGGGTCCGCCCCGGATGTTTCATATGCATTCAATGCGCACTTTTCCGGATTCAAGTACGATACATCCTCGACCGGGAGCGATGAAACATCATTTTTCGAAGTGAGGTCATATGTTTATGACGATATGAAATTCTTCATAGAAGTCTTCGATGAAATGGATGGGTATTATTTCTTGTTGCGCGCCGATACGGCACTCTTTCCTTCTGCTCGAATAGTCGAGTTCTTGAAGGGGCTGGAATTTTCCCTGGCCGAATCGGCCGGGATATTGAATTCCGATATCACCATGCCGACCGGTGAAACAGTCGTGAGTCAAGGGGGCGGCTGATCAGACAAGGGCGCCGGGGTTCACTCAGGTTGAACTTGTAGCGTCGCCTCGGGTGGTGACGGTTCATGATCCTCTGCGCAGATCGCGCAGGAGTTGCGGGTCACCAAGCGCTCGGTGGAGCGCTGGCGGGCGGCGTGGAAGCAGGGTGAAGCGCAGGCCCTGTGTTCGACGGGGCCCGTGGCGCGGGAGCGGCTGAGCAAGCGGCAGTGGACGAAGGTGGCTGCGCTACGGGACGCCGGGCCCGGCGTGTGCGGCTTCGAGGACGATCAGCGCTGGACGCTGGCGCGGGTCGCCGACCTGATCGGCCGGATCTGCCATGTCAGTTACACCCTGACCGGAATGAGCGCTGCTTGACCGGCACGGCTACTCCTGGCAGGTCCCGGTGCGCCGCTCGGCGGCACGCGACGAGGAGGAGATCACGCACTGGCGGGAGGAGACCTGGCCCGGCGTGGAAAGACCGCCGGCGAGCTCGGCGCCTACAGGTGCTTCGCCGACGAGTCGGGACAGGGGCTGAGCCCGCCGCGGGGCCGGACCTGGGCCAGGCGTGGGGCTCGCCCGCAGGTGTCAGAGTGCATGTACGCCAGCGCGGGCGTGCGGCCTGCTACCGCCCCGGCGGCCACCGACCGCGCTTCGCCTACCGATTGCACACCTGGCACGGCCGCAAGAAGGAGAACAAGAGCTTCACTCTGGACGAGTACGTTCGGTCCGGTGGCCTCCGATCCGACTGTCTCCCGCCTCGTCGACGCGCTCGCCGCGTCCGGCCCGAAAGCTCTTGCGGCAATCCGGGGCGCACGTTCCGAAGTACGCACGCGGGTCTGGGAGTTGGCCGGGGCAAGCAGTCCGGCCGCCGACGGGCAGGTGATCGTGGACATCGACGGGGTGCTGGTGCTCGCCCACTCCGAGAAGCAGGACGCCACCCCGACCTGGAAGAAGACCTTCGGTCATCATCCGCTCGTCGCGTTCGTCGATCACGGCCCAGCCGGGTCCGGGGAACCGGTGGCGGCCCTGCTGCGGCCCGGCAACGCGGTCTCCAACACCGCCGCCGACCACATCGAAACCACCCAACTCGCCCTGGCTCAGCTGCCCGAACACCTGCGGCGGGGACGGCAGACACTGATCCGCGCCGACTCCGCCGGCGGCACCCACACCTTCCTCGACTGGCTTTCCCGCCGGGGCCGGTGGCTGTCGTATTCCGTCGGAATGACCACCACCGACGCCATCCACCAGGCCGTACTGAAGATCCCGAAGAAGGCATGGACACCCGCCTACGACGCCGGCGGCACCGAGCGGCCCGGCGCCTGGGTCGCCGAGATTACCGGCATGCCCGATCTGAGCACGTGGCCCACGGGCATGCGGCTGATCGTCCGCAAGGAACGCCCGCACCCCGGCGCCCAGTTGCGCTTCACCGACCTCGACGGCCTACGGCTCACCTGCTTCGCGACCAACACGAAAGGCGGCCAGCTCGCCGACCTCGAACTGCGCCACCGCAGGCGGGCCCGCTGCGAGGACCGCATCCGAGGCGCCCGCGCCACCTGCCTGCGCAATCTGCCCCTGCACGACACGGCACAGAACCGGATCTGGCTGGAGATCGTCTCCCTCGCGCTCGACCTCCTCGCCTGGATGCCGATGCTCGCGCTGACCGGCGAGGCCCGCCGCTGGGAACCCAAGAAGCTCCGGCTCCGGCTGTTATCCGCCGCCGCGCAGCTCGTGAACACCGGCCGTCGCCGCTGGCTCCGCCTGCCCGCCCGATGGCCCTGGACCGCCGTCATCAGCCACGCGATCGTCAGGCTCCACGCCCTGGCGAACCCCGGTTGACCAGCCACATCGCCCGTCCCGACAAACCCGCACCACCACACCGGTGAAGTGGAACCCGGCGCCCATCCGACGCGAGAGCCGGGCCCTCGGCCTGCCCCAGCCCCGAAAAGACCCCACCACACAAACGCAGAGTCCCCGTCAACAAACCGACAAGGACTCATGAACGATCGAGGCTATAAGGCCTACGCGGAAGCCTTTTCACCCCCGGCGCCCTCCGCCAGACGCACGATGTCCCCAAAATCGCCTTCCGCAAGGGTCCCCAGAAATTCGGCGGCATCAACGAGAGGGGCAAGCCGCTCTTCCGTTTCCATGTACAGCTTGATCGCGCCGATCGAGTCACCTCCGCATCCGAAGAACTTCTCGTGATCCTCAACCTGACCATCGGTCGAACGGCCAAGCCTCTGGAGCCACATCTGGGACATGACATCCCGAGTGCTGCTGTGCGAGGACAATGCAGTCTCCTGACCCGCTAGATTCTCTGCAATCCCATGTCATGCTGCCGCGCCGGGGGATGGCTACGTAGAGATGCTGTTTCAGCACCGCCGCAGAGCCCCCTTCCGTCCGGCATTGTGGCTTTCGAGGTGAAGCCGGCCAGACGCAATTGCTCGTGCCACTCTGCGGGGGTGAGGGAAACGTGGTTCTCGGCGGACCGGAAGTCGGCCGGGCTGGGCCGGGGGTTTCCCTCGGGGGCCGGACAGCATGAACAGCTCCGGTCCGCGGTCATCCACCGTAGTTGCGTCAACGTCGCCCCGACATCGTGGGCGTCGTGGAGCACATTCGCCGACAGCAATACGTCAGCCGGCGGTGCGGCCGGCCCACTCTTCCCCTTGATATCGAGCCACTCGAACTCGACGAACGGGTGGGCGGCGAAGCGTTCGCGCGCCGCATCGAGGAACTCCGGTGAGATATCGCTGTAAACGTAACGCAGCTCGATCCCAGTGGCGGCCAGCTTCGGTAGTAGGTCATCCGTGGCAGCGCCGATGCCGTCCCCGAGTTCCAGAATCCGGGCCAGCGCAGTTCCAGTCCTGTCGCGCAGGTCGTCGACGTGGCCAAGCGTTGCGCACGCTTTCGATATCCGGTCGTTGTCGGCCGGATCCGGACCAGTCTGTCCGCATCGTCCGTCACGACGAGCATGTCGTTTCGTCGGCGGCATCGAGGTCGTGCAGTGCCGCGCGCGACGCGTTCGTGTCGACAGTCAGCTCGCTGACCAGGAGGCTTCGGACTTCCTCACGACAGCGGTCCACGAAGAAGTGGTCGCCGGGGAAGACGTGGACCTTGGTGCCGGCATGGGTGTGATGGTTCCAGTGCTGGAGCTCGTCCGCCGGGAGACCGGGGTCGTCGGTGGAGCCGAGGACCGTGATCGGGATGTCCAGTGCCGGTCTGGACTGGTAGCCGTACCTGTCGACGACGCGCCAGTCCGCGCGGAGCACGGGCAGGGCGAACGAGAGGAGCCGCTCGTCGTCCAGTACCTCCTGGGGTGTGCCTCCCAGTCCCCGCAGTTCGGCCATCAACTCCTCGTCCGTGCGCGGTTGCGCCGACGGCGCGGCCTGCAGCCGGTGCGGCGGGGCGCCCCCGGCGACGACCAGGTGCTGGGCCCGGTTCCCGGTGAGGTCGGACAACCTGTACGCCAGCTCGAACGCGATGCCTGCCCCCATGCAGTAGCCGAACAGCGCATAAGGCCGATCCGTATGCGGCGCGAGGTCGGCGGCAAGGGAGTCCACCAGCTCGTGCATGTCGTGGACAAGGCTGTCCCGGAAACGGTTCTCCCTGCCCGGTAACTGGACCGGAACGAACTCGATCCGTTGGTCCGAGCCCTCCCACCACTGCCGATAGAGGCTGGCGCCCTTGCCCGCATACGGCAGGCAGAACATCCGGAGGTCGGCTGCAGAGGACGGCGGGCCGTACAGGAATATGCGCTCGCTGATGGAATTACCTTCCTTCCGATTCGCGACGATGACCCGAGAGGGGGCGAAATGTAAGGGGATAAGCGCGCCCCCGTACCGCGTGTTTGATATACCGAACAAGGTGGATCGCGTCGAGTGGCCTGCCGATGGCAACCGGTTGCATTACGCCGTCGATCTTGCTTCGAACCTCGAGAGTTCGTCAAGGGTCCGGCGGATCTTTCGAGCCCTTGACTACCCGCCGTCAAGCGTCAGGTGGCCGGAGAACCGGCGTGAAGACCGCGACAGGCTAACGAAAGAGCAGTTCATCACCCATTATTCGGTCGACGCCCCTGTGTTGCGTCAAGTTGGTGCAGTGACCCGCAGTGATCGCGCCATCAAGGTGCGGCCGAGTGCTATTTCGCGGTGGCCCCACCGACAGTCACATCTTTATGTAACTCAGCTGGCTTTAAATGCCAGACTTTGGGGAAAGGTGCCAACCGAGAAGATCACGGCGTGAGATTTTCCCGATAGGCCGTACGTACGGCCTTCGGTGATCGATACCATCGCCGATGGCCGGACGATGCACGGAACGTTTCCAGGGGGTAGCGGTGCGTAAAGTTGTCAGCTCGACAAACCAAGCCGCACGGCACACAGCAACGGCAAGTGTTGCGTGGCGACCGCGGGGCTCGGGTGTCCAGCTCCACAAATCTGGCTTACTGTTCACGACCAAGCAGAGCTTCAGCACCTGGGAAGATCTGGGTACCGAACTGTCCTCCTTCGCCGACTCCTCCACCTGGTGGATCGCCGATTGGCTGGTCTACGGCGAGTCCGTGTTCCACGACCGCTACGAGGAAGCAATCAGGCGTACGTCGCTCAGTTACCAGACCCTGCGCAACTACAGCTGGGTTGCGCGTGCGTTTTCGTTGTCCCGCAGGCGTCAAGCCCTGAGCTTCAGCCACCATCTCGAAGTCGTGGCCCTTGAACAGCCGGAGCAGGACTACTGGCTGGGGAAGGCGGAAGAACTGGGCTGGAGCAGAAACAAGCTGCGCCGTGAGGTTCGCAGCAGTCTGCTCATGCGGCAAGGCAATCTGACGCCCTCAGATGCCGACAGCGACGAAGAGGCAAGCGGCATCGACCGCGCAGCGGCCGGGTCCACGTCGACGCCGGCTCTGCTCGACACCACCTCCGCGCCCGAAGCGCGCCCGCTGAAACTCCAGTTCTCGGCCGAGGACCTGGAGGGTCTGGAGAGAGCCGCCAGGAGGGACGGCGAGCCGATCGAGACCTGGGCGGCGAAGATCGTACGGCGCGCCATCGCCTGTTCCTGAGCACATCCGTTCCGAGAGCGTACGCGGTTGGGTGGACCAGGCCAAGAAGGCTCCGGCCACCCAACCCGCGCCGAAGGTCACCTGTACGATCCCGCTGTCCAGCCGGCCTCCTTGTTCTCCATGTCGTGGGCCAGCTCGGTGAGCAACGCGTCCGGGGCGCCCAGGAAGTCGTAGTGGGCGCCGTCCAGGAGTACCTCGCGGACGCGCCCCTCATCGGCGTACTGGCGCCAACCGTCCATGAGCCCGGCGGGGATTACCGTGTCCTCCCGCCAGCCGATGGTGGTGATGCCGGTTGCGAGCCGCACCGGCTCGGTGGGCCGGTACCGGCGGTTGGCCTCGATGTCGGCGGCGAGGAGCTGCACGCCGAGCTCGACGAGGTCGGGATGCGGCTCGCCGCCCATGGCCCGGGTCATGGCCTCGATCTCCTGGGGGAGTTCGCCCTCGGCGAGCTCCAGCAGGCGCCCGTACGGGCCGTCGTGCGGGGCCACCTGGGAGGAGACGAAGAGCCGGTCCGGCAGCCGCCGCTCCTGCCGGGCCAGCTCCACCGTGACGACGAACGCGGGCAGGACCCCGCTGCAGTGGCCGAAGAAAGTGAAGGGGCGGTCGAGGTAGGGCTCCAGCCCCTCCAACAGTGGGCCGGCCAGGGCGTCGTAGGTGCCGAAGTGCGGTTCCCGCAGCCGGTTCTCGCGCGCGGGCAACTGCACGAGGCAGACCTCGGCGCCGCCGATGTACCGCGGCCATCTTGAATACATCGACGCTCCCACTCCTGCGTAGGGGAACAGGAAGATGCGGGCGGGGCTGTCGTCCTTGGGGCGGCGCAGCAGCCACTTCGAGGGACGCTGGGCGGAAGTCATCCTTCTCCTCATGTGGAACGTCGGAACGTCGGAATGGGGGGCGGGAGAGCGGGAAACGGGGGGCGAGTGGTGATGAAAGCAGCTGGCGGCGGGGCAAGGCGGAACGTGGTCAGTCCGTCGTCGCCGCGTCCGCTCCTGACGGGGCCGGGGCTCCCGGTGGCAGCGCTTCGTCGATGATCTCGGCCAGTTCAGCGACGGTCGAGCTCAAGTAGAGGTCGCGCGGGCGGAGTTCCACGTCGTAGCGCTCGGCGATGTGGGTGACGATCCGAGTCACCAGCAGGGAGTCACCGCCCAGTTCGAAGAAGTCGTCGTCCACGCCGACCTCCTCCAGCCCCATCAAATCGGCCCACAAGTCGGCGACTTGCCGTTCGACCGGCGTCCGCGCGGCCCGGAAGTCGGCGTTCGTCTCGGGGCGCTCGCGGATCTGGCGTGCCGCGAGTGCGGCCCGGTCGACTTTGCCGTTCCTCGTCAGGGGCAGGGCTTCGAGCCGGGCGAAGACCGCCGGAACCATGTAGGGCGGCAGTGAGCGGCCGAGGAGCTCGCGCAGGTCCGCAGCCCCGACGTTCTCGGCGCAGACGTAGAAGGCGGTCAGGCGCTTTCCCGCCTCCGTGTGCGTATGGACCACGACGCAGACGTCCTTGACGCCGGGGTGAGCCAGCAGCACCGTCTCGATCTCACCGGGCTCGACGCGGAAGCCGCGGACCTTGACCTGGTGGTCGAGGCGGCCGAGGTACTCGACGACCCCGTCGGCCCGGCGCCTCACGAGGTCGCCGGTGCGGTACATCCGTGCGCCGGGTTCGGAACTGAATGGATCGGGCAGGAAGCGGTCCGCGGTCAGGTCCGCGTGTCCCACGTATCCGCGGGCCACGCCGGCCCCTCCGGCGTAGAGTTCGCCGCTCTCGCCGTCCGGCACCGGCCGCAGACGGTCGTCGAGTACGTACACTTCGGTGCCGGTGATGGGTCGGCCGATCGGGACGGTGTCGCCCTCGACCCGCGCCTCCATGACGTGGCAGCAGGTGAACGTGGTGTTCTCCGTCGGGCCGTAGCCGTTGACCAGACGGATTCCTGGAAGGGCGGCGAACGTGCGGTCCACGTGGTGCGGGGAGAGCACGTCTCCGCCGGCCAGCAGCTGACGCAGCGTGGTCATCCGGGCCATCGGGCCCTCGGCCATCTGGTGGAAGAGACCCGCGGTCAGCCACAGCACGGTCACCCGCTCCCGTACGACCGTCTCGGCCAGCTCCGCCAAGGACGGTTCTCCGGGCGGGACGACCGCCAGCCGGGCGCCGCCCAGTAGAGGGGCCCAGATCTCCAGCGTCGAGGCGTCGAAGGCGAGCGGAGCGAACATCAGGAAGGCGTCGTCGGGTCCGACCGCCAGGAAGTTGCTGTTCCGGACGAGACGAAGCACGGCGCGGTGCGTGATGCACGCGCCCTTGGGCCTGCCGGTCGACCCGGAGGTGTAAGCCACGTACGCCGCATGGTCCGGCTGTACGGGTAGCGCGAGGTCGGTGGTGGACAGACCGGTGAGTTCGAGGGCGTCGGAGTCGAGCACCAGGACGTCGGCCAGCCCGGAAACCTGCGCGAGCAGCCGCTCCTGAGTGAGGACCAGACGGATGCCTGCCTCCGCCGTCAGAAGTGCGTGACGCTCGCGCGGCTGGCGCGGGTCGAGCGCGACGTAGTGCCCGCCGGCCTTCAGGACCGCGATCAGGGCGACGACGGTGTCGACGGATCGCTCCATGCAGACCCCGACCGGGGTCTCCACGTCGACTCCCCTACCGCGTAAGTGCCGGGCGAGCTGGTTGGCCCGCGCGTTGAGCTCCGCATAGGTGACACATTGGACGCTCATGGATATCGCTACTGCGTCCGGGAAGGTGGCCGCCCGCCGCTCAAAAGCCGCGTGCACCGATTCAGCGGTCGATGTCATTCTCGGTCCCTCTGCGCCTTTTCCAGATGGTCGGCTGCGAATTGGGGGCTCCGTGTCACCCGGCGACGGACACGGCGGCGTCGGCCTTGAGGAGGCCCTCCATGTGCGAGGCGAAGAAGAAGACCGCGGCCTGTGCGTCCGGTTCGGCCATCCTCTCCGGTCCGGCCCCGGACACGAAGCGCGACGTGACGAGCCACTCGAACAGTTCGGGCGACCGCGCCCACCGCGCCATCTGCTTCAGCCTGAGGGAGTAGAAGGACAGCAGGTCGCGTGAGGAGCCGGGGTTGACGACCGGTGGGCACAGGCCGTTGCGCCACTCGTCGTCGCCGTCCATGCACTCCAGGCGGGCGGCGATGGCTGCGCTGGGCGAAAGGAGACAGGGCAGCAGCGGCTGGAGCGTGATGGCGCGGTCCTCGAACACCGGCTTCAGCGGCTTCTGCGTCAGGCCGTCCGCGGTGCAGTCGATGTGCACCGTCTCCAGCGTGGTCGGGATCGTTCCCTCGTCGAGCGTCACGATCGTGGCACCGACGGCACGCACCCGTCCCAGACGCACCACGTTCTTGATCCGGCGGAGCTGGACCAGTTCCTCGGCGTCGACGGTGGCGCACCGGAAGGCAGCCGGTTCGACATCGGGGTCACGCCGTATGACGACGCCTTTCTCCTCCAGGACGCTGATCACCTCGTCGGCCGAGCGGCACGCCAGCAGGTTCAGCAGCGGCTGGGAGCCGCCGGTCTGCCATTCGAGTTCACGGTCGATCAGCCACGCGTCACGGGGCACGATCCAGGTGAGGCGGTCAGGGTCGATGCCCCGCTCCAGCAGCCACAGGCAGGCGTCGATCCCGGTCTTGCCGGCGCCGATGACGGTGAACCGCTCGGGCGAGCGGTCCAGTTCGGCGAGCTGGTTGATCGGGATCACGGTCGCCGCGTCGTCGACGTCGAAACCGGCGGGCCGCATCGCGGGGACGGTGATGTTCATGTACGAGGCGTCGACGACGCGCTTGCGCACGACGATCTCCGTCGTCTCCCCTGTCACCAGTGAGCGGGCCCTGGCCAGGCGGCCGGGCTCCGCCACGTCGACGTGGTGCTTGGGCAGATAGGTGACGCGCCCCGAGGCGAGCAGCGTCTCGCGCATCACACGGTCGTAGTAGTCGAGGATCTCGTTGCGGGACGCGAGGCTTCGTGTTCCCTCGTCACTGGGCATCGGCCGGGAAACGACGCCGTAGAAGTTCGAGGGCCCGTGCAGCCTGACGAATGGATAGGAAACAGTCCAGTGACCGCCCGGGGCATCATTGCGGTCCACGATGGCCATCGTGGACGCGCTTTCGCCGACGAGGACGTCGGCGAAAGCCATTCCCATCGCACCAGCGCCGATGACCAGGTAATCGACCGTCAATACGTTGGTCGGCAACTCGTCTCCTTGTGTGTTCCGGAAGGGGGCACGCCGGGGCCCGTGTCACACCGCTTCGGTGGCGGGCAGTGGTTCTGCGGTCTTCGGGGCCAGCGCGCGGATGGAGGGGGTGGCGACCATGGCGAGGGTGGCGAGGAGGATGAGCGCGGCGGCCGCGTAGAGGGTGGCTTGGAGGCCGAGGAGGAGTACGGCGGGTCCGGCGGCGAACTGGGCGAGCGGGAGCGCGAGGTAGGAGCCGAGGTCGTCGTAGGCGTAGACGCGGGCAAGGCGGTCTTCGGGGATCTGCTCGTTGAGGGTCGAGTACCAGGCGACGCCGGCCTGCTCGATACCCACGCCCGCCACGAAGTTGGCCACGACCAGCACCCAGGTGTACGGGGCGAGCGCGAGCAGCAGCGGGGTCATCGCCGTCAGGCCCATCAGCGCGCAGCCGACCAGGATCGCGCGCCGGGGCCGCCATCTCAGCGACAGTATGCCGCCGGCGACCGCGCCGAGCGAGCCCGCGGCGACGGCCAGGCCCCAGCCGCTGCGGCCGATCCCGGTGGTGTCGGCGACGGCAGGGCCGAGGACGGTGAACGAGGCGGTGACGCCGGCGTTGAGGAAGCAGAAGGCCACCACGATCACCCACACCCAGCTGCGGGAGGTGAACTCCTGCCAGCCGACGCGCAGTTCGTGCACCACGCCGGGGCTGGGCGCGGGCGGCGTGGCCTGGAGGCGGACCAGGGCGAAGGCCGCGGCGGCGAGCGCGAAGCTGAGTGCGTCGACGGCCAGGCCCCAGCCGGGGCCGACGGCGGCGACCAGCACGCCGCCCAGCGAGGCGCCCACGATCGTCGCGCTGCTGCCCGCGATCCGGGAGAGCGCGAGGGCGGCGCGGCGGGACTCGGCCGGCACGGTCTGGGGCAGCAGGGCCTGGGCGGCGGGCTGGTAGCAGGAACTCGACGCCCCGTTGACCGCGGCGAGCGCCATGAGCAGGGGGATGGCGGCGTTGTGGGTGAGGACCAGGGCGGCGATCACCGCCTGGCTCGCGGCGCTGATCAGGCTGCTGCCTACCAGCAGCGGGCCGCGCGGCAGGCGGTCCGCCAGTACCCCGCCGAACAGCAGGAAGAGGATGCTGGTGAGGGAGTGGGCGCCGACCACCAACCCGAGCGAGCCGACTGAACCAGTGGCGTCGAGCACGGCGAAGGCCAGGGCGATCGGCGCCACCCCGTTGCCGAGCAGATTGGCCGTCGTACCGATGAAGAGGTGACGGAACGGACGGTGGCGCAGCGGCGCCAGGGCGGCAGACATGGGCCTGATCGTCAGGGCTGGGCGGCGTGCCAGTCAACGGGATCCAGGCCTCGCACCAGGCTGGGTGTGCTGCTGCCCACTCATGGGCACCCCGGCTTTCGCCTACGCGGGCGCGGCAGACGTGCCCCTGCGGATCGACGGCACCGAGGCCCAGGTCCGCGGCCCGCACGCCCCCTGGAGCGTGGCCGTGGCCTGTTCGCCGACGCACCGGGGCTTGGCGTGCGTGGTGGTGGGGCGCCGCAGCCGTGGGTGCGGGCGGCGCGGTTGCAAAGCCTTCCGGGAGCAGTACAGGCGGTCGGCGGCGACCCGGTCGCTGATCTGCGGCGGCGGGGTGCCGTCCGGGATGGCGACGGCCTCGTGGACGTAGCGGCACACGGTGGCGATGCCTGTGCCGAACCAGGCCGGGAGTTGGGCGTAGGTGTCGCCGTACCGCAGATGCGCGAGAGTGAGGAGGGCCTGACACCCCGCTGTCAGCCCTCGCCATGGCGACGTGATCCGTATCCGGTGCGTGGCCAGGCGCTCATCCTGGACGGCCTCACGACGCGCCGGCGTGGGGATCGAAGCCGCGTGCCAGGGCTGTGACCGCGTCGCCGATGTCACGCAGGAAGAGGTCGCCCGGGCGGGTGAGTTCTCCGTTCAGGCGCCAGGCTAGCCGCATGGCGATGCTGTCCGACTCCTGCCAGGCGAACAGCATCAGAGGCGGACCGTGTTTCCGCTCCTCCTCGAAGACGATCTCCTCGTCGGGGAGGAGCCGCGGCGCGAGGGAGGACGCGAGAGGCCCTTGTGGATCCACGTGGAGATCGAACATCGATATGTCGATGAAGTTGAACAGGGCGTCGGCGACCCGGATCGAGTGCGCGCCGGGCAGCAGCTCATCCCTGACGGTCTCGGCCTCCGCACGGTCGATGTGGGCGAACAGGTTGGCCTGGGTGTGCCGGCGGAAGGTGTCTCTCGCGGCGCGGGAGAGGCCCTCCGGCGACGGACTGGACACGAGCACCGGAGCCTGCAGGAACATCTTGCTCACACTGGACCGGACGTTCTCCAGCCACCTGTTGTGGGAGAGGGCCAGCACGCCGATCGACGGAGTGCCGGAGAAACGGCACAGCGCCGCACCGTATGCCATCAGCAGCACCGTGGCCACCGGCACCCGGAGCCTGGCCGACGCGACCTCGGTCGCCTTGAGCAGGGAGGTGGAACGCAGCATGCAGCCGGCATACCGGTCCGAGTCCGTGGAAAGGACCGACGAGCCCGCATCGACGCCGCCTTGTGGCCCCACCGCCTTCCGCAGCTCCTGGAACTGATCGGTCCAGTACTCGAGAGCCTGTCGGCGGTGGCGCTTGCCCGCCTCCGAGTCCTCCCAGCGGACGACGTCCAACGGCTGCGTGACGTCCGGATCGGCGGGAGGCACCCCCCGCAGAAAGCCGTCAAGATCCTGCCGCAGCACGTTCATGCCCCACCCGTCGACCGCGCTGTGGTCGGTCACCAGGCCGATCTCCTCGACGCGCCCGCCCGTGGTCGACAGAACCGCGTGGAACGGCCACTTCGACGACAGCTCGAAGGACGAATGCCGGACCCGGCTGAAGAGCTCCTCGGCTGCCTGGACGCTGCTCACCGAGACGACGGCCTCCACCGCCGGGGCGGACACCGCGGTGACCCGCTGCCTGTCACTGCTGTTTCCGCCCCACGACAGCAGGGTGCGCAGCGACTCGTGCCGGGCGACCAACCGGGTCAGTGCCTGAAGCACCTGAGGGACCGTGGCTCCCTTTCCGTCGACCACGGTGTACAGGTTGTCCTCGTGAGTATCCTCGTTGTGCTTCTTGAGCGCCTCAGGATCGGTGGGGCGCTCGGCGAACCAGTCGGCCTGGGGCCAGTTCAGACGGCCTTCTCGTTCCCCCGTCGGGTTCTCAACACTTTCTGACACTGCTCCGCCTCTCGCGTCGGCCACTACTTATTCCGGTTCCTCCACCAGGCGACGGATCTCCGACAGTTCACCGCGGACCAGCAGAGCCATGAGGTGCCGGTCCGTGGCCGGCAACGCGTCAAGAAGGTCGGCGGGAAGACTCCTGACGAACGAGCGGGCGGGCGACAGCGCGTCGCGCAGTGTGGCGTCACTGTGCAGATGCAGCGTGCGGAGCGCCCGCCGAACGTTGCCGCGGCACATGTCGTCCGCGTACGGGGGGACAAGTTCCGGGGCGAGATCCGTGATGACCTCGAATGTGTCGAGCACCATCCGCATACAGGCCGCGATGTTCTCCGGTTCTTCGCCCCGCTGAGTGATCGACAGCGAGCCCTTTTCGCGGATACGCCAGAAATAGACGACCTCCGACACCACATCGACGGACGACGCCTCGATGTGCGCGCGTATCATCACCGGCGCGTCCTCGTATTCGGGCAGGGTGAATACGAGATCTCGCGCATTCCAGAACGAGCGCCGGAACACCTTGTTCCAGACCATACGGTCGCGTACCAGCGCGGTGTGGCTCCGGATGTGTGTGCGTCGCCGGTCCTGCTCGAACACGTCCTGGTATCCGAAATACGTTTCCACACCGGAGCTGTGCAGTCGACGTACGTCTCCGGAAGCGAGGTCGGATCCCGTGTGTTCCAGCGACCGGATGAGCGAGGCGTAGCCGGTGGTCGGCACGATGTCGTCACCGTCGCAGAAAGCGAGATAGCGTCCGCGGGCAACCCGAGCGCCGGCGTTTCGGGCAGCGCTCACTCCGGAATGCGGCTGTTGGAGCACTTGAACACGCGAGCTCTTGCGCGCCCACTGTTCGGCGATGCTGCGGCTGCGATCCGTGGACCCGTCATCGACCACGATGATCTCGACGTCCGCGACTTGTTGGTCGAGCAACGACTCGAGGCAGGCGGAGACGTAGGGCTCGACGTCAAACATCGGAATGACGACGCTCAGTGTCGGCGGAATGGCACACCAACCCTTTCCCATGGATTACGACCGGTGCAGCAGCTCAACTCGTTGCCCGTCGATGACTTGGGACGCGATCAGGGCACCTTCACGAGATCGTGTCAAGAGCTCCCAGGGCATCACTGAGGTCCCTGAGTACGGGATTCTTGAAAACGATGCGGACATTCCGGCGTATCCCGAGTTCCTCACTCAGGGCCTGTGCGAGTCGGATGGCTATGATGGAGTTGCCGCCCACGTCGAAGAAGTCGTCATCAAGGCCGATGCCGGCGTTGCCCGTCAGTTTCCGCACGCTGTCGACTATCAATGCGTCCATGGAGTTGCGGAACTCGCTGTCGTTCGTCATGCTCCCGAGGCCTCTCTGCGCGGTTCGTCGTCCATAGCCCTGACCAGGCTGGCCGGCCTCATATCAGTCCAGTGTGCGGAAACATACTCAAGACAGCTCTTTCGAGTGTCCTCTCCGTGTGCCACCTTCCAGCCGGCCGGCACTGATCTGAACGCAGGCCACAGGGAGTGCTGGTTCTCATCGTTGACCAGAACCAGGTAAACGCCCTCGTCGTCTTCGAGTGGATTCGCCACGGGCTCCCCCTTCTGAATCAATCTACGACCTTGCAGCGCAAGGGTGACAAAGTGTCGAAATGGGGCGCAGGTATGCCCGCTATACCCGGCATGCCTCACCAGTCTGATTATTGTGCTTGTCTCGCCAGCGAGACAAGCTTGATCGCGAGCCGGACGCCTGGTCGTCCGCATGGGCGACCTGGTCGACGCTATGGGTGAGGTGGGCAGGGTAATGTCTGATCGTGTTGCCGTGATAGGAATGTCGATTCGTGCGGCCGGTGTGCGGAGCACGACGGACTTCTGGCGACTCCTGAGCACGGGACGTTCCGGGCGGCGTGAAATCGACAATGCGGAACTGGTGCGACGTAGGATTCCGGGCCGCAGATACAAGGACCCGACATACGTGCCCGTTGCTTATTCCATGGAAGATTACCTCGGGTTCGATCTCAAGGCATTCGGATTCGGCCGGTCCGAGGCGGAGCTGACCGACCCGCAGCATCGGGCCATGTTGGAAGCTTGTTATAGGGCAGTGGAAAGCTCGGGATGCTTCATCGGTTCGCTGCCGGATCGCGTCGGAGTGTTCGTCGGATCACGGACGAGTGGCCACGGTGCGCAGATCGAACACTACTCGGCCGCAGCCGACAGCAATGTGGATCTCGCCGGTCTGGCCATTGGAAACGATCCCGACTACATGTCGAGCAGAGTTTCCTACACCTACGGTCTCACCGGTCCCTCGATGACGGTCCTGACCGCCTGCTCGTCCTCAAGTGTGGCAGTGCATCTCGCCTGTCAGGCGATTCTCGCCGGTGAGTGTGACTCGGCACTGGCGGGCGGCGTCGCCCTGGACGTACGGGACGCGGGATATACGTTCATCGAGGGCGGCATTTACTCACGGCGAGGCCGCTGCGAGCCATACATGGCGTCAGCCGACGGCACGGTGGACGGCAATGGCGTTGCCGTCCTGTTCCTACGCCGGTTGGACGCGGCGTTGGCCGCGGGCAACCCGATCCTCGGAGTCATCGCCGGTACCGCAGTGAACAACGACGGCCGAGAGCGCGCAGGCTTCACGGCACCAGGAGTCGCCGGTCAGACCGAATTGATCGAAGAAGCCCTCGACGTCGCCGAGTTGCACTCCTCCAGCATCGGCCTGCTGGAGGGGCACGGCGCAGGCACGAGCATCGGGGACGCGCTGGAGATTGACGCCGCGACCCAGGCCTTTCGATCCAGCGGAGCCGGCGTCGGCTCCGGCACCGGCGAGTGCCGACTCCACTCTGTCAAGGCGAATATCGGCAACCTCACCGCGGCGGCCGGCGCGGCAGGCATCATCGGTTGCCTTCTGGCCCTACGCCATGGCCAGATCCCTCCCAACGCACCCCTGGTGGAGGGGGCCCCGCCCATCGACCTGCGGGGCACACCGTTCAAGCTGGCAGACAAGACGGCCGCCTGGCAACGGTCGGACCAAAGCCGCTATGCGGCGGTCAGTTCGTTCGGCCTGGGCGGGACGAACGCGCATGTCATCATCGGCGACGCCGAGCCGGAGTTGCGGCTCGCCTCCCGCAAGGGGCGGTCCTGGCAACTGCTTCCGCTGTCCGCGGACGACCCGGAACGCCTCACCGAAGCCGTCGACACCGTGCGTGCGGCCGTGGACGGAGCATCGGCCGAGGCGCGACAGGACATCGGCCACACGTGGCGCACCGGTCGCCCGGAACTCACCACACGCGCGGCCGCGCTGATCCCGGTCGACGACACCTCGACCAGCGTGAGGTGGCCGCAGCCGGTGCAGTTCCATACGGCTCCCGAAGGGACGCCGACACTCGTCTTCATGCTCCCCGGCGAGGAGGCCGGCGCGTCGGATGCGGCGCTCGCTCTCTACGAGGCCGAGCCGGTCTTCCGATCGACCGTGGACGACGGCCTCGCCGCCATGGAACAGGTACTGCCTCCCCAGACGTTCGCGGCCGTGCGCGATGCGTTCCTCCACGGCAGGTATCCGACCGTGACGCACGTCTCTCAACCGGTGCTGCACCTGCTCGGCGTCGGACAGCACGCATTCCTCAGCGACCTGGGAGTCGGACCGGACCTGCTGGTGGGACACGGCGTCGGCGAGCTGACCGCTGCCCAGCTGAGCGGTGTCCTCTCGTTCGAGGACGCGGCGCGGGCGGTGTGCTGGCGCAGCCAGACCATGTCAGATATTGCGGAACGCGCCGAAGCCGCCGTCCGCTTCACCCGTCGGATGCGCGACGTGCGGCTGAACTCTCCCACGACGCCGACGGTTTCCTGCGTCACCGGGACATGGCTGACCAGCGAGGAGGCCTGTGATCCCGGGTACTGGGGAGCGCAACTGCGTGAGCACGCCCCGTTCGACGAGGCCTTGCGCTCGGTGGTGTCCGAGCACCCCGAGGCGGTGTACCTCCAGCTGAACGGCGGGACGAGTCTGCTGAGGACGGCCCAGCTCCGTGAAGACGCTGCCCTGGCCCTGGTGTCCGACGGAGAAGCCTCGGACAGCCGACGTTCGCTGCTCCAGGCGGTCGGAGCCCTTTGGGAACGTGGTGTGCGGATCGACTGGCAGGCCTACGCCGAGCGTGATCATGCGCTCCGGATCGACATGGCACCGCGGACTTTCGAGCGGACCCCCTGTCTGCATCCGTCACTGCTGGAGCATTGCCCCGGGATCGACCCGGCGGAACTGTCGGGAAAGCAGGTCAGCCGATGACGTTCGACGCAAGTGCAAACCCGGCCTCGCTGTCGCAGCAGCGGCTCTGGTTCACCGAACAGCTGCTGCCCGGGACCTCCCGGAACAACCTGTGCGCGCGGTTCGTCGTACGCGGCGAACTGGACGTACCCACTCTCGAGCATGCGGTCAACGGCGTGATCGAACGGCATGAGGTCCTGCGGACTCGCTTCGGCATCCTGGAGGACGCCCTTGTCCAGGAGGTGCTGGACGAGGCACGCATCACCGTGCAGAAGCTCGACGCGTCCGACGAACCGTCGGTCTTCGCCAAAGCGGAAGAACTCGCCCGCCAACCGTTCGACCTGACCGACGCTCCCTTGGTGCGGGTAGGCCTGGTGCAGGGCAGCAGTGGCACCAGAGTTCTGGTGTTCGTGCTGCATCACGTCGTGGCCGACCCCCGGTCTCTGGACATTTTTCTGCGCGAGGTCGCCGAGCTCTACCGAAAGGACAGGGCAGGCGATGTCCCTGACCTGCCCGAGTTGCCGCCCACCCGTTACGTCGACTTCGCGAGACGGCAGCGCGAGTGGGCGAACACGCCGGAGGCCATGGAACGACGGGCCGCGCAGGTAAGCGAGCTCACGGGCTTCCCGACGGTGGTCGATCTGCCGGCCGACCGCCCTCGGCCGGCCGTGCAGACCTTCGCGGGGGCGTCCTCGTCCTGGCGCGTCCCGCCCTCGCTGGTTCGCGAGCTGGAGAAGGCGGCACGAGAGCACGGCGCGACCCTCCGGACGACGGTTCTGGCCTCGTTCTCGGCAGTACTGGGTCTGTGGTCGCGGCAGTCACGGCTGCTGGTGGCAACCCCGGTGGACAACCGTTCGTCGGTCGACACCGAAGAGCTGATCGGTTCCTTTGCCAACACCCTCGTGATCCCGACGGACATGACCGGCGATCCAACGTTCGCCGCGTACATCGAGCGTGTACGTGACGTGTACCGGAGCGTCGAGTCGCGGAACGTCCCCTTCGAGGAAGTCGTCGACGGCATCGCGCCCGAGCGCAGCCTGTCCCACAACCCGCTGGTCCAGGTGATGGTGGCATTCCAGGACGGCTCCGTCCGTCAGACGGAACTGCCGGACGCCGAACTGGAACTGATCGACAACCAGACGGGAACCTCACAGTTCGACCTGGTACTCGACGTCACTCCGTTCAGCGACGGTCTCGACTGCCGACTCCAGTATTCGACCGATCTCTTCGACCAGGACACGGCGGAGCGGTTCGTCCGGCACCTGCGGCGGCTGTGGGAGGTCGTCGCCGTCAACCCGGACGTCCTCGTCGAGAACATCGACCTGGCGGACGCGGAGGAGCGGGCCGTACTCGCCACACTGGGCACGGGCCCCACGCGTCCGGTCGACGCTCGCGCGCTCCCCGTCAGGCTGTTCGCGACTGCGCACAGCCGACCGGACGCCGTCGCGGTGAAGGCGTCCGACGGCACCTACACCTACGCGGAGCTCGTCGAACGAGCGGAGGCGATCGGTGCGGCGCTGACGGCACGTGGGCTGCGGCCGGGCGATCTGGTCGGTGTGGCTCTTCCCCGCGGCCGCGACCTGCCGGCGGGCCTGCTCGGCGTCTGGGCCGCGGGAGGAGCCTACGTACCACTCGACCCGGCGTACCCGGGCGCCCGGCTGGAGCACATGACGCAGGACGCCGGCATCAAGGTGCTGCTGAGCATGCGCGACCTCGCCGACCGCATCCCCGTGCCCCCGGGAACCGAAGTGCTGCTGCTGGACTGGCCCGCCTTCCCGCTCCCGGCCGAACAGCCGACCTGCGTGCCGTGCGGCGACGACGTGGCTTACGTGATCTACACCTCTGGCTCGACCGGCCGCCCCAAGGGCGTGATGGTCAACCACAAGAGCCTCGGGAACCTTCTGGACGACTTCGTGTCCGAGTCCGGGTTCGGCACGCGAGACCGGTTGCTCGCACTGACCTCCCTGTCCTTCGACATCGCAGGACTGGAACTCTGGCTCCCACTGCTCGCCGGCGGGACGCTGGTGATCGGGCCTCCAGGTGTCGGGGGCGACCCGGAACGCCTGCACAAGCTGCTCTCCGACGAGGAGATCACGGTGGTACAGGCCACCCCGGCGACCTGGAAGCTCTACGCCTCGTCCCAGCGCGTCACGCCGCCCGCGCTACGGCAGATATGGAGCGGCGGAGAGCACCTGCCGCACTCGCTCGCCCGAGCGCTGACAGCGATGGGGCCCGAAGTGCACAACCTCTACGGGCCGACGGAAACGACCATATGGTCGACGCGTGCGGTGCTGGGGCGGTCCGACACCGTCACCGGAATCGGGCGACCCATTGCGAACACCCGCCTGTTCGTCCTCGACGCCGGCGGCCGCCAGGCGCCCATGGGGGTACCTGGAGAGCTGTGCATCGGCGGTGCGGGGCTGGCACTGGGCTACCTCGGCCGCCCCGAACTGACCGCGCAGCGGTTCGTCGACGTCGAAGGGCTGCCCGTTTACCGCACGGGAGACCTTGTCAGGTGGCGGTCCGACGGGAACCTTGAGTACCTCGGACGTCTCGACGACCAGGTGAAGATCCGTGGGCACCGCGTGGAACCCGGGGAAGTCGATGCCGCGGCCCGAGCCTGCCCCGGCGTCCGCGACGGCTGCACGCTGGCCGTAACGACCTCCGCAGGGGAGGAGCAGATGGTCACCTTCGTGACGCCGGAGAGCGTGGCGGAGCGAGCCGATGGCACCACAGAGGACTGGTGCACCATCTGGGAGACCACCTATGCCGAAGGCGAACCCGCCGCCGAAGACGACTTCAACCTGAAGGGCTGGCAGAGCAGTTACTCGAAGCAGCCACTACCGCAAACGGACATGCGGGACTGGGTGACGCGGACCGTCGACCGAATCACCGAAACGGGCGCCCGCACCTTCGCGGAGATCGGCTGCGGCACCGGATTGCTGCTGCTGCGCCTGGCCCCTGCGGCCGACCGCTGTCTGGGGATCGACTTCTCCACGGAAGCCATCGGTCATGTGCGGGACGCGGTTGCCCGAAGGGGGCTCGCCGACCAGGTGCGGCTGGCCACGGCCGCTGCCACGGAGATCGGGGACGTGGCCGGCGGAGAGCTCTTCGACTGCGTGGTGATCAACTCCGTAGCCCAGTATTTCCCCGGCCGGGACTACCTCACGGAGGTCCTGACCGAAGCGAGCAAGATCGTTGTTCCCGGCGGTCACATCTTCGTCGGCGACCTGCGGAGCCTGAAGCTGGCAGAGGCGTTCCACGCCGGCGTGCTGCAAACGGACGACCGGATAGGCGCCGAGGAACTGCGCGCCCTCGCCGCACGGCACGCACTGGAAGAAGACGAACTCCTCATCGACCCCGGCTATTTCGCGGAACTGCAGGACGCGCTTCCGGCGGTGACCGGAATTCAGGTCTCGCTCAAGGCCTCCGGGTTCGACAACGAAATGACGCGCTTCCGCTACGACGTCCTCCTGAAGGTCGGCGGGGAGGTACCGGAACAGCCGCAGCCCTGCGAGTACCGCGGCTGGGAGGAGGTATCCGACTTCGCAGGCCTGGACGGGCTGCTCGACACGTCGAGCTCGGTCGCGGTCGTCGTCGACGGCATCCCGAACACCCGCGTCGCCCGCTTCGCGCAGCTCGTGGCGGGTGACGAGGCGCCCCACTCCACGTGTTCGCCGGAGGAACTCGACGAGGCTGCGGCCCGGCACGGCTGGGAGACTCACCATGCCTGGTCCCCTCGCCTCCCGGAACAAGGACGCATTCGGACGGTCTTCACTCGCCGCGGCCAGTGGGGCGGAGACTTCCTCCACGAGCGGCCGACGGTCGACGGGCCCGTCAGCAACGACCCCAGGCAGGGCGCTCTGCTGCGGGTGCTGAAGCACAGCGCGCGGGCGTTTCTGCGTCAGAGCCTGCCCGAGTACATGGTGCCGAACCGGGTACTGACCTTGCCGGCACTGCCGCTGACCCCGAACGGGAAGACCGACCGGAACGCCTTGAAGGCCCTCGCCCGGCAACAGGTCTCCAGCACGGACCAAGTCCTGCCCAGCGGACCCGTTCAGAATCTTCTGCACGAGATCTGGAGCGAAGTGCTGGACGTGTCCCGCGTCAGCGTCACGGAGAACATCTTCGACGCCGGCACCACATCACTGCTCGTGGTGCGGATACGCCAGGAACTGCGTGACCGGCACGGTATCGACGTCCCGCTGACTTCCTTCTTCACCTACCCGACGATCACCGCACTCGCTGAAACTCTCCAACCAGAAGTGGAACGTCGTTCCTTCGACGGACAGTCCACAAGCCCTCGTGCGCGCAACGCCACAGCCGCGCGGCGCCGGCAGAACCGTCGGCAGCAGGAGAGGAAGCATCCGGAGTAGGGATTCCGGCCACGTACCGGCGGGGAAGCTCAGGTATCTGCCTCACGGGAGGCAGATACCTGTCTTCGTACCTAGCTCGCGTTCACGGCTTCCTGGCCTTCGTGGTCGAGTTCGTCCACCGGCCGCTCGCTGTTGGCGACCATGGCGCTGAGCAGGTTCCGGTAGTACTGCGGGAGGCGCTCGACGAGGTCGGAGTCGACGAGGTCGCCTGCGGCCTCGAACTCGCACCGGAATCCGTCCGTGCCGTCCACGATGTTCAGTGCCAGGGGATTGCCGGTGTGGGTGATCGGCAGCGGGTCGGCTTCCGAGACCGTGAGCCCGTCCATGGGGGGCACCACGACCTGGCGGTAGAACGACATCGACGTGGTGAACAAGTCGCTGCGCAGACCCGCCCCGGGCGGGGAGAAGTCCGTGATCAGGTCCGCGAACGGGTAGTCCTGGTGCTCGAGTCCGGTGACCAGTTGCGTGAGCACCTCGGCCACGTAGTCCCCGACGAGCATGTCCGCCGGCCGGCGCAGGCGCAGCGGCAGCAGGTTCGAGCAGTATCCGACCACCTGGTCCAGCTCCGGCGGACGCCGGGCGGCCGCGACCGGCACCAGGACGTCGTCCTGTCCCGTCAGCCGCTGCAGCAAGGCCCCCCAGGCCGCCACCAGGTAGGCGAAGACCGTGACGCCCTCGTTGCGGGCGGCAGCGCGCATCTCACCGCAGAACTCGGGGTCGAGGAGAAGGCTGTGCCGTACCGCGCGGTAAGGGAACGCGCTCGGCTGCCCCGACGACGGCAGTTCCAGCGCCGGAACGTCCTTCAGGAGGGACCGCCAGAAGTCGCGGTGCTCGACGGCGGTGGGGCCGGCGGCGACCCGCCGGTGCCAGGTGAGGTAGTCCCGGAACTGCGTGGCCGGCGGCAGTTGGGGGCTCGTGCCACGGCACCTGGCGTTGTACATCGCGGCGAGGTCGCTGAGCAGAACGCTGTAGGACCAGCCGTCCACGATCGCGTGATGCACCGTCACCAACAGCAGATGCCGTTGCGGGCCGACCTCCACCACAGCGGCGCGGAACACCTCCCCGTCGACCGGGTCGAGCGGCCGTTCGGCCCAGCTCCGCTGGAAGCGCCTGAGTTCGTCCTCGTCCCCGCAGGTGTGCTCGGTCAGCACCTCGCGCGGAGGTGTCGCCGACGCGGGACGGACGACCAGCGTGTCACCGTCCGAACCGAACGTGGTCCGCAGCGTCTCGTGGCGGGCGACCAGGTCCCGCACGGCGGTGCGCAGTGCGTCGCGGTCGAGCGGGCCGTCGAGCCAGAACCCGACGGACATCTCGAAGGCGGGCACGGCGCCCTGGTCGAGGGCCCGCAGCTGCCGCTGCGCGCGGGTACTGCGTGGCGCTGCCGCATGAGGCACGGGGCCGGCCGGATTCGTACGGCTGCTGCCGAGTAGGCCGTGGGCCCGCAGCTCCTCGACCGATTCACGCACCGCGGTACGGATGTGGTCGAGGTCGGCCTGCTCGTGCGCGGTGGACAGGAAGAAGTTGCGCAGCTCCCAGACGAACACGCCACGGTCGAGCAGGTTGAAGTAGAACGGGTCCATGTTCGCCTGGTGCTCGAACTTGAAGAGCGAGGAGAACCTGTGGACTTCGATCGGCACGTCGAGCTCGCGGAAGTCGGCGTTCAGCTGGTCCGCGAACGTCGCGGTCGTGCGGTCGAGGTTCCGTTGCAGGTCCGGTCCCTCTGCGCGGAGGTGTTCGAGGACCGCCTTGGCCGTCGCCATGGTCAGCGGATGTTGGTTGAACGTGCCGCCGAAGAAGGTGGATTCCACCCTCGGGCCCGAGTCGTCGCCGAAGTTCCAGACGCCGCCGTCGATCGAGTCCATGACCCCACCGCGTCCGGCGATCACGCCTAGCGGCATGCCGCCTCCGACGATCTTGCCGTAGGTTGCGAGGTCGGCCTCGATGCCGTACAGCCCCTGGACGCCCGCCGGATGACAACGGAAACCCGTGACCATCTCGTCGAAGATGAGCTTCGTACCGTGCCTCCTGGTGATCTCCCGGACCGCGCGCAGGAAATCGGGCTTCTGCACGCCAGGAGTGCGCAGCGTCACCGGCTCGGTCAGAACCGCGGCGAGGTCCGCTCCGTGCCTGTTGATGAAGTCGAGAGCGTCGTCGGAGCCGAACTCGAGCACGTACACGTTCTCCACGGCATGCGGCGAGACGCCCGGTGCGAGTGGTCGGGTGCCGAACACGCCGTTCTCATGGGAGGGCACGGCGAGCACGCTGTCGAAGTGGCCGTGGTACGCGGTGGAAAAGACCACGATCTTGTCGCGGCCGGTCGCCGCCCGTGCGAGCCGGACCGCTGTCATGACCGCTTCCGTGCCGCTGTTGAGGAAGGCGACGCGCTCCATGCCGGTGAGTTCGAGTATTCCGGCGGCGACTTCCTCGACCAGCTGGGTGCGCGGCCCGAGGCTGAAACCGACGTCCAGCCGCTCGCGGACGGCCGACATGACGACGGGTGGATTGTGGCCGAGGAGGTGGACGCCGTATCCCAGGGTGAGGTCGACGTACTCGTTCCCGTCGATGTCCCACAGCCGTGAGCCCTGCCCGCGCTCGGCGACGATCGGGTACAGCATCTCCTTGGTCGAGGGGCGAAAGCCGACAGTGGACCGGCTGTCGGCGACCATCGTCCGGAACCGTTGGGCGAATTCCTTGGAGCCCTTGGTCCGGGCGCTGAGACGGTCGGCGAGCTCCTTCAGGTAGCGGGCGCGTTCCGGCGTCTCCACGGGGCCGATCGCGCTGCTCCGTGCGCCGGGTGCGAGCGGCACCACCGACCTCGCCGGTGCCGGCCGCTCAGGGGAGAGCGCCACGGGCGCCGACACGCCGGCTTCGGACGCGGGCCCGGTGGCCGGGCCGGCCGTGGGGGCCGTGGCGGTCGGCCCGTTGCCCGCCAGCAGCTGGAGCTGGCGCTGCATGACCAGGAGCTGTTCCTTGATCAGGTCCTGCACGGCCGTCGAGACGCCCGGCACCGAGGCACCACCTGGCATCGGCAACGCGGTCGATGATGCTGCGACTGCTGGCGCGCTGTCGATCGGCGCCGCCGGCGAGAGTGCCGGTACCGGCGCCGTGTCAGCCACGGCGGCTGTGGCAGCCACGGAACCTACGGCGGCCATGGCATCGGTGGTGGACACAACAGCAGGCGAGGGCGGTACCGTCCGCGCTCCCGGCAGCTTCTCCACCGGTGCGTGCGCGAGAAGGTACCCGGCGAGGTCGGGCAGGGTCTGGACGTCACCGAAAAGCTGCCGGAGCGGCACTTTGCAGCTGTAGCGGTCCTCCAGGCGCTGCAACATGCCGAGCAGCGACATCGAGTCCCCGAGTTCCGTGAGCGCGAGGTTGGGGTCCAACTGTTCGGGCTGGATGTCGAAATAGTCGCCGACGACGGTGGCGAGTTCCTGGAGCAGGGGTTCCACTGTGCTCTCCTCGTGGTCGAACATCAGGCTGTTTCCCTTCGGCGGCCGACGCGGCGGCGGGACGGCGCTGCCGTTCGTCCCGCGGCCAGGCTTGCCGCGAGGCGGTCGATCGTCGGGTTCGCGAGGAGTTCGACTGCCGTCAGCGGCAGGCTGAGCTCTTCCTCGATGCGCCGGGCGAGCCTGACCGCGAGCAACTCGTCGCCACCCACGTCGAAAATGCTCAAGTCGTACCGATTGATCTCGGTCCGCAGTACTTCGGACCACAGATTCGCCAGCGCCGCCTTCAGCTCGTCGCCACTCAGCTGCTGCCTGGGCCTGGGGGAGGCGAGGGCGGGGCGCGCCGGCTCCGTGAGGGCCGACGGCTGCTGGACGCGGCGGTTCGGGTCGGTCGTGGAGACCGAGAGCAGGGACGGCATGTCGGAACGCAGAACAAGGTCAAGGACGTTGGCACGCTGCCCTGGTGGCAGGGAGCCGTCCCAGTCGATGTTGATCACTCCGTCCATGCCCGATGCCTGGGCATGGAGGAAGCGGTCGGCCGCCGCCTGCCACGGGTCGCCGCCGCCCGGCACCGAGGTGAGGGAGCCCATCGTGACGCCGAAATCGACGGGCGTGTCGGCGAAGATCTCGGCCAGCACCAGCGCTCCGCGGACCCTCGGGGCGAGGGCCTGCCGCCAGGCCGCCCGGTCGGTGGGGTCGACCCCGCGGTCGCCCTGGTCGTGTGGCGAGTCGGCGCAGTGGAACCATCCGTCGATCCGGCCGAACCGCTGACGGGCGGTGCCGACCAACTCCCGCATCGCCCCCGCGTCGGTGACGTCGACGGCCGCCGCCATGACGGTGGCGCCGAGGCGTTCGACGCCGCGGACGGCCTCGATCTTCCGGCTGACCGGATCGGCTGCTCCGTGCTCGGCGATCCACCGGTCGGACGCGTCGGGTCGTGGCAGCGGGGACTGCCCGGTGAGCACCAGCTTGGCCCCGGCGACGCGGGCCAGGTGGCCGGCGAGGGCCAGACCCATCTGCCCGAGACCGCCGGTGATGAGGTACACACCGCCGGGGCGCAGCCGACTGGTCGGGACCGACGGGCCGGGGCCGGCCGCTGCGGGAACGAGATGCCGCGTCCAACGGTGCCCGTGCCGAAACGCGACCGGGGACCCGGTCGGGCCGACGATCTCCGCGAGGAGGGTTTCCGGTGTGAGGGGGATCCCGCCGATGTCGATGCCTCGACAACGGAGCCCGGCGAATTCCTGGGACATACGGTTCAGCGCGGCTTCGGTCATCGCGGCGGCGGGCGCGAGGGTTTCACCGCCCGTGATGTCGTGCACGTCGCGGACCACCACCCCGATGTGCGCGCATTCGTGGCCCGGACCACGGGCGAGCCGCCTGGCGACGTCGAGAACGGAGAACAGCCCGAGGTCGCAGGCCTGGTCCAGACTGTCGGTCGTGAGGTGCCCCGGAGCGATGTCGAGAGACCAGAGATGCACGACCCGCTCGGGGGTCAGCCCATCCACCGCGAGCGCGTCGAACAACTTCTCGTAGTCGCCGGAATCCGTGGGATCGACGACGAAGGAAGCGGCGTCGACTCGGCGGAAAGCACCACCCTGACGTACTACGACCACGGCGGCGCCTCGTTCGCGCAGGGAGCCTGCGAGCGAGTCGCCGACCCCACCGGAGTCCCCGAACAGCAGCCATGGGCCGGCGGGCAACGTGCTTTCCGCGGGCACGCCCGGTCCCGGGCCGAGGCGCTGCCATGACGGCGTGTACAGCCACTCGGCCGGGTTCTGACTACGGCTCGGCTCCTTGTGGCCGGATGCGGGTGGCGGTTCGAGACGGAGGAAGGTGCGCTGCAGCGGGTGCACCGGCAGGGGGACGCGGTGCCGCTGTCCGCCGTACCAGCCGGACCAGTTCACCGGCACGCCTGCGGTCCACAGTCGTGCCGCGGCGGTCAGAAGCCTGGCCACGGGCGGCAGGGCCTGTTCGTCGTCGAGGCCGGAGCCTGCCGGGAGTACGGGGGGGTTGCCGACAGCCACCACGGCCGCACCGTCCGCCGCGCGGCCGGTGAACGCCTCGGCCAGCCGGTCGCCCTCCCAGACGTCCCGGGTCCAGTGCAGCGGGTCGAGCACCCGTTCCTGCGGCAGTTCACCGCCCACGACGGCCGACAGAAGGGGAATGTCCGGAACTCTCGGGCGCACCTCGGGGGCGTGGTCGGTCAGTCCTGCTCGCCAGGACAGCAGTGCCAGTGCCTCGGACGGTTCGAGGACGCCGGCGTAACAGGCCGCGAGGAGTTCTCCCACTCCAGCCCCTCCGACCGCCGTCGGCCGGACGCCGGACTCCGTCCACAGCGTCGCGAGCACCTGGCTCGCGGTCACCAGAGCCAGAGCCGCCGACGGGTCGTCCGCACTTGGGACGGCGCCCCCGGCACCCCCGGAAGACCGCTCCCTGATGTCGGCGACCGCGGGCAACTGCGCGAACAACGCACGGAACTCCTCGGCCGGGACGTCGCCGAAGAGGAACGACACGCCCGGGGTGGTCTCCGCCACCCGCCCGCCCGCGCTCTCGCCCTCGGCGAGCGCGCGCAATCCGGCCGCGGCGGTGGCGCGGTCCGCCGCAGTGACGGCGCAACGATGTGCATGGCTGCGTCGGCCCTGCCGCAGTGTGAACGCCACGTCGATGAGCTCGGGTGCCTCCGGTCCCTCCAGTACATCGGCCAGTCGACCGGCCAGCTCGCGCAGCGCCAAGTCGCTCGGGGCACTCACCGCAAGCGTCTGCGGGCCGCCCGTCGTCGCCGGCCGGCCGGGGAGTGGGAGTGCTTCCTCCAGGACGACATGAGCGTTCGTGCCGCCGATACCGAACGAACTCACTCCGGCCCGGCGGGGGGTCTCGCCCGAGGGCCAGGCCATCGGCAGGGTGTTGATGTGGAACGGGCTGCCCACCAGATCGATCTGGGGGTTGGGCCGGTCGAATGCCGGGTGACCCGGGATCTCCCGGTGCCGCAGCGCCAGTACCGCCTTGATGAAGCCGGCGATTCCCGCCGCGGCGGCGAGGTGCCCGACATTCGCCTTGACCGAGCCCAGGGCGCACTGGCCCGGCCGGGCCCCGCCGTCGGCGAAGGCCTCGCTCAGCGCGGCGAACTCGATGGGGTCGCCCAGCACCGTGGCGGTGCCGTGCGCCTCGACGTACGTGATGGTGTCGGCGTCCACCTCCGCCACCGCCTGCGCCTCGGTGATCACGGCCCGTTGCCCGCCGATGCTCGGAGCGGTGTATCCGATCTTGTCGGAGCCGTCGTTGTTGATCGCCGATCCCTTCACCACCGCGAGGATCTGATCGCCGTCCTCGATGGCCTCGGCCAGCCGCTTCAGGGCGACAAGCCCCACCCCGTCACCGAAGGTCGTCCCTGCTCCGTCGGCGTCGAACGGCCGGCACCGCCCGTCCGGGGAGAGGATCATCCCCTCGCTGAAGACGTAGCCCGGATAGCTGTTGGCGATGACCGACACCCCGCCCGCCAGGGCGATGTCGCACTCACCTGTGAGCAGGCTCTGCACGGCCAGATGCACAGCGACCAGCGACGTCGAACAGGCGGTCTGCACGTTGATGCTCGGCCCGTTGAGATCCAGCTTGTACGAGATCCTGGTGGTCAGGTAGTCCTTGTCGTTGGCGATCATCAGCTCGGTGCCGGCGTAGCCCAGCGGGTCACAGGAACGAGCCACGACATTCGTCAGGTACGTGTTCATCGACGCACCGGCAAACACGCCGATGGCCTGAGCATCCGCTCCACCCGAGTAGCCGATTGTCTCCAGCAGCTCCCACGCGACCTCAAGCAGGATGCGTTGCTGCGGATCGAGCAGTTTCGCCTCGCGCTTGGTGAAGCCGAAGAACTCGTGGTCGAAGTCGAACGCGTCCGGCAGGACCGCGGCCCGTTTGACATAGGCGGGATCACGCAGCACCTGCTCCGGCGCCCCGGCAGCCGCGAGTTCGGCGTCCGTGAAGGTGGTCAGCAGGTCGTCCCCGGCACGCAGCCGGTTCCAGAACTGAGCCAGATCCCCGGCGCCGGGGAACCGGCCGCACATGCCGATCACGGCCACGTCATTCTGCCGAGCCGTCGGATCGGCCATGCCACCGTCAGACATCGTTGCCCCCATCGGTGTCCTGGACATGACGCTCCCGCGCGCGCAGGCGAGCGCTGCGGGCCGTTCCGCCCGCCAACTGGGCCCGTCTGTTGGACGCCCGGCCCCGGCCAGGGTCCGTACCGGCCCCGTGTCCGGTCTGGCCGAGGCGCCGGGCCAGACCGGACACCGTCGGATAGCGGAACATCTCGTTGACCTTCAGCGGCGTATCCGCGGCTTCGTCGGCGAGCATCTCGTGCACCTGCATCAGCAGCATCGAGTTGCCACCGAGATCGAAGAAGTTGTCATCCGGCCCCACACCCTCGCGCCCCAGCACCTGCCGCCAGACGGCCGTGATGCGCTGCTCGATACCCCGCAGAGCGGTGCCGCTCCGCGGAGTCGCGCCGACGGACTCGCGCACCGCGGCGGTGCGCCGGCTGATGCCGGGGGTGACTTCGGACGCCATCGGCAGCTCCGCCACACCACGACCGGGGTCCGCGAGCGCGGCCCGCAGCAGCGCCAGATAGTTCCCGGTCACCTGACGAGCCGCCTGGGCCGAGAAGACGGACTTGCGGTACTTGAGCAGCCCGACAAGCCGGTCGCCGTCGTGCACGACCTCGAGTACGAGCTCAAGTTGGTCGTCCTGCTGGTCCAGGCGGAACGGCACCGCGGTCAGCCCCGCCCAGTCGGCCGGCGCCGCGGCGTCGTCAGCCACGTACAGGCCCGCCAGTGCCGGGTACCGGCTGGGTTTCTGGTAGCTGAACATCGCCTGGAAGATCGGGTTACGGTCGTCCACCCGGCGCGGCGCCAGCTCGCCGACCAGCAGCTCGAACGGGTAGTCCTGGTGCTCCAGCGCCTCGATGACGGTACGGCGAGTCCGCCCCAGCTGCTCCCGGAACGACACCGCGTCGCTCAGATCGGCGCGCAGGACGACGGGGTTGACGAAGTTTCCGACGCACTCGGCCATCGTCGGACTGGTCCGGCCGGCGAAGGGGGACCCCACCAGGACGTCACGCCGACCGGTGTAGCGACTGACCAGGACCTGAAAGGCAGTCAGCAACACGGCGTAAGGAGTGACCCCTTCCTCCTTGGCCAGCGCGAACACGCGGTCGGCGAGCTCCGCGGAGATGGGGAACAGGATCGATCCGCCCCCGTCGGCACCCGGGTCGGGTTCGAAGCGGGGCCATTCGGCCGGCTCAAGTCGGCCGGAGAGCTGAGCGTGCCAGTAGGCGCGAGCCTCGCTGCCCTTCTCCCCCTGGATCAGCTCCCGCTGGTGGGCGACGAAGTCGCTGTAGGGGATGTTGCGTCCGGGCAGCCGCGACGGACGCCGTTCGGTCTCCGCGAGGTAGAGCTGTTCGAGCTCCGCCACGACGACACTGAGCGACCAGAAGTCGCACACCACATGGTGCACGGCCAGCAGCACCACAGCCTCTCCCGGCGCCACCGCATACGTCCGTACGCGGACCAGCGGCCCGGTCGAGAAGGCGAACGGCTCGCGATAGGCGCGGCGCACCGCGTCCTCGATCCGCTGCTCGTCCCACTGGCTCGCGTCCATTTCGGCGAAGTCGGGTTCGAGCCACCCGTGCACTGTCTGGCCGTCGGTGCCGTGGAAGGTCGTACGCAGGGCCGCGTGCCGTCCGACGAGCGACGACACCGCGCTGCGGAACGCGGCGGAGTCGAATCCGCCGGTGAACCGGGCGGTGAACCCGACGTTGTAGGACGCGCTGTCCGGGTTCATCCGATGCAGCAACAGAAGCGGGCGCTGGGCGTACGAGAGCGGGTGCTCGGTCCGCGCCTGGCCGGCACGTGCCCGGAGTGCCGCCTCCAGCTTCTTCCGTATCGCCCATTGCTGAGGGTCGTCTTTTGGAAAGTCGTCGGAGGTCATGAGGTTCCGTCCTGGTCGGCCAGCCAGGGCAGCAGCGCCTGGATCTGGTCCTCAGTCAGCGAGTCGAGGTTGGCCAGGAGGCGTTCGGCCTCCTCCGGTGAGAAGGGCTCCACGGCGGTCGGCGCCGCCGTGGACGCGGTGGGTTGGGCCGGGGCGTCGAGCAGCAGGCGCTCCGACAGCTCATCGACGAGCAGTCGCAGGGCCTTGCCTTGGAGGAGACCGGTGAGCGGCAGGTCGACGTCCAGGTCGCGGAAGATCTGGCCGCGTACTTCGACCGCCACCAGCGAGTCGAGCCCAGCTTCGTGGAGCGAGAGGTCCTCGTCGATGGCGGCCTCGGCCACGCCTAGTCGCGTGGCCAGCATGGCGCGCAGGTAGGCGAGCACCAGCTCGCGACGACGTTCCGGCGTGGCGCCGAGCCAGTCCCGCCGCAGCCGCCTGACCGCCTCCGCCCCGTCCCCGGCAGGCGTTCCCTCACCCATGGCGACCGCGCGCCCGGTGGGGAACCGGTCCAGGTAGCGGGACCAGTCCATGGAGAAGACCCCGTACTGAGCACCGGGCCCGGCCAGGAGCCGGTCGAGCGCGGCGAATGCCGGAGCGGTTTCCAGTGGGGTGAACCCACCCTCCAGGAGCCGGGCCTGGAGCCGTTCGCTCAGTTGTGCCACCATGCCCGCCTCCCATGGCCCCCAGCCGACACTGAGGGCGGGGAGTCCCAACCCGCGCCGGTAGTGGGCGAGCCCGTCGAGGAAGGCGTTGGCGGCCGCGTAATGGGCCTGCCCCGGGGCCCCGAGCAGGGCGGCCGTGGAGGAGAACAGGATGAAGTGCTCAAGGTCGAGATCCAGGGTGGCGCGGTGCAGGTGCCAACCACCGGCGACCTTCGGGTCCAGGACCGACTGGAAGCGGTCCCAGTTCAGCTGCGACAGCACCGCGTCATCGAGTACACCGGCCGCGTGGACGACGCCCTTGAGGCCGCCCCACTCCCGCTGCGCCCGCTCGACCAGCCGGTTGACCGCGGCCTCGTCCGTGACGTCCAGGCCGGCCAGGGTGACCTTCAGCCCGGACTTTTCCAGGTCGCGGACCTGCTCCTCGACCCGTGCCTCGTCGGCACGTCGTGACGCGAGTACGACGTGCCGCACCCCGCGTCTGCCCAGCCACGCCGCGGTACGCAGACCGAGCGCTCCGGTCCCCCCGGTGATCAGGTAGCACCCGTGGCCGCTCAGTCGGCCAGGACGTGTCGGCAGCCCCGACTCGCGGTGCAGCGTGGGCCGGTAGAGCAGCCCGTTGCGGATCGCGGCTTCAGCGCCGGGCCATGCGGACGGGACGCTCAGCGCGCCGGTGACGTCCCGTGGGTCCACGTCGAGCAGCCGCACATTTAGCTGAGGTGTTTCCAGTGCCGCACTCCGGCCAAGGCCCCACAGCATCGACCCGTAGGGGTCGCCGACCTCGGCGGGCTCGCGTACGGCCACCGCACCGCGGGTCAGCAGCACCACGGAATCGGGCGTCCAGTCCGTGCGCTCGGTGGCCTGCACGAGCGCGGGCACGCTGCCGCAGGCGGTGCGGGTGTTCTGGGCGTCCAGGCCGAGGCAGTGCAGCACGCTCGCCGGCCCGTTCTCGCGGAACAGCCGGACCAGGTGATCCGCGTCGGTGGGATCCAGCGCGAATCGATGATCGTCGAGGCGGGCGAAGGTCGTGCCCACCTCGGCGATCACACACCGGCTGCCGCTTGCCTCCAGTGCTGTGACCGCGGGACGCCAGTGCCCCTGACGGTCGGCGAGCACGATCCACGTGCCGGTCGTGGGCGACGTGTCACCGGTCGCCTCGACCAACTCCCAGGTGTCGGCGTAGACCGCGGCCTCGGGCGAACGGAAGGAGACCGCTCTCAGCTGGAGGCCGATGAGCTCGACCAGCGGGTTGCCTTCGCGGTCGGTCAGTGAGACGTCGGCCAGTGCTCCAGAGGCATCGGCCTCGCGGTGCCGGACGAGCGCGACACCTGATGCCACAGCGTGGTCGGAGGGGTGGAACACGGCCCGCTCGATCCGGAACGGCAACAGCACGCCGTCCTCGGGGGCCGCGCGGACGATCCGTGCCGCGATCGCCAGCTGAACGCAGGAGTCAAGCAGTGCCATGGTCCGCTCTCGCGGCGAGTCCGCCGCGAAGCCGAGGTCGCCGGAGCTGTCCTCACCGTCCAGACGCAGCTCTTCGATCCACTGGAACGCCGGACCGAACCGGAAGCCCGCCGCCTCGAACAGCGGGTAGAGC
Organism: Streptomyces sp. NPDC020898; assembly: GCF_044333925.1. Lineage (NCBI taxonomy): Bacteria > Bacillati > Actinomycetota > Actinomycetes > Kitasatosporales > Streptomycetaceae > Streptomyces > Streptomyces sp. NPDC020898. Next base: position 185,897 of record NZ_JBIRRV010000011.1, read on the forward strand.
TCAGCCGAGGAAACCGGCCGGCCGGCGAGGTGGGCCGCCGGATCCGTTGGTTGTGCGAGGGCGTCAGTCCGTTGGATCCGCCCCTCCGCGTGCACCTGCCAGGATTCGTCGGCCAGCGGGTCGTCCGCGTTGGTCAGGCTGAGCGACTGGGCGACGAACCGGTGGTTCCCGGCCGGGGTGAGCACAAGGTGGAGTCGGCGTTGCGCCTTGTCGACCTCCAGCGCTCGCGGGAAGACCAGATCCTCGATGACCACAGCGGAGTCGTCGCCGGCCACAGCCTCCACCAGGCAGGCAGTGTGGTAGGCCCCCGGCACGACGAGGCGGCCGGAAATCTCGTGATCGGCGAGCGCCCGCGGAGCCGTCGCGGCCACCGTGGTCTCGTAACGCCGCTGCGTGGACTGCGGCAGCGCCAGCCGGCTCAGTTCGGGCAGATTCCCGGCCGGTTGAGCGGACAGCTCGGCGCCGGAGGACGCCGCGGCGGCATGGGGTAGCGCCGGTGCGGTCCAGTGCCGGGTCCGGGCGAAGGGATAGAGCGGAGCGGAAGTCTTGCCCGCCTTCAACGGGGCGTAGTACGCCGCCCAGTCGACCGGTATCCCCGCCCTGTCCAGGCGTGCCAGGTGGGTGAGCACGGTGACCGGGTCCGGGGTCCTGGGGGCGAGGCCGGGCAACCAGACGGCACCGTCGTCGGATTGGACGCGCCCTGAGGTCGTGAGGGTCCGGCCTGGGCCCACTTCGAGGAAAACCGTGCATCCCCCGCCGAGCAGTTCGCCGATGCCGGGCGCGAACCTGACCGGTGAGGTGAGCTGCCGTCCCCAGTACTCCGCACCGAGCTCGGCACGGCCCGCCCAGGTGCCGGTGAGGTTCAGCGCCATCGGCACGACGGGCTGCCGGTGGGTGATCCGGCTCGCGGCCTGGACGAGTGCGGGGACGGCCGGGGCGACCAACGGTGAGTGGAAGGCGTGCGTCGTTTCCAGAGGGATCGTTGGCCAGCCCCGCTGTCGGAATTCCGCTTCCAGCTCGCTCATCTCGGTGTCCGAGCCGGAGACCGTGATCCGTTCCGGCGCGTTGTACGCGGCGACTGCCGCCGAACCGCCCTTGGCCTCGACCAGCCGTTCCAGCTCGGCCACGTCGGTGCAGCCGACGGCGACCATCCGGCCGCTGCCGGGAACAGCCGCGAAGGCGCGGCCGCGCGCGCAGACCAGTTCGAGTCCCTCTTCGACGCCGAACACGCCGGCCACGCAGGCGGCCGCGTACTCGCCGAGGCTGTGACCGACCACCGCGTCCGGCCGTACTCCGCACGCGGCCCAGAACTCCGCCAGCGTGACCTGCAGGAGGAAGACCGCAGGCTGGAGCAGCTCGGCCCGCGTCTGGGCCGCGGGGTCGGCGAACACGTCGAGAGGGCCGACGCCGGTGAGGCGGCGGAAGGTGTCCGCGTGGCGGTCCAGTGCCGCGCGGAAGGTCGGATGCTCTCGGTGGAGGTCGACCGCCATGCCGGCGTACTCGGAGCTCTGACCGGGGAAGAGGAACCCGACCCTCGGATTGGCGCGCCCGGATTCACCCGTGTCCGCCGGCCCGGTTCCGTCGCGCAGCCACGACTCGATGCGCTCGGCTGCCGTGTGCTCGGTGTCCGCGACGACGCTGAGCCGGTGACGCAGCGCGCGGCGACCGACCTGACTCGTATAGGCCAGGTCTGTCAGGGCCGCGTCCGGCTCGCGCAGGCGGTTCGCCCACCGGTCCGCGAGTTCCCGCAGCGCGTCCGCGCTCCTGGCGCTGATCGTGATGAGGTCGTGCCCCGGACGCCGGCCCGCCCGCGTGCGTTCCGGCGCCTGTTCGAGCACGGCGAAGGCGTTGGTGCCGCCGATGCCGAGGGAGTTGACCGCTGCCCGGCGGGGAGTCCCGGGCAGGGGCAGCGGCGCCGGGTTGACGAACAGGCCTGTGTCGTCCAGCTTCAGCCGGGGATTCGGCTCCGTGAAGTACGGGCTGGGCGGGATCTGCCCCCGGTACAGGGACAGTGCGGCCTTGATCAGGCCCGCTATGCCCGATGCCGCCTCCATGTGCCCGATCAACGCCTTCACCGAGCCGATGGCGCAGGGCGCGTCCTGTCCGAAGACCTGCTTCAGCGCGCCGATCTCGGTGGGGTCGCCGAGCGGTACCCCGGTGCCGTGCGCCTCGATGTAGCCGATCGTGGCGGGATCGACGCCGGAGACGTGGAGCGCCTGACGCATCGCGGCCAGCTGGCCCGGCAGGCTCGCGGCGCCGTAGCTCGACTTGCCGCCGCCGTCGTTGTTGATCGCGGTTCCGAGGATGGTGGCGTAGACGGTGTCACCGTCGCGCAGCGCGTCGGCGAGGGGCTTGAGGACGACGGCGCCCACGCCGCTGCCGAAGATCGTTCCCTGCGAGCCGACATCGAAGGGGCGGCACCGGCCGTCCGGCGACAGGATGCCGCCCCGGCGGTGCCAGTACCCGGCGGCCTGGGGGAGCCGGATGTTCACGCCGCCGGCCAGTGCCGCGTCACACTCGCCGCGCAACAGGCTCTGGACGGCGAGGTGCACCGCGACCAGCGAAGTGGAGCACGCCGTCTGCACCGTCAGACTGGGCCCGGTCAGATTGAGCTTGTACGACACCCGCGTGGCGAGGAAGTCCTTGTCGGTCCCGAGCTGTTCGAGTGAAGCCGTGGGATCTTCCAGCGTCCCGACGCTGTTCAACACCTGGGGGAGGTAGCTGGTGAGAACACCGCCGCTGCCGGCGAACACACCGACCGAGGTCCCCGTCCCGGCCGCGGTGCGCAGGCCCGCGTTCTCGAGAGCGTGCCAGCACGTCTCCAGGAAGATCCGCTGCTGAGGGTCCGTCACAGCGGCCTCGCGGCCGGAGATGTCGAAGAAGGCCGCGTCGAACAGGTCGACGTCGTCCATCGACGCGGTCGCCTTCACGTAATCAGGGTTCGTCAGCCACTCCGGGTTCACCCCACCGCGCAGTAACTCCTCGTCACCGAGGTCGCGTATCGCCTCGCGTCCGGCCAGGATCGCGTCCCAGAACCGGTCCAGGTCCGCGGCTCCGGGGAAACGGGCGGCCATGCCGACGATCGCGATCGGTTCCCCGCCCGGGGCGCGCTGCGTCATGACGGCTCGCCGGCACCGAGTCGGGGCAGCACGACCGGGTCGTACGCCTGCAGCAGGTCACCGACCGTGCGCACACTGGTGATGGGAACGTCGTCGGAGAACGGGTCGGTGTCCAGTTCCATCTCCAGTACGGCGACGAGCCGCGCCAGGTGCAGCGACTCAAGACCGAGCTGATCGACGAGCAGTTGGTCCTCGTCCAGCTGCTCGACCGGCCCGGCCACCTCGTTCACGATCTCGAGCAGTGCGGCTTTGACCGTGTCCCGCTTGTTCATTGGAATCACACTCCGTTCATATGTACCCAGCCCCCGCGGTAGGGGTTCAGCAGGTGTAGCCACCGTCGACGGTGATGGTCTGGCCGGTGATGAAGTTCGCCGCGGGCGAGGTGAGGAACCGGATGACGCCGAGCACGTCCTCTATCGAGCCGAGCCGGCCCAACGGCGTCCGGCGCACGATGCGGCGGCGCTGGGCCTCGCCGATACCCGCGGTCATCTCGCTGTCGAAGTAGCCGGGGGCGACACTGACCACGCGGACCCCGGCAGGGCCGACCTCACGGGCGAGACCTCGCGTCAGCCCGTCGAGCGCCGCTTTCGCGGCGCCGTACACGGCGACGCCGGTCTGCCCGCGCAGCGCGTTGATGGAGGACAGGTTGATCACCACACCCGCCCGACGGGCCAGCATGGGCTTCAGACAGGCCCGGGTGAGCAGAACCGGCAGTGTCACGTTGGTCCGCAGTGCCGTGTCGATGGCCGTCGGGGCGGTCAGTGTCAGCAGGCCCTCCAGCCCGATCGCCGCGTTGTTCACGAGCGTGTCGATACGGCGATGGCGACGCACGGCCGCGCGGGCGAACTCCTCGACGGCTTCGGCGTTCGTTCCGTCGATCGAGGACCAGAACAGGGTGTCCGGAGCGGTCGACTTGCGCAGCGCGATGAGCTCGGCGGACTCGGACCGGCTGAAGGTCTCCACTCGGTAACCGCGCTCCAGGAAGTCGGTCACCAGCGCCAGTCCCAGACCTCGGCTGCCTCCGCTGACGACAGCCACCGGACGCTGATCCACGGTGCCGTTCACACCGCACCCCCCATGCGCTTGAATCGCTCGCCGTGCAACGGCACGTCCGAGACGGTGACGACGGCCGGAACCTTGTGGGGCGGTAGGTGGTCGGTACAGAACTGGCGCAGCCGCCTGTTCAGTGCCCGCTGCTCCTCCGGCTCGGCCAGTTCGACCGTGGCCGTGACGATGTGACCGGTGACGGCGTTCGGGCGTCCGGTCACGATGACGTCGCAGACGTTGACGGCCCGGAGCAGCACGTTCTCGACCTCGGCCGGTGACACCTTCTCTCCGCCCACGTTGATCAGCGCCGAGAGCCGCCCGAGTACGCGGAGGGTGCCGTCCTCGGCCACCTCGACCGCGTCTCCGGTGTTGAGCCAGCCGTCCTCGTCGAACGGGCTGGGCGCGTTGAGATACCCGAGCATGGCGCTCGGCGACTTGATCCAGAGCACCCCGTCGCGCACCTCCGTCCCGAATCCCCGCCCTCCGACGTCCATCCGCAACGAGTCCGACGAGATCGATCGCGTGGGCAGGATGCCGGTCTCGGTGAGGCCGTAGGTCTGCTTGAACTGCACACGGGGGAACTCGGTGGCCGCGTGCGCGAGGGTGACCTCGCGCATGGGCTCCGTGCCGTAGGTGATCAGTTCGAGTGAGGACAGGTCGTAGTCCCGGTAGGCGCCGGAGACCAGCAACATGTTGAGGAAGGTCGGTGTGGTCGGTAACACCTGGACGCGGTGACGCTCGATGGCCTCGCACGCGTGCTTGGGGGTGCGTTGCGGCTCGGTGACCACCGTGCCGCCGCTGATGAGGGTACGGAACAGCGTGTTGACTCCACCGATGTGGTCGAGCGCCATGAACTGCAGCGTTCGCCGAGGGCGCGACGACGCACGGAAGCCGCCGAGCAGCCGGGGGAGCGAGAGCAGCGCGGCCTTGCTCTCGCCCGTCGAGCCCGAGGAGAACAGCAGCAGCCCGGCCTCCCCGAGGGTGGCGAGCTCGGTCAGAAGGCGTGGCCGTGGCACGTCCGGTGCCGCGATGGTCTGGACCGTCCACTCGTCAGGACCGCTGAACTCGACGACACGGGTCGCGTGTGCCGTCTCGATCCGGCGCTTCCGCTGATCCCTCGGCGGATCGGCGGGAGCGAAGGGCATCACGACAGCGCCTCGGACGGCGAGCGCCGTGAAGAGCGCGACGGTGTTCGGTGAGGTGTTCCCGACCACCGCCACGATCTCGCCGGCCGTTACTTCGAGCCGGTCCAGCTCGGCCAGCCAGCCAGTGGCCCGCTCCGCGAGGTCGGCGTACGTGACCCTGCCGCCGTGTCCGACCATGGCTTCGGCGTCGGCTCGACCCCGAAGCTGCGACAACAGCCAATCCATCGCGCCTCCCCTAACCGTCATGTGCTTGCTTCCGACTCCGGAGCACGATCGTGTGGTGAGCCGGGTGTTCGGGCGATCTCCGCGTCACGGCCGACCGGTGACGCCGCGGCAGGTCGGTGACACCGCGGCTCGGTTCAGTACCGCGGGCGGGCCAGGGAAACCGTGCCCCAGGACAGCGCGCACTCGACCGACGACCCCCATAGCCGGCGGGCAATTCCCGGCGAACTCGAAGAAGCTGCAGCCAAACGCGAAGAAGCCCTCCGACCGATCGGATATATCGCATATCTACTGTCTATGTGCGGACTGATCACGGAGACTACCTGCGTTTCATCCGGTCCGGCGATACGGCGATCTTCACCTCCGCCCAGTCATTGTCGGCCGATATACGCCGCGAGCCTGCCGTGGAGCCGTGTGTCGAGCCTGTCCCGCCGGCGAGACAAGCGGTGGCACATGGCCGTGCCACCGATTAAGTCAACGCTGGACTTGCCTTCGATGCCGCCGCACAGTAGGGCGCCTATGCGTGTCACTGATGTCGGCGCATTCTGGCACCGGTTCCATGCTGACCGATGAGGGGTGTGAGTGTTACGGATTTCAGTCTTTTCTACTTCGCCAATGACAGTGGAAACGCCGAGGGTGATCGGTATAAGCTGCTCATCGAAGGCGCTCTTTTCGCGGACGAGCACGGCTTCCAAGCCGTATGGACGCCGGAACGTCATTTCCATCACTACGGAGGCACTTATCCGAATCCGTCGGTGACCAGTGCGGCGATTGCCGCGATCACCAGACGCATCAAAATTCGGGCAGGTAGCGTTGTCGCACCCCTCCATCACCCCTTGCGGGTCGCCGAGGAATGGTCGGTGGTGGACAACATCTCGCACGGCCGCGTCGGTGTGTCCTTTGCCTCAGGTTGGCACGCCACTGATTTTGTGCTGAACCCGTCGGCCTACGCGGACCGCCGGACCGAGATGTACGAGCGGGTCGAGCAAGTACGGTCCCTGTGGCGTGGCGAGACCGTCGATCTCCCTGACGGGATGGGAAACCCGGCGAAGGTGCGGTCCTTTCCTCCGCCGGTACAGGAGGAATTGCCTGTCTGGATCACCAGTGTCGGTGACGTCGAGACCTTCCGGAGCGCGGGCCGTATAGGCGCTGGGTTGCTGACCCACCTGCTCGGCCAAAGCCCCGAGCTGTTGGCCGAGAAAATCTCCGAGTACCGGAAGGCTGCGGCCGAGGCGAGTCAGGGTGCATGGACGGGCCATGTCGTGGTCATGGTGCACACCTTCCTGGGTGAGGACAACGAGGCGGTCCGTGAGCTGGTCAGGCCGGCGCTGTCGGCCTACATGCGCAGCGCGCTCAATCTCATCCTGGCCTCGGACCCCGGCTCCAGCTCGGAGGATCCCGAAAACCTCGAAAACGACGAGGTCGATTTCCTGGTCGAGCGATCATTCGAGCACTACTTCGACAACATCGGCCTTCTCGGCTCGGTCGAAAAAGCAAAGGAAGTCGTCGCGCGACTCGCGGAGATCGGTGTGGATGAGATCGCCTGTCTCGTTGACTTCGGGCTTTCGACGGACGAGGTGATGTCGGGCTTGACGCACCTCCAGCGTCTGCGCGATGTCGCCGGCGGCAGCGGTACGTGAATGTCTGTGACTTTTCAGGAGGGTGTAGTGACCGATGACGAAAAGCGGCAGGACTTCCTCGATTACCTGGACTTCAAGGAAACCTTCGACGCCAAGGTCGCCGAGGTCGATCAGGTCGAAAAATTCGACACCTCATTCGGAGTCGAAACGAGCGCTCCCTTCGAGACCTGGGACATCGACGAGGCCGACGAGGCCGACCTGCTTCACAACTATCGGTACTCCCCGTCACCTGCCGGGACCATAAGGGAGGTGATATCGCGCGTTCCAGTCAAGTACGAGGAGGCGACGTTCATCGATTTCGGCTCAGGAAAAGGTCGCGCACTGCTGGTCGCTTCGGAGTTTCCGTTCAAGAGGATCATCGGAGTCGAGCATTCCAGGCATCTCTGCGAGATTGCCGCGCAAAATGTACAGCGGTACGACTCCAAGTCCAAGAAGTGCAGTGCCATCGAGATATGTCACCAGGACGCCACCGAGTTCGAGATCCCGGACGGTGCGGGAGTGTTCTACTTCTACGAGCCCTTCAGTCCAGCTGTGGCGGAGCAGGTCCTGGAAAACATCGAGCGCTCCATCAGCCGTGTCCCCCGAGCAGCCATTGTCTGTCTAGTCGGGCGGGCGCTTGTTCCCACCGTCGAAGGCCGAGAGGTGTGGGTGCCCTACGGACCCGAGGTGCCATCACCGAATGCCCACTACTTCGACGCGCGACTTTTCGCAGTCCAAGCTGGTGGGGGCACCGGCGGCTGATCCTGGGTACTCAGCGGGCGGAACCGGGGCCTTCCGAGTGCGAGTTCTTCGCAGGGGCCTGCCGATCAATAACTCTTCGGTTTTCGTGGGCTGTTGGTTCGTAGACTGCGGGGGTGTCGGAGGGGACGAAGGCAGAGGAGCTGGTGGATGCGTTCGGGCTGTTGCTGCCGCATCTCGATGAGCGCCAGCAGCGCCTGACGCTGGGCGCCGCGGCCCGCGTTCGGGGACAAGCCCCCCGCCTGGCTGCGGCACCCCAGCCTCGCCGGACTCGAGCCCGCCGCCTTTGACGATCTCGCCGTCCGCTACCGAGCCTGGCGGGTGCCGAGTACCCGCCGATCTTCCTGTCCGGGAAACGCCCCGACGGCGGCCCCGGCGCCGACGGCAGACGGCTCTCCGTCTCCGACCAGCTTGTTGTCTTCCAGAGGCGCTGGTCCATGACGAACGCCGTTCTCGCTGAGGCGACCAGCCTGGCCAAGAGCAGAATCGGCGCGACCCTCCAGGAGGTCACCCCCGTGCTCACCGCGCTCGGGCACAAATCCCGGCCGGCGCCCTCACCGTGACCACGGCACAACAACTCGCCGCGATCGCCGGGCACGACCCCACCCTCCCGCAATCCCCACCAAGATCGACGAGTTATTGATCGGCAGGCCCCTGGAGTTCTGCGGCGATGAGGGAGAGCACTTCCGCCCGCTGGTCGAGCAGGTAGAGATGGCCTCCCTCGAAGACGCGTACAGAGTCGGCGGCACTGCAGTGCCGCCGCCATGCGGACACCTCGTCCACCCGGACCTCGGCGTCGTCGCCGGCGGCGAGCAGGCAGGTCGGTATGTCCAACGGCAGTTCGTCCCGGTACTGGTAGTTCTCGCACGCCGCGAAGTCGGCACGCAGCGCGGGAGCCAGCCACAGCAGCACATCGCGGTCGCGCACAGCCGAGACCGAGGGGCCGGCGATCTCGTTCAGCCGATGCAGCAGGGCCTCGTCGCCCAGAACACTCGCGGCCGGGCGCCAGGGGGTGAGGTCGGGTGAACGCATCCCGGAAAGGAACAGCTGGGCAGGGGCCGGTCCGCCCGTGGCTCGAAACGCGCGGGTCAGTTCGAAGGCCACCAGAGCCCCCATGCTGTGGCCGAAGAACGCGAACGGTCGGTCCAGCAGCGGTTCCACAGCACCCCGCAGGACGTCGACCATCGAGGTGATGGAGGGCAGCGGAGGTTCCTCGGCCCGGTCCTCGCGTCCGGGGAGCTGAACGGCCCACACTTCGGCAGCCATGTCAGGGGGCAACTTCCAGGAGCTGTATCCGAGCGCCCCGGCCCCGGCCCACGGAAGACAGAACAGCCGCATGGCAGGGTCCGGATGAGGGGAACGGCAGCGCAGCAAGCTCTCCACGGTGGCGGTCATCGGCCGTCACCTTTCTCTGTGCTGTCGTCGACGGCAACCAGCTGAACCGCCATGTCCCCGAGCGAATCGGCTTCAAAAATCGCTCGGACGCTCAACTCGCAGCCCAAGGCGGTGCGCACTCGACCGATGACCTGCATGGCGAGCAGCGAGTTTCCGCCGAGTACCCAAAAATTGTCGTCAGGGCTGGCCTGCGGTACTCCGACCACCTCAGCCACGATCTCGCACAGACGCTGTTCCCGGGAGATGTCGAGCAGCGTCGTCCCCTGGCCGGCCTCCAGCAGGGTGCCCGACGACTCGATGCCCGACAGCGCCCTGCGATCCAGCTTGCCGTTGAAGGCGACCGGGAACTCTTCAAGGACCTCTACCCGGTCGGGCAACAGTGCGGAGGGCAGCTTGCCACGAAGGAATTCCCGTACGGCGGAGTACGTCAGCCCGTCCCGGCCTCCGTCGCCCGGCACGACATACGCCACCAGTTGAGCCATGCCCGTGCCTGGGTCGGTCGCGATGACGGCGGCGCCGGCGATGGCGGGATGGCTGTCGAGCAGAGCCTCCAGCTCACCCGGCGCGACGCGCAGACCTCGGACCGTCACCTGGTCGGCGAGACGGCCCCAGAACTCCAACTGCCCATCAGGACGCAGTCGGCCCTTGTCACCGGTGAGGTACATGCGCTGTCCGGGGACACGGCTGAACGGGTCGGCTATGAACCGTTCACTGGTGTACGCGGGCTCTCCCGCGTAGCCCTGGGCCACACCGAGCCCACCGATGCAGATCTCTCCGACGAACGTGGGCGGCAGCAAGTGCAGTTGGTCGTTGACGATGTAGATCTGAGCCGCGCCCACCGCGCGCCCGGCCACCTGGTGTGCGTGTTCGCCGATCTCGGCCCTGGCCGAATCGGCAGTGCACTCGGTCAGGCCGTACGTGTTGAACGCGAGGAGTCCAGGCTGGTCGTGCAGACGCCGCCACAGCCGGTCCGACACGCTCTCGCCACCGATGACGACCATCTTCGGCGGGTACGGAAGGGTCAGGAGACCAGCGTCGACCAAGCTCTCCATCTGTCTGCTGGTGCAGTTGAACACGTCAATCGATGATTCAGGATCCGACCCTCGGGCAAGGAGCCGGAGCGGATCCGTCCTCTCCTCTTCGTCGATCAACAGCAGCCGGTGCCCCAAGGCGATCATGCCGAGGCACTGGTTGATGAACACGTCGGACGTCACGGAACTCAGCGCGCCGACATTCACCTGGCGCCCTTCGGACAGCCGTGCGTACATCGGCGCCAGTTGGGTGGTGGCGAGAGCGACGAGGCTCGCCTGATCGATGACCACGCCCTTTGGCTGTCCCGTGGAACCTGCTGTGAAAAGTATGCAGGCCGGAGCAGTCGCCGGGCGACGAGCGGCATCGACCGCGTGCGTGGAATCGCCCCCGACCGTCGTCGCCGCATCTGCGAGGAGCGCGGCCGCTGAGACCGTCTCCACCTCGGCGAAGCGTTCGTCCGAGACGACCAGGGCGATGCCGGCCTCCTCAAGGAGCTGGCGGCGGGCCTCGTCCTGCTGTGGATCCAGCAGGAGAAAGGCGCCGCCCGCACCCCAGGTGGCGAGCATCGCGACGATCAGATCGCTGCGCCTGGCCAGGCAGATCCCCACCATGGTGCCGGACCGTACGCCGCGGGCGCGTAATGCCGTGGCCATCGTCCGGGCCCGACCGGCCAGTTCGGCGAAGGTGAGCCGTTCCCCATCCGCAACGACTGCTTCCCGTTCAGGAACAGCTGCGGCCGTCAATTCGAAGAGGTCCCATGCGGATGTGCATTCCGCGGGGGCACGGCCGTCCTGCGTATCACCACTCGCGCCGAGCGCCAGCGTTTCGTCCAGGGAAATTTGGTCGAGGACCGGGATGCTCCCGAGCGGGACATCGGGTGCCCGGCTGAGTGACTGCAGCAGGTTTCCGTAGGCATCGGCAAACCTCTGCATGGCTGCCTCGGAAAACCGCTGACGACTGTATTCGATGGTGAGTGAGGTTTCGTGCGCCAGTCGTTGTATGTCCAGACGCAGGTCAAACTCGATGCGCGACAACTCCATGGGGTCTGGCATGGGCGTCACCTGGAGGCCGTCAAGTGCCCAGGTATCGCTCGGGTCCAGAGTGCCGTAGCCGATAGCGGCCTGGAAGAGGGGATTGCGATCGGCGTCCCGGTGGGGGGCAATGTCCTCTACGACTGCTTCGAACGGCACGTCCTGGTGGTCGAGCGCGTCCAGAACTGTTTCACTCACGTGGTCGAGAAACTGATCGAAGGTCAGTGTCGGTGCTACCGGGCAGCGCAGTACCACCGTGTTGGCGAAGAATCCGATCGTTCTGAAGAAGTGCGAGTCCGGTCGGCTGAGTACCGGAGTGCCCACTGCTATATCGCTCGATCTCGCCCAGCGCTGCAACAGAATGAAATACACTGCGAGCATTCCCATGAACGGAGTGATCGAGCGATCTTTGCAGAATTCTTCGAATTCCGCTACCACATTCTCTGGAACGGCGACCGGGATCCGGGACCCGACGATCACGCCCGGGTCTTCCCTGCTGTCCTCGGGCAGCCGGGGCGACTGGATACCGTCCAGTTGGCCACGCCAGTAGTCCAGGCCGGCAGGATCCACCCCGGAGGCATTCTCCGCCAGACAGAAATCCGCGTACTGAACGGCCGGCGCCGCGACAGCAAGCGCGCTTGCGTCAGCGTAAGTGAGGCGTAGTTCTTCGGCGAAGACCTGTGCGGAAATTTCGTCGATAATGATGTGATGAAACACGAGGATTATCAGGTGCAGCCGGGATGACACCCGTATCGCGCTTGCTTTCCAGAGCGGCCCTGATGAAATGTCGAAGGAAATGTCAAGCAGTCTCCTGGCCTCATCCTCCGCCCAGTCGCGGCGCTTGCTGTGCGAGTCCCCCTCGGCTTCTACGATGTCGAGCAACGAAGACTTGGCAACGTCCCCGTTCGCATCGTGCACGACCTGGAGAACTTCACCGTCGCGTTCCAGGAATGTGGTGCGCAGTGTCTCATGTCTGCCGCGCAGCACCTGTAGGGCGCACTCAAGCCTGCTTATGTCGAGATCCCCGTCGCCGGTGAGGGCGGTCCCCCAGGTATCAGCCGAACTGGCTGGTCGCACGATTGAGGAGAAATACATTCTCCGCTGTGCGGATGAGGCGCGAACCACACGCGAATGATGGTCGTCCTGCCCCTTCGCGTGATGCATCTGAGACATAGAAGTCCGCCAACCAATCAATCGTAACTTCAAGGGGAAACAGGGACCTTCTCTCCTGCTTGCACGTGCATACCCTGTGCGGCCCCATCAACCGTACCCACCAGGCAACATCCCATCCCGACCCGGGAAAGCCTAGCCATTTGGCCGCAGGCGTCAAAGGGGAGTTATCTATTACACTGCGGGACAGGGCCGAATCCTGTCTCGCCGGCTAGACAGGACGTGGTTATAGTGGTGGGCAACGTCACCTGAGCTGCGACCTCTGCGCCCCCACTCTCCATTTTCCTTCCTGGTGGCCCCGCAATGGGGCGCCCGGCCTCTGGAGTTGGCACGACTTTCTTCCCCTTGTCGAACGCATGGTCTTCTCCCCTACCTCGATGCGGTGCCCGATCCGCGTTCGCTGCGGGCAGGTGATACTCGCTGACAGCGATCTTGGTGATGTGTGCCTGCGCGGTAGTCTCCGGTGCGAGGAGCCTCGACGAGCTCGCCGAGTGGGGTACGCGGGCCTCGCACGTACTACTGGAGGCCATCGGTGTGCGCCGTCATCTGCTCGGCTGGCGGCGCGCACCCTCGCAGGCCACGATCGGCCGCGTCCTGGGGGCCGTTGAGGGCACGCCGCCCTCGGCTTCCACTCCCGGACCGCGGCGTGTCATCGCCGTGGACGGCAAGGCGCTCAAGGGCTCGGCCCGCCTGGACGCATCCCGCCGCCACCTGCTGTCCGCGGTCAGGCCGAAGTCGGCGTGAAGGCGAACGAAACCACCCACTTCCAGCCGCCGCTGGCACCACTGGACCTGACCGACACCTCCGTCACCTTCGGTCCTCTCAGAGAATCGAGCCTCCATTAGACCCGGAACTTGCGCCCGATCAGCCTGCGTACCCTTGCCGCGGTCCACACCTGGTCGTCCTTCCAGCCGTGCGCGGCAGTCGTAGCCGGAGGGGCCTCTGGAACGCAGTGCCTCGCGTCCGCCCGTCCTCCAGGACTCACCCGTAACTCCCGGGTGATGCACGGGACTTCCACGCCGTCCTCGAAGAGGTCAACGGCCCGCATCCGTACCTCTTCCCGGCGCCTGCGCTGCTCGGCGGTCAGCCCCCCCGTCCGGATACCGCAGGCCTTCGGCGTACCAGCCCGAACGGACCGCGTCACCGGTCCAGGGCGAGGCTCCGGGTCAGGGCCCCGTCTGTCGCCATTCCGTCACAGGACCGGGGTTTGTGTGGTCCACAGGGGTGACCCAAAAGGCTTTGCCCAGCTCAGCGCTGAACTGGGCGCCTGTCCGGCCGTCCCCGGACGAGCGTCCCGTCAGCCGGCGTCCGATCCACGGCAGCAGGTACTGCCGGGCGAAGCGGGCGTCCTCGACGCGGCGGACGCCCCAGCCGGGAGGCGCCGTGGCCGGCACCGGCGTACGCCACTCCGGGTCCTCGGCCTGGTACCCGAGGGTCTGCCAGACCGCCTCCGCGACCCGCCGGTGGCCCTCGCCCGTCAGGTGCAGCCGGTCCACGTCCCACAGCCGGGGGTCGCCGAGCGAGGGGGCTCCGTAGAGATCGACCACGAGGGCGCCGTGCCGGGCCGCGAGATCGTCGACGCAGGTGAACAGCTCCTCCATGCGCGGCCGGAAACGCGCCAGGACCGGGCCCTGGCGACCGGGGCTGCGCATCAGCACCAGCTGCTTGCACGCGGGCGCCAACTGCTCCACGGCCTCCTCCAGGAGCCCGCGGACCCGCCCCATGTCGCACTTGGGGCGGAGCGTGTCGTTGAGCCCGCCCACCAGGGTGATCACGTCGGGCCGCATGGCCGCCGCGACGGGCACCTGCTCGGCGGTGATCTGCGCGATCAGCTTGCCGCGCACGGCGAGGTTCGCGTACCGGAAGCCGGGCGTGCGGGCGGCCATCCGGGCTGCGAGGAGGTCGGCCCAGCCGCGGTAGGAGCCGTCCGGCAGCCGGTCCGACATGCCCTCGGTGAAGGAGTCGCCGACCGCGACCAGGCTGGTGTATGAGGCGTTCGTCTGCATGGCGTCAGAGATGATAGCCCGTTCACATACCCGGCGGTCGGTCGGCCTCCTTACTCACAGATGTCCACGATGTCCACGGATTCTCAGACAGGCTGCCCGAACAGCTCCCGCAGCACGTCCTCCATGGTCACCACGCCCGCGAGCCGCTCGTCCTCGCCCTGTACCGCGGCCAGGTGCGTACGGCTGCGCCGCATCGCCGTGAGGACGTCGTCCAGGGGAGTGTCCGCCCGTACGCTCGCGATGGACCGCATGTCCCGCACCTGGAAGGGAAGATCCCGCGGGGCCGCGTCCAGCGCGTCCTTGACGTGCAGATAGCCGACGATCCGGCGCCCCTCGTCCACCACCGGGAAGCGCGAGAAGCCCGACTCGGCCGACAGCCGTTCCAGAGCCTCCGGAGTGACCCCCACGCGCGCGTAGACGACGCGTTCCAGCGGGAGCACGACATCGCGCACAGGCCTGCGGCCCAGTTCCAGGGCGTCGTGCAGCCGTTCCCTCGCCCGGTCGTCGATGAGTCCCGCCTCGCCGGAGTCCCGGACCAGCCGGGCCAGTTCGGCGTCGGAGAAGGTCGCCGTGACCTCGTCCTTGACCTCGACGCGCAGCAACTTCAGGAGCGTGTTCGCGAAGGCGTTGATCGTGAAGATCACGGGTCGCAGCGCCCGCGCCAGGGCCACCAGGGGCGGGCCCAGCAGCAGCGCGGTGCGCACCGGCTCCGCGAGCGCGATGTTCTTCGGCACCATCTCGCCGAGCAGCATGTGCAGATAGGTCGCCAGGGCGAGGGCGATCACGAAGGACACCGCGTGGCCCGCGCCCTCGGGGACGCCCACCGCGTGGAACACCGGTTCCAGAAGATGCGCGATCGCCGGTTCCGCGACCACACCCAGGATCAGCGTGCACAGGGTGATGCCGAGCTGGGCGGCAGCCATCAGCGCGGACACGTGCTCAAGGCCCCACAGCACGCTCTTCGCCCGCCGGTCGCCGTCCGCACGGTCCCCTTCGGCGCCTCCCGCGCTTCCCTCGACATACTGCTCGATCTGGCTGCGGCGTACGGAGATCAGTGCGAACTCGGCGCCCACGAAGAAGGCGTTGACGACCAGTGTCGCCAGCCCGATCAGCAGTTGGATGGTGGTCACTTCGCCTCCCCTTCCTTGTCTTCCTCGGAGTCCTTGTCCGTATGCGGCGCGTGCAGCAGGACGCGTGCGGCCCTGCGGCCCGACGCGTCCAGCACGTCCAGGCGCCAGTCGGCCACCTCGACGGTGTCACCGGCCCGCGGAATACGGCCCAGCTCGGTCGCGACCAGGCCCGCGAGCGTCTCGTACGGTCCCTCGGGCGCCCGCAGGCCGACGCGGGCGAGCTGGTCGGTGCGGGCGGCGCCGTCCGCGGAGTAGAGGGCGCGGCCCTCGTCGTCCATGCCGGCCGGGGCGAGGTCGGACGTCTCGTGCGGGTCGTGCTCGTCCCGCACCTCGCCGACGACCTCCTCGACGATGTCCTCCAGCGTGGCCACGCCCGCCGTACCGCCGTACTCGTCGATGACGACGGCCATCGTGCGCTTGCCGGACAGCCGGTCGAGGAGCCGGTCGACGGTCAGTGACTCGGGGACGAGCAGCGGCTCGCGCATCAGTTCGGAGACCCGCACCCGGGGGCGGCGCTCCGCGGGCACCGCGAGGCAGTCCTTGATGTGCGCGACCCCGACGACCGAGTCGAGGTTGCCGTGGTAGACGGGGAACCGGGACAGCCCGGTCGCGCGCGTCGCGTTCGCCACGTCCTCGCAGGTCGCCTGGGCGTCGAGGGCCACGACCTGGACGCGCGGTGTCATCACGTTCTCCGCGGTCAGGTCGGCGAGGTTCAGGGTCCGTACGAACAGTTCCGCGGTGTCGGGCTCCAGGGCACCCGCCTTGGCGGAGTGCCGGGCCAGCGCCGCCAGTTCCTGGGGGCCGCGCGCGGAGGCCAGCTCCTCGGCGGGCTCCAGGCCGAAACGGCGCACGATGTGGTTCGCCGTGTTGTTGAGGTGCGAGATGAACGGCCGGAACACGGCACTGAACCAGCGCTGCGGTGTCGCCACCCGCTTGGCCACGGCCAGCGGTGAGGAGATCGCCCAGTTCTTGGGCACCAGTTCGCCGACGACCATCAGGAAGACGGTCGACAGCCCCGTACCGATCACCAGGGCGAGCGAGGAGGACGCGGAGGCGGAGACGCCGAGCGACTCCAGCGGGCCCGCGATCAGCGCGGCGATCGACGGCTCGGAGAGCATGCCGACGACCAGGTTGGTGACCGTGATCCCGAGCTGCGCGCCGGAGAGCTGGAACGTCAGGTTCCGCACGGCCTTCAGGGCGCTCGCGGCACCCCGCTCGCCGCGCTCCACCGCGCGCTCCAGCTCGCTGCGCTCGACCGTGGTCAGTGAGAACTCCGCCGCGACGAAGGCACCGCAGGCGAGGGAGAGCAGGATCGCCACCAGGAGAAGGAGCACTTCTGTCATCGGTTCACCTCCGTCCCATGATCGGGCAGGGTCGGGGGGATCGCTCGATGGCCAGTGCTACTGGGAGGCTCGCCCATGGGCGGACGCTCACACCTTTCCTTGGAGAAGTAAATCGTCCGCCAATGGTAAAGGACGCGCAAAGCGGCTCAGTCGGTGAGGGGCTTCACCCAGCGACGCCACTGCTCCTCGGGCCCGTACCCGGCCGCCCGCCACGCCTGCTGCCCGCTCTCGTTGCGCTCCAGCACCATCGCGTCCGCGCGCCGCCCGCCCAACCGGACGAACCGCTCCTCGGCGGCGGCCAGCAGCGCCGAGCCGACGCCCTGCCGACGCCGCTCCGGATGCACCGCGAGCCGGTAGAGATGGCAGCGCCAGCCGTCGAAGCCGGCTATGACGGTTCCGATGAGCAGATCGTCGCGCAGGGCGAGGAGCAGGGCTTCGGGATCCCGTGTGATGAGCCGGGCGACACCGTCGTGGTCGTCGCTGATGCTCGTACCTTCGGCGGCGTCGCGCCAGAACCGCAGCACGGTGTCGATGTCCGGGAGGGTGGCAGGGCGGATGTCGAGATCACTCATGGGGTGAGTCAAGCAGTGCGCTTGCCTGTGTGGCGAACGACTTGTGGCTGCCGGGGAACCGGCGGACCCACGCGTACATGGCTCAACAGGAGGTCGACGAAAAGGACTTCGGTGCAAGGGAGAGCCCCTCCGAGGAGGGGACGCTCCTCGGAGGGGCTCTTGGTGTCAGCCGGTGTGCAGGTGTCGGCCTGCGGCTACCGGGCCGTCCAGCCGAAGCGGACGCCGGCCGACGGGAGGCCGCCCGTGCCGGGCTGGTAGGTGGTGATCGCGGTCGGTGTGGCGCCGGCGGTCACGTTGGCCATCGGCAGTGCGTACAGCGCGCCGTAGGTGCTCGGGCCGTTCGGCATGCCGACGTACAGGTTGGTGCCGGTGAAGTGGAGGCTGCGGCCGAGGTACTGGTTGGCGCCGGGGATGCCCGGGATGCCGAAGCCGTCGCCCGGCTTCATCCACCTGTCGTTGGCGCCGGGAAGGCCCAGCAGGGAGAAGGTGTGGATCACACCCGCGTTCGACGCCGCGTCGACGGTCTCCTGGGGGACGCCCACGGCCAGCTTCATCGTCGCCGTGGTGCTCACCTCGCGCGGTGCGGTGTTGACGGCGGTCACGGTCCAGCCGAAGTAGTCGTTGGCTGCCGAGGTGCCGGTGATGTCGTCGCTGCCGGTGCCCTGGAGGTAGGAGTTGAGCTGGGTGAAGGTGCCCGAGGCGGGGATGCGGAAGGTGAGCACGGCGCCGGCGTCGGCTTTGGCGGCACCGTCGATGGTCAGGTCCTCACCCCAGATGCCGACCGCGAGAACCGACTCGGTGGCGGCCGCCGCGCCCGAGGGACGGTACGGGGCCATGGACAGGGCGGAGCCGAACTGGTCGCCCGCATCGGAGCTGCCGGAGATGGTGTCGAGGTCCTGGTCGAGCCCGAAGCGCGGGGTGGGCCTGCCCTCGGAGTTGAGGGTGTGGGCGAAGACGGTCACCATGCCGGCGCCCGCGTCGCTGCCGACGGCTTCGCCCGGGGAGCCGACGGCGAAGTGGTTGCCGTCGGCCGCGATCACGCCGCCGAAGCCGTCGTTGGCCTCCGCGGTGTCCGGGACGTTCGTGCTGTCCTGGCCGATGCTCATGTTGGTGGTGCCGCGCAGGTAGTAGGCGGCGCCCGCCTTGGCGAGGGTGCCGAGGGACTCGCCGGGCACGCCGATGATCAGGTAGGGCTCGCCTGCGGCAGTGGTGCCGGCTGCGATGGCGTCGCCCATGCGGTCGCCGGCCTCGACGGTGGAGGTGCCGATGGCCCCGGAGCCCTTGCCCTCTTCGAAGTGGGTGTCCTTGGTGGCGCCGGTGCCGAGGCCGCCGGGAGCGCCGTGCAGGACGTCCACCATGCCCGCGTCGGCGACGGTGCCGATGTCGTCGCCGGCGGCGCCGACGACCAGGTCGGTGCAGCCGTCCTCGTCGTAGTCGACGGTGGCGATCTGCTCGCCGAACCAGTCGCCGGCCTCGGAACCGTCGGCCACCCAGTCGAGGTCCTGGTTGATCTCGGCGGTGCCCTTGCCACCGCCGTACACGACCCGTACGACGCCCGCGTTCGCGTCGCCGCCCACGGTGGCCTGGGGATCGCCGACGGCGATGTCCTCGACCCCGTCGCAGTTGAAGTCGGTGATGCGGACGGCGCCGGTCTTGGAGCTCACCCAGGAGGCGAGGTCGTCGACGCGGGTGACGATGCCGCCGGTGCGGGTCTCGGCCGCGTCGGTGCCGAAGCAGCCGCCCTGCCAGGACCGGCTGCTGAGGGCGGCCAGTTGGGGGGTGCCGGAGGTCGTGCGGACGAGGGGGCCGCCGGTGTCGCCCATGCAGGCGGCCGCGCCGTTCTTGCCGGTGACCGTGGCGGCGGTGGCGGTGGACGCATCGACGGAGAAGGCGCCGGTGTGCAGGTTCAGCGGGGCCCACTCGGTCGTACTGCGGCCGAACCCGGCCAGGGTGAGCTCCTCGCCGGCGGTGGGCGCCGCGGTGGCCAGGGCGACCGGGTTGACGCCTGTGACCGGGCGGTTGAGCCGGGCCAGCACGGCGTCGCGGTCGGTACGGGGGACCAGCTCGACGATCTCGCGGACGGCGCCGCCGGTGCCGGCGAGGTCGGAGCGGCCGATGGTCGCGGTGGTCTTCAGGGCCGGCTTCCCGGCGGGCACGGCGAGGCCGGCGACCGGGTCGGCGACGAAGCAGCTGGCGGCGGTCAGCAGCCACTCGCGGTCGACGAGGACGCCGGAGCAGCCGCGGTCGTGGTCGCCGACGATCACCTGTGCGGTGTAGGCGTAGGTGGTGTCGGTGGCGGACACGGCGGGACCGGTGACAGCCGACACGGGTGTGGGGCAGAGGGCGAGCGGGCCCGCGATCAGGGCCGTGGACAGTGCGGCAAGGCGCACACGTCTGGGGTGAGACATGACGTCATTCCTTGAGCTGAGGTCTGCCGGGCTGGACAGCCCAGGACAGAAAGAAGGGCAACGGGCGCGTCACGGGGGCTACTCGGTCACGTAGTCGTCGGCTCCAGGCAACGGGCCGGAACATATTCCGCGCACGGGTGTGAAGGCGACCGAAATCACTGCGCAGCCCCCCACTCCCGGCAATGAATAGGCCCTGCCCACTTGCCGGAAAGCTGCTTGAACGGCTCATGTAACCCCGCGTGCCCGAACCTGTCCACTTCGTGAACTCTCACAAATGGGACGAGCTCCGGGGAATTAGATATGAGGTCGGTCACACTTGCCGCAGGGGGTGTGCCTCCCTGTGGAAAGGGGGCGAATTGGCGGGCCCTTTACACCCCTGGAGGTTGCACCGTCCAGGGATTAAATCAGGCCAACCGGTCGGTTGAAATTGGCCATTAATGAGAAGACGAGCAAAAGAGTCGAGGGCATGATGGTGATCATGGTGGCAAAGGAAGGGCCGGCGGAGTGGGGCCTGCTGTGAGTTCACTGAAGGACGCGATCGCGTGGAGCGGCCCGGCGGTCGTCATTCTCTTCACGATCGGGCGACCCGACTCCCGCCTGGAGGCGGGTGAGTTCGAGCTCTCCGGCATGCGACCGGACCAGGTCAGGTTCTATGAGATGGTCTGCGAGCCCAAGGAGAGGGAAGCGACCGTCTGGGAGTACGACCTCACCTTCGAGGAGGGGCGCCTGGATGACCCCCATTTCCCGGGCTATCTGCGGGAGTGCCTGCGGAACGCGTCCGCGCACGCGGAGGGAATCGCGTGGCTGACGTTCGAGGGGGCCTTTCATTTCGACCATCTCTTCACGGATGACATCGCTGACCAGAACTACGGTTACTGCGTGACCGGGGACGAACCCGTGGTCGTCTGGGATCTCGAGATCATGAAGAGCGATCGATGGAAGCGTGAGATCAGGGAAGTGCGATCGGTCCTGGACCGTGATTTCCCGATGAGCTGAAAACGCCGGTGCCTCCCCACGGGATTTCCCGTCGGGAGGCACCGGCGTTTCGAGGCGAGCGGTCAGCCCCGGTCCAGAAGCGCCGCAAGGGCCTTCCGCAATTCCGCCCCGGGATCCGCCGCCGGCCCTTCGCTGCGCCAGGCGACAAAGCCGTCGGGGCGGACCAGCACCGCGCCGTCCGCGCCGACGCCGTGAACCTCCGCCCACTCCAGATCGCTCGCGGAGGACAGCTCGGCGTCGGACCCGCTGCCGATCCGGTACGAGTCGAGCGGCACGGACAGCTGCCGCGCCACGTCCGTCGCCGCGTCGTGCCAGCCGCCGGAGGTGCCCGCGGAGCTGAGGAGCACCAGCGAGCTCTCGTACAGGTCGAGCGTGGAGATCCGGGTGCCGGCGCGGTTCAGCCACATGTGGGGCGCCCGGCTCCCGGGCTCACCCGTCAGCCGCACACCGTCCGGCACGACCGGCACCGCGGGATCGGCGCCCAGGACCGCGCCCCGCGGATAGCGGTAGGCCAGCGCCACGTTGAGGATCCCGCCCTTCCTGCCCCCGGGGCCTCCAGGGCCTCCAGGGCCACCGGCTCCGGGACCGGGCGTGTACCCGGGGTGGCTGTGCTCGACCGACCGCGAGGAGGCGCGGGCGCTCGTCGCCTCCGCGACCGGGCGGCGCTCCAGGTCGTACGACGTCAGCAGACCAGGACCCGCCCAGCCGCCCAGCACGGCGGCCAGCTTCCAGGCGAGGTTGTGGGCGTCCTGGATACCGGTGTTGGAGCCGAACGCCCCGGTGGGGGACATCTCGTGGGCCGAGTCGCCGGCCAGGAACACCCTGCCGTGCGCGTACCGTTCGGCGACGCGCTCGGCGGCGTGCCAGGCGGCCCGGCCGGTGATCTCCACATCGAGATCCGGTACGCCGATGGCCCGCCGGATGTGTTCCCGGCACCGCTCGTCGGTGAACTCCTCCAGCGTCTCCCCGTGTTCGGGATGCCAGGGGGCGTGGAACACCCAGTGCTCCCGGTTGT
The DNA here is from genome assembly GCF_044333925.1 of Streptomyces sp. NPDC020898. Classification (NCBI taxonomy): domain Bacteria; kingdom Bacillati; phylum Actinomycetota; class Actinomycetes; order Kitasatosporales; family Streptomycetaceae; genus Streptomyces; species Streptomyces sp. NPDC020898. Next base: position 207,906 of record NZ_JBIRRV010000011.1, read on the forward strand.
CGACCGGCAGGAGGGCGCCGTCGGCGTCCGGGCTGGTCAGGTAGCAGACGATGAAGCGCCGGTCGCCGACCACGTCCGCGAGGCCGCGGGAGGTGAAGGTGATGCTCACGTTGTGGAACAGGTCGCCGGGGCCGTTCTGCCCGATGCCGAGCTGCTCGCGCACGGGGCTGCGCGGGCCGTCCGCCGCGACGAGGTAGTCGGCGCGGATTGTGGTGTGCCCGCCGGTCTCCCGGCTCTTGACCTGGGCGATCACCCCCTCGGGGCCTTGCTCGAACGACATCAGCTCCGTCGAGAACCGCAGATCTCCGCCCAGCGCCCGCGCGCTCTCCAGCAGGACCGGCTCCAGGTCGTTCTGGCTGCACAGGCACCATCCGCTGGGGCTGAACCGGGCGAGCCCGCCGCCGGGGTCGATCTCCTTGAACAGCCACTCGCCCACGTCGCCCACCAGCGTCGGCGTCTGGAGGATGCCGTGGTTGTCCGCCAGCACCGACGCGGCCTCCTCGATGCGCCGCTCGACCCCGGCCACCCGGAACAACTCCATGGTGCGCACGTTGTTCCCCCGCCCGCGTGGATGGATCGAGGTGCCGGAATGGCGCTCCACGAGAGTGTGCGGCACCCCGAGGCGTCCGAGGAACAGGGAGGTGGACAGGCCCACCAGGGAGCCGCCGACGATCAGGACGGGGGTGTGGTGACCGATCTCGCCGGCCTCTGCCGCTCGGTTCATTTCTTGCCTCCAGATGTCTCCTGCGAGGTGGGTCAGGGATCAGATGCACCTTGCCCGCCCGCGGACCGTTGCGCCCGCCCGGGGCACCCAGATGGCGCACCGTTCACCCGCCCGACCCCGCGGGGCTCGCGCGCAGCGGGACTCCCGTCAACGATCGGCTCATGGCGGCGCCGGCCTTCCGGACACGGCGGTCGCCCCCGCCTTCCATGACGAAGGACTTCCACGACGAAGAGGAGAGGTGCGCCGGATGACCAACTCGGGACGCATATCGCAGTCGGCGTTCGACGGTTCCAGGCTGCGGGTGATCCTGCTGCTCGACCTGTACGAAGGAGCCCAGCAGCAGTTCCTGGACGCGTACGAACACATGCGCAACCAGGTCGCGTCCGTGCCCGGTCACCTCAGTGACCAGCTCTGCCAGTCGATCGAGAACCCCTCGCAGTGGCTCATCACCAGCGAGTGGGAGAGCGCCCCGCCCTTCCTCGCCTGGGTGAACAGCGAGGAACACGTCGAGACCGTCCGGCCGATGCACAGCTGCGTCCGGGACACCCGGTCGATGCGCTACAGCATCCTCCGGGAGACGACCCCCAACGCCCCGCTCACCCCCAAGGCGGCGAAAGCGGGCATGCAGGTGGCCGCCCGCGTGGGCGACGGCGTCGCCCGCCACGCCCTCACGTTCACCGTCAAGCCGGGCTCCGAGTCGAAGGTCGCCGAGATCCTGGCCGGCTACACCTCGCCCGAGGCCCAGGTCGACGACACCACCCGGCTGCGCCGCACCTCCCTCTTCATGCACGGCAACAGGGTCGTACGGGCTGTCGAGGTCGAGGGCGACCTCCTCGTGGCACTGCGCCACGTCGCCCGCCAGCCCGAGGTGCGGGCGGTCGAGGAGGCCATCAACCCGTACCTGGAACAGGACCGGGACCTCAGCGACCCCGACTCGGCGCGGGTCTTCTTCACCCGGGCGGCGCTCCCGGCCGTCCACCACGTGGTCTCCGGCGAGAAGGCGCCCGCCGGGCTGCGGCGGCACGCGCTGTACTACCCGGCGAAGGAGGGCCGAGGGATGGACCTGGCCCGGCTGCTCGCCCACCAGGACGAGGCCGCGGCGGACGACCCGGGCAGCCCGGTGTACGGCAGCACCGTCTTCCAGCGCGATGACATCGTTGTCCGACTCGTCGACCTCACCAGTGAACTCGACGCCGACCCCATGTCCTCCCTCGGCCTCAAGGGGTCCGGGAAGGCAGCGGAGTTGGAGCGATTCCTCGACGGCGCCGCGATCGGTGTCGAGGGCTCCCTGGAGACGGACCGCAACATCAACCGCCTCCTGTCGCACGCCGACATGATGCCCGTCACCGACCGCAGCTCGGCGCGTTCCTGACGGACCACCGCGGCGCCTCCCGCGCCGCTCCCTCCCCGCCCGGACGTCGTCCCTGCCACACCCGGAGGTGTCACCCATGAACAGACAGCATCCATGCATCGTGGATCTGAGCGAGACAGAACCCAACCGCAGACGCGGAGGCGACCTGCGGGCCATGCTCACTCCCGCCACGGTGGGTTCCACCAGCGGCTTCATGGGGCTGGCCATCGTCCAGCCCGGCGAGCGCATCGGCGAGCACTACCACCCGTACTCCGAGGAGTTCGTGTACGTCGTCGCCGGCGCTCTCGAAGTGGATCTGGACGGCGAGACGCACGCCCTCAGGCCCGACCAGGGCCTCCTGATCCCGATCGACGTGCGGCACCGCTTCCGCAACGTCGGTGACGTGGAGGCCCGCATGGTCTTCCACCTGGGACCGCTCGCCCCGCGCCCCAGCCTCGGCCACGTCGACACGGAGGTGACCGAAACCGCCGTACCCGGCACGGAGTTCGCCGTCGGCGGGCCGGACCGGCTCGCTCCGGACCACGGACAGCCGTCCGAGCGAAGCGAGGCCATACGGTGACCCGGCGGGTGGCTGTCACCGGTATCGGTGTGGTCGCTCCCGGCGGTACCGGGGCGACGGCGTTCTGGGACCTTCTCGCCGGCGGCCGTACCGCGACCCGCGGCATCACGCTGTTCGATCCGGCGGGCCTGCGCTCGCGCATCGCCGCCGAGTGCGACTTCGACCCGTCGGCGCACGGCCTGGACCCGGCGCTGAGCCAACACGCGGACCGCTACATCCAGTTCGCCATGGTCGCCGCCGACGAAGCCGTACGGGACTCCGGACTCGACAGCGACCGGCAGGACCCCTGGCGCGTCGCGGTCTCCCTGGGCAGCGCCGTCGGCGGCACCACCCGTCTGGAACAGGACTACGTCAAGGTCAGCGCGGGCGGCCGGCGGTGGGATGTCGACCACCGCGCGGCCGACCCGCAGCTGCACCGGGCGTTCTCGCCGAGCACCCTCGCCTCGGTCGTCGCCGAGCAGTTCGGCGCCCAGGGCCCGGTGCAGACCGTCTCCACGGGCTGCACCTCCGGGATCGACGCGGTCGGCTACGCCTTCCACACCATCGAGGAGGGCCGGGCCGACGTCTGCATCGCCGGGGCGGCGGACTCGCCGATATCGCCGATCACCATGGCCTGCTTCGACGCCATCAAGGCGACCTCCGACAACAACGACGACCCCGAACACGCCTCCCGTCCCTTCGACGCCCACCGCAACGGCTTCGTGATGGGCGAGGGCGCGGCCGTGCTCGTCCTGGAGGAGTACGAGCATGCCCGGGCCCGTGGCGCGCACGTGTACTGCGAGATCGGTGGCTACGCCACCTACGGCAACGCCTACCACATGACCGGTCTGACCAGCGAGGGACTGGAGATGGCCCGGGCGATCGACACCACGCTCGACCAGGCCCGTCTCGACCCCACGATGATCGACTACGTCAACGCGCACGGCTCGGGCACCAAACAGAACGACCGCCACGAGACCGCCGCGGTGAAACGGTCCCTGGGCGCCCACGCCTACGACACCCCCATGAGCTCCATCAAGTCCATGGTGGGCCACTCGCTCGGCGCGATCGGCGCGATCGAGGTCGTCGCCTGCGTCCTCGCCCTCAAGCACCAGGTCGTACCGCCGACAGCGAACTACGAGACCCCCGACCCCGAGTGCGACCTGGACTACGTGCCGCGCACCGCACGCCAACGGAAGCTGAGGAACGTGCTCTCCGTCGGCAGCGGGTTCGGCGGATTCCAGTCCGCCGTGCTCCTGACCGGGCCGGGCGGGAGGACCCGATGAGCAGTAAGCACACGCGCACCCTGCGCACTCCGCGCGCGGCCATCACCGGGATCGGTGTGATCGCGCCCAACGGCCTGCGGGCCGACTCCTACTGGAAGGCCGTCAGCGAAGGTCTCGTCGTGCTGGACAAGATCACCCGGGAGGGCTGCGAGAACCAGCCGCTCCGGGTCGCGGGCGAGGTCCGCGGCTTCGACGCCGCCGGCCTCATCGAGGAGCGTTTCCTCGTCCAGACCGACCGGTTCAGCCACTTCGCCATGGCCGCTGCCGCCCTCGCCCTCGACGACGCCGGAATAGGCCGCGGTGAACCCGCGGAACCGTTCTCCATCGGTGTGGTCACCGCCGCCGGGTCCGGCGGCGGCGAGTTCGGGCAGCGGGAACTCCAGAAACTGTGGAGCCAGGGCTCCCGGTACGTCGGCCCGTACCAGTCCATCGCCTGGTTCTATGCCGCCAGCACCGGCCAGATCTCCATCCGCAGCGGCCTCAAGGGGCCGTGCGGAGTGGTCGCGAGCGACGAGGCCGGCGGCCTGGACGCCGTCGCGCACGCCGCACGGGCCGTACGGCGCGGAACCGGCGCGATCGTCGTCGGAGCCGCCGAGGCACCCCTCGCCCCGTACTCGATGGTCTGCCAGCTCGGATACCCCGAACTCAGCACCGTCGAGGACCCGGCCCGCGCCTACCGCCCCTTCACCACGGGAGCCTGCGGATTCGTGCCCGCGGAGGGCGGCGCCATGCTCCTCGTCGAGGACGAGAACCGCGCCCGCGACCGGGGAGCGGCCGTCCGGGCCACCGTCGCCGGCCACGCCGCCACCTTCACCGGCGCCTCCCGCTGGGACCGGTCGAGAGAGGGACTCGCCCACGCGATCCGGGGCGCCCTCGACGAGGCCGGCTGCGCACCGGAGGAGATCGACGTCGTCTTCGCCGACGCCCTGGGCGTACCGGAGGCGGACCGCGCCGAGGCCGGGGCCATCGCCGACGCCCTCGGGGAGTACGGCGCCAAGGTCCCCGTCACGGCGCCCAAGACCGGCATCGGGCGCGCCTACTGCGGGGCGCCCGTGCTGGACATCGCGGCCGTGGTGCTCGCCATGGAGCACGGCCGGATCCCGCCCACGCCCAACGTGTTCGACATCTGCCACGACCTCGACCTGGTGATGTCCAACGCTCGCCCCGCCGAGCTGCGCACCGCCCTGGTTCTCAGCCGGGGACTCATGGGTTCCAACGCGGCGCTGGTAGTGCGCCGCGGAGACGACCGCGCCCGGTAGACCGGGCGGGAAGGAGAACACCCGCATGATCACCACCGAAGTGACCTACGACGAACTGGCCGTCCTGATCAAGAAGGGAGCCGGAGTCACCTTCGACCCCCGGGAGCTGGAACAGGCGTCGGACACCCCCTTCGGGGTCCTCGGCCTCGACTCGCTCGGTCTGCTCGGCATCGTCGGCGAGCTGGAGAACCAGTACGGCAAGTCCCTTCCCCCCGACTCGGAGCGTTGCAGGACGCCCCGCGAGTTCCTCGACCTCGTCAACAGCACCCTCAAGGCTGGAGCCTGAAGTGACAGGACACACCGAGAACAGCATCACCGTCGACGCCCCTCTCGACCTCGTCTGGGACATGACCAACGACATCGAGAACTGGCCGCGGCTCTTCACCGAGTACGCCTCCCTCGAAGTGCTCTCCCGCGAGGGCGACACGACGACCTTCCGCCTGACCATGCACCCGGACGACAACGGCAAGGTCTGGAGCTGGGTGTCGGAACGGACCGTGGACCGCGCCGCACGGACCGTCCGGGCCCGCAGGGTCGAGACGGGTCCCTTCGCCCACATGAACATCCTGTGGCAGTACACGGAGCTGCCCGGCGGCACCCAGATGCGCTGGACGCAGGACTTTGCGATGAAGCCCGACGCCCCGGTCGACGACGACTGGATGACGGACAACATCAACCGCAACTCCCGTACGCAGATGGCACTCATCCGCGACCGGATCGAACAGGCCGCCCGCGAGCGCGAGAACGCGTCCGCCCTGCCCCGCTGAGCTGTCGGGCCCTAGGGCCTGGACTCAGGAAGGACACCCATGCACCACGCCCTGATCGTCGCCCGCATGGCGCCCGGATCGGCGCCGGCGATCGCCGACCTGTTCGCCGCCTCCGACCGCGGTGAACTCCCGCACCTCGTCGGTGTCACCCGTCGCAGCCTCTTCCAGTACGGCGACGTGTACCTGCACTTCATCGAGGCCGAGCAGGACCCGGCGCCCGCCATCGCGAAGGTGGCCGGACACCCCGAGTTCCTGAGCGTCAGCGACAAACTGTCGGCGTACGTCACCGCGTACGACCCGCAGACCTGGCGCAGCCCCAAGGACGCCATGGCGCACCGCTTCTACAGCTGGGAGCGGGACGGCGTCTCCTGAGAAGGACCCCGAGAAATCCGGAGAAAACCCCGAGGCCGGTACCGCGACTGCGGTACCGGCCTCGGGGTTTCGTCCGCCGGGAGGAGTCAGCCGGGGACGGTGCACTCGAAGGCGTGCAGGTACGCGTTGACCGGGCGGATCTCGCCGATCACCAGACCCGCGTCGGTCAGCCGGTCGACCATGCTCTGCCGGGTGTGCTTCGCACCACCGACGTTGAGGAGCAGCAGCAGGTCCATGGCCGTCGTGAACCCCATCGACGGGGTGTCGTCCACGAGGTTCTCGATCACGACGACCCGCGCACCGGGCCGCGCCGCCTTCCGCACGTTCGCCAGCGCCCTGCGGGTGCTGTCGTCGTCCCACTCCAGGATGTTCTTGATGATGTACACATCCGCCTGTACGGGGATGTCCTGCCGGCAGTCCCCGGCCACGATGCTCACCCGCTCGGCCAGTGAACCTCCGTCGCGCAGCCGTGGGTCGGCGTTCTCCACCACGCCCGGCAGGTCGAGCAGCGTGCCGTGCATCGCGGGATGCTTCTCCAGCAGACCGGCCACGACCCGGCCCTGGCCGCCGCCGATGTCCGCGACCGAGGACACCCCGGTCAGGTCCAGCAGGTTCGCGACGTCCCGCGCCGACTGCTCGCTGGACGTCGTCATGGCCCGGTTGAACACGTACGCGGACTCGGGGGCCTCCTCGTTGAGATACGAGAAGAACTCCCTGTCGTACATGTCCTCGAAGACGTTGCGGCCGGAGCGCACCGCCTCGTCGAGCTTCGGCCAGACGTTCCACGTCCACGGCTCGGTGCACCACAGGGCGATGTACCGCAGGCTGTGCGGATCGTCCTCGCGCAGCAGCCGGGACATCTCCGTGTGGACGAAGGTGCCGTCGGGGCGCTCCGCGAAGACGCCCTGGCAGGACAGCGCGCGCAGCAGCCGCCGCAGGGTCCCTGGCTGGGTCTTCACGGCCGCCGCCAGGTCGTCGACGGTCGTGGGTGTGTCGGCCAGGGCGTCCGCGACGCCCAGGCGGGCGGCGGCGCGTACGGCGGCGGCGACGGCCGCCCCGAAAACGAGCTCCCTCAGCCGCATGGGCGCCGGGGGAGCGGGGGGAGTGGGGGGAGCCGGATCAACGGTCGTCATGTGTGGCCTCGCCTCTGTTCGTCGTGGCGTGCGGGGGGCTCGGGAGCGGTCGGTCAGCACAGTCCGGCGGGTTCGGAGACCCCGCATTTGTTGTCGCGGAAGGTGTTGCCCTGGCCGCCGGTGTCCCGGTTGGCGAGATCGGCCGTGCTGTTGCGCAGCACCACGTTGTCGCGGATCTCGTTGCTCGCGTTGGGGGCGCCCACGAAGCTCTTGAACAGCACGATGCCGCCCGACAGCGGGGAGGTGCCCACGTTGTCCTCGACCCTGTTCTTCGTCACCAGCGTCTTCTCGGTGCCGGTGAGGACGATGCCCGAGCCCTGGAGGAAGGGCAGCCGGGGGGTCTTCGGACACAGTTTGTTGTTGGCGTGGATGTGGTTGCGGCGGACGGTCATCGCCCCGGCGCGCGGCTGGCCCTCGTCGCCCACGACGAACACGGCGGCGCAGTTCCCGGTCGCCTCGTTGCGTTCGACGGTCAGGTTCCGCAGCCGCCTCACGGTGACGCCGATCCGGTTGCCGACCAGCCGGTTGTGGCTGATCACCGTGCCCTTGGAGTCCTGGGCCCCGTCCTCCCGGTCGACGGTGTTGGCCACGAAGAGCCCTGCGTCGCCGTTGCGCTCGGCGGTGTTACGGCTGAACACGCCGCGTACGGATCTCTCCTGGGCGATGCCCCACTGGCCGTTCTTCTCGGCGGTCACGCGGTGGACCGTCAGTCCGTCGGTCCACGTGGCCCACAGGCCGTTCTTGGCGAAGCCCCGCAGCGTCAGCGAGCGCAGGGTGACGCCCTTGACGGGGCTGCTCCGGGTACCGATCACACAGATGCCGTTGCCTGCCGTGGCACAGGTGCTGTCGGCGGTGGCCGGGCCGGGCACGATGACGGTGGGCCGGGTGCCGGAGCCCCGCAGGGTCAGGTCCGACACGGTGATGCGGACGCTCTCGTGGTAGGTGCCGGGGGAGAGGGCCACGGTGTCCCCCGGCCGGGCGGCGTTCACAGCCCGCTGGATCGATTCGCCGGGCTGTACCCGGTGTACCTGGTGTGCCGTGCGGTGGTCCGCCGGCGCGGCGGCACCCAGCCCCGACGCCACGACTGCTGCGGTACATACGAGGTGGGTGATCTGTCGTCTGGTCATAAACCGAAGCTAGGAGCGGGTGTTCCGGCTCGCCACTGCTGATCACCCAGGCGGGCCCCCTGTCGGGGGCCGGTGGTTCAGACGAGGTGGGCGAAGACGACCAGGTTCTCGGTGTAGTCCTTCGCCGCGTGGTCGTAGTCACCGGCGCAGGTGATCAGCCGTACCAGTGCCTGCGGGGTGTCGGCGTACACACGTTGGTCGGGGAAGTCGTCCTTCGCGAATGTCTCGACGCTGTCGACCACGAAGACGGCCATGCGCCGGTCCGACCGCTTGACGGCGAAGCGGTCCCCCTTGTCCAGCTCGCTCAGTTCCGCGAACACCGCGGGGGCGGTCGCCGTGTCGACGTGCCCGGCGATGATCGAGGTGCCCGCCTCGCCCGGGGAGATGCCGTCGGCCTGCCAGCCGACCAGGTTCACGTCGTCGGCGGGCGGGGGTTCGAGCTGCCCCGAGTCGTTGATGGCGAGGCCGGTGAAGGGGGCGTCCACCGAGATGTCGGGGATGATCAGCCGGGTGGGCCTGGCCCGCGGAAGGTGCTTTCCGGCCGGCGTCGCGGCGGAGGGGGACGGTGGTGCGGCCGACTGCGACGGTGCGTGCGCCGCCACGGCGCGTGGCGCGCGGGCATCGTCGGACGGCTCGTCATGACCGGTGAAAAGGATCAGTGCCGGGACCAGGATCACCACGGACCAGGCGATCAGTCGGACGACGGGGCGGGAGCCCGGCCTGGACGGCGCGGACTCGGTGTCGACAGGGGAAGGCAACCGGGCTGCCATCGGGAAACCACCTCACAGGAACACGGCCGAGCGCGAACAGCGCCCACAGGAATCAGCGCAGCGGAGAGCAGAAGAAAGCCGGGGGAGCGCAGGGGAGCGCAGGGGAGAACAGGGGAGAACCGGCCGGGCCGCCGCAGTGTGCACAGGCGGATGTGCACACGCGGCGGCCCCGGCTGCTATGACAGGCATCGGTCAGGACACCCCGTCGGCCGCGTTCCTGCGGCGCATCGTGTACGCGCCCACGCCGACGACCGCCAGGGCCGCCAGCCCGCCGGCCGTGACACCCGGGGCCGCGAGCGCGCCGCCACCGGTGTGCATGCCACCGCTGGGCTTCTCGTGCTTGGAACCCCAGCCGCCCTTGCCGCCCTGCTCCTCCTTGTCGGCCTCCCAGTCCTTCTTGCTGCTCTCGTCCTTGGTCCAGTCGTCCGCGTTCACCGAGGTGAGGGCGCCGCCACCGGTGTGCATTCCACCGTTCGGCTTGTCGTGCTTGGAGCCCCAGCCGCCCTTGCCGCCCTGCTCCTCCTTGTCGGCCTCCCAGTCCTTCTTGCTGCTCTCGTCCTTCGCCTCGTCCTTGGTCTCGTCCTTGGCCCAGTCGTCCGCGTTCACCGAGGTGAGGGCACCGCCACCCGTGTGCATTCCACCGTTCGGCTTGTCGTGCTTGCTGTCCTTGTCGTGCTCCTTGCTGTAGGAAGAGTCACCGTTGTCCCAGTCGCCACCGTCGGCTGCGAAGGCGCCAGGGGCGGCGATCGCGAGAGCGGCCGTGGCCGTCGCGGTAGCGAGGAGCAGGCGGGCAGAGCGCATGGTCGAAGTCCTTCCGCCGCGGCTGGGGCGCTGACGTGATGTCAGCTGAGGGTTCCCGGCCCCGACGTGATCCACCGTCAGCCAGACCAGCCCGACGCACCACTCGAGCCGCCCACCCGGCTGACCCGCACGGCGGTACCCCATCCGGCGTCCGACCGCGCCCGAGGGCGAGCAACAGGGCCCTGACCAGGCATTTGATCGGCTGATCGGCAGTCACTTCCCGGCCTGCGCCGCGCCGTACGCACAACCCGATCGGCGGCGACACGACTGCGCGGCTCACTCCGCCCGGAGCGCCTCGATCACCTGCCCGAACGACTCCATGCAGGGCTCCAGGACGGTGATGTAGGTGAACCCGTACCGCTCCCGTGCCGCCCGCAGCTGCCCGGTGATCTGCTCCAGGGTGCCGACCAGGACGATCGGCAGCTCCAGGGCCTGATCCTCGGTCAGCTGCGGCTGGCGGGACAGAAGGGGCTGGAGCGCGGCCCCGGGATCGTCCGTGACGGCGACCAGTTGCACCAGCAGGTTCAGCTCGGCGGGCTCGGGGCGGCCGACGGCCAGCCGGTGGTAGGCCGCCACTCGCTCGTCCAGTTCCTCCGACGTGAGCGGCTCCACCTTCCCCGTCGTACTGCCCGGCACCAGGCGCCCTCCGGTGAAGGCCGCGATGTCGGCGTGCTCGGCGGTGAGCCGCAGCATCCGGTCGCCGTTGGCGCCGATGAGGAGGGGAACCCGCTTCTGCGCGGGCTGCGGCATATGGGTCCCTTCGCTCGAGCGAAGCCGAGAGTGGGGGAGGTCGTCCGAGCCGAGCAGGTGGTCCAACTCCTCGACCGTACGCAGCAGATGGTCGACACGTTCGCGCGGCGAACCGTACGGCAGGCCCGCCGTGTCGTGCTCCGCGCGTACGTAGCCGGTGCCGAGCCCGAGTTCGAGGCGCCCGCCGGTCAGGGCGTCCGTGGTGGCGACCTCACGGGCCAGCAGGGTGGGGTTCCAGAAACCCGCGTTGAGCACGAATGTGCCCAGGCGGGGCCGTTCGGTCGCGTCGGCCGCCGCGACCAGGGCGGGGAACGGGGCGACCATGCCGAGATGGTCGGGGACCAGGATCACGTCGTAGCCGAGTTCCTCGGCCCGGCGGCACTTGGCACGCCACTCCTCGGCGGGCGCGGGCACCAGCAGGTTGACACCGAAACGGAATGGACGCGGCATGAACTCTCCTCACCAGAAGGGGACTTGAGGCCACCTGCCCAGGCAGCGGACGACAACACGTGCCCGTCGCCGCGATCCCAGGACGGGGTCCCCTCACTCGTGGGCGATCGCCGCCAGCACGTTCATCCGGGAGGCGCGCAACGCGGGCAGCAGCGCCGCCACGATGCCGACCACCGCCGAGCCCACGGCCACCGCGACGATCGTGCCCCAGGGAATCGCCAGCGCCTCCATGCCCTGCAGCGCCAGCACCCGCTGGATGCACACACTCCACACCAGCGCCAGCCCGAGCCCGAGCACCGCGCCGAACACGGCGATCACCACCGACTCCAGCCGGATCATCCGGTGCAGCTGCCGCCGGGAGAGTCCGATGGCCCGCAGCAGCCCGATCTCGCGGGTGCGCTCCACGACCGACAGAGCGAGGGTGTTGACCACGCCGAGCACCGCGATGACGATCGCGAGGCCCAGCAGCGCGTACACGAGGTAGAGCAGCACCGAGATCTGGTTGCGGATCAGTTCCTTGTAGTCGGCTTGGTCACGCACCTTCACCTGCGGATACGGGTCGAGCGTCCGCTCCAGCGCGGGGCGCAGCTGGTCCGCGCTCGTGCCGCCGGTGGCGTTGACGTACAGCGCGGAATCCTGGCCGCCGGGCACGTACTTCTCGGCGACGGCGATCCCGAAGTAGATCCCGCCCTGTGTCCCGAATCCGTCGGCGCTGTCCTGGTAGGTGAGGGCGCCGACCGTCAGCTCGGTCCGTCCCCCGGCCGGGAACTCCACCGGTGGCACACTGCCGACGCGTACATCCCCCACCTTTCCGAAACACCTCAGAGCGCGCGCAGCACCCTCATACAGGGCCGCGATCACCTTGTCCTGCACACCGACGGGAGGCGCCGGATACATCGGCAGTGAGAAGATCTCGTCCGCCAGTTGCTCCGTCACGGGCAGTGATCTCTTGGTGTACTCCAGTCGTACGGCGCCCGGCCCGGCCAGCCCGCCTCGCCATCCCCCCTGACTACGGTGGGCCGATAGCCGAGATCGGCAAGGCGGGCGGCGGCGGCCGTGGTGAGGTGTTCGTCGAGATCGATCGTGACGACCCCCGCGTTGCCACTGACGAAACAGGCAACCTCCGCGCCAGGCGCGAAGCCCTCGTCGTGGCAGTCGTGGCAGTCGTGGCAGTCGTGGCAGTCGTGGCAGTCGTGGCAGTGGCGATCGCGATCGCCACGCTGCCGGTCCCGCACGACGTGTTCGCCGGTTCCTTCAGCATGGCGGACATGGCGATCCCGCAGATCGCCTTCTTCTACGGCGGCGCCGGCCTGTACCTCATGTACGCGCTCGGTGTCGCCGGCCGGTGGACTCGCCGCTGTGCCCGCATGTCGCTGCGCCCGCACGCCATGGGCTTGTGGATGGCCGTCATCGGCCTCGGCATGATGGCGCTGGTCTGCGCTGGTCTGCGCTGGTCTGCGCTGTTCGCGCGGTCTTCGTCGTCATCCGGTGGAGTGGTATGACCGTGCCGCAGCAGCTCGTGGCGGGTGTCGCGTTCCTTCTTGTGGTGTCCATCCTGCTGTTTCTTCGTGGGTGTCACCTATCCGGGGACCCGCTCGCGGGTCACGTCGGTGCGGCTCTGGCTGCGGCGTCGCTGTGACCACCGCCGGCTCGCTCCGCTGTGGCGACTGCTCGCCGAGGCCTATCCCTGAGGAAGCCGTGAAGGGCCCGGGCCGGATGGCCCGGGCCCTTCACGTGGCACGGGCGTGTGTCAGCGGCCGTCGAGGGTGAATCGGTAGAGCTTGTTGTTGTGGCCGCTCAGGCCCTCGCCCACATTGGATATGTAGTAGCCGGAGCCCCAGTACACACTGCCGTCGACCACGGCCGCCCCGCCGAAGACGGAGCCGCCGCTGGCGAAGTCCCACAGGATCTTGCCGGTTTCGGCGTCCAGGGCGTACATGTTGGTACCGCTGGGCGCCGACGAGCCCGCGTACATGACGCCGTTGGCACTGGACACGAAGGAGTCGTCCAGCCACTGGCCGTCTTTGCCCTGCGGGTCCGCGGTCTGCCACTCGATCTCGCCGGTGGCGGCGTCGAGCGACACGAAGAACCCACTGTTGATCGTGGTCTTGGTGCCGTCGGCGGCGGTGATGGTGTAGGGCAGGTGATCACCGTTGCCGATGCCGGCGAAGATGTGCTTTCCGTCGGTGGCGGTACCCCACAGGATGCCGCCCAGCGGACCGCCGGGGCCGGCCTGCGTCTCCCACACGACCTTGCCGGTGGCCGGTTCGAGGGCGTAGTAGACGCCGCTCTTCTGCCCCACGCCGAGCAGGTCGGTCGGCGTGCCGTCGATCACGGTGGTGTACAGGTTCGGAGCCGCGCCGAAGTCGAAGTCCGGTGCCTGGTTGGGCTGGTACATCATCCAGGTGTCGGCGGTCAGGGTGTGGTGGGCCCACTTGATCTTGCCGGTCTTCAGGTCCAGGGCGAGGACGCTGTCGAAGTGGTCGTCATCGGCCGGCGGGGTGCAGTCGGTCTGCTTGGGGTTGAGACAGACACCGGGGGGAGAGGTGTAGTTGTTGCCCGTGCCCACGAAGAGCAGGCCGGTCTTGTGGTCGACCACGGGCTGGCTGCCCCACACGGAGGCACCGGTGTAGCCCTCCGGGATGGTGTGGGTCTTCCACAGGATCTTTCCGGTCCGCGCGTCGATCGCCAGCACCGCGCCGCGGAACTTCGGCTTCTCCTGCAAGGTCGACGCCTTGGAGGACGTGCCCACGTAGATGATGCCGTTGTCCACGGTGGGGGAGGAGGTGATGACGGTCGTCGGGTCGGCGTCGACCTTGGTCTTCCAGCGCTTCTCGCCGGTCTTCGCATCGATGGAGATGACGTAGGCGCTCTTCATCTCGGGCGTCATCAGCGTACCGGTGCCGATGAACAGGTCGCCCTTCCAGTACGCGGGGCTGGTCCGGGATATGTCGCCGGCGATGCCGTCGTAACTGGTGATGGTGTTCGACCAGACCTCCTCGCCGCTGTCGGCGTCGAGGGCCCAGAGCTTGCCTCCCCAGTCAGGCACGTACACGGTGCCGTTGACGACGGTGGGGGTGGCGGAGACGTCTCCCGCGGTGGTGAAGGTCCACTTCGGCGCCAGTCGGCCCACGTTCCGCGGATTGATGGTGCGCTCGGTGGCGGCGTGGTGCGTGTTGTGGTTGTTCTGTCCTGCGCTGGCCCACTCGGGCTGCACGGGGACGCTTCTGGTCTGGGTGGGCTCGTCGCTGTTCGCGGCGGGGGCGCCGGTTGCCAGGGTGAGGGCAGCGCAGCCGACCGCCGCGACGACAAGGCGCCCCCACAGCTTCCGGCCCTGCGCGGGCCGCCTGTTCATACCGGATCTCATGGAGTGATTCCCTCATTCCCTCTTGTGCGGGGCAGCCGACCGGACGTCGGCCACACATGGTGTGGGCTGCGCGGCTAGTGCGTGGCCGCTGCCGTGGGGACGTCGATCCAGTCGTCGGTCCGTACGTCGATGACGCCGGCGGCGTCATCGACGCCGATGGCCCTTCCGGAGAGCTGCTGGAGGAAGTGACGCGCGGGCGCGTTGCGCCGGGTGGGCCGATAGGGCAGGCGCAGGGTGCGGCAGCCGGCCGCACGGGCCTGAGCGCTCAGCATCCGCAGCATCCGTGTCTCCACCCGGCGGTTGAGAACCCGGCAACTGAGCAGGAAGACCGGGACGTTCAGCACGTCGCCGTCGGCCTGTGCCAGGACGAGTCCGACCGTGCCGTAGTCGCCGAACACATCCTGGACCCGCACCATCCAGCCCCGGCCGCCACCGTCGAGCAACTGCCGCAGCCCCGGCACCGTGAAGGCGGTGCCCGCCAGGGTGAACTGCGTCGTACGGGTGGTGAGTTGGGCTGCGCGCTCCAGCACGGAGTCCGAAAGCTCCTCCATCGTGACCTCGATCGCGCAGCGGGCCAGGAACTCCTCATAGTCCGCAGCGGACCGCTCAAGGGCCCGGCGCTTCGGCTCGGTCTCGTACCAGTCGGCCCGCAACTGGTCCTCGTCGGTCACCGTGAGCTGGTCGAAGGCAGCCTCACGGGCCAGCTGACCCGGCGCCGCGTCGGCGTCCCGGGTCAGTTCCACCACGGCGACCTCGGGCAGTTGTGCGCGCACCGACGCGCATTCCACGGCATCGTCGTCCACGAAGACGAACGAGTTCAGCGCCAGCCCCAGCTCCTCGGAGAGCTCGTACAGGTACTGGGCTTTGGGCTGCCAGCCGATCCGGTGGGAGGTGACGTCCCGCATCGTGAGGACCATGTCCGGGTGCTCGGTGAACACGGCCTGGACATCGGCCTCCTCGTTGCGGCTGCACAGGCAGAGCAGTTTTCCCCGCCCGCGCTGGCCCAGCAGGAACTCCTGGACCATACGGTGCCCCGGGCCGATCTCCACCCCGAGCGGCCCGTCCTCGCCGCACACTCCGGCCCACAGGGTGTTGTCGCAGTCGAGCACCACGACCTTGCGGGGCCTGTTCCACGTCGTGGCGGCCATCCGCACCAGCCAGTCGGCCAGCGCGTCGAAGTACCCATCGGTGTACGGCAGATGAGCGATGCGGTCGGCGTACTCGTCGTGTGTCTCCGGCACGCCGTAGCGGTCGGTGAGGTCTTCCAGCGATATGAGGTGCATGCCGGGCAGCGGGCCGACGGCGTCGGTGATCCGCCGCGTGGCGGCGTCGATCCACTGTGCCCTGCCGGGGTTGGCGAGGGCCCCCGGCGACGGTGGGGTAAGGGCCACCAGCCAGGTCGCCGCGCTGCGGGCGGGCGCGCTGGACAGTACAGAGAGCAGCTCGTCCAGGAGCAGGTCGCCACGTGCGGGGTCAGTGGCACCCCGGCCCAGGTCCTCGACTCGCAGCAGCACGACGTTCACCCCGGCGTGGGTCAGGAGCACGCTGCCCGGGTCGAGCATCGGTTCCACGATCTGGCCGTACGATGCCGCCACCACCTCGCGGCCCGTGCCCTGCAGCAGCCGGGCCATCACGGCCCTGAGCCCGTCCGCGGTGAAGGACGTGGCGAGGGCGATCCCCGGATTCTTCGCGTCGCTCATCCGGGCCGGCCCTCCGCATGGGCGCGGACGGCCGCGGCGAGTTCGGTGGCGGTCGTGTCGTTCTTGAGCGCGTGCACGGGCAGCTCCACGCCCAGTTCACGCCACAGGCGCGACAGCACGCGCACGGCCCGCATCGAGTCCCCGCCCAGTGCGGCGAAGGGGACGTCCGGGGCGACGGTGTCCAGACCCAGTACCTCGCGGAACGTCTCCACCACCGTGCTTTCCGCCTGCTGGGCGGAGGCAGGAACTCGCGTTCGCTCGGAGGTCTCGTCGGGTGTGGCTTCCAGCTCGTTCGTTTCGGTCACGAGAACACCCTCGTTTCGGCCGTGATCGCAACGCATATGGCGGAAAAGGCGAAGCAATCCCCAACAGCCGTCACTCGACAGCCGGATCCCGAGCCTAGGGACCGCTCGCCGCGCGCCGCAACTTCGCTTGATACGACGGCCGTTCGCGCGGCGACGCGGAAAATGAACAGCCGGGGTCGGCAGGGGAGTTCGGGCCGCCGCGGCCATCACCACTCGCAATCACCCTGCCACTGCGGGTGCGTTATTATGCCGTCCGCAGTCACCGTCCCCTCCGGCTCGCCAGAAGGCAACGCGGACCAATCCAATCCCCCACTTCACCAACGCGTTGTGTGCCGAAGGCGGTTCCGGACGCCCCGGTTCCGGACGACGGTACGACCGCGCTACCGCCTGCACAGCCCCCGGACCGGCCACGACTCGTTGCAGCCAGCGCGCCCGGCGATCCACCGGTGCCGACCGAGCCGAAAAAGGAGAAAGCGTCATGCGCAAAAACGGGTTGGCCAGTCTTATCCCTTTCTACTTCATCATCCTGATTGACAACTTGAGTGTCAGTCTCATCATTCCTGTGCTGATTCCTATCTCCTACGATGCCCATGCCGGCATCATGAGCAGCGCGGGATCCGGTACTCGTGACGTGTTCTACGGAGTAGCCATCGGCAGCTATTCATTAGCCATGTTCTTCGGCGCTCCGCTGCTCGGCTCGCTGTCTGATCACTTCCGCCGCAAGAAAACCCTTGCGCTGTGCCTGACGGGGCTGGCGCTGGGCTATGCGCTGACCATCTGGGCGATGCTGGACCGGGACGTCTCCATGTTCGTCGCCGCACGGGTGATCAGCGGCCTCTTCTCCGGCAGCCTGCCGGTCGCCCAGGCGGCGATCCTCGATGTCACGCCGAAGGAGCGGCGGGTGAACTCCATCGGGCTGATCATGTTCTGCGTCTCGACCGGGTACGTGGTGGGTCCGCTCATCGGCGGATACCTCAGCGACTCCTCCCTGGTCTCCTGGTTCAACCTCAGGACCCCGTTCGTCTTCGTGGCCGGTGCCACAGTGCTGAACCTGCTGATCCTGCTCGCCGCCTACCGTGAGGCCCCGGCGCCCAAGCCGGCGGGGCGTATGGCCTTCCCCAACCCGGTGAAGCACCTGATGGAGTCCTTCGCCTTCCCCGGGGTCCGAGTGCTCTCCGCCACCCTGCTGTTCATGTCCCTGGGCTGGACCGCCTTCTTCCAGTTCATCGGCCTGTACCTGACGGCGAACGAGGGCTTCGACCAGCGCGGGGTCACCAACCTGATCTCGGTCGTCGGCGTGGGCCTCGCGGCTGCGTTCCTCTCGCTGGTGCCGCTGTCGATGAAGTACCTCAAGCCGCAGGTCGCGGTGGCCGGTTCGCTGGCCGGGATGACCGTGTGCATCGCCGGGACCGCGCTGACCGGCGCGATGTTCGCGCTCTACACCCTGTGCCTGGTGGGCGCGGTCACCTACGGGATCTCCTACAGCGGTCTGGTGGGCATGATGTCGGCGGCCGTGGACGACAGCCACCAAGGCTCCGTCATGGGCACGGCCGGTGCCATCGCGGCCCTCTCGGCGGGGCTGTCCGGCGTGGTCTTCGGCGCCATCGACGGGTCCAGCGCGGTTCCCATCTTCTCCGCGGCGGCCTTCGCCCTCCTCGCCTTTCTGGTTGTCGCCATGCGGGGCGTGGTCGGCGCCGGCTCCCGTGCGCAGGAGCAGGAGAGTGTGGACACGACCTCCACGGTCTGACGGGTCCGACGGCTGTTCACGGCAGGTCGGCCGGGACCGCATCGAGGGCGTCCTCGCAGATGAGGTGGGGGACTTCGCCGGTGGGCGTGGCGCGCAGCAGGCGGTGCACGAGCGCCGCCGCCACCGGTTCCACCGGCCCGGCCGTCTCCCGGGCGCTGGGGGAGTTCGTCTGCTCGGTCCACAGCATCCCCGGCCGCGCGAGGAGGAACGCCACGCCGGGGTGGTGCCGGGCGGCCCAGTGGACCAGGCCCTCGACGGCGGATTTTGCCGCGATGTAGTGCGGCCATTCGCGGGGTGGTTCGCGCAGGGCGGCCGAGGAGATCACCAGGCACCGGCCGTGCCCGGGCTCCAGGAGCCCCAGCAGCCCTGCCATGGGCGCGCTGACCAGCCGCAGTGAACCGGTCAGGAACTCGTCGATCCGTTCCAGGTCGGTGGGTGCCAGGCCCAGGGTGTGCAGCGGCGGGGCCGCGCTGCACACCAGGAAGTCGAGTCGGCCGTGCTCGTGCTCGATGCGGGAGCGCAGTTCGCTGCTCCATCGTGGGTCCGCGGCATCGCCGGGCACGGAGTGCAGTCGGCCCGGCAGCCGGTCACAGTCGGCCCGCAGGGAGTCCGGAAGAGCGCCTCGGTGCCCTACGAAGACCTCGCAGCCCTGCGACGCCAGGGCCAGGGACAGGGCCGCCCCCAACCCGCGGCTGCCGCCGACGACGACGGCCGATGTGCCCCGCAGCCGGGTGGACGGACTCAGGTGTGTGCTCATCGTGGCCGACGTGGCCGGGGGAACGGGAGCGCGTACTATCGCCTCGATCTCGGCCTCGGCGACGACCACGCCGTCCGCCGTGATCTCCCCGCCGATCGATACCAGCCCGAAGCGGTGGTCGATGTGGACTACGCGGGCGGTGTACGACAGTCGCGTGGGGCCCGTCGCGGCGACTGGGAAGAACTGCAGCGCCACCCTGCCGAGCAGGCAGTTCTCCCCCGGCAGGCGCATCCCGGCCACGTAGCTGGACCACAGCAGGCAGGCCAGTGGCGTCCGCCCGAGCAGCCTGGAGGCGGCCGGGAAACGCGCGCGCAGCGCATCGATCCCGTCCGGGCCGTACTCTCCGGACACCGTGGTGCCCGCGGGCAGATCCGCGGTCGTGTGCAGCGACGCGGACCGCGCCGACGGCGCGGGAAGCGGATCCAGGTCCGGTGGGATGCCCGGGCGGACCCGTACGGTCAGGCAGTTCCGGTCCCCGTCGAGCAGCCGGTGACCGGAGCCGGTCCTGGCCCCGGCCAGTGTCTTGGAGCGGTATCGCACCCCGGGGAACACGGGGTTGCCGAAGTCGGCCTCGACGGCTGTCACTCCCGCTGTGTCCGGCGCCTGTTCGTCCAGCGTCGCCAGTACCGCGAGGACGCCATGCGCGACGGTCCGGCCGAAGGGTGTGCGGCGGGCGTGGTCGGGCGAGCAGTGCAGCGCGTTCCGGTCCCCGCTGACCTGTGCGAACAGCGCCACGTCGTCTTGCGAAAGGAGCACGTGTGTACCTCCGATGAGCGACCTCGAATGGGCGCTGCGGGACAGTGCGCGGCCGGGCCGTCACCGTAACGCGGGTGCCCTTGAGACACCGAGGCGGCTTTTCCGCAAGGCCTCCAGGACACCGCCACCGTGAGTGTTCAACTGCGGTACAAAGCCGGTTGAACATCCGACAGGGCAACGGGGATCCTGACTGTGCGCGGTGGTGACAAATGATCGCCGCACGGCATCATGGGCGCGACGGGGCTGCTGTCCCCGCGTGGCTGGTCGGCAGTCGGGTGCAGGTTCTCCGGAGAGGTGCGCGGAATATCCGGTGCCTGGGCGGGTGAGAGGTCTCTGTGTTCATGACGGAATGTCGGGCGAGCGCCTACGAACACTTTCAGTGGTATCGGCATCAACGGAATCCCGATGACCCGGGACTCACCGTGAGTTATGTGTACGCTCTGACCGGCGACGTCGACACCGACCGTCTCAATGACGCGCTCCGGGAGGCGGTTTCGACGGCTTTCCCGCGGCTTCTCTGCTATTTCACCGAAGTCGGCGGAACGCTGATGGCGAGAAGTCGTCCGATACCCAGGCGGGTGCTGCAGCGCTGCGAGCGACAGGACGATCTCCTCGATCCCGGCGGCATCGACCCCACCGGCCAGGAGCTCTTCCGGTTCCGGTTATGGCGGGCGTCCCGGCAGAAGCTGTTACTCCGCCTGGACTTCAGCCATCTGGCGTTCGACGGCGGGTCCTATGCGCCGTTCTGCGCCGCCCTCAGCGCCTGCTGGGAGGGTGAAGCCCCGGTCCTTGAGCGGTCGTTCGACACGGTGCGGCGGCCCGACGCCACCGAGGACGTGTCCTACTGGCGGTCGATGCTGACGGGTCGTCGGCTGCACCAGCCGCTGACCTTCTCCTCCGCGAGGCCGGACCAGGACGGCCGCCACATCGCGGTCAAGGAGACCCTCACCGGCGAACACGCCGAAGAGATCCACCGGTTCCTGCGGCGTCACGAGTTGAGCCTGCTCCAGTTCGTCGTCGGCGTCACCGGTGCCCTCGTGCACGCCTATGGCGACGACGACCGGAGCGTTGTGGTCGCGCATACCGTGGACACCCGGGCGTACGGAGCCCCCTACGGCTGTCACACCAATCTGCTACCTCTCTGGCTGGACGTCTCGGCGGAGCGGTCCGCGCTGTCGGTGCTGGAACAGGTGCGCACGCAGCGCGAGGAACTGAGGGAGCACCAGAACTTCCCGACGCTTGACCTGCTCGCCCTGGCCGCGGCCGAACACGGCCCCACGGTGGACCAGGCAGGCAGCGTTCTCAATCTCGTGGTGAACGCCTCCTCCGCCATGCTGCCGACCGCCGTGCCGCGGCTGTGGGGAGTGGACGTCTCCTGGATCCGTAAGCCCGACACCGGCAGTTCGAGCGAGTTGAGCGTCAACTTCAGCTCCGACGAGCAGGGCATCCACCTCTCCTTCGACTCCTCCACGCGCGTGATCTCGCCGCCGGCCCTGTCGGCGCTGGCGACCAACTTTCTGCGCATGGCCCGGTTCATGACCGCTGAACCGCATCGGCCGCCGTCGCAGTGCGACCTGTCGCGCCCGGCGCAGCCGGTGGCCGAGGGAGCAGACCGGACCGCCCCTGACTCCCAGGGCCTGGGCGCTGAGCTCCTCGCCGCCGCGGGACGGGAGCCGGACCGGGTGGCCGTCGTGGACGATCAACGGTCGCTCACCTACGGCGAACTGCTCGGCGCCACGCACCAGCTCTGCCGCGCCCTGGCTCCGGCCGGCGCCCGGGACGAGGACGGGCCGGTCGGCGTCTTCCTGGAGAGGTCGGCCGCGATCCCCGTCGCCTACCTGACCGCGATGGCGCGGCGGCGCACGTTCGTGCCGCTGGACCCTCGACTGCCGGACGGCCGCCTCGCGTACATGGCGAAGACCGCAGACCTGAGCGTGATCCTGGTGGACGCGGCGACCCGGGACCGGGCGGCGCTCCTGTTCCCCCACATACGGGCACAGGAAGTGGACGATGCGCTGCGGACTCCGTCCGCCGGTCCAGAACCGTACGACGACTGGCCGGCGGCCCCCGCCGACGCGGATCGCACCGCCTACGTGATGTTCACCTCGGGATCGACCGGCACCCCCAAGGGCGTGGTCGTGAGCGAGGGCAATCTCGTCAACTTCCTGCACTCCGTGCGGGAGGACCCCGGAATGCGTCCGGACGACCGCATCGTGGCGCTGACGCCGATCGGCTTCGACATCTCGCTCCTGGAGTTCCTGCTGCCGCTGCTGTGCGGCGCGAGCGTTCAGGTGCTGTCCGAGGAGGCCAGGACCAGCGCAACCCTGCTGGCCGAGGGCATCGACAGCAGCGGCGCCAGCGTCGTCCAGGCAACGCCGTCCACCTGGCGCATTCTGAAGGCCGTCGGCTGGAGAGCAGACCGGCGCATGACCTTGCTGTGCGGAGGGGAGGCTCTGGACCGCGACGTCGCGGACTACCTGCTGAGCCAGAGCGCGGCCGTCTACAACATGTACGGCCCGACCGAGGCGACCATCTGGGCGAGCTGGCAGCGCGTCACCGACGCCCGGCGTATCCACCTGGGAGAGCCCGCGCACCACACCCGGTACTACGTGGTGGACGCCGACGGGCGGTCCGTCGCGCCGGGCATGCGGGGCGAGCTGATGATTGCCGGCGACTGCGTGGCGCAGGGCTATCTCAACGCCCCGACGACGGCCTTCGGCACGCTGCCCGACGGCACGCCCTCCTACCGGACCGGCGACATGGTGCACTACGAAGGCTCGTCGCACCTGACCTACGTCTCCCGCAAGGACGGTCAGCGCAAGGTCAACGGACACCGGATCGAACTCGACGAGGTGGCCGCCGCTGTGGCGGTCCAGGCCCCGGCGGCAACCGTCGTCGCCGTAGTCCGGCCGGAGCCCGAGCCGCACCTGCGCTGCTTCGTATGGCTGCCCGACGCCGAGGAACTCGACGCCGAGGCGGTGCGGGAGCGGTGCCGGGAGACGCTGCCGTACTACATGGTGCCGCAGGCGGTGCACCGGCTCCGCGAGATCCCGCTGACGGCCAACGGCAAGACCGATGTCAAGAAGCTGGCCCAGGAGCCGCTGTCCTCACTGGGCCTGTACCCGGTGGACGAGGGCTCCCTCGCGGCGACCGGCGGGGAGCAGGTCCCGGGGGAAACCGGCGCCACGGGTACGGGAGACCTCCTGGCCGAGCTGCGACAGCTCGTCGCCTCCGAACTGGGCCTCGCGGCACCTGACGCCGATCGGCCTCTGGGGTATCAGGGCGTCAACTCGCTCGGCTACAACATCCTCGCCGCGAAGATCAGTAAACGGTACGAAGTCGTCGTCCACGCACACGACTTCTACCGCATGAATACCCTGCGCAATGTCGCCGAGACAGTCGCCCGGCTGTCCGGCGGCCGGGCTGAGCGGGAGAAGTACAGGCTGCCGACGCCCGCTGAGCGTCTCGGGGCGACCCTGTTCCCGAACGGCGCCGACGACCGCCTGGCCATCGTAGGGCTCTCGGCGGTACTCCCCGGCGGGCAGGATCCCGAAGCGTTCTGGCAGGCCCTGCTCGACGGCAGGGACTGCGTCGTACCGGCCGGTGCCGAGCGCGGCCTGTCCGGCGAGATCGCCGGATTCCTGCCCGGGATCAAGGGGTTCGACGCCAGGTTCTTCTCCATCTCGCCGCTGGAGGCGAGTTGGATGGACCCGCGGCAGCGGTTGCTGCTGCAGTCCGTCTGGCACACGCTCGAAGACGGCGGGTATGCCCCTTCCGGGCTGCGCGGATCGCGTACCGGCTGCTACATGGCGGCCACCGGCAACGACTACGCGCTGCTCCAGGCCAGGGCCGACGCGCGGCAGATACCGTACTCGCTGGTGGGTCACTCCATGAGCCTCATCGCCAACCGCGTCTCCTCCTGGTTCGACTGGCACGGGCCCTCGACGACCCTCGACACCGCCTGCTCCGGCTCCCTGGTGGCGCTGGTCAAGGCGTGCCGCGACCTGCGTGCCGGGGTCTGCGACGCGGCGGTGGTGGGCGGAGTGAACCTCATCCTCGACTCCCAGATCAACGAGGGACTCCGGTCGGCCCGATTCCTCTCCCCCGACCACCGATGCGCGGCCTTCGACGCCTCGGCCAACGGCTATGTCCGTGGTGAGGGCTACGGAAGCTTCCTGGTCAAGCGGCTGGCGGACGCCCTCGCCGACGGCGACGAGATCCGCGCGGTGGTCGAGAGCGTGGCGGAGAACCACGGCGGCCACGCCAACTCGCTCACCGCCCCCAACCCCAACGCCCAGTACAGCCTGCTCCTGGACGCCTATACTCCCGAACTCGCCGCCCGCACCGGGTACATCGAGACCCACGGGACCGGAACGGTGCTGGGCGACGCGATCGAGATCGACGCGCTCAGGCGGGCATGGGAGCACCTGGTGCCGGAGCCGGCGGGGCGCCGCGTCCGGCTCGGCGCGGTCAAGTCCCACATCGGGCATCTGGAGCCCGCCGCGGGAGTCGCCTCCGTGACCAAGGTGATCAAGACCTTCGAGCACCGGACCTTGCTGGCCAACCTGCACTTCCAGGAGCTGAATCCGGGCATCGTCCTGGAGGACACGCCCTTTGAGGTGCTGCAGAAGACGGTCGGGTGGGACGACGACGGTGAACTCGTGGCCGGGATCAGCTCCTTCGGCTTCGGCGGCACCAACGCACACGTCGTTCTCTCGTCGCCGCCGAACCCTCCCGCCCGGCGCGGCACCCGTGCGCAGACCTGGCTGGTGCCGCTGTCGGCGCGCACCCCGCAGGCACTGCACAGGCTCACGGCCACGCTGCTCGACCACGTCGAACGGGCCGGACCGGTGTCGGACCAGGACCTGCTCGACTTTTCGTACACCCTGTGCCGACGAGAGCACTTGGCGTACCGGCAGGCCTGGTGCCTCTCCTCCGTCGAGGAGCTGGTGCGCGCACTGCGCACGGCGGGCGAACCGGTCCACGCGCCGTCGGCGGAGCGGGAACCGGGCTCGCAGCGGCCGACTCCCGAGTCGGCCCGCGAGCGGTACCTGGCCGGTCGGCCCATCGACTGGCAGGCACTCTTCGTGGGGCACGAGCCGCGCAGGCTGCGGCTGCCCGCCTATCCGTTCGACGAAGTGGATCTCTGGTTCACGGACGGGGGGCACACGGCGTGACGACCGAGGACGACGAGGCAGCGGACCGCGGCACGGCGGAGCCGATACGCCTGCTCGCAGCCGGCGAACCGGGCGCCTTCCGGGCGCGGATCGGGCCCGGCCACACATACCTCCGAGAGCACCTGGTGCGCGGCCGGCGCGTCCTGCCCGGTGTCGTCGGCCTGGAGATGGCGCTGCAGGGCGCAGCCCGACTCCACCCCGAAGCACGGACGTCGGCCATCAGGGACGCCGCCTGGCTGCGACCGATCGCCGGTGACGAGCCCCTCGACGAGCTCTGTCTGGCCTTCCGTTTCGCGCCCGACGGGTCGGCAGTGGACTACACCGTCACCAACCGTGCCGCGCACTGCGGTATGGGGACGCTCCTGTTCGAGAAGCAGGACCGGGCCCCCGCGGTGGGTCTGGACGTCCGGGACGCGATCTGCGCGAACACCCGGTCCCATCTCACCCGCCGGGAAATCTACGAAGAGTTCTCGAACATGGGCATCGACTACGGTCCGTACTTCCGCCGTATTACCTATGTACAGCGGTACGGGCAGCTGTCGTTGGCCTGGCTGTCCCACAACGACGGTACGCGGATGGACCTGGTGAACCTCCTCGACTGCTCCTTCCAGTCGGGCATGGCGATTTCCATCGGTGAGCATCGGGACAGCTTGATGCCTTTTTCCATGGGACACATGGTCTTTCACGTCCCGCCACTCATTCCTGCCGATTCCGCTTTCGTTCTGACGCAGAAGCTCTCTCCGTTCAGAACCAACTTCACGGTATTCGACGAGGATTACGAGCCGCTTCTGTCGGTCTTCGACCTCGGTGTGAAGCCCGCGCTCTGAATCCTAGGCCTAGGGGATTTTGTTGAGTCACAACGAACGACCCGATCTCTCGCTGGTCCGTCGTGCCTCCGTGGACGGGATGGTGTTCGCCCCGCAGTGGACGCACAGCCGGCTGGACCCGTCGCGGACCGCCGCTGACGGCCCGAGGATCTTCCTGGTGCCGCCCGGACAGCACCTACTGCACCGTGAACTGACGCAGGAGTTCCCGCACAGCAGGGTGCTGCTGCTCGACGGCGCGGCGCTGGCCGAGCTCGCCGCCGCTCCGGCCGCCGACGAACACCTGGTGTTCGTCAGCCGCACCTCATGGGCCGAAGGGGTGCGCGACGGCGATGTCTCCGCCTTTCTCGAACTTGTCCACGTCCTCGACAGGCGTCCGCGGACCCGACTCGACGTATTCACCGACAAGGCGGTGCACAGCCCGCTGTTCACCGCTGCCACGCATCCTGCGGACGGCGTGTACGTCGGCCTGACCCAGGCCCTCGCCAAGGAGCGGCCCGAGTGGGTGGTGCGCTGCTTCTGCCTCGCGGACCTCACCGCGTCGTCGCTGTCCGAGGCCTTGGACCGGTCCCTGCCGACCGTGCCGGGCAAACCCGTCTGCATCCGCGGTGACGAGTACGCCGTCGCGTCGATGGAGCCGGCGTCCCTCGGCGACTGGCCCACCCGCTCGGCGTTCCGGACGCACGGCACTTACGTCATCCTGGGCGGCACCGGTGGACTCGGCGGTCTGCTCGCCGAGTACCTGGCCACCGCCTACCAGGCCGAGGTGGTCGTCATCGGCCGTCGGTCGGCCGAGCACTTCGCCGGTGCCCGGGCGCGGCTTCGTGAGCTGGGCGCCCGCGAGGTCCACTACCACCAGGCCGACCTGGCCGACGGTCCGGCGCTCCAGCGCGCCCTCGACGCCCACGAGGTCATCAACGGCGTCGTGCACTCCGCGCTCGTGCTCCAGGACGCCACCCTCGCCACGATGAGCGAGCAGGTGCTGGGCGACGTACTGCGCCCGAAGGTGCACGGCACCCACCACCTCGTGGACGCGCTGCGCGGCAGGGACATCGACTTCTGTCTCTTCTTCTCCTCCGTCCAGGCTCACATCGCCAGTGCGGGACAGGCCAACTACGCCGCCGCGTGTGTGGCCAAGGACGCCTACGCGGATCTTCTCCATCAGGCCCTGCTGATCGACGCCAAGGTCGTCAACTGGGGGTTCTGGGGCGGGATCGGGGTCGTCGCGAGGCCGGAGTACCGGGAACGGATGGAGAAGCTGGGGATCGGCTCGATCGAGCCGGCCGAGGGGCTGTCGGCCATCGAACGGTTCCTCGCGGGCGACCACCGACAGATCACGTGTGTGAAAGGAACGGAGGAGGCGTTGGAGCGCATGGGAATCACGCCGCACAAGCCCGTCGCCGTGGCGGAGCCGGACGGTTCCACCGGAGTTCTCGACGCGGTGGTGCCGGCCTTCACGGGCGACGCGGCGGATGTCGCCCGCAACCGGGACCTCTCCGAGCACCTGGAGGCGTACACGCGGTGGCGGTTGCACCAGGTGCCGCTGCCGCCGACGACGATCGCCAAGTACGCGAAGCTGCGGGAGGCCATCGGCGCGATGCCCGCCGCGCAGTCTCGGCCGCGGGCCGAACTCCTGCGTGACTACCCGGAACTGGAAGGTCACATCACGCTGCTCGACCGGTGTCTCGACCATCTGCCCGACGTGCTGAGCGGGACCACCGACGCGTTGGACGTGCTCTTCCCCGACGGAGCATTCGACCTTGTAGCGCCCGTGTACCAGAGCAATCCCATCGCCGACTACTTCAACCGGATCTGCGCACAGGTGGTCGCCAACCACCAGCGCCACTCCGCGCGGGGCCCGCTGCGTATCCTCGAGGTGGGGGCCGGGACCGGCAGCACCACCCGGTTCGTCCTGCCGGAGTTGGACCCGCGGGACGTGAGCTATCACTTCACCGACCTGTCGTACGCGTTCTTGAACAAGGCCCGCGACGCGTTCGGCGACTACCCGTTCCTCACCTACGAGATCTGCGACATCGAGGACCCGCCCACGCAGTACATCGGGTCCTTCGACGTGGTCGTGGCCACCAACGTCCTCCACGCGACGTCGAACGTTCCCGGCACGCTCAGGAACGTGCACAAGGTGCTGCGGGAGGGCGGCATCCTCGTTCTCAACGAGATCACGACCCGGCAGGACTACGCCACGCTGACCTTCGGCCTCACCGACGGCTGGTGGCTCAGCGACGACCCGTACCGGATAGAGCACAGCCCTCTGCTCAGCAGCGACCAGTGGCGCGCGCTCATGCATGAGGCCGGTTTCTCCGCCGTGCGGTCGCACGGCGGTGACGGACAGCAGGTCATGGTCGCGCTGGCCCCAGCGGCGGAGTCGGTTTCTGGTGTGGTGGTGGGTGTGGGTGATGTGCGGGGGGAGGTGGAGGGGTTTGTTCGTGGGGTGATCGCGGAGACGATGCGTTTTGAGTTGGTTGAGGTGGAGCGTGATCGTCCGTTCCGGGATATGGGGATCGATTCGTTGATTTCCATGGAGTTGTTGAAGCCGTTGCGTGAGCGGGTGGGGTATTTGCCGGCCACGGTGTGGTTCGAGTACCCGACGGTGGAGCGGCTGGTGGAGTACCTGGTCACGGAGCACGCGGATGCGGTGGGTGCCGCCTTCCCCGTCACCAGTACGCGGCCGCACGGCGAGCCTCCCGCCGCGACCACCGTCGACGACCGGCCCAGGGCCCCCCTGGAGGACACCGGGCAAGAAGAGCTGACCGAGGACCCCGCCCCGCACACCGACGGGCTCGTCCTCCGGCCCGAGGACATAGCCATCGTCGGCATCGCCGCACGGCTGCCGAAGGCACGCGACACCGGCGAGTTCTGGGGCCTCCTCCTCGAGGGCCTGGACTGCACCTCCACCGTGCCCCCAGAGCGTTTCAGCCGGCACCTGACGGACGACCCCGAGCCTGTCGCGTACACCGAACGGGGTGCCTTCGTCGACGACATCGACGCGTTCGACCACACGTTCTTCAGCATCACGCCCCACGACGCGGCACGGATGGACCCCCAGGAACGACTCGTGCTGGAGCAGACCTACCTGGCGATCCTCGACGCCGGCTACAGCCGCGCCAGGCTCGCCGGCAGCGACACGGGAGTCTTCGTCGGCGTCATGAACGGCGGGTATGCCTGGCACACGGTCACCGGACGCGGCGCCGAACCGCCCACCTCGACGTTCTGGTCGATGGCCAACCGGGCCTCGTACCAGTTCGACTGGCACGGGCCCAGCATGGCCGTCGACACCGCTTGCTCGGCATCCCTGACCGCGCTGCACCTCGCCTGCCAGTCCCTGCGCACGGGGGAGTGCGACCGCGCCGTCGTCAGCGGCGTCAACCTCATCACCCATCCACGCCAGTACCAGCTGCTGTGCGGCCTGGAAATGCTCTCGCGCACCGGGGAATGCAGGCCGTTCGGCGCGGAGGCCGACGGCTTCGTGGACGGCGAGGGCGTCATCAGCCTGGTGCTCAGGCCCGCCGAGGACGCCGTTCGCGACGGGGACCGCGTCTACGCGGTCATCAGCGGCTCCGCGGTCAACGCCGGCGGCCGGGCCAACGGCTACACCGCGCCGAACCCCGAGGCCCAGCACGCGGTCGTCACCAAGGCCCTCGCCGCGGCGCACACCTCTCCCGAAGAGATCGGCTACGTCGAGGCCCACGGCACCGGCACCGCACTGGGCGACCCGATCGAACTGCGGGCCCTCACCAAGGCCTACGCCGCGGCCGGTACGCAGCGCATCCGACTCGGCTCGGTGAAGTCCAACATCGGCCACCTCGAATCGGCGGCCGGCCTGAGCGGAGTGCTCAAAGCGGTGCTCCAGATGCGCCACGGCTCCCTGGTGCCCTCGCTGCACGCGGAGCCCACCAACCCGCATCTGGACTTCGCGACCACCCCGTTCAAGATCAGCACGGAGCGTGAGATGTGGCCCGCGGACCTTCCCCTGGTGTCCGCCGTGAGCTCCTTCGGCGCCGGCGGCGCCAACGCTCATGTGGTGGTGCGCGGGGTGCCCGAGCAGACCGGCGCCCCGGCAGCCGCCACGGGCCCGGAACGGGATTGCTATGTCATCCCGCTCTCCCACCACAGCAGCGCCGGACTCCAGTTGGCCATGGACGAGCTGCGGCAGTGGCTGCACGAAGGCCGGGTCGACATGGACGCCCTCGCCTACACGCTCGCCTGCTGCCGCGACAGCCTCCCGCACCGAGTGGCGATCGTCTGCCGCGACCAGGACGAGCTCGTCCGCGCACTGGAGCAGGACCTGCGGCGCCGGCCGAAGCCCGCGGCCACGGCGGCAGGGGCGGTGCAGGAGCTCTCGGCCCGCACAGCTCAGGACATCGCTGCCGTGTACGAGTCGGGCGGCTCCCCGGACTGGGACGCCTACTACCCCAGGCGCACCCCCGTTGACGTACCCGCCTACCCGTTCCTTCGCCACCGCCACTGGATCGACTCGGTGGAGTCCGGCTTCGGCACCCTCTCCTCGCTGGTGTCCGCCCACCGGATCGACGGTGTGGCCATGGCGCCGGCGGCCTGGACGCTCGCGGTTCTCGCCGGGAGGGCGGAGGGCAGCGCCCTCGCGAACGTGCTGTGGCAGAAGAGGATCACCGATCCCGAGGCCGTCGAGGTCCGGGTGAACAGCGGGGAGCTCTCGCTCGTCGACCGCGCCTCCGGTGAGGTGCACTGCACGGCCGAGGTGATGACACCGGCAGCGGTGGGTCGCCCGCCAGACCTGCCCTCCGGCGCCCGCAGGCAGTACGGGCGGGAGATCTACGCCGCCTTCCGCAGGCTCGGCTACGACTACGGCGAGCCGTTGCGGGGCGTGCGCTGGGCCGAGGTCGGACCGGGCGCGGTACGGGCCTTCATTCACGTGGACCGCGACTGGGGGTACGGCGTGTCGCCCGCGCTGCTGGACTGCGGAATGCAGTTGTCCATCCTGCTGGCTGCCGAGGAGGCACCGGGCGCGTCCGTGTTCGTCCCGTACCACCTGGGACGACTGACCGTGGTAAGGGCCCCGCGCGACGAGGCGGTGTTCTGCCATTGCGTGGCCCGGCCGGGCGGCCGCTCGCAGCGGACCCGCACCTACGACTTCTTCTTCACAGATGAGCACGGCGAGGTCCTCGTTGCCCTGGAGGAGGCCGTGTCTGTATCGGTCGAAGGCAGCAGTCGGGCAGCCGGGCGACCGGCGTCCATGCCGGAGTCCGCGTCCGCGCGGGGGTCCGCCTCCGCACCCTTCACCGTCTTCGAGTTGAACTGACGGGGGCGGCAGTGGCCAGCGATGTCGTGATGTTCCCCGGCCAGGGCTCTCAGCAACTGGGCATGGGCAGAGAGGTGTTCGACGCGTATCCCCGGCTGTGCGACAGGGCCGACGAGACCGTCGGCTACTCCCTGCGCGAGCTGTGTCTCAAGGACCCGCACGGGCGGCTCAACCAGACCTCCCACACCCAGCAGGCGATCTACTTCGTCAGCTGCCTGATGTACCTGGAGTACGCCGAGCGTCACGGGGAAGAGCGGGTGCGGTGCGTGACGGGCCACAGCCTGGGGCTGTACCCGGCGCTCTTCGCGGCCGGAGTCCTCGACCTTTTCGAGGGGCTCGAGATCGTGTCCACGCGCGGCACGCTCATGCAGGAAGCGTACGGCGGGGCGATGGTGGCGGTCATCGGACCACAGGTGAACCAGATCGAGGATCACCTCGTCCAACTGGAGTTCTTCGACGTGGACGTGGCCAACTACAACAGTCCGGGCCAGATCGTCCTCAGTGCGGCGAAGCCGCGGCTCGACGAGCTGGTACCGCGGCTGGAAGAGGCCGGCCACCGCTGCGTGCCGCTGCCGGTCAGCGGCGCGTTCCACTCCCGCCACATGGAGCCGGCCCGCCGAGAGTTCGCCCGCTTCCTGCGGGAGAGAAAATTCGCCCCGCCCGCCAAGACCGTGATCTCCACAACGAGCGGCCGCAGTCTGGGCGCCGACCACCTGCTGGAGGAGATGGTCTTCCAGCTCGTGAAGCCGGTGCGGTGGTGGCAGACCGTTGTGTATCTGGCCCGCACCGGACACAAGACCTTCGACGAGGTCGGCCCCGGCAGGGTGCTGACGAAGTTGACCACAGAGATTCTCGGCGAGGGACCCTCGTCGCAGGCCGAGCCCTGGAAGTGATGACCGTGGAAACAGCGAACAGCAGGATCGCCGTCATCGGCGGTGGCGGCTCCGGCTCCGTCGCGGCCTGGCAGCTGGCCCGTAAGCACGACGTCACACTCTTCGAGGCGGGTGAGTACCTGGGCGGGCACGCCTACAGCCACCCGGTCGAGACGGAACAGGGCACCCTCCACGTCGACATGGGCGTGGAACACTTCAACGAGAAGCTCTCACCCAACCTGTTCAGGCTGCTGACCGACTTCGGTATCGGGACCTACGTCGCCCCGTCCTCCGTGCACGTGGACTTCCCCGGTGAGCAGCAGACGTGGAACAACCTCAACTTCCTCGGCAGGCTGCGCGAGGAGCTGCACGAGGAATTCGACCGGTTCCACCGGGAGATGAACCAGCTCCCCACCTCGGGCGACGACACGTACAAGAGCATGAGCATCGGCGAGTACCTGGACGAGAACGGGTACTCCAAGAGCTTCAAGTACCAGGCGATGAACCCCATCCTGAGTATCTACTCGGGCTGCCACGCACCGTCCCTGGACTACAACCTCATGTACGTCGCCCTGTCGTTCAGCATGAACCTGCTCTCCTTCTTCTCCGCCGGGTACTGGCGCAAGGCGGAGGGCGGCATCCACAGCTATCTGCGCAGGATCGAGAGCGAGTTGGGCGACCGCGTCCGGCTGAACACGCCCGTGGAAGCCGTCGTTCCGATGGCCTCGGGGGCGACGGTGGTGGCAGCCGGGCAGCACCACGAGTTCGACCAGATCGTGTTCGCCACGCACGCGGATGTGACGCTGGGACTGCTGCGGACCTCCGACGCCCGGTACCGGGAACTGCTCGGGGACTTCGCCTACGTACCGGTCGAGAGCGTGCTGCACCAGGACACGAGCTGGCTCAGCCCGGCGGGTGGCGACGCCTACTGCCAGTTCCGGATGCCGCCGGGATTCGAACTCGACCGCGCCGAGGAACTGATCGGGAGCCTCACCCGCAACTGCAACGTGCTCCACCCCTACCGGAACGTCAAATCCCCCATCCTGATCACCTTCGACCCTCAGGAGAACGTCGACTCAAAGAGCGTCATCGTCCGTCGCACATGGAAGCTTCCCCAGCTGCGGCCGGCCGACGTACGCCGCAAGAAGCGGCTGAAGGAAATCCAGGGCCTGCACAACCTCTGGTTCTGCGGCACCGACACCAGCATCACCGGACACGAGGGAGCCATCGTCTCCGGCATGGTGATCGCGGACCGGCTGGGCGTCGCGCACCCTTTCCCGGACGATGCGCCCGCCCTCGGGCAGTTCCGCGGCGTCAAGGAATTCATGGGTGTGTGAGCAAGCACCTTCCGGCCTGGAACGCCCGGCCGCAGCCACTCTCTCTGACGGGGACGACCTGTGGAATCACTAGTACCTCGGTACCTGGACCTCGCCGCCTCGGACGCGCCCGGCGAGCCGGCCGGAGCCACGCTCGTGGTCACGGACCGGGAGGACATCGCGTCGGCGGTCGGCTCCATCGGTGCCGAGTGCTGGTACGCCGGCCCCGCCACGCAGGACGAGGCCACGCTCGGGCAGGAGCTGCGACGGCGCGTCGACGAGTGCACCACCGTGGTGGTGGCGTGGGGCGACGGGCCGTCCGGCGGTACTCCGCAGTACGGCCCAGCGATGCGGTTCGCCCGCGCCTGCCTGGCCCTGCTGCAGGCCGTACGGGAGTCGGGACGCCGCCTGCATCTCGTCACGCTGTCCCGCGCGACCGATGTGCTCCCGTCGCTGCTCGACGGCATGGCCCTGTCGGCAGCGCTGGAATGCCCGCTCACCCACACGGCCGTCGAGTGCGCCGACCTCGTCACCGCGGAGCGGCTGCGCGCCTGGATCGCAGCCGGCGCCCGCTACCCGGGGGCACGGCTGCGGGCCGACGGCGACCGGATCACGCGCCTCGACCACGTGCCACGTCCGCTGGAGAACGCGCGGCCCGGCGACGTGTTCGGCGTCGGCGACCGCGTCGTGCTCATCGGCGGAGCCGGAGGCATCGGACGGAACCTGTGCCGCTACCTGAACGAGCGCTGCGGTGCCCAGGTGTTCGTCCTGGGGCGTGGCACTCCCGGCCACCAGGCGCTGGCGGCGCTGAAGGAGGCGGGCGCCAGAAGCTACCTGAGCGTCGCGGCACACGAACCCGAGGCGCTCGACGGGGCGCTGCGCTACCTCCACGAGCGATTCGGTCCGCTCAAGGCGGTGTTCAACCTCGCCGGAGTGCTGGACGACTGTCTGCTGTACAACCTGACCCCCGACCGCCTGGAGAACGTCCTGCGGCCGAAGGTGGCCGTCGGCCTCAACCTGGCGGCCTTGTCCGGCCCGCACCGGCCCGGCACCGTGGTGCACTTCAGTTCGCTGACGAGCATCACGGGCAATGTCGGCCAGGTGGCCTATGGAGCGGCCAACGCGTTCCTCGACCGGCTGTCCGCGGGCAGGCCGGACTGGTACAGCGTCAACTGGGGCCTGTGGGACACCGATGGCATGCGGATGCCGGACGACGGGTCCGCGCTGCGGGCGATGGAGCCGGAGCAGGCGTGCGACGCGCTGATGGTGGCCCTCGCCGCCGGGACGCGTCAACTGGCGGTCTACGACGGGCAGGTGCGGCTGGCCACCGACGGCGTACCGGCGGCGTCGGAAGCCCGCGTCGGCGCACCCGCCGCGTTGCGACCGGCGGCCTCGGACGTGCAGGCCCGCACCGCCCAGTGGCTGAGGGAGCTCGTCACGCGCCACAGCGGCCTGCGGCATCTGCGCGACGACGACAACCTGCTGGACCGGGGCCTGGACAGCGTCGGCAGCATCCGCATCAGCAGGGACATCGAAACCCGGCTGGGCATCACCGGGTCGTCCCGGCTGAGCCGCGCGGTGCTCTTCGAGCACCCGACGGTCGCGGCGCTCGGCGCGCACCTGACCGAGGAGTTTCCCGCCGAGCTGGAATCCGTCCTCGCCCGTGAGCGGCCACAGCCGCAGCAGCCCGCCCCCGCCGCGGTGACCCCTGGTATCGCGGCGCCGTCCCAAGGCGCCAGGATACGAGGGGAGTCGGGGCCGGCAGTGGCCACAGCCGCGGCAGAGACAGCCCCCAGCGCGGACGCCTACCGCCCCGACGACATCGCCATCGTCGGGATGGCCGGGGAGTTCCCCGGCGGCGGTGACACCGAGGCGTTCTGGCAGGCACTGCTGAACGGTGAGGACGCGGTGCGGGTCATTCCGGGCGACCGCTGGGACTGGCGCGAGAACCACTCCTTCTCGCCGGACGAACCGAGTACCTCTTACGGCCGCCATGGCGGATTCCTCGGCCACGCCCTGGACTTCGACCCGGTCTTCTTCAACATCACGCCGGTCGAGGCGCAGTTCATGGACCCGCAGGAGCGCCGCTTCCTGCAGTGCGCCTACCACGCTCTGGAGGACTCCGGGTACTTTGCCCGGCCGACCGACGACGTGGGCGTCTTCGTGGCCGCCATGTTCGGCCACTACCAGGACCTCACCGCTCCCGACCGGGTGATCGGCAGCTCGTTCGCCGCTATCGCCAACCGCGTCTCCTACGCCTTCGACCTGCGGGGCCCCAGCGTTGCCCTGGACACCATGTGCTCCGGCGGGCTCACGGCCCTGCACCTCGCCGTCCGCAGCATCCGCTCAGGGGACTGCGGGCTGGCCGTGGCGGGCGGTGTGAACCTCATGACCCACCCGGGGAAGTACCGCCTGCTCTCCGAAGGCAAGTTCCTCAGTCCCACCGGCCACTGCCAGGCCTTCGGAGTGGAGGCGGATGGTTACGTCCCCGGCGAGGGAACCGCGGCCGTGGTCCTCAAACCGCTGTCCGAGGCACTGCGGGACGGGGACCGGGTGCACGCCGTCATCCGCGCGACGGCGGTGAACGCGGGCGGCAGAACGGCCGGCTTCACCGTGCCGTCCGAGCGTGCCCAGCACCGCGTGATCACCTCGGCGCTGGCCGGTGCGGAGATCGAACCGGCCGCAGTCACATACGTCGAGGCACACGGCACGGGCACCCGGCTCGGCGACCCGATCGAGGTGCGCGCGCTGCAGTGGGCGTACGGCGGGCGCGAGCAGGGCCCCGCCTACCTGGGCTCGGTCAAGAGCAACATCGGGCACCTGGAGTCCGCGGCCGCGATGGCCGGGCTCGTCAAGGTCGTCAAGCAGCTCACCCACCGGACCCTGGTGCCCACGCTGCACAGTGAACTGGAGAACCCGGACCTGCACCTTGAGGACTCGCGATTCGCCCTGGTCAAGGAGACCAGGACCTGGCCCAAGGGCAGCGGTCCCACGCGCTTTGCCGGACTGAGTTCGTTCGGCGCCGGCGGCACCAACGGGCACGCGATCATCCAGGAATTCGTGGCACCGCCCGAAAGCCGCCCCGTCCCCGAGCTCCCGCGCTACTTCATCCCGCTCTCCGGGCGGGACGAGGCCGCTGTGCGGCGCCGCGCGGACGATCTGCTCACCGCGCTGCGGAACGCGCCGGACACGTCCTTGTACGGACTGAGCTACACCCTGTGCTGCGCCAGGCAGCACTTCCGGGTCCGGCGCGGCTATTGGGCCGAGAGCGTCGAGCAGCTGATTGGCCTGCTCCAGGGAGTGGACGGGGCCTTGCCGTCCGCGCCCCGGGCCGACAACCCCTGGGTCCGTGCGGCGTCGGCGTACCTCGACGGCGAGCACCCCGGCTTCACGGAGCTGTTCGCGGTCCGCGTGCTGGTCGACGCCCCGCTCTATCCCTTCGCCGCCGAGCGGTACGTGGCCGGCACGCTCGACCACGTGAACCGGCCGCCCGCCCGAGCAGCGAGCGACGAACTGGCTGCCCGCACCACGGCCGACACCGCCGCCGAACTGCTGCTCACCCCGGTGTGGCGGCCGGGCACGGTCGCCGGGCCGGCACAGCCCCCGGTACGCTGCGTCCTCGCCCTCGTCGACCGCGGTCAGGAGCACCGGCTTCCCGACCCGCCCGAGCGGACCCGGCTGATCCGGGTGGTGCCCGGCGACGCGTTGACCATCGAGGCGGACCGCATCGAGCTGCCCGATGGCGATGACCGGGCCGCCCGACGCGCCCTTGAGTATCTGACAGGTGAGCTGGGCCTTGACCACCTGTACTGGGTGGACCTCCGGCGCGAAGGAACGGTGGCCTCGGCGTTGTCCTTCGCAAGGGCCCTTCAGTCCTGCCGCACCCCGTCCACGATCCTCGGCGTGACCCGGGAGGCCGATGCGGCCGAGGTGCGTGCCAGGGCCGGTTTCCTCCACGGCGCGGCGGAGGAGAACGCGCACATCCGCACCGTCCAGGCGCGCCGGTCCGGTACCGGCGCCGCGCTCGCCGACGGCTGGCGGCCCCTGCTCGACGAACTGCGCGCCGCCCGGCAACCGCTCACCGAGGTCAGGTGGTCGGCCCAAGGGCGCGAGACACGAGAGCTGACGGAGATCCGGCTGGGCGACGGCGTCCGGCTGCGCATGGGAGGGACCTACCTCCTCACGGGCGGTCTGGGCAAGGTGGGCCGGGCCATCGCCGAGCGCCTGGCCGAACGCTACGGCGCCACGGTGATCGCCGTCGGCCGCTCCGCGCCGGACGCCGGCCGGCGGGAGTGGATCGCCGCGTCGCCGGGACTGCACTACGAACAGGCGGACATCGCCTCAGCCGCCCAAACCCGGGACCTGGTCGCGGGGATCCGCGAGCGCTTCGGCGGGCTCGACGGAGTCATCCACTGCGCCGGCGTCCTCAGGGACGCCCTGGTGCAGAACAAGTCGGCCGAAGACGCGGAGGCGGTGCTCGCGCCGAAGGTGCAGGGCACGCAGAACCTGGATCGGTACACCGCGCAGCTGCGCCTGGACTTCTTCTGCGTCTTCTCCTCCATATCCAGCATCATGGGCAACACCGGGCAGAGCGACTACATCGCCGCCAACCGCTTCCTCGACGAGTTCGCGACCGAGCGCGCCCGGCGCGTGGCAGACGGTGAGCGCAGCGGCCACACCCTCTCGATCAACTGGCCTCTGTGGCTGGACGTCGAAGACGAGCGGCGGGAGGAGTACCAGGCGCTCGCCGGATACCTGCGCGGCCAGTTCGGGATGGAGCCGCTCTCCTCGAGGCGGGGCGCGCAGCTGTTCCTCGACCTGCTCAACGGCATACCGCGGGCATGCCACCAGGTCATCCCCTGCGTCGGCGACGCGGCGAGGATGCGGCACCGGCTGCTGCCCGGCGCCGGCCGCCCGGCGCCGGGGGCGCTGGGCGATGCCCCGCCCGCCGCGGACTCGGCACGTCCGGCCGCCGCGACGCTGGAGGACATCGGCGACCAGCTCATGGAGCTGGTGTGCGCGCAGACCGGCCTGCGGCCCGCGGACGTCACCTTCGACAGCACGTGGGGAGACCTCGGCTACACCTCGGTCATGCTCCAGGGCCTGGCCCGGCATGTGGGAACGGAATACGGCGTGGATACGCCGCCCAACGCCCTCTTCAAGTACAGCAGCATCGCGTCGCTGAGCACCTATCTGAGGGATCAGGGCGTACCGGCGAAG
Source organism: Streptomyces sp. NPDC020898 (assembly GCF_044333925.1). Taxonomy (NCBI): domain Bacteria; kingdom Bacillati; phylum Actinomycetota; class Actinomycetes; order Kitasatosporales; family Streptomycetaceae; genus Streptomyces; species Streptomyces sp. NPDC020898. The sequence goes on from NZ_JBIRRV010000011.1 coordinate 246,592, forward strand.
GAGCAGGGAGCGACCGGGCCCGGAACGTCCGCACCCGCCACCGGTGCGTCGGCTGCCGCCGCGACCCTCGACGCGGGGTCCGACAGCGGCCTCCAGGATGCCGGACGCGGCCGATACGCGGTGGTCGGCATGAGCGGCATCATGCCCGGAGGGGCGGACCTGGCGGAGTTCTGGCGGCTGCTCGTCGAGAACCGCAGCGCCATCCGCACGGTCGACCGTTGGAAGGACCGCGAGAAGGAGTACCTCGCGGGCACCATCGACGGGTTCGACTCGTTCGACCACGGGTTCTTCGGGGTCTCCGCCCGGGAAGCGATGCTCATGGACCCGCAGCACCGGCTGTTTCTCCAGAGCGCCTACAACGCCATCCTCGACGCCGGCTACGCGTCGGAAGCGCTGCGGGACGTGGGCGTCTTCGCCGGGGTGCAGTTCAGCGAGTACCAGGCGGCGCTGCAGAACGGCGCGGACTGGGCCCACCCGTACACCGTCACGGGCAACGCGCACACCATGCTCGCCAACCGCGTGTCCCACCTGTTCGACTTCACCGGACCGAGCCAGACGCTCGACACCGCCTGTTCGAGCGGACTGGTGGCGCTGAACCGGGGTGTGCTCTCGCTCGCGGCGGGCGAGTGCGAGGTGGCCATCGTGGGCGCCGTCAGTGTGCTCGTCGACCCCGCCGCCACCGACGCGGCGAGCAGGCTGGGGGTACTCTCCCCCGACTTCCGCTGCGCCACCTTCGACAAGGACGCCAACGGCTATGTGCGGGCGGAGGGCGTGGGCTGTGTGGTGATCAAGCCGCTCGCCGACGCCCTGCGGGACGGCGACTCCTTGCTCGCGGTGGTCGAGGCGGTGGCCGAGAACCACGACGGCCGCTCCAACTCGCTGACCGCCCCCAACCCCGAGGCCCAGGTCGCCCTGCTGGAGAAGGTCTACACACCGGAACTGGCCACTCGGGTCACCCACATCGAGACACATGGCACCGGGACGAACCTCGGTGACCCCATTGAAATCGGGGCGCTGCGGACCGCGTTCGGCAAGCTGGCCCCGCACCGTGAGCCGGGCAGCATCACGTTGGGCGCGGTGAAGACGAACGTGGGCCACCTGGAGCCGGCCGCGGGAATGGCCGGGCTGCTGAAGCTGCTGCTGTGCCTCCGCCATCACCACCTGCCGTCGAACATCAACTTCAAGGAGCTCAACCCGCTTGTCGACCTCGCCGGTTCGCCCTTCCGGCTGCTGCTCGACAACGAACGATGGGAGCGGAGGGACCCGCTCGTGACCGGCGTCAGTTCCTTCGGGTTCGGCGGCTCGAACGCGCACGTGGTCCTCTCCGAGGCCCCCGCCTTGCCGCCGGCCCGCAGGGCGTCGAGGCCGTACTGGCTCATCACGCTCAGCGCCCGCTCCCTTGCGTCGCTCTCGGCGATGCGGGACGACCTGCTGGTCTGGCTGGAGGGATCAGAGGCGGAACGCGCAGACCCAGCGGACATCGCCCACACCCTGGCGGTCGGCCGCGACCACTTCGAGTACCGGATGGCCTGGATCGTCTCCAGCACCTCCGATCTGCGTCGGCAGTTGGCGCAGGCCCGGCCCGAGGAGGCGGAGAAGTGCCGGCGGAACCGGCTGACCACACATCCGGTGACACTGCCCGACACGGCGGATCCCGGTCACCGCGCGGCGCTGGAGGCCGTACGGGACCGGTACCTGGAAGGGGAGGAGTTCGCATGGACCACGATGTTCGACGACGGGCAGTACCGCCGACTGCATCTGCCGGGCTACGCGTTCGAACGCAACCGGTTCTGGTTCGAGTGACCGGCACCGGAACGACCAAGGCGCGGCAGGGAATTGAGAGTGGGCATGGACGAGCTGCTTGAGGACGACACCCCGGTCGTGGTCGGAATGGCCTGCCGGTTCGCCGACACCCACGGTCTGGAGGAGTACTGGGAGCGCCTGCGGCACGGCCGCAGCGCCCTGGGCACCACCGACCGCTGGGCAGGGGAGGAGGACGCCGCCGGTTTCGTCGGCGGCTTCCTGGACGGACACCAGGACTTCGACGCGCACTTCTTCCGCATCTCGCCGAACGAAGCGCGGTCCATGGACCCGCAGCAACGGATCCTGCTGCAGACGGTGCAGCACGCCGTCGACGACAGCTACCTGACGACCGCTGACCTGCGGGCCCTGGACTGCGGTGTGTTCGTTGCCGGGCTGCCTGGCGACTACCGATCCCTGGTGGCGCAGCGCAGCGATGTCGTCTACGGCACCCACAGCTTCCTGGGCAACGCGCCCTCGACGCTGTCGGGCCGCATCTCCTACTTCTACGACATCAACGGTCCGTCCATCACGCTGGACAGCGCGTGTTCCTCTTCGCTGACCGCGCTGCACCAGGCGGTGCTCAACATCAGGGCCGGGCAGTGCCGTTGCGCGGTCATCGGCGGCGTCTCGGTGTTCAGCACCCCGGAGGTGCTCCGTTTCGCGCAGCATTCCCGGATGAGCTCCCCGCAAGGCGCGTCGCTGCCTTTCACCGACGCCGCCGATGGATTCGTACCGGCCGAGGGCGCGGCGTCTCTCGTGATCATGCGCCATGACCAAGCCCGGGCCCGGGGGTTGAGGATCTACGGAGCGATCCAGGCGACCGGCATCAACCACAATGGCACCACCAACGGCCTGATGGCGCCGAGTTCCCAGGCGCAGTCCCGGCTGATCGCCGAGCTCTACGAGCGCGCGAAGATAGACCCCTCGCGGCTCGCTTACCTGGAGACGCACGGCACCGGGACGCCGCTGGGCGACCCCATCGAGCTGGAGGGCCTGAAGTCCGCCTTCCGCCGGGCCGGCGACGGCTGCCACCTCGGCGCTGTGAAACCGCTCATCGGGCACACCCTGGTGTGCTCGGGCCTGGCCAGTGTCATCAAGGTGCTGCTCAGCTTCCATCACGAGACGATCCCGCCGGTGGCGGCCACGGACGAGGCGGTCTCCTACCTTGACGTCTCGCCGTTCCGGGTCAACCGGGAACCCCTGCCGTGGCCGCAGGACAAGCAGCTCGGCGCCGTCAGCGCGTTCGGCTTCACCGGCTCCAACGGGCATGTGGTCCTGCGCAAGGTGCCGGGCGGTGCCGCGGGCGAGGACGCGGTGGACCGTCGCCCGGGCCGGGCGCTGCCCTTCTGCCTGTCGGCCGAGTCGCCGCAGAGCCTTACGGCGCTGGCCGACCGCTGCCGGGCGCTGGTCACCGAGCTGCCCGAGGACCGGATCTGGGACCTCTCCCAACTGCTGCTGCGACGCCCGTGCCGCACCCATGAACAGGTGGTCGTGGCACGCACTCGGGACGAACTCCTGGCCGGTCTCGACGAAGGGGACAAAGGAGGCGACCCGGCTCGCCGGACCGCGGACACCGACCGTCTCGACAACGATCTGCACGACCTGGTAGCACGCTGGCGGGCGCACGACACCCACTCGCTGCTCCGGCGGCTCGCCGCGCCGGCCGACCTGGCGCGGATCACCCTGCCTCCCTACCCCTTCGAGCAGCGGCGGCACTGGGTGATCGAGGACGCCCCCGCCGGCACACCTGCTCCGCCCGACGAGGAGCAGGGCCCGCAGCCCGTGGACGAGGGACTCCTCGATCAACTCTGCGCGGAGCTGTCCGCTCTGCTCGGCTTCGCGGAGGGCGCGGAAGACCAGGTCGTACCCGGCACCAGAATCGTCTCGCTGGGCCTGGACTCCCTCTCGGCCGTCCAGCTGCTGAGCCCCTACCAGAAGGCCGGAAGCCCCATCAAGTCGCACGACCTCTTCCGCCAGGAGACGGTGGCCGACCTAGCGGCCGCCATCAGCGGCCGCCCGCCCGAGCCGGAGGAGCGCCAGGAGTCCCCAGACCACCGCGAGGACGGACGCGACGGACGCAAGGACACGGCACCCCGTGCGCGGGACACGGCACCCCGTGCGCGGGACACGGCACCGCTGACACAATGGCTGGAGTACGGCCGTACGGGGCGGCCCACCCTGCTGCTCCCTCCGCTCAACTGCGACCAGCGGGCGTGGACCCAGCAGATCCCGGCCTTGCTCCGAGAAGGGCGCAAGATCTACGTCCCGGTGTACCCGGGACACGGGAACACCCCCTTCGACGAGGAGCGCTTCTCGTTCGAGGCGCTCGCTCACGAGGTGGCCGACTTCCTGCGAGACGTCGCCGACGGCCCGGCCGACCTTGTCGGCTGGTCCCTGGGGGGCTGTGTCTCGACGCTGACCGCCCTGCGGCACCCGGATCGGGTCAACTCTCTGACACTCATCAACTGCTCGCCCCGCTACGGCCAGGACGCCTTTGAACGCACGCTGGAGCTGAGGGAGGAACTGCGCGTGCACCAAGGCCTGTTGGAGGCGGTGTTCGGCGAGGGCGGCAACCCGGCCGAGAAGTTCACCGCGAGCACCCCCATGGACATGCTGCGCTGCTACTACTCGGCCCTGGAGGGCTTCGACATCGTCGACCGGCTCCCGGACCTCACCCCTGCCTGCCTGGTGGTCCGCGGCCGCGACGACTGCGTCGTCGACGCGGAAGCGGCCGCACTGTACGCCCGGGTTCCGGGGGCGCGGGTGCGGGAGTTCGAGGACCACGGACACTACGTGCCGCTCACCGCGGGGCGAGCCTTCAACAAGACGCTCACGGAGTTCTGGGCCGAGCGGCGCTGAACCCGGAACGCCGTGCCCCATCCGGATTCACAATTCATCACGGAATGGATCGGACACAGGACATGTTGGTACGCGCGGACAAGGCGGCGGTCGTCCTTTTTGACATGCAGCTGGAACTCATCCCGCTGCTGCTGGACGGGACGCAGCTGCTGCACAACACCTGCTGGGTGGCGGAGGTGGCGCGGGAATTCGACGTTCCGGTGCTGCTGACCGAGCACAAGAAGCTGGGCGGACTCTCCCTCTCGCTGCATGAGGCGGCCGAGGGCGCACCCAGGCTGGAGAAGGAGCATTTCGACTTCCTCCGCGAGGAGCCCATCGCGACCCGTGTAGCGGAAACGGACCGGGACCAGTACGTGCTGGCCGGCGCGGAGACCCACGTGGTCCTCTTCCAGTCGGCCCTGAGCCTGATGGAGCGGGCCAAGACGGTGTTCGTACTGGCCGACACGTGCGCCGCCCGCAACCAGGCGGACCACGAGCTGGGGCTCGCGCGCCTACGACAGAACGGGGCGCACCTGATTACGCGGGAGATGTTCTTCTTCGAACTGATCAGGAATTCCGAGGACCCCCGCTACCTCGAACTGGCCAAGAAGTATCTGGACGGACGCTACATCCGCTAGCGAGGCGGCACGGCCGGTCCGGCCGCAGGCCTGCGGCCGGACCGGCCCTGAGCAGTGGCCTCAGGCCGGCCGGACCAGCCGCCCGCCGGACAGCTCCAGCAGCCTGTCGCGGTGGCGCTCGCGCAGGGCGCGGTCATGAGTCACCATCACCACAGGGCCCGTGAAGCGCTCCACCGCATCCAGCAGTTGCTCGACCAGCACCAGGCTGAGGTGGTTGGTGGGCTCGTCGAGCAACAAAAGATGCGGTTGACGGGCGAAGAGCAGCGCCAGTTCGAGGCGCCGCCACTGGCCCACGGACAGCCGGTTCACCGGAGTGTGGAAGTCCGCGGGCCCGAACAGGCCGAACCTGGTCAACTCGGCTGCGGCGTCCTCGACATGGGCCGCCCGGTACGCGGCGAAGGCGTCCAGCAGACCGCTCCGCTCGGCGCTGAAATCGCTGTCCTGCGGCAGGTATCCGATGCGCAGCCCCGGTGCGCGCTCCACCCCCCCGGCGTCGAGGGCCCGCTCGCCTGCCAACACCGACAGGAGCGTCGACTTGCCCGCGCCGTTCGGGCCGGCGATCACATGGCGCACGCCGGGAGCCAGCACCAGGTCCGCTCCCCGCAACACCTCCCCGGCAACCAGGCCCGTGGCCCGCAATAGCACACCGTCGGCCAGCTCCGGGACCTCATCGGCCGACTCCGCGGCCCGCGGGAGAGCGAAGTCCAAAGGTTCTGGCGGACGTGATACCGCCTCGTCGAGCAGCCGTCGCACGTGCTGCTGGGCGGCGCGGGCCGTACGGGCGACGGCCCGCTCGGCGGCGCTCCCGGCGGCGTTGTAGGACAGCTTGTCGTTGTCGCCCCGGCCACCGAAGACGCGACCGCCCGTGTGGGCCTTGTGCAGCCGCCGCTGGGCTTCGGCCAGCTCCTGGCTCCAGTCGCGGTACCGCTGCCACCAGCGCTCCCGCGCCGCTGCGCGTTCGTCGAGGTAGTCCTGGTAGCCGCCGCCGTAGCGCACGGTGGAGCCGCGCGGACCGTCGAGGTCGACGATGGCGGTGACTGCCGTGTCGAGCAGCACCCGGTCGTGCGAGGCGATCAGGCACGGCCCCTGGTACTGCGCGAGCCACTGGATGAGCCAGTCCACCGCCCGGTCGTCGAGGTGGTTGGTCGGCTCGTCGAGCAACAACCCGGCCGGCTCGGTGAGTACCAGAGAGGCCAGCGCCAGCCGAGCCCGCTCGCCGCCCGAGAGGGTCTGCGTGTGGCGCCCGCGATCCAGCCCGGCCAGGCCGAAGACGTCCAGCACCTCACCGATACGGGCGCCCAGTTCCCAACCGCCGCGGCGGATGAACTCCTCCTGGAGACGGCCGTACTCCTCAAGTACCGCCTCGAGTTCGCCCCCGTCGTGGGACATCTGCTCCTCGGCGGCGCGCATCCGTGCGGACAGTTCCCCGAACTCCGAGGTCGCCCGGCTGAGCACGTCCTCGATGGTGGCGTCGCCGGGGAAGTCCGGCTGCTGCGGCAGAAACCCCACCTGGCCCGTCACCGCGCGCACGACCTGGCCGCGCTGCGGCGCCAGCTCGCCGATGAGCGCGCGCAGCAGAGTGGACTTCCCCCGGCCGTTCTCACCGATCAGGCCCACCCGCTCGCCGTGGGAGACCTTGAGCGAGACGTCGCGCAGCACCATGCGGTCCCCCAGCACACAGTGCAGGTTCTCGGCGAGGAGATGTGCGGAGCGTTGGTCGGCGGAGAGGATGTCCTGCCCGCCGGCCTGGTGCGAGGACGGATCAGTCACCGGAGGGCGCTCCCGTCTCGTTCAGGCGGCCTTCGGACATCAACAGCCAGCGGTTCACCCCGATCTCCTTGAGGAACCGTTCGTCGTGGCTGACCACGACGAACGCGCCCTCGTACGAGTTGAGTGCCCCTTCCAGCTGCTCGACGCTGTCGAGGTCGAGATTGTTGGTCGGCTCGTCGAGCAGCAGGAGCTGCGGCGCCGGCTCGGCGCCCAGCACGCAGGCCAGGGTGGCGCGCAGCCTCTCGCCCCCCGACAGGGCGCTGACCGGCAGGTGCGCCGCGGGACCTCGGAAGAGGAAACGGGCCAGCAGGTTCATCCGCTCCGCCTCGGGTTTGTGCGGCGCGTAGTCGGCCAGGCACTGAGCAACGGTACGGTCCAGCGGCAGCGTGTCCAGCCGCTGGGAGAGGTAGGCGACGCGGCCGTCCGCCCGCTTGAATTCCCGGTTCGTCGCTTCGAGTTCACCGTTGATCACGCGCAGCAGGGTGGACTTGCCGACACCGTTGGGTCCGGTCAGCGCGATCCGCTCCGGCCCTCGGATCGTGAGGTCGACGCCCTCGCCCGCGAAGAGCTCCCGCTCGCCGTACCGTACGTGGATCCCCTCGCCGAGGAAGACGGTGCGCCCCGCCGGAACATTGGTGTCCGGCAGCTCCAGGGCGATCCGGTGATCGTCCCGCAGCACCCGGCTCGCCTCGTCCAGCCTGGTCTTGGCGTCGGCGAGGCGTTGGCCGTGCATGTCGTTCGCCTTGCCCGCCGACTCCTGGGCGCGGCGCTTGAGCGTTCCGGCGGCCATCTTGGGGATGCTGCCCTTCCTGGCGGCCCGGGCACCGACGCCGGCCCGGCGCGCGGCCCGCTCGCGGGCCTGCTGCAACTCCCGCTTCTCCCGCTTGACCTGCTGTTCGGCGGTGCGGATGTTCTTCTCGGCGGTCTCCTGCTCAGCGCGCACGGTCTCTTCGTATTCGGTGTAGTTGCCGCCGTACAACCGCATCTCGCCCGAGTCGAGTTCGGCGATCCCCTCCATGAGGTCGAGTAACTCCCGGTCGTGGCTGACCACCAGCAGGCAGCCGCGCCAGTTCTCCAGCACGTCGTAGAGCTTGCGGCGGGCGGCCAGGTCGAGGTTGTTGGTCGGTTCGTCCAGGAGCAGCACATCAGGCTGCTTGATCAACTGGGCCGCGAGGCCGAGGGAGATGGCCTGGCCGCCGCTGAGGGCGTGCAGCTGTCGGGTCAGCGGGACGTCGCCGAGAGCCAGGCGGTCGAGCTGGACGCGACTGCGTTCTTCGATGTCCCAGTCGTTGCCGACCGTCGTGAAATGCTCCTCGCTCACGTCTCCGGACGCGATGGCGTCCAGTGCCTCGATGATCGGGGCGATGCCGAGCACCTCGGCCACGGTGAGGCCGCCGGTGAGGGGCAGGCTCTGGGGGAGGTAGCCGAGCAGGCCCTTGACGGTCACACCCCCGCGGTTCGGGCGGAGTTCGCCGGCGATCAGCCTGAGCAGGGTGGACTTTCCGGCACCGTTCGGTGCGACCAGGCCCGTTCGGCCGTCACCCACGGACCAGGACAGATCCTGGAACACCGGAGTTCCGTCGGGCCAGGAGAAGGAGAGATTCGAGCAGACAATGAAGGCGTCGGACATGTACAGAGGCCTCGCATGTGATGCGGGCGCACAAAAAGGCCGCCCGAGGGATGCAGTGGTCAAATGCGCAGGGGTACGACCACAGGGCTGTGCACTCTCAGCGCACACCTGTAACCGCTGACATCCGGATCACCCGGAGATGTCGTCGTCACCCGCCACAACCACGGTTGCCTCTCCTTCGCTGTACATCACTCGCGCTTCACCATACCAGAAGGGGCTTTCGTCGCCCGGGTGCGCCCCGTCGTGAGTGAACCGCCCCTGGGGTCGCGGAGATTCGCGCCCATGACGCCGGTCCGCAACCTCAACTCGCCCGCGACGTAAACCACGTGTCCGTGTTGAACACCGGGGGCGGAGATTGCCGTCCCTTCGTTGACGTCGTTAACCTCGTTCCAGCACATACGGCAAACACCGTTCTGTGAATGGAGTAGTTGCATGCGAACAGCCGAAAAGGAACTCCGTACCAAGAAGACGTGGCACCGCCCCGATTTCGTCTCCTTCGACACCGCGATGGAAGTCACCGCCTACTTCGGCCGCGACTGACACACCGTCGAAGGAAAGGACGCAGGCAATCCATGTCCGTGACGCACGAGGCCAGTTCCCCCTGGAGCGAGGCCGATTTCAGAAAGACGCTGTACGCACTGGAGTCGTCGTACTGGGACCGGCACCCATTCCACCGGCGGATGCACGAAGGGCTGCTGGAAGAGGGGGAGTTGCAGCTGTGGGCGGCCAACCGCTGGTACTACCAGCGGTGCCTGCCGCAGAAGGACGCCGCGATCGTGGCCAACTGCCCGCTGCCCGACGTGCGGCGGCAATGGCTGACCCGGATCGTCTACCACGACGGGACGGACGCCTCGTCGGGCGGTGCGGAGAAATGGCTGCGTCTGGCCGAAGCGGTCGGGCTAGGGCAGGACGAGGCGCTCTCCGAGCGCCTCGTTCTGCCGGGTGTGCGCTTCGCGGTGGACGCCTATGTGGACTTCGCCCGGCGCCGCCCCTGGCTGGAAGCGGCGGCTTCGGGGCTGACCGAGCTCTTCTCCCCGGGCCTGCTCGCCCACCGGTTGGGGCGGCTGAGGGAGCACTACCCGTGGATCGCGGAGGAGGGCTTCCAGTACTTCACCGCGCGCATCGAGGTGGTGGGCCCCGAAGGCCGTTCGCTGCTCGACCTGGTGACACGGCACGCCGCCACCCGCGAGCAGCAGGAGGCCTGCGTCAGGGCGCTGGCGTTCAAGTGCGATGTGTTGAGGGCCGTCCTCGACGCGCTCGATTACCACACGGGAAACGGAGGCGCGCGGTCATGACCGTCCTGCCCGAACGCACCGTGCCGCGGCTGCGGACCGGAGTCCGGCATACCAACGATCCGGTACGCGGCGAACTGGCCCTGCTGCCCGAACGCGTCGTGGTGCTCAACGACACTGCGGCAGCGGTGCTCGCCCTGTGCGACGGCACGTCCACCGTCGGCCGCATCGTCGAACGCCTCGGCGAGGAGTACGAGGGCGTGAACGCCGAGGACGTCTCCGAGGTGCTGCGGCGACTGGCGGAGCACCGGGTGGTGGACCTGGATGACTGACACGACCGTCCCGGCCCCGCTGGGGATGCTGATCGAGCTGACCCACCGCTGTCCGCTGCATTGCCCCTACTGCTCCAACCCCCTCGAACTCGTCCGCCGCTCCGAGGAGCTGACCTGCGAGCAGTGGTCGGACATCCTGGCCCAGGCCCGTGAACTCGGCGTCGTGCAGATGCACTTCTCCGGCGGCGAGCCACTGGCCCGCCCGGACCTGCCGGACCTGGTCGGCCACGCCTGCCGGCTCGGCGCCTATGTCAACCTCGTCACCAGCGGCGTCGGCCTGACCGCCGAGCGTGCACGGGAGCTGGCGGAACGAGGAGTCGACCACGTCCAGCTCTCCCTCCAGGACGCCGACCCGCGCCTCGGCGACCTGATCGCCGGAGCCCGAGTGCACGACGCCAAACTGAAGGCCGCGGAGGCGGTCGCCGCCGCCGGGCTGCCGCTCACCGTCAACGTCGTCCTCCACCGCAGGAACATCGACCGAGTCGAGCAGATAGTGGACCTCGCGGTCGGTCTGGGCGCCGACCGGATCGAGCTGGCCAACACCCAGTACTACGGCTGGGGGCTGCGCAACCGCGCCGCGCTGCTGCCTACCCCCGACCAGCTCGCCGCCGCGAGCCAGGCCGTACAGCGCGCCCGGGACAAATACGCGGGCGGCCCCGAGCTGGTCTATGTGACGGCCGACTACTACGGCGACAGGCCCAAGCCGTGCATGGACGGTTGGGGCAACACCCAGCTGACCGTCACCCCCATAGGGGACGTGCTGCCGTGCCCGGCGGCCTACGCCATCACCACGCTTCCGGTGGAGAACGCGCTGCGTCGCCCGCTGTCCGAGATCTGGTACGCCTCAAGGACGTTCAACGCCTACCGAGGCACCGACTGGATGCGCGAACCGTGCCGCACCTGTCCGGAACGTCACACCGACCACGGTGGTTGCCGCTGCCAGGCGTTCCAGCTCACGGGCGACGCCGCGGCCACGGACCCGGTCTGCGGTCTCTCCCCGCACAGGTCGTTGGTCGACGCGGCGCTGGCGGATGCCGCCGACGGCGCGGATTTGGCGTTCGTCGCGCGGAAACCGGTGGCGCCATGAGGGTGATCCTGCTCGGCACCGCGGCCGGCGGCGGGTTCCCGCAGTGGAACTGCGCCTGCGCGCTGTGCGCCCGCTGCCACCGTGGCGAACTGCCCGCGCGCTCTCAGGAGTGCGCAGCCGTCAGCGGCAACGGACGCGACTGGTGGCTGCTCAATGCCTCCCCCGACGTCCGCACCCAGATTCTCGCCACGCCCGCCCTGGCGCCCGGCCCCGGGCCACGGGACACCCCCGTGCGCGGTGTGCTCCTCACCGATGCCGAGGTCGATCACGCCCTGGGGCTGACCGTCATGCGCGGCAGCGCGAGCCTTGCCGTGTACGCCGCGACACCCGTGCTCGACGCGCTCACCGCCGACTTGCCGCTGCGCGGCCTGCTGGACCGCTATGCGCCGTGGCAGTGGCGGGACAGCACCGCGCCCAGCGGCTTCGAACTGGCCGGCGGGCTCACCGTCACCGCGCACCCCGTCAGCGCCAAGGCCCCTAAGTACGTCGGCAGTCCGGACCCCGACGCCCCCTGGGTGAGCGCCTACCGCGTCGAGGACGCGGCGACGGGTGGAGCACTGGTCTACGCCCCCTGCCTGGCCACCTGGCCGGACGGGTTCGACGACCTGCTGGCCTCGGCGTCCTGCGCCCTGGTGGACGGAACCTTCTTCAGCGCCGACGAATTGGGAACGGCCGTCAGCTCCGAGGACGCCGGACAGTACCTGATGGGCCATGTGCCCGTGGCCGGCCCCGGTGGCAGTCTCGCGGCCCTGGCCCGCCACCCAGGCCTACGCCGGATCTACACCCACCTCAACAACACCAACCCCCTTCTCGACCGTTCATCTTCGGCCAGTGCGGCGGTGCGACGAGCAGGCGCGGAGATTTTGGCGGAAGGTAGTGAACTGGTCCTGTGAGTGCTAATTGTCCGCTATGGCGCCGTTCTCCCGATTCCGATGCACCCTTTCGTGTGGCCATACCGTTGAACGTTGATTCTGTGTATCGTGCAGGAGTCGGGAAGAAACCCGATTAGACCCACGGATGCAATTCGGTGACATTGCACAAGTATTCGATATCTATTGCTGGCCTCGGTGCCCGACCCGGTGCAGCGGTGGGCCAAGGCGCAGATATCTGGTGGGAGATGAGTCAGGTACATGGCCGATCGCAGCGCACCTCTCTTTGAGTCCGCACCAGAGGGCTCCGATGGTCCGTCGACGAAATCAGTCTTAGTCGAGTCTTTCAGCCAATTAGCCAAGTCTTTCAGCCAAGACGTTGAACCCGTGCCGATCTCGTCGTTAATGCCTGGCTACTCTCCACGCCTGCAAGGGGAAGACGCCGCGCATGTCGCCCGGTTGGCAGAGGTCGACGGGCAGCTTCCGCCGATCGTCGTGGAGCGGGTCACGATGCGGGTGATCGACGGTATGCACCGCCTCATGGCCGCCTGCGCAAAGGGCCGTGAAACCATCGAGGTGCGATTCTTCGACGGCACGGCCGAGGAGGCGTTCCTCCTCGCGGTCCAGTCCAACATGGCACACGGCCTTCCGCTGTCCCGGGAGGACCGTCGGGCCGCAGCGGTGCGCATCCTCGCGTTATGTCCACACCTGTCGGACCGGGCCGTGGCACGCACCGCAGGTATCGGTGCCAAGACCGTGGCGGTGCTGCGGGCCACCTCGGTCGATGTGACGCCGTACCCGAAGGCTCGTAGAGGCAGGGACGGCAAGGTCCGGCCGTTAGACGGCGCGGAGGGCCGCCGGAAGGCCGCCGAGCTGCTGGCGGAGCGCCCGCACGCCTCCCTGCGCGAGGTGGCGCGGCGAGTCGGCATCTCACCGGCGACCGTCAGCGATGTCCGGAAACGACTCGCCTCCGGCCGACTTCCCGTGCCGGAGCGGGACTTGCACAAGGAGGAGCTGACCGTCGGCACACAGAGGCGTCCGAAGCCGGGGGGCAGCGTCGTCGAGGAAACCGTGAGCGCGATGCGGTCGACCGACGCCTCTCTGATGGACAAGTTGTTGCGCGACCCGTCGTTGCGACACAAGGAGAGCGGCCGCCAGCTGCTTCGCCTGCTGCAACGCAGCGGTTTGGAGCGACAGGAGCTGCTGAAACTGGCCGAGACGGTGCCCTCGCACTGCACAGATCTGGTGGCCGCCCTGGCCAGGGAGTACGCGGGTATGTGGGTGGAGTTCGCGCAGGAGGTCGGGGAGTCCGCCTCGTAGCGAGGCCAGCTCGGCGGCGGGCCACTTGTGGCGCTGCGGATCCCCCTCGCCGTGCTTTAGCCGGTACACGTCATCCTGGATCTCCGCATGCTCGTGCCTGGCAGCGGCCAGGAAGTTCCCATCGAGCGGCAGCATAAAGACCGGCACCGACATTGATAGTGGTACGCAGGTTCCGGTGGTCGTGGCTCGGGCACTGACTGACGCCCTGCTGGGCTGTCCTCCCGTTGTTCTGTCCGGCTGCCGGGGCTTGTTCTCATGGCTTCGGCCTTGTCCATGTGCGGTCGGCTCGAAGACTGCACCGGCGTACGGCACAGGAGCCATTTGACCGGGTCGGCGTATTCCTGCGAGTGGCCAACTCGGTCGGGCACGCCATCCTCGACGAACGCGAACGGTGGTGGGCGCACCTTGCATACGGGACGCGAGATGGAGCTGGAGGGAACGGGTGCTCAGCGGTCGGCCGCGGGTACGGCCCGGATGCTGATGTCCTGCACATGCGCTTCCTGCGTGGCGGTCACCGCGGTGAGTACGGCCGCGGCGACGGATTCCGGCCGCAGGTAGTGCTCCGGCACGTACTCGGCGCTCTCCTGGGCGCGGATGGACCGTTGCATGTCGGTGGCCACCCGGCCGGGATAGACAGTGGTGACGCGCAGGCCGGGTTCCTCGGCGCGCAACGCGTCCGCGAAGGCCCGCGCGGCGAATTTGCTGGCCGCGTAGGAACCGCAGTTCGGGTAGGCGTCAAGCCCGACACTGGAGTTGATCAGCACTACCTGTCCGCGCGCCGCCCGGAGGGAGGGCAGTAGCAGCCGGGTCAGCTCGGCGACCGCGATCACGTTCACATCCAGGGTGTCCCGCCACACCTGGGCCGGAGTCCGGGCGATCGGCCCGAGCGTGGCGACACCGGCACTGTGCACCAACAGGTCCAGGCGCTCGATGTCGGCCACGGCCGCAGCCAGGGCAGCATGGTCGGTCAGCTCTACGGCGAAGGGCCACGCGTGTGGAAGCCCGGCCGCTTGATCCCGGAGCAGGCCGTCGTCGCGACCGCCCAGCAGCAGGTCGTGGCTGGGCGCGAGGGCCGAGGCGATGGCCGCCCCAATGCCGCGGGACGCTCCGGTGATCAGGGCGAGTGGTCGCATGGTCCCTGGTCCTTTGCTCAGTAGGGGCCCTGGAAGCCGGCGGTGACCGTCTCCAGGGCGGGCAGTCCAGACCGGGTCGTGTCACACACCGCCAGGCAAGCCTTGACGATCTCGGTGGCGCCGGGGTTGAACGCCTCCTCCAGCGGCCACGAGACGGGGGAGGGGCAATCCGGTGGCGTGACCCTGCGGACCGGGGACCGCAGCGCCTCCGGGATCCGCTCGGCGACGACGGCGGCCACCTCGGCGGCGAACCCGTAGCGCGCCCAGCTCGTATCGGCGACGACCAGTCGGCCGGTCTTGGCCACCGACTCGCAGATGATCGTGTCGTCCAGCGGCCGGATGCTGCGGACGTCGACGACCTCGACGCTGATCCCTTGGGTGGACAGCTGTTCGGCGGCCCGCTCCGCCTCGTACACCATCAAGGAGGCCGCCACCACCGTGACATCGGTGCCCGCACGGGCCACCCGGCCGACGCCGAACGGGACCGGGGCCATCTCCTCCGGAACCTCGCCGGTCAGCGGATACAGGCTCCGGTTCTCGATCAGGACCGTCGGGGTGTCTCCTGTGAGCGCTGTGATGAGCAGCCCCTTGGCGTCCGCGGGCGTAGCGGGCGTCGCGACATGCAGCCCCGCGTAGTGACCGAAGGTGGCGTGCGGGCTCTGGGAGTGCGTGGCGCCCTGCCCCCAGCCGCGGCCCACGACTCCCCGCATGACCACGGGCGCGCCGCCCTTGTCTCCGCCGTACATGTACCGCCACTTCGCGGCCAGGTTCACCAGCGCGTCCAGGGCCAGGAACATGAAGTCCGCCCTGGTGTGGACGACGAGCGGCCGCATGCCGGCCACCGCGGCGCCGACGGCAAGGCCGGCGGTCGCATTCTCCGAGTTGGGCACGTCCACGACCCGGTCCGGACCGAACCGGGCGAAGGCATCCTTGGTCGTGCCGTAGGTACCGCGGAAGTCGTCCACCCCCTCACCGACGACGAGGACACGCTCGTCGGCTTGCATGCACTGCACCGTCGCCTCGGAGATCGCCTGCCAGTAGGTGAGCGTGCGCATGTCCAACTTCCTCTCCACGCCTGGGTTCACGGTCATCGGCCCACGGGCAGGTAGGCGCCATCGAGCAGGCCCGCCACCTCGGGGAACGGCAGGTTTTTGGCATACGCCACCGCAGCGTGGATCTCCTCCTGCGACTCGGCCTGCCACTGCCGCACGAGATCGTCGATGTCGGGTTCCTCGGCGCGCGCCGTGGCCACCGCCCGCTGGATGGGACAGCGCTCGATCCAGGAGTCGATCTCTTGCTTCGACCGGTATCCGTGGTGGTCGTCCCAGCCCGGGCCGACATGCTCGCGCCAACGGTAGGTCGCCAGCTCCAGCAGGTACGGGCCGTTGCCCTCCCGGCAGTGGCGCAGCGCGGCCTCGGCGACCCCGCGCACGGCGAAGACGTCGTTGCCGTCGACGGCGGTGGCGCGCACCCCTGCTGCCTCGGCCCTTCCACGGATCGAGGTGCCGGCCGGCTGTCGCGTCGTCAGCGGGGAAGAGATCGAGTACAGGTTGTTCTCGCAGACGAAGATGATCGGAATCCGGTGCACCGCCGCGATGTTCAGCGACTCCGCGAAGACGCCTTCTTCGGTGGCGCCGTCACCGAAGAAGGTCAGCGCCACCCGGGATTCACCACCGCGGGCGAACGCCCAGCCGGTGCCGACCGCGACGGAGATCATCTCGCCGAGAATGGCCCCGGAGCCCGCAAATCCCACTGACTGGTCGATGACGTGGATCGACCCGCCCCGGCCATGCGAGCAGCCCTCCTGCCTGCCGTACAGCTCGGCCACCAGTGCCCGGAGATCGCCGCCCTTGGCCAGGTACGGGGCGTGTGTGCGATGCGCCGCGTACACCCAGTCCCGCGGTGTGGTCGCCGACAGGACCCCCACCGCTGTGGCCTCTTGGCCGATTGAGAAGTGAATGGCAGTGCGCATCTCCTGCTCGTCCCGGTAGTAGTCGGCGAGAACCTCCTCCACCACACGGATGCGCACCATCTCGCGGATCAGCCGCGTGCGGTCGGATGTCATGGTCGAGCACTCCTCGCGTAGTCGTAGCGGCGGGATCAGCACTGGCGGCTCTGCCGCCAGTAGCTGGTCGACGCCGGTGCGGGACGCCGGCGCAACGGGTCCCCGAACAGCCGGCTCAGCAGGCCCAGCACCAGCACCAGCAGATAAGCCAGCAGGAGCAGCGGGGTCAGCAGGGCATGCCTGGCGAAAGTCATGGGGTGGGACCTTTCTGTGCCGGTCGGTCAGTCAAGGGGAATCTGGCCGCGCCAGTCCGTGTCCTCGTGCCACGGCGGCTGGTCGGACTTGAGGAGCAGGAAGCGGCCGATCGCCAGCGCATCGATGTCGGTGCGCATGAAACAGCGGTAGGCATCCTCGGGCGTGGCCACGATGGGCTCGCCGCGCACGTTGAAGGACGTGTTCACCAACACCGGGCAGCCGGTCCGGGCGTGGAACTCGGTGAGCAGTCCGTGCAGCTCTGGGTCCGTATCCTGCGCGACGGTCTGCACCCGGGCCGAGTGGTCGACGTGGGTGACAGCCGGGATCTGCGAGCGCTGCACCCGGAGCAGGTCCAGGCCGCGCAGGTGCTCGGTGCCGGCCTGTTGCAGCCGACGCTGCTCGGCGACCTGCGCCACGATCAGCATGTACGGGCTGTCCTGGCGCAGGTCGAAGTACTCGGTGGCGTGCTCGGCCAGCACGATCGGCGCGAAGGGCCGGAAGGACTCCCGAAACTTGATCTTGAGGTTCATCGTGGACTGCATCTCGGTGTTGCGCGCGTCGCCGAGGATGGATCGCCCGCCCAGGGCTCGGGGGCCGAACTCCATCCGCCCCTGGAACCAGCCCACGACCTTGCCCTCGGCGAGAAGCCCGGCGACGGTGGAACGCAGCTCGTGGGTGGCCAGACGTTGGTACGGCAGTGCCCGGGCGTCCAGATGGACCTGGATCTGATCGTCGTCGTAACCGGGGCCCAGCCGGGCGCCCCGCATGCCGTCCCCACCGGATCCGAGGTGATCGCGCGGCCCGTTCGCGGCCAGCAGAGCGGCGCCCAGCGCACCGCCCGCGTCGCCCGCCGCCGGCTGTACCCAGATCTCGTCGAACAGCCCGCTCTCAACCAGCTTGCCGTTGGCCACGCAGTTGAGCGCCACCCCGCCGGCAAGGCACAGGTGGCGCTCCCCGGTGTGTTCCCGTGCGGCGGCGGCGAGGTTGAGCATGATCTCCTCGGTGACCAGCTGCACGGACGCGGCGAGGTCGAACTCCCGCTCCGTCAGCGGCCCCTCCGGCTCACGGCGCGGCCCACCGAACAGCTCGGCGAACCGGCGCCCAGTCATCACCTGACCGTAGAGGAACTCGAAGTAGTCGGTGTCCAGCCTGAACGAGCCGTCCGGCCGGATGTCGACCAGCTTCTCCCTGATCAGCGGCGCATACACTGGCCGACCGTACGGCGCCAAGCCCATCAGCTTGTACTCGCCGGAATCCACCTTGAAACCGCAGAAGTAGGTGAACGCCGAATACAGCAGGCCCAGGGAATGGGGGAACCGCAGCTCTCGCAGCGGCTCGACGCGCCGGTCCCGGCCGTGCCACAGGGTTGTGGTTGCCCACTCGCCGACGCCGTCCACACACAACACAGCTGCCGACTCGTACGGGCTGGGCAGAAACGCCGACGCCGCATGCGATTCGTGGTGCCGGAAACGCCGGATCGGCGGCACGGCGCCGAGGTCGAGTCGGGCCAGCTCGTCGCGGACCACACCGAGCGTGCGCAGCTTCCACCCGAGCCACGCGGGCATGCTGTGGCGAAAAGAACTCCACGCCCGCGGGGCCGTGGCCAGGTAGGTGGCCAGCACCCGGGAGAACTTCAGCCGCGGATCCTCGTAGTAGGCGATGATATCGACGTCGTCGAGTTTCCGGCCGGCCTCGGCCAGACAAGACGTGACCGCGAGGGCCGGGAAGCCCGCGTCGTGCCGGTGTCGGCTGAACCGCTCCTGCTGGGCCGCGGCCACGATGCGCCCGTCTTCGACGACGGCGGCCGCACTGTCGTGGTAGTAGGACGAGATGCCAAGGGCAGTGGTGCTCACGGGTCCAGCTCCTTATCGTCGACCGAACTCTGCAGTGAGTGCGCCGTACACCCTGGCCATCAGCCCCTCCGGCGGGCTCAGGGACCGGTACCCGCCACGGATGCGCTGCCACAAGGCGTCGGTCGTCTGCTGTCCGACCAGGTCCGGCTGCTCGGCGAGGAATGCGTCGATCGCGTCCACCGCCCACGCCGAGTGCCCCGTGGACACGTTGTCGATGGTGTTGTGCAGGTCGACGAACTGGGTGCTGAACCCGTGGTGGCGCAAGGCCACCTGTGCGTCGCGATAGCTGCCGCCGACCCCGGACAGCTCCATGGCCAGGTTGAGCCCGAGGATCTCCGGGGCGAAGGTCTGCGGGAACTTGGCTATGCACAGCCAGAACACGGGCAACGCGAAGGAGTGGTCATCGAATCCGGACCACGCGGCGAACTCCTCGGAGTCCGTCGGTGGCAGCTCGATGCCCATCTCCCGGAGCAGGTCCCGGTAGATCTTGGGGTGATTCTGCCGCCAGATCCCGTTGCCCAGCTCGTCCCAGTAGGTCTGGAACAGGAAGTGCCCGGCGGGGGAGGAGGCCAGCCGGTAGTCGGTGTAGCCCTGCAGCCAGCCGCCGTCGATCAGGATCAGCGGCGCGAGCTGCAGCGTCGATTCGACCAGTTCCTCTCGACTAGGCAGCGGCGTGTCGCCAGTGGACCAGGTCGCGCCGTGCCGGTCGTGCTCGGTGGCCAGCCAGCCGCGCAGCCCGTTGTTCGGGTCCCAACGCGCCGGCAGCCCCCGTTCCGCCTCGGCCATGCGAAAACGCGATCGGGCCAGCCAGCGTCGGACGTAACGGAGCGCGAAACGCCGCAGCCCGGGGGGTTCTGTCCGGCTGAGCAGAGGCTGGTAGGCCGATCGTGCAGTGGGCCGGCCGAAGTCGCCAGCCGTCTGCGTGCGGGCGGGGTGGGCGTCGATCTCCGTGTCCGACCGGTGCCAGGAGCCCTGCGCGACGCGCAGACGCCGGTGCCGCTCGTCGGCGTCCAGGGCAGATCCCGCTTGCGGCAGGTGCGCGATCCAGTCGCGCAGTAGTGCAATCTCCTGCTCGGTGAAGACGCGGAACATGGGGCCGTTGTCACCGATCAGTCCGCACAGCAGCGGGCTGCGGTCCGGCTCGCCAGGCCGCACCAGTGTGCTGCGCGCCAGCGCCCGCAGGAATCCACTCGGCCCGGCGTCGACATCGGCGAACCATTCCGCCAGCGGACGGCCCTCCAGCGGAAACTGCGCATGGTATACGGAAGCCTGCCGGGCCCGAGTCCAGATCAGCCGCCACACTGGGTAGTCCGGGTGAGCCGCCAGCCGCGTCTCCTGCTCCAACGCGTCGCACCACAGCGCCAGTTCCTCGGCGGCCCAACGGAATCCATGGCGCACGCGGTCTCCGTCACCGCGATCGGTGAGAGTCCGCGCCGCGGCGAGGGCCAGGTCCAGTGGCAGTGGCTCGTTTGGCGTCCGAGCCTGGCCCAAGTCGAAGGTGTCGACGGGAACCGGGACGTCTTCGGGTTCGAGCGCTGCCAGCGGCGGGAGCAGGCCGACTGAGCGCAGGCACAGATCCGCTCCCACGAGCTCGGGGCGAAACCGGTCGGGTAGCCGACTCATCGCCAGTAACACGGCGGGCAGTCGGAAGCTGAAGCTCTCGACCTGATCGCTGGCGGCGAGCCGCGGTCCGGGCGTCTCGTCCTTGAACCGGTGGGCCCGCAAGACAGCCCGGTACTCGCTTCCCCTGTCCGCCAACGGGTATCCCGCCCCGAGGTCAGAGGAGTAGATCCGCAGCAGGGTAAGCGTCAGCTCGCTCTCCGCGTTGCCCGCGCTGGACAGCCACTGCAGCCAGGCTCCGGCCGACAGCGCCAGCGGAGCGCAATTGCCGAGCACACAGCGCAGGGCCGACGCCCGGTGCGGACTGTCCAGTGCGGAGCGGAAGCTCTGCTGTCGTTCGGATGCCCATCGGCGTGCCCCGTCCACGAGACCGGTCAGGTCCCGTTCCGGCTCGTCTGGCCGGCCGCTGGTCGGATCGATGGCCAGGCGCACCATCGGCAGGTCTGTATCCGGCGACGGACACCGCTCGGGATTCAACGCCCGCACGTACAGCCCACGGTATTCGACGTTCGTCACAGAAATCCCCCAGAGATCGAAAGTCTGCTCAGAACATCGGGTAGATCGAGTTGTCGTTCTTGCGGTTCCTCTTACGTCGCCGGAACCAGCGTTTGATCGACTGCCACATCAGGACTCTCCTCGTACTCCGCCGGGCGTCAGTACCCTGCTGATGGCTGCCGCCAGCCGTTTGTTGCCCGCGTCGGTGATGTGCGCCTGGTCGATGAACAGCCACTCGTCGCCGCCCAGCAGCGCGCTGGCGTCGAGGAAGGAAATGCCTCTCTGGGCGCAGGCCGCCGCGAGCCGGTCTCGGTAGTCGCGGTAGACGTTGTCGCCCAGGATCGGAGTGAACATCTTCCAGAGCGCGGACCGCTCGATGTTCACCTCGTGGATCAACAGTTCCTCTTCCGGGGACAGTGTCTTGTTCGTCCACGTCGCCGTCGGCTGGAGCATGAAGTGCACCTTCGCGCCGGTCGGCGCGGCCAGTTCCAGCAGCCGGTCGAGATCGCGCGCCTGTATCTCGGCGGCGAGTTCGGACCGGGCGAGCGGACTGAGCGTCTCGTCCGGTTCCTGTTCGGCTCCGGTCAGCCGCCGGGCCAGACGGCCCACCGCCCACTTGGGCTGTTGGTAGTACTTCTTGAGATCTGGATTGCCGAGTTGGGTGAAGAACTCGCCGGAGAAGAAGAACTGGCCATAATCGGCGCCGGCCTCGGGTAGCCCGGCCACCACCAGGTTGTTGAGCCCGGCGAGCACGACAATGTCGCGGATCTGCGGCAGTTGGTGCCGGTGCAGCAGGAAGACGAGCAATTCCTGGGTGGAGTTGAAGGCGGACGCCGCCAGGTTCAGCCAAGGCGGTGAGCCGGGCTCCCGTGCCAGCAGCGAGGGGATCGTGTTGGCATCGCCCACCGCGCCCCAGCCGAACGCGGGCGAAGCGCCCAGCATCACGCTGACCTCCCCGGACGGGCGGTCCTGGAGCAGCGAGTAGCGCCGGTTTGCGACCTCCGTCGGCCGGAAGCCACCGGAGTCGGTGGTGAGTACGGGGGACTGATAGTCGGCCCGACTGAAGAACATCAGGTAGGGCAGCCAGCGCATCTCGCCGCTGGCGAACTCCTCGTAGTACTTCATCTGTGGGGCGAGTTTCGTCTGCTGGTCCAACGCGGTTCTCCTTGTCGACGCCGATCGGGACGTTCCGGCTGGTGACGGCTGCTGCGTTGCTGGGGCCCGTGGTGCGCGACGGTTCGCCACTAGCGGGTCCCGTCCGGTCATCGGGGCAGCGTGCCGAACAGGAAGCCGTCTGGTTCGTCGGACACCGGGAACTCGATCCCGGCGTCATTGCCCACGGCGCTGAACTCCTCGTGCAGCGAGACGCCCAGGGCGAGTCCCCGGTCCATGACGGAATCCAGCCGCACCTCCCAGCCTGCGGCCTTGAGGCGGGCCGGCGCGGCCTGCCGAGGTTCGGTGTTCCAGTTGACGCCGCCGATGTCCGCACCCAATGTCTCGGTCGTGTCGGTCAGTGTTGTTCGCTGAGCGAACCAGCGGATCAGGTCTGCGGGCATGTACTGCATGGCGAGTCGGCTGCCGGGCGCGGAAAGCTTGTGGATGGCGGCGAACAGGTCGGCCTCGCCCTGCGCGGAGAGATAGAGCAGGATCCCCTCCGCCACCCACGCCGTCGGCCTCGAGATGTCGAACCCGGCGGTGTGCAGGGAAGACTCCCACTGGTCCCGTCGGGGATCGACGCCGACCACGTGCCGCGTGCAGCGTGGCTCCGCATGGGCCTCGCGCAACACCTTGTCCTTCAGTCCGAGCAGGCTGGGTTGCTCTACTTCGTAGAGATCCATTTCCGACGGCCAGTCCAGCCGGTAGGCACGGGTATCGAAGCCCGGCGAGAAGATCACCGCCTGGTCCACGCCCTGCGAGTTCGCTTCCAGGAGGAAGTCGTCCATCACCCGGGCCCGGATGCCGCCGAATCGGGAGGCCACCATGGCGCCTGCGGCGCCGGAGCGCTCAAGCTCATCCACGCGTGTCGGCAACTTCGTCGGTATCCGCACAGCGTGCACGAAACGGGCTGCAAGCGGATCGTTGATCAGCTTGTCGGGGCGATCCGACTCCACTGAGCGCGCGGAG
Organism: Streptomyces sp. NPDC020898; assembly: GCF_044333925.1. Taxonomy (NCBI): domain Bacteria; kingdom Bacillati; phylum Actinomycetota; class Actinomycetes; order Kitasatosporales; family Streptomycetaceae; genus Streptomyces; species Streptomyces sp. NPDC020898. The sequence continues at coordinate 269,596 of NZ_JBIRRV010000011.1, forward strand.
CAGTTGACCACGGCGCTGAGACCGACGGTGTCGGACACAGTCCAGCCGGCATGTTCCTCAGACATCTGTTCTCCAAAAGAGTCGCGAGTATCTGCTGGGCCCCTGATCAGCGGACCACCGAGGAGGGCACCCGCTCGTCGGCTCTACGGGTCACCTCGCGTCCCCGCTCCAGGGTGACCCTTACTACGTCGCAGACTCGACGGATGTCCTCACGCGAGACAGTGGGACCCGTGGGCAGGGCGAGTACCTTCTGCGCGAGGTGTTCCGTGTGCGGCAAAGTCACCGGCTGCTCCGAGCGATAGGGCTCCATCTCATGGCATCCGGGGGAGAAGTACCGCTGGCACATCACGTTCTCCGCTCTGAGTACCCCGTCCAGCAGGTCACGGTGTACACCGGTCACTGCGGCGTCCACTTCCACGATCAGATAGTGGTAGTTGTTGCGCTCGGCGCGGTCGAACTCCATGATCTTCAGCCCGGCGAGACCGGCGAGTTCCGACTGGTAGTCGTCGTAGTTGGCCTCGTTCCGGCGAACCGTTTCCTCGAAGGCGTCGAGTGAGGTCAGGCCCATCGCGGCGGCGGCCTCGGTCATTTTCCCATTGGTACCCGCCTCCGTGGACACGCGTTCCTTCGTGAACCCGAAGTTGTGCATCGCGCGGACCCGCTGGGCCAGTTCCTCGTCGTCGGTCACCACCGCGCCGCCCTCGAAGGCGTTGACCACCTTGGTGGCGTGAAAGCTGAACACCTCGGCTTGCCCGAAGCCACCGATGGACTGCCCGTCCGACGTACAGCCGAGCCCGTGCGCGGCGTCGTAGAACAGTTTGACGCCGTGATCGGCCGCGATCTTCGCGAACTGCTCAACCGCGCACGGACGGCCCCACAGATGCACTGGAACGATCGCACTGGTGCGGGGGGTTATCGCCGCCTCGACCGCTGCGGGGTCCAGGCAACTGGTGGCCGGGTCGATGTCACAGAAGACCGGGGTCAAACCTAGCCACCGGAACGCCTGGGGGGTCGCCGGGAAGGTCAGCGACGGCATGATGACCTCCCCGGACAGACCCGCGGCACGGGCCAGGAGCTGGAGGGCGATGGTCGCGTTGCATGTCGATACGCAGTAGCGCACGCCGGCCAGTTCCGCCACACGCTGCTCGAATTCCCGTGCCAGCGGTCCGCCGTTGGTCAGCCACTGGTGGTTCAGCGCCCAGTTCACACGATCGAAGAACCGGCCTCGGTCACCGACGTTGGGCCGTCCCACGTGAAGCGGTTGCAGAAATGCCGAAGGCCCGCCGAATAAAGCGAGATCACCGACATTGCGTTTCATGTCATGCCTCCCCGGTGCGTGCAAAAAGGTGCACCCGACAGTGGCCGGCGCAAAGGATTCGCGCTTGCGGAGCAAGTGGATACCAGTCACGTCTACGGCCATGATCGGTTCATTGACGCCGTCTTCACGCCGGTAGTTACGAAGAATGGGAAAGAATGCGTATGGGCGACAGAATGCGTCGGTTCCTCGTCAATTCCGCCCATGCCGGTCATTGTTTCACCGTTGAACAGCTCATCGCAATCCTCGGCAGGTCGAATTTCAGTTAGGGGACAGGTGTTCAGCGAACCCTGGCCGATGTTCCTGAGCCGGCCAGACCGCCGGTCCCGTCACCGCAAGAATCCGCGCGAGTCCCCCCAGCCTGCTGCGATATCCGCCTCGAGCTGGTTGAGGCGTGCCGTGACCACTTGGTCGAACCCGTCCATGAAGTACTCGTCACCAGCGTGCGGCGCTATACGGAGGTCGTCGTCGACGAACCGCTCGACGACCTCCGCCAGGGACTTGCCAGGCTCCACGCGGCCTGCGATGTAGCGGTCCGCTCCGTCAAGGTTCGGGAAGCCGGCCTCCCGGTACAGGTACACGTCCCCCAGAAGGTCGACTTGTACGGAAACCTGGGGATGCGCGGACGGGCGCATCGTCTCGGGCCTGATCCTCAGTAGTTCGGCGTCAGCACCGGTCTTGAGACTGTGCAACGCGTAGCCGTAGTCGATGTTCAACGTGGGGGTCCGTCGGCTCACCTGCTCTTCGAAAGCGAGAAGTCCTTCCTGGAGTTCCGTGCGTTCGGCCTCGGACAACCTGCCGTCTCCACGGCCGCTGTAGTCCTCGCGTACGTTCAGGAAGTCCACTGGTCTGTCCGGCGCCGCTTCGTTGATCTCGGCGATGAAGTCGACGAGGTCGAGTAGGCGGTTCACACGTCCGGGCAGCACGATGTAACTGAACCCCACCCGTATCGCGCTCTCCCGCTCGGCGCGCAACAGCTGGAAGCGCTGCAGATTGGCGCGGACCCTTCCGAAGGAGGCCCGCTTGCCCGTGGTCTCCTCATATTCTTCGTCATTGAGCCCGTACAACGATGTGCGCACCGCGTGCAGATCCCACACCCCAGGTTGCCTGGCCAGTGTTCGTTCCGTGAGCGCGAACGAGTTTGTGTACACGGTCGGGCGCAGGCCGCGGGCTGCCGCACGACTGCTGAGCGCGCCCAACCCCGGGTTGGTCAGCGGCTCAAGGCCGCCGGAGAAGTACATGGCGTACGGGTTGTCGGCCGGTATCTCGTCGATGACGGACTCGAACATTGCGTTACCGGAGTCCAGTGCCGACGGATCGTAGCGCGCACCGGTCACACGGACGCAGAAATGGCAGCGGAACATACAGCTCGGCCCCGGATACAGGCCTACGACGTAAGGGAAGACCGGCTTGCGCGCCAATGCCGACTCGAAGACTCCCCGCCGCTCCAGAGGCAGCAGGGTGTTCTGCCAGTACTTGCCCGCCGGCCCGCTCTCCACGGCGTGTCGCAACTCCGGGACGAGGCCGAAGAGGTCGAGGAGACGGCTGAAGGAGGCTCGGTTGACGTTCAGCAACCGGCGTGCGTTCTCCAAGGGAGTGAAGGCGTGGTTGCCGTAATGCTCGGCCAACTGCACGAGTTGGCGGGCGATCACCGGGGCTTCGTCAGCTTCCACGTGACCGTCGGCGGCCAGGGCACGATGCACCGTATGGACCGCTGCCGCGAGGTCGGCACCGGGGCGAGCGCAGACCGCGACCGGATCGGCCGGGGCGGAGGCTTGAGACATCATCCTTTATGTCCAATCGTCTGCGTCTGGGTGCTTGGTTCGGTCCCCCGGGGAGGGCGCACAGCGGCACGATGGCGCGCACGCCGGTGCCCCTCGGCGTGCCGGGCGCCTTCCGTCACGTCGGGCGAGCGTCTCGGCGGAGCGCTCACGTGACGGCACCCTGATGGAGGTGGAGGGTCCCGTCACCGGTGCAAGGGGGAGCCTTGGCGCCCACCCGACTGGTACGGCCGGACCGGCAGAGCGCAGCTCTTCCCGGGGAGCTGGGCTGGCTCGTCTGCCGTTCCGACGGCGCGCGTCTCGAAGAAGGTCCAGTCCCTCCGAGCGGCTGAAAGGACGGACGACAGGTGCGGACTTCGGCCTGCTCAATTCGGACTCCACATCGCGTCGGTCGGGTTCTTCGTCATCCTGGGAACCGGCGCGCGGCCGCGTACCCGGGGCGGAGCCGGGGGCATATCACTCAGTTGGGTGGTCCCACCTCACGGGAACCGACTCGGGGGTGCGGAGCAGGGAGCCAGTCCGCCAGCGGAGCTCGCTCGTCGGGACGGCCAGTCGGAGCCCTGGCAGGCGGTCGACCAGTGTGCTCAGTACGACTTGCAGTTCGAGCCGTGCCAGGGGGGCGCCCATGCAGTAGTGGGCGCCGTGACCGAATCCGAGGTGAGGGTTCTGGGCACGCGTGAAGTCGAGCGATTCGGCACCGGGAAATGCCGTGGCGTCGAAATTCGCGGACGCGATCGAAGTGATGACCGCCTCGCCCGCACGGATGAGTGTGCCGCCGATCTCGACGTCTTCCAGGGCGATGCGAGCGAATCCGTCCGTGGTGCTCAGCGGGGTGAAGCGCAGCAGCTCCTCGACGGCGGAGGGAACCAGCTCGGGGTCGGCCACCAGGGAGTCGTAGAGCCGGCGGTCGCTGAGCAGGAGGTGCACGAAGTTGCCGATCTGAGTGGCCGTGGTCTCGTAGCCGCTGATCAGGAGGCCGCCGCCCATCATGAGCAGCTCGGCCTCGGACAGCCGGTCACCTTCGTCACGGGCCTGCACCATGGTGCTGAGGAAGTCGTCCGTGGGCCGGGCACGGCGATCGGCCACCAACTTGGCCATGTAGGCGGTGAATTCCTCGGTCACCCGCTGTATCTCAGCGGGACTCAGGGAGGACGAAACCCGCGCCTCGGAGAATTTCCTGAAGCGATGGCGGTCGTTGTACGAGACGCCCAGCAGTTTGCAGATCACGGAGATGGACACGGGCAGAGCCAGGTCTTCCATCATCTCACCGGACGGTTCGTCGCGCGCGACCATCTCGTCGAGCAGTTCGCTGGTGAACCGAGCGACCTGGGGGCGCAGTTCCTCCACCCGGCGGGCCGTGAACGCCTTCCCAGCCAGCCGCCGAAGCCTGCTGTGCTCGGGCGGGTCCATGGAGATGAGACCGCCCGCGGGCAGCGGGTATTCGGTGGGTCGGGGCACGTCACGTCCCGCCCCGGCCTCCATGCTGAACCGCTGGTCACCCAGGACCGCCTTCACATCGGCGTGCCGGGTCAGCAACCAAGCCTCGCCTCCGTAAGGCATACGGACCCGGGAAACGGGTTCGTGCTCGCGCAGGCGGCTGTAGAGCGGATCCAGCGCGACGCCGTCGAATGTGGAGAAAGGGTAGGGGCGAGCCTGGGAGACCGGGCAGCTGAACGTCATGAGAACTCCCTCGGTCGAACGGAGACGGCTGGAGGGACCGCCGGCTGTGAACGCGGCGCGGCGAGTCCGGCCGCCGTCTGGATCGTCCGGCAGACCGCTTCGGCGTGCTCGGTGAGGTAGAAGTGACCGCCGGGGAAGGAGTGGAATGATGCCGCCCCGGTGGTCAGCTGGTGCCAGGCCCGGGCTCCGTCAGTAGGGACGTGGGGATCCTCACTTCCCGTCAGCACGGTGATCGGGCAGGCTAGCGACGCCCCAGGGCGCCAGATGTAGTTGCCGGCGGCCCGGTAGTCGTTGCGTATCGCGGGCAGGGTCAGCCGCAGGACCTCCTGGTCGGCCAGCACCCGAGGGTCGGTGCCTTGCAGTTCGGCGAGTTTGGCGACCAACTCCTCGTCGCTCAGGAGATGCACGGTGCTCCGAAGGGCGGCGGTCGGGGCGACGCGGCCGGAGACGAACAGGTGCGCCACCCGGTTCTCTGGTGTCTGTCGCTCGAGGTGGCGGGCGGTCTCGAAGGCCACCAAAGACCCCAGGCTGTGGCCGAAGAGGGCCACCGGCCGGTCCAGCCAGGGGCGGAGCGCCGCGACGATGTGCGCTACCAGGCCGTCGACGGTGTCCACGAACGGTTCCATGCGCCGGTCCTGCCGGCCGGGGTACTGGACGGCGAGTACCTCGACCGACTCCGGAAGCAGCCGGGTGAAGGGGAGGAAGGCACTGGCGCTGCCGCCGGCGTGGGGAAGGCAGATGAGGCGAAGCGCAGGGTCGGCGATGGGCCGGTAGCGGCGCAGCCAGAGGTCGTCCGCGTCGGTGGAGCCGGGCATGGTTGCGGCAGGCCTCTCTCTTACGGATGGTTGGTTCGTAGGCGTCACGTTGTGCCTCGAAAGCGATGCGGAGAGCCCGTCCCAGTTCCTCGGTGATCTTCCGGGTGTCCACGCAGGAGCGGCGGCCGTGCGCTTTGGACACCTCGTCGGCAACTTCCCGGACGGCGACCTCGGCGAGATTCTCACTGTCTCCGGCATAGGCGAGCTTTTCCGGTGCGAGGACGCGTGAGTGCTTCTCGCCCAGCCGGTGCAGGGCATCCGCATTGATGAAACCCGACGCGGATCCACGACCGAGCTCGGGCAGGCGCGCCCGACTCTGCGCCGGACCGGGGAAGCTAATGTCAGTGATCGCCAAATCCCTTTTGGCGGACGGCTGCAACCTCTTCGGCAGCCTCGGTTCCTCCTCCAGCGACAGCAATCGCAACTGTTGCTTGAAAGCGCACCGGTCAGCGGCTGCGGTGGATGTCGCGCGCCACCGTAAAAACGTGACCGAATGCCTGACGGAACACCAGGCGCCCTCGGGAGAGATCAGCTGGAGCGTCTCCAGTAGGAACCCTGGCGATCGATCTGGTGGATCTCGTCCGTGATGCCGTGCTCGTCCCGGAACTCATGCACAGCCTGCCGACACGCCGGAATGCAGTAGTCGTCGACGATGATGTATCCACCGGCCGACACCTTGTGATACAGGTTCGTGAGCACATCCTTGGTGGCCGCATATGAGTCCCCGTCGAGCCTCAGTACCGCGAGCTGCTCGATCGGTGCGGTGGGCATGGTGTCCTTGAACCAGCCGGGAAGGAAGCGGACCTGGTCGTCCAGAAGCCCGTAGCTTTCAAAGTTTCTCTTCACCGTATCGACGCCGACCGGGATGCTGAGGACCTCATTGTACTGGCCGAGATCGATATCGACATCGAGTTGGTGGTCGTCCTCGGCGGTCTTGGGGAAGCCCTGGAAGGAGTCCGCGACCCACACCCTCCGGTCGCGCACGCCGTGCGCCTGGAAGACCCCGCGGGCGAAGATGCAGGCACCGCCCCGCCAGACCCCGGTCTCCGCGAAGTCTCCCGGTATGTCGTCGCGCAGCACGTCTTCGAGACATTTCTGCAGGTTGTCGAGCCGCTTGAGACCGATCATCGTGTGCGCGTGGCGGGGGAAGTCCTCACCCACCGTGCGTAGTTCCGCGGAATACGAGCTGTTCGTGATGAAGCCGGCGACGTTGGTCTGGTCCTCGTAAATCATGTTCGTTACGACCTTCTTCAGAAGGTCGAGATACAGGTCCGTGGCAGCAGATAAGGTCGTCATTTTCCTCGCCTATGGGTAGCGGATCCCAGCGGGCGGAGCAGTGCCCAACGGGCGGCTCATTCAGGGCAGGGGCCGCGATCACTAAATTCCCTGTGTTCACGCTGATGAGCTGGATGCGATAGCCATCTAACATCAGTGATCAGGCTCGAGCAAGGGTCGAAAATGCGCCACGCCAGGTGTCTCAACTGTCAGGAAAATGAAGGTCATATTGGGCGGTAGTGGTCATGGCTGGTTCAGTCGACCCTTGATCGGCCGCTGCCTGTGTGGTTGCATATTGGAGGAAGATCAGCTCCTCACGACTATGTTTAGTGCGAGGAAATCCTTGGAATCTTCGAAAGTTGTTCACAACAGCCCCCCGGTATTAGATGTCGCGTGGCCCTTGGCGCGCAGCTGCCCGTTCAGCCTCCCCGCTCAGTACGCCGAGAAGCGTAAGAGCGAGCCCGTATGCCGGGCTCAGGTCTGGGATGGCTCCAGGACCTGGCTCATCACCAAGCACGAGCATGCGCGAGCCCTTCTCGCCGACCCGCGGGTAACCGTCGATCCGGCCAAGCTGCCCAAACTCTCCGCCTCCGATGGCGACGGCGGCGGTTTCCGGTCACTGCTGACCATGGATCCGCCGGACCACAACGTTCTGCGCCGCATGCTCATATCCGAGTTCAGCGTGCGCCGGGTCCGCGAGATGCGGCTGGGCATCGAGAGCACGGTGCACGGGCTGCTGGACGGCATCCTGGCACAGCGCGGACCGGTCGACCTGGTGGCCCGACTCGCGCTGCCCATGTCCACCTTGGTGATCTGCCAGCTGCTCGGAGTACCGTACGAGGACCACGAGTTCTTCCAGGAACGCAGCGAACTGGCCACCCGCGTGGGCGGCAACGAGGAGTCGCTGGTCGCCCTCCTGGAGCTGCGTGACTACCTGGACCGGTTGGTCACCACCAAGATCAAGACTCCAGGTGACGACCTGCTGGGCCGGCTCATCGCCGATCGGCTCCACACCGGAGAGATACGGCACGCCGAAATCGTGGACAACGCCGTGCTGTTGCTTGCCGCCGGCCACGAGACGAGTGCCAACATGGTGGCACTGAGTATCCTGACGTTGTTGCAACACCCCGACACAGTCGCAGAGTTGCGTGACGACAACACGCTGCTGCCGCAGACGGTCGACGAACTCTTGCGCGTCCACTCCATCGCGGACGGTCTTCGACGGGCAGTCACCGCGGACATCGAACTCGGCGGCATAGCGCTGCGCGCCGGGGACGGGCTCATTGTTTCGCTGGCTTCCGCCAACCGCGACGAAACCGCCTTCACCTCCCCGGACGACTTCGACCCGCACCGCTCCGCGCGCCAGCACGTCGCCTTCGGCTACGGCCCACACCAGTGTCTGGGCCAGAACCTGGCCCGACTGGAGCTGGAGATCACTCTGGGTGCCGTCTTAGAGCGCGTTCCCACGCTCAGACTGGCCGTCGGAGTCGACGCACTGCGCGTCAAGCACGACGCGACGATCTTCGGGCTGCACGAGCTGCCGGTCGAGTGGTGACGAAAGGGGGACACAGCGTGCAGGTCACAGTGGATCAGAGCCGGTGCCTCGGAGCCGGCCAGTGCGAGCAGTTGGTGCCGGAAGTTTTCCGCCAGGACGAGGAAGGGCTGAGCCAGGTCCTGGTCCCCGAGCCCGAGCCGGCGTCGTGGCCGCGAATACTTCAGACGGTGCAACTCTGTCCCGTGCAAGCCGTGATCGTCGAAGAAAGTACAGGTCGCCCGTCCCAGGAGGGTGAGTGACTACCGATCGCTGGGCCGGCCGCACGGTGCTCGTCACGGGTGCACTGGGGTTCATCGGCTCCCACTTCGTCCGACAGCTCGGAGCGCGTGGAGCCGAGGTGCTGGCTCTGTACCGCACCGAACGGCCCGAGTTGCAGACCGAGTTGGCGGCACGGGGCAGAGTCCGCTTCGTGAAGACGGAGCTGCGGGACGAGCTGGAAGTACGGGGGGCCTTCAAGTTCCTGGCATCGTCCATCGACACGATCGTCCACTGCGCGGCGATGGACGGCAACGCCCATTTCAAGCTCGAGCACTCCGCCGAGATCCTGGACAGCAACCAACGGACCATCTCCAACCTGCTCAACTGCGTGCGCGACTTCGGCGTGGGCGAGGTCATCGTCATGAGCTCCTCGGAGCTGTACTGCGCGACGCCCACCGCGGCGATACGCGAGGAGGACGACTTCCGCAGGTCCATGCAGTACACGGACAACGGCTATGTCCTGTCCAAGACGTACGGCGAGATCCTGGCCAGGCTCCACCGCGAGCAGTTCGGCACCAACGTCTTTTTGGTGCGACCGGGCAACGTCTACGGGCCAGGGGACAGCTTTGACCCGTCCCGCGGGCGGGTGATCCCGAGCATGCTGGCTAAGGCCGACGCGGGTGAGGAGATCGAGATCTGGGGCGACGGCAGCCAGACCCGGTCCTTCGTGCACGTCGCCGACCTCGTGAAAGCCTCGCTGCGCCTGGTGGAGACAGGCAAGTACCCAGAGATGAACGTGGCCGGCGGAGAGCAGGTCTCCATCCTGGAGCTGGCCCGGATGGTGATGACCGTCCTCGGACGGCCCGAACGCATCCGCCTCGACCCCAGCCGCCCGATCGGCGCTCCGAGCAGACTCCTGGATCTGTCCAGAATGTCAGACGTGATCGACTTCGAGCCGCAGCCCCTGCAGGCCGGACTCGTGGAGACCGCTCGCTGGTACCGCCTTCACAAGCGCTGAACTCCTCCCGCACTCCTGGAAGGTAATTCGTGGCCAAGCATGTCCCGAACTCGTTGACCCGCGAAATAGTCCGCGCAGCCGGCGGACATGACGCTGACCTCAAGGAACTGGCCGCGCGGCACGCCCCGGCCGACATCGTCCGCGCGCTCCTGGACGAGATCACCACACGCTGCCCCGCTCCCGTGAACGATGTCCCCGTCCTCGTCGAGCTGGCGGTCCGGGCGGGCGACCAACTGTTCCCCTTCTACCTGTACGTCCTCAAGGACGGCCCAGTGCGCCTCGCCGACAAGGACGAGGGGTTCATCGCGATGCGTGTCGAATATGAACTGGGCGAACTGGTGCGGGAGCTGTTCGGGCCGGTGAGGGAGAACGTGACCGGCGTGCGTCGGACGACTCTCTTCCCGTACGTCGTGGACTCGGGAGGCGACGAGAGCTCGGGAGCCGAGCACATCGGCACGCACTTCCTGGCCGCGCAGCAGGGCTCCCAGACCGTGCTGGCCGGCTGCCACTCCCACAAGCCGGACCTCAGCGAACTCTCCTCGCGCTACCTGACCCCGAAGTGGGGTTCGCTGCACTGGTTCACTCCCCACTACGACCGCCACTTCAGCAGCTACCGCGACCAACAGGTGCGCGTTCTGGAGATCGGTATCGGCGGTTACAAGCACCCCGAGTGGGGCGGCGGCTCACTGCGCATGTGGCAGCACTTCTTCCACCGTGGCGAGGTCTACGGGCTGGACATCGTCGACAAGTCACACTTCGACGCGCCGCGCATCACGACCCTGCTCGGCGACCAGAGCGACCCCGACCAACTGCGGTCGATCGCCGAGGAGTACGGCCCGTTCGACATCGTCATCGATGACGGAAGCCACATCAACGATCACATCCGGACGTCGTTCCAGGCGCTGTTCCCGCACGTGCGGCCCGGCGGCCTCTATGTGATCGAGGACCTATGGACCGCCTACTGGTCCGGCTTCGGTGGCAACGCGGACCCACAGCAGTACAGCGGCACGAGCCTGGGTCTGCTCAAGTCCCTCGTGGACGCCATCCAGCACGAAGAACTGCCGGAGACCGGCGGCCGACGACCTGGCTACGTCGAACAGCACGTGGTCGGCATGCACCTATATCACAATCTGGCCTTCATCGAGAAGGGCACCAACGCCGAGGGCGGCATTCCTCCGTGGATCCCGCGCGACTTCGAGACACTGGTCGCCGTTTCCTCCGGGGGACACGAATGAGCAGCCGTGGGCACCAGACACCGGGACACACCCGGCCGGGCGGTGGGGAGCCGATATGCGAGTGACCCTGCTGAGCGTCGGATCCCGAGGTGACGTACAGCCGTTCGTCGCCCTGGGGATCGGTCTGAAGGCCCGCGGCCACGACGTCACCCTAGCGGCTCCCGCCACATTGCGGCCGCTGGTCGAGCGCGCGGAGCTGACGTACAAGCTCGCGCCCGGGGACCCTGACGGATTCTTCAACATGCCCGAGGTGATCGAAGCGCTGCGGCGCAGCCCCTCGTTCAAGCACATGCTCGCCGGGATGCCCAAGGCACCCGAGAGCTATGCGCAACAGGTCGTCGACGCGATCCACGACGCCGCCGAGGGCGCCGATCTCATCGTGAACGCGCCACTCACCCTGGCTGCCGCATACGGTCACCCGCCCGCCCCATGGGCCTCAGTGTCCTGGTGGCCCAACGGCACGACCTCGGCCTTCCCGGCCGTCGAGTCCGGACAGCGCAGGCTCGGTCCACTGACGTCGCTGTACAACCGCTACACCCACCGCAGGGCGGCCCGCGATGAGTGGGAATGGCGGCGTCCCGAGGTCGACGGCTACCGGCAGAGACTCGGCCTCCGGCCCTTCGGCGACAAGTCGCCGTTCCTCAGGCTGGGCAACGACCGCCCGTACCTGTTTCCCTTTAGTCCTACCGTGCTGCCCAAGCCGCGGGACTGGCCACGTCAGAGTCACATCACCGGTTACTGGTTCTGGGACCAGCACTGGGAACCGCCGGCCGAGCTGGTGGAGTTCCTGGAGGACGGGGAACCCCCGGTGGCGCTCACTTTCGGCAGTACCTGGTCGCTCCACCGGCAGGAAGAGGCCTTCGAGTTCGTCCTTGAGGCCGTCCGCGGCGTCGGACGCCGACTGATCATGGTCGACGGGCCGGATGGGGACCTACCTGACGACGTGCTCCGCCTGCACCAGGTCGACTACGCCACCCTGTTCCCCAAAGTGGCGGCGGTCATCCACCACGGTGGTGCCGGCACGACGGCCGAAGTCGTGCGGGCGGGAGTGCCTCAGGTCATCGTACCGGTCTTCGCTGATCACCCTTTCTGGGCGGCGCGGCTGTCGGGAGCAGGTGTCGCCGCCCGCCCGGTGCCCTTCGCCCGGTTCACTCGGGAAGCACTTGTACGAAGCGTCCGCCAGGCGGTCACCGATCCCGAAATGGCGGTTCGCGCCAGACGCCTGGGCGAACTGGTTGCCAAGGAACGCGGTGTGGACACCGCCTGCGACATCCTCGAGGAGTGGGCGGAGACATCACGGCGTGCGGCCTGAGACGGCCGCCGGCGGGCGGGCCCCAGGCCCGAGCCCTACGCCGACAGCCGGTAGGCGGAGAGCCGCACGGAGAGGGTGACCTGGGACGGCGACGGCAGCCGCTGGATCGTCGCGTACTCCTCCTGCGCATGACGGTGCCAGGCATTGGGCCCCATGCCCACCAGGCGGGCCAGAGCCTGGTGGTCGAGCGCCATGGTCCGGGTCAGTTGCTCCGTGGCGACGGCCGAGAAGTGCGGGGAGAGCTGCTCCGCGAGACGGGACTCCTTGCCTTCGTCCACCTGGAGCAGGCCCAGCGTGCCGATGAGTTCCTGCAGGTGATCAGGCAGAGGAGTGACGACCAGGAGGATGCCACGGGGATGGAGGATGCGATGCAGTTCAGGACCGTTGCGGGGAGCGAACGTGTTGATCACCATGGCGGCGGCATGGTTCTGTACCGGAAGCGTCTGCCAGGCGTCGGTGACGGCGGCTGCGATCCGCGGATGAGCCTTCGCGGCACGTCGCACGGCGTATTTGGAAATGTCCAGCAGCAGGCCTTCGAGGTCAGGGAACGCGTCCATGACCTTCGCGTGATAGTGGCCCGTTCCCCCACCGATGTCGACGACACAACCGGACACGGCCGGATCAGCCGTCCGCCGCGCCAGATCGACCAGCGTATCCATCACGGGGTCATAGTGTCCCGCCGACAGGAAATCGTCACGGGCGTCCACCATTTCCTTTGTGTCCGCCCGCAGTTTCGTGGCCCCCGGAAGCAGATTCACATAACCCTGCTTCGCGATGTCGAAGGAGTGTCCGGAGGGACAGGAAAGTGCACCGTCGCCCAGGGCCAGAGAGGCACCGCAGTGCGGGCAGGCGAGGTATTGCACGATCCTGTTGAGCATGAGGCACCGTTCCTTCGGGTATGTCGACGGACCGACCAACCCTAACGCAGGCGTCCCGGCTGGCAGCCGCCAGCTTGTGTCGAAAATCCGCGTGACGCGGATCCGCAGCCGACGAACCTCATTGACACGCACGACACGATAACTTGCCGCATTTCCCGCCGATTTCCTGTGAATTACCGCGCACGCGGACCATCAATTCGAGCACGTGCAGACAGCCGCCCTGTTTGCCGGCGCGTCAGCCCATTTCGACCGACCAGGAGTTCCAATGGCCCCGAAAAGTGGTGCGCAGCGTTCGAGCGACATAGCCGTCGTCGGCATGTCCTGCCGCCTTCCGGGGGCACCTGGCATCGATGAGTTCTGGGAACTGCTGACTCGCGGGCGGAGCGCTGTCGAGCGTCGCGCCGACGGCACCTGGCGAGGCTCCCTGGCGGGGGCCGCCGACTTCGACGCCGCCTTCTTCGGCATGTCCCCCCGCCAGGCCGCCGCCGCAGACCCGCAGCAGCGGCTCATGCTCGAACTGGGCTGGACTGCCCTGGAGAACGCAGGGATCGTCCCGGGCACCCTCGCGGGCACGAGCACCGGCGTCTTCGTCGGCATCGCAGCCGACGATTACGCGGCGCTCCTGCACCGGTCCGAGATCGCCATCAGCGGCCACACTGCGACGGGCCTGAGCCGGGGTATGGCCGCCAACCGCCTCTCCTACCTCCTGAACCTGCGCGGTCCCAGCCTCGCGGTGGACAGCGCGCAGTCCTCCTCGCTGGTTGCGGTCCACCTTGCCTGCGAGAGCTTGCGCCGCGGCGAGTCCGATCTCGCGATCGTCGGCGGTGCCAGCCTGATCCTCGCCGAGGACAGCACGGCAGGCATGGAACTCATGGGCGCGCTCTCGCCGGACGGCCGTTGCTACACCTTCGACGCACGCGCCAACGGCTACGTACGGGGTGAGGGCGGAGCCTGTATCGTCCTGAAGCCCCTGGACCGGGCACTGGCTGACGGAGACCGGATCCAGTGTGTCGTCCGGGGCAGCGCGATGAACAACGACGGCGGCGGCTCCACCCTGACCACACCCCACCGAGCGGCCCAGGAAGCCGTGCTGCGTTCGGCATACGAACGGGCCGGGGTCGGCCCGGACCAGGTGTCTTACGTCGAACTGCACGGCACGGGGACACCCGTCGGCGACCCCGTCGAGGCGGCGGCTCTCGGGGCGGTGCTTGGCACGGCCCCGGACAGGAGCACACCGCTGTCCGTGGGATCGGCCAAGACGAACATCGGCCATCTGGAAGCGGCCGCGGGCATCGTGGGACTCGTGAAGGCGGCCCTGTGTGTCCGTGAAGGCGCGGTGCCGCCGAGCCTGAACCATGAGAGGCCCAATCCGACCATCCCCTTGGACCGGCTCAACCTGCGCGTCCCCACTCGACTGGAGACCTGGCCGGGGTCGGACGAGCAGGGAAGCGGCCGACTGCGGTTGGCCGGCGTCTCGTCCTTCGGCATGGGCGGGACGAATGCGCATGTGGTGCTGGAACAGGCGCCGGTGCTGGAGGACGCAGATACGGGTGCGGGTGTGCCGTTGGCTGTGACGCCGGTGGTGGTGTCGGGTCGTTCGGCTGTTGTGGTGGGGGAGTTGGCGGGTCGGTTGGGGGGTGTGGCCGGTTCTCAGCGGTTGGTGGATGTGGGGTTGTCGTCGGTGGTGTCGCGGTCGGTGTTCGAACACCGGTCTGTGGTGCTGGCCGAGGATGCCGATGAGCTGAAGGCCGGTCTGGCTGCTCTGGCGGGTGATGGTGTGTGGCCGGGTGTGGTGTCGGGTGTGGTGTCGGTCGGTGGTGGCCGGTCGGTGTTTGTGTTCCCGGGGGCGGGGGCGCAGTGGGCGGGGATGGCGGGTCAGTTGTGTGTGGAGTCGGCTGTGTTTGCGGAGTCGATGGCGCGGTGCGAGGCGGCGTTTGAGGGGTTGGTGGACTGGCGGTTGTCGGAGGTTGTTGCTGGGGTGCCGGGTGCTGCGTCGTTGGGGCGTGAGGATGTGGTGCAGCCGGTGTCGTTTGCGGTGATGGTGTCGTTGGCGGCGTTGTGGCGGTCGTTGGGTGTGGTGCCGGATGCGGTGGTGGGGCATTCGCAGGGGGAGATTGCTGCGGCGGTGGTGGCGGGTGGTCTGTCGTTGGAGGACGGGGCGCGGGCGGTGGTGTTCCGGTCGCGGGTGGCTGAGGAGGTTTTGTCGGGTGGGGGGATAGCTTCGGTGCGTCTTTCGCGGGCCGGGGTGGAGGAGCGGCTGGCGGGCTGGGGCGGCGGGCTGAGTGTGGCGGTGGTCAATGGGCCGTCGTCGACCGTGGTCGCGGGTGAGTTGGGGGAGTTGGAGCGGTTCATTGCCGCGTGTGAGGCCGAGGGTGTGCGTGCGCGGCGGCTGGACTTCGGGTATGCCTCGCATTCGGTGTTCGTGGAGCCGGCGCGTGAGGGGTTGCTGGAGGCGCTGGCCCAGATCAGCCCGCGGAGCGGCACGATCCCGTTCTACTCGACGGTAGAGGCCGCCGTGGTGGATACGGCGGGCCTCGATGCGGCCTATTGGTTCAGGAATCTGCGGTGGCCGGTGCGGTTCCAGGAGACGGTGGAGCGGCTGCTGGCCGATGGTTTCGAGGCGTTCGTGGAGTGCGGTGCGCATCCGGTGTTGTCGGGTGCGGTGCAGGAGACGGCTGAGGCTGCGGGCCGGCAGGTGTGTGCGGTGGGATCGCTGCGCCGGGGTGAGGGCGGGATGCGCCGGTTCCTGACCTCGGTGGCGGAGGCGTTCGTCCAGGGTGTCGACGTCACCTGGCCGGCACTCTTTGACGGCACCGGTGCCCGCACCGTCGACCTGCCCACCTACCCCTTCCAACGCCAGCACTACTGGGCACCCGACGACTCCGTCTCAACGGGGCTCACGCTGGACAGCCGGCCGGACGAAGCCGCCCCAGTTCCCTCCGATACGCCGGCTATCACCGAGCGACTCCGCAGGGAACTCGCGGCGTTGACGGAAAAGCAGCAGATCCAGCGGTTGCTCGACCAGGTACGCGCAGGCGTCGCGGCCGTCCTCGGTCTGGACGCCGACATACGGTCGGACGCCACCTTCAGGGAACTGGGCGTCGAATCACTGGCCGGTGTCGAACTCAAGAATCACCTCCGCTCGCGGACCGGACTGGAGGTTCCGGCCTCGCTGATCTACGACTGCCCAACTCCCCTCGCCGCCGCTCACCACCTGCGCGACAAGGTCTTGGGCCAGTCGCAGGAGCAGGCTGTCACTCGCGCCGAGACCTCGGCCGACGAGCCGATCGCGATTGTGGGTATGGGGTGCCGGTTCCCGGGTGGGGTGTCCTCGCCGGAGGGGTTGTGGGATCTGGTGGCGTCGGGGGTGGACGCCGTTTCCCCGTTCCCCACCGATCGGGGTTGGGATGTGGCGGGGTTGTTCGATCCGGAGCCGGGTGTGGCTGGGCGTACGTATGTGCGTGAGGGTGGGTTCCTGCATGACGCGGGGGACTTTGATGCGGGGTTCTTCGGTATTTCGCCGCGTGAGGCGTTGGCGATGGATCCGCAGCAGCGGTTGTTGTTGGAGACGTCGTGGGAGGCGTTGGAGCGGGCGGGTATTGATCCGCACTCGCTGCGAGGTTCCCGGACCGGCGTCTACGCCGGAGTGATGGCTCAGGAGTATGGTCCCCGACTCCACGAAGGCGCTGAGGGCTACGAGGGCTATCTGCTGACCGGATCCTCCAGCAGTGTTGCTTCGGGGCGTATCTCGTATGTGCTGGGTCTGGAGGGGCCGGCGGTGACGGTGGACACGGCGTGTTCGTCGTCGCTGGTGGCGTTGCATCTGGCGGTGCGGGCGCTGCGCAGCGGTGAGTGCGACCTCGCTCTCGCGGGCGGGGTGACGGTCATGGCTGAGCCAGGCATGTTCGTGGAGTTCTCGCGGCAGCGGGGGCTGGCGTCGGACGGGCGGTGCAAGGCGTTTGCGGCTGCTGCTGATGGCACGGGCTGGGCTGAGGGTGTGGGTGTGCTGGCGGTGGAGCGGTTGTCGGACGCGGTGCGCAACGGCCACAAGGTGCTTGCGGTGGTGCGGGGTTCGGCGGTCAATCAGGACGGTGCGAGTAATGGTCTGACGGCGCCGAATGGTCCGTCGCAGCAGCGGGTGATCCGGCAGGCGTTGGCGGATGCGCGGTTGGGTGTGGGTGATGTGGATGTGGTGGAGGCGCACGGGACGGGCACGCGTCTGGGTGACCCGATCGAGGCGCAGGCACTGCTCGACACCTATGGGCAGCGTGAGGGTGGGTTGCCTTTGTGGTTGGGGTCGTTGAAGTCGAATGTGGGTCATACGCAGGCTGCTGCGGGTGTGGCTGGTGTGATCAAGATGGTCATGGCCATGCGGCACGGAACCCTGCCGAAGACGCTGCATGTGGATGAGGCCTCTCCGCATGTCGACTGGTCGGTGGGTGCGGTGTCGCTGCTGACCGGGCAGGAGTCGTGGCCGGAGGTGGGGCGTCCGCGGCGGGCTGGCGTCTCTGCGTTCGGTGTGAGTGGGACGAATGCGCATGTGGTGCTGGAACAGGCGCCGGTGCTGGAGGACGCAGATACGGGTGCGGGTGTGCCGTTGGCTGTGACGCCGGTGGTGGTGTCGGGTCGTTCGGCTGTTGTGGTGGGGGAGTTGGCGGGTCGGTTGGGGGGTGTGGCCGGTTCTCAGCGGTTGGTGGATGTGGGGTTGTCGTCGGTGGTGTCGCGGTCGGTGTTCGAACACCGGTCTGTGGTGCTGGCCGAGGATGGCGATGAGCTGAATGTGGGGTTGGGTGCCCTGAGTGCGGGGGTTCCGTCGCCGGGTGTGGTGTCGGGTGTTGTTGGGGTCGAGGGTGGTCGTTCGGTGTTTGTGTTCCCGGGTCAGGGGACGCAGTGGGCGGGGATGGCGGTGCGGTTGTGGGGCGAGTCGGGTGTGTTTGCGGAGTCGATGGCGCGGTGTGAGGCGGCGTTTGAGGGGTTGGTGGAGTGGCGGTTGTCGCAGGTTCTGGGGGATGAGGCTGCGTTGGGGCGGGTGGATGTGGTGCAGCCGGTGTCGTTTGCGGTGATGGTGTCGTTGGCGGCGTTGTGGCGTTCTGTGGGTGTGGTGCCGGATGCGGTGGTGGGGCATTCGCAGGGTGAGATTGCTGCGGCGGTGGTGGCGGGTGGTCTGTCGTTGGAGGACGGGGCCCGTGTGGTGGCACTGCGGGCGCGGGTGATTGCCGGGGAGTTGGCGGGCCGGGGTGGTATGGCGTCGGTGGCGTTGCCGGTGGACACGGTCCGGGAGCGGGTGGGCCGGTGGGCGGGGCGTTTGGGTGTGGCGGTGGTGAACGGGCCGTCCGCCACTGTGGTCGCCGGTGATACGGATGCGGTGGCGCAGTTTGTTGCCGGGTGTGAGGGGGAGGGGGTGCGGGCGCGTGTGCTGCCGGTGGACTACGCCTCGCACTCGGCCCACGTGGAGACGATCGAGGCGGAGTTGACGCAGCTCCTGGCCGGGATCCAACCCCAGTCGGGCACGGTCCCGTTCTATTCCACGGTCGAGGCGGCCCTTATCGATACGGCGGGTCTGGATGCGGCCTATTGGTTCAGGAATCTGCGTCAGCCGGTGCGGTTCCAGGAGACCGTCGAGCAGCTCCTGAAGGACGGCTACCGCGTGTTCGTGGAGTCGAGTGCGCATCCGGTGCTGTCGGGCGCAGTGCAGGAGACGGCGGAATCGGCAGGCCGCCAGATATGCGCGGTCGGTTCCCTCCGCCGGGGCGAGGGCGGACTGCGCCGCATCCTGACCTCGGTGGCGGAGGCGTTCGTCCAGGGCGTCGACATCACCTGGCCCACCCTCTTCGACGGCACCGGCGCCCGCACCGTCGACCTGCCCACCTACCCCTTCCAACGCCAGCACTACTGGCTTCAGTCACGTCCTTCCGCAGCGGTGGTGCCGTCGGATTCGCAGGACCGTCTGTCGTATGAGGTGGCGTGGAAGAGTCTGTCGTTGCCGGAGTCGGTGCGTCTTGACGGCCGGTGGCTGCTCGTCCTGCCCGAGGACCTCGACGCGGACAGCACCCGTGTCGCCCACGACATCCAGCACGCCCTCACCACCCACGGCGCTGGCGTCTCCCGACTCACGGTCGACGTGACGGCCACCGACCGCGCCGACCTCACGGCACAGCTCACCACCATCGCGGCCGAAGAGCAGGAACCCCTCGCCGGCGTCCTCTCCCTCCTGGGGTGGGCTAGGGGTGCGCAGGCTGATCACCCGACCATGCCGATTGCCGTCGAGGCCTCGGTGGCACTGGTACAAGCCGTCGGTGACGCTGAGCTCGGTGTTCCGGTGTGGGCGGTGACGCGGGGCGCGGTGTCCGTGGTGCCTGGTGAGGTGCCGGAGACGGTGGGCGCGCAACTGTGGGCGCTCGGACGGGTTGCCGCTCTCGAACTCCCCGACCGCTGGGGTGGCCTGATCGACCTGGCGGCGGACGCTGATGCGCGGTCGGCGGGTCTGGCGGTGCGGGCACTGGCAACCGGGATCGCTACCGGTGAGGATCAGCTGGCGGCACGGCCCTCCGGCGCCTACGGCCGACGCGTTGTTCAGGCAAGCCGTCGGAACCCCACGGGCGTGGCGCCAGAATGGCATCCGCGTGGCACCGTGCTCGTCACCGGGGGACTGGGTGCCATCGGGAGCCAGGTGGCCCGCTGGCTGGCCAGGAACGGAGCCGAGCATCTGGTGCTGACCGGGCGCCGTGGTGCCGGGACGCCGGGCGCGGACGAACTGGCGGAAGAACTGCGGGCGGCCGACGTTCAGGTGACGCTCGTAGCCTGCGACGTCTCCGATCGTGCCGCGTTGGGCGCACTCATCGACGAGCATCCGCCGACCGCCGTCTTCCACACCGCCGGTGTGCTGGACGACGGGACGGTCGATACGCTCACTCCCACACGTCTGGACGGGGTGCTGAGCCCCAAGGCAACGGCCGCCCTCCACCTGCATGAGCTGACTGCACACCTGGACCTTGACGCGTTCGTCCTCTTCGCCTCTGTCACCGGCGCATGGGGCAATGGCGGCCAGGCCGCGTACGCGATGGCCAACGCGGTTCTGGACGCGCTTGCCGAGCAGCGCCGTGCCGCCGGGCTCGCGGCGACCTCCATAAGCTGGGGTCTCTGGGGCGGCGGCGGCATGGCCGAGGGCCCCGGAGAAGTGAGCCTCACCCGCCGTGGCATCCGCGCGCTTGAGCCCACCACCGGTATCGACGCACTGCAGCGGACGCTCGATCAGAGCGCCACCTGCCGCACCGTCGTGGACGTGGACTGGTCTCAGTTCGCTTCGCGCACGGCCGCGCTGCGGCGGGGACAGCTCTTCGACGATCTGCCCGAGGCACGCGACGCGTTGGAGGCGGCCGACGCCGCACAGAAGGATACCGGGCCCGCCGAGCCCACAGCCGCCTTCGTCGAGCGCGTCGCGTCGCTTCCGGGGACCGAACAGCGCCGGATCCTGGTCGAGTTGGTCCGATCCGAGGCGGCTGCCGTCCTGCGGCACGAAACGACGGAACTGCTCGCGCCGCGGAGGTCTTTTAAAGACGCCGGGTTCGACTCGCTGACCGCATTGGAGCTGCGCAACCGGTTGAACACCGCGACCGGCGTGGTCCTTCCCGTCACTGTCGTCTTCGATCACCCGAACCCCGGTGCACTGGCGGACTTCCTGCTGCGCGAGGCCCTCGGCCCGGCCGCGCTGCAGGCCGCCGCGGACGCCCCCGTCGCCACGGCCCGGTCGGCCGCCCCCGCCGACGAGCCCATCGCGATCGTGGGCATGGGGTGCCGCTTCCCGGGCGGGGTGGACTCTCCCGAGACGCTGTGGCAGCTGCTCCTCGACGAGCGGGACGTCATCGGCCCGATGCCGACCGACCGCGGCTGGGACGTGGAGGCCATCTACGACCCGGAGCCCGGTCGCACCGGACGCACGTACTGCCGCGAAGGCGGATTCCTCTACGGCGCCGGGGAGTTCGACGCGGGGTTCTTCGGCATCTCGCCGCGTGAGGCCCTCGCTATGGACCCGCAGCAGCGGCTGCTCCTTGAGACGTCGTGGGAGGCGCTGGAGCGGGCGGGAATCGACCCGCGCGCGCTGCGCGGCAGCCAGACCGGCGTCTACGCGGGCATGGTCCACCAGGAGTACGCGTCCCGCCTGCACGAGGCCCCCGAGGAGTACGAGGGCTACCTGCTGACCGGAACCTCCGGCAGCGTCGTCTCCGGCCGCGTCTCGTACACGCTGGGCCTGGAGGGCCCGGCGGTGACGGTGGACACGGCGTGCTCGTCGTCGCTGGTCGCCCTGCACCTGGCGGCGCAGGCCCTGCGCAACGGCGAATGCGATCTCGCCCTCGCGGGCGGCGTCACGGTCATGGCGGCACCCGGCCTCTTCGTGGAGTTCTCCCGGCAGCGGGGGCTGGCCGCGGACGGCCGCTGCAAGGCGTTCGCCGCCGCTGCCGACGGCACCGGCTGGGCCGAGGGCGCCGGCATGGTCGTGGTGGAGCGGCTGTCGGACGCGGTGCGCAACGGCCACAAGGTGCTTGCGGTGGTGCGCGGTTCGGCGGTCAACCAGGACGGTGCCAGCAATGGTCTGACGGCACCGAACGGCCCCTCCCAACAGCGCGTGATCCGCCGGGCCTTGGAGAGCTCCGGGCTGGGCGTGGGTGATGTGGATGTGGTGGAGGCGCATGGGACGGGGACCCGGCTGGGTGACCCGATCGAGGCGCAGGCGCTGCTGGCGACGTACGGGCAGCGCGATGGTGAACGGCCGCTGTGGCTGGGCTCGTTGAAGTCCAACGTCGGGCACACGCAGGCGGCCGCGGGCGTCGCCGGTGTCATGAAGATGGTCATAGCGCTCCAGCACGGAGTGCTGCCGAAGACCCTGCACGTGGACGAGCCGTCGCCGCACGTCGACTGGACGACGGGCGCCGTCACGCTGCTGACGAAGCAGACGCCGTGGCCGCGGACCGACCGCGTACGGCGGGCAGGCATCTCGGCGTTCGGTGTGAGCGGGACGAACGCGCACTTGGTCCTTGAGGAGGCGCCGGACGCGGCGGAAGGCAGGGAGGCTGAGGCTGGTGCGCCTCCTGCGGTGATGCCGGTGGTGACGCCGGTGGTGGTGTCGGGGCGTAGTGCGGGTGTGGTGCGTGAGCAGGCGCGGCGGCTGGCGGGTGTGGCGGAGGCCGCGCGGCCGGTGGATGTGGGTTGGTCGTCGGTGGTGACGCGGGCGGTGTTCGAGCACCGTGCGGTCGTACTCGCCGAGGACGACGCGGCGTTGAGCGCCGGTCTGGACGTCGTGGCCGCGGGGGAGACCTCGGCCGGAGTGCACTACGGTACGGCGACTCTCGAAGGTGGCCGTTCGGTGTTCGTGTTCCCGGGGGCGGGGACGAAGTGGGCCGGGATGGCTGCGCGGCTGCTTGATGAGTCGGTGGTGTTCGCGGAGTCGATGGCGCGGTGTGAGGCGGCTTTCGAGGGCTTGGTGGAGTGGCGTCTGTCCGAGGTCGTGCGGCAGGTTGCTGGTGCTCCGTCGCTTGAGGGCGAGGACGTGGCTCAGCCGGTGTCGTTCGCGGTGATGGTGTCGTTGGCGGAGTTGTGGCGCTCTGTTGGTGTGGTGCCGGATGCGGTGGTGGGGCATTCGCAGGGTGAGATCGCGGCCGCGGTGGTGGCGGGTGGTCTGTCGTTGGAGGACGGGGCGCGGGCGGTGGCGCTGCGGGCGCGGGTGGTCGAGGGGGCGTTGTCGGGGCGTGGTGGTCTGGCGTCGGTGCGTCTTTCGGCGGTGGAGGTCGAGGAGCGGCTGGCGGGGTGGGGCGCGGGGTTGAGTGTTGCGGTGGTCAACGGGCCGTCCTCGACGGTGCTTGCGGGGCGGCCGGAGGAGATCGATCGGGTGGTGGCCGCGTGTGAGGCGGAGGGGATTCGTGCGCGTCGGCTGGAGTTCGGGTATGCCTCGCACTCGGCTCATGTGGAACCTGCCCGTGCGGAGTTGGTGAGGGAGCTGGCCGGTATCCGGCCGCGGTCGGGGTCTATTCCGTTCTATTCCACGGTCGATGCCGGTCCCATCGACACGGCCGGTCTGGATGCGGAGTACTGGTTCCGAAATCTGCGTCGGCCGGTGCGTTTCCAGGAGACCGTGGAGCGTCTGCTGGCGGACGGTTTTGGGGTGTTCGTGGAGTCCAGCACGCATCCGGTGCTGGTCCCGGCGGTCCAGGAGACGGCCGAACTCCACGATCGGACGGTGTGTGCGGTGGGTTCGCTGCGCCGCGGTGAGGGCGGCCTGCGGCGCTTTGTGACTTCGGCCGCCGAGGCGTTCGTGGAGGGTGTGGACGTGGCGTGGCCGGTGCTCTTCGAGGGTTCCGGTGCCCGCCGTGTCGAGCTGCCCACCTACCCCTTCGAGCGGCAGCACTACTGGGCGGTGGCCGCACCCTCCGGCACCGGAAGGTCCGCCGCGGCCGGCTTCGGCATGACCTGGGAGGAGCACCCGTTCATCGGCGGCGCGCTGCCCCTCGCGGACTCCGACGGGCTGCTGCTCGCCGGACGGCTCGCCCTCACCTCGCACGCATGGCTCGCCGACCACGCCGTGTCCGGCACCGTGCTGCTGCCCGGCACCGCCTTCGTCGACATGGCGCTGCACGCCGCCGCGGCCGTGGGCTGCGACACCGTGGAGGAACTGGGACTTGAGGCGCCGCTGCTCCTTCCGGCGCGCGGCGGGGCGCAGCTCCAGGTCGCCGTCGACGAGCCCGACGCCGACGGCCGTCGCCGGGTGACCGTCTTCGCGCGGCCGGAGTCGGACGCGAGCGGCGACCACCCGTGGACCCGGCACGCCACGGGCGTGCTCGCTCCCGGTGCTGCTCCCGGCCCGGACACGCCGGAGTGGAGCCGGGCGGCCTGGCCGCCCAGCGGGTCCGTCCGCGTGGAGGCCGGAGAGCTGTACGACCGGTTCTCCGCGCTGGGATACGAGTACGGCGAGGCGTTTGCCGGGGTCGAGGGTATGTGGCGGCGCGACGGCGAGATCTTCGCCGAGGTGCGGCTGCCCGCCGGGGCGGCGCTGGACGCCGCGCGGTTCGGGGTGCACCCCGCGCTGCTCGACGCGGCGCTCCAGCCCTGGCTGCTTGGCGGATTCGTGCCGGGGCCTGAGGAGGGTTCCGTCCTGCTGCCGTTCGCCTGGCAGGGCATCACGCTGTACGCGACCGGAGCCGACGCGCTGCGGGTCCGTCTGGGCCGTGCCGGGGAAGGGGCCGTGTCTCTCGAGGCCGTGGACCTCGCGGGTGCCCCGGTGCTCTCGCTGGACGCGCTGGTGCTGCGGCCCCTCGCGCAGGAGCGGCTCGCGAAGCTGCTCGGCGGCGCGGCGGCCGGGCCGCTGTACCGCGTGGACTGGCGGCGGGCCGGGACCGGGGCCACGGCCTCGTCGGCGGCGCCGGGCCTCCTTGGCCCGTCCCCGTCCGGTGCGGCGCGCAGGTGGGCGGTCGTCGGACACGGCGACATCGCCGAGCGGTACGGGGCCGATGCCGGGTGTGTCGGGACCTTTCGGGATCTGGACGGCCTGCGCGCGGCGCTTGACTCCGGCGCCGAGCCGCCCGATGCGGTCCTCGCCGACTTCGGTGCGGGCCCCGGCACCGGATCGCCGCACGCGGCGTCCGTGGCCGACCGGGTGCGGGACACGGCCGGGCGGGGGCTCGCCCTCGTGCAGGGTTTGCTGGCCGACGAGCGATTCACCGGCGTACGACTGGTGGTGCTCACCCGGCACGCCGTGGCCACCGCGCCGGACGCCCAGGTGCCGGACCTGGCCGGGCCCGCCCTGTGGGGGCTGCTGCGCTCGGCACAGACCGAGCACCCCGGCCGATTCGTCCTCGTCGACCACGACGCGCGGGACGCCTCGTATGCCGCCCTGCCCGCTGCGATCGGCGGCGGAGCGCCCCAACTCGCCCTGCGCGAAGGGGAGGTGCTCATCCCCGGCCTCGCGGCCCTCGCGGCTGCTGGGGACGGCGGCGCCGCGGCCGGGAACGGCCCGGTGTTCGACCCCCAGGGCACCGTCCTCGTGACCGGTGCCACCGGAACGCTCGGCGGCATCCTGGTCCGGCACCTGGTCACCACCCACGGCGTACGGCGGCTGCTGCTGCTCAGCCGCAGTGGGCGGGACGCCGACGGAGCCGCCGAGCTGGAGCGCGAACTGACAGCGCTGGGAGCCGAGTTCGAGCTGCTCGCCTGTGACGCGGCGGACCGCACGGCACTGGCCGCCGCCCTGGCCGCGATCCCCGCCGCGCACGCTCTCACTGCGGTGATCCACACGGCGGGGGTGCTCGACGACGGCATCGTCGAGGCGCTGACCCCGGAACGCCTCGACCGCGTACTGCGTCCCAAGGTGGACGCCGCGCTGAACCTGCACGAGCTGACCGCGGAACTGCCGCTCTCGGCGTTCGTGCTGTACTCCGGCGCGGTGGGCCTCCTGGGCGGGGCCGGACAAGCCAACTACGCGGCGGCCAACACCTTCCTGGACGGCCTCGCGCACCACCGGCGCGCCCAGGGCCTGCCCGCGGTGTCGCTGGCGTGGGGGCTGTGGAGCGCCGTCAGCAAGCTCACCGGTCATCTCGGCGATGCGGACCTGCGGCGGATGGCGCGGATGGGCCTCACCCCGATGCCGACCGAGCAGGGCCTGGCGCTGTTCGACCACGCCCTCGACGCCGCTGCGACCGGCCGCGAACCGCTGCTCTGCGCGATGCGCCTCGACGGGGCGGCGCTGCGCGGTCGGGGCACGGAGCACGGCGCCGACGCGCTGCCCGTACTGCTGCGCACGCTGGTGCCTGCCGCGGCCGCGCGGCGCGGCGCCGCACGCACGGGCCGCGCCGACGAGGCGGCGGTGTCCGCGGCCACGGACGGAGCGAGCCGGCCCGAGGCGCTGCGGCAGCGACTGGCCGGTCTCGACGCGGCGGGGCGTCAGGACGAGCTCCTGGCCCTGGCACAGGCGCAGTTGGCCGAGGTCCTCGGCTTCGCCGACCGGAACGCGGTGGACCCGGTCCGGTCCTTCCGAGAGATCGGCCTCGACTCGCTGACCGCCGTCGAGCTGCGCAACGGTCTGGCCACGGTCACCGGTCTGCGGCTGCCCCCGGCGCTGGTCTTCGACCACCCCAACCTCCAGGCGCTCGCCGGGCACCTGGCGGAGCTGCTCGCGGCGGAGGGCCGGGACGACGCGGGCGCGTCGGCGCTGTCCGGCGTCGACGCGCTGGAGCGGGCGGTACGGGAGATGGCCGCGGACGACATCCGGCGCGACGTGGTCCGTCGGCGCCTGACGGAGCTGCTCGCGGCGGTCGGCGGGGGCGCCGACGGCAGCGGCGGTGGTGCGACGAGTGCGCGTGGCGGCGGGTCGAGCCGCGGCGGCGCTCATGTGGACGCCGATGTCCTTGAACGCCTCGACTCCGCCTCCGACGACGACCTGTTCGCCTTCGTCGAGGACCAGTTGTGAGCCGAGGACCAGCGCGAACGAGCAACAGCGAGAAGGTTAGGAAGGGCCCCGGTCAATGACCGCCAACGAGGACAAGATCCGCGACTACCTCAAGCGGGTCACCGCCGAACTGCACGGCACGCGCCAGCGGCTGAACACCCTTGAGGAGAACGCCCGCGAACCCATCGCCATCGTGGGGATGAGCTGCCGCCTGCCCGGCGGCGTCGACTCGCCCGAGGCCCTGTGGCAGCTGGTCGACTCCGGCACCGACGCCGTCTCGCCGTTCCCCGAAGACCGCGGCTGGAACCTCGGCGCGCTGCACGGCCCCGGCCCGGACGAGGCCGGCACCGGCTACGCCCGCGAGGGCGGATTCCTCCACGACAGCGCCGACTTCGACGCGGAGTTCTTCGGCATCAGCCCGCGCGAGGCCCTCGCCATGGACCCGCAGCAGCGGCTGCTCCTGGAGACGGCCTGGGAGGCGTTCGAGCGGGCCGGAATCGACCCCGCCGCGGCCCGGGGCTCGCGCACCGGGGTGTACGCGGGCGTCATGTACCACGACTACGGCGCCCGTCTCAACGAGATCCCCCCGGGGATGGAGGGCTACCTGGTCAACGGCAGTGCGGGCAGCATCGCTTCGGGCCGGATCGCCTACACCCTCGGCCTGGAAGGCCCGGCCGTCACCGTCGACACCGCCTGCTCCTCGTCGCTGGTCGCCGTGCATCTGGCGGCGCAGGCGCTGCGGCAGCGGGAGTGCGACATGGCGCTCGCGGGCGGGGCGACCGTGCTGTCCACGCCGGACCTCTTCGTCGACTTCGCGCGCCTCGGCGGCCTGGCCTCCGACGGGCGCTGCAAGGCGTTCTCGGACACGGCCGACGGCACCAGCTTCGCCGAGGGCGCGGACATGCTGCTCCTTGAGCGGCTCTCGGACGCGGCGGAGAAGGGCCACAAGGTCCTCGCCGTCATCCGCGGCTCCGCGGTCAACCAGGACGGCGCGAGCAACGGCCTCACGGCCCCCAACGGCCTCGCCCAGCAACGGGTCATCCGTCAGGCCCTCGCCAACGCCGACCTGGGGCCCGACCAGATCGACGCGGTCGAGGCGCACGGCACCGGCACCCGGCTCGGCGACCCCGTCGAGGCGGGGGCCCTCCTCGCCACCTACGGGACGAGCCGGAGCGCCGAACGGCCGCTGTGGCTCGGTTCGTTGAAGTCCAACATCGGCCATACCCAGGCCGCGGCGGGCGTCGCCGGAATCATCAAGACGGTCCTCGCCATGCGGCACGGACGGCTGCCGCGCACCCTGCACGTCACCAAGGCCTCCAGCCGCGTGGATTGGTCGGCGGGCGCGGTCGAACTGCTCACGGAGGCCAGGGACTGGCCCGACCGGGAGGACGCCCCGCGCCGCGCCGGCATCTCCTCCTTCGGCGCGAGCGGAACCAACGCGCACCTGATCCTGGAGGGCGCCCCGACCGGCATTCCGGGGAGCGCACCGGGCAGCGGTGCCGTGGCCCCGGACGGCCGTGCCGCGGCAGCGGACCCGGAGCCGGGGCCGGTCACGAGCCTCGGCGGCTGGCCGCTCTCGGGCCGCACCGAAGCGGCCCTGCGCGCCCAGGCGCAGCGGCTCCACGCGCATCTCGCCGCCTCCCCTCACGTGGCACCCGCCCCGATCGGGCGGGCCCTGGCCCGCTCCCGTACCTCCTTCGAGCACCGCGCCGTCGCACTCGGTCAGGACGCCGACGAACTCCTCGTAGGACTTGAGGAGTTGGCGCGGGGGGAGGCGGCAGGACCCCGGCTGATCACCGGCCGGGCCGAGCGCGGCCGCCGTACCGCCCTGCTCTTCACCGGGCAGGGCAGCCAGCGGCCGGCCGCTGGACGTCAACTGCACGAGCGGTACGACGTGTTCGCCCGCGCCCTGGACGAGACGGTGGCGGAACTCGACCGGCACCTGGACCGCCCGCTGCGCGAGGTGATGTTCGCCGAGCCGGGGAGCGCGGCGGTCGGCCTCCTCGACCGCACCGAGTACACCCAGCCCGCGCTCTTCGCCCTGGAGGTGGCCCTGTTCCGCCTGGTGAGCGAGTGGGGGCTGCGGCCCGACGCGCTCATGGGGCACTCGGTCGGCGAACTGGCTGCCGCCCATGCCGCCGGAGTGTTCACCCTGCCTGACGCCGCCCGCCTCGTGGCGGCGCGCGGCCGGCTGATGGGGGAGCTGCCGTCCGGGGGGGTGATGGCCGCGATCGAGGCGAGCGAGGCGGAGATTGCGCCGCTCCTGTCCGGGCGTGCCGGACAGGTCGCCGTCGCGGCCCTCAACGGGCCCACCGCCACGGTGATTTCCGGCGACGAGGACGCGGTGGCCGAGCTGACGGCGCTGTGGCAGGAGAGGGGCCGCCGCACCAAGCGGCTGCCCGTCAGCCACGCCTTCCACTCGCCCCACATGGACGCCGTCCTTGAGCCCTTCGCCCGCGTCGCACGGGACATCGCCTACTCTGAGCCGCGCATCCCGGTGGTCTCGAACCTGACCGGCGAGGTGGCGCAGGGCAGCATGCTGTGCACCCCGGAGTACTGGGTCCGGCACGCGCGCGAGGCCGTGCGCTTCCTCGACGGCTTCCGCGCCCTGCGCGCCCAAGGCATCGACACCTTCGTCGAGTTGGGGCCCGACGGGGTCCTCTCCGCCATGGGGCGCGACTGCCTGGCCGAGGAGGAAGGATCCGAGGCCGATGCGCAGGAGAGTGCCGTGGTAATGGTGCCCGTGCTGCGCCGGGACCGTGACGAGACGACGACCTGCGTCGGAGCCCTGGCCACGGTCTACACCCACGGCGTCCCCGTCGACCTGGCCGCCCCGCACGGCGAGGGCGGCGAGGGCACGGGGCCCGCCACCGAGCTGCCCACCTATCCGTTCCAGCGCACCCGCTACTGGCTGGACGCCCCGGCGCCCGCCGCCGACCTCGCCGCCGCCGACCTCGCCGCCGTCGGTCTCGACGCCGCGGACCAGCCGCTGCTCTCCGCCGCCATCGACCTGCCCGACGGGGAAGGCACCGTCAGGACCGGGCTGCTCTCCACGCGCACCCACCCGTGGCTCGCCGACCACCGTGTCTGGGGCCGGACGGTGGTGCCCGGCGCGGCTCTCCTCGACATCGCCGCCTCGGCGGGCGCCGGCCGGGTCGCCGAACTCACCTTCGCTACGCCCCTCGTCCTGCCCGAGGACGGGACGGGGATCCGGCTGCGCGTCACGCTGGGCGGCGCGGATGCCACGGGCACCCGTACCGTACGCATCGACTCCCGGCCGGCGGACGCGGATCCGCAGGCCGAGACCGGCTGGACCCGGCATGCGGCCGGCAGCCTCGACTCGGACTCGGACTCGGGCTCGGATTCGGACTCGAACGCCGACGCGGGCGCGGGCGGCGAGACGGAGGCTGACGCCGAGGCGGGTGCGGGCGACGGCGGCGGTGGTGGTGCGGTGCCCGCGGAGCTGCTCGGCGCCTGGCCGCCCGCCGGGGTCACCCCGGTCGCCATCGACACGGACGGCATCGCGGCGGAGTACGCGCACTTCGCGGCCGCGGGCGTGGAGTACGGCCCCGCGTTCCAGGGCCTGCGCGCCGTCTGGCGGCGCGGCGAGGAGATCTTCGCCGAGGTACGGCTGCCGGACCAGGCGGCCGTCGACGCCTCCCGGTACGGCGTGCACCCGGCGCTCCTCGACGCCCTGTTGCACGCCATCGGGTCCGGCGAGCAGTTCGCCGGAGGCGCGCACGGCCTGCTGCCGTTCTCGTGGAGCGACGTACGGCTCGGCGCCCGCGGCGCCACCTCCCTGCACGTACGGATCGCCCCGGCGGGACCCGAGGCCGTGACCGTCGCGGCCGCCGACCCGGCCGGCCGCCTGGTCTTCGCCGCTCGCTCGCTTGCGCTGCGCCGCATCGAAGCGGACCAGCTCCGCGGCGCGGAGGCCGAGAGCACGCCGCTGTTCCGGCTGGCGTGGACGCCCGTCGCCGGGTCCGTGCCCGAGCGCCCCGTACCCGGGGCGGCGGCAGCCGGTGCGTGGGGTGTCGTCGGCCCTCACGATCCGGCCCTCCCGGAGGGCGCCCGAGCCGTCTCGGGGGCCCCTGTGCAGACCTACGCCGACCTGCCCGCTCTCGCGGCCTCCGACGCGCTCCTGCCCGACTACGTCGTGGCGGAGTTCGCCGGTGACGGTGATGAACTCGCCGCCGGTGCGCACGACTTGACCCGGCGCGCGCTGGCCCTGGTCCAGGGCTGGCTGGCTGACGACCGCTTCGCGGGCGCGCGCCTCGTCGTCCTGACGCACGGAGCCGTGGCAACCGGGACGGGCGGCGCCGTCCACCCGGCCGCCGCCGCCGTCTGGGGGCTGTTGCGCAGCGCCCAGGCCGAGCACCCGGGCCGCTTCGTCCTGGTGGACGGGGACCCGTCCGACCCGGCGGCGTCCTACCGCGCCCTGTCCTGGGCCGTCACGTCGGGAGTGTCGCAACTGGCCGTTCGTCATGGGGAGTTCCTCGTTCCCCGGCTCGTCAGGGCCACCCGGGACTCCGCGGAAGCCGGGAGCCCCTCCGCCCCCTGGTGCCCGGACGGCACGGTGCTCATCACGGGCGGTACCGGAACGCTCGGTAGCGCCGTCGCCCGGCACCTCGTGACCCGGCACGGCGTCCGCCATCTGACGCTCACGAGCAGGCGCGGCACGGATGCTCCCGGGGCCTCCGAACTCGTTGCGGAACTGGCCGAGTTGGGTGCCGTCGCGCAGATCGTCAGCTGTGACACCACCGACCGCGCGGCCCTCGAAGGCCTCCTCGCCGCCATCCCCGCCGCGCATCCGCTCACCGGCGTCGTGCACACCGCGGGCGTCCTCGACGACGGCATCGTCACGGCGCAGACCGCCGAGCGGGTCTCGGCGGTCTTGCGCCCCAAGGCCGACGCGGTGACGCATCTGCACGAACTGACCCGCGGACTCGACCTGAGCGCCTTCGTCCTCTTCTCGTCCGCTTCCGGCACGCTGGGCAGTCCCGGCCAGTCCGGCTACGCGGCCGCGAACAGCTTCCTCGACTCGTTCGCCGCCTGGCGGCGGGCGCAGGGCCTGCCCGCCGTCTCCCTGGCCTGGGGCCTGTGGGGCGACGACGCCACGGGCAGCGGAGCGGGCGATGGACAGGGCAACGGACAGGGCAACGGAACGGGCGCGGGGATGGGCGCGGGGATGGGGGCGGGCCTTGAGGCCGCCGACCTGGCGCGGCTGCGTCGCTCCGGAATCCTGCCCATCGGCCTTGCCGACGGCCTCGCCCTGCTCGACGACGCCTGTGACCCGGCCGGGGACGAAGCCCTGCTGCTGCCGCTGCGCCTGGACCTCGACGGCCTGCGCTCGGGCGCGGCCGCGGTGCCGGAGGTGCTGCACGCGCTGGTGCCCCCGCGCCGCGCCACGCCCGCCACGCCCCCGGCGGCCGGTGCCGTGACGCCGGATCCGGACGCCGGCCACGGTGCCCTCGCCGGGCCCGCGGTCACCCTGGCTGAACGGCTCGCCGGAAAGGCACGCGGTGAGCGCACCGCGGCACTGCGGACGCTCGTCCGCGCCGAGGTCGCGTCGGTGCTCGGGTACGGCGACGCACAGCGCGTCCAGATGCAACTCCCCTTCAAGGAAGCCGGATTCGACTCGCTGACCGCCGTCGAACTGCGGAACCGCCTCACCACGCTCACCGCGCTCAGGCTGCCCGCCACGCTGGTCTTCGACCACCCGACGCCCGCCGCGCTCGCCGACCATCTGGAGCAGGAACTCCCCAAGGGCGGCCAGGAGGCCCCGACGGACGTCGAGTCGGTCCTCGACGCGCTCGACAGGATCCGGGACGGTCTCGCCGCCGCGGTCACCGACGACATCAGCCGCACCCACGTCGCGGAACGCCTCCAGGACCTTCTCGGCGCACTCGCCGCACCGTCCGGAACCGACGCGGCCACCGGGCCGGGCCTCCCCGGCCAACCGGACCCCGGCGCCGCATCGATCGGCGAACGCCTCGCGACCGGCAGCGACGACGAGCTGTTCGAACTCCTCGACAGCGACTTCCGATTGACGTAGCCCCAGGCGCCGCCACCACCCCCTCCCCCCTTTGCCGCCCGTTCCCATCCTTGGAGAAGAGCACCGTGTCTTCTGCGTCGCCCGCCACCAACGAAGAGAAGCTCCGTGAATACCTCCGCCGCGCCATGACGGATCTTCACGAGGCACGCGAGCAGGTACGCCAGGCCGAGTCGGCCAAGCATGAGCCGGTGGCGATCGTGGGTATGGGGTGCCGGTTCCCGGGTGGGGTGTCCTCGCCGGAGGGGTTGTGGGATCTGGTGGCGTCGGGGGTGGACGCGATTTCGCCGTTCCCGGTGGACCGGGGTTGGGACGTGGCGGGGTTGTACGACCCGGAGCCGGGCCTTCCTGGGCGTACGTATGTGCGTGAGGGTGGGTTCCTGCATGATGCGGGGGAGTTCGACGCGGGGTTCTTCGGTATTTCGCCGCGTGAGGCGTTGGCGATGGATCCGCAGCAGCGGTTGTTGCTTGAGACGTCGTGGGAGGCGTTGGAGCGGGCGGGGATTGATCCGCATGCGCTGCGCGGCAGCCAGACCGGCGTCTACGCCGGAGTGATGTACCACGACTACGGCAGCTACACGGCAGGCGCCGCCCTCGACGACGAGGTGGGCGGGTTCCTCGGCATCGGCAACACCGGCAGCGTCTTCACCGGCCGTGTCTCCTACACGCTGGGCCTGGAGGGCCCGGCGGTGACGGTGGATACGGCGTGTTCGTCGTCGCTGGTGGCGTTGCATCTGGCGGTGCGGGCGCTGCGCAGCGGTGAGTGCGACCTGGCCCTCGCCGGCGGCGTGACCGTCATGGCAGGCCCCGGCACCTTCGTGGAGTTCTCGCGGCAGCGGGGGCTCGCTTCGGACGGTCGCTGCAAGGCGTTCTCCGACTCCGCGGACGGCACGGGCTGGAGTGAGGGTGCGGGTGTTCTGGTGGTGGAGCGGTTGTCGGATGCGGTGCGCAGCGGTCACCGGGTGCTTGCGGTGGTGCGTGGTTCGGCGGTGAATCAGGACGGTGCGAGTAATGGTCTGACGGCGCCGAGTGGTCCGGCGCAGCAGCGTGTGATCCGTCGGGCGTTGGCGGATGCGCGGTTGGGTGTGGGTGATGTGGATGTGGTGGAGGCGCATGGGACGGGGACGCGTCTGGGGGATCCGATCGAGGCGCAGGCGCTGCTGGCGACGTATGGGCAGCGTGATGGTGAACGGCCGTTGTGGCTGGGCTCGTTGAAGTCGAACGTGGGACACACGCAGGCGGCTGCGGGGGTGGCCGGTGTCATGAAGATGGTGATGGCGCTGCAGGAGGGTGTGCTGCCCAAGACGCTGCATGTGGGCGAGCCGTCGGGGGAGGTGGACTGGTCGGCGGGGGCGGTGTCGCTGCTGACCGAGTCGGTGGCCTGGCCTGAGGCGGGACGTCCGCGGCGGGCAGGCATCTCGGCGTTCGGTGTGAGTGGGACGAACGCGCACGTGGTCCTTGAAGAGTCGCCGGATGCGGAGGAGGGCAGGGAGGCTGAGGCTGGTGCGCCTCCTGCGGTGATGCCGGTGGTGATGCCTGTGGTGGTGCCGGTGGTGGTGTCGGGGCGTAGTGCGGGTGTGGTGCGTGAGCAGGCGGGGCGGTTGGTGGGTGTGGCGGGGGCCGCGCGGTTGGTGGATGTGGGGTTGTCGTCGGTGGTGTCGCGGTCGGTGTTCGAGCACCGGTCTGTGGTGCTGGCCGGGGATGGGGGCCATTTGGCCGCTGGTCTTGGGGCGTTGGCTGTGGGTGAGCCGTCGGCCGATGTCGTGTCGGGTGTGGCTGCTCAGGTGGGTGGTCGTTCGGTGTTTGTGTTCCCGGGTCAGGGGACGCAGTGGGCGGGGATGGCGGTGCGGTTGTGGGGCGAGTCGGGTGTGTTTGCGGAGTCGATGGCGCGGTGTGAGGCGGCGTTTGAGGGGTTGGTGGAGTGGCGGTTGTCGGAGGTGTTGGGGGATGAGGCTGCGTTGGGGCGGGTGGATGTGGTGCAGCCGGTGTCGTTTGCGGTGATGGTGTCGTTGGCGGCGTTGTGGCGTTCTGTGGGTGTGGTGCCGGATGCGGTGGTGGGGCATTCGCAGGGTGAGATTGCTGCGGCGGTGGTGGCGGGTGGTCTGTCGTTGGAGGACGGGGCCCGTGTGGTGGCACTGCGTGCGCGGGTGATTGCCGGGGAGTTGGCGGGCCGGGGTGGGATGGCGTCGGTGGCGTTGCCGGTGGCCGAGGTGGAGTCGCGGCTGGGGGTCTGGGATGGCCGGCTGAGTGTGGCGGTGGTGAACGGGCCGTCCGCCACTGTGGTCGCCGGTGATACGGATGCGGTGGCGCAGTTTGTTGCCGGGTGTGAGGGGGAGGGGGTGCGGGCGCGTGTGCTGCCGGTGGACTACGCCTCGCACTCGGCCCACGTGGAGACGATCGAGGCGGAGTTGACGCAGCTCCTGGCCGGGATCCAACCCCAGTCGGGCACGGTCCCGTTCTACTCGACGGTAGAGGCCGCCGTGGTGGATACGGCCGGCCTCGATGCGGCCTATTGGTTCAGGAATCTGCGTCAGCCGGTCCGTTTCCAGGAGACCGTCGAGCGCGTACTCACAGACGGTTTCACGGTGTTCGTGGAGTCCAGTGCGCACCCGGTGCTGGTCCCGGCGGTTCAGGAGACGGCCGAACTGCGTGACGACCCTGTATGCGTGGTGGGTTCGCTGCGTCGTGGTGAGGGCGGTCTGCGCCGCTTTGTGGCCTCGGTGGCGGAGGCGTTCGTGCAGGGCGTGGATGTGACCTGGCCGGTGCTCTTCGAGAGGACTGGTGCCCGCCGTGTCGAGTTGCCCACCTACCCCTTCCAGCGGCAGCGGTACTGGCTTGAGGCGGACCGCTCGACGGCCGCGGCTGCGGCTGCGGCTGTGGTGGCGGAGCGGTCGGATGACGGGCTGTCGTATGAAGTGGTGTGGAAGAGCGTGGTGTTGGGGGATGTGGCCGCGGCACGCCTTGAGGGGCGCTGGCTGCTGGTCGTGCCTGAGCTGCTGGACCCGGTCGCCGCGCGCATGGCCCAGGACCTCCAGGACGCGCTGACCACCCACGGCGCCACCGTGGCCACACTCACCGTGGACCCTGCCGCCACGGATTTCGACGGATACACCGAGGCCGCGACGGGTGCCACCGGCATCGTGTCGCTGCTCGGTCTGGTAGAGGGCCCGCACCCGGTGCACGCCGAAGTGCCGCTCGCCCTGGCCGGGTCGCTGACGCTGATGCGGCAGGCCGCGCGGGAGGACGGTGTCGGGGTGCGGGTGTGGGCGGTGACCCGGGGTGCGGTGTCTGTGGTGCCGGGTGAGGTGCCTGTGGTGGCGGGTGCGCAGTTGTGGGCGTCCGGGCGGGTTGCGGCGCTGGAACTGCCTGATCGCTGGGGTGGTTTGATCGATGTGCCGTGGGATGCCGATGCGCGGTCGGCGGGGCTCGCGGTGCGAGCTCTTGCCACTGGTCTCGCCACTGGTGCCGCGGCCGGTGAGGATCAGTTGGCGGTGCGGCCCTCGGGTGCGTACGGCCGTCGTGTCGTGCGGGCCGCTGCCCGCCCGGCCACGGAGAAGTGGCGGCCCCGCGGCACCGTGCTCCTTGTCGGGGACATCGACGCCGTCTGTGAGCCACTCGTCCGCCGACTGCTCACGGACGGCGCGGAGCGGGTCGTCCTCGCGGATCCGGCCCTGACCGAACTCCCCGCCGCGCTCGCGGACGTGACGCAGCACGTGACGGCCGCCGTCGTCCATGACCTCTCGGACAGCGAGGCCCTCACCGGCCTCCTCGACGCGCACGCCCCCACCACGGTCGTGATCGTTCCGCCCGCTGCGGCGCTCGCTCCGCTGGAGTCGACGGACACGGCCGAGTTCGCCGCGGCCGTCGCCGCCAAGACCGACGCCGCAACGCGGTTCGACGCGCTCCTCGACGGGGCTGCCGCACCCGAACTCGTCCTGATCTCCTCGGTTTCGGGAGTGTGGGGCGGTGCCCGCCAGGGTGCGTACGCCGCCGGGGCCGCCCATCTCGATGCGCTGGCCGAGCGTCGCCGTGCCCGCGGCCTGCCGACGGTCTCCGTCGCCTGGACGCCCTGGGAGGGCTCCGTCACCGCGGAAGGCGCCGACGCCGAGTCGCTGCGGCAGTACGGCATCGCTCCGCTGGAGCCGCAGGTGGCGCTCGCGGAACTGAACCGGGCGCTCGCGCGCGGAGCGGCCTGTGCCGCCGTCGCGGACATCGACTGGGAACGCTTCCTCGCGTCGTTCGGCTCCGTACGTCCCACCGCCCTCTTCGACGAACTGCCCGAAGTCCGGAGGATCCGTACGGCAGAGGCGGCGGCCACCGCCGAACAGGCCGCAGGAAACGGGGCGTCCGGCGGCACGGACCTGGCCCGCGCTCTGCGGGACAAGCCCCGGGTCGCGCAGCGCAAGGCCCTCATGGAACTGGTCACGGCACACGTGGCGGCGGTCCTGGGAGAGACCTCGCCCGGCGCGGTCGACCCGAACCGGGCGTTCAAGGACGTCGGTTTCACCTCGATGACGGCCGTCGAACTGCGCAACCGGCTCCAGGAAGCCACCGGCATCACCCTCCCGGCCTCCCTCGTCTTCGACCACCCCAACCCGCGCGCACTCGCCGAGCAGCTGCGCGGGGAACTGCTCGGCGAGGACGGCGCCGAGCAGTCTGGTGCCGAGGCGGGTGCTCAGGAAGGCACCCTCCCGGTGCACCAGGAGGAGCCGATCGCCATCATCGGCATGTCCTGCCGCTTCCCCGGAGACGTCGGCACGCCCGAGGAGCTCTGGGAGCTGCTCACGGAGGGCCGCGACGCGATCACGGGCCTGCCGACCAACCGCGGCTGGGACGTGGCGGGGCTGTATGACTCCGATCCGGATGCGGCGGGTCGTGCGTACGTCCGTGAGGGTGGGTTCCTGCATGATGCGGGGGAGTTCGACGCGGGGTTCTTCGGTATCTCGCCGCGTGAGGCGCTCGCCATGGACCCGCAGCAGCGACTCGTCCTCGAACTCGCCTGGGAGTCCTTCGAACGGGCCGGGATGGACCCGGCCGACCAGCGGGGCAGCCGCACCGGCGTGTTCATGGGCACCAACGGTCAGCACTATATGCCGCTGCTACAGAACGGCACCGAGAGCTTCGACGGCTACCTGGGCACCGGCAACTCCGCCAGCGTCATGTCGGGCCGCATCTCGTACGTTCTCGGCCTGGAGGGCCCGGCGGTGACGGTGGACACGGCGTGCTCGTCGTCGCTGGTCGCCCTGCACCTGGCGGTACGGGCGCTGCGCAGTGGCGAGTGCGACCTGGCCCTCGCCGGCGGCGCGACCGTCATGTCGACGCCGGAGGTCCTCGTGGAGTTCTCCCGGCAGCGGGCGGTGGCTCCCGACGGTCGCTGCAAGGCGTTCGCCGACTCCGCGGACGGCTTCGGACCCGCTGAGGGTGCGGGTGTTCTGGTGGTGGAGCGGTTGTCGGACGCGGTGCGCAACGGTCACCGGGTGCTTGCGGTGGTGCGGGGTTCGGCGGTGAATCAGGACGGTGCCAGCAACGGTCTGACCGCGCCGAACGGCCCCTCGCAGCAGCGTGTGATCCGTCGGGCGTTGGCGGATGCGCGGTTGGGTGTGGGTGATGTGGATGTGGTGGAGGCGCATGGGACGGGGACGCGGCTGGGGGATCCGATCGAGGCGCAGGCGCTGCTGGCGACGTATGGGCAGCGTGATGGTGAACGGCCGTTGTGGCTGGGCTCGTTGAAGTCGAACGTGGGGCACACGCAGGCGGCTGCGGGTGTGGCCGGTGTCATGAAGATGGTGATGGCGCTGCAGGAGGGTGTGCTGCCCAAGACGCTGCATGTGGAGGAGCCGTCGGGGGAGGTGGACTGGTCGGCGGGGGCGGTGTCGCTGCTGACCGAGTCGGTGGCCTGGCCTGAGGCGGGGCGTCCGCGGCGAGCCGCGGTGTCCGCCTTCGGGCTCAGCGGGACGAATGCGCATGTGGTGTTGGAGCAGGCGCCGGATGCGGAGGAGGGCAGGGAGGCTGAGGCTGGTGCGCCTCCTGCGGTGATGCCTGTGGTGGTGCCGGTGGTGGTGTCGGGGCGTAGTGCGGGTGTGGTGCGTGAGCAGGCGGGGCGGTTGGTGGGTGTGGCGGGGGCCGCGCGGTTGGTGGATGTGGGGTTGTCGTCGGTGGTGTCGCGGTCGGTGTTCGAGCACCGGTCTGTGGTGCTGGCCGGGGATGGGGGCCATTTGGCCGCTGGTCTTGGGGCGTTGGCTGTGGGTGAGCCGTCGGCCGATGTGGTGTCGGGTGTTGTTGGGGTCGAGGGTGGTCGTTCGGTGTTTGTGTTCCCGGGTCAGGGGACGCAGTGGGCGGGGATGGCGGTGCGGTTGTGGGGCGAGTCGGGTGTGTTTGCGGAGTCGATGGCGCGGTGTGAGGCGGCGTTTGAGGGCTTGGTGGAGTGGCGGTTGTCGCAGGTTCTGGGCGATGAGGCTGCGTTGGGGCGGGTGGATGTGGTGCAGCCGGTGTCGTTTGCGGTGATGGTGTCGTTGGCGGCGTTGTGGCGTTCTGTGGGTGTGGTGCCGGATGCGGTGGTGGGGCATTCGCAGGGTGAGATTGCTGCGGCGGTGGTGGCGGGTGGTCTGTCGTTGGAGGACGGGGCCCGTGTGGTGGCACTGCGTGCGCGGGTGATTGCCGGGGAGTTGGCGGGCCGGGGTGGGATGGCGTCGGTGGCGTTGCCGGTGGCTGAGGTGGAGTCGCGGCTGGGGGTCTGGGATGGCCGGCTGAGTGTGGCGGTGGTGAACGGGCCGTCCGCCACTGTGGTCGCCGGTGATACGGATGCGGTGGCGCAGTTTGTTGCCGGGTGTGAGGGGGAGGGGGTGCGGGCGCGTGTGCTGCCGGTGGACTACGCCTCGCACTCGGCCCACGTGGAGACGATCGAGGCGGAGTTGACGCAGCTCCTGGCCGGGATCCAACCCCAGTCGGGCACGGTCCCGTTCTACTCGACGGTAGAGGCCGCCGTGGTGGATACGGCCGGCCTCGATGCGGCCTATTGGTTCAGGAATCTGCGTCAGCCGGTCCGTTTCCAGGAGACCGTCGAGCGCGTACTCACAGACGGTTTCACGGTGTTCGTGGAGTCCAGTGCGCACCCGGTGCTGGTCCCGGCGGTTCAGGAGACGGCCGAACTGCGTGACGACCCTGTATGCGTGGTGGGTTCGTTGCGTCGTGGTGAGGGCGGTCTGCGCCGCTTTGTGGCCTCGGTGGCGGAGGCGTTCGTGCAGGGCGTGGACGTGACCTGGCCGGTGCTCTTCGAGAGGACTGGTGCCCGCCGTGTCGAGTTGCCCACCTACCCCTTCCAACGGCAGAACTACTGGTACAACAGCCCGGCGCGCCACGGCGACGTGACCTCCTTCGGGATGGCGGAGGCCGGTCACCCGCTGCTCGACGCGGGCATAGAGCTTCCCGACGGGGGCGAGCACCTCTACACCGCCCGACTCACCGCCGACACTCAACCCTGGCTGCTCGAACACACCCTGCTGGGCGTGCCGTTGCTGCCCGGTGCGGCCTTCGTGGACCTCGTGCTGTGGGCCGGACGGCAGCAGGGATGCGAGCTGGTCGAGGAGCTGGCGCTGGCCGCGCCGCTGCTGTTGTCCGACAGCGCCGCCGTACGGCTGCGCCTTGTCGTGGGCGCGGCGGACGCCGAAGGGCGCAGCGCGGTCACCGTCCACTCGCGTCCGGACGAGCGCGATGAGCGTGACGAGCACGGCGAGCACGCGGGGACGCCGGTCTGGACGAAGCATGCCGAAGCCATCGTCGCCCCCGCCCCTTCGGCTCCCGACGGGGACACGGACGGCAACTCCACGCTCGTACGGGCTGGTTGGAGCACGCAGGGGACGGACGGCTTCTGGCCCGCCGACTTCTACGCGGCCTTCGCCGAGCGCGGATATGGATACGGCCCCCTGTTCCAGGGAGTGCGGTCCGGACACCACGACGGGACCGACGTGTACGCCGAGGTCGCCCTGGAGCGGAGGACCACGACCGGCGCCAAAGGCTTCGGGATACACCCGGCACTGCTCGACGCGGCCTTCCAGACGATGAGCCTGGGCTCGTTCTTCCCCGACGACGGCCGGGCCCGGGTGCCGTTCACGCTGCGCGGCATACGCCTGTACGCCACCGGAGCCGAGCGGCTGCGGGTCCGGGTCTCGGGCGCCGGTGACGACGCCGTACGCGTCGAGTGTGCCGACGACCAGGGGCGGCTCGTCTGCGAGATCGACGCGCTCGCCGTACGCCCGGTCTCCCCGGACCAGTTCCGCCCGGCCGGGCAGGACGCGGGCCGGGGTCTGCTGCACCGGGTTGAGTGGCCGGTCCTTTCCTCGTCGGCTTCGTCGGCCTCCGTCGCCTCCGAGGCGTCCGCCGCCGCAGCGGCAACCGCGGGACGCTGGCTCGTGGTCGGGGACGAGGGTGGCTTCGGGCTCGCGGAGGGTCTGCACCTGGCGGGCATACCGAACGAGCGCTGCAAGTACCTGGCCGACGCGATAGCCGCTACGGGGAGCTTCATAGCCGCCCCCGTCCCGCGCTCGCTCGCCATGGACGCCGATGCGGTCCGTCGCGCCGTACACCAGGCCCTCGAACTCGTACAGGGCTGGCTGTCCGCCGACGACGCGTCGCTGCGAGTGGGGCAGGGCCAGGGGCAGAGTGAAGGGGCGGACGCGGGCGCCGGGCGGCGTCTGGTGTTCCTCACGAGCGGCGCGGTGTCCACGGGCGACGCGGACCCGCTGCGGGACCCGGTTGCCTCGGCGGTCTGGGGCCTCGTACGGTCCGCCCAGTCGGAGCAGCCCGACCGCTTCGTGCTCGTCGATCTGGACGAGGGACCCGTGGACGGGGCAACCCTGGTGGCCGCGCTGGCCTCCGGTGAACCGCAACTCGCGATCCGCGGGGGCGAGGTACGGGCGCCCAGGCTGGCGACGCTGCCCGCGCGGGACACGCAGGCGCTGCTGCCGCCCGCCGGTTCCCGGGCCTGGCGCCTGGCAGGAAGCGGCTCCGGCACGCTCTCGGACCTGGCGCTCGTGCAGGGCACCGCGGACACCGCTCCGCTCGCGGCGGGCCAGGTGCGGATCGCGGTGTGTGCGGCCGGGCTCAACTTCCGTGACACGCTCATCGCCCTCGGCATGTACCCGGGCGAGGGCGTGATGGGCGCCGAGGGTGCCGGAGTGGTCACCGAGGTAGGGCCGGAGGTGACCGGTCTCGCCGTCGGCGACCGGGTGCTCGGCATGTGGACCGACGGGTTCGGGCCGTACGCGGTGGCCGACCACCGCATGGTGGCCCCGATGCCGCGCGGCTGGTCGTACGCGGAGGCCGCCTCGGTGCCCGCCGTCTTCCTCAGCGCCTACTACGCGCTCAAGCACCTCGCCGTCCTGCGCCCAGGCCAGTCGCTGCTCGTCCACGCGGCGGCCGGCGGCGTGGGGATGGCCGCGGTCCAGCTGGCCCGCCACTTCGGCGCCGAGGTCTACGGCACCGCAAGTCCGGGCAAGTGGGACGTGCTGCGCGAACAGGGCCTCGACGACCGGCACATCGCCAACTCCCGGACCCTGGAGTTCGAGGACCGGTTCTTCGAGGAGACCGGGGGGCGCGGCGTGGACGTCGTACTCAACTCCCTCGCCGGGCAGTTCGTCGACGCCTCGCTGCGACTCCTGCCGCGCGGTGGCAAGTTCGTGGAGCTGGGCAAGGCCGACGTGCGCGAAGCCGTACAGGTGGCCGCCGACCACCCGGGCACCGGCTACCGGGCCTTCGAGCTGATGGAGGCAGGACCGGAGCTGGTCGGCGGCATGCTCACCGAGCTGCTTGAGCTGTTCGCGTCCGGGGCGCTGCGCCTGCTGCCGGTCACCGCGTACGACATCCGGCGCGCCCCCGACGCCTTCCGCACCCTCAGCCAGGCCGGACACGTCGGCAAGCTGGTCCTGACCATGCCGCCCGCCTTCACCGGACACGGCACCGTCCTGATCACGGGTGGCACCGGAAACCTGGGCGGCACCCTCGCCCGGCACCTGGTGACCGAGCACGGAGTACGGCACTTGCTGCTCACCAGCCGACGGGGCCCCGACGCCGAAGGCGCCCGCGAACTCGCCGACGAACTGGCCGAGTTGGGTGCCT
Organism: Streptomyces sp. NPDC020898; assembly: GCF_044333925.1. Lineage (NCBI taxonomy): Bacteria > Bacillati > Actinomycetota > Actinomycetes > Kitasatosporales > Streptomycetaceae > Streptomyces > Streptomyces sp. NPDC020898. The sequence continues at coordinate 312,255 of NZ_JBIRRV010000011.1, forward strand.
CCGTGACCATGGCCGCCTGCGATGTCGCCGACCGCGAGGCGCTGTGGCAGCTCCTGAAGAGCGTGCCGCGCGAGCGTCCGCTCACCGGGGTCGTGCACGCGGCGGGCGTCCTCGACGACGGCGTCGTCACCTCGCTGACCCCGGACCGGATCGACGGCGTGCTGCGGCCCAAGGCCGACGCCGCCCTGAACCTGCACGAGGCGGCGCTCGACCCCGAACTCGGCCTCGATCTCTCGGCGTTCGTCCTGTTCTCCTCCGTCGCCGCCCTGCTCGGGGGGGCAGGACAGGGCAGCTACGCCGCCGCGAACAGCTTCATGGACGGGCTCGCCCAGTACCGGCGCGGCCGGTCGCTGCCCGCACTCTCCCTCGGCTGGGGACTGGCCGGGAGCGGCCGCATGACCGCACACCTGGACAGCGGCGACCTGCTCCGCCGCATGGCCAGGGGCGGTGTGCTGCCGCTGTCCGGAGAGGAGAGCATGGCCCTGTTCGACGCGGCCCAGGGCATCGACGAGGCGCTCCAGGTGCCCGTGCACTTCAACACCGCCACCCTGGGCGCGGGCGGAGACATCCCGCCGATCCTCGGTGGCCTCGTCCGCGGCGGTACGGGCAACTCCGCCGTCCGCCAGGGGGGTTCGGCGCCGACGGACCCGGGTGCGCCGGGCGTGCCCGGCGGTGGCGACGCCGCGTCGCTCGCCGACCGGCTCTCCGGGCTCGGTGAGGCCGAACAGCGGCAGCTCCTCCTCGACACCGTGCGGATGCATGCGGCCCTCGTCCTCGGACACACCGGCGCCGACGGCATCCGCGGCGACCGCGCGTTCAAGGACCTCGGCTTCGACTCGCTGACGGCCGTCGAAATGCGCAACCGGCTCGCCTCGGCCACGGGACTGCACCTCGCGGCAACCCTCGTGTTCGACCACCCGTCTCCGGACGCGCTCGCCGAACACCTGCGTTCGCGGCTCGTTCCCGAGACGCCGGCCGCAGCGCCGCTGCTGGCCGAACTCGAACGCCTGGAAGCGGCGTTCAAGGGGATGACCGCGGGCGACCTCAGCTCCGTCGTGCCCGATGACATCGCCCGCAGGGAGATCTCCGTACGCCTCGCGGCGCTGAGCTCCCACTGGAAGGGCCTCCAGGAGGACCGGTCGGCACCAGAGCGCGGCGCGTCGGACTCGATCGTCGAGGACATCGACTCCGCCGACGACGACGAGATCTTCGCCTTCCTCGACGAGAAGCTCGGCGACTCCTGACCAACTGAGGCCACCGGACCGCCGGGCCACCGCACGGACTGACGACTTAGCTGACGGGTGATGTGAGACATGGCGACCGAACACGAGCAGAAGCTCCGCGACTACCTGAAGCGGACCACCACGGAACTCCACCGGACCACCGAACGCCTGAAGGATCTGGAGGACCGGGAGCATGAGCCGGTGGCGATCGTGGGTATGGGGTGCCGGTTCCCGGGTGGGGTGTCCTCGCCGGAGGGGTTGTGGGATCTGGTGGCGTCGGGGGTGGACGCGATTTCGCCGTTCCCGGTGGACCGGGGTTGGGACGTGGCGGGGTTGTACGACCCCGATCCGGACGCGGCGGGTCGTGCGTACGTCCGTGAGGGTGGGTTCCTGCCTGACGCGGGGGAGTTCGACGCGGGGTTCTTCGGTATCTCGCCGCGTGAGGCGCTCGCCATGGACCCGCAGCAGCGGTTGTTGCTTGAGACGTCGTGGGAGGCGCTGGAGCGGGCGGGGATCGACCCGCATGCGCTGCGCGGCACCCGGACGGGCGTCTACGTGGGCGCCTGGAACGGCGGCTACGCCGACGGAATCCCCCAGCCCTCGGCCGAACTTGAGGCCCAGCTCCTCACCGGCGGAGTCGTGAGTTTCACCTCCGGCCGCATCTCGTACGTTCTCGGCCTGGAGGGCCCGGCGGTGACGGTGGACACGGCGTGCTCGTCGTCGCTGGTCGCCCTGCACCTGGCGGTACGGGCGCTGCGCAGTGGCGAGTGCGACCTGGCCCTCGCCGGCGGCGCGACCGTCATGGCCACCCCCGATGTGTTCGTGCGCTTCTCCCGGCAGCGCGGAGTGGCTCCCGACGGCCGCTGCAAGGCGTTCGCCGACTCCGCGGACGGCTTCGGACCCGCTGAGGGTGCGGGTGTTCTGGTGGTGGAGCGGTTGTCGGATGCGGTGCGCAGCGGTCACCGGGTGCTTGCGGTGGTGCGGGGTTCGGCGGTGAATCAGGACGGTGCGAGTAATGGTCTGACGGCGCCGAGTGGTCCGGCGCAGCGGCGTGTGATCCGTCGGGCGTTGGCGGATGCGCGGTTGGGTGTGGGTGATGTGGATGTGGTGGAGGCGCATGGGACGGGGACGCGTCTGGGGGATCCGATCGAGGCGCAGGCGCTGCTGGCGACGTATGGGCAGCGTGATGGTGAACGGCCGTTGTGGCTGGGCTCGTTGAAGTCGAACGTGGGCCATATGCAGGCGGCTGCGGGGGTGGCCGGTGTCATGAAGATGGTGATGGCGCTGCAGGAGGGTGTGCTGCCCAAGACGCTGCATGTGGGCGAGCCGTCGGGGGAGGTGGACTGGTCGGCGGGGGCGGTGTCGCTGCTGACTGGGCAGGAGTCGTGGCCGGAGGTGGGGCGTCCGCGGCGGGCAGGCGTCTCTGCGTTCGGTGTGAGTGGGACGAATGCGCATGTGGTGTTGGAGCAGGCGCCGGATGCGGACGGGGCGGGGGACGCAGAGGAGGAGGTTGCTTCGCCTCCTGTGGTGGTGCCGGTGGTGGTGTCGGGGCGTAGTGCGGGTGTGGTGCGTGAGCAGGCGGGGCGGTTGGTGGGTGTGGCGGGGGCCGCGCGGTTGGTGGATGTGGGTTGGTCGTCGGTGGTGTCGCGGTCGGTCTTCGAGCACCGGTCTGTGGTGCTTGCCGGGGATGGGGGCCATTTGGCCGTTGGTCTTGGGGCGTTGGCTGTGGGTGAGCCGTCGGCCGATGTCGTGTCGGGTGTGGCTGCTCAGGTGGGTGGTCGTTCGGTGTTTGTGTTCCCGGGTCAGGGGACGCAGTGGGCGGGGATGGCGGTGCGGTTGTGGGGCGAGTCGGGTGTGTTTGCGGAGTCGATGGCGCGGTGTGAGGCGGCGTTTGAGGGGTTGGTGGAGTGGCGGTTGTCGGAGGTGTTGGGGGATGAGGCTGCGTTGGGGCGGGTGGATGTGGTGCAGCCGGTGTCGTTTGCGGTGATGGTGTCGTTGGCGGCGTTGTGGCGGTCGTTGGGTGTGGTGCCGGATGCGGTGGTGGGGCATTCGCAGGGTGAGATTGCTGCGGCGGTGGTGGCGGGTGGTCTGTCGTTGGAGGACGGGGCCCGTGTGGTGGCACTGCGTGCGCGGGTGATTGCCGGGGAGTTGGCGGGCCGGGGTGGGATGGCGTCGGTGGCGTTGCCGGTGGCCGAGGTGGAGTCGCGGCTGGGGGTCTGGGATGGCCGGCTGAGTGTGGCGGTGGTGAACGGTCCGTCGGCGACGGTGGTGGCCGGGGATGCCGGGGCGGTCGTGGAGTTCGTGGAAGGCTGTGAGACGGAGGGGGTTCGGGCGCGTCGGATCGCGGTGGATTACGCCTCCCACTCGGCTCATGTGGAAGGGATCCGCGCGGATCTCCTCGAGGCCCTTGCGGGGATCCGCCCGCGGTCGGGCACGGTCCCGTTCTATTCCACGGTCGAGGCGGGCCTCATCGACACGGCGGGTCTGGATGCGGAGTACTGGTTCAGGAATCTGCGTCGGCCGGTCCGTTTCCAGGAGACCGTCGAGCGCGTACTCACAGACGGTTTCACGGTGTTCGTGGAGTCCAGTGCGCACCCGGTGCTGGTCCCGGCGGTTCAGGAGACGGCCGAACTGCGTGACGACCCTGTATGCGTGGTGGGTTCGTTGCGTCGTGGTGAGGGCGGTCTGCGCCGCTTTGTGGCCTCGGTGGCGGAGGCGTTCGTGCAGGGCGTGGACGTGACCTGGCCGGTGCTCTTCGAGAGGACTGGTGCCCGCCGTGTCGAGTTGCCCACCTACCCCTTCCAGCGGCAGCGGTACTGGCTTGAGGCGGACCGCTCGACGGCCACGGCTGCGGCTGTGGCTGTGGTGGCGGAGCGGTCGGATGACGGGCTGTCGTATGAAGTGGTGTGGAAGAGCGTGGTGTTGGGGGATGTGGCCGCGGCACGCCTTGAGGGGCGCTGGCTGCTGGTCGTGCCTGAGCTGCTGGACCCGGTCGCCGCGCGCATGGCCCAGGACCTCCAGGACGCGCTGACCACCCACGGCGCCACCGTGGCCCGCCTCCTGGTCGACGTGGCAGAGGCCGACCGCGCCGCCCTCTCGGCACGCCTCACCGCCGCCCTCGCCGAAGCCGAAGAAGCCGAAGAAGCCCAAGGAGAGGCGCCCTTCGCCGGAGCCCTCTCCCTCCTGGGAGCCGACGAGCGGCAGCACCCGCGCCACCCGGGCGTCGACCTGGCCACGGCCGGGACGATGCTGCTCGCGCAGGCATGGGCGGACGTGGCCGCGGCGGGTGCGGTGCCGGGTGCGGACCCGAAGTTGTGGGTCGTCACCCGCGGGGCGGTCGCGGTGTCCCCCGGGGAGCGGCCGTCCGCCGTCGGTGCTCAGGTCTGGGGCCTTGGCCGCTGCGTGGCGCTCGAACTCCCCACCCGGTGGGGCGGGTTGGTGGACCTTCCCGCCGATGCGGAGGGTGCCGTCCCCGGGCGGCTCGGGCAGCAGTTGGCTCTTGTCCTGTCGGAGTCCGGCGCTGAGGACCAGGTGGCGCTGCGGGCGTCGGGTGCGTACGGCCGCAGGCTGCTGCCCGCCGTCGGTGCCGCGCCCGCTCGCCGGGCCGGGGGGAAGGCGGGTTACGAGCCGCGCGGCACGGTCCTGGTGACCGGCGGCACGGGCGCGCTCGGCGGACACTTGGCGCGGTGGCTCGCCCGCGGCGGTGCCGAGCACATCATCCTGGTCGGACGCCGGGGCGAGAGCGCGCCGGGAGCCGCCGAACTCTGCGCTGAGATCAAGGAGTTGGGCGTCGACGTGACCGTCGCGGCCTGCGATGTGGCGGACCGGGACGCGCTGCGGGAGCTGCTGGAGACGCTGCCCGCCGGGCGGCCGCTCTCAGCGGTGTTCCACGCCGCCGGTGTCCCGCACTCGGCGCCGCTGGCGGACACGGACCCGGCCCAGCTCGCCGCCGTGCTCGCGGGCAAGGTCAGCGGGGCCCGGAACCTCCACGACCTCACCCGCGAAAAGGAGTTGGACGCGTTCGTGCTGTACTCGTCGGGCGCCGGGGTGTGGGGGAGCGCCGAGCAGAGCGCGTACGGAGCCGCCAACGCCGCCCTGGACGCGCTGGCCGAACAGCGCCGGGCCGAGGGGCTGCCCGCGACCTCGGTCGCCTGGGGCCTGTGGGGCGGTGGCGGCATGGCGGGTATGGAGGGCGAGGAGTTCCTCAGCTCTCTGGGCCTGCGGCCGATGGCGCCGGAATCGGCCATCGCCGCCCTGCAGGGGGCGCTTGACCGGGGCGAGACCTGCGTGAGCGTGGTTGATGTCGACTGGGCCCGGTTCGCCCCGGGGTTCACCGCCTTCCGGCCCAGCCCGCTGATCGGGGATCTGCCCGGGGTGCGTACCGCGTTGGACGGGGCGGTGGACGGAGCGTCCGCCGTATCCCTGGGCGGGGCGCGGTCCGGCGGCGGAGCCGCGGAGCACGGAATCCTTGCCCGGCTCGGACAGGCGACGGCCGGTGAACGGCGGGAGATCCTGCTCGACCTCGTACGCCGCCACGCCGCGGCCGTGCTCGGCCACCCGGGGCCTGAACACATCGAGGCGGACGGCGGGTTCAGGGTGCTGGGCTTCAGCTCGGTCACCGCCGTCGAGCTGGCGGCCAAGCTCGGCGCGGCGGTGGGCACCAAGCTGCCCGCCACCTTCGCCTTCGACTACCCCAACGCCCGTGCGGCGGCCGACCACCTCGACGGCCTCCTCGCGGTGCCGGCGGACGGTGAGGCGCGGGAGGCCGCGATCCGGCAGGCGCTGCAGACCGTGCCGCTCGCCCGGCTGCGGGACGCGGGCCTGCTCGACGGCCTGCTCGAACTCGCTGGTCTGCGCCCCGGGCCGGGCGGCCCGGCCGGTGTGCGCGGGCCGGACGGCACACACGCCCCGGACGAGGTGGACGGTCTGGACGAGGTGGACGGCCTGGACGCCGCGGCGCTGGTGGACCTCGTGCTCAACAACTCCGACTCCTGACCGCGCCCGCCCCGCACCCATCTCCGGCCCTCGTCCCGCCCCCGGTTCCGTACGAACGAACCAGGCATGAACCCGCGTCGGCGCGGGTCCCAGCAAGGAGACCACACATGTCCCTGCCTGAAGAGAAGGTGCTTGAGGCACTGCGCACCTCCGTCAAGGACGCCGAGCGACTGCGCCGGCAGAACCGTGAGCTGATCGCGGCCCGCCACGAGCCCATCGCGATCGTGGGGATGTCCTGCCGCTACCCCGGAGGCGTGCGGTCACCCGAGGACCTCTGGGAGCTGGTCGCCTCGGGGACGGACGCCGTCGGCCCTTTTCCCGACGACCGTGGCTGGGACCTGGAGGGAATCTACGACCCGGACCCGGCGGCACGGGGCACGACCTACTGCCGCGAGGGCGGATTCCTGTACGACGCGGGCGACTTCGACGCGGCGTTCTTCGGGATCGGACCGCGCGAGGCGACGGTCATGGACCCGCAGCAGCGGCTGCTGCTCGAAGCGTCCTGGGAGGCCCTGGAACACGCCCGGCTCGACCCGCGCTCGCTGCGCGGCAGCCGGGGCGGCGTCTTCGTCGGCGCGGCACACCAGGGTTATGTCCCGGGTGACGCCGCTGCGTCGGGGTGGCTGCCCCAGGAGGCGGACGGCTATCTCCTCACCGGCAACGCCGACGCGGTGCTCTCCGGCCGGATCAGCTACGTCCTGGGCCTCGAGGGCCCGTCCATGACCGTCGAGACGGCCTGCTCCTCCTCCCTGGTGGCGCTGCACCTGGCGGTGCAGGCGCTGCGCCGGGGCGAGTGCGAGATGGCCCTGGCCGGGGGCGTCGCGGTCCTCGCCAACCCGGCCGCCTACGTGGAGTTCGCCCGGCAGCGCGGCCTCGCGGCGGACGGGCGCTGCAAGGCGTTCGCCGACGCGGCCGACGGCACAGGCTGGGCCGAGGGCGTCGGCGTCCTGGTGGTCGAGCGGCTGTCGGACGCGGTACGCAACGGTCACCGGGTGCTGGCTGTCGTACGCGGCACGGCGGTGAACCAGGACGGTGCGAGCAGCGGCCTATCCGCGCCCAACGGCCCCTCGCAGCAGCGCGTCATCCGCCAAGCCCTCGCCGACGCCCAGCTCGGCGCCGACCAGGTCGACGCGGTCGAGGCGCACGGCACCGGCACCCGGCTCGGCGACCCCATCGAGGCGCAGGCGCTGCTCGCCACGTACGGCCAGGAGCGCACGGAGCAACGGCCGCTGTGGCTGGGCTCGTTGAAGTCGAACTTCGGCCACGCCCAGGCGGCCGCCGGGGTGGGCGGCCTCATCAAGATGGTGATGGCGCTGCGACACGAGACGCTCCCCAAAACCCTGCACGTGGACGCCCCGACGCGGCATGTCGACTGGGCGGACGGCCAGGTGCGGCTCCTGACCGAGACGGTGCCGTGGCCCGACACCGGTGCACCCCGGCGCGCCGCTGTCTCGGCCTTCGGCGTGAGCGGTACCAACGGTCACGTCATCCTCGAACAGGCGCCGCCCGCCGGGCCTGAGATGGAGTCCCCGGCCGAAGCGGAGGCCGTGGTCGGAGCAGTGCGCCCGCCCCTGGTGCCGTGGGTCCTCTCCGGCCGTACGGAGGCGGCGCTGCGCGACCAGGCCGCACGCCTGGCCGCTCACCTGGAACGGCACCCCGGCCTCGACCCGCTGGACATCGGGTTCTCGCTGGCCACGACCCGCAGCGTCTTCGAGCACCGGGCCGTGGTCCTCGCCGACGCCACCGGCGGGGCCCCGGCGGCGCTCGCGGCCCTCGCCGACGGGCGCGGTACGCCCGGTGTGGTGCGCGACGTCGAGCGCCGGCAGGGCAGCCGTACCGCTTTCCTGTTCGCAGGGGAGGGCGGCCAACAGCCCGGCTCGGCAAGGGAGTTGTACGAGCAGTACCCGCCGTTCGCGCGGGAGCTGGACACGGTCGCGGAGCACCTGGACGCGCACCTGGACCGGCCGCTCCTCACGGTGGCGTTCGCGGAGCCCGGCTCGCCGGAGGCCGCTCTCCTCGACGGCCCGCGGTACGCCCAGGCCGCCCTGTTCGCCGTCGAGGTCGCGCTGTTCCGGCTCGTCGAGGGGTGGGGGCTGCGGCCCGACGTGCTCATCGGCCACTCCGTGGGCGGGCTCGCCGCCGCCCACGCGGCCGGTGTGTTCGGCCTGGCGGACGCATGCGCGCTGGTCGCCGTCCGAGGCCGCGAGGAGCTGCGGCAGGTCGCCGACGCGGTGGCGTACCGCGAGCCGGTGACCGCCGTGGTCTCCGACGTGACCGGCCGCCCGGCCGCCCCCGGCGAACTCACCGGCGCCGAGTACTGGATCCGGCAGGCGCGGGAGACCGACCGCCTCCGCGACGCCGTGCGTGCCGCCCGCGCGCAGGGCGTCGGCACCTTCGTGGAGCTGGGGCCGGACGGCGTGCTGTGCGGACTGGCCCAGGAGATCCTCGACGAGGAGGCCCACGGGGCTCAAGGGGACCGCGAGCCGGATGCCGTGCTGGTGCCGGTGCTGCTCCGGGAGCGGCCGGAGGATGCCACCCTCCTGACCGCTCTTGCCACGGCCTTCGCGCGCGGCGCGGACGTGGACTGGTCCCGGCTGTTCGACGGTACGAGGGCCCGCCGCATCTCGCTGCCCACCTACGGCTTCCAGCACCAGCGCTTCTGGCTGAAGGCGGCCGCCCCGGAGCCCGCCAGGTCCGTGGCACCCCCGGCGGCCGAGCCCGCCGAGCCGGCGCCTCAATCCGCCCTGGATCTCGACGAGTTGCTGGTCCTGGTGCGCACGGAGGCGGCCATCGCGCTCGGCCACGCCGAGCTTGACGACGTACCGGCCGACGCGTCCTTCGACGACATCGGCTTCGACTCGCTCGCCGCCATCGAGCTGAGCATCGCCCTGGCGGAGGCGACCGGCCTTGAGGTCCCGGCCTCCCTCGTCCTGGAGCACCCCACCCCCAAGGAGCTCGCCGACCACCTGGCCGCCGCCCTCGCGGACGGCGGCGAGGCGCCCGCCGGAGCCCCGAAGCCGGCAGGGGAGAGCGGTCTGGTGGCGATGTACCGGCGGGCCCTGCGGCTCGGCCGGGCCGAGCCGTTCATCGGCACGCTGGCCGAACTCGCCGCGTTCCGCCCCATCTTCCCCGCCGACCAGGTCCCCGAGGACGGCGAGACGCCCGGACAGGCGAGCGCCCGATGGCAGCCCGCCCCGGTGCGCCTGGCCACCGCCGCGGATGGTGCGGGACCGGAGCTGATCTGCTGCGCAGGCACGGCGGTGGCGTCGGGCCCGGAGGAGTTCACGGCGCTGGCCGCGGCCCTCGACGGACGCCTGACGGTCTCGGCGCTTCACCAACCCGGCTTCCGTGCCGACGAGTTGCTGCCCGGTTCGCTGGACGTGCTGCTCGACGCGCAGGCGGACGCGGTGCTGCGGCACGCCGGGGACGCCCCCTATGCCCTCCTCGGTCACTCGGCGGGCGGCGCGCTGGCGCACGCCCTGGCACGCAGCCTGGAGGAGCGTGGTGCCGGACCCGTGGCGCTGGTCCTCGTGGACGTCTATCTCCCCAGCGCGCCCGGGGCGATGGGCGTGTGGCGCAACGAGATGCTCGACTGGGTCATGGAGCGCTCCGTGGTGTCCATCGACGACTCCCGGCTTATGGCGATGGGCGCCTACAACCACATGCTCCTGGGGTGGGCGCCGAGCCCGATGAAGGCGCCGGTCCTCTTCCTGCGCGCGTCGGAGCCGGTGGGGCAGTGGTCCGGAGAGCCGGAGGCCTGGCGCGCGCGCTGGGACGGCGGCGAGCACACCCTCGGCGACGTGCCGGGCACCCACCTCACGATGATGACTGAGCACGCCCGCCACACGGCAACGGCCCTGTACGACTGGCTCGGTGACCTGTGACCACCCCCGGGCCGCACCCCTTCCTCTTCCGCCCGCTGGCCGAAAGCGGCCGCCGCCGACCGACGGCACTCCGCGAGACATGGCACAACACCTTGGAGGACACCTGTGACAACGCCGGGGACTGAGCCGTCCGTACTGGGCCGCAGGCTCCAACTGACCCGCGCGGGCCACTGGTTCGCCGGAAACCAGGACGACCCGTACGCGCTGATTCTGCGTGCCCTGCGGGACGACCCCACGCCGTACGAAGAGGAGATCCGTGCGCGCGGGCCGCTGTTCCGCAGTGAGCTGCTCGACACCTGGGTGACCGCGGACGGCGCCCTCGCCCGGTCCGTCCTCGTCGACCGCCGCTTCGGTGCGCTGACCCGTGCCGGAGCGCGGCACCGCGCGGACTTCCTGCCGCCCGCCGGGCCCGAACTCACCCATGAGCACAGGCGGGACGAGGCGGGCGGCGCGGCGGCGGCCGGTGACCGGCCGGTGTCCGCACCGCGCGAGGAGGCCGTGGAGGCCGTCGCCGAGAAGGCGGCCTGGTCCCTCCTGGGCCGGCTCGGTGCTGAGTTCGACCTGGCCGCCGACTACGCGCGGCGCCTGCCCGCGCTGGTCCTCGCCGAACTCCTGAAGCTCCCCGCGGACGTCCACGGCCGCTTCGAGGACCTTCTCACCGGCTGTGGCAGCGGCCTCGACAGCCGCCTCTGCCCGCAGACCCTCGACGTCACCCGCTCCGGCCGCCTCGCGGCCGTCGAGCTCGACCGGCTGCTTACGCGCCACCTCGGCGGCGTCGCCTGGTCCGCACCCGCGGCCCTCGCCCTCGCCGTGGACGTCGCCGAGCCGTCAACCACCCTTATTTGCAACGCGTTTGAGGCGCTTGCGGGAGTGCCCGAGCAGTGGGACGCCCTCTGCCGGGACACCGGGCTCGCCGGTGCCGCCGTCGAGGAGACGCTGTGGTGGCACCCGCCGGTGCGTCTGGAGAGCCGTATCGCTCAGGAGGACGTGGAGCTGGCCGGGGTGACCGTCCCCGCCGACGGGCATGTGGTGGTCCTGGTCGCCGCCGCCCAGCGCGATCCGGCAATCGCCCCCGCCCACCGGGGAGTTGATCTCGGTGCGGGTACCGGTCGGGGCGATGTCACCGCCCTCCCCCTGTCGCTTCCCGACGCCCCGCACGCCGCGCCCGCCGCCCGGATCGTCCGGTCCGTCGCTCGCGCCGCGCTGCGCGTCCTCGCGCAGGACGCGCCGGGACTGCGGCCGGACGGCGAGCCGGTACGCCGTCGGCGGGCCCCCGTGACGCTCACGCACGCCCGCTACCCCGTCGCCCGGACGGCCACCGGGGCGCGCACCGGACGAGGTACCGCATGAGCGACGGCCACCAACACCGCCTGCAGACGAGGGAGATGACCCGATGCGCGTTCTGATCACATCCTTTGCGCACAACTCGCACTACTACCACCTGGTGCCGCTGGCCTGGGCGCTTCGCTCCGCGGGACACGAGGTGCGGGTGGCGAGCCAGCCCCGCCTCACCGATGTCATCACCGGTTCCGGGCTGACCGCCGCGCCGGTCGGCGACGACAGCGCCATCATGGAGCTGCTCAACGAGATCGGCGGCGACCTCGCCCCGTACCAGCGCGGCCTGGACTTCACCGAGCACCGGCCCGAGGCGCTGACCTGGGAGTACCTGCTCGGTCAGCAGACCATCATGACCTCGCTGTGCTTCGCGCCGCTCAACGGCGACTCCACCATGGACGACATCGTCGCGCTGGCCCGCTCCTGGCAGCCGGACCTGGTGATCTGGGAGCCCTTCACCTACGCGGGGCCGGTCGCGGCACACGCCGTGGGGGCCGCGCACGCCCGCCTCCTGTGGGGCCCCGACGTCGTCGGCCAGTCCCGGCAGCGGTTCGTGGAGGCCAAGCTGCACCAGGCTCCCGAGCATCGGGAAGACCCCCTTGCCGAGTGGCTCGGCTGGACTCTGGACCGGCTGGGCGTCGCCGCCTCCGCAGAGGAGCTGGAGGAGCTGGCGCACGGCCAGTGGGTCATCGACCCGGGCGCCGAGAGCACCCGGTTCGACCTGGGGCGAGGCATCGTACCTATGCGCTTCGTGCCCTACAACGGGCCCGCCGTCGTGCCGAGTTGGCTGTCCGATGAGCCGAAGCGGCCGCGGGTCTGCCTCACGCTTGGGGTGTCGGGACGCGAGACCCAGGGGCAGGACATCGTCCCCTTCCAGGACCTGCTCGCGGCTCTGGGCGACCTCGATGTCGAGGTGGTCGCCACGCTCGACGACACCCAGCGCGCGCACCTGACGCAGATCCCCGACAACGCGCGGATCGTCGACTTCGTCCCGATGGACGTGCTGCTTCCGAGCTGCGCCGCCGTGATCCACCACGGAGGCGCGGGCACCTGGGGAGCGGCCGTCCTGCACGGCGTGCCGCAGATCGTCATCGGCACCCTGTGGGACGCGCCGCTCAAGGCGGCGCAACTCGCCGACCTGGGGGCTGGGATTTCCATCCACCCCGACGACCTGGACGCGGCCACCCTGCGCGCGGCCGTCGAGCGGGTGCTCGCCGATCCCTCCCTCCAGGAGGGCGCGGACCGGCTGCGGGCCGAGATGCGCTCAGCCCCCGCCCCGGCGGGGATCGTCCCCACGCTCGAGCGGCTCACCGCCCGCCACCGGCGCCCGTCTTCGCGGTGACCCGCAGCGGTCACCGCGAACCGGCCCCACATGGCCCAAGCGGCCAGACGCACGCACCGTACGCACACGCACGCAGGGAACAGCACATGGAATTCGAAGGTCAGGTCGCGCTCGTCACGGGTGCCAGCAGGGGGATCGGCCGCGCGATCGCCCTCAGGCTGGCGGAAGCCGGATGCGACATCGCGCTCAACTACCGCAGCTCGACGGCCGAGGCCGAGGACGTCGCCGAGCGGATCGCCGCGCTGGGGCGCAACGTCGAACTCCTCCCCGGGGACGTCGCCCGCCCTGAGGTGGCACGGCAGTTGGCCGAAGCGGCGTGCGAGAAGCTCGGCCGGATCGACATCCTGGTCAACAACGCGGGCATCGGGCGGGACAAACTGCTCCTGGCCATGGACGCGGACGACATCCAGGAAGTCATTGCCACCAACCTCGTCGGTCCCATGTTCCTCACCCAGGCCGTGGCGCTCACGATGGTGAAGCGGCGTTCGGGACGCATCGTCAACATCTCCTCCACCGCGGCGAGCAGGCCCGGCAAGGGGCAGGCCAACTACGCGGCGTCCAAGGGCGGCCTGGAGGCCTTCACCAAGGCCATGGCCGTGGAGCTCGGCTCCCGCGGAATCCTCGTGAACGCGGTGGCTCCCGGCATCATCAAGACCGATCTGACCCAGGCCCTGCGCAATGCGGCGGAGTCCGAACTCCTGGGCCGGCAGGTGGTCAACTCCTTTGCCGAGCCGGAAGCGGTCGCCGATGCGGTGGCCTATCTGGCGAGCCCTCGCAACACCTATACGACGGGCACGGTCCTCGCCGTCGACGGCGGTCTCAAGATGGTGTGAGCTCCGTCAGGCTCCGTGCCGCAGGCCGTTGACGACCATGTCGACGACCGTGTCCACGAACTCGTAGGTCAGTTCTCCGGTCCGCATCAGCCAGCGCTGGGAAAAGGAGCCGAGCAGCAGCTCGGCGGCGATCCGCAGGTCGGCGTCCGCGGCGATGTCGCCCGCCTCCTGGGCGCTGTGCAGCCGGCTGATGTAGACCTTGTTCCCCGGTTCGAGGAGCCTGCTGGTGAACTGCTCGGCGGCCGCGGCGTCGTTCGCCGCGGCCACGGCGAGCGCACGGTAAGGGGCCTGGAAGTTCGGGTCGTTGAACTCGTCGACGGTGGCCCGCAGGCTGAACTTCAGGTCGGCCGCCAGGTCGCCGGTGTCGGGCAAGAAGCTCTCGAAGTCCCCGGCCTCCGATTCCGCGGTGAAGGCATCGAGCAGGACGGCGGCCTTGGAGGGCCACCAGCGGTAGATCGTCTGCTTGCCCACCTTGGCGCGTGCCGCGATGCCCTCGATGGTGAGCTTCTCGTAGCCGACCTCGCCCACGAGGGAGAGCGCTGCCTCCAGGATCGCGCGCTGGGACCGCTCGTTGCGGCGCGAGGAGTCGGACGCTGTGTTCTGAGCCATGGGGCGTAGCTTACCGACGCAGAGTGACGGCACGGTTCGTCTCGGGGGCGCCTGCTGCCTGTCGCCCGGCGCCGCTGATGGGGACGCCGGGCTTCGGCGTCTATCTGTCTGTGTCTATTGGTGTGTATCAGGGTCTATCGGGACCCGGGCCTGCGCCCCGTACGCGACGTTCCCGCGAGCAGCCTGTTCGGCGTCAGCTTCACGATCCCCATCATCACCTTGTACCGCAGGTCCGGGATCGAGAGTGACTTGCCTCGCGCCAGATCGGTGAGCGCCGTGGAGACCAGACGATCCGCGTCCAGCCACAGCCACTTGGGCGGGATGACGTCCGCTCCCATACCGGCCCGCTCGTGGAACTCGGTCTGTACGTAGCCGGGGCACAGTGCCAGCAGCCGCACCCCGGACCCGGCCATGTCCTTCGCCGCGCCCTGCGTGAACTGCACGACCCATGCCTTGGACGCGCCATAAGTGCCCGGCACGAACGCCGCTATCGACGCGACGTTCACCACGGCTCCGCGCCGCCGCTCCCGCATGCCCTCCACGGCCGTTGAGGTCAGCCGGAGCACGGCCTCGCAGTGCACTTTGATCATCTTTAGCTCGTCGGTCATCGGCACGTCCGGAAACTGGCCCTTGTTGCCGAACCCGGCGTTGTTGACGAGGATATCGACCGGTTTCTCTCGGTCGCTCAGCCGGGCCTCGACGGCGGCTATGCCGTCGTCGGCCGAGAGATCGGCGGTAAGTACCTCTGCCCTGATGCCGTGCCGCTTGCTCAGTTCACTCGCCTGCTCCTCCAGTCGCTGGGTGTTGCGGGCCACCAGGACCAGGTTGTGCCCGTCGGCGGCCAGGCGCCGGGCGAAGGCAGCGCCGATACCGGCGGTCGTTCCCGTAATTAATGCGGTCGTCATGCGCCAAGGCTAATGAACACCTATCTGACCTCGGCGTTCCGGGGCTCCTCCTGGAGGCAGACCGCCAGAGTCTTGGCGAACTGGGTGGGGGAGGGATTCACGGCGATGATGCGGTCCAAGAACGGGAACATGCCGAAGTCGTCGATCCGCTGCCGCAGCGCCGCCAGCGTGGGCATGTCCGGTATGAGTAGCCCGTGCACGGGCTACAGTGCCGCGTTCGAGAAGGCGGTCAACCTTCCCGTCGGTGATCTGCTGATCCTCGACCCTATCCATCTCGACAGGGCACGGAGGGGGATCGTGCGGGGGCGGTCTCACGGGAACCGCCTGCGCACGATCGAAGTCCCGCTACACTCCAGCCGCCCAGCGAAACCCGCAGGTCAGACAGCAAAGTCCTGCTGGAGTACTAACTCCTCCACTGCACGAGGGTTCTACGGCTCGTACGGTTCCGCCTTCGCGTCCAGCCACTGCCTCTCCGGCAGTCCCAGCAACGCACCTGGGTTCTGGGAGCGCAGCGCCCTGCGTGAGCCTTCGAGATCCAGCATTGACGCAGACCCTCTCCCAGGTCGCGGTACGGCGAGTCGTCGGCCGTCTCGTCGAGGGCGAGCCGCTGGCGGACGACCTGGGTCAGGTTCTCCCCGCTCGGCGGCTCCACATGCAGCCGCACTCGGCACGCTACGAGCTGCACGGGCAGCGCGTTGCGTTCACCACTCGCAGCCATCTGAAGGTTGCGGTGATCGCGGTGTGTGGGACCTGGTCCAACGGCTGGCTCACGCTGGGCCTTGCGGGAACGGGCTGGGAGATCAAACCGCGGCACTCCGCACGACTGGACGCCGCCCGGCGGTGATCCGCGCCTTCCGGCGGAGGCGGCAGAGTCCTGCAGACCGTACGGGAAGCTGCTTCTGAGAGGGCGTTCTGTGAGCCTTCGGGCGGGACTACGTTGGCGGGGATGCTGCCGGTCGGGGCATGGTGAATAGGCCGGGCTCGGGTTCGGTGAGGATGCCGCGGTCGACTAGGCGTTTGAGCTTGGCCCGGGCGCCTTCGACGTGGCGGTTCTCGGTGCAGGAGCCCAGGGCTTCGCAGACGGCCTTGGCCCGCAGGCCCTGCTCGTCGTCCTCGAACAGGGCGAGGATCTGCCGGTAGGCGGACGGCAGCGGCTCGGGGCCGCCGGGGTCGCTGTCCTCGACGATCTCCAGGACGGTCTGGCGGGTGATGCGCAGCCGCTCCAACCGGTCTTCCGCGGCGGCGAGTTGCTCACCGAGCCGGGCGAGCTGATCCCGCAGGCGGTCAGCCTCTTCTCGCGCGGCAGCCTGCCGTGCCTCGATCTTGGCCAGCAGTGCACGCATGGACAGACTCGCCAGTGGGGGCCCTGGCCCCGACCGGCGGCGGATCACGCCAGGTCGGGGTGGTCGTGCCGGTGAACCGGCGAGCCATCACGTCGGTCATCGACCAGTAGATCATCGAGACCGCGCTGGCCGGCAGTGCTTCGTAGTCGCGGGCCAGGCGGCGGTGGAGCATCAGGGTGCCAAAAGTCTGCTCCACCACCCACCGCTTCGGTATGGGCGCGAACCCTTCGTTTGCGGATCACGCGAGACCACCTCGACGTCGATGCCCAGCGACCGGCCGTGCTCGACGACAGCGTTCTTGAACCCGGTGTCCACCCAGCCCTTGGTCACCGACGGGTTTGCCGCGGCCACCTTGTCCAGCAGCGTGATTCCGATCGCGTTGTCGTGGACGCTCGCGGCGACCACGATCACGGCGATGAGCAGGCCGAGCACATCGGTGGCGATGCCCCGCTTGCGACCCCGGCTCCTCTTGCCCGGATCCAGCCCGGCCGTCTCCTTGGGTGCATTGACCGAGGCGTGCACTGTCTGGGCGTCCATCACGATCGCGGACAGGTCCTCGTGGCGGCCCCTCGACTCGCGGACCTGCCAGCGCAACAGGTCGTGGATGGCCTGATCGGTGCCGTCATCGCGCCACTTGCCGAAGTAGTAGTACACGGCGGTGTACGGCGGGAAGTCATGCGGCAGGTAACGCCACTGGCAGCCGACCCGGGCTTGATACAGGATCGCGTTGAGGATCTCCCGCATGTCGTAGCGGCCCTCATGCCCGCTGACCGAGCGGTGCTGCCCCTTCCAGGACGTGATGACCGGCCGGATCAGCTCCCACGCCTCATCCGACAGATCACTCGGGTACGGCTGCCGCACGCCCATACCCATCAGCAGACCGCGCCCCCGGCCAACCGCAAGCCCTCAAACCGGACAACGACTCCGACGACTCACAGAACGCCCTCTCAGATGTCCGGCATTGTAGATCATCGCCCCCAGCTCCACCGACGTACCGAAACGGTGCCGTGGCGTCCGCCCGCACGGGGCACGGTGGGCCGGCCTGCGAAGTGAGTGCCACGCAGGCCGGCTCGGGTTGGCTCGGTGGGTCTCAGATTTCGTGAGGGGAGATCACTGGCACTTCCGGCCGGTGTTGATGCACTGGACCATCTGGTTCATCAGGTTTTCGTCGAAAACGTTGATGAAGTCGCCGTGGTCGGTGATCGGCTTGTGCATCTGTTCCGGGAAACCGTCCACTGCGTAGAAGGGGCTGGACTTTCCGTTGTCGTTCAGGCTCGGCGCCTTCACGTCGTAGATCAGGCGCTGGAGCAGCTGCGGGATGGCCTTGAAGCCGTTGGGGCAGGCACCGGTCTTCGGGTCGGCGAAGGCGACGTGCGAGCGGTGGTTGGCACTGTCGATGCTGCGGCCGTCCCAGCAGCTCTGGAACTTCGACGTGCGGACCAGTTTGCTGCCCTGGGGACAGATCGGGTACTTGTCCGTCAGCTGCCGGTTCTCGAAGCCGGTGCAGCTCCAT
>NZ_JBIRRV010000012.1:0-54929 GCF_044333925.1 Streptomyces sp. NPDC020898
CTGGCAGACGCGTCAGCCGAATCCGCATCGCCCCCAGATGTGCTCGGCGAGAAGCCAGAACCGCACAGCCGATCGCAGCGGCGCCTTCATAACCTCTTGGCACGGAGCAGCAGGCAACGCGAAAGCGCCACCATCTCGGCCCAGCGTTACTCGGGCGCCTGACAGTAGCCCATTCGGCCATCTCCGCATGGGTGCACTCAAGTGCACACAAGCAGCGATCGTCAGAGGGCCGGACACTCGAAGGTTTCCACGCCGCCCGCCGTCAGCGAGGCTGGTGGGACGGGAGGACATCAGGGGTGACGCTCTCGGCCTTGGCTGCTTCGGCGAGGGCCTGGGCAGCGGCTTCGGCAGCCTGGGCCTTGTCGTTGTCGGCCTGGGCCACCATGTCGTCCGAGGGCTTCTCGCGGGTGGCCGGCGACTGGGGCAGTTCCTCGGTGAAGGCGCGGGACACGCCCTGGAGCGCGGAGGTGATCTCGCTGGGGATCACCCAGAAGTTGTTGCCCGAGCCTTGCGCGAGCTGGGGCAGCGTCTGAAGGTACTGGTAGGCGAGCAGCTTGGGGTCGGGGTCGTTGCGATGTACGGCCTGGAACACCTCGTCGATGGCCCTGGACTGGCCCTCGGCCTGGAGGATCGCGGCGGTACGGTTGCCCTCCGCGCGCAGGACGGCGGCCTGTTTGTCGCCTTCGGCGGTGAGGATCTGCGACTGGCGCTGCCCCTCGGCCCCGAGGATCGCGGCCCGTTTGTCCCGCTCGGCTCGCATCTGCTTCTGCATCGCGTCCTTGATGGACTGCGGCGGGTCGATGGCCTTGATCTCCACCCGGTTTACCCTGAGACCCCACTTTCCGGTGGCCTCGTCCAGCACGCCACGGAGCTGGCTGTTGATGGTGTCCCGTGAGGTGAGCGTCTTCTCCAGGTCCATGGATCCCACCACGTTGCGCAAGGTGGTGACGGTGAGCTGTTCGACCGCCTGAAGGAAATTCGCGATCTCGTAGAAAGCCGCCCGCGGGTCGGTCACCTGGAAGTAGAGCACGGTGTCGATCTCGACGACCAGATTGTCCTCGGTGATGACCGGTTGCGGTTTGAAGGAAACAACCTGTTCCCGCAGATCGATCACCGGATGAACGCGGTCGATGAAAGGGATGACGAGACTGAGGCCGGGATCCAGGGTCCGGTGGTAGCGGCCGAGCCGCTCGACATTGCGAGCGCGCGCCTGGGGCACGATACGGACCGCGCGCACCACGGCGAAAACCGCGATCAGCGCGACGATCAGGCCGGCAATGAGGAACGCTGAGGTTTCCATGGTTTCAGTCCCGGGGGTAGACGATCGCGGTGGCGCCACTGATCTCCATGACGTCGACGGTCTTTCCAGGTGGAATCACCAGCGTCTCGTCATAGGCGCGGGCCGTCCACTCCTCACCGTCGATACGGACCCTGCCGCCCAGGCCCGTCACCTCCGAGACGACATAAGCAGCCTTGCCGACCAGCGCGTCCACACCGAATCGCTGCACTTGGGGCCGGAACACGTGGCGCATCGCGACGGGGCGCACGAACAGCACGGTGACTGTGGCAACGAAGGTGAACACCAAGAACTGCAAGGGCAGCGGCAGCCCAACCGCGGCGGAACCCGCCGTGACCAACGCGGCCGCACCCAGCAATCCGAGCGCGGCGGTAAGAGTGAAGATCTCCGCCACAGCCAATACAGCTGCGACGATCAACCAGATCAGCCATGGATCCATTGCGTGCCTCTTCTGACCGGTACGGGCGCGAAGGGCCTGACTCCCACCATTGGACCCCGATAGGGGGCATCCGCGATACCCCTGGAAAAGAATCCCTGCCGAACGGCCGGAGGTGCGCTGCGCGAAAGCCGCTTCACGCCTTTACAGCAACTTTACCCATGGGGAGAATATCGGCGTGGCGGCCGAAGGCGTATATCCGGCCGACCGGGCGAGACCTGCCCGTCTCCGAGATCGAGCGGTTCGTCGCGTGGCTGTCCTCCTTCAGGCGGTTCCCTCGGCCTCATCGCGGCCGTGGGTGGTGCGCTGGTAGATGTCGGGATGCCGTCGGCGTCCTCGGCCCCGGTCTCGGCTGGGACCGCTGGGCCCTGTGGCTCCCGTGATTCCGCGGGTCGCAGAAGGCAGGCGGTCGGCCGACGGCGTCGCGGTACACGGGTCAGAAGGGCTTCGCCGGCCAGTCCAGCAGCCGGGCCCCGATCACCGCGGTCTGCAACGTGTAGCGGTGTACCGGGTCGGAGGGGTCGGCGCCGGTGAGCTTGTGAATGCGTTCCAGACGGTAGGTGAAGGCACGCACGCTCAGCGACAACCGCCGCGCCGCCTCCGCGGACACGCAGCCGGAGTCGAAGTACGCGGTGAGGGTGTCCAGGAGCGGCTGCGCGCCACCGCGGGATCCGCGCAGCGAGCCGAGGGCGCTTTCGACCAGGTCGGCCATGGCCTGCCGGTCGCGGGTGAGGACGGGGTAGACGAGGAGGTCGGCGGCGCGCAGCACGGGTTCGTCGATCTCCAGCCGGTCAGCCAGGTCGAGGGCGTTGAGTGCCTCCTCGTAGGACTGGACGACGCCGGCCGCGCCGGGCTGCGTGCGACCGATCCCCACCTGTCCGCCACCAGTGGCGGCGAAAGCCTGTTTGGCGAAGTACGCGAGAACCTCGCTCTGGTCACCCGGAGCGATGCAGACCAGCCGTCCGTCCTTGGTGGTGAGCAGGATGCTGCGGTCGCCGAACCTCCCGATCACCGCCTGCTCGACCTCCCGGAGAACCGCGTCACCCTCCTCGTACGCGACCGGTCCGCGCGCCACGGCGACCGCGTGCTCGTACGACAGCCGCAGCCCGTATCGTTCCGCGCGCTGGGCCAGTCGGCCCAGGTCGCTGCGGCCGTACAGCAGGTCGTCGATGAACTCCCGGCGGGCCGCCTCCTCCTGGCGTACGGCAATTCGCTGCGCCTGCTCGTAGCCCTCGGCGAACGCATCGACGGCCTGGGCCGCGGCGGCCAGCACGTCGTCCACGGACGCGCCATTCCCGGTCGGCCAGTGGGCCCGGGTGGCTGCCATGTGGGTGCCCACCAGGGTTCGCAGCCCGAGGCCGGCCTCCGCGGCCTGCTTACCCAGTGCACGGCGGGAATCGAGTTCGTCCCGGATCAGCCGGCGGCCGGTCGCCGAGGCATCCGCGAGGATGCGGGCGTACCCCCGCAGGTACTCCTCGTACTCATCGGACATGTGCGGCCCCGCCATGCTGTTCCCCCCTGGAGTGGATGTGCCTTGGCACTTTTTAGCGCACGCCTGGAAGAACTGACCCCACATCACCGAGATCGTTGCCTGCCTCCGGCAGTTTCGGGTGTGATGACAGGCGGTCATCAGCACCGGTCTGGCGATCCCTTCACAGCCCTCCTGGCCGCCCGGAGACGTGGAGAACGGTACGCCGAAACCTGGTGAGGCACGTCGTAAGGCGGTCCACCATGCCGGAGTCCGGCAATGTACGGGGCCCCAGAGTGCGCTCCGGGATCCTGTCAATGTCGCGTAAAGAACGTGTACGGTTCCCAGCGGTGTGCCGGGAAGCCTGGTCGGCGGTTTGGGGACAACTCTCTTCGCAGATCGGGGATTCGGGTCATGGTGCTTGTTGTGGTCTTCGGGGTGGCACTGCTGATCGCGGTGCTGCTGTCAGGGCTTGCCGCCCGGACCGTTCTGTCGACGTCGTTGCTCTTCCTCGTCGGTGGCGCGCTCGTCAGTGACGGATTCCTCGGGCTGATCCACATCACCCCGGACAGCGCGATCGTGTCCGTGACAGCCGATCTGGCGCTGTTCGCGGTGCTGTTCACCGACGGCATGCACGTCTCGTTCCCCAAGCTGCGGGAGAACTGGCGCAACCCGGCCCGCGCGCTCGGCCTCGGCATGCCGCTCGCGTTCGTAGGCATGGCGCTCATCACGCACTACCTGGTGGGCCTGGACTGGACGACATCGTTCCTCGTCGGCGCCGTACTGGCTCCCACGGACCCGGTGTTCGCCTCCGCGATCGTCGGACGCAAGGAAGTCCCGGCGAAGCTGCGGCAGTTGCTGAACGTCGAGAGCGGCATCAACGACGGACTCGCCCTCCCGGTCGTGCTCATCCTGATCGCCGCGGCCGGACCGACCTCCGGGCACGCAGAGGCGTCACTGGGGAAGATCGCACTGGAGCTGGTCCTCGGCCTGGTATTCGGTGTCGCCCTGCCGTTCGTGGTGGTCGAGCTCGTACGGTTCCGGCTGCTGGGCGCCGAGCCCAAGCTGCAGCCGCTGCTGCCGCTCGCGATCGGCGTGATCCTCTACGCGGCCTGCCACCTCACGCACGCCAACCCCTACCTCGCCGCGTTCTCCGCAGGCGCCGTGCTCACCGCGCGCTCCCTGGAAGCGAAGGAGGCGTTCGAACCGCTCGGCGAGGCACTGTCCGAGCTGGCCAAGTTCGCGGCCCTGCTGGTGTTCGGCGCACTGCTCACCCCGCAGCTCTTCGGGGACCTGTCGGTGGGCGGCTACGTCGCCGTCGTGCTCGCCATCGTCCTGATCCGTCCGGCCTCGCTGCTGCTGTCGCTGGTCGGCACCCGGTTCACCCGGCAGGAGAAGCTGGTCGCGGCCTGGTTCGGGCCGAAGGGCTTCGCCTCGGTGGTGTACGGGCTGCTGGTGCTGCAGGCCGGGATCCCGCAAGGCGAGGAGGCGTTCACGCTCATCGCCGTGTGCATCGCCTTCTCGATCATCGCCCACAGCTCCACCGATGTACCGATCGCCCGTATGTTCCGCGTCGAGGACCTCGCTGGAATCCCGGCCGGGCGCGACGGCACCGACGCACGGGAGACGGCTCCTCGTCAAGCGTGAGTGCCTGCCGACGCTGAACTGATCCTCGACCGGGGCGAGTACGGCCCGAACTCTCAGACGACACCCCGCCTGCTTCAGGCATCAGGCATCAGCTCCTTGTCCGGCAGGCTTCCCGCTCGTGACGGACGTATGGACGAGAACGTGCACGCACGTGCCGGTCGACGGCCGACGATCGGCGGCTCGGCGGCCGCCTTCGCTCCGGGGCTGTGGTCCCTGCCCGGATCTCACGGGGTGATCTTCACAGGCTTGGACACGGTGACCTGGTCGATGTCGGAGACGCGCACGGTGGCCCGCATCGTCCAGGTCCCGGCGAGCGGGAGGTTGAGGTTGTCGCTGCCCCAGTAGCCGCGCTGGTCGACCAGTTCGGCGTCGAGCGGGCCGACGCGCTGCGCGGACTGGGTGAAGGTGAGGCGCAGTTCGGGGATGGCGATCAGGCTTCCGTCGGCACCGAAGACCACGGCCTCCACCACGTTGCGGCCGACCCGGCCCGGCTCCAGGGTGACCTGTACCTTGCCGCTCCCGGCGGGGGCACCCGTGTCGAAAGGGACCACCGCGAGGGTGACGTTCGGCCGCCCGGCGGCCGTGGAGGCCGCCGCGGACTCGATGGCGGCCCGCCCCGGCCGGCTGCCCGTCAGCACGGTCGTGACCGCGAGTACGACGACGCCGATCACCACCTCGGCCAGCACGGACCTGCGCAGGCCGCGCCGCTGGGCCTCAGGGCCGGGCTCGGCCGCGCCGGATCCAGCGGCAGGCCCGGTCGTCCGGTCGGGCGGAGAGTTCTGGTCGCCACCGCCCACGGCGACCAGCGCCGGCTTCACCTCGGGCACCCTCAGCAGCCACCTTGTCCAGTTCCGCGAGTACGACGCCGCCACCAGCATGAGCGCGACGGCCGCGACCTTCAGGGCGAGCGTCCTGCCGTATGGGGTGGTGAACGCCTCCCAGGAACCGAGTCCGCGCCAGGACTGGTAGACGCCGGTGGCTGCCAGCACGGCCACGGACGCGACCGCGAGCCGGGAGAAACGGGCCACCGCGGCCGCCGGGAGCGGGTCGTCGGCCGGTGCCCGGAACAGCGCCACCAGCAGCGCGGTCAGCCCGCCGAGCCACACGGACATGGCGAGCAGGTGCAACACGGCGGAGACCATCGCCGCAGGCACCTGGATCCCCGCGGACGCGTGCTCGGCCGCCGCCCAGGTCCCGGCAAGGCCGACGCAGAGGGCGACGCCCACCGCCACCGTGCCCCGGCCGGCCTTCCCCTCGGACCGGCCTCGCCTGAGGAGCAGGGCCACCAGCAGGAGCAGGGCCAGGCGGACCAGCAGTGCGCTGCCCGGCCGACTGTCCACCGCGCTCCGCAGCAGTCTCGGGTCGAACACCCCGGCCGGTCCGTCCCCGCTCGCGTACGGCCCCCGTACGAGCAGCAGCGCGATCGTCGACAGCACCAGCGCCCACCACGCGGCCGCAAGCGGCCTGCGCACCGCGTGTACGGCCGTGGCTCCGGGCCGGCAGACGACGATGAACACGGCGCTGCCGATCAGCAGGGCCAGGCCGCCATAGGCGACGTAGCGGCCGATGCCGTACAGCGTGTTGACGGCCGGATCCACGGCCGGCTCGGCAGCGGCCTCGGCCCGGGTCTGCGAGGGCGTTCCGATGGAGAAGGTGAACGCACCGGAGACGGCGTGGCTGTCCTCTGACAGCACTCGCCAGGAGACGGTGTACGTGCCCTCCTTCAGGTCACCGGTCAGCGGCACGCGCGCGATGTCCGCCTTGCCGTCCGCGTGCTCGGGGTCGCCCGCGGTGACCGGGCGGCTGTCCGGATCGAGGACGCGCACCGAGTCCTCGGCCAGGGCAACGGACTCGGTGAAGGAGACCGTCACCCACTTCGGCGCCGTCTTCAGCACCATGCCCGCGCTCGGGTCGCTGCCGGTCAGCACCGCGTGTGCGGAGGCCGGCGTCGCGCCGCCGAGCAGGACACCGGCCAGCACGGCGGCCACCACCAGCAGCGCCCTGCCCACGCGCCCACCCTGCTTCGCCTGTCGTCGTTCCACGTCTTGTCTCCGGGTCGGCTCTTGAATCTCGGAGGCGTTCGGACACGTGCGGACGCATCCGACGCCGTGCTGCCGTCGGGGCCGTACTCCGGCCGCGCGGACAGCACACGGACGGGTCAGATACCGGAGGTGGCCCGGCGTCCGGCCGGCCACCACACACCTCCGCCCAGCACGAGCTGCTCGGCATCCGGCAGCCGGCGGACCCTGATCTTGTATGCAGCGTCGGTTCCGGTCTTGAGGGCGGGGCCCGCGACAGTGCGGCCGTCGGCGGCGGTCGTCGGCTTCCACCCGTTGGGCGCGTCGGCGGGCGTGACATCGTCGTGGGCGATGCCGTCGGACAGGACGACGCGTACGTGGGTGAAGCCGGACCTGGCGGACTCGGCCTCGGAGACGAACGTGTCGGTGACGTCCTCCTCAGCGAGGGTCTGCGGGGTGTCGTCCTCGACCTCCGTGGGGGCGGAGGCGGGATCGACCAGAGTCAGGACGTCCGTCAGCGCGGCGGCGTCGGCCGCGGTGACACGGCCCGACGCGCGGGCAGCGTGGTGCTCGGACACAGGGGTGCTCCTTACCGGGGAGACCGAACAGCCGTATGGGCCGCCCGGTCAGGGCGCGAGTCGGGACGCGACGGTGTCCCGGTGGTCCCCTGCGCACCATCGGGTGTCCCCGGAGACGTGCCCGTGCCGACACGGGAGGCGCCGAACGCGCGGTGGCCGGTACGGCGGGCAACGGGCGGACCTGCCCACGGCGCCGCAGCAAGCGGACCCAGGCGGCGACCACGATGCCGCGCACGGCGCGAGCGATGTCCAGGGCGGCTGACACGGCGGCGTCGGCCCGGTGCAGCAGCCAGGCCACCGCCGGCGCGGCCAGAACGTGGACGGCGGTCATCACGGCAGCGCCTTGATGCCAGGCGTGCCCGTTGCCCCCGGGCATGGACACCTGACCGCCCACGCCATGAGCGGCGTGGCCGACCTGGCCGATCCCAGCGGGGTCCGGACAGCCGGCGATCTCCAGCGCCAGATGCAACGTGCCCTGCGCGGCGAGGGTGCATCCCAGAGCGGAAGGGAGCGAGAAAGGCCGACGGACGACGGGCCGGATCACGACGAACTGTGCTCCCGCCACCAGCATCACGAACCGCCAGGGCACCGCTCCGTCGGCGACGGCGTGATGCCCCAGGGCGGCGAGCATCGCGCCAGTCAGGGCGAGAATCCCTGCCCTGACCCACGCTGCGGCGCGACTCGCCTCGATCCGAACGAGGCGGTCGCCGAGGGCCGTCGCCATCCCATCCTGAATGATCGCCCCTCCCTCCGCCCCGGCAGGCCACTGCCGGCAACACGCCACACCACATGTCAACGGGCATCGGCGGCTTGCCACATAGCCGTACCACCACGCTCTCAAGGGGGTACGGAAGCGCCATCGGCCTCGTTCATCACATCCGAAAGTTTTGCATCATGCAAAACAATTCGGACATCCGCCAGGGCACACCTCCCTCACTCCCTCGCATTTTGCATCACGCAAACATGCGGAAGGGGAGCGAGGAGTGCCATCCGTGCGGCGGAGGACGGGCAGCTCAGGACAGCGGCCGCGATGTGCGCTTCGCGCCGGCACAGGCATACGCGCCGCATCCTGCGCGTCGATGGTCGTCGCGACGGCCTTCGACGCCGGGCCGGCGCAGATTCCGCAGCCTCCCACTGATGCAACCAGACCTTCACACGCTTCTCCCCCGCCACGCGGACTACGCGATACCCATTAACCAGAGCCCGGTTCGGGCCATGCTGGGCGGCCTGCCGTAAGGGCAGTTGACGAACCGGCTCACGCGGCGGCGCGCGGACACGGAGCTCCCAAGCAATACCGGCCGTCGCGCAGTGCGGCGGGCGGATCAGCCCCAAGGCTGCGACCCTCAAGACCGCTGCCTCTGCCCTGGCCATCGGTTCCGTCGGACGCGAGAGACCTGACTGACATCCACCCCTCGCCTCTTTGGATCCACGTGTTCGCGCGAGAGGGGCGCTCACCCGCCGCCGGCCCCAAGCACTCAAGCTGTGACGCACGTCACGTCGCACACTGCAAGATTTACCTACTGCAATGAAGATTCCCCTCTGCGCGCCCGTACTCCTTGTCACACAGCTCGCCCACGTCAGGAGTCTCCATGCCCGCCTCACTCAACAAGTTGGGAAGCGTCTTCGTGTTCGGGGCGCTGGGTCTGACCCTTACGGCCCTCGCCTATCCCGCCATGCTCGGCATTGAGAACGCGACGACAAACACGTCCCGGATCATCGCCAACACCCAGTACGGGCCACTGACCGAGGCCGACCGTGACTTCGTGGTCAAGGTCCGCGCGGCCGGACTCTGGGAGTACCCCCTGGGAGAGATGGCGATGGAGCGGGGCACCACCGCGGAGATGAAGGAGGCCGGCAAGCACCTGATCGTCGGCCATGCCGGGCTGGACCGGATGTGCCTCAAGATCGCCCCCGAGCTGAACATCACCCTGCCGAACCTGGCGAGCCCTCAGCAGCAGCAGTTCGTGGCGACGGTGGACTCCAAGAGCGGCCAGGAGTTCGACTCCACCGCGGTCGCCATCATGCGGGTCACCCACGGTCAGATCTTCCCGACGATCGCCAAGATCCGGGCCAGCACCCAGAACAGCCTGGTCCGCCAGCTCGCCGACCTGGCCAACGACACCGTCCTGGACCACATCACCGTGCTGGAGAACACCGGCCTGGTCAACATCGACCAGGTCAACTTCCAGCAGACCACCCCGCCCAAGCTCCCCAAGGCCGAGCTGACCCCGCCCGCACCCCAGCCCGGTTCCCCGATCGTCGTCCTCGCTCCGCGCCCCGACTTGGGCGTCAACACCAGCTCCCCGACCCCCACACCCAGCCCGGCCGCCGGATGACCAGCGAGGGGAGGCTGGGCGCGCTGTCACGGTCCCGCCGGGGCGGTCGGCCGGCCAGGGCGGCCGGATGCGGCAGGGGAGAGCCGGTAGGAGCGTACGACCGCGACCACGCACACGGCGACAAGCGTGCCGGCCCAGCCGCCCAGGTCACGCAGGGGCTCTGACGCTCCGGCCCCCACACCACGCGGCGGCACGCGCGCCTTCGCGTCGTACACGACGGGGAGCGCATCGCCGGGCCGTGTGGCCCGCCCGCACCCCCGCCAGATACGGACCTTCAGCGGTACGCCGTCACGGTCGGCCACCGAGCAGAGATAGCGGACGTGGCCGGAGCCGGTTGCCGGTCCGCCCTCGACCGATGTCACCACCACGGGCTCCACTCGCGCCCGCTCCGCCAGCACCAGACCCACGGCCGCCTGGGGCGCCTGCAGCGCGAGGCAGGACCCGAGCAGGGCGACGACGGCGATCAGTGCCCGCCCGGCCCGCCTCACGCGAAGGTAGAGGGCCAGCGCGACGGCACAGACCAGGCCGCCCTCACCGTCCGCCAGCCCGGAAATCCCGTACCAGGCACCGACGATCGTCACCCCGACGATCGCCCCCGCCGCCACGCACCCGGCGACAAGTCCCTCTGCGGCCAGCCACCGCGGCGGGAGGCCGACAAACTCGGCCGGCCCCCACACCATGCTCCGCAGATGCGTCATCAAGTGCGCCTCCGGCACGGGCGAAGGCCGACGTCTTCGGCTCATACGGGTGTCCCCTCCCAGCGTCCTTCCGGTCCGGCCGTGGCCCCGCATCCTGGCGTGACAGGCGGGCGGGCGGCCCACACTGTTCTCGGCGGCCGGACGAGTCCGCGCGGCCCCCGTTGCCGGGATCAGGCAGCCGGACCACACCCGCCCACTTCCCTTGCATTATGCAAAACGCACCCGAGGCGGAGAAGAGCGGGCCCGAATCCGGCGGCTGCCCGGGCGGGTCAGGCGTCGCGGGCCACAGGCACGTCGACGGCCCAGCCCAGTGGGTGCGGTTCCGCGTGGTCCAGCGCCGCTGCGAGGGGCTCTCCCCCTGCCTCGTTGAAGGCGGCGAGGGCCTCCATGAGTGCCAGCCGCTGCGTGGGGGTGAGCCGTTCGACGATCGTGGCGATCTCGGCGCGGCGCCGGGCGGTGACGTCCGCGACCGTGCGGTGTCCCTCGTCCGTGAGCTGCAGCAGGGTCTCGCGGCGATTGTCGGGATTGGACTGCCGGTCGGCGAGCCCGGCCGCGATCAGCCGGTCGACCATGCGCATCGCGGTGGACGGCGCCACCTGGAGCAGGTCGGCGAGCATGACGAGCTTGGTGGCGCCGCGTGTGGACAGCACCACCAGCATCCGGAACTGCGGCAGCGTCACCCGCTCCTCGACCTCGGCAAGGGAGCGGGCGGAGACCGCCACCAGCAGGCGGGATGCGGTCAGCACCGCACGGGTCACCACGTCAACATCGTCCATCGCCCCGGCAGGGGTCTCGCGCTCCGGCATAGGTCCTTTCTACCGTCCCGAAGTCGCCGCTCACTCACGCATGGGGACTCACTCACGCAAGGGGAACAGATTTTCCTTTCTCATGACCGTGATACCGGAGCAGGAGCATCGCGGCGTCGTCGTGGGGCGGACCGCCGGCGTGCTGGGCAAGGTCCGCGCGCAGGGCCTCCAGGGCGCGGTGCGCGTCGGGGTCCTTGAGCAGGTGCGCGCGCTCGCCGAGGGGGTAGAAGCGGCCGTGGTCGTCGCGGGCCTCGGTGACACCGTCGGTGTACAGCAGCAGCTGCTCGCCCGGGGCGAAGTCCACCTGATAGGGCTTCGGCCCCTCCCCCGCGTGTGCGCCCAGGCCGAGCGGGAGGGCGTGGATGAGCGGCTGTGGGAAGTCGACGGCTCCGTTCTGGCGTACGACCATCGGGGCCGGATGGCCGTAGTTGAGGACGACGGCCTCGTGGCGTGCGCCGATCTCGGCGAGGATCGCGGTGACGAATTTCTCGCCCTCCAGCTCCCGGGCCACGCTCCGTTCCAGGCGCTCGCCGAGGCCCACCAGGTCCGGCTCGTCGTGCGCCGCCTCCCGGAAGGCGCCGAGGACGACGGCCGCCGTCTCCACCGCGGCCAAGCCCTTGCCCTGGACATCGCCCACGATCACCCGGATGCCGTGCGGCGAGGCCACGATCTCGTACAGGTCACCGCCGATGCGCGCTTCCGCGACCGCCGAGGTGTAGGACACCGCCGCCTGCAGCGGCCCGGCGGTCAACGGCACCGGCCGCAGCAGTACCCGCTGGGCGACTTCCGCGATCGACCGCACACTGGCCAACTCCCCCTCGCGGCGCGAGCGCATCACGGCCGCCGCGATGCCCACACCGGTCACGCCCGCCACCGCCGCCATGGCGGTGAACCCGCGACGCTCCTCGAACAGCCCGTCGTACAGGCCGAGCCCCACGCACAGCACCAGCGCCACCAGCCCGAACACCGCCGTACGACGCCACCCCCCGACCAACCCGGAGAACGCGGGCCCGAGTGACACCAGCGGGAGAAAGCCCACCCCCGGCCCGGCCACGATGTCCATAACCGCGACCACCGCCATCACCACCGCCGGCATCCAGGCCAGCACCGTCCCGCTCGACGGCGGCTTCTTGTCGGTCATACTCACTCCAGCGGTGTCGCGGCGTTCGAGAGCCGCCCCCAATCTCCGCAGGCACCCCTTCCCCACTTTTAGACTATGCAAAGGTAACTCGCGCGAGACGGCTCTCAACCCCGGTTCTTTGCCCAATCGAGGCCGAGAGCCGACATTCCCGGCCTGCGTAAAGCAACTAGGACAAACAGAAACACCACACCTCGCAGTCTCCGACTCCCCACCGGGCGGCGGCACCTGATCGTGCAACTGCTGCCGATCCTGCTCTTGCACGCGGGGCTGGGGTCCTTCTTCGGGAAACGGCTGCTCCTGCTGATTCGGGCCGAAGGCCGACTGGTACGTGAGCCTGCGCGAGCAGCCGAAGACGCTCCTCCGGTTCGTCAACCGTCCGCGCGCCGTCACCGCCCGCTTCCTCACACCCGACAGAGGCTCCTGGGGCATGGCCGACGACGCCCGGCGGCACCCCCGGACGGCCGCCGCCTGTGCGCGCACACGGGACTTCCCGTGGATGGCGGTGAGGCGGGATGAGCCAGTTCCTTCGTCCGCCTCGACGCCGCCGTCGGGCACTGTCAGCGCGGACGCTCCCACGCATGACGCCCCGGACGAGGACGTCCGGGGCGTCGGGCCGCGGTGGCCGCTTTCTTACACCGCGACGATGCCCTCCATGCCGGACTCGGCGAAGGCGGGCAGTCCTGTGGCGGTGGTGACCTTGGTGAGCGAGCCGTTCCTGCCGACGCGGAAGCCGTCCACCGTGCCGGAGACGGCGTTCTGCACGTACAGGAACTTCTCGTCCCTGGTCACCGCCAGGTCGATCACGCCCTGGGACATGGCCGAGGGCGGGGTGGCGATGCCGACGTCGTTGGTGAGCGCGAGCCTGCCGTGCCGGTCGGTGCGGTAGCCGGTGACGGTGGAGTTGCCGGTGTTGCCGCCGTAGAAGAAGTCGCCGGCGCGTTCCAGCCAGCACAGCGTGTTCTGGCCGTTGGCCAGGGGCTGCTGGACGACCTTGAGGGTTCCGTCGGCGCGCACCTTGTACGTGCTGACCGTCGACTTCTCGGCCTCGGCCACCAGCATCCGGCCGCCCTTGTCGAAGGTGATCGCGAACGGCACGCCGCCCGCCGAGTCATTGACCACCGGCCGGTGGGACGGGCGTCCGTCGCGCCGTATGGGGAAGACCTCGACGGTGTTGGCCGACTTGGTGGTGACGACGAGCGCGCGGCCGTCCGGCGTGAACGCGACCTGGCCGGGCGAGCTGCTGAACAGCGGCACCTTCTCGTTGGCCAGCCCCAGCGAGCGATGTGAACCGCTCAACGGCACCAGGCCCTTCGCGGTGATCCGGAATCCCCGGACGCTGCCTTTCCCGCCCGCGTTCATGACGTACGCCAGCGTGCCGGAGACGGTGACCGACGCAGGGAAGTCCCCGCCGGAGGAGACCACTTGGCGGCTCGTCAGCTTCCGCCCCTGGACCCGGAACGAGGTCACGGTGCCGCTGCCCGCGTTGACCGCCAGCAGTAACCCCGACCGGTCGTCGTAGACCAGGGAGCCCTGGGACGCGAGCGAGTCCGTGGGCGCGTCGACCTGGTCTCCTCCTTTGCCGCCGGTCGCGTAGCGGCCCGCGGCACTCAGCGCGCCGTCGTCACCGCGCTCGAAGACGTGAATGGTGTTGCCGGCGAGTTCGTTGCCCTGTACGAAGACCGCGTGATCTGCCTTGGCCGTGCGCCCGGGCCGCTGGGGTTCCCCGGCGGAGGCGAAGTTCACCGTGGTGACGGCCGCCGCCGCGGCGAGGATCCCGGCTCCGGCGACGGTCAGCCGGACCTGTAGCGATGACCTGCGCCTGGTGTGCCTGCTCATGCGTTGCTCCTCGGACCTTCGCCGCCACCACGGAACGGCGGCGCGCAGCACCAGAGTTGCCTGCGGGACGAGTGGGCCACGAGGGGTTTCACCACCACGTCAGGTTCTCGTAAGGTCTGCGCCTCCCCCGACACGATGACTTCCCGGAAAGCGGCCGGAATGACTGGCGATCGCGTTTTGCTCTATGCAATGATCGAGCGGGGGAGCCGACCCGACGGCCGATTGCCGTTCGGCGCCCAGGAGTGATACCTGCAAAGTTTCGCGGCACGGACGGCATACCGGCCGTCGGCGGGCTCCCCCTCCTGCAGCTCTGCGCGCCCGGCCATTTCGAAGCTTCGCCGCGGACGGGCTGGACAGGGGGTACGGATTTTTGAGCGTGGACGGCTCGCACTCGGCGTTACAAGCCCGAACACACCGACGGCGCCCCAACGATCGCAGGGCCATTCGGCACTCCCGGGGACGAGGGCCGCCTACCCCAAGCCTGAGGCCCGAGGGGAAGAGGGAACCGCGACCGCTCTGAAGGGCACGGCGGCGACGGAACACCCGCGGAGCAGGACGGCACGCCGCCCGGCTCCAAGGAGCTCTGACCGTTCCAGCCGACGCGCCGGAGTCCGGCTCGACTGTCCAGATCCCGCGAGGCCGGCCCGGCCCACGCCTCCTCCGGCTGTGTTGGCGGTCCTCACCGCTGTCAGACGCGCGCGAACTCCGCGGCGCCGAACGAGACGTCGAAACGGTCGCACCAGATGCTCACGCTGCTGTAGCCCGACGGATCAACATCCCTGGGCAGGGCGTAGTTCTGGCTTCCCTTGTTGCCCTTGAGCTTGCCGAGGCTGACGTACTTCCCGTCGTCGAAGACATGCCATCCGGCCTGCCCCTCCTTCACAGGAGCGTCGGTCAGCCAGACACGCAGGTCCGGGCCGTTGCTGGTGTCGAGGTTCTCCAGCCGGAGGATGTGCGAGCCGTCGGCCAGCCGTACGAGCTTCACCGTGCCCGAAGTCGCATGCTCGTGGCTGATCAGCTCACCGCTCGCCAGCGTCTGCGGTCCCGTGGCCGGGGAGGGCGGCGCGGAGGGCTCGTCCGAGGGCACCGCAGCAGGAGGAGCGGAGGTCGCCACCACCTCCGGCAGTGCCTCCTGGACGGTCTCGTCCTGCCACAGCTTCCACGGCTGAAACCAGTACAGCCCGAAGCCGACTCCCCCGACCGCCACCACCAGCACCGCGATGACCAACGGCCTGCTCAGTACCTTCCGCACGCGCCCCATCCTTGCCTCGCCCACTAGGAGTTCACTTGTCGCTCTGCCAGTCAACGGGGTCGGGCGGCCGTCCCGCACCCCGCAGATGATGACGGAATCCTTACGGCAAGAGCCCCTGACCCCGGTCTGGCTCAGCGGTGCTCGGGGTTGTCATGGGCATCCGTCACCGTCGTGCGCGCGCCTCCCGCCTCTATGGCCGAGAGCCCGGAAGCGTGGCCCCGAACCCCGTTCGGTCGAGGACCATGCAGCAGTACTACTGCGCGGCGGGTTCCTGCACGGAAGCCGCTGCATCGGCGGTCCGGGTGCGGGCCACGGCCACCCGCAGCGTCACGGCAGCCGTGACCCCCGACACCAGGCCCCAGACCAGGGCGGCCGGGACACCGCCGCCGAGGTTGGCGGACAGATATATCAGCCCCCAGCGCATGCCCGCCCCGTCCGTCGCCACCCGCAGCACCTGGCTCGCCAGCAGCCCGAGAACGGTCGCGCAGACGGCGCCGATCGCCATCGCCGGGACAGTGACCCGGGTGAGCAGCCCAGGCAACCGCCGCAGCGCCCACCACACCACCGCGAGCAGCAGCACGTCGGCGGCCCGGTACAGCAGCCAGTCACCGAGCGGTGCGCCCGCCGGGCCGGCCCAGGCGCCGAGCAGCAGCCACTGGCGCAGCAGGTCGCCCGGTTCGGCAAGCAGGCCGCCGCCGGTGAAGGCCGTCTGGAGAGCGGCGGCGACCGACTGGTAGGACAGGACCACCAGGGACAGGGCGATCACCGCGATCCCGGCACTGGCGGCCAGACGGGCAGCACGCGCCGGGACGATCTCCTGTGGCAGCGGACCTGCGCCCTTGGCGGTGATGCGCGCCGCGAACACCGTCACCGCCGCCGTGACCAGCGCGGTCACCACCAGGATCTGCCGCCCGGAAGAGATCACGCTCGCCAGCTGGGGCAGGAAGCGGTAACTGCCGTGCCCCTGCGCGGCGATCAGCCACGGCGCCGAGACGGTCACCGCCAGGGTCCCGGCCACCAGCCCCCACGCCCATGTTGCGAGCAGCGCGGCAGGCATCCGGCCGTGCACCGGCGGCAGTCTGCGGACCAGGAGCAGCGCCCCGGGCACGAAGAAGGCGAAGACCGCGGCGAACCGGATCTGCAGCGCGGTCGCGTACAGATCGAGGTAGCGGCTGCCGTCGGTACCGGTCGCCTCCCCGATTCCGCCGGACACCCCAGCGCCGAACCGGACCGAGGCCGGAGGGTCGTACGACCAAGGAGTGAGCCACTGTTGGAGATCGGCCGCAGCCCGGCCGCCGATCGCGTCGGCGGTGCCCGGCAGGTGCAGCGCCTGCGCACTGGCCCCCGCCCACCACAGGAGCGCGGTGAGCAGCACCCCTCCGATCAGTGCCGGTATCGCTGCACGCCCGTATGCCATGTGCTGTCCCCCGGTTCTGGTCGCGCCTCCCGCGCCCCGCTGGTCGGGTGGAGACTACGGGCCGCTGATCACGTACGGATCACGGGTGTTTGCCGCCCTGCCCGGGACGACGGCGCGAGCTCACGTCCAGGACGACCGGTCACCGCCGCGCTCGCCGCCCTCCACGGCATGACGAACGGGCCGGCGCAGAACGAGAGCGCGGGCCGCGGCGCTCTTCATTCCTGATGGTCCTGCGCGGGCTGCCAGGGATGCCCCGCGGGCTGTTACGTCTCCCGCTCCTGCTGGTCACGTGCGTAACCGACCCACAGGAGCTGCGACAACAAGTCGGCGCGGCGCAGCAGCGGTTCGACCACTTCCTGCCTGACATGTACGCGTTGCCCAGCGGTCTGCAGGCTCTCGATGGCGGCCTCGCCGTGCCGGCGAGAACGCGCTGGGAAGCCGTCTGAATCGTCACGACGTGCAGCCATCCCGCGTACCTCCTCGCAGAACGGACCTGTGAATCTCACCCGCCAGCCGCCTCTCGGAGTGGGGCGCGTGGCCTGTGGTTGCCCTCGACTCCTGGGACACCTGGTGCCCGTAAAGGAGACAGCCGATCCTTCCCGACGGTTGCGCTGTCCCGCCGAACGCCACTCGCCACGAGGCAACACGCTCCCTTGGAGACAGTGGTCACGAGTGCGTGGTCGGCGCCTTCTCGTCGGGCGGTGAAGGCCGTGACGGTGCCGGCCGGTGCCGGCTCGTGATCCGATCGGCCCTCCAGCGTCGCCGCAGCCAGTCACCGGCCTCCCCCAGGACGACGAGAAAGGCAGACGAGGCGGTGCACTGCGCGAGTGAGGCGGGCTGGTCAAGTGCCCTGCCCAGGAGCCAGAGAACGAGAGCAATCAGCATCCACCAGACGGTGAGCGAGATAGCGAGGCGCAACAGGCGCGGCCGCCCGGTCACTGGGCGGCGTCCCTGGGTCGGTGCGGAGCGAGCGCTGCGTACGTACAGCCCGCCGCGGCCAGGACAGCTGCGGCGGCCGTAGCCACCAAGATGATCACGGGCGGCGCCTCGGCAAGACGCGGGATCGTGTTGAGAGGGGCGACGGTGTAGAGGCCGAGCAGTGCCCAGCCGCGCGGACGCATAGGGGCGAGCCGGTGCCGCAACCTGTGCGGTATCCGGCCGCTGACCAGGGCCAGCCCGGCCGGCAGCAGGGTGAGAGAGAAGAAAACGAGACCGGTCCAGTGCCAGGTCATAGGTGCAGGGCTCCTGTGGGTGGGTGGGTGTGCGGGCGGGTCGGGTGCGCGGCGACCACCCCAGGACCGGTGGTCGGCGCTGCTGGGACAGAGTCCGTCGTCGGTGCGCGGTCATCAGCCGTTCGTGTCGCGGTGGAACATGTGGGCGGTGAGCGCCCCGATGAGCAGGGCCCAGGCCGCGACAGCGGGGCCGGACTGGTGCCGGCCGAGCAGGACTACGGCCGCGGCGGCGACTGCTCCGGCGGCCATAGCACGGCGGTTGGTGGCGAAGGCCCACTGTGCGCGGGCGCTGCCTGGGTCTCTGAGCTCGCTGACGGCTGTTCTGATTGCCAGAGCGGCGGCCACGATCGCGGGTGCCAGCAGCGAGGCGTCGGCGGCCATCAGCCGGACGTCCCGTCAGACCGGTCCGGCCCGGTCGGCGTTGGAGCGGCCTGCTGGTAGATGCCCGGGATGCCGTCGGCGTCCGCGTCGGTGTTCTCTTCCTCGTGCAGGCGACGGTAGGGCCGGTTGCGGCGGCGCAGGAGCAGCACGGCCAGGAGGGCGGAGACCAGCGAGCCGATGAGGACCGCGGCTTGGACGTGCTCGCCCAGCGCGGTTTGCGGGAAGGCGAGTTCGCCGATGAGCAGGGCAACGGTGAATCCGATCCCTGCCGGCGCGGCGAAGGCGAACACGTCGGCCCGGGCAAGATCCGGGTTCCGGGACTGTGGGGCGTCGGCCATGACAGGCGACCTCCGGGCATCGGGGACGAAGGGCCCATGGCCCCATTCCACGCCGACCAGACTTCCCGGCACACCGCGCGTCACTTGACGCGTTCTTTACACTCTATCCGTTGCTGAGGCCCGTACACCTCGATGCGAAGCGGAGTCAGTCATTCTCGGCCCCATCACCTCGATCCTCAGCACCGTGACAAGGTCTGCGCGATGTCTCGAACCGTCGGCCGACCGCGCGCCGCCGCAGGTGGGCACAGAGACGACAGCGAACGGCGCCACCGCCGGGCACGCTCTCTCCCCGGCCGGGTGACGATCACCGGAAGCAGTGCGCATTTGTCCGGCCACCTAGGATGAAGCCACAGGCCGGACCTGGGCGCTCGTCAAGGGCGACCCCCGCACGCGAGCCACAGGAACAACGCTCACGCCGAGAGAAGGGGGACAGCCATGGGCGCGCCACGCCTGAGCAGTACGCCGTTGCCGGGAATCGGGGTCCGCTACGACCTGACGACGCGGGAGGACCGCCGCCTGTCCGTGGTCGCCCACCGCGACGGGCACCGCACGATCAGCGCCTACCGCAAGGATGATCCGGACGCCTGTGCCCTCTCCGCCCGGCTGACCGCGGAGGAGGCGGCCACCCTCATCGACGCGCTGATGCCCGCCCACCACACGCCCAACCTGCTGTCCACCACCGACCTGGGCCTCGTCGCCGAACGCATCGAGCTGTCGGCCACATCGCACTGGAACGGGCGCCTGCTGGGCGAGACCCGGATGCGTACGGAGACCGGCGTCTCCATCGTCGCCGTACTGCGCCGGGCGGATGCGATCCCCTCCCCCACGCCCGATTTCCGGCTCGCCGGCGGTGACACCCTCATCCTCATCGGCACCCGCGAGGGCGTGGAGGCGGCCGCCGCGATACTCGGGCGGGAGTGACCCGCCGTGCACTCCTCCGCCGTCTTCCTGATCGAGTTCGGTTGCATCATCCTCGTACTCGGGCTGCTCGGCCGATTCGCCGGACGCTTCCACTTCTCCCCGATACCGCTGTATCTACTGGCCGGCCTCGCCTTCGGCAACGGCGGGCTGCTGCCGCTGGGCACCAGTGAGGACTTCGTCGCCATCGGCGCCGAGATCGGCGTCATCCTGCTCCTGCTCATGCTGGGCCTTGAGTACACCGCCAGCGATCTGGTCTCCAACCTCAAGACCCACTACCCCGCCGGACTCGTCGACGCCGCCCTCAACGCCCTGCCAGGCGCGGCCATGGCACTGCTGCTGGGCTGGGGCCCGGTCGCCGCCGTCGTACTGGCTGGCGTCACCTGGGTGTCCTCCTCCGGTGTCATCGCCAAGGTTCTCGGCGACCTGGGCCGCCTCGGCAACCGTGAGACCCCGACCATCCTGAGCATCCTCGTTCTCGAAGACCTCTCCATGGCGGTCTACCTGCCCATCGTCACCGCCCTGCTGGCCGGGGCCGGACTCGCGGCAGGCAGTGTCACCCTCGCCGTCGCACTCGGCGCGGCCGTCCTGGTGCTGGCCCTCGCAGTCCGCTACGGCCGCCACATCTCCCGCTTCGTCTCCAGCGACGACCCCGAAAAGCTGTTGCTGGTCGTGCTGGGACTGACCCTGGTGATCGCCGGGCTCGCCCAGCAGTTGCAGGTCTCCGCCGCCGTCGGCGCCTTCCTGGTCGGCATCGCCCTGTCCGGCGAGGCCGCCGACGGCGCCCACAGCCTCCTCGCCCCGCTACGTGACCTGTTCGCGGCGGTGTTCTTCGTCTTCTTCGGCCTGCACACCGACCCCGCCAGCATCCCGCCGGTTCTGGTGCCCGCTCTCGCCCTGGCCGTCGTCACCACCGCCACGAAGATCGCCACCGGCTACTGGGCCGCCAAGCGGGCCGGCATCGGAGCCAAGGGGCGCTGGCGGGCCGGCGGGACCCTGGTCGCCCGCGGCGAGTTCTCCATCGTGATCGCCGGTCTCGCCGTCACAGCCGGTATCGAGCCCTCCCTCGGCCCGCTGGCTACCGCCTACGTCCTGATCCTCGTCGTCCTCGGCCCCCTCACCGCCCGCTACACCGAGCCTCTGGCCACCCGCCTGCTCGGACAGCGTCACCGGCGGTCCACCCCGCCGTCCCAGGAAAGGCCGCCCACGCCGCCCGACACGTACCGGACCATCGACGACCAGGACACCGTCGGCCACGCCTGACTGATCGCGCGAGGGCCCGGCTTCGACGACGAGAGGTGAGGCTGCGGCGCCGCCACCGGCCGCCGCCCCGGGCCAATGGCCGAGCCGACGCGTTTGCCCACGTCAGGTGTTTCCTTACGCCTCCACAGGGATCTCGGCTGTCCCGAAGGGGTGGCACAGAACAGGCACCCCGGCCATGCCCCCCGTAGGCTTCCCACAGGTGTGCCGGGAAGCCTGGTCGGCAGTCATCCGATGCTGCCCCGGAGCCAACGAATGCACTTCTTCCGCCTGCATCACCGCCGACAGGCCAGGCCGCGCAGCCCGCAGGCTCACGAGGTGGTCCGGCTGCGCGGCGACCTGGACGCCCGCAACGCCGAAGCGACCGGCCGCCGTCTGGTCTGGCTGATCGACGCCGGGCCCGACGTCCTGGAGATCGACCTGGCCGGTGTGAACCGCCTCAGCCCGGACGGCTGCGCGGCGCTGCTCATGGCCCTTCGAGCCGCCCGGGCGCGCGGCACACGGCTGGTCATCACGCATGCGAACGACCGGGCAAAGGCGATCCTGCGCCAGATCGGCATCACCCGCGCGCTGGCGACCGGAGCGAACAACGGCACATAGGCGGGCCGACACGTTTTCCTTCCCGAAACCGGCAGTGTCCGGCCTGCCGGATTGCGCGCTGGCGACCTGTCAGGGCCGCGTAGTGAAGGCGCTGAAGAGACTTACCGGGCTTTCACGGTCGCCGACTGGTCCTGCGCCCGCAGGATCGCATAGTCCTCGCCGCCGGCAGCCAGTGCATGGCCGATGTCCTCGGCCGACAGCCGCGGCCCGGGACACGGCCCGCGGACGCGTAGGTCAGGCATCGAGGGACCATGAAGAGTGCCGGAACCAGGCAGTGACGCTTCTCGACGGCGCATGGGATCGTCGTCGCGGCGTGGTGGACGACATCGCGCGGAGGCAGGTCCCCGACCGCCGTTGGACTGTCACCCGAACCAACAGGGAGTGCGCGTCGTGTTCGACTGGCTGTGGCTGCTCGGTTGGTCGGCGCTCGCCCTGCCGCTCGCGATCGCCTCGCTGCGCGGCTGGGCTCCCAAGTGGACCCGGCATCAGATCAGTCCGTGGGGCATCCGCGTCCGGGGCGTCGCGCTGCTGGTGTTCTGGGCGAGCGGCATGGTTGTCCCGCTGGCCCGGTGGAGCGGCCTGGACTCCGAGGACAGCATGTTTCTCACCTTCCCCGCGCAGTTCGGCCTGATGATGTTCGGAGCGGGGCTCTTGTGCGGCTCACAGCTCGGCGAGTGGTTCTACCGCCAGGCCATGCAGGCCCGGCTCCTCGATGAAGCGCGGGACGAGAGCGGGCGGACGCACAGCCCGGAGTCCACCGGCTGACTCAGCCCGTCTTCCACCCCCGCCGGGTGTCGGCCTGCTCCCACTCCGCCGCCCACTGCGCCAGACGCCGCTGATCCAGCCTCAGCCGTACGACCCAGGCAGCGCCCAGCACTGTCCCGCCCGCACCCATCGCCGCCAGCACACCGCCCGACACCGCGTGCAGCCGGGCCTCCCCGTCGGTCAGGGGCTCAGCCGTGATGTGCCCGCTCGCGTCCGTCCACACGGTGACCGTGCTCCCGGGCGGGGCCCCGTGCGGCACCCGCGCTTCGTCCGTGTAGGTCGAACCGTCCGGCGCGGTCCAGCGCACGGTGGCCCACACCCGGCCGTCGATCGTCGCCCGCGCGGGCGCACGATCCTTCGTGTCCTCGACGAGCACAGCCGACACTTCATGGCTTCGCGCCCGCTGCCGCTCGGCCTCCGCCTCGACCGCGTCCGCCGCCGCCAGGCCCGCGAATACACCACTGACCAGGGCGACCACCCAGCCGGCGAGCACGATCCACGCCTCGACCAGGTCGCTGCGCCGCCGCAGCGGATTGCTCCGCCACCGCCACGGACGCACCCTGCGACACCGTGACGCAGCCACAGGCATCACCCCTTGGTGAGCTCCGACAGCACCCTTCCAGTGTGCTCCCGGCGAACGCGCCGCGTACGGTCCGCGTCGGCCTCCCGGCCCTCGGATGTACGACGCTGGGCGCGGGCTGCCGGGCCTGCGGGTGCTCGACGAGAGGAGCGAGCCGAAGGCGATCCTGCCCGGCTCCCGGATGGCGAAGGTGCTGGTCTCCGCGTACGTGACCCACGACGACGAGAAGCACGCGGAACCACCGCCGGTCCCCGATCAGAAGGACAAGGCGGGGACCGGTGGGCTGGAGAAAGGGGGCACGCGTCTGCTGGGCGTGATCACGGCCTCGTACCTGCTTCACGAACTC
Organism: Streptomyces sp. NPDC020898; assembly: GCF_044333925.1. Taxonomy (NCBI): domain Bacteria; kingdom Bacillati; phylum Actinomycetota; class Actinomycetes; order Kitasatosporales; family Streptomycetaceae; genus Streptomyces; species Streptomyces sp. NPDC020898. The sequence goes on from NZ_JBIRRV010000012.1 coordinate 23,351, forward strand.
CTCGGCGCTTTCGGCGCCCCATGATCACGACGGCTGGTCCAGGGCCATGGCCAGGCGCTCCGCGGTGCGCTCGCCGGCACGCTGCCTGATCAAACCCTCAAGGGCAGCCGCACGCAGCCTCACGTCCGTTTCCGTTTCTCCGCTCATGGAGACCAGGGCGGTGACCACGACGGAATTCAGTCCGCCGATCCCGGCGCTCACCAGCCCTCGGACCGTCGACCGGTCGGCGGTGCCTTCCGCAACTGTGGGCTCGATCCCCCTCCCGGCTTGTTCCAGGACCCGCACCACGTGTCTGAGGGTCTCCTCGGGCGGCAGCGGGACGATCAGGTCGACTTCGTGGACGTTCTTCCTCAGCATTCTGGCCACCAGCCGTACGATCCGCTCGCTGGCCCCTGCCATACGCGCCAACGCAGCAAGCTCGTCGACCAGAAGCTCATCCTCACTCCGGTCCGTCGGCCCCTCTCTCGACGTCACTTCTCCTCCCCTGGCCCCGAGATCGGACGGTCCGCGTGCCGGGCGGTGAGGTTGGCCGCCGCCAGGCGCGGGTCCACGGCGCGGTTGATCTCCGTCTCCACAGCCGCGACCCGGTCGGCGAGGAGGCCCAGGGCGGCGACGGCCCGGGCGAGCGCAGCGAGACCGGGATCCTCCTGACCGGAGGCCGAGGGAAAGCCGTTGTCGCCGCAGACGTACGCGGCCTTCAGCTCGGCCCAGCGCACAGCCTGTTCGGGCGACAGCGTGTCGCGCAGTTCGCCGAGTTTCAGCAGGTTGGCCTCCGCGCCGACGGTGAGGGTCTGGGCCTCGGCCCGGTAGTGGTCGTCGATCAGCGCCGCCAGCTCGGTGCCGTTCATGACCGGCTGGATGCGCTGGGCGATCTTGTTCATGTTGCGGTAGGAGCCCTGGAGTTGGAAGGGCGGTTCGGTGCGGGTGGCGTCGGACTGGCCGGCGGAGGCGATGTAGGCGGCGTTCACCGCCAGAACCGTCCTGCGGGCCGTGAGCAGGTGCCGCAGTACGGCCTGGATCCGCTCCAGCTCGGCCGGCGCGTACGGGTGGGTCAGCCGGTCCGTGCGGGCCGTCGCGTCGCCCTCGGCCAGGCGGACAAGCAGGTCGAGGTCGGCGCGGTCGCGGCCGGCGAGCGGGGCGAGGACCGGGTTGGCGGTGAGCGCGTTCTCGATGAAACTGAGCGCGAAGGCGTCCTGCTTGCCGGTCAGGACGTCGCCGAGGTTCCAGATGTCGGCTCGGTTGGCGAGCATGTCGGGGACGCGGAAGCGGCTGCCGGACTCGGTGTAGGGGTTGCCCGCCATGCAGACGGCGAAGCGCTTACCACGCAGGTCGTAGGTGCGCGGCGCGCCGTCCCGGACACCCTCGATGCGGCGGGTGGCATCGCACAGCGGGATGAACTTCTGCAGCAGCTCGGGCGAGGTGTGCTGAATGTCGTCCAGGTACAGCAGCGTGTTGTTGCCCGTCTCCAGCGCGAAGTTGATCTTCTCGACCTCCTGGCGGGCGGTCGCGTTCGGAGCCTCGGCCGGATCGAGGGAGGTCACCGCATGGCCGAGTGCGGGGCCGTTGACCTTGACCAGGATCAGGCCGAGGCGGTCGGCGACGTACTCCATGAGAGTCGTCTTGCCGTAGCCGGGCGGGGAGATGAGCATCAGGAGGCCGCTGGTGTCGGTGCGCTTGGCGTCGCCCGCGGTGCCGAGCTGCTTGGCCAGGCTGTCTCCGATCAGCGGCAGGTACACCTCGTCGATCAGTTTGCCGCGCACGAAGGCCGACATCACGCGGGGCCGGTACTCGTCCAGGCGGAGGCGGGTGCGCTCGACGGCCACCAACTCCGCACGGCGGCGCTGGTACGCCCGGTGTGCGGGCACCTCGCGGACCCGGAACTCCCGTGTGCGGGCGAGGAGTTCGTCGACGCGGACGGTGAGCGTGCGGCCGCTGACGCGCGGGTGGGTGCCGAGCAGCCCCTCGACGGTCCCGGTCAGCGGCGCGTCGGACTCGTAGCGGGGCAGATCCGGGCAGAGCTCGGCGGCCACCGCCTCGGCCAGGTCGCCGGGGGTGGTCTCCGTGCCGGTCGCGGTGGCGTACGACGTCAGCCACGCCTCGACCAGCTGCCTGCGGGCGCCCGGGTGGGTGAGGACGGCGAGGTCGTCGTCGTAGGCGGAAGTGCCCACCGTACGGCGGAACTTGTCGAGGAGGGTGCGGGTGCCGGCGCTGATGACGAAACCTTCGGGGCCGCTCGTCAGCTCGTCGAAGAGGTAGGCCGCCGCCGCTTGTGTGCCGATGGCCTCCGCCAGTTCGGCCCGCAGGTCGTCGATGGCGGGCGTGAGTCCGAACGTGTCCCGGGCGCGCGCCAGCGATACCGCCCGCCGGGTCCAGTTCTCGCGCTGCTCGGCCGTCGTGGCGTGTGCCCAGAAGAGATGGGCGGTGGCGCGGGCGGCGGGCTCGTGGCGGAGCTGACCGGCGCCCTCGTACAGGGGGAGAAGTGCGGCCAGGATCAGGGTCGCGTCGTGGTCGTGGACGCCGCGCTGGTAGCCCTCGTCGTATGCCGCCTCCGCCGCCCGCCGGACCAGGGCGGGCAGATCGGCCGCCGCGAGCGCGGCCGGGCCGTGCTCGTCCAGCAGACGGGCGGCGAGGTGCTCGGCACGGTAGACCTCTGGCGACTCGGACGGCAGGGGGCGGTCCCAGTACGGGCGGGTGGCGGCGAAGTCGGGGTCCGTGACCGGCGAGCGGTAGTCGGTGCCGGTGAGCGCGAAGGCGAGGGTGTCGCCGTGCGGGACCAAGGTGAGGTCGAGGGGCTGGGTGTTGACGGCGAAACGGTGAGTGCCCAGGCGGAGGGTGCGGCCGTCGTCGGTGTACAGGTCGGTGCGGTCGCGCAGGGCGCGCAGCGCCTCCTGGCGGGCGGACTTCAGGCGGCCGTCCAGTTCCTCCGCCCTGACCTGGTCCCCGAGTGCGCGCAGGTCGTCGGCGAGGCGGCGGACCTTGGCGGGCATCGGGTCGGAGGTGAAGTACGTGGCGATCGCGTCCGTGTCGGCGAGCGTGCCGGTACGGCGGGTGACCGTCTGCAGGACGCGGGTCGCGGAGTCGGCGAGGCGTTCGGCGCGGCGGGCGCGGGCGTCGGCGAGGGTCTGCTTACGGGCGGAGAACGCCTCGTGGACCTCGTCGCGCTTGTCCGCCAGCTCGCCGAGGAAGTCGTCGAACTCGGCGAACCGGGCCTCCAGGTTCTCCACCTGCACCAGCATGCGGGCGAGTTGCTCGTCGCACGTCTCGGGGCTGTCGGCGGCGGCGAGCCGACCGATGACGGCCTGGCCGAGCAGCGCGAACTCGGCAGCGAACTCGGCCCGCCCCTCACGGTCGAGGAGCGCACGGCGACGGCTGTCGAGGGTGGCGCGGGCGCGGTTGACGCCGCCGAGGACCTCGGCGATCCGCTCGAGGATGGACGTGCGGACGGTGGCGTCGCCGATGTCGAGCCCGGCGACGACCTCGGTCACCGTGCGCAGCCCGTCGGCGAGTTCGTCGAGACGGGTGGCGACGGGCGTTGCCTCGGCGACGGTGACGATCGCCTCCGCGTCGGCGGCGAGCTGCTCGGTCTCGGCCTGGTGGTCCGTGAAAGCGTCCTCGCGGGCGAGGTGGGCGGCGGCACGCTTCCCGAAGGAGGTGAGGTCGGCGTCGACCTCGGCGGCGAGTTCGTCGATGCGGGCGGTCTGCGCGTACCGTAGGTCCTTGAGGGTGAGCAGGTGGCCCTGGGCGTGGCGCAGTTCGGTCAGGCCGGTCACCCAGGCGGTGGCGCTGCGCGGGGCCTCGCCGCGCAGGCGCCGTACGACGGCGGCGACGCGTGCTGCGGCCTCCGTGAGCGCGTCTGCGGCCTGCCGGGTGAGGGCCTGGACGGTCTCGAACTCGGCCAGCACCTGCTCGGCGGTGGCCCGGACCTGCGTGAGCGGCTCGTGCAGATCGCCCAGTTCGGGCTGGCCCAGCCAGTGGTAGGAATCAGCCGCCCGGACACAGGAGGCGGCCAGTTCCTCGTACACCGCGCTCGTGGGGGTGGTCTCGGTGACGGCGCGGCTGATGGACAGGCAGTCGGAGATGCCGCGCACGAGGTCGGCGTTGCCGACCCGGGCGAGCGGACCGGCGCCTACCGGCTGGGCAGTGGCGTGGATGTCGGAGACGAAGGGCGTGTTCCACAGCTGGACGGGGTGGACGCGCTGCGGTTCGGCGTTGATTCCCGCGGGGTCCCCGCGAAGCACGACAAGGGAGCCGTCGTCGAAGAGCGCCCAGCCGTGACAGGACAGCGGGGTCGCGACCTCCTTACGGATCATGTTGTATGGCAGCAGCAGACTGCGGCCCTCGGCCCGCGCGTGGAAGGCGTACAGGACGTCCTCGCCGTTCGGGGAGCGGACCGCCCGCTCGAACTGCAGGTCCGCTGTGTCGACGCCGTCGAACGTCTTGTACGCCCCGGTGGCCAGGCAGTAGCCGCCGGGGAAGACGATGCCCTGGTCCTCGGGCAGGCGGCGGCAGGCACGGCCGATGCCGTCGAGGCGGACGACGGTCCGGGTGAGGGTGTTGAAGACCAGGTGGCGGTCGGCGTCCTCTTTGTAGGGGCGGACGCGCAGCAGAATGAGGGTGCCCACGCGCGTGTACGCGATGTCGGCGTCGGCGAGGGACTGCAGCGGCTCGTCGACCGGTTCGGCGTAAATGCCCTCGCCCGTCTCGGTGTTGTTCTCGACCTTGACCGTGAGCGTCCCGCCGAGCGTCTCGACGAAGACCTCGCCGAGGATGGAGATGTGCGGGTGGCGGCCGAGGACGTGGTCCTCGCGGGTCGCCTCGGTCCACTCGAAGTCGTGGGAGGACGGGACGACGTTGAGCTGCTCGTCGCGGTCGCCGCGCGCGTCCAGGAAGGTCGCCTGTCCGTCGCCGGTCAGCGCCCAGCGCAGGACGCGGATGTCGCCGGCCTTGTCGCCGGTCTGGAAGACGGCCAGCAACTTGACGTGGACACAGTGGAGTTGGAGAAGGTGGGCCTGGCGGTAGTAGCGGTAGAGGGCGGCGAACTCACGGACGAAGGCGGGATCGTCGAGCAGGCCGGGCACGGCGTCGTCCGGCAGCCGGTTCAGGTCGCGGTCGTGCAACGCGAAGACGTCACCGACAGTCGTCTCCGGCTTGATACCGAGGAAGACGTTGTGGCCGAAGAGCAGCACGTCGCCGACGGCGGCGATGTCGCGGGGCACGCAGGCGTGCCCGGTGCGCAGCCGCTCAGTACCGGCGAGTTCGAGGCGGCTGGAGCCGAACTCCTCGGTGCGGCGGGCGTTGAGCGTCTCGGCGCGGCGGGCGAGTTCGGTGGCCTGCGCGGTGAGGCGGTCGCGCAGTACGTCGTACGTGCCGGTGTCCAGGCCGGTGGTCATGGGATCGTCCCTCTCGAAGAGTTGAGGAGGCATGGCCGGGAGCTGCCCTCCCCTGTGCGGCAGCTCCCGGCCATGGGTCGTCAGAGCGTGGCGCTGCCGTTGACCGCGGCGAGCGGAGTGTCGGCCAGGCCCAGCTCGCCCGCCTTGTCCAGCAGGTGCTGGAGCTGTCCGGCATTGGCGCCGCCGCTCTTCATCAGCTTCATCAGCAGGGCGGAGACGGTCAGGTTCTGCACGTCGGCCGTGGAGACCGAGCCCAGGACGTGGCTGAGGTCGTCGGTGAAGCTGGAGGTGCCGTCCAGCCAGGGCTTCACGAGCGCCTGGGCCGTCTCGGAGTGCTGGACGAAGCCGTCGACGCTCTTACCGAGCGCGATCGAGGACACCAGCCGGTCGAAGAAGACCGAGTCCCCGCCGACGATGTTGATGTCGGCGTTCTCCAGCCCGGTGGCGAGCACCGCGGCCTGTGCCTCGGCGACCTGCCGCTGCACCTCCAGTCCCGCCAGGCGGATGTCCCTCTCGGCCTCCAGCCGCAGCCGGTACTCCTCGTGGCCGCGGGAGGCGTCGTCGAGCGCGGCCATCGCGGCGGCCTTCTCGGTGAGACCGGCGGCCTCCGCCTTCAGCTTCCCGCCGATGCCGTCCGCCTCGGCCAGCGCCTTGGCCCGCGCGCCGTCGGCCTCGGCGCGCAGCCGGGCCTGGGTCGCCTCCGCCTCCGCACGGCCGGCCTTCTCGATGACCTCGGCCTCCTTGTCGCGGACCTGGACGGCGGCCAGCCCCTCGGCGGCACACTCGGCCTGGATGCCCTCGGCGAGCCTCAGCTTGGCCTGCGCGTCGAGGTCGGCGCTCTTCAACCGGGCGTCGGCCAGGGTGACTTCCTCGGCGGCACGGTGTACGGCGGCCTGCTCTGCGGCCTCCGCGGCCTTGATGTCCTTGACCAGTTGCTCCTGTGCCTCGGCCTCGGCCGCGATGACGACTGACTGCCGCTGCCGCTCCGCCTCCTCCACCGCGCGCACGGTCTTGATGGCCTCCTCCTGCTCGGCGACCGTCCGGTCCACCGCGATCCGTTCGCGGATGACCTCGGCGATCTCCCGCTTCTCCGCCTCGATCTCCTTGTCGGCAGCGATCCGGGTCAGCCCGGTCTCCCGCTCCCGCGCGATGACTTCGAGGAGCCGGTCCTTCTCGATGCGCTCGTTCTCGATGGCGATGACCCGCTCGCGGTTCTTCTGCGCGACGGCGACTTCGCGGGCCTGGTTCTCACGCTGGATACCGAGCTGCTCCTCGGTCTTCAGGAACGCGCCCTGCGCGCGCAGCCGCTCCTCCTCCATCACCCGCGCCGTCTCGGCCTCCTCACGGGCCCGTACGGTGTCGATCTCCCGCCTCTGCTTGATCTCGGCGTCGGCCTGACGGCGCTCCAGTTCCAGGATGGCCTCCCGCGCGTCGACGTTCTGCCGGGTGATCTCCTTCTCCTCCGTGCGCTGGGCCTCGTTGGTGCGCACGTGCTCCACGGCTGTCAGCTCGGTGATCTTTCGGATGCCCTGGGCGTCCAGGACGTTGGCCGGGTCGAGCTGGGTGAGCGGCGTCTGCTCCAGGTAGTCGATCGCCGCGTCCTCCAGGTGGTAGCCGTTGAGGTCGACACCGATGACCTCGATGATCCGGTACCGCAGTTCCTCGCGCTTGGTGTACAGGTCGGTGAAGTCCAGCTGCTTGCCGACGGTCTTCAGCGCCTCGGAGAACTTCGCGTGGAACAACTCCTGCAGCGTGTCCCGGTCGCTCGCCCGTGCCGTACCGACGGCTTGGGCGACCTTGATGACGTCCTCGACGGTCTTGTTGACCTTCACGAAGAACGAGATCCGGATGTCCGCACGGATGTTGTCCTGGCAGATCAGTCCCTCTTTGCCGGCCCGCATGATCTCGATGGTCTTGACCGAGATGTCCATCACCTCGGCCTTGTGCAGCACCGGCAGCACGACCTGCCCGGTGAAGGTCACGTCGACCTTCCGCAGCTTGGAGACGATCAGCGCCTTGCCCTGCTCCACCTTGCGGAACAGCTGGGAGACGACGAGTACGACGAACAGGCAGACGGCGACGAGCACGCCGACGCCCACAATCATGGCAACCATGGCATACGTCCTTCAGGCATAAGGAAGTTGAGCGCGAAGCAGAAGGGGCCGGAGACGAGCTCCGGCAGCGGAGCGCCTCAGACGGCGCGGCCCCGCAGAGGGAGCACCGCGTCGCGCGACACGCCCCCGTGGGGATCCCGGCTGTCGGTATCCGACGGCTCAGCCGAGCCCGTCCGAGCCTCGTTGGGCACGAACGGCACGGGTTCGTCCGGGAAGAGGCGGTGCAGCGGCCGTACGATCAGGCAGGTCGCGGCCCAGGCGACGAACAGCGCCCCGACGGGTACGACGAGGCGCAGCATCCCGGCGACCGGTCCTGGGAGCGCGAAGACGGCGAGCAGAGCCACCGCTCCGATGCTCAGGCACCAGGCGAGCAGCGTCAGCAGCGAGAGGGCGACGGCCACGGGCACCCCACCCATGTGCCATGCCCCAAGGTCCACGTCTGTGTCGAAGCTGCGGACGCCGGCGACGCCCACGACGGCCAGGAGCCAGAAGCAGACGACCACGACCAGTGCAGCGGTCAGCAGGATCGTGGGCAGGCCCGTGGCCGCTGCCAAAAGTGTCCGCATCCCCCGGGCCCCCCTTTCACCTGCGGCGCGCATCAGTCGTCTCTGACGGCGCACGGTCGCTCCGGGCCCCGGTGTCGGGCACCTGCCGGTGTCCGGCATCGGAACCATCCGCCGTGCTCCCCACAATCCATGCTGCACGAGTCGACCCCGGAGGCGCATTGCCGGTTCCCGGCAGTGTTCGTGAGGGTCTGTGTGCCGGTGACCGCTAAGAAACCGTCACCGGCGCGTCAAGAATCCGGGGGACGCCATGACGGACCGGGAGCTTCCCGAGCAATATCTGGACGGTTACGCCGAGTTCCTGGCCGAGGTGTCGGCCGCGGGACGAGATCGTCTCCCGCCGCGCCCTGGGTGAGCATGGCGCCAGGCCGTGGACGGGCTGCGCATCCTCGTCAGCGCCCATCTGACCGCTGCCCGCATCGCCTGGCCGGTCCGCTTGGCGCCGCGGACGGCGCGCTTGCCGCCGTGCAGTAGCTCATCGATGCGTTCGCCGAGGGATACGAACACGCCCAGCTTCTTGCAGTGCGCCAGCAGGAAGCCGCCCGCCGGGAGTTCGTCGACAGCCTCCTCGACGGCCGCAGCGACCTCGGCCGCCTCGCCTAACGCTGCAGCCCGCGCCTGCCCCACGCCCACGGGGTCGCCGTCGCGCAGGGCCCGGCCGCCTACGACGAAGGCGACCCGATGCCCCGGCAGGCAGAACCGGAGCTCAGCTCCCGCTTCGGCGACCGCAGCGGCCTCATCACCACCAACGACGGCCGTCTCCTGCGCATCGCCCCCGGCACCAGGACAAGGTACTCGCCCACTTCGCCACACAGGCACACGCCACCACCGACGGCGGCCGGGTCGCCGTCGGCCGCCCCCAACCCGGCCCCGGACGCGTTGTCCAGTCCCACGAAGAAGCCCTGGGCGTCCTCGACCTCGGCGCCGCGTCCTGCACGCCGCCGACCTGCCCGTTCACCCCGTCCTCACCCCGCGACCGCCAAGCAATGGCCCACCCACCTCTGCGCCGACACTGTGGGCCCGCTCACCACGACCCTCCTCGACCCCGCCGACTCCACCCACCGCTACATGCTCCAGACTGAGGCGATCGGCGCGCGGCTGCTGGACTGCGCTGCCAAGGGCCTCTGCCACTCGGCACCCACCGGGCGGGGCGGGGCGGACAGCACAAGCGACGACCGCGCAACCACTCCCCCGGCCCGACACTGACCACGGCCCACACCATCGACTGCCATGGCATCCACTGAGTGTTCCTCAACACCGCGTACCCGTCCAAGGGGCCTGCGCAGGAAGGCTTCAACAGGTGGGCCGAAAGACATACTTGACCTTGCGGGGGACCACCCGTGGTGGTGGCACGGGAGAGGCAGCAATCCGGTGAGCAATGAGAGCCAGAGCGTGGGGAAGGCCGAGGTACGGCTCAAGTGGGACCCGAGTCCCTGGAATCAGCCACCTCACCATCTCGACATCATCGCCACGACCTACTCAGCGGATGCCGCCTACGGGCGGCCTGTGTACATCGTCCACTTCGACAGCCGCTCACCGGACGGCACCATCAACATGAGCCGGCACAGCCAGACCGGTCAGGGCTTCGGCTACGTCGAAGTCATGACCCTGGAGCTCGATCGCCTCGCTGCCTCCTTCGCACGGGTGGTCGTGGGCGTGGCGATCCACCAGGCCAGCGGACCCAAGTCATTCGGTGACCTGTCGAACGCCGGAGTGCTCGTCCTCGACGGGTACAAGGAGCTCCTGAAGGACGACTTCACGCAAGTCGCCGGATCCACCGCGGTGACGGTCGCGGAGTTCACCCGGGATGCTTCAGGAGCCTGGGAGTTTCACGAGATGGTCCGCGGATTCGACAGCAACCCCGTGATCTTCACCGCGGAGATGGGCAGCGCCCCGCAGCCCTGACTGACGGAACAGCGCACAAGTGTACGGCCGACCGCCGTAGCGCCCGAGGTCGGCTTCCTCCCGGTCCCAGCACTGCTCGTCCAAGAGGTGGCTGATCGTAGGCGCGCAACAGGTCTTCAATACGCTGGTTGCGCAGGGAGGGCTCGGCCGCAAGACGCGCGACAGTGGGGCGGTATGCATCACCTTCCGACTCCTTGGCGATCATGTGCGCCATCGAAGCCAAACTCAGCGGCACTCCCGTAACCGCCCCAGTGTCGTCGCCGACCTCCCGTCCAGAGGACCTGACCGCTCTGCGTGCTGGACACGCCACCGCCATGAAGATCTCACGGCCTGCGCGGCAGCATGGTCATCAACATCCGCACCTTGCTGGGCCAGTACGCCGCCGCCCTCGGACGGCTTGGTGGCAAGCGTCGAAGGCGTGCAGGCGGTGCGTCGGCGGGTGCGGCTCTCCTGCACCGAGTCGGGCATCCACCTGCCAGCTCTGGCCAAGATCGCGCGGGATCTCCAAACGTCGGCGTCATCGCGCCGTACCCGCACTGGTGTTCGGCAACCAGCGTCAGGCGACCGGGGACTTCACCGGGCCTTCCGCGCGATAGCCGTGTGGGGGCTGCTTTCGCAACAACTACCGCTGGAGTAGCTTCGCCACCCGCCGATAGGAGTCAAGTCGCTGCTGTTCCCGGGCGGCACGGACGTCCGGGTCGGGTGACCACAGGGCTTGCCGACTGGGGTGATAGGTGCTGACAACCTGATAGCCGCTCTGCTGAATGAACTGTGGATGGGTCCTTTCCAGTCGCCTCCAGGAGTCTTGGGCGTCGACTCCCTGCAAAAGGACCACTTCGAGACGCGGAAGCAGACCAAGGAGACGTGCCAGGATCGTCACTCCGGCCCTGCGTTCTTCGGCGTTGGGCGCACGGTTGATGTACCAGGGGTAGGCGTTCCAGGGCATGGTGTCGCGTGCCTCTATGCCGGCCTCGGCGAAGCCCGTGCACTGCCGCTCTGCAGTGGCGTCGTCGTTTTCCACGCAGAGGAAGCCCGAACCGGTGCCTTCCTGGGTTTTGGGGCCGGGATCACGGAGAACGCACAGCACGCGCGCCTCGACGCCTCCGTGCCAGGGCGCCACGTACGGCATCCAGCCGCGGCCGTCCTGGTCGCGCAGTTCGTCGACCATTTCATTGATCGCGCGCACATGCGGTGTGTACCGGTCTCTGTCCTGCTCGTCACGGAACCCGTCGTCCGCCATACGTCTGGCCACTTCGAATCTCCAAGTCGTTGGTTCGCTCGGCTCACAGTAGTGACGCCCACTGACAAGCCCGCCACCCGATCGGCGTCCTCCCAGCTCAGCCCTCTTCCCGGCGGTGTCCAGGCAAGTGGTGTGAGCTGCTGAGCCGGCCCCCGCTCTGTCGCACGTTGAGTGTCGGGGCGAGGGCCAGGGGCAGGTCGGACGTGGCAGTTCAGCCGACGAGCGGGCTGACTTCGCCTGCGAGGCCCTTGCCGGCCGGGAGGCTGCCGGTGAAGACGGTCTTGCCGTCCTTGTCGAGGATCACGTAGACGCTCGGCTGGGTGGTCTCGAACTTCTTCCAGATGTCCCCGGCCTCGTCGGCCAGGTTCGGGAAGGTGCCGACCCCGGTGTCGGTGACGAAGTCCTTCATGGCCTGCGTCGTGTCGAGTCCGGCCACCCCGATCAGGAGGCCAGCGGGATTATGTCGGAAACGTGCCGTAGCCCGCGGCACGGCCGCGTACGGCGACGCGGGCTGACCTTCGTGCGGTGGGGCCCGGAAGCTCCGGGCCCCACCGGGTCTGCGGCTGGGGTCGAGTAGGAGCCGCGCAGAGAGCACGCGCAGCCCGACCCCAGGTCCCGGAAAAGTGTCCGCGCGGTGTGTGCCTCGCCGCTACTGTGAGCGGGTGCACAAGCGTCACGCCCCCGAAGACACCGGTGCCTTGACGGACGAGGAAGCCCGCCGGCCGCAGGACCCGTCTGCGGGCGCGCTCGGCGCGAGCGACGGCCCAGTGACAGGTTACCGGTGCGACACCGGCCCGCGCCGATAACCCGGGGCGGCGGCATGCGGCTGGTGCGAGGGGTGAGTATCGGTGAGGCATCCCGGCGGCTCGCCGAGGTGATAGCGGACCTACAAATACTCGGACGCTCTCCGATGTGTGTGGAGTACCTGGCCTGGGCGGACACCTGCGAGAACCGGCTGCGTGCGGTGTTCGCCGAGCCTGACATCGTCGCGCTGCTGCACACCCGGCGCTACTGGCACCTCTACCGCCACCACGAGGCCGAGGCCGACGATGTGTGGATCAACACCAACCTGCCGGTCCCCGACCCCGCGGGGCAGGAGGCCGCCGCGCAACTGGCTGCTCTGACCGCGCTCGCCCGCCAGGCCGAGCAGCTCGGCGCACTGGCCGAGTGGCCGGGCCGGGTGCTGGTGTATGACACCAACAGCCTGATGCACTACCAGCCCCCGGACGCGATCGACTGGGCCGCACGCGTGAAGGCGCAGGCTGTACGGCTCGTGGTCCCCCTCACGGGGAGCCGTCACGGTTGGTTACTGAAGCAGGATCAGCTTGCGGAGCAGTTCGAATTCGGCACGCCCGTATAGCTGCCTTTTGACTTTTTTGATGCGATTGACGGCACCCTCCGTGCCGCCGGAGCTCCAGGACAGGGTGAGGCCGGCGGTGACGGCGTCGAAGTCGCTGTTCATACTGCGGGCGTAGCCGGTCAGTCCGGGCAGGTCGTCCCGGACGACGGCGTCGATCCAGTCGGGGAGCAGGGCTCCGAGGCGGCAGGTGAGGATCTCGCCGAAGTCGCGGATGTGCTGGTGAGCGGCCTCCAGTTCGGGACATCGGGCCAGGATCGACTTGAGGTACTGATGTTCTTCTTCGCTGAGCGTGGTGGGGTGGCGGGTGAGCCAGCCGGTAACCCGGCGGACGCTGGGTGGTGCGGGCGCCGGGGTGCCGGCCTTGCGCCGGAAGGCCGCGAGGTAGTCACGGACGGAGGCGTATCCGTCGGGGTAGCCCTGTCCGGTGATCTCGCAGTGCAAGGCAAGGGCGTTCGTGCACCCTTCTGACCAGCGGCGTTGCAAGTAGGGTTTGTAGGGATCGAGCTTGCTCGGCCGCATCGGCATCCCGACGATCGTGTCCTGCCAGCGGGCGGCGTGCGCGTACCTCATCACCGTTTTCCGGCCCCACCCAAGATGCCGGGCGATCGCCCGGAGGCTGTGTCCCTGCGCGATCAGCTCGTGGACCTGGGCGTGAGCGGCCCGCTTGCGTACCGCTCGCGGGCCGGTCGGATCCGCCGCCACCGCAGGCTCGGTGCCGTCTGCCGGTATCGGGGCCGGGGCCGGTTCTTGCAGGCAGGAGCGGTGTGCGCCGACGGTCTTCTCCACGGCCCGACCGAGGCCCTGCCAGAGGTGGAAGCGGTCGGCGACCTGGACCGCTTCCGGGGCGCCGAGCCGGGAGCCCTCCGCGTAAGCCCCGGCCCTGTCTCGGCAGATGACCTCCACGCCCGGGTGCGCGGTGAGCCAGTCGGCCAGCGGTCCTGCCTCGCGGCCCGGGAGCACGTCGATGACCTGGTGCGTCTCACCATCGGTAATCACCGTCGCGTACCGGACACCGCGGCGGGTGGCGAAATCATCGACACCGAGGACCCGCGGGGTGTCGTAGAGCGGGTCAGGCATCGCCCGGACGCGGTTCAGCAGCCCCATCCGCCCCGCGGTCAGCCCCAGGGCAGTAGCCATCCGGGACCCGGCGCGGCCCGCCAAGGCGAGCGCGACTCGGTCCAGCAGCTCGCCGAGCCGGTCAGTGCACCGCGCGTACGGGCTGGTCAGCCCCGATATCTGCTCAGCGAATGTGCGCTGGGAGCAAGCCGGACCGGCGCACACGAACCGTCGCACGGACAGCAGGATCCGTACGGCGTGCCCGGCCAGCGGAAGATCCTGCAGCTGTCGCTCATAGCGGTCGTGCACCCGTGCCGACGCCCGGCCGCAGGACGGACATACGCCTTCACCACTCCGCCCGGCCAGCCGCACCATCAGTCCGCCTACGCCGTGCGCTGCGGCGGTGATCAACACCTCGACGCCCTCGAACAGCACGTCCTGCCAGGAGATCTCGTCGTGGTCCATGTCCTGGGCATCGACCCGGACGGTACGAAACAGCCCGCACCCACCAAACTTGATGGAGCGTCACATGTGGCGATTCGGACTGAGGCGCACCCCGGCGTGCAGTCTGGAATCGAACAGTCCTTTCACCGACCGTGACGGCTCCCCGTGATCGCTGCCAGAGCCCAACCGTCACCTACGAAGCCACCCTCGTGGTCATCGACGAACTCGACCGCAAACAGCACGAAGGCTCGGACAGGATGGCACAGCGCGCCCGGAGCGCCCTGCGAGCGCTGGACAAGTTTCTCGACGGCGCGCGCCCCGGCAGGGTGGCGCCGCTGCCCGGACGCGCAGGCGTGACCATCGAGATCCTGATGGATGAGCCCGGTCACCGACGCGAAGCCTCCGCCGACGACGAAGTCATCGAGCGCGGCGTGCTGCTGGCGCAGATCACCGGCGCCCCGGTCACCGTGGTCACCGCAGACACCGGGATGCGACTGCGAGCCACTGCTGCCGGGCTGGAGACACTGCGGCTCCCCGCAGAGAGCGGCAAAGACCAGCCGGCCGGGTAACCGAACCGAGATGATCAGTTCCGGTCGAACGGGAGGCGGGGGCTGAACCGGCGGTTCCCCCCCCCTTGGAGGTCGCCTACTGACTGGTGAGCTCGCATGTTGAGGTGTCGCGTATTCCGGACGGATGCGGGCCGCCGTCACTCTGCGTCAACCGCGGATGGGAGCTCACCAGTCCCGAGGCCGTAGTAGAAGGGCGAGGGCCCGTCGATCCCCGCCCGCTCCAGGAACAGCCCCTCGTAGTGCTGCAGCAGCTCCATGCCGAAGTCGACCTCCGGGGCCGTCCCGTCCTCCTTAAAACTGCCGAGAAGAAGCTGCGTCCAGCGCTGCTCGACAGCCGACCACACCACCAGGTGCGAGGGCGCGAAGAACACCCACATGGCGTCGATCTCGTCTGGCAGCGTCGGGACAGTCAAGGTGTGCGCGATCACCGGGTCGAGACATTCCACGTAGGGCCGGTCGAGAAAGTGGGACACGATGAACACCACCCGCGCCCTGTCGGGCGAGGACTTGTCCCGCAACTGCTTCGCGGCCTTGGCGATCATCGACTGGGCCGCCTCGACGACATCGTTCGCTGACAGGAACGTCGCCCAATGAGTGCCTGGCTCCTCACCTCGCTTCAGTGCCCGCGAGACCGCTGCGTCGTGCTCGCGGAAGTCACCAGGTATCGACTTCACCTCGAAGTCTGCGAACTCGACACCGTTGCGGCCGAGCAGCGACGACAGAGCGTCGCTGTCCGAGTCCGCCACGCGGTAGACGAGATCCACACCGCCGTGGACGTCTACGGCGACCGGCACGATGCCAAGATAGGCGGTCGTCAGCATCGCCGCGAGATGCTCGCCCGCGGCCAGCTTCAACTTCTTCAGGTCTTCCGCCGGTACGTGCGCCGACAGTGCTTCCGTCGCCCAGTCCATCACCTCGTAGGTGATGGCGTTGACGTGGGTGCCGATGGCTCCGTCGGGGCACTTGGCGCTGTCGTCGCTCATGGGCGCGAGTGTGGCAGCACCGTGACGCGGTCGCGACGGGTTTCGGTACTGGCGGACTCTCGTATTCAACTGCCGTCGGTCCCCCAGGAACCCAGCTGGCTGGTGACCTTGTGTGACCCCCGGGGGAGTATCGACTCCATGTCCCGCCTGGGGATTCGTGAAATCAGCTACAGATATCGCCATCACCTCGGCAGTAGGAACCACTGGCGGACCTGCAGCCTGGTGCGACATCGTTGCTGCGTGACCGATAGCGTTCTTCGTCCCGCGCCGAACGGCGCTGGCATACCCGAGCTGTTGAGCGCCTTGGACTCCTACCGGTTGGCGCGGCAAACCCTGCTGGGGGCCTTGGGGCTCGGCCAGTCGAACCGGGACCCCCTGGCCGAGTTCGCTGAGCACCTGGTCGCGGCCCTGTCGGGAGGCCGGCTCGCTGAATCCCGGGTCCAGGCGAACTACGACCTGATATCGGCCGACGGCGAGTATGTACAGGTCAAGTACCTCGCCAACCCTCTCTCCGACTGGCCGAACGAGCACACTGTGCGGACCATCCCCGGCATCGACTGGTACGCGCTAGTCGTCTACGAAGCGTTCACCGTGACGGGCGTACTGGCCTTCCCTCCTGACCTGACCGAGATCTGCGCAGCCCTGGGCAAGCGCCACACCGGCCAGTCGACCTCCCTGCAGTTCACCCGCCGGAACTGGTGGACGATCCGGGACAATGCAGACGCCTATCGGCATCTCGGCGTGCGCATTTGGGTTCCTCCCTTCCCGTAGGCGGGCCTCATCCGGTCCTGCTCGGCGAACCGTCGCCGATTCCTGGCTTTGGCGGAACGCGCGTACCTGAAAGCCGCCGATCTATCTCGCCGATCCGTGCTCGCGCCGACCTATCGGCTCTTCCAACTCGCCCGTGGGACGTTGCCGGCTGGCGAGGCGGGCTGCGCCCGTGCCTCGCCGCCCGCGACGAGCAGGGCAGGCAGGTGGTCATCGAGGCCCAGTTCGGCTAGGGCGCCCACAAGCATCGCGAAAATCGTCACCTGCGCGTACGTCGGCAACGCCGACATCGCCGTGTGGATGGTGGTCGGCACCGACCCGGTGTTCGATGTCGAGCAGCGGCGTTGGCGCAGCTCAACGAGGAGTTCGCCGGATGCTGGCAGTTCCACGCTGTCGCGGTCACGCTGGAATCGGAACGCCGACCGGTGCGGAGCCGGACGCAGACGCCATGGTGGCCGTCGTCCACTCGATCCGCTCCACCGTCATGGCAACCGAAGACGCGGCGAAGTCACGACTTCAACACAGCCTCTCTGTAACCTCACCACAAGGTGCATGATGTCCAGCACTTCACGACTCCTGGGGGGGACCATGCGCGCCCGAACGGTGGCTACCGCCGCGCTGCTCATAGCCAGCCTCACCGCATGCGGCAGCAGCAGTGACAGCAAGTCGGCCGCCGCACCCAGTGCAGCCGAACCTGCCGCCACCGAAACCGGCATCAGTAAAGAATGCGCGGACGCCGTCTTCGACCTGATGATCGACCAGGTGAATGGCGCCGACACCCCTGACTCCCGGCCCGAGGCTTGCGCCGACCTCACAGACGAGCAGTGGTCGCAAGCCGTTGACGAGGCAGGCGACAAGGTCCTTGAGGCAGGAGGAGCGACCGGCGGCAACGCCGACACTGAGGCGCCTACCGAAGCCGAGTTCAAGGTCGGGGAGGAGGCGCGCAATCGGGGCACCGTCGTCACGATGAAGAAGGTCCGGGAGGCCAACAGCATCACCTTCAACGGTGCCGCCAAACAGGCCGACCCGGACGCAAAGTACGTGATCCTCGAGACCGTCGTCCGCAACGAGACCAAGGCCAGCATGGACCTCACGTGCTCGCTGCCCATCATCAATGCGCTGATCGATGACCAGGGCCGACGTTTCGACACGATCGAGGACCTGGACTACGTCCCGGGGAACCCCGAGTGCAACGCGCAGTTGCAGCCCGGCTTCAAGGACGAGATGAAGTTCGTGTACCGCGTACCCAAGGACGCGAACATCGTGCTGTGGGAGTTCGAGGAGTACGACCTGGAGGCCGATCCGGCGCCGTCCCTCGTCGACCTCACCTGACCACCTGATCAGCACCACCCGCACAGCGCGGGAGCCTCAGAACGGCTGATCTGCGAGGCCAAGGTAGGTGGCGGGCAGCCGGTCGGGGTTGTGTGTGATGCTCGGCATAAAGCCGTGTCTCAATCCGCCCGGAAAAGCACATCTCGTGACTGGACGGCGGGGACACACGCCCGTGCCGTCACTCCGGGGAAAGCGACGCGACCTGCGGGGGACACAGCGTGTGCCGCGACTTGGGTCGGCGGGGCGCCCGTTGTGAGGTCATGGAGTTCGGGGTGCCTTGCGGTTCGTGGACGAATCCCGCTGTGTGGCCAGGGGCAGAGTAACGGCCGCAGAAACAACGGATATCGCTGACCTGGGATGATGTCGCTCGGAGTGCGGTGTCGTCCGGGAAGCACACCGGAAGTTCTCCGGCTTACTCCGTCGGCGGGCGGCCGGGTCCCGCTCGGCGACGTGCTGGGCAACCGCGTCGACGCCGGGCCAGGCGTACCTCTCCAGGGGTCGTACGGAGGCGTGGCGGGAGCGAGCCAGGAGCATCGGCGTTGAGGTGCCGTCTTCCGCGTCGTGCGTGAGTGCGCTGTGGCGGAGTCGGCCCCGGAATCCCAACTCGGACACCAGGGGACAACTGGCCGCCCAGTAGCTGGGCGACTCGGACATGCTGCCGGTACTTAAGCGAGCTGACCTGCGGATCGGCCCCAGAGGCCCAGGGGTCCCTGAGCCAACTACGTCAGGCTGGGTCCAGCCGAGGCAGGGAGCCTGGCGTCCCGCAGACCTTCTTGCGGGTACACCGCGTCGCCCAGCGTGGTCACCGAGTGGTCCTCGACCAGGACGTCATACATGCGCGGTTCAAGGTTGACCCGTTCGATCGTGCACGCCGTGCCGTACTGGTGACCGGCCAGGTCCCGGTAATCGAGGAGGAGTTGGGCGCGCTGAGCGAAGGATGCGTTCTCGAACACGAGGTCTGCTGCTTCACCGGGGGCGAGGGCCGCCCGCGACCAGTTGCGGGGGCTGATGCCGCCCGGCTGATCGGGTCGCTCCAGGTGCGCGCGCACGTACAGAGCGGGGCCGGTCCCTGCGTTGTGGATGCGTACAGTCAGGATCTGCTCGTTCGGGTTGTACGCCAGGGGCTTGATCCGCGGGGTGGTCGTGAATCCCTCCTCCTCGTACGGCTTGTGGCCGGCCGGCAGCAGGACCGGCCGCCACTGACTGCGCACGGTTGCCTCGCTGTCGCGTGCGAGATCGTGCGTTCGGCGGGCGAGCGCGAACGTGAAGACGGCGAGGAGTACGGTCCCCACAGCCAGGCCGAGTGTGCCGAGGGCGACGAGCATGTCCCAGCCGGATGCCCAGGGATTGGTCTCGGCCGCAGCGAGCAACGCACCACTCATCCGGACTCCACCTTCCAGTTCGTCGCTAACCGCGTCAGCGTCGCCGTCAGATCCTGTCTTCCCGGCCGGGGTTCTGCCGGAAACGGGCGTCGACGACGAACACCGCCCACCGGCTGTCCCTTCTGAACTTGAAGTCCGCGATGTTCCGGTCGGCGTTCACCATGGCGCCGAGCACAGTCCCGAGACCGGGGACCACCTGATTGACTGCTCCCAGAGCCATGCTGGCGACGGCCCGCAGCTTCGCCGGCCGGTGCATCCGCCGGAACCCCTCGCGCTGGTGGGCCTCGATGACCCTCTCGACTTCTGCGGCCAGCGTGGCGGCCGAGCCGTCCGGGGACGGGCGGCCCGCCAGAAACTGCCGCAGGTCCTTGACCCGCTGGTCCTTGCGGAGGTCGGCGATGTAGTCATCATAGGCGCCGCGCGGGGTGAGAGTGTCCGTGCTGCGCAGGTGGAGGATCTTCTCGATGGCCTCGATCTTGTGCGTCTCGAACTGCACGTCGTCGTCCGGGTCGTCCTCCGGAGGAGCCAGCAGGATCGCCGAGCCGGTGTTGACGATGCAGTCCATAGGGCCGAGATGGAGGGCATCAGTAACGGACCATTCGGCGATCTGGTCGAGATCTGCCAGTTCCCGGCTCTTGAGCAGGGTTTGTGCCGCTGTCGAAAGCTGGTCGCCGGGCGCCTGTGCGTGCTGTGCGATCGCGTCGTAGTCGATGCGGGGCCGCAGTGACGTGGCGTGTCCAGCGCGGTTCATGGCCGCCGTCAGGTGATCCCGCAGATACCGATGGCGTTGCGACTGCCCTCGGTACTGCGCGTGTCCCTGCCGATTCCGGGATGCCTCCCAGTCGGAGAACCTGCCGAGATCCCCGGCTATCGCCGCCTCCCGCAGGTGCGGTCGGCGCGTGTCGTCACTCCACTCCGCGAACTCGCGGCGCAGGTCCACCTGGCGCGCGCGGAACACCTCACGAGCGGTCTTCGACAGCTCGGCGTCGTCGGACACGAACCGGACAAAGTCCAGTTCCTGCATGTCCGCAGGGCACAGGTCGCGGCTGAGGAACCACAACTCGTCGTAGCACAGCATGAGCCCGACGGCGTTCTCCAGCACCGCGTTGGGGCGGTCGTGCCCGTACACCTGATGGGAGTTCGCCTCGTCGTAGAAGGCCGGGGCGAACCTACCGAGGAAGGCGCGCCGCTTCTCCGGCCGCCACGTCTGTGTCGGCAGTCGGCCGCCGTCTGGCTGCGGCCGGGCACTCTCACTCACTCTTGGCACCCTCCGGAGCAGCTCATAAGGTCTTGCTGGACAGAGCCTAATCGCCTTCGAGTTACTCAAGTGTGCCGTTACTGACGTTGTTGCCGTGATGTCGTCAAGGCGAGGCCAGTTTCGGCGAGACATCCGTCGATGAGGTTGCTGCGGCACTGGATCTGGCGGAGACCGTGCCGAAGCTCGCTCATGAGGTGGTCAGGGCCGGTTGTCGGTGGTGTCGTTCACACTGGGCGGCATGCGTCAGCACAGCGGGCCGTTCGACACAGAGAGCCTCCGTCAACTCCTTGCAGATCGCCTGGACAGGGCATTGAAGAAAATCAACGCCTGGAACGCGGATGAGCTGTTGGCCTCCCCCGAAGCCGACATCATCAAGTACTTGATCGACGAGTACGGAGCGGAAGCTCCCGTGATGCACCGCGACCAGAGGCAACGGCTCCCGTCAACCGAGCACGTCGTCCCCGTTGACGACCTCATGGGGCGCAGGGATGTCCGGCAGACCGAGATCACCATCGTGGTCCCCTGCGAGGGCGACATGGACCTGATGAGGTACCGCCCGGGCTCATACACGTCGCTGCTGAGCGGACAGTCTGCGCGGATTGTGGGCTCGGAGATCCATGTGACCTGGCGTGGTGACACCGCGGACCCGGCCGTAGTGCTGCAAAAGATCAACGGGGAGCTCGATGTCATCGAGAGGAATCTTGGCCATGCTCGCTCCGAGATCGCGAGCCACAACGAGCTCCTGAAGCAGACGGTGCCCGCTCGGGTTTCTCGTAGGAAGAGCCAGCTCCTTGCCGACCGAGAACTCGAAGCCGCTCTCGGGATCCCCGTCAGACAGAAAGACGGACCTCCGGCTTTCTCCGTTCCCGTCAGCCGTCGCCAAGTGGTGCCCCGACGCCAGCCAGGAGTCGCAGAACCGTTCAGGCCCGAGTGGGAACTCCTGGACAAAGACTACGAAGAGGCTATTCGGGTCATCACGCACTCACGCAACGCGCTGGAACGGACCCCCGGAACTATCGCCAAACTCGGCGAGGAAGACATCCGCAACCTGCTCTTGGTCAGCTTGAACAGCACTTTCATGGGAGCAAGCGGAGGTGAGCTGTTCAACGGCGACGGCAGGACCGACATCCTGATCCGCATGGAAGACCGTAATGTCTTCATCGGGGAGTGCAAGATCTGGGACGGCCCTCAAGTCGTCGGAGACGCCCTCACCCAGCTCCTGAAGTACCACGTCTG
Organism: Streptomyces sp. NPDC020898; assembly: GCF_044333925.1. Lineage (NCBI taxonomy): Bacteria > Bacillati > Actinomycetota > Actinomycetes > Kitasatosporales > Streptomycetaceae > Streptomyces > Streptomyces sp. NPDC020898. Next base: position 44,951 of record NZ_JBIRRV010000012.1, read on the forward strand.
GCGGGACTCGAAGGGGGCCCTTCTGCTCTTCATCCGACGGGGAGACGCGACAAACGCGACCCAGAAGGCAATCCAGAGGATTGAAGAACACCCGAACTGCAAGCGGACGCTCGATGCCCGCCCCTCAGAGGGGCGCTACGACTTCGTGATTCGAGCCAACGACGATCTCGAACGAGAAATCCACCTTGCGCTTCTTCCCTTCGTTCTGCCGATCAAGCAGGGCCGATAGGCAGAGGATCCGCGTCCGGTCACCACGGGCCTCGTACCCGCCGTGCCTAGCCCCAAGGCGCTGCCGTGATCTGCGCGTTGGTCCTGCCGATCTGCCATCTGCCGGGCCCTGTCTGGTGGAAGGCGGGGAAGCGGTGCAGGAGCCGTCCCAGTCCGTCCATCTGCCGGCGGTGCGGCTGGTGCACCGAGGCGGGAAGGGCGGCGAGGATGTCGGTGCGGGTCATCGGCTCGGGCGCACGGGCCAGCAGCCGGGCGACCCGGGAGAGCACGTCCTCTCCGGCGGTTCCGCGTTCCGCCTGCGTCCAGTCGCGCCCGTGCACCTCGTGCTGAACGAACGGTTCGCCCAGGATCTTGAGGGCCTCCGTGCCGAGCCGGGCGAGCGTCGCGCGACTGTCGCTGGTGAACCGGGTGCGGTTGCGGTACGCGTAGGCGCCGGCGGCGGCCACCACCACTCCGGCGGCCAGCGGGTGGGCGCGCGCCAGCCGTGCGGCCCCGGCCAGGGTGTATCCGGTACCCAGGATCGCGCTGGTGCTGCCCTGCATGTCCGTCTCCGCCTTGCCGATCCGCCCCAGCACGCTTCGTACCGCTTCCCAGTTCGGGACGGCGACGCCGTGGCGGATCAGGTCGGGGTCGGCGGCGAACAGCACCACGGGAGCGAGCACGTCGGAGAGTTGGAGGATGCCGACGTCGCTGAGGTCCTCCTGGGCGAGCTTGTCTGCGGCCGCTGTCATGGGCAGTCCCGTTACGGAGACGACGTGCAGCAGCGGCACGTACTGCTGCCACCACAGCCGCTCCGCTCTGACGAGATCGAAGGTGCCGCCCTCGCGTTTGCGGTCGGCCAGCACCCGGGGGACCTCCGCCCACACGTAGTGCGGGATGAAGCCGCGCAGCGTCCCGTGCTGCATTCCGGCGAGGATCGAGGACGGCCGGCCCCGCTTCAGCGCCGCGGTGATGTCCTGGGTGAGCGCCGAGGTGTCGAAGACTCCGAGCCGGAAGCCTCCGGTCAACGGGCGGGGGTAGGTGCTGCTGTACATGACGGGAGCGTAGGCCCCCGCCAGGGCCTTGGTGCACGGGTTTTCCCCGGCGACGAAACTTGGCGGGACCGACGATGTCAGTGGGGTGGGCCATCATCGGTGGATGCCGTCGAAGAAGCCCCTTCCGCCCACGTACAAAGAGCGCCTGCTGACGCAGGTGGACGCGATCGAGAGCGACTACGTCGCCGTCCTGGAAGCGTCCGGTACCCAGTACGTGGACTCGGGAATCGTGACCGCAACGGACTGGGAGTGGGCGCCGAGCGGCCCGGAGCTGGAGATGCAGCGGATGGACCTGCTGCGCCGGCTGCGGGACTGGAAACCGCGTTTCCTCCTGCTGTTCCCGCACCCGACGCCCGAGACGGCGGAAAAGCTCAAGGACAGCCTGGAACTCCTGGAGCGCTGGCTTCTCCGCGAACGTACGTGGGAGGACTACTCCATCCCGCAGCACATCCCCCAGGCCGTGCAACTCGCACGGGCATCGGTCCGACAGCTGCACGGTCTGACCGGCCTGCTCCTGACGGATCCATGGCCGGTGCGCCTGACCGTCGATACCAACGCCCTGATCGACAACCCCGATCTCGCCGTCTACACCGCCCAGATCGGTCCGCGCTACATGGCGCACCTGCTGCCGGTCGTGCTGCGCGAGCTGGACGACAAGAAGCGCGCAGGCCGGACCGACGTCCTGCGCGACGCGGCCAAGAAGGCCGACCGGCGCCTGAAGGGACTGCGCAACAACGGCGACGTCACCCTCGGCGTCCGGGTCGCCGGCGACGTCCACGCCGTCTTCGAGTACATCGAACCCAAGTCCGACGCGCTGCCCGACTGGCTCGACCTGGGCGTCCCGGACGACCGGTTCATCGCCTCGACCCTGCTCCTGCAGTCCCGGCACCCCGGCTCCGCCTGGTACGTCGCCACCAGCGACATCAACCTCCAGACCAAACTGCACGCCGTCGCCCTGCCGTTCATCGAACCCTGATCCCCAGGGGCAGCAGACCGCCCAGGAGGATGTAAGGCTGTGGTCACGCGAGCGGGCCGTCAGCGGACCGAGATGTACAGCTGGTCGTCCTCCGTCAGACGCCCGGTGACTCCGAGGGACGCCCACATGGCGACGATGTGCCGGCCACAGTCCTGGATAGCCCGGTCCACGGCCGCGAAGTCAGCCAGCGGCAGCAGGGTGGGCGTCGTATCCAGCACCTCACGGATCGGCGTCCACACAGGGCCCAGAAGCCGCCGGACTGCAGGATGGTCCGCGTACCCGGTGAGCAGCGGCGCGTTCCCGCCAGCCTCCTCCACGGCGTCGGCGTGCGCAATGAGCTTGAGCATCGCGCCAGTACCGAAGAGCAAGCCTTCGTACATCTCGTCCAGGCCGCCCTGGTGTGTCTGTTAGGCGTAGACCAGGTCGGCCCAGCCGGGATGCACGTCATCGAGCAGGCCCGCGAAGGCGTCGCGGCAGCCCTCGCCCAGGAGATCGGCAAGGGTGAACCGCCGGGACTCACCGCCGCTGCTCGGCGTCACGGTGATGCACTGGCCCATGAGCGCGTTGGAGAACAGGTCGCACCGGAACTCGTCGGCGGCCTCGTACGCCCAGATTGCCGCCACCTCCTCCGGCGTCTTGGGACGCGTCGTCTTGGGCGGCCGGGTGTCGGCTGCTGCACGAAGCCGGCCGATGAGGGCGTGTCCGTACTCGTGCACGACCAGGTGAAGGAGTTCCGCCTGCTCCAACTCCTCTTCGCCCGCCGCGTCGCCAGTGTCGAGAACGATGACCGTCTTGCTGAAGTCACGGGCCAGACTGATCGTCTTGCCCTTCACGATGCCGCCGGACCGCTCCGGGGTGAAGTCCCTCTCGATCTCGCTGCGTGCGCGGATCGACGCCGTGATATCGCCGGTGAGCACCACCGTCAGCTCCGACTCCGGAGCGTCGAGCTCGTCGGCGACCACGCTGATCATGGAGTGCACGCTCTCGATGAATCCGGCCAGGCCCGGGCGGGCACCGTGCTCTTCGATCACGGTCAGGGCGTAGGTCGTGCTCACGGGGGCCTCTCGTTCGCAGGGCAGATGCCGCCCATCATCGGCCCCGGCACTGACACCGACTCCGCACGGCCTGTGAGAGCTGTGAGGCTCGGAAGCCGTTTCCTACCGTCTGACTGAGTCTGCCCGAGGCTGTCCTGGCTGGTGTCCCGGGGCAGCGGCGCCACAACCGGCGGGTGTAGGTGCCCGGCGGATAATCGATCAGCAGCCCAAACTCGGTGGCGGTGTGATCAGGCATGACGTCGGTTTCCCGAGAATCTATCCGCGGTTCGAGTCATAGCCCCACCGAGCCCGGCCGTCTTTGCCCATGAAGCATTTGGCGGGCCGTCCGTCTTCAGCGGTGCCGAGAGCGCCGACGGGGGAGCAGGCGTATCCGAACTGGACACCCGTCTGGCCGCCAGAGCTGCTCCCGCCGCTTGTCCCGCTACCGCCGGAGTCGTCGCCGCTGTCTGCGGCGGCCTGTGCAGTAGCGGTCACCTTCACCTTCACCGTCTTCGTCGCAGTGACCGTGGGCGCGGGCTTCGCCGTCGCCGTCGCCGTCGCCGTCGCCGTCGCGGTCACAGTGACGGTCGGGCCAGGGCTGGCCACCGAGGGTTTCGCGCCGTCGGCCGTGCCGCCGTCACCGCTGGCTCCGGCGCCGATGCCGATGCCGAGGAAGAACGCGAAGCCGAGCGTGGGCAGGACGTACCTCTTGCGCGCCCATCTCGCGGCCAGGCGCGGTGGCTGCTGCGGTCTGGGCGGCCACATGTACGGGTTAGTCATCTCGTCCCCCTGCAGGCGGTTCTGGAGGGGGACGACGGTACTGCCGGGGGGATGATGCGTCCGCTATCTGCGGGAGTGGTGACCATCCCGTGATGGCCCGTCGCGCTCGTCCGCTACTTGGGGCTTCGCCCGTAGGCGCAGCAGCTCAACAAGCAACGTCACTACCGGGCAGGACCAGTCCTTGGCATGTCAGCAACAGGCATGGGTGCTGACTTAGCAGACAATTCGGCCGAACTTCGTCACCAGCCGGTTGATCTGCTCCTGAGTCCGCGGCGGATAGTTCCGACAGGTCGCTTCGGTGCCATCTGCCGCTACCCAGCTTCCGGCGACTCCCCCGTGATGGCTGCATGCGCCCCGCTCCCCAACCGACAGGGACACCCAGCCGTCAGCGCACACCGCGCCCTGGTACGTCCACTCGACCGGCGCCACGGAGGGCTCTCCCGGCGCAGCCGGGGCTGGTGCCGGCCGTTTCGCCTCGTCGGGGTCCTCCCAGAGGAGTCCCACGACCATCAGACCCACGAACACGGGCACGAACATGACGGCACAGAACAACTGGAATGCACCCACGGCCACAGCGCAGGCCCTTGTCACGCGATCCCACGCCGAGCGCACCTTTGATCCCCCTACCCCCACCGCGTCCCCACACGGCGTCGCGGCATCTTACTGGCCCATACAGGCCGCGTGCTCCGCCAGACCGAGAAGACCCCGATCTGGAAGTCCTGACCGCTTCCGTGCGCCGTGAGTCAGGGACGGGAACACGAGGCCAGCAAGGAAAGTGGCCGGAGGCACGCCACCGTCGGGTGGCGGGCTTCATCGTGGCCGGGTGCAACGGTCGGTCACGGTGCACGTGCAGAGCCTTCTGGTCGTGCCCGATCAGGAACCAGCCGGTGGCGACGGGCTCCCCGCAGCCGCAGTCGTCCATGTTCGGGTCCCAGCCGACGTGATCGCGGCCCAGCTGGTCCTCCTTCGGGTTGACGTGTTCGATAGTCCCCAGGGCAAGGGGCCCCGGGTATCCATCTATGGGGAGTAACCCGTGATCCACATCACGCTCGGGCCGAAGCGCGCTCGGTGAACGGGCCGAACGGGAGCAGTACGCCCTGCTCTCCACCGAGAGGGAGGTGCGCAACCGCTCCTCGGCATGCCGGATCCAAACCACCCCTTCCGGCCCAGCGACGACCGCATCGTCGATCTCACCCTGCACCGCAACGTCGACGCCGCACTGGGCCACGATGTTGGCCGCCGCGGGTCAGCGCGATGCGCTCGCCGAGACCGAGCCGCCGTCACCAAGACGCCACCGAGACTGCGGCCCAGACCGAGCCCGCGCCGGGAAACTGGTCGGCGAGTTCGGCGTGGGTGTAGCGGACGATCGGGAGGCCGCTGCTGCGGTCGGTCCCCCCAACCAACCGTGTGGGCCGTCGTCGCGCTCCTGGGCCTCTTCCACGGAGTACTGCCCGGAGCCGTGGCGCTGGAGCTCTACAGCGGCGGCATCCTCGGCCGCCTGGTCGCCGAAGCCTGGGAGACCATGGACCTGGCACCCCGGGAGTCCCTGCGCAACGCCGGCGTAACCCGAGCAATCTCGGCCGTCGTGTCCATGGGACCGCCGTCCGCGAACCACCTGATCACCTACACGCTCTACCGGTTCGAGATCTGCGTACGACGTATCCGTGGAGCGAATGATTCCGCTCCCGCCGGAGCTGGTGGCCGGGTATGCCATGGACTGGCGCCATGACGCCGAGTGGACCCAGGGCATCCGCACCGCGAAGCTGACCCGGGAAGCGGATCAAGGCGGATTCGGCGTGGGCGCCGAGGTCACCCGGACAGCGCATTTCCTCGGCCGACGCATCGACTACGTCCTGCGCGTGGCCGCGTACGAGCCGCCCCGCCTGCTGGACATGATCTCCGCGGCCGGCCCGATGCCCATGCACGTCACTTACACCTTCGAGCCGGACCCGCACGGCACCCTCGCCCGCATTCATGTCCGGGGCGGCGGAGGAGGCTTCTACCGGCTGACCGCGCCTCTCCTGGCCCGCCAGGTCCGCTCCTCCATCGGCAAGGACCTGCGCGACCTCGAACACCGGCTCACCAGAGAGCAGGAGCAACCTTCATGCCGTACGACGAAGGGCACGGATCAGACAACGGCTGGACGCTGATCCCGACATCAGGGAGAAGCACATGTTCGGGGGGATTGCCTTCCTGCACCGCGGCAACATGGCCGTGAGCGTGAGCGGCGACGATCTCATGGTGCGGGTCGGCCCCGACAACACCGACGCGGCCCTGGCCCGGCCCGGCACACGTCTCTTCGACATGACCGGCCGGCCGATGCGCGGCTGGATCCTCGTCGCCGGGCCCACTCTCACGGAAGATGACGTCCTCGGCACGTGGATCGACGAAGGACGCGCCTTCGCCGAGAGCCTGCCACCCAAGCAGTGAGCGCGGAGGTCCGCTCCGTCACTGGGTGCACCACGCCGACGGTTCGTCAGCCTCAGACAGACCGGGGCCGGCCGTCGGCGCCCACGCCCGTGCTTCAGCCACCGTCGGTGACGGCCCGTCCGGCGTGAGGCGAGCGGCTGAGCGACCGCCGCGCCCTGGAGGCCATCGCCTTCGAGTTCGGTGTCGGGGATGCCGCGCTTCACCCTCTCGCACGCACGCCTGCAGGCCATTCGGGATCAGGATGTCGGGCCGTCGGTCCCTCGGCGCGTCCGGTACGCGGATCGGGTGAGGCGATCCGGCCCGAGCGACTCTGCCCGTCGTGGCGGCCGACCCGAGGGGGCAGCCCGGTGCTTTGCTTTCCGGGCCGGTCGCGCCCCGCGATCGGGCTCGGTCAGGAGGCACACCGTGGCGGCGCAGGGTGAATTGGACGAAGCGAAGGTCGAAGCCTTCATGGAGAAGGCGCTCGGGGACATCAGCGGGACGATGGCTGTCGGTCTGTGCCACCTGGGCGACCGGCTGGGTCTGTTCAAGGACCTAGCGGCCAACGGCCCCGCCGGCAGCCAGGAGCTCGCGGACCGACTGGACCTGAACGAGCGATACGTTCGCGAGTGGCTGCGCGGTCTCACCGCGGCAGGCTATCTGGAGGAACGTGAGGCCGGGCGCTTCGCCCTTCCCGCCGAGCACGCCCCCGCTCTGGCCGACGAGACAGGGTCCATGTTCCTCGGCGGCGTGTACCAGATGATGCCCGCAGCCTGGGCGCCGTACGAACGACTGGTCGAGGCATTCCGGAGTGGGGGCGGAGTACGGCAGGGCGACTACCCGGACAGCCTGTGGGACGGCATGAGCCGTTTCACCGGCAGCTGGTTCGAGAGCGTGATGGTCGACGACTGGCTGAGCACCTTCCCTCACGTCGTCGAAGGGCTGGAGCGCGGCATCGACGTCGCGGACGTGGGATGCGGCGCGGGCCGCGCTCTGATCGTGCTCGCCAAGAGGTTTCCCCGCTCCCGTTTCACGGGGTTCGACAACTTCCCGGGCCAGGTGGAACGTGCCCGGGCGAACGCGGAGACGGCTGGTGTCGCCGACCGGGCGACCTTCGAGACGGTCGATGCCGCCCAGGGGCTTCCCGGGCGCTACGACCTCATCACCACGTTCGACGTCCTCCACGACTCGGCGGAACCGAAGCGGCTGCTTGCCGCCATCAGGGCCGCGGTCAAGGACGACGGCGACTATCTGATGCTGGAGGTCAACTGCGAGGACCGGCCCGAGGACAACGTGGGCCCCGTTGCCTCGATGTTCTACGGGTTCAGCGTGTTCTACTGCATGACCACGTCCCTCGCGAACGGCGGAGCCGCCCTCGGAACGTGCGGTATGCCCGAGACGGTCGTACGCGCTCTGTGCACCGAGGCGGGCTTCAGCGACGTGGCCCGGTCCACGGCGGACGACCCGTTCAACGTCCTCTACGACATCAAGCCGTAGAGCGGATGCGAGCCTCGCGGCGGTACGGGCAGGCACGTCCGCAGCCGTGTCTCGGGTGACCGAACTGGCTTGGCCGTGGCCGCCATGCCGTATAAGCAGGGTGTCCTGCGGCAGCGAGGCCCAGATCCGCACCGCCGCACCCTCACCACGCGGGCGAGCACTCCGAAGCTCCCACCGCAAGGCCCCGGTGCTGTCGACGATCACCACCGTCCATTTCCGCGTCCAGGGCGGTGAGGGCGGCTTCTGCCGGCTGACGGCGCCTTGGCCTGCCCTCCAGGTCCGCACGTCGATCGGCGTCGCTTCGGCTCAACGCGACGGCCATGGACCCGAGCCGACCATCCTGCGGATCCGCAGCTCCCCGGTCTCGTGGATTCCGGCCAGGAGACCTTTCCCCAGATGCATCGATCAGCACTCGTCTTGCACCAGAGTCGCCGATGGGCCGGACGCATGATGTTCGGTCCACGAAGGCACTGGCAGGTCGTACGCGCGGGGCTTGCGGTGGCTGAATGGCTCCAGGGCGGACACCATCTTTCCGATGAGGAGACCGTGACATGCCACGGATCGAGGCCAACGACGTCCAGCTCTACTACGAGGAGGGGGACGGGGACGGCGATCCGCTGGTCCTGGTGCACGGCTCCTGGGGCGACCACAACAACTGGGCCCCGGTCCTGCCCGCCCTCACCGAGCGATTCCGGGTACTGGTCTACGACCGCCGGGGCCACAGCCGGAGCGAGCGTCCGCCGGGGCAGGGGTCGCGGTTCGAGGACGAGGAGGATCTGGCGGCACTGATGGAGACTCTGGGGTTCGCCCCGGCGTACGTCGCGGGCAACTCCTTCGGCGCCTCGACCGTGCTCAGCCTGGCCTCCCGGCGTCCCGAACTCCTCCGGGGCCTTGTCGCCCACGAACCCCCACTCATGGGTGTGATGGCCGACGACACCCGGCTGCTGCCGCTGATGGCGGCCGCCGGGGAGCGGATCGAAGGCGTCCTCGCCCACCTCCGGGCCGGCGAAACCCTCGCGGGGGCACGCCAGTTCGTGGAGGAGGTCGCGCTCGGCCCCGGAGCCTGGGACCAGTTGCCGGACCAGTTCCGCCAGACCTTCCTCACCAACGCCCCCACATTCCTCGACGAGCAGGCCGACCCGGACTGGGCGAACCTCGACCTCGGCCGCCTCCCCGGCTACACCGGGCCCGCCCTGCTGACCAAGGGCACGGAGAGCCCGCCATGGTTCTCCGAGATCATCGCCAGACTCTCCGGAGCACTGCCCCAGGCCCGCACACACACCTTCGAGGGAGCCGGGCACATCCCCCACGTCACCCACCCCGACGACTACGCACGCCTCGTGACCGACTTCATCGAGGAACACCGCCAACCGTCATAGCCGACAAGGCCACCGGGGCGCCCGCTCGGCGGAGTTGGAGTCAGCCACCGCCCATTGCACGGCCCGTTCCCCAAGCTCTGGTGCGCCAGGCGTAAACGCATCGCCCGCAGCGGCCGGCGTGCCATCGGCACCGTGGAACCCCTGGACGGGTGTTCACGAGTAGATCTGAGCAGCGACATCTCAAGCCATCAGAGATCGCTTCCCATCCACCATCTGATCGTTTCCCAGCACTTGGGCCGGTGGCCCGGGTTGATGTCAGAAGGCTTCCGCTTTCCGAACGTGATCGTGTGGTTCGAGGTTGGTGGGCGTGAACTCCGCCTGTGGGTGGGAGAGATGGGGCGGTTCGTCTGCTCATCTTGTCCGTGGAGGTGGCTGTGCCGTCGGTGCTCGAAATGCTGGAGGCCCGGGAGAAGAAGTCTTCATGCGCCGACGCCGCAGCGATCACCCGATCTAGCACCCAGTTTGACTGACCACACCCATCGACCGGTATGCGGAAGCCTTCTCAGAGACAGGAGCGGCAGCGGGGTGGGGGGGGCCCCCCCGGGGGCACCCCCCCCCCCCCCCCGGGGGCCCACCCCCCCCCAGGGCCCCCGACCCCCCCAAGCCCCCGCCGGGGGCGCCCGCGGCCGGGGGGGGGGGGGA